>NZ_JBQEPZ010000001.1:0-1954752 GCF_052045975.1 Ralstonia sp. 22086 | reverse complement strand
GCCCCGGCCGTCCGCGCGCGAGGTCTGCGCCGACGCGCAAGCGCCAGTCGCGCGCTTCGCTGCGCAGCAGGCGCGCCGTGCGCCAGACCGCCCAGCACGTCAGCGCCATCCAGAACAGCACCGCCACGCGCACGGCTTCGTGCGGCGGCATGTCGGGCAGCGCCAGCGCCGCCAGCGCGCCCGTCCAATACATCAGCGGGGGTTTTTCGACGAACGGCTCGAAGGCGACGTTGGGGACGACCCAGTCGCCGCGCTCGATGATGTTGATGACGATGCCGAAGGAATACGGCTCGTCGGCTTTCCAGGGCGCACGCCAGAACGTGCCCGCAACGAAATACGCGCACAGCATCAGGACGACGACGGCACGCCAACGTCGCACCAGCAGTGCCGACAGGCGGCGCGGGCTGGCGTTCGTGCCTGCGTCGACGGGGGCGATCGGCATCAGCGGGATGGAGCGAGGGTGCGCGTCGGCGTCGGCAGGCATGGGAACGCGTTCAACGCTGCGGCACCGCGTCGCGTTGATGCTTCTTGAGCTTGGAGCGGATGCGCGTCTGCTTGAGCGGCGAGAGGTATTCGACGAAAACCTTGCCCATCAGGTGGTCCATCTCGTGCTGAATGCACACCGCCAGGAGGTCGTCTGCCTCCAGCTCGAAGGTTTCGCCCTTTTCGTTCAGTGCGCGCACGCGCACGCGGGCCGGACGGTCGACCTTGTCATAGATATCGGGAACGGACAGGCAGCCTTCGTCCCAGACCTTGTGCTCATCACTTGCCCAGATGATCTCCGGGTTGATGAACACGCGCAGTTCGTCGCGCGACTCCGAAACGTCGATGGTGATCACGCGCTCGTGCACGTCGACCTGCGTGGCGGCCAGGCCAACGCCGGGCGCCTCGTACATGGTCTCCGCCATGTCGGCCACCAGTTTGCGGATGCGGTCATCCACAACGGCGACCGGTTTGGCGACCTTATGCAGCCGCGGATCAGGGTATTGCAGGATATTCAGTAGGGCCATGATGCTTGGCAACAACGGTTGCAGAAGGCCACGCTAACGAGGGGTTGCCTTCAATTGCGATCGCTTGGAATGTCATGCAGAATCGGGGGCGCTATCCGCCACATGGCTTAGGAAAAAGCCTGACGAATGTTGGATGCCATACCCCTCTTGCTGCGACGCAGAACTGCGTACAGCTGCGGCGGTGAGGCGTCGAACAGGCACGCGGACCACTCGCCGATTCTTCATAGAATAATGCGCCATCGTAACACACCGATGCACTCTCAGCCCGCCATGCAAACCGCCACGAAAGCGCGCCAGCCTTACGTTTGCGCCCTGTCGGCGGTTGCCGCGGCAGCGCTTTTCTGCATGGGCGCTGCCCACGCCGCCGAGCGCACTGTGACGCCGGCGCAACAGGCGCAGGCTGCGACAGCTGCCCAAGCGGGCATCCCCGAATCCGAACTGTCCGCCACCGCGCCCGCGCAGTACACGGTGCGCCGTGGCGACACGCTTTGGGCAATCTCGGGCAAGTACCTCAAGCGGCCCTATCGCTGGCCCGAGCTGTGGGGCATGAACCGGGAGCAGATTCGCAATCCGCATTTGATCTATCCCGGCCAGATCCTGTATCTGCATCACGCCAATGGCCGTGCTTGGCTGTCGAGTTCGCCGGCGTCGGCGGATGGCAGCACGGTGCGCCTGTCGCCGCATACCCGCGTGTCGGGGCAGGATGGCGACGCCATCTCCAGCATTCCCTCCGCCGCCATCGAGCCCTTCCTGACCCAGCCGATCGTGGTGGATGAAGAAACGCTGGCCACGCCGGCGCGCATCTTCTCGCTGCCGGAAGGCCGTGTCTATTTGGGCAAGGGCGAAAACGCCTACGCCCGCGGTCTGCCTGCAGGCGAAGGCGGCCAGGCCGGCACCGAATGGCAGGCGTATCGCCCGGTCCGGCCGCTCAAGGACCCCGTGACCGGCAACGTGCTCGGTTATGAAGCCGACTTCCTCGGCACGCTGCGCGTAGTGCGCGCGGCGACCGGCCCGCAGGCGGTCACCAAGATGGAAGTGCTGTCGTCCAAGGAAGAAATGGGCGTCGGCTCGCAGCTGATGCCACTGCCCCCCCGCGTGCCGGTGCGCTATGTGCCGCATGCGCCGGAAGGCGACGTGCGCGGCGCGGTCGCCAAGGTGACGGGCGGCGTGCGCTTTGGCGGCACCGACCAGGTGGTTGTGCTGAACATCGGCAGCCAGCAAGGGCTGGAGCCGGGCCACGTGCTGTCGCTGGCGCGCGCTGGCGCGCTTGTGAAGGACGCCACCGCCGGCAACGAGGCCGTGCAGCTGCCCGCAGAGCGCTACGGCCTGGCCTTCGTGTTCCGTGTGTTCCCGCATGTGGCCTATGCGCTGGTGACGGACGCATCGAACGCCGTGGAAGTGGGTGACAGCGTCAGCAACCCGATGTCGCCGCAACCCTGAACTACCCACTAACGCAGTCCTTGATTTGACCGATGCATCCCAGGTCGCGGCGCTCGCCGCGGCCGATTCCACAGCCTCCCTCTCCTGTACGCGCGATCCGGCCGAACTGGCTGCGTGGCTGCGTCTGACTGAAACCCCCGGCGTTGGGCCCGTGGCCGCGCGGCAATTGCTGGCGGCCTTCGGGCTGCCGCAAGACATCTTTGCCCAGCCGTATGCCGCGCTCGCCAAGGTGCTTCCGGAGCGCCAAGCGCGTGCGGTGCTCGCCGAGCCCGACGATACGCTTGCGGCGTTGATCGAGCGTACCGTCGCCTGGGTGAACGAGCCCGGCAACGCCATCTTCACGCTGGCCGATCGCGGCTACCCGCCCCGCCTGCTCGAACTGCCGGACCCGCCGACCTTGCTTTACACCAAGGGCGATGCCTCGCTGCTGCGCGCGGCAGCCGTGGGCGTGGTGGGTGCGCGCAGCGCCACGGCGGCCGGCATCGACAACGCGCGGGCGTTTTCCCAGGCGCTGTCGGCGGCGAGCGTGGCGGTCGTGTCAGGCCTGGCGCTCGGCATCGATGCGGCGGCGCATGAAGGCGCGCTGGCCGGCCCTGGCAGCACCATTGCAGTGGTGGGTACGGGGCTGGATATTGTTTACCCGGCCCGCAACCGGGCGCTGGCGCATCGCATTGCCGAGGCTGGCGTGATCATCTCCGAATACCCGTTGGGGATGGGCGCACGCGCCGAAAACTTCCCGCGTCGCAATCGCCTGATCTCGGGTTTGGCGCGCGGGCTGCTGGTGGTGGAAGCGGCGGCGCAGTCCGGCTCGCTCATCACCGCGCGGCTGGCGGCCGAGCAGGGGCGCGATGTGTTTGCGATTCCGGGGTCGATCCATTCGCCACTGGCCAAGGGCTGCCACCTGCTGATCAAGCAAGGCGCCAAGCTGGTGGAAACTGCGGCCGATATCCTCGATGAACTTGGCTGGGGGCGTGCTTCTGCACCGGCCAAACGTGCGACGCGCGCGGCAGCAGAGGCGTCTCCGGCTGCACCGGTTGTCCCTGCTGCGCGCCCGGCGCCAAGTGCTGCTGAAACCGTGTTGCTCGACGCGCTCGGGTTTGATCCTGTCGATCTGGATACCTTGTGTGAGCGCACCGGTCAGGCGGCTGCTCCGCTGTCCGCACAGCTCCTGGCGCTGGAGCTGGATGGCCGCGTTGAGCGTCAGCCCGGCGGGCGCTTCCTGCGGCTTCCCTGAAAGCGTGCCTACAATAAGCGCGACCCGTTCGTCACCCCGCTGGTCGCTTAGCGCTTTATTTCATGCCACTGCTCTCGCCTGATACCGACGCCGCCACGCTGCACGCACGCATGCGCTCGGGGCAACTGTTGGTGGCGTGCCTGTGCGCCGAGTGGTGCGGCACGTGCCGCAGCTATCGCAAGACCTTCACTGAGCTAGCGGAGCGGCATCCGGAGTGCTGCTTCGCCTGGGTCGATGTGGAAGACCATGCCGACGCGCTGGGCGATTACGACGTTGAGAACTTCCCGACCCTCCTGGTGCAGCGCGGGCGCGATGTGTTGTTTTTCGGCCCTGTCTTGCCTCACGCAGGCGTGGTGGAGGGATTGCTTTCGCGTGATCTAGACGTGGCTCCTGCGGTGTCAGCGGCCCCGGATTTGCGAGGCTGGCTGCTGGAATCGGCGTGATCGCCGGCCTTGACAACGCTAAGCGATGCATGCGCCACTCTATTGCGCCTGAAAAGGAACCGCGCTTATGATTGGCGGCCAAATTTGGGGCTGATCTATGGATTGACGGCCCCGGCGCGCGTTCTGACGAGGCGCCCGCGGTACTTGAAGTCGGCAGGCGTTGCCATAAGACTCTAAAAAATACGCGAACGGTCGCTATAGAAAAGCGACTTCTTCTTTACCCGATTACTTGCGATCGCCAGGATCCGCTCACATGTCCAAGGCTCTCATCATTGCCGAAAAACCGTCGGTCGCCGCTGATATCGCGCGCGCGCTGGGTGGCTTCACCAAGCACGACGAGTACTTTGAGAGCGACGACTACGTCCTCTCGTCGGCGGTCGGCCATCTGGTCGAGATTGCTGCGCCCGATGAATACGAAGTCAAGCGCGGCAAATGGAGCTTCGCGCATCTGCCCGTGATCCCGCCGCACTTTGACCTGCGCCCGATCGCCAAGTCGGAATCGCGCCTAAAGGTGCTGACGCGGCTGATCAAGCGCAAGGACGTGACCGGCCTGATCAACGCCTGTGACGCGGGGCGCGAAGGTGAACTGATCTTCCGCCTGATCGCGCAACACGCGAACACCAAGCTGCCGGTGAAGCGGCTGTGGCTGCAGTCGATGACGCCGCAATCCATCCGTGATGGCTTTGGCAAGCTGCGCAGCAACGAAGACATGATGCCGCTGGCCGATGCCGCCCGCTGCCGTTCCGAGGCCGACTGGCTGGTCGGTATCAACGGCACGCGCGCCATGACCGCGTTCAACAGCAAGGGCGGCGGCTTCTTCCTGACCACCGTGGGCCGCGTGCAAACGCCCACGCTGTCGATCGTGGTGGAGCGCGAAGAGAAGATCAAACGCTTCGTCCCGCGCGATTACTGGGAAGTGCGCGCTGAATTCATCGCCGCGGCCGGCCTGTACGAAGGCCGCTGGTTCGACCCGAAGTTCAAGAAGAACGAGTTCGACCCCGAGCAGCGCGATTCGCGTCTGTGGAGCGAGGCCGAGGCCAAGAGCATCGTGGCCGCGTGCCGCGACAAGCCGGGCTCGGTGACGGAAGAATCGAAGCCGTCGACGCAGATGTCGCCGGCATTGTTCGATCTGACCAGCCTGCAGCGCGAGGCCAACGGCCGCTTCGGTTTCTCGGCCAAGAACACGCTGGGCCTGGCGCAGGCGCTGTATGAAAAGCACAAGGTGCTGACCTACCCGCGTACCGATTCGCGCGCGCTGCCCGAAGACTACATGGGCACGGTCAAGCAGACGCTGGACATGCTGGGCGAAAGCTCGCCCAACTACCTGACGCACGCGAAGAAGATCCTGGCCAACCAGTGGGTCAAGCCGAACAAGCGGATCTTCGACAACAGCAAGATCAGCGATCACTTCGCCATCATCCCGACGCTGCAGGCGCCGAAGAATCTGTCGGAGCCCGAGCAGAAGCTGTACGACCTGGTGGTGCGCCGCTTCCTGGCGGTGTTCTTCCCGGCGGCCGAATACCAGGTCACTACGCGGATTACCGAGGTGGCCGGGCATCACTTCAAGACCGAAGGCAAGGTGCTGGTGAACCCGGGCTGGCTGGTCGTGTACGGCCGCGAGGCGCAGGGCGAAGATGCCAACCTCGTGCCGGTCGCCAAGGACGAGCGCGTCAAGACGGACAAGGTCGAGCCGGTGGGCCTGACCACCAAGCCGCCTGCGCGCTACAACGAAGCGACGCTGCTGTCCGCCATGGAAGGCGCCGGCAAGCTCGTCGACGACGACGCGCTGCGTGAAGCCATGGCCGGCAAGGGCCTGGGCACGCCAGCCACGCGCGCGGCCATCATCGAAGGGCTGTTGACGGAAAAGTACCTCGTGCGCGAAGGCCGCGAGCTGATCCCGACGGCCAAGGCCTTCCAGCTGATGACGCTGCTGCGCGGCCTGGGCGTGGAGGAACTGACGCAGGCCGAGTTGACCGGCGGCTGGGAGCACAAGCTTTCGCTGATCGAACGCGGTCAGCTGGAGCGCGACGAATTCATGCGCGAGATCGCGCAGATGACGCAGCAGATCGTCAAGCGTGCCAAGGAATACGACAGCGACACCATCCCCGGCGACTACGCGACGCTTTCCACGCCGTGCCCGCAATGCGGTCACGTGGTCAAGGAAAACTACCGCCGCTTCGCCTGCAGCCACTGCGACTTCTCGATCAGCAAGATCCCGGGCGGCCGCCAGTTCGAACTGGACGAGGTAGAAGAGCTGCTGACCAACAAGACCATCGGCCCGCTGCAGGGCTTCCGTAGCAAGATGGGCCGTCCGTTTGCGGCCATCCTCAAGCTGGCGCAGGAAGACGGCCATTGGAAGATGGAGTTCGACTTCGGCCAGAGCGACGAAGACGACGGCGAGCCGGTCGATTTCTCCGGTCAGGAAAGCGTCGGCCACTGCCCGAAGTGCAACGGCAGCGTCTACGAGCACGGCCTGAAGTATGTGTGCGAAAACGCCGTGGCGCAGCCGAAGACCTGCGACTTCACCACCGGCAAGATCATCCTGCAGCAGGAGATCAGCCGCGAGCAGTTGGCCAAGCTGCTGACCGAGGGCAAGACGGACCTGCTGACCGGCTTCAAGTCGGCGCGCACGGGCCGTAACTTCAAGGCGTTCCTGGTCAAGCAGCCGGACGGCAAGATCGGCTTCGAATTCGAGCCGCGCGGCGAAGGCAAGGGCAAGCCCGGTGCCAAGACCGCGGCGAAGAAGACGACGGCTGCGGCCAAGACGCCTGCCGCCAAGAAGGCACCGGCCAAGACTGCGAGCAAGACGGCCGCCAAGAAAGCCCCGGCGCGCAAGAAAGCCACTGAAACCGAGGCTGACGAGGAAAGCACCAGCGAGACCTGAACGCGGTTTCGCCGGCATCAACGCAAACGGGAGGACACTGTCCTCCCGTTTTGCTTTGGCTGTGCGGCTCGGCTTATGCGGCTTCGCTCAGGCCGCGCCCGGCGCGCGCCTCGTTGTGCTTGACCTCCATCGCCTGGGCCAGCATGTAATCGATGAACGTGCGTACCTTCGTCGGCAGGAACTTGCGGCTCGGATACACCAGCGACAGCGACCGGTGCGGCAGCTTGTATTGCGGCAGCACGCGCACCAGGCGTCCGGACTCCAAGTCCGGCCGTGCCATGTACGACGACAGTATCGCGATGCCCATGTCGGCAAGCACGGCGCGGTGCATCAGTTCGGCATTGCTGGTGACGAGCGAGGGCTGCACCGGCACCGAAATCGACTGGCCATCGGCGGTGCTCATCTCCCACTCGTGACGCAGTTGCGGGTGCCACATCGCAATGACGCGGTGCTCGGCAATATCTTCGGCGCGCTGCGGCGTGGAGTGCTGGCGGAGGTAGGCCGGGGTGGCCGCCATGACCATCTCGGCGGAAATCATGCGGCGCGCCACCAGATGTGAACCCAGGCCGAGTTCCGAGACCATGATGCCGACGTCTCGGCCATCCTCGACGATGTCGATCGGGCGATCGGACAACGCCACGTCAAACGTCACTTCGGGATAGAGCTGCTGGAAGCGTGCGAGCAGCATCGGCAGCACGTGCAGTCCGAACATGACCGGGGCGACGATGCGCAGGCCACCGACCAGCGCCTGGCTGCGCGAGGTGGCCAGCGATTCCGCCTCGTCAATGTCGAGCAGGATCTGCGCACAGCGCTGCAGGTAGGTTTCGCCCACGTCGGTCAGCGACAGGCTGCGCGTGGTGCGGTTAAGCAGGCGCGTGCCGAGATGCGCCTCAAGGTCGGCCACGTAACGCGTGACCACGGCATTGCTCATCGACAGATGCTGGGCCGCCCGGGCGAAGCTGCCAAGCTCCACCACCTTGGAAAACACCCGCATCGACTGCAAACGATCCATTCCAGCCTCTCACATAATTTGTTGTCAAAAATAGAACAAATCTGTCGTGACAGCAAATGTTTAATATTGGCACAAGCAATTCACTGCCTAGGGGCGTTCCTTGAATGTGAGTGCACGCTCATGTGAGAATGCCGTCCCAGTCGTGCTTGCAAAGTTTTATTGCCAGGGCTGCGTATCCGACTTCTCACCGATTGACGCAACAGCAGATTTGCGCCGAAACTCTATACCGAGCGGTAGATTTTTTTGGGGGATTCGTCTTGCGCGAGGTCATGTTTGACCCAAATCATGGGTGGAACGCGGTTTTGCGCAAATCGGTACGGCGGTGGCCAGATGGCTTCGCCATACTCGAACAATGGATGCCGAGAACCCTGACCCGCATGAGCGCCCCGCAACGAGGGCAGCCATCACGGCCGATGTGTCGCCCCGCGATGCCGGCGGCCGAGGAGACACCACATGACCATCCATAACCGTGAACCGGTCAACTATCTGGCGGGCGAGATGCCGCTACACCGGTATTGCGCCCTCCATGCGCAGCAGACACCCGAGCGCATCGCCTTGTTGTGGTACGGCCGCACGATCTGCTGGCGCGAGCTGGATCAGGCGTCCACGCGGCTGGCGGTGCAGTTGCAGCGATTGGGCGTGACACGCGGCGATCGCGTTGCGCTGTTTCTGCACAACTGTCCGCAAGCCATCGTGACCCATCTGGCCACGGCCAAGCTGGGCGGCATCGTCGTACCGTGCGGGCCGCTGTCGCGCCAGCACGAACTGCGTGACCAACTGGCCGATTGCGGCGCCAAGATTCTGGTGGCGGCGGCCGACCTGATGCCGATTGTCGACGCCGCGCGGCCGGGCACGTCGGTCACGACCGTCATCACCACGCGCTATGCCGATCTGCAACCCGCGCAGCCGGCGTGCCGCAAGGCGCTGGCCGTGCCGCCCGAGCTGATTGCCGCCGATGCCTCGTCTGCACCGCCGCTCAAAAACAAGCCGGGCGCCACGCAACTTGATCTGATGCAGTTGATGGCTGAGCCCGTGGATGTGGCCGAGCGCAACGCCGTGGCTGCCATCCAGGTGAGCCTGGACGACGTTGCGCTGATGGTCTACACATCTGGCACCACCGGCCGCCCGAAGGGCGCCATGCTCACGCACCGCAACGCGCTGTACAAGACCGCCGTTACGGTGCAGGTCAGCGGCATCCACGCTTCGGATGTGATGCTGGCGGTGGCGCCGCTGTCGCATATCGCCGGCATGCTGATGGGCATGAACGTGATGCTGTATTCCGGCGCGACGACCATCCTGCTTTATAGGTTCGATCCCCTGGCCGTACTGCAGGCGATTGACCGCTATCGCGTGACACGCTGGTACAGCATGACGCCGATGAACCTGGCCGTCATGGCGCATCCGGACGCGGCGCAGTACCGCATGGAATCCTTGGTCGCCAACCCGTGCACCAGCTTCGGTGTCACGCTGACCGAAGCCATTGCCGACCGGTGGCGTGCCTTTGCCGGCCCGCAGTGCCGCATCTATGAAGCCGCCTATGGCCTGTCGGAAACCCACACCTGCGACGCCATCACGCCTGCCGATGCCCCGCGATGGGGCTGGCATGGCAAGATCGTCCCGCAGACTGAGGTACGCATCGTCGACCCGCATACCGGCGCCGAACTGCCGCCCGGTCAGGCCGGCGAAATCACCATCCGCAGCCCCGGCGTGTTCCGCGGCTACTGGCAGCGCGACGAGGCCACGCGCGCCGTCCTGCACAACGGCTTTCTGCGCACCGGCGATATCGGCCAGGTCTCGCCCGACGGCTACCTTCAGTGGCAGGGCCGCATCAAGGAGATGATCAAGGTGTCGGGCTACAGCGTGTTTCCGGAGGAGGTCGAGGCGCTGCTGTCGCGCCACCCGGGCATTCGTCAGGTGGCCGTGACGCCCATCCCCGATCCCGACAAAGGCGAAGTCGTGTGCGCGCACGTGGTGCCGATGAACGGTGTAACGCTCTCGGAAGCTGAGCTGATTGCCTGGTCCCGCGACAACATGGCGCCGTACAAGGTGCCGCGGCGCGTGAAGTTCCATGATGCGCTGCCCGCTACCGCAACGGGCAAGGTGCTGCGAAGGTTGCTGCGCGAAGACGCCATCGCCGCCTGAAAGCAAAACGGCCGCCAAATTCTGGCGGCCGTTTCGTTTGTCAGGTGTCAGGTCTGCACGAAGCGTTTCTGTCGGGCAATGCTCATCAGGATGCCGATGCCCATGCCCAGCGTGACAAGCGCTGTTCCCCCGTAACTGATGAGTGGCAGCGGCACACCCACCACCGGCAGGATGCCGCTCACCATGCCCATGTTGACGAAGGCGTAGGTGAAGAAGATGAGCGTGATCGACCCCGCCAGCAGGCGCCCGAACAGCGTGCCCGCGTTGGCGGCAATGAAGAGCCCACGCAAGATCAGCAGCAGATACAGGAACAGCAGCACGCCGTTGCCCACCAGCCCGAACTCCTCCGAATACACCGCGAAGATGAAATCGGTGTGCTTCTCGGGAATGAACTCCAGATGGGTTTGCGTGCCCTTCAGCCATCCCTTGCCCGTCACGCCGCCCGAACCGATCGCAATGATGGACTGGATGGTGTGGAAGCCCTTGCCGAGCGGGTCGGTGGTCGGGTCGAGCAGCGTACACACACGGTGTTGCTGGTAGTCGTGCAGGATCGGCCAGTTCACGCCGGGGGCGCAGATGCGCGATTCGAACGACACCACCAGCGTGATCGCGGTGACTGCAATCACCAGCACCGGCACGATCAGCCGCCACGACAGACCGGCAAAGTAGATCACGTAGATGCCGGCCGCCAGCACCAGAAGCGCGGTGCCCAGGTCCGGCTGCTTGGCAATCAACCCCACGGGAATCAGCAGCAGCAAGGCTGCCGCCAGATAGTCGTACCAGTGGATCACGCCCTCGCGCTTCTGGAAGTACCACGCCAGCATCAGCGGCATGGCGATCTTCATGATCTCGGAGGGCTGCACCACCACGCCGATATTGAGCCACCGCCGGGCGCCCTTGCGGATCAGCCCGAACGCCGCCACGCCAATCAACAGCGCCACGCCGACGGTGTAGAGCGGTACCGCAAAGCGCATCAGCGTTTGCTGCGGCAGGTTGGCGATGATCCACATCAGCACGAATGACAGCAGGATGTTGCGGACCTGATCTTCCACCCGGCCCGGCATGTCGATGGCAGCCGAATACAGCGCGACCAATCCCGTGCCGAGCAGCAAGAAGACGATCAGTGCCAGCGGCCCATCGAAGCCGGTGAAGAGCGACTTGATGATGTTGAATATGCGGCGCTTGTCCAGTTTGTCCATGGCGAGATCCTCAAGCGCAAGTATCAGGGCGCGGCCGGCTTGGAGGCCGGTTTCTGCGCGGGCTTTGCCGCCGGCCTGTTGCCCGGTTTGGCGTCCTTGGCACCCTTTGGTGTAGTCGCAGGAGCCGAAGCCGGTGCGGCGGCGTTGCCGCGTCCACGCGGCGGCAGTTCGGGCGCAGGCTGTGCGTGCGATAGCGCTTGCAGCACCTGGGCGTCGAGCGTGGCCGGGGCGACGGCCTCGGCGCTGGTGCCGGCCTCGCGCAAGGCTGGCGCCACGAGATCCGGCGACAGCGGCGGCGCACTGCGCGTGCCGCCCGCCGCCGCGGCCGGCGCTGAAGCGGCGGCCACCGCACTGGCCGCGGAGGTTGCCACACCCGAAGCGGCAGCCACGCCGGACGCAGCTTCTGCAGCCACCTGCGGCGCAGCCGTCGCGCTGGCGATCGTGGCCGTCTTGCCGGTCGAGAACACACTCGGCGTATCCACCGGCGGTTGCTGCTGCGGCTTGGGCGCGGTGGCGGCCAGCTCCGCGGGCCACTTGCCTGTCAGGTAATAGTCCATGACGGCACGCGCAATTGGGGCGGCTGACGTGGCGCCAAAGCCGGCGTTCTCCACGATGACTGCCAGCGCGATCTTAGGATGATCTGCCGGTGCGAACGCTTCGAACAGCGCATGATCGCGCTTGTTTTCGGGAATCGCGTGGTGGTTGTACTTTTCGTTCTTGCCCAGCGAGTACACTTGCGCCGTCCCCGTCTTGCCCGCCGACACATACTGCGCCCCGATGAACGCCTTGGCCGCCGTGCCGGCCTGGTTCACGCCCACCATGGCGCGCTTGATCACGTCGATGTTCGCCTGCTTGAGCGGAATCCGGTAGCTCTCGGTCGGCACGGTCAGCGAGCGCGACTTGGACAGCGAATCTTCGACCGCCTTCACCAGGTGGGGCTTCATCACCACACCGTTGTTGGCCAGCGTCGATATCGCATGCGCGAGCTGCAGGATGGTGAAGTTGTTGTAGCCCTGGCCGATGCCCAGCGAGATGGTTTCGCCGTCGTACCACTTCTGCTGTTCGGGGCGCTTGTAGGCTTTGCGCTTCCAGTCGGTAGACGGCAGGATGCCGGTGCGCTCGCCTTCGATGTCGATGCCCGTGACCTGCCCGAAGCCGAACGGCTTCATGAAATCGTGGATGGCATTGACGCCCATGTCGTTGGCGAGCCGGTAGTAATACGTGTCGCACGACATCACGATGGAGCGGTACATGTCGACCCAGCCGTGGCCGCCCGGCACGTCGTCGCGGAACGTGTGGTTACCCAGCGTGAACGATCCCGGATCGGCCATGCCCCACTGCGGCGTGCGCTTGCCGAGCTCGAGCGCGCCCAGCGCCATGAACGGCTTGTACGTCGAGCCGGGCGGATAGGTTCCGCGCAGCGGGCGGTTCAGCAGCGGTTTGTCCGGCGAGTTGTTCAGCTCGTTCCAGGTCGCGCTGTCGATGCCTTCAATAAACAGGTTCGGATCGAACGTCGGCTTGGAGACGAACGCGAGGATGTCGCCTGTCTCCGGCTCGATCGCCACCAGTGCGCCCCGGCGGTTGCCAAAAAGCTGCTCGGCGAGCCGCTGCAGGTTGATGTCGAGCGACAGGATCAGGTTGTTGCCCGGCGTTGCCTGCGAGGTCGACAGCGTACGGATGGGCCGGCCGCCCGCGCTCACTTCCACCTCTTCGTAGCCAGTCAGGCCGTGCAGTTCGGTCTCGTAGCTCTGCTCGATGCCGACCTTGCCGATGTATTCCGTGCCGCTGTAGTTGTTGGAATCCTTGCGCGGGTCGTACGCCACGCCGGGCTGGCTGTTGGCATCGCTCATGTTGTCGATGCGGTCCAGGTCGCGCTCGGAAATCCGGCCGATGTAGCCGATCACGTGCGACGCCGATTCGCCCAGCGGGTATTGGCGGAACAGTCGCGCATGCACGTCCACGCCCGGAAAGCGGAAGCGTTGCGCCGAGAAGCGTGCCACTTCCTGATCGGTCAGCTGACTACGGATCGGCAGGCTTTCGAAGCTGCGCGCATCTTCCATCAGGCGCTTGAAGCGGCGGCGGTCGCGCGGCTGGATATCGACCAACTGGGCAAGCTGGTCGATCGTGTTGTCCAGCGTGTCCTGCAGCTTGGACGGCGTGATCTCGAGCGTGTATGCCGAATAGTTGCGCGCCAGCACCACGCCGTTGCGGTCCATGATGATGCCGCGATTGGGTTCGATCGGCGCGACCGAGATGCGGTTGTCTTCCGCCTTGGCGGAATACTGCTCGTGCTTGACCTCCTGCAGCCAGAAGAAGCGCGCCAGCAGCAGCCCGAAGCAGACGAGCACGAAAAGGGCGGCCGCCGCCAGCCGCAGGCGGAAGCGCGACAGCTCCTGTTCGACGTTGCGGATTTCGGTCATGCCAAGTGAACGCTAACGGCGGGGTGCATCAGATCGGCCACCTCAGATGGGCCGAGTTTCATCGACGCTCTCCGGGCGACGCTGCGGCGCCAGCAGGAACGCGTTGGCGAACGGCCACAGGGCGGCTTCGATCAGCGGAGGCAGGATGACCTGCCAGTCCGGCAGGTGCGCGCCCATCAGCAGGCGGATGACGATCGGTACCGCATGCGCCAGCACCAGCAGCGGCAGCACATGCAGTGCCTGCGACAGCACCGAAAACCACAGCACGCGCCGGTGAATCGTGATCGCGAAGTACGACAGCATCGTGTAGGCCATCGCGTGTTCGCCAAGCAGACGCGCTTCGTGCACGTCCATCAACAGACCCAGCAGGAAGGCCACCACCATGCCCACGCGGCGCGGCTGGTGGATGTTCCAGAACACCAGCACCAGCGCCACCAGATCGGGAATCCACTGCATGTGGCCCCACGGCATCAGGTTGAACAGGAATGCCAGCACGAAGCTGAAAGCGATGAAGCCGGGGTTGACCGGGCGCAGCAGGTATTGGGGCGAGTTCATGATCGATGGCCTCGCTTCAGCGTTTTTGCGCTGAATCGGTGTCCAGCGGATTGCCGTCGGCGTCGGTCGGGCGCGGCGGCGGAGTGTTTTCTTCAGCTGCGGGCGTGGGAGCCGGCACATTGGCCTCGGCCGCAGCGCGTGCGGCGCGGTCCTTCTCTTCGCGTGCGTCGCGGGCAGCGTTCTTGCCCTTGGGCACCTGCGCGGGCGACAGATCCGTCGGTGGCGGGAAGCCCGATTCGTACTTCACGATCAGCAGGTGCCGGTTGCTGCGGATGCCGGCCACCGGTTCGCAGACGACCCGCGAGAACGCGGTGTCGGCCTTGCGCTCGATTTGCGAAATGCGGGCCACCGGCAGGCCCGCCGGATAGACGCCGTCCAACCCCGACGTGACCAGCAGGTCGCCCTGCTGCAGATCAGCCGAGGCGGCCATGAAACGGAGGTCCAGCGCGCCCGGGCGGGCACCGCCAAAGGCCACGCTGCGCAGGCCGTTGCGCACCACTTCCACGGGGATCGCCTGGTCCTTGTCGGTCAGCAGCGTGACTTGCGATTCGAACAGCGACACGCGCGTCACCTGGCCGACCACGCCGCGGTCATCGATGACCGGGTAGCCCGCGCGCACGCCGTCCTTGGAGCCGCGATCGATCACGATGCGCTGCGTATAAGGGTCACGTGCTTCGTAGAGGACTTCCGCCGCCACCGTGGGCACCGCCGCGTGTTGCTTCAGGTTGAGCAGCGTGCGCAAGTTGCGGTTTTCGGCTTCGAGCTGCGAGGCGCGCAGCGATTGCTGCGCCTGGGCAACGGCAGATTCGCGCAGGTTGCGGTTATCAACCGCCAGCTTGGTGGACGATTGCGTGTATTCGAGCGCGGCGCGTGCCGTATCGCGTGGAATCAGCACCAAGCGCTCGACCGGATACAGGATGACCGACACGACTTGCCGGACCACGCCCAGCACGGACATGCGGGCATCGATCACCAGCAACGCGAGCGCGAGCGCGAGCAAAGCAACCAGCCGCGCGGTGGCGGACGGGCCCTGCTTGAAGAGGGGCGGCGGGGAATAATCCATGACCCGGACGCTTCAAATGGGCACGGCAGACGCGTGACGGTCAACGTCAACGGCCTGCCGGCAACAGATTGGGTGTGGCGCTGGTGCGGTGCCCAAGCCCTTGGCGGGCGGAGCACGGCGCACCGGCGCGAGACGCATCTCAGCGGTCCGCGAAGGCGGCTGGCGTGACCACAACGGCAGTCACGAAATCGGTCGCAACAGCGGAACGCGGATCGGCGTGGTGCATGGTCCCGTTATTCGTACGAGAAGATGCTGCCGAGCTTGTCCATGCGTTCGAGCGCCATGCCGGAGCCGCGCACCACGCAGGTCAGCGGATCTTCGGCCACCAGCACCGGCAGGCCGGTTTCTTCGGCCAGCAGGCGGTCGAGGTCGCGCAGCAGCGCGCCACCACCGGTGAGCATCATGCCGCGCTCGGCAATGTCGGCACCGAGTTCCGGCGGGGTTTGTTCCAGCGCGATCTTCACCGACGAGACGATCTGGTTCAGCGGATCCGTCAGCGCTTCCAGGATTTCGTTGGACGACACCGTGAAGGCGCGCGGAATGCCTTCCGACAGGTTGCGGCCCTTCACTTCCATCTCGCGCACTTCCGAACCCGGGAAGGCCGAGCCGATTTCCTTCTTGATGGCTTCGGCGGTCTGTTCGCCGATCAGCATGCCGTAGTTGCGGCGGATGTAGTTGACGATAGCCTCGTCGAACTTGTCGCCGCCCACGCGCACGCTGCCCTTGTAGACCATGCCGCCCAGCGAGATGATGCCCACCTCGGTGGTGCCGCCGCCAATGTCCACCACCATCGAACCCGAAGGCTCCGACACCGGCAGGCCGGCGCCAATCGCGGCAGCCATCGGCTCTTCAATCAGGTACACCTGCGACGCGCCGGCGCCGAGCGCCGATTCGCGGATGGCGCGGCGCTCGACCTGGGTCGAACCGCACGGCACGCAGATGATGATGCGCGGGCTCGGGCGCAGCAGCTTGGTGTCGTGCACCATCTTGATGAACTGCTTGAGCATCTGCTCGGTGACGGTGAAGTCGGCGATCACGCCGTCTTTCATCGGGCGGATCGCCTCGATATTGCCCGGCACCTTGCCCAGCATCTGCTTGGCTTCCTTACCGACTGCCTGGATGGTCTTCTTGGCGTTCGGGCCGCCTTCCTGGCGAATGGCCACCACCGACGGCTCGTCAAGGACGATGCCCTTGTCGCGGACGTAGATCAGGGTGTTGGCGGTGCCGAGGTCGATCGCGAGATCGTTGGAGAAATAGCTGCGCAAAAAGCCGAACATCGAATGAATCCTGTTTTTCGAGTCATGGGCGGCCCAGCAGCAGGATTGCGGTGCAACGGCTGCACCAACGCGCGGACGCCGCAAGGGCATGCCATGCGGTCCGATCCTGCTACTGCGCTCCCGGGAATGTCGCGGGCTCCGTGGTGATCGGCGGTGGGGTGCCGTGGCACTGGCCATCCTGCCGAGGCTGGGCCGCCCGGAGAGGGGGCCCCCAAGGAACCTTTGATTAAGTGTCGCCTGATGCTGACGGCGCGACTGCCGGGAGGTTCCCGGGGTACTTAATCAGAGGGTCCGTGACTGCACGAAGTCGCCTGCTGACTTAGAAATTTAGTCGGCAATCATACCTTATAATTCGACGGTTTCGCGGGCGTTTGGCGCCAAAATTGCGGCAAATCGGCGCTGTCAAAGCCCAACCTGAGCGGACTTTGCGCGCAGTAGCCGTCGCTTGCCGTACGTTGCCCGCCCGCCGCTGCACTCACTGACCCACTCCGATGGCACTCGAACTCTCCGACGTCAAACGCATCGCCCATCTCGCCCGTATCGAAGTCTCCGAAGGCGAGGCGGCCCAGACCCTCACCCAGCTCAACCAGTTTTTCTCGCTGGTCGAGCAGATGCAGGCCGTGGACACCACCGGCATTGAGCCGATGGCCCACCCCATCGAGCAGGTCCAGGCGCAAGCCCAGCGTCTGCGCGACGACGCCGTCACCGAAGCCGACCGCCGCGCCGACTACCAGCAATGCGCGCCGGCCACCGAGGCCGGCCTGTACCTCGTGCCCAAGGTGATCGAGTAACCCGGGCAAACAGCGCCCTGCGCCCGTCTTGAGCCCTCTCCATTCGACGTCGCCGGCGCTTGCCGGCAGCCCATCCGAACGTATTCGATGACCGCATCCACGATCAAAGCCCTGTCCGCCCAACTCGCCGCCAAGGAGGTTTCGGCGGAAGAACTGGCGCGCCACTACCTGTCGCGCATCGAGGCCGGGGCGCACCTCAACGCCTTTACCCATGTCGACGCCGAGGCGACGCTTGCCCAGGCGCGGGCCGCCGATGCACGCATCGCGGCTGGCAACGCGGCGCCGCTGACCGGCGTGCCGATCGCGCACAAGGACGTCTTCGTCACCCGCGGCTGGCGTGCCACGGCGGGCTCCAAGATGCTCGGCAATTACACCAGCCCGTTTGACGCCACCGTGGTCGAGCGCCTGGGCGCGGCCGGCATGGTGACGCTGGGCAAGACCAACATGGACGAATTCGCGATGGGTTCGTCCAATGAGAACTCGGCCTTCGGCGCGGTCAAGAACCCCTGGAACGTCGAGCACGTGCCGGGCGGTTCGTCAGGCGGCTCGGCGGCGGCGGTGGCAGCCGATCTGGCGCCCGCTGCAACGGGGACGGACACGGGCGGTTCGATCCGCCAGCCGGCATCGTTCTCGGGCATTACGGGGATCAAGCCGACGTACGGCCGCGTGTCGCGCTACGGCATGATTGCTTTCGCCTCGTCGCTGGACCAGGGCGGCCCGATGGCCCGCACAGCCGAAGATTGCGCGCTGCTGCTGTCTGCCATGGCCGGCTTTGACCCGCGCGATTCCACCAGTCTGGAACCCGGCCGCGGTGGCGACGTGGAAGATTTCAGCCGCCTGCTCGGCCAGCCGCTGCAAGGCGCCGATGCGGCGCGCCCGCTGGCCGGCCTGCGTATCGGTCTGCCCAAGGAGTATTTCGGCGAAGGGCTGGCCGATGACGTGCGCACCACGGTACGCGCCGCGCTGGCTGAGCTGGAAAAGCTCGGCGCCACGCTGGTCGACATCAGCCTGCCCAAGACCGAGCTGTCGATTCCGACGTACTACGTGATCGCCCCGGCCGAGGCATCGTCCAACCTGTCGCGCTTTGACGGTGTGCGTTATGGCCACCGCGCGGCGGAATACCGCGATCTGGCCGACATGTACCGCAAGTCCCGCGCCGAAGGCTTCGGCTGGGAGGTCAAGCGCCGCATCCTGGTGGGCACGTATGTGCTGTCCCACGGGTATTACGACGCGTATTACCTGCAGGCGCAGAAGATCCGCCGCATCATCGCGCAGGATTTTCAGAACGCATTCGCGCAGTGCGACGTGATCATGGGCCCCGTCGCTCCGACCGTTGCCTGGAAGATCGGCGAGAAGAGCGATGATCCGGTGCAGATGTACCTGGAAGACATCTTCACGCTGTCGACCAGCCTGGCAGGCCTGCCGGGCATGAGCGTGCCGGCGGGCTTTGGCGCCAACGGTCTGCCGGTTGGCTTGCAGATCATCGGCAACTATTTTGAAGAGGCACGCATGCTTCAGATCGCGCATGCATTCCAGCAGGCGACCGACTGGCACAACCGCCAGCCGGCGGCCTGAGGCCCGTACAGACGTATCGCTCCACGCGGGAGGCACGCATGAACCACCGCATCCGCACTGCACTCGGGCTGGCGCTTGCCGCCGGCCTGCTGGCGGCGTGCGTGCCGATTCCGCTGCCGTCGATTCCGGGCATCAGCCGGCCGTCGAAGCCGCCGCCGATCTCCGACCGCCGCATCGACATCAACGGCTACTGCAGCCAGACCGAAGAAGACGGTTTCCGCGAGCAGGCGACGCTCACCGTGGCCGACAACAACGTCAACGCCATGCAATGGCAGTTGTGGGTCGGCCGGCGCGGTTCGTGCCAGTTCGACCTGTCGACGTTCCAGCAGACCAAGCGCCGCCCCAGCATCGAGCTGCGCGAGCGCTACGGTAATTGCACGCTGATGGTCTGGCAGGACCCGCGCCGCGTCACGTTGGCACACGCCAATTGCGAAGCGCATTGCACGCCCGGCATCTATGACGAAGCCTGGCCGGTGATGTTCGACCCGAAAACGGGCCAATGCGCCCGGAATGCCCGGTGATGCGCGTATCGCTTCGTTTGCTGGTGGCGTTGGCCGGCGCGCTGGCGCTGCACGCCGTCGCGCAACCGACGCCGGACGCCGAAGGCGCCCTGCCGGATATGCCGGCTGCACGCGCGCCGTCGTCGGCGGAGCTGGGCGTGCAGACGGTGGAGATTCCGCGTGCGTCTGTGAAAGACGCCGAGGATGCGCCGCAAACGCTGACCGGCTATTGGGTCGCGTCGCCAGTCAAGGCGCCTGCGACGGGCACGCCGGTGGTGATCGCGCTGCACGGCTGCAGCGGCCTCTACACGCAGGCGGGGGCGGACGCCAAGGCGCTGGGCTCGCGGTATCGCGGTTATGCGCAGTGGCTGGGCGCGCGCGGTTACGCTGTGGTGTTTCCGGACAGTTTCGGCCCGCGCGGCAAGCCGCACGGCATCTGCACCGAACGCACCGCCACGCGCGATATCAACGGTGCGGTGCGCCGCGCCGACGTGCTGGCGACGATGCGCTGGGTGGCGGCGCAGCCGGGCGTGGATGCGAACCGCATCGTGCTGCTCGGCTGGTCCAACGGCGCGCAGGCTGTGCTGGAGGCGGTGGATGCCAGCCGCGCCTGGCCCGTCGATACGCCTGCCGTCAATCGCGCGGTGGCGTTCTATCCGGGCTGTGCGTCGGCACAGAAGCGGCCCGACTATCGGCTGAACGCGCCGTTGCTGCTGCTGGCCGGCGGCAACGATGACTGGACCCCGGCCGATCACTGCCAGGCGCTCCAGACCGCCGTACTGGCGCGCCAGCCGCAGGCGCGTTTCGAGCTGGACATGTTTGGCGGCGCGTATCACGGCTTTGACGGCACGGCTGCAGTCAAGGAGCGCAATGGCATCCCGAAGGGGCGTCGCTACGGAACGGTCACCGTCGGCGGCGACCCAGCAGCGCGCGAAGCGGCCTTTGCCAAACTCGCGGCGTGGCTCGATGCGCCGCACCCCTGATCGCAGCGACGCAAGAACACCTGAACACCTGAGCACCTAGACATTCACACCACAACAATCGACAGGACACACGCAACATGCAATGGGAAGTGGTGATCGGCCTCGAGACGCACACGCAGCTCTCGACGGTCTCGAAGATTTTCTCCGGCGCGTCCACCGCCTTTGGCGCGGCGCCCAACACGCAAGCGGCGCCGGTTGACCTGGCGCTGCCGGGCGTGCTCCCGGTGCTGAACAAGGGCGCCGTTGAGCGCGCCATCGTGTTCGGCCTGGCCATCGGTGCCAAGATTGCGCCCAAGAGCATCTTCGCGCGGAAGAATTACTTCTACCCCGATCTGCCCAAGGGCTACCAGATCAGCCAATACGAGATCCCGGTGGTGCAGGGCGGCACGCTGACCATCCAGGTGGAAGGCAAGAACGGCCAGCCCGGGTATGAGAAGACCGTGCAGCTCACGCGTGCGCACCTGGAAGAAGATGCGGGCAAATCGCTGCACGAGGACTTTGCCGGCATGACGGGCATCGACCTGAACCGCGCCGGCACACCGCTGCTGGAAATCGTGACCGAGCCCGATATGCGCAGCGCGGCCGAAGCCGTGGCCTATGCCAAGGCCCTGCATGCGCTGGTGATGTGGCTGGGCATCTGCGACGGCAACATGCAGGAAGGCAGCTTCCGCTGCGACGCCAACGTGTCGGTGCGCCCCGGGCCGGATGCGCCGTTCGGCACGCGCTGCGAAATCAAGAACCTCAACTCGTTCCGCTTCCTGGAAGAGGCGATCAACTACGAAGTGCGCCGCCAGATCGAGCTGATCGAAGACGGCGGCACCGTAGTGCAGGAAACCCGCCTGTACGATCCGGACCGCAAGGAAACGCGCTCGATGCGCAGCAAGGAAGACGCGCAGGATTACCGCTACTTCCCCGACCCCGACCTGCTGCCGCTCGTCATCGGCGAGGACTGGATCGAGCGCGTGCGCGCCACGCTGCCCGAACTGCCGGCTGCCATGGCCGCGCGCTTCGAGTCGGCTTACGGCCTGCCGAAGTACGACGCGAGCATCCTGACCGCCACCAAGGCGACGGCCGCGTACTTCGAAGCTGTCGTGGCGGATGCCGGCGCTGCGAACGCCAAGGCTGCGGCCAACTGGATCATGGGCGAGGTCGCTTCGAACCTGAACCGCGCCGACCTGGACATCGATGCCGCACCGGTCAAGCCTGCGCAACTGGCCAAGCTGCTCGCCCGCATTGCCGACGGCACGATCAGCAACAACACCGCGAAGAAGGACGTCTTCCCCGCCATGTGGGCCGGCGAACACGGTGGCGATGCCGACGCGATCATCGCCGAGAAGGGCCTGAAGCAGATGTCCGATTCGGGCGAGCTGGAGAAGATCATCGACGACGTGCTGGCGGCCAACGCCAAGTCGGTCGAGGAATTCCGCGCCGGCAAGGAGAAGGCATTCAACGCGCTGGTGGGTCAGGCCATGAAGGCCACGCGCGGCAAGGCCAACCCCGCACAAGTCAACGAACTGCTGAAGAAGAAACTCGGCGCAGCCTGATGAGCACCTCCACGATGAACGCACAAGACGTCGCCAACTACCTGCAGGCGCATCCGGCCTTCTTTGAAGAGCACGCCGAGCTGCTGGCCGCCATCCAGCTCACCAGCCCGCACAGCCACCGCGCCGTGTCGCTGCAGGAGCGCCAGATGGAAATCCTGCGCGACAAGAACAAGCACCTCGAACTCAAGCTGTCGGACCTGATGCGCCACGGCAACGAGAACGACCGCACGCAGCAACGCGTGCACGCGTGGACGACGCGCCTGCTGGGCGAGGCCGACACGCATGCGCTGCCGTATGCCGTGCAGGATGGCCTGCGTGAAATCTTCGACGTGCCGGCCGTGGCGCTGCGCGTGTGGCAGGTCGGCGAAGAATTTGCGCACCTGGAAGTCGCGCAGGGTGTGAGCGAGGAAGTGCGCCTGTTTGCTGCGGGCCTGCGTGCGCCGTATTGCGGCGCCAATGCGGGTTTTGAAGCCGCCGGCTGGTTGGATACGTCGGATACCGGCGGCGCACCGATCGAATCGCTCGCGATCGTCACGCTGCGCGTGCCGGTGCGTGGCGATGCCGATGCCAGCGCGGCGCCGGCATTCGGCCTGCTGGTGCTCGGCTCGCCCGACGCCCGCCGCTTCCATGACGGCATGGGCACGACCTACCTCGCGCAGATCGGCGAACTGGCCGCTGCCACGCTCAACCGCCTGCGCGACTGAGCGCAGCCCACCGTATGCCGCACTCTGCATCCGCCGATGACCATGGTGCACAGCCGCCACATCCGCAGATTGCGGCCTACCTTGACGCGCTGAAGTTCGAGCGGCAGCTCTCGCCGCATACGCTCGAGAGCTACAGTCGCGAGCTGGCCGTGCTGCAGCGCCTGGGCGCGCAGCACGCTGCCAACGTCGATCTCACGCAACTGCAGTCGCACCATATCCGCCGCATGATGGCGCAACTGCATGGCGACGGTTTGTCGGGCCGCAGCATTGCGCGGGCGCTGTCGGCGTGGCGCGGCTGGTTCAAATGGATGGCGCTGCGCGATGCCGCCGTCACCACCAATCCTGTCGACGGTGTGCGCGCGCCGAAGAGCCCGAAGCGGTTGCCGAAAGCGTTGTCCGTCGAGCAAGCTGTCGCGCTGATGGAGCAACTGCCCGGCGACGATGCCGAAACCGTCCGCGACCGTGCCGTCAACGAGCTGTTCTATTCGTGCGGACTGCGGCTCTCTGAGCTGGTCAGCCTGGATATGCGGCACGTGAAGGCCGGCGCGTATGAATCTTTGAGCTGGCTTGACCTGGAAGCGCGCGAAGTGCAGGTGCTCGGCAAGGGCAGCAAGCGGCGCACGGTGCCGGTCGGCACCAAGGCGGCCGAGGCGCTGGCCGCATGGCTGGCGGTGCGCGAGCAACTGGCCAAGCCGGACGCGGCACCCGAAGACGCGCACGCGCTGTTTCTCTCCCCACGTGGCAAGCGGCTGGCGCAGCGGCAGATTCAATTGCGCATGAAGCGCAACGCCATTGCCGCAGGTGTGCCGGCGGATGTGCATCCGCACGTGCTGCGGCATTCGTTTGCCACGCACATGCTGCAGTCGTCGGGCGATTTGCGCGCGGTGCAGGAACTGCTCGGCCACGCCAGCATCGCCAGCACGCAGGTTTATACTTCGCTCGATTTTCAGCACCTGGCCAAGATCTACGATCAGGCGCATCCCCGCGCAAAAAAGAAGTAGCGCATTGCCCGAGCCTTCGGGCGCCCCATCCCCAGTCGTATGCAAACCCTGATTCTGAAGCCCGGCAAGGAGCGCTCGCTGCTGCGCCGGCACCCTTGGATTTTCGCCAACGCCATCGATCGCGTGGAGGGCAAGCCGGCCTCCGGTGCGACCGTCATCGTGCGCGCGCATAACGGCCAGTTTCTGGCGCGCGCCGCGTTCAGCCCCGTCTCGCAGATTCGCGCGCGGGCGTGGAGCTTTGATGAAGCCGAGCCCGTCGACCACGCGTTCTTCAAGCGCCGCATTGCCGCCGCCGTGGCGTACCGCCGCGCGTGGGTGCACGACACCGACGCCGTGCGCCTCGTCATGGGCGAAGCCGACGGCCTGCCCGGCCTGATCGTCGACCAGTACGGCACCGGGGACGCGGGCCAGCTCGTCTGCCAGTTCAGCGCCGCGGGCGTGGAGCATTGGAAGCAAGCGATCGTCGCCGCGCTCATCAAAGAGACGGGTTGCCCGAACGTCTACGAACGGTCGGACGTGAGCGTGCGCGAGCGCGAAGGCCTGGAGCAGATGACCGGTGTGCTGGCCGGCGCCGAGCCTGCTGCAGACCTGTCTGCTACCGAGCACGGCGTGCGCTATTACGTCGACGTGCGTGAAGGCCACAAGACGGGCTTCTACATCGATCAGCGCGACAACCGCGCGCTGGTCGGCGCCTTGGCGCGCGATCGCGATGTGCTGAACTGCTTCTGCTATACCGGCGGGTTTTCGCTGGCGGCGCTCAAGGGCGGGGCGCGCTCGGTGGTGTCGATCGATTCGTCGGGCGAGGCGCTGGCGGTGGCTGAGCGCAACGTCACGCTCAATGGCTTCGATCCGGCGCGCGCCGAGTGGTTGGATGCGGACGTCTTCAAGTCGCTGCGCAACTTCCGCGCAGAAGGCCGCCAGTTTGACCTGATCGTGCTGGATCCGCCCAAGTTTGCGGCGTCGGCGCAGCAGGTCGATCGCGCGGCGCGGGCATACAAGGAGATCAACCTGGTCGGCATGCAGTTGCTGCGCCCGGGCGGCCTGCTGTTCACGTATTCGTGCTCGGGCGCGATCGACGCCGACTTGTTCCAGAAGATCGTCGCGGGTGCGGCGGCCGATGCCAAGGTGACGGCGCGCATCCAACGCAGGCTGGCCGGCGGCTTGGATCACCCGCTGCTGACGAGCTTTCCGGAAGGCGAATACCTCAAGGGCCTACTGCTGCAAGTCGGCTAGCAATTTGTCGCAATTTTTGGCTTGTCCAGGCAAGCCTGCATTGCGAAGATGCGGTCCTTCGTTTTCCGCATCACGTCGATGGCATCCAATGCAGCCCATCACGCGACGGGCTGGGCGGCCGGTCTGATTGCCGCCACCCTCGTCGCACAGGCTTCCCATACGTCTCTCGAACATCTCGGCAGCCTCCTGGCGTTTTGCGCGGCAGTTGCGGGCAGCACCGCGCCAGACTGGATGGAGGTGGCCTGGTGGACCCGTGCGCGCCGCCTCTGGATCACGCACCGCACCGCCACCCATTGGGGCATTGGCTGGATCGCGGTGCTTGTGCTGTCGTATCACGCGTTGGGCCATGCGCACCTGTGGGCTCCGCTGCTGTTCGGCTTCGCCTGTGGCGGGCTGATGCATCTGCTGGCGGATTGGCCCAATCCGTTGGGCGTGCCCTGGATTTGGGGGCGCCATTCCCTGAACTGGTGGAAGAGCGGCCGCTGCGACCTGATCGTGGTGACGCTGGCGTGGGTCGCCGCATGCTGGCTGGTGCGGCCGCTGTGGGCGGCGACGGCCACGCGGGTGGTGGGTTGGTTCGCCCGCCTGGCGCGATGAGCCTGCCGGCTCGGCATTGTCTGATGGAAGCCGGGCCCGCGAACGACTAAGTTGGAACCGCCGGACGCCACGCGTCCGAATCCAACTTCGTTTGCGCAACGCTTGCGCAAACGCCCTCACCGGAGTCGTCGATGACACTGGATGTGACGCGCCAAGACCCTCGCTACAACACGCTCAAACATGGCTTCAACCTGCGCTGGCCGGCGACGGATGCGCAGGCCGCCAGCCGCATCGCGCTCATAGAAAAGCCCGACGATGTGGCGCCCGCCGTGCAGCGCATCATCAACGCAGGCCAGCGCCCGACCGTGCGCAGCGGCGGGCATTGCTACGAGGATTTCGTCTCCAACAACCCCGACGGCACGATTGTCGACCTGAGCCTGCTCGCCACGCCCGAGGTGCGCGCCGACGGCTCGGTGCGCATTCCGGCCGGCACGCAAAACTGGAACGGCTACCTGGAGCTGTACAAGCGCCACAACGTGACGCTGCCCGGCGGCTCGTGCTATTCGGTTGGCGCCGGCGGGCACATCTGCGGCGGCGGGTATGGGCTGCTTTCGCGGCTGCAAGGGCTGACGGTGGATTGGCTGTCGGCCGTGGACATCGTCACCGTCGACAAAACCGGCAAGGCGGCTGCACGCACGGTGGATGCGGCGCATGATCCGGATCTGTTTCGTGCATGTCGCGGCGCGGGCGGTGGCAACTTCGGCGTCATCACGGGTTACACCTTCGCCAAGCTGCCCGAGGCGCCGCAAGAAGTGGCGCTCGCCACCGTGGCCTTCGACTGGGCGACCATGACGCCGCAGCGCTTTGCCGAACTGCTGCGCATCTACGGCGAATACTGGGAGACGCGCGGCAAGGACCCGGACACGTGGGGCATGTTCTCTCTGCTCAAGCTCACGCACAAATCGTCGGGGCAGATCGTGCTGCTCACGCAGTTCTGCAACCCGGATGGCACGTGCCGCGATCTCTCTGTCCTCAACGATTTTCTGAACCGCTTCCAGGCTTGCGCGCCGACGCCGGTCAAGGGGCGCCCGCCCGGCTACGGCCCCGCCCACAGGCAGGGCGTGGGGCAACTGCTCTGCTCCAAGCCGCACACCATCGTGCAATACGACTGGCTGACCGCCACGCAGTATCTGAACGGCTCGGGGGCCAATCAGCGCGGGAAGTACAAATCCGCCTACATGAAGCGCGGCTTCACGGCGCGCGAGGCGCAGCGCATCTACGCCCACCTCACGCGGACGATGCCGGGCGTCGATCTGAGCCAGTCGCTGCTGCAGGTCGATTCGTACGGCGGCGCCGTCAACAAGGCCGAGCGCATTGGCGATACCGCCGCGCCGCAGCGGGCGTCGATCATGAAGCTGCAGTACCAGACGTATTGGGGCGCCGCTGCCGACGATGCCGGCCACCTGCGCTGGATCAGCGATTTTTACCGCGATGTCTACGGTGCGCCCGATGTGCCCGCACCGCACAGCGGCACGCCGTACCCCGGCGACCGGTACGAGGGCTGCTACATCAACTACCCCGACGTCGACATGCTCGCCTACCCGTTCTGGCCGCAGCTCTACTACGGCAGCGGCGACCTGTACGCGTTTCTGCAGGATGTGAAGCACCGGTATGATCCCAACAACATCTTCCACCACGCCATGTCCGTGCGTGTTTGATGGAGCCATCCAATGACCAATCGTCTTCGTCGAACTTTCATGCAGTGGACCGGTAGCTTGCCTTTGCTGGGTGCTCTTCCCAAAACCGTCATGGCCCAGGCGGGAGAGCAATCCGCCGCGGCGGGCGCGCAGCCCGCAGGCAATGCACGCCCTCCCCGCTTTGCCTATGTCGGCACCTACACGTTCAATGCGCCGGGCGGCACTGCCGGTGGCCCGGCGGCACGCGGCATCTACGTGCTGGCGCCGCGCGGCGATGCGTGGACCCAGGTGCAGGTGGTCGAGAGTGCCAATCCGTCGTTCCTGGCCGTGCACCCGAATCAGCGGTTCCTGTACGCCATCAATGAACTGGAGGTCTACGAGGGCCGCCCGAACGGTAGCGCCGAGGCCTATGCGATTGACCCGCACGACGGAAAGCTGACGCTGCTCAACCGCCAGCCGCTGTCGCTGTCGGGCACGAACCCCGCGCATGTGGTCGTGTCGCCGGACGGCAAGCACTTGTGCGTGTCGATCTACAGCGGTGGCGCGTACAACCTCCTGCCGATCGGCGAGGACGGCAAGCTTGGCACTGTGTCCGGCATCTTCAAGGACACCGGTTCCGGCCCCCGCCCCGAACAGGAAGCGCCGCACGCGCACATGATGCTGTTCGACGCCACCGGCGGCCACGTGATCGGCACCGACCTGGGCACCGATCGCATCAACGTGTTCGCCATTGAGGGCGGCAAGCTTGCCCCGCGTGACCGCGCGCAACTCAAGCCAGGCAGCGGCCCGCGCCACCTGGCGCTGCATCCGCAAGGCAAGCTGCTCTACGTCATCAATGAACTCGAAGGCTCGGTCGCCTGCCACGGTTACGACCCCGCCACCGGCCACGTGCAGGAAGAGCGCCAGCGCATCTCCACCACCCCGGCCGACTACACCGGCCAGAAGAGCGGCGCTGAATTGCTGATGCATCCGTCAGGGCGCTTCCTCTACGCCAGCAACCGGAAGCTGAAGTCCGACCACCCGCTGGCCGACAGCGTGGCCGCGTTCAGCATTGACGCCTCGGGCAAGCTCGCGCCGCTTCAGTACTGGAGCGAAGGTGTGCACTTCCCGCGCGCGATGACGATGGCGCCCGACGGCAACTACGTCTACGTGCTCAACCAGAAGGGCGATACGATCCTGCGGCTGCGCATCGACGGACAAACCGGCAAGCTGGACCAGCCCACGGTCGTGGCGAAGGTGCCGACGCCCGTGTGTCTGATGTTTGCGGCGTAAGCGGCACCAAAGCGCGAGAGAAAACCCTGGGCGGCGCAAGGCCGCCCAATTGCAACTCAATTGCAGCAACCCGCGCCCCGTGGGACAATCCCGCGCATGAACACCCCGGCCCCGCGCGACGATCTCGCCACTTCGCAATCCCATTCGCCTGAAGAGGCTGCCCGCGCGCGCCTGCGCGGCCTGGGCAGCCGTGTGACCGAGCCCCGCGTGCGCGTGCTGGCCGTGCTGATGCAGGGCGCCGATCCGCTTTCGCACCAGGCCGTGTGCGACGCGCTGCCGGACGATTCCGGCATCGACCGCGTGACGGTCTACCGCGTGCTCGACTGGCTCGTGGCCGGCGGCATCGTCCACAAGACGGCTGGGGCCGATCGGGTTTTTCGCTTCAGCCTGGCCGAGCATGACGCCGCGCGCGAAGCAGCGCACCGCTCGCACAGCCATTTCCACTGCACGCAATGCGGGCGCGACTTCTGCCTGGAAAGCGCCGAGCCGCCGGCCATGCCGAAGGCCGCCTTGCCCGCCGGCTTTGCAGCCGACCATGCCGAACTCACCATCAAGGGCGCCTGCGCGGATTGCGCGCATCTGGCAGCCCAACACACGACAGGAAACGCACCATGTCCAAAATGATCCCGGTCACCATCCTGACGGGCTTTCTCGGCAGTGGTAAGACCACGCTGCTCAAGCGCATCCTGACCGAACAGCACGGTATGAAGATCGCCGTGATCGAAAACGAGTTCGGCGAAGAGAACATCGACAACGACATCCTCGTGCAGGACGGTAACGAGCAGATCGTGCAGATGAGCAACGGCTGCATCTGCTGCACGATCCGCGGCGATCTGGTGCAGGGGTTGTCCGACCTGCTCACGCGCCGCGACAACGGCCAGATCCAGTTCGACCGCGTGGTCATCGAGACTACCGGTGTCGCCAACCCCGGCCCGGTCGCGCAGACGTTCTTCATGGACGACGAGATCGCGAGCCGCTACCTGCTGGATGCCGTCATCACGCTGGTCGACGCCAAGCACGGCAACATGCAGCTCGACAAGCAGGAAGAAGCGCAGCGCCAGGTCGGCTTTGCCGACGCCATCTTCATCACCAAGAGCGATCTGGTGTCCGCCGACGATGTGGACGCACTGCGCCACCGCCTGCTGCATATGAACCCGCGCGCCCCGATCCGCACCGCCAATTTTGGTGAGACGCCGATCGACACGATTTTCGACCTGCGCGGCTTCAATCTGAACGCCAAGCTGGAGATCGATCCCGACTTCCTGCGCGAAGACGATCATGATCACAACCACGATCACGATCATGACCACGCCTGCTCGGCCGATTGTGATCACGACCATGATCATGAGCACCACCACGGTCACGGCCATCACCATCATCACGGGCATGCGCACCATACCGACCGCATTGCCTCGTTCGTCTTCCGCAGCGAACGGCCGTTCAATTACACCAAGCTGGAGGAATTCCTCTCGGGCGTGCTGAATATCTACGGCGAGAAGCTGCTGCGGTACAAGGGCGTGCTGTATATGGAAGGCGTCGACCGCAAGGTCGTGTTTCAGGGTGTCCACCAGCTCATGGGCAGCGACGTGGGGGGTAAATGGGACGGCGAGACCCCTTCCAACCGGATGGTGTTTATCGGCGTAGACCTGCCGCGCGAAACGATTCTGAAAGGATTGGAGAACTGCCTGGCCTGATCCGGGCGCTTTTTCCCTCCTTTTGGGTGGCCCCGCCGCGCGCTTTCAGGCAGAATCCGGGCCGGATTTCCTGTCCGTGTTTCTCCGATAGTTCAGTTAATATCGTTCAGCTACAATAGGTCGATTTAGAAGCACGTCGTCCGAAGCACGTCCGATAGGAGAGCAGGCGATGGTGACTAAGACCAAGGAAGGGCGCGGCGCCAACGGTGGAGCCGGGCCGTCCGTAACGGAGTCGGCAGCAGCCCAGGCTGCGCCAGCCACCCGTAGAAAAGCGGCAGGGGGCGCCGCTGCGGGAGAGGCAAAAGGAGGCGCGCGGGGCGGCAAGTCCGCCGCCAGCCAGAACAAGTCCGGCGCATCCCCGCGCAAGGACGACGCGACAGCCGAGACGGCTCGCGATTTACCAGGATCATCTGCAGCAACCATGAGCAGCAAGAAACTACTCACCGAAGCCGAAATCCTGAAGATGAGCGACAAGGATTACATGAACGAGGCGCAGCTCGCCTTCTTCAAGGACCGGCTTGTAAAAATGCGCGATGAAATTCTCGCGAACGCCAACCAGACCACCGAGCACCTGCGCGAGACTGTGATCGTGCCGGACCCGGCTGACCGTGCCACCATCGAGGAAGAGCACGCGCTGGAGCTGCGTACGCGCGATCGTGAGCGCAAACTGCTCAAGAAGGTCGAACAGTCGATCGCCCGCATCGATGCCAACGACTACGGCTACTGCGACGAAACCGGCGAGCCGATCGGCATTCCGCGCTTGCTTGCTCGCCCGACGGCCACGCTGACGCTCGAGGCGCAGGAGCGCCGCGAAAAGCGCCAGAAGTTGATGGGTGACTGACGTACGCGTCGCATTTGGTTGACGCGTTCGTTTGAATCTCGCAGCCCGGTAACTCACCGGGCTGTTTGCTTTGTTGGGCCACAAACTGAGGCCACTGATCATGTCCCGTCCGCTTCCCGTTACCGTGCTGTCCGGCTTCCTGGGCGCCGGTAAGACCACGCTGCTCAATCACGTGCTCGCCAACCGCGAGGGCAAGCGCGTGGCCGTGATCGTCAACGACCTGTCGGACGTCAACATCGACGCGCAGCTCGTGGGCGATGGCACGGCCACCAGTGCGCAGCTCTCGCGCACCGACGAGCGCATGGTGGAGCTGTCCAACGGCTGCATCTGCTGCACGCTGCGCGAAGATCTGCTCGACGAGATCGCGCGCCTGGCCCGTGAAGACCGCTTCGACTACCTGCTGATCGAGTCGACGGGCGTGGCCGAGCCGCTGCCGATTGCCGAGACGTTCACGTTTGAAGACGAGCAAGGCGACGTGCTGTCCGATCTGGCGCGTCTCGACACGATGGTCACCGTGGTCGATGCCCAGCACTTCCTGGCTGATTACGATGCAGCCGATTTCCTGTCGGATCGTGGCCAGGCGCGGGATGAAGACGACGACCGCACCGTCGTCGACTTGCTGATCGAACAGGTCGAGTTCTGCGACGTGATCGTGCTCAACAAGATCGATCTCGTGAGCGATGCCGAGCGCGAGCGCCTGGCCGGCATCCTGCACTCGCTGAACCCGCGCGCGCGCATCGTGCCGGCATCGTTCGGCAAGGTACCGCTGGACGAAATCCTCGACACCCATCGTTTCGATTTCGATGCCGCATCCGCCGCGCCGGCTTGGCTGGCGGAGCTGCGTGGCGAACACGTTCCTGAGACTGAAGCGCTCGGCATCCGCAGCTTCGTCTATCGTCGCCGCGTGCCGTTCCACCCGCAGCGTCTGTGGGACCTCATGCATACCGAGTGGCTGCGCGAACACGGCCGCGTGTTGCGTTCGAAGGGTTATTTCTGGCTGGCTTCGCGTATGGACACGGCGGGCAGTTGGGGCCAGGCCGGCGGCGTGATGCGTCACGGCGGTGCCGGCGCATGGTGGGCTGCGGTGGATGAAGCCGAGTGGCCGGACGAGGAAGAAGCCCGCGCGGACATTTCCGACAAGATGCACGACAACGGGGCGCCCGCGCGCTGGGGCGACCGTCGCCAGGAACTGGTCTTCATTGGCACGGACCTGGATGAAGCGGCGCTGATTGCGCAACTCGACGCTTGCCTGCTGACCGACGCTGAGATGGCTGCCGGCCCCGAAGCCTGGGCCACGCTGGCCGATCCCTTCCCCGCCTGGGCCTACGACGACCACGACGATACCGACTGGGACGACGACCACGATCACCAACACGGTGACGACTGCGACTGCGGGCACCATCACTGAGCACGCAGACCCCCTGCTTCATCGACGTTGACACCGGCGTCATCCGGTCCCGACAATCCCCGAACGTTTTGTTTTCGTCATAAACCATCGGGGAGTCGTCATGCCGGTCCTGCGTCTGCTGCGCGCCGCGAACCTGGTCGCCGCGCTGTGTTTTGCCACGACGCTCTCGGCGCTCACGCCGATTGCGGCGCATGCCCAGCCGGCATCCACGCTGGTGATTGGGTTGTCGGGCGACATCACTTCGCTCGATCCGCACTTCCATAACGTCACGCCCAACTCGAACGTGGCCGAGCATATGTTCGAGGCGCTGATCGCCAAGGACGAGAAGATGCGTCTCAAGCCGGGCCTCGCCACGTCGTGGAAAGCCCTGAGCGACACGGTATGGGAAGTCAAGCTGCGCCCTGGCGTGCATTTTCATGACGGCAGCGAATTCACCTCGGCCGACGTCGTCTATTCGCTGGCACGCCCGGCCACCATCAAGAACAGCCCGTCGCCGTTCACGATCTACACGCGTGGCTTCAAGGAGGTGACGGCCGTCGACAAGCTGACCGTGCGCATCACCACGAACGGCCCGTACCCGCTGGTGCCGAACGACTTGTCGACCATCTACATGGTGTCGAAGAAGGCTGTCGAAAAAGCTGGCGCGGACGATTTCAACAATGGCCGCGCCATGATCGGAACCGGGCCGTACAAGTTCGTCTCCTTCAACCGCGGCGATCGCGTGGAACTCACGCGCTTTGATGGCTACTGGGGCAAGAAGCCGCAATGGCAGCACGTGACGCTGCGCATCCTGACGGCCGACGCGCCGCGCGTCGCGGCGCTGCTGGCGGGCGACGTGCAGATCATCGAAAACGTGCCGAGCTCGGACATCAAGAAGCTGTCGACCAACCCGGCGGTGACTGTGTTCAAGATGCCGGTGTTCCGCATGATGTATCTGCACATGGATTCCAACCGCGATGTGTCGCCGTTCGTGACCGACAAGGCCGGCAAGCCGCTGCCGAAGAACCCGCTCAAGGATGCACGCGTGCGCGAGGCGATTTCGCTGGCGATCTCGCGCCAAGCCATCGTCGACCGCGTGATGGAAGGCGCTGCCGAGCCGACCGGCCAACTCGTCAACAGCGCGCTGTTCGGCCACGTACCGGGCCTGAAGGCACCGGTGGCGGACCCGGCTGCCGCAAAGAAACTGCTCGCCCAGGCCGGCTACCCCGATGGCTTTGCCATCACGCTGCATGCCACCAACAACCGCTATCCGAACGATGACCGCGTCGCACAGGTGATCGCTTCGATGCTTTCGCGGGTGGGCATTGCCACCAAGGTCGAGACGCTGCCGTCAGCGTCGTTCTTCACACGCGCAAACAAGCTGGACTTCTCGTTTCTGCAAGCCGGCTGGGGTGCTGATACCGGCGAAGCCAGTTCGAGCCTGAAGGCGCTGCTGGCGACCTATGATCCGGCGCGCGGTTGGGGCGCCTCCAATCGCGGGCGCTATTCGAACCCGGCGCTCGACGCCAAGCTGGCAGAAGCCCTGCAGACCCTGGACGACAGCAAGCGCGAGAGGCTGCTGCAGGAAGCCACGGAAATCGGCATGCGCGATTTCGGCGTGATTCCGCTGTACTTCAATATCAACGTGTGGGCGGCGCGTAAGGGCTACACGATGGTGCCGCGTCTGGATGAGCGCACTTACGCATTCGATGTGACGCACTGAAATAGTCGGGAGCCAAGCAAGAAGCGATTTTCGGCGCACAAAATATGTGCGCTGTGACGGAAATCAGGCTTGAAATCCTCGGGGCTGGCGTCAAGTATGAAGTTCTTTGGCCGGCCCGCTGGGGGCCGCGCCAAGCCGGACCCCCTAGGAACAAGCGCATGGAACAGTATCACGGCACCACCATCGTCAGCGTGCGTCGCGGCAACCAAGTCGCGCTCGGCGGCGATGGCCAGGTCACGCTGGGCAATATCGTGATGAAAGGCTCGGCCCGCAAAGTGCGCGCCATCTACGATGGCAAGGTGCTGGTCGGCTTTGCCGGCGCCACTGCCGACGCTTTCTCCCTGCTCGACCGTTTTGAAGCCAAGCTGCAAAAGCACCAAGGCAACCTGCTGCGCTCCGCCGTCGACCTGGCCAAGGACTGGCGCACCGATCGCGCCTTGCGCCACCTCGAAGCGATGCTGATCGTCGCAGACCGCGAAGCCACCCTCGTCATCACCGGCAACGGCGACGTGCTGGACCCGGAAGGCGGCATTGCTGCCATTGGCTCCGGTGGCTCGTATGCCCAATCGGCAGCCAAGGCGCTGATGGAGAACACCGATCTTGCTCCGCGCGATGTGGTGGAAAAATCGCTGCGGATCGCCGGCGAGCTCTGCATCTATACCAACACCAATTTCGTGATCGAGACGCTCGAATAAGCGAGCGCCTTCATCGACAGGATTCCCATGTCTGAAACCATGACGCCGTCGGAAATCGTTTCCGAACTCGACAAGCACATCATCGGCCAGCACAAGGCCAAAAAGGCCGTTGCCGTGGCGCTGCGCAACCGCTGGCGCCGCCAGCAGGTGGGCGAGCCGCTGCGCCAGGAAATCACGCCCAAGAACATCCTGATGATCGGGCCGACCGGCGTAGGCAAGACCGAGATTGCCCGCCGCCTGGCCAAGCTGGCCGACGCACCGTTCATCAAGATCGAGGCGACCAAGTTCACCGAGGTGGGCTACGTCGGCCGCGACGTCGACACCATCGTGCGCGATCTGGCCGAGATGGCCGTCAAGCAGACGCGCGAATCCGAGATGAAGAAGGTGCGCGCCAAGGCCGAAGATGCGGCCGAGGATCGCATCCTCGACGTGCTGATCCCGCCGCCGCGCGACATCGGCTTTGCGCAGCCGGAAGAAAAGGACTCGACCGCGCGCCAGACCTTCCGCAAGAAGCTGCGCGAAGGCCAGCTCGACGACAAGGAAATCGAACTGGAAGTGTCGGCCGGTGTGCCCAGCATGGACATCATGGGCCCGCCGGGCATGGAAGACATGACCGAGCAGATCCGCTCGATGTTCGCGGGCTTGGGGCAGGGCAAGAAGAACCGTCGCAAGATGAAGGTCAAGGAAGCCTTCAAGCTGCTGATCGACGAAGAGGCCGCGAAGCTCGTGAACGAGGATGAGCTGAAGCAGAAAGCGGTGGCCAATGTCGAGCAGAACGGCATCGTCTTCCTGGACGAGATCGACAAGATCGCCAGCCGCAGCGAATACGGCGGCGGCGAGGTGTCGCGCCAGGGCGTGCAGCGCGACTTGCTGCCGCTGGTGGAAGGTACGACCGTCAACACCAAGTACGGGATGATCAAGACCGATCACATCCTGTTCATCGCGTCGGGCGCGTTCCATCTGTCCAAGCCGAGCGACCTGATTCCCGAGCTGCAGGGCCGTTTCCCGATTCGCGTGGAGCTGGATTCGCTGTCGGTGGAGGATTTCCGCGCGATTCTCACGCAGACCGACGCGAGCCTCACCAAGCAATATCAGGCGTTGTTGAAGACGGAAGGCGTCGACCTCGTGTTTGCCGAAGACGGTATTCGCCGCCTGGCCGAGATCGCATGTTCGGTCAACGAGAAGGTCGAGAACATTGGCGCACGCCGTTTGTACACGGTGATGGAGCGACTGCTTGAAGACCTGTCGTTCCACGCGCACAAGTCGGCAGGTGAGACGGTGACCATCGACGCCGCGTACGTCGACGAGCGTTTGAGTGAGCTGTCGGGCAACGAAGATCTGTCGCGCTACGTGCTGTAAGCGTGTAAGCAACGCATTCAATATGCCCCGCGGGCCGCATCGGAGACGATGCGGCCCGTTTTGTTTGGGCGCCCGCCAAGCCAGGTGGGGCAAGGGTTTGCTCAGGATCGTGCGTGGTCAGGTCCGTTATCTGCTGAAGAAGGTGGTGCCGCACAGACAATGCGCGCCGCGCACCTGGCGTGCGCGATTCCAACCACGACAAGGAGAGAAGCGTATGAAACCGATCCAACGCCTGGCCCTGTGTTGCGTGCTTGCCTGCGCCCCGATGGGCATCGCCCACGCCCAGCTCACGCCCGCACCCACCGGCCCCGCCGGGGCCTCGGCACCGAACGATGCCAAGCGCGCCGCTTACGACAGTGCCGTCAAACAAGCGGATGCCAATTACAAAGCTGCCAAGGACAAGTGCGATGCGATGAAGGGTAATGACCGCGACGTCTGCCGTGCGCAGGCCAAGGGCGATTACAACGTCGCCAAGGCCAACGCCATGGTCGAACGCGATGGCACTGAAGCCGCCCGCAACCGCGCCGCCAAGGAAAAGGCCGAGGCCGACTACGACGTCGCCAAGACCAAGTGCGATGCCATGAAGGGCAACGAGAAGGACACCTGCGTGAAGGACGCCAAGGCCGCCTACACGCGCGCCAAGGCCGGCGACGAAGTGAGCCACGCCAAGGCGACGGGCACAGCCAAGGACGTCAGCGAAGCGCGCCGCGATGCCGTCAAGGACACCAACGACGCCAACTACAAGGCCGCGAAGGAACGCTGCGACGCCATGTCCGGCGACGCCAAGACAAAGTGCCAGAACGACGTGGCCGCCAAGTTCAAGAAGTAAGCCGTACGAAAGTCTCTACACGGGCGGCCTGCGGGTCGCCCCTGCTTTGTCTCAATCTCTCAACTCGCGACGGAGGACGTATGAACTGGGATCAGATCGAAGGTAAATGGGATCAGGCCAAAGGCAAGGTCAAGGAGAAGTGGGGCCAGCTCACCGACGATGACCTGACCGTGATCCGCGGCAAGCGCGACCAGCTTGCCGGCAAGATCCAGGAACGCTACGGCTATACGAAGGAGCGCGCCGAAGACGAACTCAAGGCGTGGGAGCGCGATACCCGCTGGTGATGCAGCGGTGATGTAGCGTCACGCGGCCGGCGCTTACTTGGCGACCGGCCGCTTGCCCAGCTTGCGTTGTAGCGTGCGCCGATGCATGTTGAGCGCCCGCGCGGTGGCGGAGATGTTGCCGCCGTGCTCGGCCAGCACGCGCTGGATGTGCTCCCACTCCAGTCGCGCGACCGACAGCGGCGCGGGGTTCTCCATCGTCTGTTCTGCCACGGCTTCAGACACGCCCACTTGCAGCGCCAGCAGAATCGAATCGACATTGGCTGGCTTGGCCAGGTATTCATCAGCGCCCAACTTGACCGCTTGCACGGCGGTGGCAATGCTTGCGTAGCCCGTGAGGATCAGCATGCGCGCGTCGGGCAGCGCCTGACGCAGTGGGGCAATCCAGTGCAGACCGGAATCTGTGCCGCCATGGGGCATCAGGCCCTTGTCGCTCGCGGCCAGGTGCAGATCGACAGTGACATACGAAAAGCGTGTCTGGCGCGCCAGGGCCAACGCTTCGCCGCCGGTGTGCGCGATCTGCGGAGCAAAGCCGCGACGCGTGAGCGCGCGCGCCAGCGTCTGCGCAAAGACGTCGTCGTCATCGAGGATCAGAAAGGGGGCGGGCTGCTGCATGGTGTTCTCCGGGGCCGTACGTGCACGGGGCTGCGTCAGGCCGTCTCGTTATGTGAAGAGGGTGGGCGCGCCAATGATGGGGGCGGCCGCGTGTTCCATCGGACCGCCAACCGGCAGTCGGAGTTCGGCAATGGCGCCTTGGGGCGGGTTCGGGCGTAGCACCACGGTACCACCCAGGCGGCGCGCCGTGGTGGAGGCCAGATACAGCCCGATGCCGTGACCGCCATGCCGGCTTGGCACCGGCGTGCGGCCGAGCGACGTCCGCAGGTCTTCCGGCAAGCCCAACCCCGTATCGACGATGGACAGCACGATCTGCGGCGGCATATCGCGGAGCACATCCGGATTGGCGTCGATCTTGGCGGTCAGCAGCAGCGGCACCAGGTCGCGGCCGGCGTGGTGCTGGCTGCGGGCGGCGTTGTCCAGCAGGATGGTGAGGATCTGGCCGACGTTCACCGCATCCAATTCCACCGCTTGCGCCGCAGGCGAGGTCTCGGTGTGGAGGCGGATGTCCGGATGCCGCAGTTGCCACGTCTGCGTGAAATCCGGTAGCCATTGGCCGAGTGGCTCGGGCGCGCCGTCGTTGGGTTTGCGCTGCAGGCGCGCCAGCGCGGCGCGGCACAGTTCGAGTTGCTGTTCGATGGCGCGCAGGTCTTCGCGGTACGGGGCGAGCGGGGAGTCGGGCTGTTTTGCGTCGTGCTGCAGCTCGCCGGCGATGACGGCCACGGTCGACAGCGGCGTGCCCATCTCGTGTGCCACGCTCGCGCCCTGCGACATCAGCGCTTCGATGCGTTGCTCGCGCAGCAGTCGCTCGCGTGCTTCGGTCAGCTGCGCTTCGCTCTCGCGCAGCGCGGCGGACAGGCGCGCCGTAAAGCCCGCGATCATCGCGCTGCTGGCCACGAAATCGATCCACATGCCGGCCAGGTGATACGCCACTGCATCGGCCTGGTTTGCCAGCTTCAGCGGGATGTAGTTGCCGAGCATCATGCTGTAGGCGGCCAGCGCGTAGAGCGTCAGGCCCACCACGTGTGCGATCGGCAGCATGGCCGCCGCAATTGCCAGTGCCGGCAGGTAGAACGAGACGAACGGGTTGGTCGCGCCCCCTGTGAAATACAGCAGGGCGGATAGCGCGGTCAGGTCCACCAGCAGTTGAACCGTGATCTCGATATGCTGCACGGGCCGGTTGCGCCGCACCCGCCATCCGGTAAGCAGGTTGAACAGCGCATGCAGGCCCATCACGCTCAGCAGCGGCACCACTGGCAGTTGCACGCCAAAGACGAGCGGCGCGAGCAGCATCAGGACGAGCTGGGTGGCAAGCAGGCTCCATCGCAGCCAGAAGAGGCGGCGTAGACTGGATGCGTCCAGCAGTGGCGCGGCAAGAGACAGGGTGGAAAGCATGGTGGACAAGTGTAAACGTGCGCACCGCGCGGTTCTCCGTGCGGCGATGCGTCAATCGGCCGCACAATTGTGCACCCAACCTATCTCCCCACAAACGCTGTGCTTTAATGCGCAGCACGTTTGTCCCCGACAGGAGCCCTTGATGATGACGTCCCGATCGATCCGTTCTTCCGCTCGCCTGGCAATGCTCTGCGCAGGCCTGCTCGCCAGTGCCGCCGCTTTCGCGCAGGTCACGGTGCAAGACGCCTGGGTGCGCGGCACGGTGCCGGGCCAGACATCCAGCGGCGCGTTCATGACGCTGCAATCGGCCGACGGTGCCAAGGTGGTGGGCGTGTCGACGCCCGTGGCGGGCACGGCCGAGATCCACGAGATGAAGATGGAGGGCGACGTGATGCGCATGCGCGCGATGCCCTCGCTGGACTTGCCCAAGGGCCAGACGGTGCAGCTCAAGCCGGGCGGCTACCACGTGATGTTGATGAACCTGAAACAGCCGCTGGTGAAGGACACCACCGTGCCGCTGACGCTGAAGGTGGAACTGGCCGACAAGCGCGTCGTCGAGCAGAAGGTCGAAGCCCGCGTGCGCGACCTGACCGCCGGCAACATGCCTGCCATGAATCACGGCGGCGAACACAAACATTGATGGCTTGCGGCGAGTGTCGCTTCAAGCCACGCAAGGGAGCATTCCCATGGCTAACAAGACACTGGGCACTCGCCAGAAACTGACGTTTCGCATCGAGCCTTCAACGAAGGCCGGCACTGCGCGCCCGCGCAACGTTCTCGTGCCGCTCGCCCGCGGCCGCAAGGCCGGCGCCCATACCGAAGGCGGTCATGCTGAGCGCCAGCGCGGCCGGGCCGACGTCCGCCGCGCACTGCGCACGCTGGACGACGACAGCAAAGACAAGGATTGATCGGTCAGTTGGATATAGATGCTGCCCTTGCCTGCGCAATCGCCTCGCGCAGGCAACGCTGACAGCGGCAGCCTTGTCCCGGGCGCCGCGCGCTGGCGGGCAGAGTTTCTTCGGTCGTGCACCAGCACGTCGCGTCGGGCTGCTTACCGTCGCCGATCGCTCCGCAGCGCATCTGCGCGCCGCAGACTGCACATACGGTGTTGGCGGCCGACGGGATCACGCTGGGCTGCTCCCGTCGTCGTCTTGCCCGAGCTTGTGCATCGCCTGGCGCAGGAACCCCATCTGGTGCGAGAACCGCGTACAAGCATCGCAGGCAAACAGATGCACGCGCAGGCGCAGCCGCTCGCCTGTGGACAGGTCGCGGTCCATCTTCGACACCAGCATGCGGTGGGCTTCCTTGCAGGTGGGCAGTCCCCAACGGTTCGGCATGGTTGTTCTCTGTGATGCGGCTTGGGTGCGCTTACGGGCGATTCAGGCGGCGGGCTGATTGCCGAACCAGTGCAGGTCAAGGCACTCGCGCAGGCGCATGCGGGCACGGTAAAGCAGTGCCCACGCATTGGTCGCGGTGATCTGCAATTCCTGACAGATTTCGTCGGTTTCCAGCTCCAGCCACTCCCGCATCATGAAGACGCGGCCAACGCGCGGCGGCAGGCGATCGACGCACATTTGCAGCACGTCGAAGAACTCCCGCCGCGACAGCGCGGCATCGGGGTCGCCCCAGTCGGACGGTGGGCTGGTGTAGTGGCCGTCGGCGGCGAACAGACTGTCGAAGACGGCCTCGTCGGAACGCATGCCGGCCTCATCGGATTCACCGCCCGCAAGCAGTGAGATGCGCACTTCGCGCCGCCCCGAGCGGATCGCATCGATGATCTTGTGCTTGAGGATGCCGATCACGTAAGTCTTGAGCGAGGCGTTGCCGGCAAAGCGCTCCGGGTGTTCGAGCACCGCGAGGATGGTGTCAGCCACCGTGTCTTCAGCCAAGGCCGTGTCGCGCAATTGCAGTTGCGCAAAGCGCAGCAGGTGAGGGCGCAGCGCGTCGAGTTGGTCGGGTGCGATGGCCATGTTTCCCCAGGGTGTTCTTTGTCCGCAACGGTTTGGTGGGCACGCAAGCTGCGGCCAAGACCGCGCGGGCTTTTCTTGTAAAATCGCGCCTGCCGAAAAATGGGCTGCTGCGTTTTGTGCGGCACGCGACATTCGGCGTTCCATCATACCCGCCTCAATCCGCCCAATCCCGGATGTCACCGTCATGACCGCTTCTGCTGCCCCCGACCCTGCTGGCCTCGCCCCCGAACTCGCGCACGTTGCGCCGGCGTTGAAGGCTGAGATTCTCGCGCAGGCCCTGCCTTACATTCGCAAGTTCCACGGCAAGACCATCGTCATCAAGTACGGCGGCAACGCCATGACGGAAGAAAAGCTCAAGCACGGCTTCGCGCGCGACGTGATCCTGCTCAAGCTGGTCGGCATGAACCCGGTGGTGGTGCACGGCGGCGGCCCGCAGATTGACGAAGCCCTGAAGAAGGTCGGCAAGCAAGGCACCTTCATCCAAGGCATGCGCGTGACCGATGAAGAGACCATGGAAGTGGTCGAGTGGGTGCTTGGCGGCGAAGTCCAGCAGGACATCGTCATGCTGATCAACCAATACGGCGGCCAGGCGGTCGGTCTGACCGGCAAGGACGGCGGCCTGATCCGCGCCAAGAAACTGAAGATGCCGGACCGCGAGCGCCCAGGCGAATTCATCGACATCGGCTTCGTGGGCGACATCGAGACGATCAACCCGGCCGTGGTTAAAGCGCTGCAGGACGACGCGTTCATTCCGGTCATTTCGCCCATCGGCTTCTCTGACGAAGGCCAGGCCTACAACATCAACGCGGACGTCGTGGCCGGCAAGATGGCCGAGATCCTGAAGGCCGAGAAGCTGGTCATGATGACCAACATTCCCGGCGTGATGGACAAGCAGGGCAACCTGCTGACCGACCTGTCGGCACGCGAGATCGACGAGCTGTTTGCCGACGGCACGATCTCGGGCGGCATGCTGCCGAAAATTTCGTCGGCGCTGGATGCCGCCAAGAGCGGCGTGAACTCGGTGCACATCGTCGATGGCCGTATCGAGCACTCGCTGCTGCTGGAAATCCTGACCGAACAGGCGTTCGGCACGATGATCCGCTCGCACTGATGCGAACCACTCGGGCGGTGCGGGTGCGCCATGCTGCGCGCGCCTTCCCGCGCGAGGTGCCGGCGGGCTCCCCACCCGCCCGGCAGCCGGTCTGGCTGTTCGACCTCGACAACACTCTCCACCACGCATCGCACGCGATCTTTCCGCAGATCAACCGGCTGATGACGGCGTACGTGGCCCGCGTGCTCGGCACGGATGACGCCACCGCCAGCCAGGTGCGCGTGGATTATTGGCGCCGCTATGGCGCCACGATTCTGGGCATGGTCCGCCATCACGGCGTCGACCCCGATGATTTTCTTGCCGAGGCCCACCGCTTTGAAGACCTTCGCGCCATGGTGCGCGCGGAGCGCGGCCTCGCCCAATTGCTGCGCGCCCTGCCGGGGCGCAAGATTTTGCTGACCAACGCGCCGGCCGCTTACGCGCGCGAGGTGCTGCGGCTCATTGGGCTGAAGCGCGCGTTCCTACGCGAAATTGCCGTCGAACACATGTGGGTGCACCGGCGCCTGCGTCCGAAGCCCGACCCGCTGATGCTGCGCCGCTTGCTGGCGCGCGAACGTATTGCGCCATCGCGCGCCATCCTCGTCGAAGACACGCTTTCTCACCTCAAACGCTATCGGCGCCTGGGGATCGGCACGGTATGGGTGACGGGCTATCTGCGGCGCGTGCCGCCCGGCGTGCTGCCAACTTCCGCTGCCGACGCATTGCATCCAATGCAAGCGTCAGCGGTGGGCGCGCGTGCAAATTCACCACATCAACCGGCTGCCACACCGATTTTGTTCGCCAACCGGCCCGGCTATGTGAGCGTGAAAGTAAAATCGGTGCTTCAACTAAAACGAAGGCTTGTTCGACGCGGCTAGGCAGTGGTAACTCCGCGCTCGGAACGGGAGAGGGGCCAGGAAGTCATGAGCAACGCGCAAACGGAGTTTCCGACCGCCGAGCCGGTCGCGGACGTCGCCATAGAAGCACTGCCAGTACGCAAACGCCCCCGCCCGGGCGAGCGCCGTGTGCAGATTCTGCAGACGCTTGCCAGCATGCTCGAGCATCCGCGTGGTGAAAAGATCACAACTGCGGGCTTGGCTGCACGGCTAGATGTCTCCGAAGCGGCGCTGTATCGCCACTTCGCCAGCAAGGCGCAGATGTTCGAAGGGCTGATCGAATTCATCGAGCAGACCGTCTTCGGCCTCATCAACCAGATCACCTTGCGTGAGGAACACGGCCTGCGGCAGGCGCATGCCATCGCGCACATGCTGCTGTCGTTTGCCGACAAGAATCCGGGCATGACGCGCGTGCTGGTGGGCGATGCGCTGGTCGGCGAAGACGAGCGCCTGCCCGAGCGCATGGCGCAGTGCCTCGATCGCATCGAAGCATCGCTCAAGCAAAGCCTGCGCATGGCGGTCACGCAGGGTGCCTGGCCGGCGGATGCCGACATCGCTTCGCGCGCCAACTTGGTTGTGTGTGCGGTGCTCGGGCGCTGGCATCGGTATGCCAAGAGCGGCTTCCGGAAGTCTCCGGTGGAAGGTGCGGATGCGCAGTTGCGGGTGCTGTTGGCCTGAGCCTGCACCACCCCAAACGAAAGCCCCGCATTGCGGGGCTTTTTATTTGCGCGTGCCGTTGGTCAGCCAATGGTGCGTATCGCTTCCGCCAAGGTATGAAACCGCGCGGCAATCTGCTCCGTTTCCACATGGCCATAGCCCAGCAGCAACCCAGGCAGGCGGCGCGCATCGTCCTGGTAATAACGCGAGAGTGGGCGCGTGACGACGTCATTGGCGAGTGCCAGATCAGCAACGGCCACATCGTTGGTGCCGGCGGGTAAGCCCAGTACCAGATGCAGGCCCGACGCGCCGTCGTGCACCGGCAGCGCGTCGCCGAACTCGTGAGCGATAGACGCTAGCAGCGTTTCGCGCCGTTCCGCATACACCCCGCGCATGCGCCGGATGTGGGAGACGAAATGGCCTTCCGCAATGAAGTCCGCCAGCACGGCCTGCGTGAGAATCTGGCCGCCGCGGAACATCTCCGATAGCCCCGTCGTAAACGCATCGGCCAGCGCGGGCGGCACGACCAGATAGCCAATCCGCAAGCTGGGGAACAGCACTTTCGAGAACGTGCCCATGTAGAGCACGCGCCCGCCTTCATCCAGTCCTTGCAGTGAGGGCAGCGGGCGGCTGCCGTAGCGGAATTCGCTGTCGTAGTCGTCTTCGACGATCCACGCATCGGTGGCGTGTGCGGTGGCCAGCAGCGCGCGGCGTCGCGCCAGGCTCATCACCGAGCCGAGCGGGTATTGGTGCGAGGGCGAGACCACCATGAGCTTGGGCGGCTTGCTGCGCTGGCGCCCGCGCGCGGGGATGTCAAAGCGCATGCCCTCGTCGTCCACCGGCAACGGCACGGTGCGTACGCCCGCGGCAGTGAGGACGCTGCGTACGCCCCAATAGCCCGGGTCTTCAATCCATGCGCTGTCGCCGGCGTCGCACAGCAGTTGCGCGATGAGCTGGAGCGACGGGTGGATGCCTGCCGTGATGATGATCTGCTCGGGCTCGCAGCGCACGCCGCGCGCGGTGCGCAGGTAGTCGGCCAGCGCGGTGCGCAGCGGCAGGTAGCCCGCACCCACGGGATACGTCAGCAGCGCAGGCGATGGCTTGCGCAGCAGCCGGTTGTGCAGGCGCGACCAGATGCGCGCCGGAAACATCCGCACCTCCGGTACGCCAGGCATGAAGGCGCCCCATTGGCGTGAGCTGGCGCCTGCATCGCGCACGAGCGCCCGGCCGCGCGTGGACAGCATCGGCGCAGACGGCGTGGCCGCTTCGGTGATTGGCGCGACCGCCGGTGCGGCAACCGCTGCGGCTGGTGCCGGCGCGGCGTCCAGCCGGTCCGGCGCGGTATCGGCGACGAAGGTGCCGCTACCCACGCCCGCCGAGACATAGCCTTCCACGCCGAGCTGCTCATAGACGTGGATGACCGTGTTGCGTGCGATGCCCAGTTCGGTGGCCAACTGCCGCGACGACGGCAGGCGCGTGCCCGGCTGCAGCTCGTCGCGCAGGATGCCTTCCTGCAACACGCGGTACAGGCGCCGATGGTCGGGCTCGCCGCCTGGCTCTGCGCGGTCGAAGCGGCGTTGCAGATAGTCGACCAGCATGCTGGCGCGGTGAGTTGGGGAATGGTCGGCCATGGTGCGCGATGGAACCAAAGTGGTTCCAAAAGAAAAACCTAATTGGGTCTTATTGTACAGAGCCAATGAAGCCACACTGGCTCGCATCGCCTCTTTCTCGACCCAACGCACACGACCGCCATGAACGCCCGAGATCCGCAACACGCGCCGCAACAGAACGCCCAATGGAATGCCCAATGGAATGCCCGCCGCCTGGCCGCTACGCCGCGCGGCGTTGGTGTGATGACCGACCGCTACGCCGAGCGCGCCGAGAACGCGCTGTTCTGGGACGTGGAGGGCCGCCGCTACATCGACTTCGCGGCCGGCATTGCCGTGGTCAACACGGGCCATCGCCATCCGCGTCTGGTGCAGGCCGTGCGCGAGCAGCTGGATCACTTCACGCACACTGCTTTCCAGATCGTGCCGTACGGCTCGTACGTCGAGCTGGCCGAGCGCCTGAACACGATCACGCCGGGCACGCATGCCAAGAAGACCGCGTTCTTCACCACCGGCGCCGAGGCCGTGGAAAACGCCATCAAGATCGCACGGGCGCACACGGGCCGCCCGGGTGTGATCGCACTCACGGGCGCATTCCACGGCCGCACGTTCATGGGCATGTCGCTGACGGGCAAGGTCGTGCCGTACAAGACGGGCTTCGGCCCGTTCCCGGGCAGCATCTATCACGTGCCGGCGCCTGTCGCATTGCATGGCGTGAGCACGCAGGATGCGCTGGATGCCATCCAGCGCCTGTTCAAGGCCGATATTGATCCACGCCAGGTGGCGGCCATCATCTTCGAGCCGGTACAGGGCGAGGGCGGCTTCTACCAGATGCCCGCCGACTTTGTGCGCGCTATCCGTGCGCTGTGCGACGAGCACGGCATCGTGATGATCGCCGACGAAGTGCAGACCGGCTTTGCCCGCACCGGCAAGCTGTTTGCCATGGAGCACACCGGCGTGCTGCCGGACATCACGACGATGGCCAAGGGCTTGGCCGGCGGCCTGCCGCTGTCCGCTGTCACGGGTCGCGCTGAGATCATGGACGCGCCGGCGCCGGGCGGGCTCGGCGGCACCTACGCCGGCAACCCGCTGGCGGTGGCCTCCGCACATGCGGTGCTCGACATCATTGCCGACGAGAAACTCTGCGAGCGTTCGGCCGCGCTGGGCGCACGTCTGGTCGATGCACTGAACGCTGCCCAGGCCAAGCAGCCGCGCATTGCAGAAGTGCGTGGCGTGGGCGCGATGGTTGCTGTCGAATTCAATACGCCGGACGGCAAGCCGGACGCCGATTTCACCAAGCTCGTGCAGCAGCGCGCGCTCGAAGCCGGCCTGCTCCTGCTGTCGTGCGGCGTGTACGGCAACGTGATCCGCTTCCTGTTCCCGCTCACGATTGAAGACGCGGTATTCGAAGAGGGCCTTGCCATCCTGCAACGTGCACTGGAGGGCTGACACCATGACCCGCACTGACTTGCCGAGCGCGCCGGTTACGCCGCCGATCGCACTGAAAGACCCCGGCCTGTGGCGCACGCAGGCGTTCCTCGCCGGCACCTGGGCCGATGCCGATGACGGCGCCACGCGCGACGTGACCGACCCCGCCACCGGCCGCAAGATTGGCACCGTGCCCGGCATGGGCGCCGCCGAAACGCGCCGCGCCATCGATGCCGCCCAGGTTGCGCAACGCGCCTGGCGCAAGGTGAGCGCACGCGATCGCGCCAAGATCCTGCGCAAGCTGGCCGATCTGATGATGGAGCACCAGCAGGATCTCGCTGCCATCCTCACGGCAGAGCAAGGCAAGCCGCTGCCAGAAGCCGCCGGCGAAATTGCTTACGCCGCATCGTTCATCGAGTGGTTTGCTGAAGAAGCACGCCGCATTTACGGCGACACGATTCCGTCGCCGCAGGGCGATCGCCGCATCGTCGTGCAGAAAGAGCCGATTGGCGTGAGCGCGGCCATCACGCCGTGGAATTTTCCCATCGCGATGATGACGCGCAAGGTCGGCCCGGCACTGGCGGCGGGTTGCTCGATGGTGGTGAAGCCCGCGCTGGAAACGCCCTACTCTGCGCTTGCGTTTGCCGAGTTGGCCGTGCGCGCGGGCGTGCCGGCAGGCTTGCTGTCCATCGTCACGGGCGATTCGCAGGCGATTGGCGGCGAGCTGACCTCCAACCCGATCGTGCGCAAGCTCAGCTTCACGGGCTCCACCGCGGTTGGCCGCTTGCTGATGCGCCAGTGCGCAGACGACATCAAGAAGCTCTCGCTCGAGCTGGGCGGCAACGCGCCGTTCATCGTATTCGACGATGCCGACGTCGATGCAGCCGTGGAAGGCGCGATGATCGCCAAGTACCGCAACGCCGGCCAGACCTGCGTGTGTGCGAACCGCTTCTATGTGCAGCGCGGCATCTACGACACGTTTGCCGCCAAGCTGGCCGATGCGGTGCGTGCGCTGCGCGTGGGCAACGGCACGGAGCCCGGCGTGCAGCAGGGCCCGCTGATCCACATGCGCGCGATGGACAAGGTGCAGCAGCACCTGGATGACGCCGTACGCCAAGGCGCCCGCGTGCTGGTGGGCGGCAAGCCGCATGCGCTGTCCGCGCAGGGCGGCGCGTTTTTCGAGCCGACCGTCGTCGTCGATGCAAAGGCCGACATGCTGGTCGCGCATGAAGAAACGTTCGGCCCGCTGGCCGCCCTCATTCCTTTCGACACGGAAGACGAGGCCGTGGCGGCCGCAAACGACACCGAGTTCGGGCTGGCCGCGTATTTCTACACGCGCGATCTTGGCCGCGCGTGGCGGGTTTCCGACGCGCTGGAATCGGGCATGGTCGGCGTCAATACGGGGCTGATCTCGACCGCCGAAGCGCCGTTTGGCGGCGTCAAGCAATCGGGCTTGGGCCGGGAGGGCTCGAAATACGGCATCGACGAGTACCTGGAGATCAAGTACATCAACATGGCCGGCCTTTGACCCCGCATATGGCAGGGGATCGGACGCATCACGCTGCGGTGATGCGTCCGCCGCCGCTTGCTCTATAATCACCTTCCTCTGGCGCGCCGATTTGACGACTGGCTTGCGGGCGCGCGGGAGTTCAGACTGCACGAATGTGGCTCTGGGCTCTCATTACAAATGCGGCTAAAGAGGTTCGGTCAGAGCGGGGGTGGTGAAAGCAAGCGCCCCACGTGCGCCACATGAGAACCCGATTGGTTGCGTGAACAGCGTTGCCGGTCGGGTTTTTTCTTTGGTGCCATGACAGACATCCAGGCTGACCCCGCGGTCACCGCAGCCGATGCGGCGCAGGCCGACACATCCTCTTCGAAGGCACATCAGGGCAAGCCGGCCAATGCCATCGGCCTGGTCGTACCCGAGCGCATGCACTTTGCCGAGCCGCTGCAACTGCGCAACGGCTCGCAGATCAGCGGCTACGACCTGATGGTCGAAACCTACGGCACGCTCAATGCCGACCGTTCCAACGCCGTGCTCATTTGCCACGCGCTCAACGCCTCGCACCACGTGGCGGGCGTGCACGCCGAGGGCGAAGTCGGCTGGTGGGACAACATGGTCGGCCCCGGCAAGCCGGTCGACACGAACCGCTTCTTCGTCATCGGGGTGAACAACCTGGGGTCGTGTTTCGGCTCGACCGGCCCCATGAGCCCGCATCCGGAAACCGGCCTGCCTTACGGCGCGCGCTTCCCCGTGGTGACGGTGGAAGACTGGGTGAACGCCCAGGCACGGGTGGCCGACCGTTTCGGCATCCAGCAATTTGCCGCGGTGATGGGCGGCAGCCTCGGCGGCATGCAGGCGCTGGCCTGGAGCCTGATGTATCCGGACCGGTTGCGGCACTGCGTGGTGGTGGCGTCCACGCCCAAGCTGTCGGCGCAGAACATCGCCTTCAACGAGGTGGCGCGCAGCGCGATCCTGTCCGACCCCGATTTCCACGGCGGCGATTACTACGCGCACAACGTCAAGCCCAAGCGCGGCCTGCGCGTGGCCCGGATGATCGGCCACATCACGTATCTGTCGGACGAGGACATGGCCGCGAAATTCGGGCGCGAGCTGAAGGCGGACGATATCCGTTTCTCGTTCGACGTCGAGTTCCAGGTCGAGAGCTACCTGCGCTACCAGGGCGACAAGTTTGCCGAGTATTTCGATGCGAACACGTATCTGCTCATCACGCGCGCGCTCGATTACTTCGACCCCGCACTGGCCTACGGCGGCAGCCTGACCAAGGCCGTTGCGCACACCAAGGCGAGTTACCTCGTGGTCAGCTTCATGACCGATTGGCGATTCGCCCCGGCGCGCAGCCGCGAGCTGGTCAAGGCGCTGCTCGACAACAAGCATCCCGTCACCTACGGCGAGATCGACGCGCCGCACGGCCACGACGCTTTCCTTCTGGAAGACGCGCGCTACCACGCGCTGGTCCGCGCCTATTACGAACGCATCGCGCAGGAGATCGGCGCATGACAACGCAAACGCTGAACCCCGCTGCGCCGTCCGAGGTGCCCAACATCCTGACCGACCGCGCGGACTTTCGTGCCATCGCCCGCTGGATCGAGCCGCACTCCACCGTGCTCGATCTTGGTTGCGGCGACGGCAGCCTGCTGCGCGTGCTGCAGGATGAGCTCGACGTGCTGGCCTACGGCATCGAGATCGACGATGCGGGCGTGCTGGCGTCCACGAAAAAGGGCGTGCACGTGATCCAGCAGAACATGGAAGGCGGGCTGGCGCTGTTCGAGGACAAGAGCTTCGATACGGTCATCCTGTCGCAGACGCTTCAGACCATCCACAACACGGCGCAGGTGCTGCGCGAGATGCTGCGCGTGGGCCGCGAGTGCATCGTGTCGTTCCCGAATTTCGGCTACTGGCCGCATCGGCTGTCGATCTTCCGCGGGCGCATGCCGGTGTCCAAGTCGCTGCCGTACGAGTGGTACAACACGCCCAACGTGCGCGTGCTGACCATCCGCGACTTTGAAGCGCTGGCGCCCAAGGTGGGACTGGTGATTCTCGATCGCGTTGTGCTGCACGAAGGCAGCGTGGTGCGTTGGGGCGCCAACTGGCGCGGCAGCGTGGCGGTGTACCGGGTGCGCGCGGGCTGATTGCCCCGGCAGCTGTGTGCGCCCCTGATGTGCTGGTTTGTGCGCCCCCGCACGTGGCAATTTGGCGCGTTACACTGGGTCATCTTCCGTTGAGGAGTGGGTGATGAGCAGACAGGTCCGGCGCAGAAGTCCGCGCATGCTGCAGGCGGTGTTGGTGGTGGCGATGGGTGCGGCGATGTCGTTTGCATCCGCTGCAACGTCGCCTGCCGACACACAGGGCGATGCCGCCGCCCTCACCCAGATCGCCATCGCGCACTACGAAAAGAACGATTTCGGCCACGCCTTCGACGAGTTTGCCGAGGCCGCGCAGCGCGGCAACCGGCTCGCGCAGTTCAACTACGCGATGATGCTGATGCGCGGCGAAGGCACCGTCGCCCGCCCGGAAGAGGCGGTCAAATGGCTGCGCCGCGCCGCCGACAACCAGATGACCCACGCGCAGTTTGCCTACGGCGAATTGTTTGAGCGCGGCGAGCTGGTACCGCGCTCCCTGGAAGAAGCCAACAAGTGGTACGAGCGCGCCGCCGCCGGCGGGCATGTCGAGGCGCAGCGTGCGCTGGCCACCAACTACTTCACGGGGCGCGGTGTGCCGCGTGACTACGGGCGCGCCTTCAGCTGGTACAAGAAGGCAGCCGAGGGTGGCGACGGACCCTCGCAATACATTGTCGGCAGCTATTACGAGCGCGGCGAGCCCGGCGTGGTCGCGCAGGATATCGAGCAAGCCAAGAAGTGGTACGGCAGGGCGGCCGCCCAAGGCGATGTGGGGGCGCTCGGCAAGCTGCGCGAGCTGGTGGAGAAAACCTATCGTGCCAAGCACGGCGACCCGCCCACAACGGCACGTCAATCAATGTAGCGCACGCAAGCAAAAACCGCCGGGCATGGCAGCATGCACCGGCGGTTTTGCTTTGGAGCAGGTTCAATCATTCATCAACAGCACCGGCCGACGCGTCCGGCGTAGCGCGCGTCCTGGCGTTCGCGGAAGAAGTCTTCGTACGACATGACGGTTTGGCCCGGATGGGTCTCCTGCATGTGGCGCACGTAGGTGTCGTAGTCCGGCACGCCGACCATCAGGCGCAGCGTCTGGCCCAGGTAGCGGCCGAAGTTTTCGAGTTCTTCGCGCATGCCCGTGCTCATGCGCCCAGCGCTTCGTACGGCGTTTCGTTGGTGGTCGGACGGCTCGCGGCGCGCGCCTTGAGCACCGTGCGCAGGCCATACCAGGCGATGCTCACGACCACGAGAATGAACAGGCCGCACAGGAACGCGTCGATGCGGTCGTTCAGCACCACTTGCTGCATCTGCGCCATCGACTTGGCCGGGGCCAGCAGCTTGCCTTCGGCAATCGCGCTGGCGTACTTGTTGGCGTGCGCCAGGAAGCCGATCTTCGGGTCCGGATCGAACAGCTTCTGCCAGCCGGCGGTGAGCGTGCAGATCAGCAGCCAGATGGTCGGCAGCAGCGTCACCCAGACGTAGCGATCGCGCTTCATCTTGACCAGCACGCAGGTGCCCAGCGTCAGCGCAATCGCGGCGAGCATCTGGTTGGAGATGCCGAACAGCGGCCACAGCGTGTTGATGCCGCCCAGCGGATCGATCACGCCCTGGTACAGGAAGTAGCCCCACAGTGCGACGGTCGCGGCCGTGGCAATGAGGTTGGCGACGAGCGAATCCGTGCGCTTGAGTGCCGGCACGAAGGTGCCCAGCAGATCCTGCAGCATGAAGCGCCCGGCGCGCGTGCCTGCATCCACGGCGGTGAGGATGAACAGCGCCTCGAACAGAATCGCAAAGTGGTACCAGAAGGCCATCATGGCCTGGCCGCCCACCACCTGGTGCAGGATGTGCGCCATGCCCACGGCCAGCGTTGGCGCGCCGCCTGCACGGGCGAGGATGGTGTTCTCGCCGACGTCCTTGGCGGTCTGGATCAGCACGTCAGGCGTGATGACAAAGCCCCAGGTGGACAGCGTGTGTGCCACCGTATCGGGCGTCGCGCCCACCAGCGCCGCCGGGCTGTTCATCGCGAAGTACACGCCCGGGTCGATGACCGAAGCGGCCACCAGCGCCATGATGGCGACGAACGATTCCATCAGCATCGCGCCGTAGCCGATGAAGCGTGCTTGGCGTTCGTTCTCCAGCAACTTGGGTGTGGTGCCCGACGAGATGAGCGAGTGAAAGCCCGACACCGCACCGCACGCAATGGTGATGAACAGGAACGGGAACATGTTGCCCGACCACACCGGGCCGCCGCCGCCTGCAAACTGCGTGAGCGAAGGCATCTGCATCTTCGGCGCGACGATCAGGATGCCGATGGCCAGTGCCATGATCGTGCCGATCTTCAGGAACGTCGACAGGTAATCACGCGGGGCAAGCAGCAGCCACACCGGCAGCACCGAGGCGACAAAGCCGTAGCCGATCAGCATCCACGTGAGGGCCTTGCCGTCGAACGTGAACAGCGGCGCCAGCGCGGCATTTTCATGCACCGCCTGACCACCGACGATGGCGAGCATCAGCAGCACGAAGCCGATGATGGAGATCTCGCCGATGCGGCCCGGACGGATGTAGCGCACGTACACGCCCATGAACAGCGCGATGGGAATCGTCGCGGCCACCGTGAAGGTGCCCCACGGCGAGCCGACCAGCGCCTTCACCACGATCAGCGCCAGCACGGCCAGGATGATGATCATGATGAGGAACGCGCCAAACAGCGCGATCACGCCGGGCACCGTGCCCATCTCGCTCTTCACGAGGTCGCCCAGAGAGCGGCCGTCGCGGCGCGTGGAGATGAACAGCACGATGAAATCCTGGACCGCGCCGGCAAACACCACGCCGGCCAGGATCCACAGCATGCCGGGCAGATAGCCCATCTGCGCGGCCAGCACGGGGCCCACCAGCGGGCCAGCTCCGGCAATGGCCGCGAAGTGGTGGCCGAACAGCACGTGCTTGTTGGTGGGAACGTAGTCGAGCCCGTCGTTGTAACGCCAGGCGGGCGTTTTACGGGTGCCGTCCAGGCCGAGCACCTTGTCGGCGATGAAGCGGCTGTAGTAGCGATACGCGATCAGGTAGATGCATACGGCGGCCACCACCACCCATAGCGCGCTGACTGCCTCGCCGCGCGCAAGCGCAACGGTGGCAAAGGCAGACGCGCCAAGAATGGCGACGACCAGCCAGATCAGGTGTTGCCTGACGAAGCTCATGTCGGTCTCCTCGAACCTTGGTCGAAGTAATGTGCTGAACGCGGGATGTGGGTTCATCCCTGCGGTGAGTCCTGCCCCGTGACAGGGGCGTGTAGTATTTGCCAGCCGCACCCCGCGCCACAAGCGGAGGACTACGCAGCACACGTCCGTAGTTCTACGCAGACCCCACACCTGACCGAGACCGCGCCGCCACCTTGCGATGCCGCAATGCTCGCCGCGTTTTGCCATGAAGCTCCGCCAGAAGATCCTGCTCCTCGCCGTTGCACCGCTGACCATCGCCATGCTGGCGATCATGCTGACCGTGCGGCATCAGTCGATTGCGCTGGCGCGGCACGAGCGGCAGTTGGTGGAGTCGGCGTACCTGCAGGCCAAGGAGACCGAGCTGCGGTCTTACGTCAAGCTTGCGCAGAGTGCCATCGCGCCGTTGCTTGCGTCCGGCCACAGTGGCGATCCGGCCGGGGACGAAGCCACCCGCGACGAAGCCATGCGCACCCTCGCCCGTCTCGACTTCGGCACCGACGGCTATTTCTTCCTCTATGACCTGCGTGGACGCAACCTGATGCACCCGCGCCAGCCCGAACTGGTCGGGCGCGATCTGTGGGACCTAACGGACTCGGGCGGCCAGCCGACCATCCAGAAACTGGTGGCGGCCGCGCAGGCGGGCGGCGGTTTCGTGCGCTACATGTGGGACAAGCCCTCCACGCACCAGAGCGTGCCCAAACTCGGTTATGTCGAGCCAATCCCACAGTGGGGCTGGATGGTGGGCACCGGTCTGTACCTGGACGACATCGAGCAGACCTTGCGTGAGATTGATCAGCGTGCGCAGGCCAACATCGACCAGACGCTGGCGTGGGTCGTTGGCATTGCCGCGATCAGCATCCTGCTGGTAGCCGGCAGCGGTTTGGCGCTGAACGTGAGCGATCACCGCCAGGCCGATGCCAAGCTGCGCCAGCTCGCGCAGCAGGTTGTGAAGTCTCAGGAGGACGAACGCGCGCGCGTCTCGCGCGAGTTGCACGACGGCATCAGCCAGGTGCTGGTGTCGACCAAGCTGCTGCTCGAAACCGCGCATGGGCATCTCGAAGCGTCACCTGCATCGCCGCCGTCGATCGAACGGGCGGACAGCATGTTGCGCCGCGCGCTTGATCGGTTGAACGGCGCGCTGGGCGAGGTGCGGCGCGTGTCGCACAACCTGCGTCCCGCCCTCCTGGATGATCTCGGCTTGGCGGCTGCGCTGGAGCTGCTCGTGCGTGAAACACGCGAAGCGCACGAAGACAGCCAGCCGGGGTTTGCGATTGCGCTCGAAGTGGTCGGCCCGCCCGTGCAGCTACCGGACGCATGCAACACCGCGCTGTTCCGCATCGCGCAGGAGGCTGTCTCGAACATCGAGCGCCATGCCACGCAAGCCACGCGCATCGGTGTGCTGCTTGAAAACGATCTCGATGCCGTGCGCTTGTCCATTCGCGACAACGGCCCCGGCTTTGATGTGGAATCCGTGCAGGTGGATCCGCAACACGGCATCGGCTTGCGCAACATGCGTGAACGCATGGCCGCGCTGGGCGGCACCTGTACCGTCGCCTCGGGCCCGCACGGTACCGAGGTGTGCGCTGTGCTCCCGCATATCGTCATCGCCCAACTGGTTTCTGCTCCCTCTTCTCCTCTCGTATGAACATGCGTACTCCTGCGCCCGTCAAACTGCTCCTCGTCGACGATCACCCGCTCGTGCGCGATGGTGTGCGCATGCGGCTGGAAGCCGTGCCGCATTTCGAAGTGGTGGGTGAAGCCGGTGACGCCGATGCCGCCCTGCAGGCTGCGCGCACCTTGGCCCCCGATCTGGCGCTGATGGACATCGGCATGCGCGGCATGAACGGCATCGCGCTCACCGAGAAGTTTGCCGAGGAATTTCCCGAGATTGCCGTGCTCGTGCTCTCGATGCACGACAACCTGGAGTACGTGCGGCAGGTGATTCGCGCCGGCGCGCGTGGCTACGTGCTCAAGGACGCGCCCGCCAGCGAACTGGTCGAGGCCATCGACGCGGTGCTGGCCGGTCGGCCGTTCTACAGCGCGCAGTTGGCAATGCGCATGGCCGAGCAGGCTGTCATGCCCACGCCGGTCGAGGCGCTCACGCCGCGTGAGCGCGACATTCTCGAGGGCATCGCCAAGGGCTACGCCAACAAGCGCATCGCCGACGAGCTGGGCCTGTCCGTGCGCACGGTGGAATCGCACCGCCTGAACCTGAAGCGCAAACTCGGCATCGAGGGACAGGCGGAACTGGTGAAGTTTGCGGTGGAGCTGGGAAAGGGGCGTTAGGCGCCCTTTGTGCCCTCCACGTAATCGCGCACCATTGCCTCGAACGAGGTGTCGCGGCCAAAGCCCATCGCATCCGCGCGGGCGGTATTGAAGCGCGCCGGCCAGCTTTGCACGATGGCCTTGATGCGAGCGTCCGGCTCCCAACGGATGCGCGAGACCGGCGCATCGCCCGCCACCTTGCGCAGCGCCTCCACCATCTCCCCCACGCGTACCGTAATGCCCGGCAGATTCAGTGATCGGCGATTGCCCCAGGCCGACGCCGGCAGCGTGTACGCGTGCAGCAGCGAGGCTACCACCTGGCGCGGCGAGGCCAGCCACAGTTCGGTCTCGGCTTCCACCGGGCAGATGGCTTCCTCGCCAGCCAACGGCTCGCGGATGATGCCGCTGGCAAAGCTCGAGGCCGCGCCGTTCGGTTTGCCGGGGCGCACCGACACCGTCGGGATGCGCACCGCGCGGCCGTCGATGTAGCCCTTGCGCGAATACTCGCCGACGAGGAATTCGCCCATCAACTTCTGCACGCCGTACGAAGCCTGCGGCGTGGCCGCTGTGTCGTCGGTAACGATGGCTGGCAACTGGCCTCCGAACACTGCCACCGAGCTTGCGAACAGCACGCGCGGCGCACGGCCGGTCTTGGCGTGCTGCGCGCGTAGCGCATCAAGCAATGCGCGCGTGCCGTCCAGGTTCACGCGCATGCCCAGGTCGAAGTCAGCCTCGGCGGTGCCGCTCACCACGGCGGCCAGGTGGAACACGCCGCCCACCTCGTTGTTGTCACCCCCGTCGATCACCTTTGCAATGAGGGCTGGGTCGGAAGCGTCGCCCGTCACGTAGCGCACACGCGCATCGGCAATCTGGCCGGCCACCTGGTCCAGCACGATGAAGGTCTCAACGGGTTGTACCGAGCCGTCCGCACCGGGCAGGCCGGGTTGCTCGAGCAGTGCCGCCAGCACGCGCTGGCCCAGGAAGCCGGCGCCGCCGGTGATGACGATGTTCATGGTGTCTCCTTGTTGCCCGACGTAACCCGCCGGGCGTTTTGATCGATGCCTAGGGTAAACAGGGATGAAGCTCTGCGACTCAACTTGTATGATGACACGACGAATTTACGCTTGCCAAGACATCCCTACCCCATGTTTGAACGACTCGACGCCGCGCCTTCCTTGTCCGACCGCGTGGCCCAGACCCTGATGGACAAGATCGACGCGGGCGAACTGCGCCGCGGTGAACGCATGCCGTCCGAAACCGTGCTCGGGCAGGAATTCGGTGTGAGCCGTACCGTGATTCGCGAGGCCATCTCGCGCTTGCGGCACGAAGGCGTGGTCGAAGCGCGCCAAGGCAGCGGGGTGTACGTCACGCAGCAGGCTGGCCTCAAGCCGTTGCGTATCGACGCGGCGCAGGCCGGCTCGATCGACGCCGTACTGCACATCATCGAACTGCGTCGCGCGCTGGAGGCCGAAGGCGCTGCGCTGGCCGCCCAGCGCCGCACGGACGCCGAGATGATCGAGATCGACGCCGCACTCGACAGCATCGACGCGGCGGTGGCGGCCGGCGGTGACGGCGTGACCGAAGACCTGCGTTTTCACCACGCCATCGCGGCCGCCAGCGGCAACCCGTTCCTCGTGCAGGCACTCGGCTTCTTCAGCCAATACCTGGAAGAAGCGATTGGCGTGACGCGCAGCAACGAAGCGCGCCGCGAAGACTTCGCCCGCCAGGTCCGCGACGAGCACCGCGCGATGGTCGAAGCCATCCGCCACCGCGACGCCCTGGCTGCACGCAATGCCGCACAGACGCACATGTTCAATGCCGCACGTCGCCTGGCCGAGGGCCGCGACACGGTCCAAGACTGATTTCAGGAGCGATTCATGACGCAAACGGCGGCTGACCGTAAGGTTGGCGTGATCGGACTCGGCGCCATGGGCCTGGGCATTGCCAAGACCCTGCGCAATCACGGCTACACCGTACATGCGTGCGATGCGCGCCCGGGTGCCGCTGCGGATTTCGCCAAGGAAGGCGGCGTTGCGTGTGCAACGCCTGCTGAGGTGGCGGCGGGTGTGGACGTGGTGGTCTCGGTGGTGGTCAACGCCGCGCAGACCGAAGCCGTGCTGTTCGGCGAGGGCGGAGCTGCGGCCGCCATGCGACCGGGCAGCACGTTCGTCATGTGTTCCACGGTCGACCCGAACTGGTCGATTGCGCTGGAGGCGCGCCTCGCGCAGCAGGGCATTCTGTATGTGGATGGCCCCATCTCCGGCGGTGCGGCCAAGGCCGCGTCGGGCCAGATGACCATGATGACCTCAGCCACGCCCGAGGCGTATGCGGCAGCGGGCCATGTGCTAGACGCCATGGCCGGCAAGGTCTATCGCCTGGGCGACAAGGCCGGCGCGGGCAGCAAGGTCAAGATCATCAACCAATTGCTGGCCGGCGTGCACATCGCCGCCGCCGCCGAAGCCATGGCCCTGGGCCTGCGCGAAGGCGTGGCAGCGGATGCGCTGTACGAAGTGATCACGCATAGCGCGGGCAACAGCTGGATGTTCGAAAACCGCATGGCCCATGTGCTGGCCGGCGACTACACGCCGCTGTCCGCCGTCGACATCTTCGTCAAAGACCTGGGACTCGTGCTCGATACCGCGCGCGCCACCAAGTTCCCGCTGCCGCTGGCGGCTACCGCTCATCAGATGTTCATGCAGGCATCCACGGCCGGCTATGCGAGGGAAGACGACTCCGCCGTGATCAAGATCTTCCCCGGGATCACGCTGCCGGAGGGCCAGCCGAAATGAGCGCAGCGCCCACGTCCCGCCCCGTCCTTGGTTGCATCGCCGATGATTTCACCGGTGCGACCGACCTCGCCAACATGCTCGTGCGTGCCGGCATGCGCACCGTACAGACCATCGGCGTGCCACAGGCAGGCGGCGAGGCCATCGCTGCGGATGCCGATGCCATCGTCGTCGCGCTCAAGTCGCGCACGATTGCCGCGGCCGATGCCGTGGCGCAGTCGTTGAATGCCCTGCACTGGCTGCGCGCGCAAGGCTGCTCGCGCTTCTTCTTCAAATACTGCTCGACCTTCGATTCCACCGACGCGGGCAACATCGGCCCGGTTGCCGAGGCCTTGATGGCCGAACTGGGCACCGATTTCACATTGGCCTGCCCCGCGTTTCCGGAGAACGGCCGAACGATCTTCCGCGGCCATCTGTTCGTGGGCGACGTGCTGGTCAACGCGTCAGGCATGGAGCACCATCCGCTGACGCCGATGCGCGATCCGAACCTGGTTTCGGTGCTGGCGCGCCAGAGCGCGGGCAAGGTCGGCTTGCTGCGTTACGACACCATCATGCGCGGCGCGCAGGCGGCGCGCGATCAGGCTCAGCAACTGCGCGACGACGGCGTGAAGCTGGCGATTGCCGATGCCATTTCCAACGACGACCTGATCGTGCTGGGCGAGGCATTTGCCGACCTGCCGCTGCTGACGGGCGGCTCGGGCTTGGCGCTGGGCTTGCCGGCGCAATATCGGCGCGCAGGGCTGATCACCGCGCACGGCAATGCGGCGCAGTTACCTGCGGTGCCTGATTCGGCGATCGTGCTATCGGGCAGTTGTTCGCGTGCGACGAACGCGCAGGTGGCGCACTGGCGTGCATCGCGTCCCGCGTTCCAGATTGATCCGCTGGCGCTGGCCGAAGGCAAACCGGTGGTGGTCGAGGCGCTCGATTTCGTGCACCGCCATGCCGGTCAGACCGTGCTGGTGTACGCCACCAGTGCGCCGGAGCAAGTGGCCCACGTACAGAAGACGCTTGGCGTGGAGCGCGCCGGCAAACTCGTTGAAGATGCACTGGGCCGCATCGCCCGCTCGCTGCATGCTGACGGCGTACGCCGCTTCGTGGTGGCCGGCGGTGAGACCTCGGGCGCGGTGGTACAGGCGCTCGACGTGCGCGCGCTTCGCATCGGCCAGCAGATTGATCCGGGCGTGCCCTGGACGGCCACCATCGACAACGATCCGGTTGCGCTGGCACTGAAGTCCGGCAATTTCGGGACGGTGGATTTCTTCGAGAAGGCGCTAGCGCAACTGGCGCAGGCCACAGCGGAGGCTGCGGTATGAGTGCGTCCACCGAAACAGCCCTGCGTGAAGAGATCGCCCGCGTCGGGCAGAGCTTGTATGCGCGCGGTTACACCGTCGGCACGGCAGGCAATATCAGCGCACGCCTGCCTGACGGCTGGCTCATCACCCCCACCGATGCCTGCCTCGGCACGCTGGACCCGGCGCGTATCGCGAAGGTGCTGGCGACGGGCGAGTGGGTCGGCGGCGACAAACCGTCGAAAACGCTTGCCCTGCATCGCGGCATCTATAGCCGCAATGCAGATGCGCATGCCGTGGTGCATACGCATTCGACGCATCTCGTGGCGCTCACGCTGGCCGGCGTGTGGCATGAAGCCGATGTGCTGCCGCCCATCACGCCGTACTACGTGATGAAGGTCGGCCACGTGCCGCTCATCACGTATCAGCGGCCGGGCCATCCGGATGTGGCTACGCAGATCGCATCACTGGCCAACGATGTGCGTGCTGTGCTGCTCGATCGGCTGGGGCCCGTGGTGTGGCACGGCTCGGTGTCGAATGCAGCTTACGCGCTGGAAGAACTGGAAGAAACCGCACGGCTTTGGTTGATGACCGAACCCAAACCTGCACCGCTGTCCGACGCGCAGATCGACGAACTGCGCCAGACGTTCGGGGCCCGTTGGTAGAGCAACCGGCAGCAGACCGGTAGCGCCCGCCGCACAGCCCATATAACACCTACACCGGAGACCACATGAACACCTCGACCGCCACCACGGCGGCGTTGCCTTCGCACGCCGTTTCAAAAGAGGACAGCGTTTATGCGCGCGTGTCGCGCCGCATCGTCCCGCTCATCATGCTGTGCTACGTGGTTGCGTATCTCGACCGCGTGAACGTTGGGTTTGCGAAGCTGCAGATGTCGCAGGCGCTGAATTTTTCCGAAACGGTGTACGGGCTGGGTGCCGGCATCTTCTTCATCGGTTACTTCCTCTTCGAGGTGCCGAGCAACCTGCTGATGAACAAGATTGGCGCGCGCATCTGGATCGCGCGGATCATGATCACGTGGGGTTTGATTTCGGGCGCTTTCGCGTTCGTGCAGACGCCCACGCAGTTCTACGTGATGCGGTTCCTGCTGGGTTTGGCCGAAGCGGGCTTCTACCCCGGCGTCATCCTGTACCTGACGTACTGGTATCCATCGCATCGCCGCGCGCGGATTGTGGCGATGTTCATGGCCGCCATCCCCATCTCGGGCATCTTCGGCAACCCGCTGTCGGGCTGGATCATGAGCGCGTTCCATGGGACAGGGGTAGGCGGCGGGTGGCAGGGCTGGCAGTGGATGTTCGTCATTGAGGCCATTCCTGCCATGCTGGTGGGCCTGCTGGTGCTGTGGAAGTTCGATGACAGCATCCGCAAGGCCAATTGGCTGTCGGAAGACGAGAAGCAGATTCTCGAAGCCAACATTGCTGCAGACAACAAAGGCAAGACCGAGCACCACGGCATCGGCAAGGTGTTCTCCGACCCGCGCGTGTGGATGATGAGCCTGATCTACTTCGCCTTCGTCATGGGCCAGTACGGACTGACGTTCTGGATGCCGACGCTGGTGAAGAGCGCCGGTGTGACCGACACGTTCATGGTGGGCGTGCTCTCTGCGATTCCGTACGTGTGTGCGGCGATCACCATGGTGCTGATCGGCCGCAGTGCCGATGCACGACGCGAGCGTCGCTGGCACCTGGTTGTGCCGGCGCTGATGGGCGCAGTCGGTTTTGCTGTGGTGGCGACGGCCGGGCACAACGTGGCCCTGTCGATTGTCTTCCTGTCATTGGCTGCCGCAGGTGTGCTGACGTGCGCGCCGCTCTTCTGGTCGATGCCGACTGCGTTCCTGCAAGGCACCGCTGCAGCTGCCGGTATCGCCGCCATCAACTCGGTCGGCAACTTGGCCGGCTTCGTGAGCCCCTATATGATCGGTGCGCTCAAGGACATGACGGGCAGCACATCCGCCGGCATGTATGCGCTGGCAGGCGTGCTGGTGCTCGGTTGCATTGCCGTGTTGCGCACGCCGCCACAGCTCGTCAACAAATAAGCAATCGTCTTCAGAGGTCTGTCATGCCGCGCTTTGCCGCCAACCTGTCCATGATGTACCAGGAGCACGCGTTCCTCGACCGCTTTGCCGCCGCGGCAAAGGATGGCTTCGAGGGCGTGGAGTTTCTGTTCCCCTACGACTTCGACAAGGCGGATATCCGTGCTCGCCTTGACGACGCTGGCCTCACGCAAGCGCTGTTCAATGCCCCGCCGGGCGACTGGGCCGGCGGCGAGCGCGGCATTGCCTCATTGCCCGGGCGCGAAGCGGAATTCAAGCGCGGCATTGCGACCGCGCTGGAGTATGCGCAGGTGTTGGGCAACACGCGCCTGCACGTGATGGCCGGCCTTTTGCCCGCAGGTGCGGACCGCGCACGCCATCACGCCACCTACGTTAGCAACGTCGCCTACGCTGCGCGCGAGGCTGCCGGCGCGGGCGTCACCATCGTGCTGGAGCCGATCAACACGCGCGACATGCCGGGCTTCTTCCTCACGCACCAGGCGCAGGCGCATGCGGTGTGCAAGGAAGTCGGCGCGACCAACGTCAAGGTGCAGTTCGACCTGTACCACGCGCAGATCATGGAGGGCGACCTGTCAGTCAAGCTCAAGCAGTACATCGGTGGTGTGGGCCACGTGCAGATTGCCGGCGTGCCCGATCGCCACGAGCCGGACGAAGGTGAGCTGAACTATCCGCACCTCTTCGCCTTGCTCGACACGCTTGGCTATGACGGCTGGGTCGGCTGTGAATACCGGCCGCGTGCGGGTACGAGCGAAGGGCTCGGCTGGCTCAAACGCTGGCGGGAGGGCCGGCGCTGACGCAGCAGCACAAGAAGGAACTGCGCCAATCTGTCTAGGTTAGGGCGCGCATGACCGGGCACTGACGCAAAAGAAAACCGCCGCTGCGCGATGCGCAAGCGGCGGTCTGCCGTGGCGGACAGGCGCGTTAGGCGCCCAACTGAGCCGGGCCGAGCGAGCGAGTCGTCGGGACGCGGCCGTATGCCGGCAACTCGGCCTTGCGGGTCGCCGCTTCCAGTTGCATGCCGATCACTTCGGCCGCATGCGCGGCCGTTGCGCCGCTGGCGCCGACCACGAGCCGATAACCGCCGCCGCGCACGGTCTGGATCAGGCCATCGCAGGGCGTACCGGCCAGCGCTACGCGCAGCTTGCGCACGTGTACATCCACCGTGCGCTCACCCACGAAGACATGGTTGCCCCAAACGCGGTCCAGCAGTTGCGTGCGCGAATGCACGCGTTGCGGATGCGCGACGAGAAAGTGCAGCAGGCGGAATTCCAGCGGGCTGAGCGGAATGGCGCGCGGGCCGGTTTCGGTTTGCGCAGTCACGCCCAGCGTGAGCGGATCGAGGCGCAGGCCGTTGACCTGCAGGATGTCGTCGCCATGCTGATGCGGCGCACGACGGCGCAGTACGGCGCGGATGCGGGCATGCAGCTCGCCCGTGTCGCACGGCTTGACGACGTAGTCGTCGGCACCGGCGTCGAGCGCGGCAATCTTGGCGCGCGCATCGCCATGACGGGATAGCACGATGACCGGCAGGCCGCGCGTCTGCATGTTGGCGCGCAACGCCAGCAGCATGTCGATCGACTCGCGCTCGGGCCATGTCCACTCCATCAGGAGCAACTCAGGCATGGCGGCCAGGATGGCTGCCTGCGCCTGGCCCGGATGGCTGACCCGTTGAACGTCGTGTCCACCATCACGCAGGGAAAACGACAGACGCTCCCCCTCTGCCTGGTCTTGTTCGACCAGCAAGATCTGAATACCCACTTTGTGATACCTCCCGTCTAACCAGCCGACACACTCCGGCGAGCAGCCCTGCGGCTGCGCTCTGCTGTCTGCGGTGCGCGTTGTTATGAGTGCCATGCGGGCAATTGCGCGTGTGCTCGCATGTCATTTCTTGCGGGCGCTGTTGTCCGGCCATCGGCCGTGCGCGGATCGTCATGCTGCTATTCCCGTCGACGATCGCCAGCGGAGCCTCCTGGGTGGTGTCCAGGGTGGTCCTGAGAAAGATCTGCAAGCCCCTCGGTGCCTGCCGCAGCCTGCCGAACCATGCAATCGTTTGCATAGTCTGCGGCGTTGTCTGCGCGCAATCCGAGCCGGCGCCCCCCCGAGCGCCGGGGAAGTAGGGATCCCCCACCTCCTTTGGCATAAGGCTTGTTCGCCCTTTCCCGTTTCCTCTAGTCATGAACCCCCCCTCTGGCTCAGAGAGAAAGGATTCCGTTTTGCCGGATTATAAGAATCCCGTAGGGATTCGTCACGCAGGAATTTTAAAATTTGGAAATTCATTCAATCCGACACGTATTGGGGTGCCGTGGTTGACATGCATTCTTCATAAAGCTATGCCAGGCAACGTTCTTGGCCGATACCATGCGTGCAATGATTCAAGCGTGGCATAAATGCATGGCGATTATGCTCGCGCCGCCATAATGGCCGCTTCCATGTGTGTGTCGGTATTTTTTACAAAGCAAATCGTTTAGCTAAAAATCAATTGATCTGTTTTGTTGGCAGGGGTAATTCGCACGATTTAAAACTTTAGGATTACTGCTCATTGTTTGGGCAACCTTCCGCGGGCGGACAAAAAAAAGCCCGCGCGAGGCGGGCTTCTTGTCCTGATGCCGAGGCGGCGGCGGGCGTCAGCCCTGCAGGCGTTCTTCCAGGCGGGTCTTGGCGTCGGGCAGCGCTTGCGGCAGGCCGTGTGCCAGTTTCGTGAACAGCTCGTCGTGCAGAGCCAGTTCCTGCTTCCAGGCGTCCGCGTCCAGCGAGATCACCTTGGCGAACTGCTCGGCCGTGAAGTTCAGCCCATCCCAGCTCAGTTCTTCGTAGCGCGGCGACACGCCGAAGACGTGCTCATCGCCCTGCGCCCGGCCTTCGATGCGATCGACCATCCACTTCAGCACCCGCATGTTCTCGCCAAAGCCCGGCCACACGAACTTGCCGTTCTCGTCCTTGCGGAACCAGTTCACGCAGAAGATCTTCGGCAGCGTGGCGCCGCTCTCGGCAAGCTTCTCGCCAACCTTGAGCCAGTGCGCAAAGTAGTCGGCCATGTTGTAGCCACAGAACGGCAGCATGGCGAACGGGTCGCGGCGCACCACACCTTGCTGGCCGGCAGCAGCGGCGGTGGTTTCCGAGCCCATCGTGGCGGCCATGTAAACGCCTTCGGTCCAGTCCCGCGCTTCGGTCACGAGCGGCACGGTCGTCGAACGGCGGCCGCCGAAGATGAACGCATCAATGGGTACGCCCGCGGGGTTGTCCCATTCCGGATCGATCGAGGGGCATTGTGCTGCCGGCGCCGTGAAACGCGCGTTCGGATGCGCTGCCTTGCGGCCGGTTTCCTTGGCGGTCTCGGGTGTCCAGTCCTGGCCTTGCCAGTCGATCAGGTGGGCAGGCGGCGTGTCCGTCATGCCTTCCCACCACACATCGCCGTCGTCGGTGAGCGCCACGTTGGTGAAGATGACGTTCTCTTTGAGCGTGGCCATCGCGTTGAAGTTGGTCTTCTCGCTGGTGCCCGGGGCCACGCCAAAGTAGCCGGCTTCCGGGTTGATGGCGTATAGGCGCGTTTTGCCGTTGGCGTCCTTGCGGGGCTTGATCCAGGCGATGTCGTCGCCGATGGTCGTCACCTTCCAGCCGTTCAGGCCTGCGGGCGGAATCAGCATCGCAAAGTTGGTCTTGCCGCAGGCCGACGGGAAAGCCGCCGCCACGTGATACGTCTTGCCTTCCGGCGACGTCACGCCCAGGATCAGCATGTGCTCGGCCAGCCAGCCCTGGTCGCGGCCCATGGTGGAGGCGATCCGCAGCGCGAAGCATTTCTTGCCCAGCAGCGCGTTGCCGCCGTAGCCCGAGCCGAACGACCAGATTTCGCGCGTTTCCGGGAAATGCACGATGTACTTGGTCGGGTTGCACGGCCACGGCACGTCTTTCTCGCCCGTGGCGAGCGGCTTGCCGACGGTGTGCACGCACGGCACGAAATCGCCGTCGGTGCCCAGCACGTCGTACACCGCGCGACCCATGCGGGTCATGATGCGCATGTTCACGGCCACATACGGGCTGTCCGACAGCTCCACGCCGATGTGGGCGATCGGCGAGCCCAGCGGGCCCATCGAGAACGGCACCACGTACAGCGTGCGGCCGCGCATGCTGCCGTCAAACAGGCCGTTCAGCGTCTGGCGCATCTCGGCCGGGGCCGTCCAGTTGTTGGTGGGGCCGGCGTCTTCCTTCTTCTGCGAGCAGATAAAGGTGCGGTCTTCCACGCGCGCCACGTCCGACGGGTCCGACAGCGCCAGGTACGAGTTCTTGCGCTTGGCCGGGTTGAGCTGCTTCATCGTGCCGGCGGCCACCATTTCGGCGCACAGGCGGTCGTATTCCTCTTGCGAACCATCGCACCAGACGATGCGCTCCGGCTTGGTGAGCGCTGCCACCTCGCCAACCCACGCGATCAGGCGCGGGTGTTTCACGTACTCGGGCACGTTCAATGCAGGCACGCCCTGCATCACGGGTTGATTCATGACCAAAACTCCAATGGAAGTGAGAAAGAAATCGGTGGCGGATCAGCACGGCGGCCGCGCCCAGCGGCGGGTGGGAAAGCGATCGACGGCGCATCAGAAGCGAGCCGGATCAGCGATTTCCAGAGGGAGAGGTGAGGCAGGCGGAGGGACGGTGGCCGTGCTGATTTCACATTCAGTTACAAAGCGGTGCGCTGGCGGAATGTGGGTTTTTCCGGGCAGCGGGGGCCGCGTGCGCTAAAGTGGCGGGACCGAGGTCAACAGACCCTAGAACAAGGACTCGTCACCAGCGGGGCTGCGCAAATTGCGTGCCCGCGGCGGGCAATTCCGAACGTCGACACGGATTGTCGTGCGACGAGGGATGGGAAGAATACCACCGCGAGGGATCGCTGTTTTTTGCTGCGCACCATTGTTCGAAGTGAGATGTCGATGAAGATTGCCGTACTGGACGACTACCAAGACGCTGTTCGCAAGCTGGATTGCTTCAGCCTGATGCAGGACCACGAAGTCAAAGTGTTCAACAACACCGTCAAGGGTGTGGGTCAATTGGCCGCACGCGTGGCGGACGTTGAAGCCATCGTGCTGATCCGGGAGCGCACGCGTGTTACGCGTCAGTTGCTCGACCGCCTGCCCAAACTCAAGATCATCAGCCAGACTGGCCGGGTGTCGCGCGATTCGGGCAGCCATATCGACCTGGATGCCTGTACCGACAAGGGCGTTGTGGTGCTGGAGGGCAAGGGCTCGCCGGTGGCGCCGGCTGAACTGACCTGGGCGCTGGTGATGGCCGCGCAGCGTCGCATTCCGCAATACGTGGCGAGCCTCAAGCACGGCGCGTGGCAGCAGTCGGGGCTGAAATCCACGACGATGCCGCCCAACTTTGGCATCGGCCGTGTCCTGAAGGGCCAGACGCTGGGCATCTTCGGCTACGGCAAGATCGGCCAGCTCGTGGCCGGCTACGGCCGCGCCTTCGGCATGAATGTGCTGGTGTGGGGCCGCGAGGGTTCGCAGGAACGCGCGCGAGCCGACGGCTTTGCTGTGGCGGAATCAAAGGACGCGCTGTTCGAGCAGTCCGATGTGCTGTCCGTCCATCTGCGGCTGAACGACGAAACGCGCGGCATCGTGTCGGTGGCTGATCTCACGCGCATGAAGCCGACCGCCCTTTTCGTCAACACGAGCCGCGCCGAGCTGGTGGAAGAAAACGGCCTGGTGACGTCGCTCAATCGTGGGCGTCCGGGCATGGCTGCCATCGACGTGTTTGAAACGGAACCCATCCTGCAGGGCCACACCCTGCTGCGCATGGAGAACTGCATCTGTACGCCGCACATCGGCTACGTCGAACGCGAAAGCTACGAGATGTACTTCGGCTTTGCGTTCCAGAACATCCTCGATGTGCTCCAGGGCAACGTCGACAGCGTGGTCAACCCGACGGCGCTGGCGCCCGCGCTGATCCGCGCATAACGCCAGCCGTCCTGCCCGTCGTTTCCGTCAATCAAGCCGCGGCGCGCAACTGCGGCTGGTTGGCGCCCGCGCCATCGAAGCGGAAGCTGTCCATCGCCAACGATCCGTACGTCACCGTATCGACCACGTGCTGAGCCTGGACGCCGCCCGGCGTGGCTTGGCTCGGCTGGCCCATCGCGGCGCCCAGTGCCACGTACAGCGGCATGAGGTGTTCGTCGGTGGGGTGGGCGTGGGCGGCGTTCGGGGCTTGCGCGCGGTAATCGCAGAACCGGGTGAAATCGCCGCTGCGGATGCCATCCGTCATCGTCTCGATCATCCATTCGCGAAAGGCCGTCACCCAAGGCTCAACCGGCACGCCATGCTGCGCCATGCCCGGGCCGCGCATCAGCGCGCGCAGGTTGTGCGTGAAGCTGCCGGAGCCGACGATCAGCACGCCCTCGTCGCGCAGCGGCGCGAGCGTGCGCCCCATCGCCATCTGGCAAGCGGGCGACAGGCCCGGCATCAACGAGACCTGCACCACGGGGATCTTCGCCTCCGGAAACATCAGCATCAGCGGCACCCAGGCCCCGTGGTCCAGCGGCTGGCGCGGGTCCAGCACGGTGGAGGCCTGTTCCTCCAGCCCGGGGACGATGTTGCCGTCGATCAGCGTGCGGATGCGTTCAGCCAGGTCAGGCGCCCCCGGCGGGGCGTATTCCAGCGCGTACAGTTGCGGCGGGAAACCGCCGAAGTCGTGCCAGGCTTCCTGCTGAGCGCGGGCGGTCACAGCCGGCCGGCGCGTCATCCAGTGCGGCGAAACCACAACGATGGCGCGCGGGTTGAGGGCGGCCATTTCTTGCCCGAGCGCCGCCAGCATCTTGCCGACAGGACCCGGATCAGCCGCCAACATGGGCGACCCATGGGACAGATAAAGCACGGGGAGCATGTCAAATTTCCTGAAGAATATAGTTCCCATTCTGCGCCGACCCGGCACCAGTAACGTGCATGGTTTTGCAGACCGGGGTCAGGAAAATTGAACAAGTGCGCTTACATGCTCAGCAATTCCTCTGCCACGGTTGGGTGCAGGCCGACGGTCGACTGCAGATGCTTGAGCCGGACGCCCATGCGCACGGCCATCGCCAGTGCCTGGATGATCTCCGGCGCAGCGTTGTCGACGATGTGCGCGCCCAGCACGCGTCCGCTGCGGGCATTGCATACCAGCTTGATCAACGATTCCATGCCCGAGCCCGCAAAACGCTGCTCCAGCGAGACGAAGCGGCGGACCACCACGTCGATACGGTCTGCCAAGGCGCGTTTGTCGGTGTCCGGCCCGCGCTTGCCCAGTTCGGGCCAACGCGTGCGGGCGTCGGCTTCGGTCAGGCCCACGCTTGCGATGGCCGGATCGCAAAACACGGCCATCGGCACGGTGTCCATGTCGGGCAGCTTGGTGCCTTTGCCGAATAGGCGTTCGGCCACGTAGCGGCCCTGCGCGGCGGCCACGGGTGTCAATTGCAGGCGGCTGGCGCCGCAGATGTCGCCCACGGCATGCACGCCGCGTGCGCGCGTGCGGAAATGGCGGTCGACCGCAATGCGTCCGTGCGCATCGAGCGTGACGCCGGCCGCGTCCAGGCCAAGGCCCGCGACGTTCGGCGTGCGGCCGATGGCGCTTAACACACGCTGGGCGCGTAGCGCGCGGGGAGCGTCGCTGCCTTCGATGCTCGCGTAGACGGTCACGCCGCCGCTATTCACGGCATCGCGTTCGACGCGGACAACATCGGCGTTCTGGATCAGCTCGACGCCGCAGCCGGCCAGCGACTGCGCGGCGGCCTCGGCCACCGTGGCATCAAATTCAGGCAGCACGCGCGCATCGCGCGTCAGCACGGTGACCCGCACGCCGAAGCGCGCCAGCGTCGAGGCCATTTCCACCGCGATGACGCCACCGCCCGCGATGATGAGCGACGCGGGCGGCGTCTCCCAGCCGAACACGTCGTCGGAAGTGCAAGCCAGTTCCGCGCCGGGTACGGGAAGCGGCGTGGGGCGGGCGCCGGCAGCCAGCACGATCTGGCGCGCGCGCAGCGTGGTCTTGCCGGACTCGGTTTGCAACCGGACGATGCCACGGCCACGCAGCGAGGCAGTGCCGCTCAACCACTGCACGCCGGCATCGACAAGGTGGGCGAAATGCGCTTCGTGCAGCCGCGCGACTTCGGCACGCGTCCGCGCGATGGCGTCGGCCCAGGCGTCGGCGGCGTGCGCGGCGCGCAAACACCGCGCCATTGTCTGCGACCAGGCGGCGCCGTAGCCGAGCAGTTTCTTGGGCACGCATCCGCGGTTGACGCAGGTGCCGCCGACTTGCGCACGGTCGATCAGCAGCGTCCGTGCCCCCAGTTGCGCAGATCGGCGCGCAGCCGCGAGCCCGGCAGAACCGGCGCCGATCACGATCAGGTCAAACGCATGTGCAGGGTTGGCGGGCATAAGTGTCCGTCGAAGTGGCATCGGCCGGACGACCTGAGCGGCACGCCGGCGGGCGCGCCCATGTGGAGCAAGCGGCGCGCCCGCCGCCTGTCTTTGTCTTGGAGGAGGTGGTTACGCAGCCACCGCCGTGGCGAACCCGCGTGGAAGTTCGCGCAGGAAGGTTTCGCCGTCATGACGGCCGAGTGCATAGGCGTCGCGCATGGCGCCAGGGCGGGTGTAATCCCAGCTCGAAATGGGAACCTTGCGCGAAGGTTGCACATAAAACCGGCGCTGCACGCCGCCAGCCACCGGCACATCCATGCGGAAATACGTCGGGCGCGGGTACAGGCGCGTGACGAGCACCAGCGCATCGCCCGGCGTAGCATCCAGCGCGTGCACGGGCACGTTGTCGACCATACCGCCGTCGAGTACCGGCCGCCCCGCGCGCCGAAGCACCGGCGTGAAAGGCGGGGTGGACGCCGATTGCAGGAGAAGATCGGCCAAGTCCTCGGGGGTGGCACAATCCTGCGCGCGCACGATTTCCGGCGTGAAGCCGAGGCGCCTGCCCAGCGTCGGGTGCAGCGTCTTGCGAACGTGCTTTTCGATGTTGTAGGCAATCAGCCCTGCCGCCACGGCGGAGCGAGCGCCCAGCCAGCGCGGGATGTGGGCCACGCCGATGCGGATCTCCGGCGCCTGTGCCAGCCGCGCGAAGCGACCCTCGCCGAACACCGTCAGCAGCGCCGTCCTGTACATACCGTAGTGCGGAAACACACGCTCGCCGCGCAGCAGGTTGCCCCAGTGGGCGTTGCGGGTGTTTTGGCGCAGGGCCTCGCCGTAGTAATCCATCAGCTCGGCCGAATTCCATGCATGCAGCATGCACGCCGTCGATGCGCCGGCCGAGATGCCGGCAATCACGCGCGGGGCCAAGCCCAGTTCAGGCTCCACGACATCCCACCAGCCGGCCTGCCACCAGCACCGGTTGCCGCCGCCGGCAAAGACCATCTGATCGAACACGGGCGTGTTCATGCCGAGGCCCCGGTGTGGGCGGCAGCGGCTGCCGCGGGCTCCAGCCGCAGCGACGGCGCGTATTTGAGGGTGTCGATGCACGCATCCAGCAGGCGCTCGCGCTTGGTGGCGAGGCTGGAGGCGTCCGGGTAGAACAGGTAATCGCCCATGATGCCGTTGAAAGTGGCATGGAAATGCGCCACGGCCAGCGGGATGTCCAGGTCGGCCGGCAGCTGCCCGCGCCGCGTCGCCTGTTCGATGATGCTCGTCAGGTGGGTCATGCCTTCCTCAAACGATTCCTGTTGGCGCTTGAGGATGGGGCTCGTGTCTTCCACGAACTCGCACTTGTTGAACATGATCTCGAAGACCTTGCGCCAGTGCGCATCTTCCACGAGTTGCCGCAGCAGGAAGTTGCCCACCGTGCGCAGTTCGCCCAACGGATCATCGGCTTCCACCCCGAGCGGGGTGCACATGGTCTCCATGGGCAGCTTCACGCGCTCACACATGGCGGCGAATACGTCGGTCTTGTTGCGGAAGTGCCAATAGATGGCGCCGCGCGTCACACCCGCGGCCTGCGCAATATCCGATAGCGATGTGCGTGCCACGCCGCGCGCATAGAACACGTCTTCCGCCGCGTCCAGGATGCGGTTGCGGGTTTCCAGTGCTTCTTCCTTCGTTCGTCTGACCATGATCTTCCAGAGGAACGCCGTGCCATCTCGGCGGGCGTTCTTTCGATTGGCTTTTGTGCAATGCACAATTCCTGGCAACGCACCATTGCGCTTCGCACAACGCGGCTTGGGGTCCGTTGGCTGACAATGCTTGTCGCAGCGCGGTATTCGCTGCCTGTTCGCTTGATCGCCGTCATTGCTACGAACTCCGGAAACGTGTCAACGGAGTCCCTATTCCCAACGGCGTGACTTACATACATACGCGAACGTATCTATAATAGCGCGCACTCCGTCGCTTGCCCATGGCCGTATGCGCCACATCCATCCCGGGCACGTGCGCTGGGGCCGGCTTCGTGTCTGTCGGCAGCCAGGGCGGAGATCGACTGCCGATCGCTCCCGCGTCTTAGCATTCTGGTCCAAGTTGTTGCGAGTTCGTCGCAAAAGCCATATCGCATGCCGCCAGATGCAGCTAGCATCGGACGTTTTCGTTTTGTGTTTTTTGGTTTCGCTGACGGTTTGCCGGCGTCGCACTCGTTTGCGCGGCGTTGCGGCACCCGGCATTCCGCTTATCGCCACATGGGGTCATCTATGACGAACACCCGCCGTTATCACCAACTCGCTGCCGCCGCATTCATGGTGGTGGCACTTGCAGCCTGCGGCAACAAGCAGGCACAAGGGCCGGGCGGCGCCGGCATGCCTCCGACCGAAGTCGGCGTTGTGACCGTGCAGCCGCACTCCGTTGGTCTGACCAGCGAGTTGCCGGGCCGCCTGGAGGCCACGCGTGTGGCGCAGGTGCGAGCACGGGTCGCGGGCATCGTACTCAAGCGCACCTACGCCGAAGGCAGTGACGTGAAGGCCGGCCAACAGTTGTTCCAGATCGATCCGGCGCAGTACAAGGCGTCGCTCGACAGCGCCAAGGCACAGCTTGCGCGTTCGGAAGCCACGCAAACGCAGGCGCAACTGAAGGCTGAGCGCTACAAACCGCTGGTTGCCACCAACGCCATCAGCAAGCAGGACTACGACGACGCCACCGCCGCCGCCAAGCAAGCCACCGCTGACGTGGCCGCCGCCCGCGCCGCCGTGGAAACCGCCAAGCTGAACGTCGGCTACGCCAGCGTGACTTCGCCCATCTCCGGCCGTGCCGGTCTGGCGCAGGTTACCGAAGGCGCGCTCGTGGGCCAGGGTGAGGCGACGCTGCTGACGACCGTGCAGCAGATCGACCCGATCTATCTGACGTTCACGCAGTCGAGCACCGAAGTGCTGCGCCTGCAGCAGGCGCTCAAGGACGGCAAGCTGGCGAAGGCCGGTGGTGACGCGGCCAAGGTCACGCTCGTGACGGATGACGGCCGTGCCTACGCCCAACCGGGCAAGCTGTACTTCTCGGACCTGACGGTGGACCCGGCCACGGGCACGATCACGCTGCGCGCGATTGTTCCGAACGCCGACCGCACGCTGCTGCCGGGCATGTACGTGCGTGCCCGCCTGGAGCAGGCCGTGGACGAGCAGGCGATCACGGTGCCGCAACAAGCCGTGACGCGCAGCCCGGACGGCGCCTCCGTCATGGTTGTCGACGAGAAGGGCATGGCAGCGGTGCGCCAGGTCCAGGCCGACCGCTCGACCGGTACGGAATGGATCGTCTCCAGCGGCCTGAAGGCGGGCGACAAGGTGATCGTCGACGGTCTGCAGAAGGTCCATCCGGGCGCACCGGTCAAGGCCGTGCCGTGGCAGCCGATGCAGGCGGGCCAGGGCAAGGGGCCGCAAGGTCAGGGTGGCCAGGGTAGCGGCGCCGCACCCGCACCGGCAGCCAGCGCCCCTGCTGCAAGCACTCCCGCTGCCAGCGCACCGGCAGCCAAGCAGTAAACAAGGAGCCATCGCATGGCAAAGTTTTTTATCGATCGCCCGGTCTTTGCCTGGGTGCTCGCGCTGTTCATCATCCTTGCTGGGGCGATTTCGATCACCCAGCTGCCGATCTCGCAGTATCCGACCATCGCGCCGCCGTCCGTCATCATCACGGCAACGTACCCGGGCGCGAATGCGAAGACGCTGGACGAGTCCGTCACCAGCATCATCGAGCAGGAAATGAACGGTGCGGACGGCCTGCTCTATATGGAGTCGGTCAGCCAGGGCGGTAACGGCCAGGCGCAGATCACCGTGACGTTCAAGGCCGGCACCGATCCGGCGCTGGCGCAGGTGGACGTGCAGAATCGCCTGAAGCGCGTGGAAGCGCGTTTGCCGTCTGCAGTGACGCAGCAGGGCGTGCAGGTCGACAAGGCCCGCTCGAACTTCCTGCTGTTCGCCACGCTGGCATCCACCGACGGCAAGATGGATCCGGTGGCGCTGGGCGACTATATCTCCCGCAACGTGCTGAATGAAATCAAGCGCGTGCCGGGTGTCGGCCAGGCCATCCTGTTCGGTACGGAGCGCGCCATGCGCGTCTGGATCGATCCGGCCAAGCTGGTCGGCTACAAGCTGACGCCCACGGACGTCTACAACGCCATTCGCGCACAGAACGCGCTGGTCTCCGCCGGTACGATCGGTGACTTGCCGTCCGTCTCCGACCAGCCCCTCGCGGCGACGGTCGTGGTGGAAGGCCAGCTCACGACCACCGAGCAGTTCGGCAACATCGTGCTCGTGGCCAAGCCCGACGGTTCGCTGGTGCGCGTGAAGGATGTGGCGCGCCTGGAACTGGGCGGCCAGACCTACTCGACGTCTGCGCGGATCAACGGTCAGCCGATTTCCGCAATTGGTGTGCAGCTCTCGCCCACGGGTAATGCACTGGGCACCGCCAAGGCCGTGAAGGCCAAGCTGGAAGAACTTTCGAAGTACTTCCCGGCGGGCGTGGAATACAAGGTGCCGTACGACACCTCGAAGTTCGTCCAGATCTCGATCGAAGAAGTGGTCAAGACGCTGTTCGAGGCCATGGTGCTGGTGTTCCTGGTGATGCTGCTGTTCCTGCAGAACATCCGCTACACGCTGGTGCCGTCGATCGTGGTGCCGATCTCGCTGCTCGGCGCGTTTGCCGTGATGAACGCGTTGGGTTTCTCGATCAACGTGCTGACGATGTTCGGCCTCGTGCTGGCGATCGGTATCCTCGTTGACGATGCGATCGTGGTGGTGGAAAACGTCGAGCGGATCATGGCCGAGGAAGGCCTGCCCCCGCGCGAAGCCACCCGCAAGGCCATGGGCCAGATCACGGGCGCCATCATCGGTATTACGCTGGTGCTGATGGCCGTGTTCATCCCGATGGCGTTCTTCTCGGGCTCGGTGGGCGCGATCTATCGCCAGTTCTCGCTGTCGATGGTGTCGTCGATCTTCTTCTCGGCGCTCATGGCGCTGACGCTCACGCCGGCACTGTGCTCAACCCTGCTCAAGCCGATCGAAAAGGGTTCGCACCACGAGAAGAAGGGCTTCTTCGGCTGGTTCAACCGCATGTTCAGCACCACCACGAACCGTTACCAAAGCTTCGTGGAGCGCATGCTGAAGAAGACCTTCCGCTACATGGTCATCTACGTTGCGCTGATCGTTGCGGTGGTGTTCCTGTTCCTGCGCCTGCCGTCTTCGTTCCTGCCGACCGAAGACCAGGGCTACATCGTGACCAACATCCAGTTGCCGCCGGGCGCATCGGCCAACCGCACGCTGGAAGTGATCAAGCAGGTCGAGAACTACTACAAGCATGAAAAGGCGGTCGAGAACATCGTGGCCGTGCAGGGTTTCAGCTTCTCGGGCAACGGGCCGAACGCCGGTATCGTGTTCACCCCGTTCAAGGACTGGAGCGAGCGCAAGGGCAAGGATCAAACCGCTGACGCTGTGGTTGGCCGGGCCTTCGGTGCGCTGTTCGGTGGTATTCGCGATGCGATCGTGTTCCCGCTGAACCCCCCGCCGATTCCGGAACTGGGTAACGCAACGGGCTTCACGTTCCGTCTGCAGGACCGCGCAGGCCTGGGCCACGACGCGCTGATGGCTGCCCGCAATCAGCTGCTGGGGATGGCGGCGAAAAGCAAGATCATCACTGGCATGCGCCCGGAAGGTCTGGAAGATTCGCCGCAGTACCAAGTGGATATCGACCGCGAGAAGGCCAACGCGCTGGGTGTGTCGTTCACCGACATCAACGCCGTGCTGTCGACGGCGCTGGGTTCGGCGTACGCCAACGACTTCCCGAACTACGGTCGTCAGCAGCGTGTGATCGTGCAAGCGGACAAGATCAACCGCATGCAGCCCGAAGACATCATGAACCTGTACGTGCGCAACGCGCAGGGCAACATGGTGCCGATGTCGACGTTCGCGAGGGGCCATTGGATCGTCGGCCCGGTGCAGCTCGTGCGCTACAACGGCTATCCGGCTGTCCGCCTGTCGGGTGCGGCCGCGCCGGGTGCCAGCTCGGGTGACGCCATGGCCGAGATGGAACGTCTGGCTGCCAAGCTGCCGGCGGGTATCGGCTACGAGTGGACGGGCCAGTCGCTGCAGGAAAAGGCCTCGGGCTCGCAGGCGCCGGCGCTGTATGCGCTGTCGCTGCTGGCGGTGTTCCTGGTGCTGGCGGCGCTGTATGAAAGCTGGTCGATCCCGGCGGCGGTGATTCTGGTGGTGCCGCTGGGCGTGCTCGGCGCATTGCTGGGCGTGACGCTGCGCGCGATGCCCGATGACGTGTACTTCAAGGTCGGCCTGATTGCGGTGGTGGGTCTGTCCGCCAAGAACGCGATTCTGATCATCGAGTTCGCGAAGGACTTGCAGGCGCAAGGCAAGGGCCTGATCGAAGCGACGCTCGAGGCCGTGCACCTGCGGTTCCGCCCGATCATCATGACGTCGTTCGCCTTCATCCTGGGCGTGCTGCCGCTGGCGATTGCCACCGGCGCCAGCTCCGCCAGCCAACGCGCCATCGGTACCGGCGTGATGGGCGGGATGATCACCGCGACGGTGCTGGCCGTGGTGCTGGTGCCCGTGTTCTTCGTGGTGGTCCGCCGCATCTTCAAGGGCAGCGAGCGTCAACGCCGCCTGGATGCCGCGCACCGTCCGCTGGACGAGGAAATCTGAACATGCAGAAAACGATGACCTTTCGAACCCCCGCGCTGCTGCCGGCGCTCCTGCTGGCCGCGGGCGTGCTGTCCGGCTGCTCGCTGGCGCCCACCTATGAGCGCCCCGACGCCCCGGTAACGAGCGCGTATCCGCAGGCACCGGCCGGCTATGCCGTGCCGGCAGATTCCGCCAAGCCCGGCGAGAACGTGCCCCGCGCGACCGAGCTGGGCTGGCGCGAGTTCTTCCCCGATGCGCGGCTGCAGAAGCTGATCGGCCTGGCGCTCGAGAACAACCGCGACCTGCGCGTAGCCATGCTCAACGTCGAGGCCGCGCGTGCGCAGTACCGCCTGCAGATCGCCGACCTGCTGCCGCCGGTCAATGCGTCTGCCACGTACACGCGCAGCCATACGCCGCCGTCGATCTCGACCACCGGCGGCGACATCTATACCAAGCAGTACCAGCTTGGCGTGGGCATCAGCAACTATCAGGTGAACCTGTTCAGCGTGGGCGACGTCACGTCGTCTGCGCGTGCAAGTTATCTGGCGACGGATGAGGGCCGGCGTGCCGCGCAGATCAGCCTGATCTCGCAGGTGGCCAAGGCCTACCTGAACGAGCGCGCGTACGCCGAGCAGCTTGAACTGGCCCAGCAGACCCTGAAGGGCCGCGAGGACTACTACAAGCTGGCCAAGCAGCGCTTTGACGTGGGCGCCTCGTCGGCGCTGGATCTGCGTCAGACCGAGACGCTGGTGGAATCGGTGCGTGTGTCGGTGGCGCAGCTGACGCGCCAGTATGCTCAGGCGACCAACGCCCTTGTGCTGCTGGTGGGCGCCCCGCTGCCGGCCGATCTTCCCGCGCCGACCATGGTGTCGTCGGAGAAGATCGTGGCCGACATTCCGCCGGGTCTGCCGTCGGAGCTGCTGGAGCAACGCCCTGACATCCGCCAGGCCGAGCAGAAGCTGATTGCCGCCAACGCCAACATTGGCGTAGCGCGTGCGGCGTTCTTCCCGAGCATCGGGCTGACGTCCAACGTGGGTACGGCCAGCGGCGCGCTGCATGATCTGTTCAAGAGCGGAACAGGGTTTTGGTCGTTCGTGCCAAACCTGACGCTGCCGATCTTCAACTGGGGCACCAACATCTTCAACCTGGACTTGACCAAGACCAACCAGAAGATCGCGGTGGCCAACTACGAGAAGACGATCCAGACGGCCTTCCGTGAGGTGTCCGACGCCCTCGTGGCGCGCGGCACGCTGGAAGATCAGGTGGCCGCGCAGAAGCGCTTCCGCGATGCCACGGCCGATCGCCTGACGCTGTCTGACCAGCGCTATCGCAACGGCGTGTCGAGTTTCCTCGATGTGCTCGACGCGCAGCGCGATCTGTTCAGCGCCGACCAGACCCTGGTGCAGACGCGCCTGGCCCGCCTGACCAACGCCATCGATCTGTACACGGCACTGGGTGGCGGTCTGCAGGAGCACAGCACCACGGTGGCGGCGCAGCAGGCTCAGCCGACGGCTGCCCCGGGTGTTGCGCCCGCCACGCCGGATATGACGCCGCAGCCATCGAAGTAAGTTCGCGTCTGTTCGCTCGAAAGCCCGCCTTGTTCAGGCGGGCTTTTTTTCGCCTGTGCCCTTTGCGCTGGCACTGGATTCAAGAAAGCGAAGCAGCGCCGCTTCTTCGCGTCGCAGGCCCTTGCGTGCGCGGGTCGGGGGCAGTGCTTCTAGCTCGCCGGCCAGGAAGGCGTCCACCACGGCCGGATGCACATAGCACTTGCGGCAGACAGCCGGCGTGTTCCCCAGACGCTTGGCCACGGCAGCAATGGCTTCCACCACCTGCCGGCGCGCCTCGGTAACATTCGCCGACGTGCGCCCGCGCAGCAGATCCAGCGCGAGCACGCTGCCGGCCCAGGTGCGGTAGTCCTTTGCCGTGAAATCTGCGCCCGTGATCTCTTGTAAGTACGCATTCACATCCGTGGAATCCACCACACGGCGCTCGCCAGCTTCGTCGATGTACTGGAACAACTCCTGGCCCGGCAGATCGACGCAGCGTCGGATGATGCGCGCCAGGCGCGGGTCCGATACCGACACGTCGTGCTCCACGCCGCTCTTGCCGCGAAACTGAAAACGTACCGTATTGCCATGCACCTCCACGTGGCGATTGCGCAGCGTCGTGAGCCCATAGGAGCGGTTGTCGCGTGCATACGCAACGTTGCCTACACGCACGAGCGTCACGTCCAGCAGAAGGACCACCGTCGCCAGCATCTTCTCGCGCGATAGACCCGGCGCCGCCAGGTGGGCGGTGATCGCCTCGCGCACGCGCGGCAGCGCCGCCCCGAAGGCCAGCAGCCGCCCGTACTTGTCGGCATCGCGAAAGGCGCGCCAGTCGGCGTGATAGCGGTATTGCTTGCGCCCGCGCGCATCGCGCCCCGTCGCCTGCAAATGGCCGCCCGCGTGTGGGCAGATCCAGACGTTGGTGTAGGCCGGCGGGATCGCCAGCTTGTTGATGCGCGCAATGACTGCGGGATCGCGGATGCGCTCGCCACGCGTATCGAAATAGGCGAAGCGGCCGCGCAATCGGCGCCGGGTGTAGCCCGGCCGCGTGTCGTCCACATAGCGCAGCCGCTCGGGCAGTGCTTCGGCGGAGGTTGGCGCGCTTGAGGCAATCGTCGCTGGCGCAGACTTGGGAACGCGTTCCACGATAGAGATCAGGAGAGATGCTTGCTCTGAGCAAGCGGCGTTCCTCCCGCTCCGTGCACCGCCTACCCGCTCATGGCGTAGTATCGAGGCCACGCATCTGCTCAAAATTGCGGCAAGAAATGGCCTTTCCGCCACAATCGGAAGTGCCTTGCATCGGTAAACGGATTCAACTACACTGCACGCCCTCTGGGCGGTATATAATCCGCTGTTTCGCCGTCCACCCGAATACTGAGCAAGGGACCCGATGACCACCATCCGTCTGAAAGAAAACGAGCCGGTCGAAGTTGCGCTGCGCCGCTTCCGCCGTGAAATCGAGCGCACTGGCCTGATCAAGGAACTGCGCGCCCGCACCGCTTACGAAAAGCCGACGACCGAGCGCAAGCGCAAGAAAGCTGCTGCCGTTTCGCGTACGCGTAAACGCCTGCGCTCGCAAATGCTGCCGAAGAAGCTCTACTAAGATCGCGCGATTGTTTCGGTAGCACCAATCGGGTGCTGCCGCTGGCGGTGTGAAGTCAATCGACGTCCGTTCCGCCGAGCTTGGTTTGTAGCGCCTTGCGCGCACCGGAAGCCTTTCCGGATTCAACCAACGCTCCACTCCCCGATACAGAAGCTAGCAAGATGCGGTTGATGGCCTGTGCGCCATTGTCCGCCGCTTCGGTGCGCGCTGCGCGTGCCCTTCCTGTTTCAAACGACATCCGCCAGCGGTAATTGACCGGCTGGCTGTTGGCGTTTGTTGTGCCGATTCCGCACGGGAGTACATTGGCGAGCATCCTTTGTACGCGCTCTCTGAGACAACGATGTCTACCGATTCCAATGAATACTGGTTTCCGGCCAAGCGCTACGGCTGGGGATGGGGCTTGCCTTCGCGTTGGCAGGGTTGGGCGGTACTCGTCATCTATGCCGTACTGCTGGGGGCTGGCATCGTGGGGCTGCACCCGGGGCAAACGCAGTCGAGCTTTGCGTTGTACGTGCTGGGCGTGACAGCGCTGCTGTTACTGGTCTGCTGGTGGAAGGGAGAGCCGCCACGCTGGCGTTGGGGGCGGGACTGAGCGGTCTACTTGCCCATCAACTGCGCAGATACGGGCCGACCCGTTTCTCCAGCAAGGCGACGAGTTCGGGCTGCATGAACACGTAGTCGTCGGAAATATCCAGACACACCACATGCTTGCCGCGTAGTCGCGGACCAAACCGCTGCGACAGGCGCCGCTGGTGGCTGCGTTCCATGACGAAAATCGTCTCAGCCCAGTCGAGCTGATCGGCGTCGAGTTGCACGTCTGCGTCGGAAGCCAAGCCCGCAGAATCTGTCTCGACGTTTGGCCACCTGGCGAAGACCGCTTCCGCCGTCGGGCTGCGTAGCCGATTGCGGCTGCAGATGAAGAGCACACGCATCGGGCTAAACCGATGCCTCCAGCGCCGCCGCAACCGATGCGCGATAGCCCTTCGGCAAGTTCACCGGCAACGCGTCGGGCGCAAATAGCCCAAGGCGCTTGTGCTCATGACTGACGGTGGGTTCAAACGGGCCCACCAGCGCGCACGCGTACGTGGCAATGAGCACATGCTTGCCCGGCACGACTTCGAACAGATACGTGTCGATCTGGTCGCCCACTTCCACCCGCAGGTTCAACTCTTCGGCAATCTCGCGTATCAGGCATTCGGCCGAGGACTCGCCCCGTTCAATGCGGCCACCCGGCAGTTCCCATTCTTCGCGCTCATTGAGCAGTAGGACGACCTCGCCGGTGGGCACGCGCAGGACGCCTTTGATGGAGATGGGGTAGGTAGACGTGGCGGTCACTTGCCAATACAAAACCGACTAAAAATCACCCCCAGCAAGTCATCACTCGAAAACGCCCCCGTGATGCTGTTCAACGCCTCCTGCGCAAGCCGTAATTCTTCGGCAAACAGGTCCAGCGATTGTGCTTGTTGTGCCGCGTGCTCCGCCGCCGTGGCGAGATGTTCGCGGGCCGTGCGCAGCGCCGCTAGATGGCGCTCGCGCGCAAGGTAAAGCCCCTCACCTCCGCCCTGCCAGCCGGCGATCTCCAGTAACGCCGCGCGCAGCAATTCAACGCCCAGGCCATCGCGCGCCGAGAGCCATACCTCGGGCGGCTCAGTATCCACGCGGCCCGGTACGGCCACGCCAGAGAGGTCGATCTTGTTGACGACGCGCAGGGTCGGCACGCCGGCGGGTACGTGCTCGGCGATGCGGGCGTCGATGGCAGCGTCTTCGGGTGAGAGGCCGTTGGCGCGATAGTCCGCCGCATCCAGCAGATGCAGCACGACATCGGCGCGGGCGATGGCGGCCCAGGTGCGCTCGATTCCGATGCGCTCGACTTCGTCTTCCGTATCGCGCAGGCCCGCCGTGTCGACGATGTTCAGCGGGATGCCTTCAATCTGAATCGTCTGCTGCACCTTGTCACGCGTGGTGCCGGCAATCGGCGTGACGATGGCAAGCTCCGCGCCGGCCAGCGCATTGAGCAACGACGATTTGCCGACGTTCGGTTGCCCCGCCAGCACCACGTGCAGGCCTTCGCGCAGCAGCGCACCTTGGCGCGCCTGCGCCAGCACGCCATCGACGGCCGCGCGAATGCCGGCAAGCTGGCCGCGCGCGTCGGAGGCTTCCAGAAAGTCGATTTCCTCTTCGGGAAAATCCAGCGTTGCCTCCACCAGCATGCGCAGATGAATCACGCGCTCAACCAGCGCATGCACCGCCTGCGAAAACGCGCCATCGAGCGAACGCGCTGCCGAACGTGCGGCAGCTTCGGTACTGGCCTCGATCAGGTCGGCGACGGCCTCGGCCTGCGCCAGATCCATCTTGTCGTTGAGGAAAGCGCGGCGTGTGAACTCGCCGGGCTCCGCCACGCGCAGGCCGATCTCGCGACCAGCGGCCAGGCAGCGTTGCAGCAGCAGTTGCATCACGACGGGGCCGCCGTGCCCCTGCAGCTCAAGCACGTCTTCGCCCGTGTACGAATGCGGCGCCGGAAACCACAGCGCGATGCCGCGATCGATGGCGTTGCCGGCGGCATCGAGAAAGGGCAGGTAGGTCGCCTGGCGCGGCGTCAGCAGGCGTCCGCACACGGCTTGCATGACGGTGCGTACGTCGGGCCCCGACACGCGCACCACGCCAATGCCGCCCCGCCCAGGGGCGGTGGCAATCGCGGCGATGGGGATCGTGAGGATGGGCGCACGCGGCGCGGCGGAAGCGTTTGGCAAGGCGGCGGGGTGGTCATCAGCGGTCATGGGCGGTATTGTGCGGCAGCCGCGCAGTTGCGCGCCAGTTTCCAGCCCTGGAGATTCGGATGATCGATCACACCGGCGTCGTCGTCAGCGACTTTGAGGCCAGCAAGCGGTTCTACGAACAGGCACTCGGCGCCATTGGCCTGGGCAAGGTGCTGGAGTTTCCTGCGGCCGTCACCGGCCACACCGATGTGGCGGGCTTTGGGCCTCCGGGGAAGGCGGAGTTCTGGATTTCAGCAGCGATGGCGGGGCAGGAGCCGAACAAGCCGCCGCTGCACGTGGCTTTCCGCGTCGCCAGGCGTGCCGAGGTGGAGGCTTTCTACGCTGCGGCAATGGCCGCAGGCGGCACTGACAATGGCGCACCCGGCGTGCGCGCGCACTATCACCCGAACTACTACGGCGCTTTCGTGCGCGACCCGGACGGCCACAACATCGAGGCCGTCTGCCACGCTCCCAGGTGAAGCACTTGAAGCGCTTCAAGGTGGCGTAAAAAAGGGCACCCGAGGGTGCCCCTTTTTGTTGAAGCGCATTCGCCTTACTTGGCGGGTGCCGCCTTCTTGTTGGTGCCCAGCATGCGGTTGATCGACCATTGCTGCGCGATCGACAGGCAGTTGTTCACCACCCAGTACAGCACCAGGCCGGCCGGGAAGAAGAAGAACATCACCGAGAACGCGATCGGCATGAACATCATGACCTTGGCCTGCACCGGATCCGGCGGGGTCGGGTTGAGCCTGGTCTGCACGAACATCGAGACGGCCATCAGCACCGGCAGGATGTAGAACGGGTCAGGCGTGGACAGATCGTGCACCCAGCCGATCCAAGGCGCACCGCGCATTTCAACCGACGACAGCAGCGCCCAGTACAACGCCATGAACACCGGAATCTGGATCACGATCGGCAGGCAGCCGCCGAGCGGATTGACCTTCTCGGTGCGGTACAGCGTCATCATCTCCTGGTTCATCTTCTGCGGGTCGCCCTTGTGGCGCTCGCGGATGGCCGTCATGCGCGGCTGCAGGTCTTTCATCTTGGCCATCGAGCGGTAGCTCGTGGCCGACAGCGGGAAGAACACCAGCTTGATCAGCACCGTGAGCGCGACGATCGACCAGCCCCAGTTGCCCAGCATCGCGTGGATCTTTTCGAGCAGCCAGAACAGCGGCTTGGCGACGATGGTCAGCCAGCCGTAGTCCTTCACCAAATCCAGGCCCGGCGTGATGGCCTCCAGCATGCGCGCCTGCTGCGGGCCGGCAAACAGGCGTGCCGTTGCCGACACACTGGCGCCCGGCGCGACCGTGCCCAGCGGCTCTTGGATGCCGATGCGGTAGAAGTTGGTGTCGACGCGGTTGACGTAGTACTCGCGCTTGACGTTGTTTGCCGGAATCCACGCCGATGCAAAGTAGTGCTGCACCATCGCCACCCAGCCGCTGTCGGTCGGGGCCGGCACCTGTGCCTTGCCCTTGTCGATGTCGGCGAAGGTGATCTTGTGGAACTTGTCGCCGTCGGTGTACACCGCCGGGCCGGTGAACGTGCTGTAGAAGCGTGAGTGCTCCACAGCGCCGCCGTCACGAGCCAGTTCCAGGTACAGCGTCGGGTTGATCGGTGCGGTGCCGTCGTTCGTCACGTCGAAACGCGTGTCGATCACGTAGCTGCCGCGCTTGAAGACGTACGTCTTGGCCAGCTTGGCGCCGCCCTTGTCGGCGGTGAGCGTGATCGACACATCGTTGCCCGTGCCCAAGTCGCGCGGGCCGGCCGATGCCGTGAACACCGTCGTGTGGTTCGGGAAGTCACCGCCGATCAGGCCCGAGCGCGCCAGATAGGTACGCTCGACGCTGCGGTCGAACAGCACCATCGGGTTGCCGTCGTGGTCTTTCTGACCAAGCAGTTCGAGCTTGGTGACGATGGCGCCGTCGGTGTCGATGGTGGCGCGCAGCAGGTCGGTCGAGATGACGATCTTTTCCGAAGCCGGTGCCTGCGAAGCGGCGCCCGTAGCCGGGGCGGCTTGCGACCCGGCAGCAGCCGTCGTGGAGGCGCTGTTCGGCACGTCGCCTGCTGGCGTGCTGCCCGGCGCGGCGGCTGTGGTCGTGGCCGTTTGCGGCGTCGGGAAGAACATCGACTGGTGGCCATTCGCGCGTTGCCAGTTGTCGAACAGCAGGACAACCGCCAGCGAGAAGATCACCCAGAGAATGGTGCGTTTGATATCCATGTCGGATTACGGTCTGGGAAGGTGAAGCCAGCGCCGAAAAGCGGCTGCGCAGCCCGATCTTGAACCTGCGATGCTCACCGTACCCTTGTACGGTTGCGCTTCTCGGTCCAACTTTGGGCTGCTCGCTACGTTTTCCGGCACTGCCTGGATCGACGGCCGCGCAGGCTGGGAGTCAGCTGCGGTCGCGTCGGTCGATGCGGGATCGGGGGAGCGGGGCACAGCGTCGCCAGCAGCGGGCGGCACAGGATCATACCCGCCTTGTGCGAACGGATGGCAGCGGCATAGACGTTTTGCCGCAAGATAACTGCCGTAACCCGGCCCGTGAGTGAGCACGGCGTCGCGCGCGTAGTCAGAACAGGTGGGGAGGAAACGACATTGCGCGCCCACAAACGGGCTGAACGCCACTTTGTAGATGCGCAGCAGAAACAGCAGCACGCGCGTCATTGCGTGCTCCCAGCGGTGGGCTGGGAGGGGGCGGCGGCAGGTGGTGCCGGCAGCGGGCGCGTCGCAATCTCGAACAGATGCACCAGCTCTTCGCGGCAGATGCGCTTGAAGGCGGCCACGGTCGGCACGTCTTGACGCGGAAACTTGGCCTGCAGACGGATCAGCACGTCGCGCCCGCCTAGCAGAGGCTGCCGCAGGCGGAACAACTCGCGGCACTGCCGTTTGATGAGGTTGCGCTCGACAGCACGCTTGGCGAATTTCTTGCCGATTACCACACCGAGGCGGGCTTGAGCGGCGCCGTTGGCGCGCACATACAGCACGAAGTGACGACTACGCCGGACAGGCCGCAAAGCAAAAACGGATGAAAACTCATCCGTTTTTGTCAGCCTCGCGGCCTTGGGGTAGGCGTGCAGGCCCATCGCCAGCGTGCCGCAAAGCCATGGGTAACGGCCAGGAGCCGCCACCCTCGGCGCGGCCGTCTTTAGATGGCCAGGCGCTTACGACCCTTGGCGCGGCGTGCGTTCAGCACGGCACGGCCACCACGGGTCTTCATGCGGACACGGAAACCGTGGGTGCGCTTGCGACGGGTAACGGAAGGTTGATAGGTACGCTTCATGATGCACTCTCTTGTTAATGGGTGGTGCGGACATTGCCGCACGCGCCGGGCCTAGGGCTACCGCCGCGGCCTGGTGTCGATTCAGTCAGAGAAATCGCCCACGCAGACTGCCGTGCGCTATGTTGTTCAGGTCTAGGGTGTCACCGGAACATCGGGCACCGAGAGCATCGGGCCTAAGCCGGATCAGTCGCGACGAAGTGTTTCTCGCCCCGCATCTGACACGAACAAGCGTGCGCTCCCCTGCTGCGCATCGCAGAACCCGACATTTAAGCGGCATTTCCCACATCTGTCAAGCCTTCCTGACTGGGGATAACGTGCGCCCGGCGCCCGAAATTCACCCGGCGACGAGTTGTCCCCATCGCCTTGTGCGGCTTGGTGTGCTCTGCGCAAAGCCTTGTGGTGACTGGGTTTGCGGCGAGTCAACAAAATCGGTTGTCCACCGCTACTCACAGCGGGTCCACAGGTTATCCACAGACTTATCCTTTGTGGATAACTTTCGGCCGGGGGTACAATCCCGTTCCAATAACGAAAGCCACCCGGTTTCTGGCCTGCGCCAGGAGCCCGGCGGCCGGCCCTCCCGGGGACGTCAACAGACGCGTGTGGCGCCGGTCAAACACCTAACGATAACGATGCAGGATTTCTGGCATGCGGCGTCCGCTCAGCTCGAGAGTGAGTTGACGCCGCAACAATTCAAGACGTGGATCAAGCCGCTGACGCCGCTGTCGTTTGACGAGCAGGCGTGCACGCTGCGGATTGCTGCGCCCAACCGCTTCAAGCTCGACTGGGTCAAGAGTCAGTTCTCTGGCCGCATCCAGTCGCTTGCGTGCGACTACTGGGAGGCGACCGTCGACGTGCAGTTCGTGCTCGACCCGACCGCCGGCCAGCGCCAGGCGGCCTTGCAGCCGTCGCTCGCGCCGGTGCCGATGCAACCTTTGGGCGCCCAGCAGATTCAACCGCGGCAGGCCCTGCCGGCCGGCAACGGTGCCGCGCATGACGCGACTAATCTGCGCGCCGCGCCGGCCGTGTATCGCGAAGCCGCGCTTGCAACGGCGGGCCATGCCGCTGCCGATATCGACGTGCCCGTGATGGACGCCACCGAGGTCAGGGCCCAGTCGTACCGCATGCCGCCGCAGGCGCCCGCCGTGGTCGCGAGCCTTGCCGCACCGCCGCAGGCGCCGGTGGACGACTCCGTACACGAGCGCTCACGGCTCAATCAGATCCTCACGTTCGACAACTTCGTCACCGGTAAGGCGAACCAGTTGGCGCGCGCTGCCGCCATCCAGGTCGCCAATAACCCGGGCAAGTCGTACAACCCGCTGTACCTGTACGGCGGCGTGGGCCTGGGCAAGACGCACTTGATCCATGCCATTGGCAACTTCATGCTGATGGAGAACCCGCGCGCGCGCATCCGCTACATCCACGCGGAGCAGTACGTGTCTGATGTGGTGAAGGCGTATCAGCGCAAGGCGTTTGACGATTTCAAGCGCTACTACCACTCGCTCGATCTGCTCCTGATCGATGACATCCAGTTCTTCTCGGGCAAGAACCGCACGCAGGAAGAATTCTTCTACGCGTTCGAGGCGCTGATTGCCAACCGTGCCCAGGTCATCATCACCAGCGATACGTATCCGAAAGAGATCACCGGCATCGACGACCGCCTGATCTCGCGCTTCGACTCCGGCCTGACCGTGGCCATCGAGCCGCCCGAGCTGGAGATGCGCGTCGCGATTCTGATGAAGAAGGCGCAGGCCGAGAATGTGATCGTGCCGGAAGAGGTGGCCTTCTTCGTGGCCAAGCACCTTCGCTCCAACGTGCGTGAGCTGGAGGGCGCGCTGCGCAAGATCCTGGCGTACTCGAACTTCCACGGCAAAGAGATCACGATCGAGGTTACGCGCGAGGCGCTCAAAGACCTGCTGACCGTGCAGAACCGCCAGATCTCGGTGGAAAACATCCAGAAGACCTGCGCGGATTTCTACAACATCAAGGTCGCGGATATGTATTCCAAGAAGCGGCCGGCCAACATCGCGCGCCCGCGTCAGATCGCCATGTATCTGGCCAAGGAACTCACGCAGAAGAGCCTGCCCGAGATTGGCGAATTGTTCGGCGGACGCGACCACACCACGGTGCTGCACGCGGTGCGCAAGATTGCCGACGAGCGCACCAAGGACGCCCAGCTCAACCACGAGTTGCACGTGCTCGAGCAAACGCTCAAGGGCTGACCGCACGATGGTCAGCAGAGCGCATGGCAACGCCATTCGCCCTGAATCAAGCCTCGACAGACGCCCGCTCGAATGCGGGCGTCTTTTCATGCACAATAGACATATTTGCCGCGCGCGTGACGCTATCCAGCGCCCCCTTATTTGCGGTATAATTTGTGATTAACCCCTTGATTTACAACAACTTTGGGTTAATCGCGAATGCTCCTGCAGGCACCGGCCCATGTGGCCCAGGCTGGGGCGCGCGCGGTGTCACCTCTCAAGCCAAGGATCGCCTTCATGCAATTGGTCAAAACCTCGCGAGACAACCTGCTGCGTCCGCTGCAAATCGTGAGCGGCATCGTGGAACGCCGACACACGCTGCCCATCCTGGCCAATCTGCTGATCACCAAGCAAGGTGAACGGGTTTCCTTCCTGTCCACCGACATCGAAATCCAGATCACTACGCACGCCGATTGCGGCGCCGGCGCCGGCGATATCGCCACCACCGTGGCCGCCCGCAAGCTGGTCGACATCCTGCGTGCCATGCCCGACGGCGAAGTCGCTCTCACGCTCAACGACAAGCGCATGACGGTGCAATCCGGCAAGAGCCGCTTTGCGCTGCAGACGCTGGCCGCTGAAGAATTCCCGACTGTCGCAGAGGCAACCGATTTCGGCGCCCGCATCACCGTGCCGCAGAAGACGCTCAAGCACCTGCTGGCGATGGTGCACTTCGCGATGGCCCAGCAAGACATCCGCTACTACCTCAACGGCATGCTGCTGGTGGTGGACGGCAAGCAAGTCATGGCTGTCGCCACCGACGGCCACCGCCTGGCCTACTGCGGCGTGGAAACCGGTGAGCAACCGGCAGGCGCCGGCGGCCGCCAGGAAGTCATCATCCCGCGCAAGACCATCCTCGAACTGCAACGCCTGCTGGAAGACGTGGACGATCCTGTCTCGGTGCAACTGGCCTCCAACCAGGTCAAGTTCACCTTCGGCAATATCGAGCTGATCTCCAAGCTGGTCGAAGGCAAGTTCCCGGATTTCCAGCGCGTGATCCCGAAGGGTTACCGCAACAGCTTCACGATCGACCGTGCCTTCCTGCAGCAGGCGCTGCAACGCACGGCCATCCTGACCACCGACAAGTTCAAGGGCGTGCGCTGCATGCTCGACACCAACGTCCTCAAGATCAGCTCCACCAACGCTGACCAGGAAGAAGCGCAGGAAGAACTCGAAATCGACTACCAGGGCGATGCACTGGATATCGGTTTCAACGTCACCTACCTGCTGGACGTGCTGGCCAACCTCAAGGCCGAAAAAGTGCAGGTAAGCCTGGGCGACTCCAATTCGAGCGCACTCATCACCCTGCCCGACGACGACACCTTCAAGTACGTCGTCATGCCGATGCGCATTTGACGCACCGCTGCACCCAGAGCAAGACGAGGGGCTGGATCGTGACGATCCGCCCCTTCGCCGTTTTTAAGCAACCCCGCTGTGTGCGTTGAGATAACCATTTCCGCGCCCATGGCAGCGAGCAGAACGACATGACCGAAGAGCAGAAACCGCAATCCACCCCCGCCGAGGCCAACAGCTACGACGCCGCCTCGATCCAGATCCTGGAAGGCCTGGAGGCGGTACGCAAGCGGCCGGGCATGTACATCGGCGACACCTCGGATGGCACCGGCCTGCACCACCTCGTGTTCGAGGTGCTGGACAACTCCATCGACGAAGCACTGGCTGGCCATTGCACCGAGATCCAGGTCACCATCCACACGGACAACTCCATCTCCGTGATCGACAACGGCCGCGGCATCCCGACCGGCATCAAGTTTGACGACAAGCACGAGCCCAAGCGCAGCGCGACCGAGATCGCCATGACCGAGCTGCACGCCGGTGGCAAGTTCAACCAGAACAGCTACAAGGTGTCGGGCGGTCTGCACGGCGTGGGCGTGTCTTGCGTGAACGGCCTGTCGAAGTGGATGAAGGTGACGGTGCGCCAGGGTGGCAAGGTGCATTACATCGAGTTTGCACAGGGCGTGCCGCAAAACCGCCTGATCGAAACCGTGCAAGGTCCGGACGGCCAGATGGTCGAAGTCTCGCCGCTGCGTGTGTCGGGCACCACCGACAAGCGCGGCACCGAAGTGCACTTCCTGGCCGACGAAGAAATCTTCACCAACGTCGAATACCACTACGAGATCCTCTCCAAGCGCATTCGCGAGCTTTCGTTCCTGAACAACGGCGTGCACATCAAGCTGACCGACCAGCGCACCGGCAAGGAAGAAGACTTCGCCTTCTCGGGCGGCGTGAAGGGCTTTGTTGAGTACATCAACAAGAACAAGACCGTGCTGCACCCCACCATCTTCTTTGCCTCGGGCGAGAAAGACGGCGTGGCCGTGGAAGTGTCGATGCAGTGGAACGACGCCTACAACGAGCAGGTGCTCTGCTTCACCAACAACATCCCGCAGCGTGACGGCGGCACCCACCTCACGGGCCTGCGCGCGGCCATGACGCGCGTCATCAACAAGTACATCGCCGACAACGAGATCGCCAAGAAAGCCAAGGTCGACACCTCGGGCGACGACATGCGCGAAGGCCTGACCTGCGTGCTGTCCGTCAAGGTGCCGGAGCCCAAGTTCAGCTCGCAGACCAAGGACAAGCTCGTCTCGTCGGAAGTGCGCCTGCCCGTGGAAGAAGTCGTGGCCAAGGCGCTGAGCGACTTCCTGCTGGAAACGCCCGTCGACGCCAAGATCATCTGCGGCAAGATCGTTGAAGCTGCCCGCGCGCGTGAAGCCGCCCGCAAGGCCCGCGAAATGACGCGCCGCAAGGGCGTGCTCGACGGCATGGGCCTGCCCGGCAAACTGGCCGACTGCCAGGAGAAAGACCCCGCGCTGTCAGAACTCTTCATCGTCGAGGGTGACTCCGCAGGTGGATCGGCCAAGCAAGGCCGCGACCGCAAGTTCCAGGCAATCCTGCCGCTCAAGGGCAAGATCCTGAACGTCGAGCGTGCGCGCTTCGACAAGATGCTCTCCAGCCAGGAAGTGCTCACGCTCATCACCGCCATGGGCACCGGCATTGGCAAAGACGACTACAACCTCGACAAGCTGCGCTACCACCGCATCATCATCATGACCGATGCTGACGTAGACGGCTCGCACATCCGCACGCTGCTGCTCACGTTCTTCTACCGCCAGATGCCCGAGATCATCGAGCGCGGCCACGTGTACATCGCCCAGCCGCCGCTCTACAAGATCAAGCACGGCAAGGAAGAGCGCTACATCAAAGACGACGTCGAGATGGCCGCCTACCTCGTGCGCCAGGCGCTGGACACCGCCGTGCTCGTGCGCCCCGACGGCACCGAGATTGCCGGCGACGCCCTGGCCGAACTCGCACGCCAGTACCAGCTCAGCCGCGGCGTGATCGAGCGCCTGTCTCGCGTGATTGACGCCGACGCCCTGCGCGCCATTGCCGAAGGCGTCGCCCTGGACCTGTCCAGCGAACCCGCAGCCGAAGCCAGCGCCCGCACGCTCAAGGCCCGCCTGCTGGAAATGCAAGGCAACGCCAGCAACGCCAACGGCGGCGCCACCGCAGACGCCTTCATGCAGTACGACGAGAAGACCGAGAAGTACCGCATCATGGTCGTCCGCCGCCAGCACGGCAACCAGCGCCTGAGCCACATCGACGCCGACTTCGTGGCCGGCGCCGACTACACCGCGCTCTCAAGCACCGCCGCCACCTTCCAGGGCCTGATTGGCGACGGCGCGAAGGTGCGGCGCGGCACCGGCGACAAGGTGCGCGAGCAGAACGTTGCCGACTTCCACGCCGCCATGAACTGGCTGCTGAGCGAAGCCGAGCGCGGCGTGAGCCGCCAGCGCTACAAGGGCCTGGGCGAAATGAACCCCGAGCAGCTGTGGGAAACCACCATGGACGTCACCCAGCGCCGCCTGCTGCGCGTGCAGATTGAAGACGCCATTGCCGCGGACCAGATTTTCACCACGCTGATGGGCGACGACGTGGAGCCGCGCCGGAACTTCATTGAGAGCAATGCGTTGGTAGCGCGGAATATTGATGTTTGAAGCGGTATTGTAGGAACTCAAAATAGTTGAGACATTTCACAAATAGATGACTCAATCCGACCACCTATCGGCGGGGACGTAGATCAAGCAGGGCGGGTTCGAGCCTAGCTGCATCAAGCGATGTAAGCCCATGAGTTTCCTGAGGAAGTTCATGGGCTTTTTTCTTGGGCGTGGTGGAGCGCCGCTTTCTCGACCCTGAACGCACCCATCGTCTCGAATCAAGGTGCCGCTGTCGCGCGGAACAACGGTCCTCGATGTTGCCGAGCTGACTCAGGTCAGGAGAAGTCTTTCTGGGTATCCATCAAGATGGGCAGATCTGCTGGGTGTGCCTGCAGGGGGCGCGAGCAAGAACCATGAGCGCTTCATGATGCGCTTTATACGCATGCCCCCCGTCAGCACCTTACTCTCGGTGTCCGCAAACCAATCCTGAGCATTGGCTTATCCGGGAAGCTGATGCAGGTAGCCTTCAAACTCAGAGAGGTCATCGGCCTCTGCGAGAGGGCGCAAGCACCCAAGATTGCTGCCCGTGAGCAGCCTACGTCCGGCTTCGACTGAAGCAACAGCTTTCTCGAGTTTTGGTTCTACTTCATTGGCATATTTCACCCAAGTTGCCAATTGATGGTGCGTCAATGTATCGATATCCAGCTTTTCGAACTCCGAGAGATTTTGCGTCAGGTCTAGGGCCAAAATGGTTCGCAAATTGTTCTCTGGGCTTAGCGCTTCCAACCCAGCAAGGTGTCCAAGCTCATCCCGCACATACTGAGGTGCTCTTAGTCTCTTTCCAGCGCTAGCTTCCATGATGGCGACTTCCTTGACCGTCGCCTCTCGCATCAGATACGCAGTGTTGCTCCCTGTTTTCAACATCTCACTGATACAGCGCACCACCGACTGCGGACAGCCTCTATTCAACTCAATCAATGATTGGGACATTTTGTACACCCAATCCGCACCGTATCCTCCCTTTCTGATGGAGGTGATTCGTTCGATCAAGTCAGGCAGTCGATAGAAAAAACTCCAAAGCGCTTCACGATTCTCTTTTTCTGTGATGTCTCGATCAAATTTTCGAGACATATCTTCAAAGTCGACGCCAAAGTGTTTTCGTCCGCAGTCTTTACCGATATTTGTTTCAAGACCATCAGTCGTCACGACAATGTAGCCGCGGCCGTGAGGAGTATGGCAATTTGACAGACCGCAACGGACCATGTCGCGAAACACATAGCGTCCAAGTATGGCCTTAAGTTCATGCCGGGTCGGGTCAAGGCTGCCGGTAAACCCTGGGCGTTGGTGAATTTCTTCCAACGAGGTTACTCGGATAAGCTGCTTGTCGGCATTCAGTGTTATCAATGTCGTGCTCCCCACGAATACAAGAATGATCACAATACCAGCCGGTAGCTGGGGAAGCGATCCATACGGTTTGCGTTAAGATTCTGCGGCCAGATATAAAAAATATGCTCGCATCCCTACCAAAGAGGGGGGGGCAGAGCGCTCATGGGCCGTGACTGAACACGTGGCAAGATGCTTTTGACAAGCAATTCTTGGATTTTTGGATGGCAGTCCCGGGGGCGGGTCACGCGGGTGGCCGTAGTGGTTGTAAAATCGAGCTGACGTCTAAAAATGGGCCGGCATGGTCAGCACTAAACTAGATCGCGAGAGAGCGACGTGCAGACAGGGGAGAGGGTATTTTCTCGGGGGGCTATTCCGAGGGGGCAGGCGCGTCCTGAAAATGCTGGGGGGATGGTGACAGAACCCACACCAACTACCGCGCGGCCTATCGGCAGGTTATTCCGGATTGCAGTTTCGGCAGGTATCGACGCGGCCGTGAAGCTGCACATTCTTCGAGGCGATGACCTTGAGTGCCGTGACGAGAATGGATTTACCCCGCTCTTGATAGCTGCTTCGCGCAATAGGGCGAGCGTTTGCAGGTTGCTCATAAGTGCTGGCGCAAATGTATATGCGATCGATTCTGCCGGTCGGGACGTTCTCACAATCGCTCGAGAATGTGGGGCCTTTGCTGCTGTCGAGGCTATAGCAGCATATTTAGCCAACCATGGAACTGGCCGAACCCAAGCAGCGAAGGGTTCACAGTCTGCGAGCGGCGCTGGACTGACTACATCTGAGTGCGAAAGCTTGCACGCCAGTCCCGATGGGAAGACGTGCTCCGCAACGGGGGCTCTGCCAAGTCACTCACCAAATCAAGCGCTCCGACAAGACTCGTCTACCGAGACTGTACCTGCCCCTGTCGCTGTCGGAAGCAAGTCTTCAGCGAAAGTCGCCGGAGATTCGCTACCTAAGAACATCACGTCCATAGAGCGCACACTAAACCGAAGCGGTTCAGATGATGAAGTTTCATCAACGATTGAGATTGCTACTGTGGTGGGCGGGGCGGTCTATGAAGTCGACGCACGTCAGTGCGTCGAAGAGCCGGCTGTTTTTCTCCCAGAGAATAGCGGTGCTCTGGCAAACCACCTCTCTCCCTCAGGCAAGCCCAATGGTCCCATTTCACAGTTGGGTGATGACTCCAGTGTCGACCAACTGACATTCGGAGATTGGGAGGCTGTCGAAACATTGGAGCCGCCTCGCGACAATCGTTCCGTTGCCTTGTCTGCGGCGGAACGACAACGACAGATTGACGTTCACACGCCGATTGACCACAGCGCGGCTTGGGACGACTTTGAGGCCTTCTTGCCGGAGTCGGCGGAACCGCTGCGGAATGCGAGCGACCGAGGTTTCGGGGAGTCGTTACGGGCACTGATACTGCGTGGGCTTCGAGAGGGTAGCGTTCCAACGGTAGCCGTCGAGGATGCCTTTTCCGCGCGGGGTGACGGTGACGAACGTGACCTGCGCGCAGAGGCAGCGCTGGGGTTCATTCTCGGAGACATGGGTGCTGAACAGGACGAGCGTCTCGAATTCCAGTCAGTGATCCCAAGTGAAAACTTCAAGGTGGTCGTTGATCCAGTAGAAACTGACCACGAAGAAGCGGAAGTCGACGGAGCCGTCCTGCATTTCGAAGAATTGCTCTCCGATAGGAATGACCCGTTTCGGATCTACCACCGCGTCGCTGTTAAGTACTCGCTTCTGTCGTCGGAGCATGAAACTGAGTTAGCACAACAGATGGAAGGCGCAGTCGAACGCGCGCTCGACGCGTTGGCGAATTGGCCTCTTGGTATGAGCCATCTTCTTGGTGCAATGCGCAAAGCTATCGACACCTCAAACCTGTCGAGTCTCATCGTTTTGCGTGGTGGCGATTCGGACGAAATCAATCAAGATGCAGACACCGATGACAATGACGATGCGTCAACCGAAGCCGATCTCGATGCGTCGCTGAGGAGCAGTGACGAGCAGGCCAAAGAATCAGACGAAGATGCGTCGACTGCAGTTGCGGATGCCCCCAACGAGCTTCTGGCTGGTATCCAGGCACTGGTCCTTCAATCGGCAGATGGTGCGATGTCGCCGCAGCTGCGATATGAGTTGGGGCGATTGCGCTTCAGACGACCGTTTCTGATGGGCTTGGCGGACGTGGTGAAAGGTGATCACCATCCTTCCGCATCAGCATACAAAGACGCCATCGCTGAGCTGATCCACTACCGGGACCGCATGGCTCAAGCCAACCTGCGCTTGGTCATGGATATCGCTAGGCGTCGCATGCATTCGGGGCTGTCACTGGAAGATTTGATCCAGGAAGGGAACATTGGTCTTCTCAAGGCGGTGGACCGGTTCGACTGGCGTCGAGGTTTCCGGTTCTCAACAATGGCGATCTGGTGGATCAAGCAACAGATTGGACGCGCCATTTTTGACATGGCACTCGAAATTCGTTTGCCGGTTCATATCCACGAAAAGGTCTCTCGAGCTCGCAGGGAAATCGAGTCACTCGAGCGCACGCGAGGCAACACAATCTCCTTGCAGGAGCGGGCAGCGGTCAGCAACATGACAGCAGATAGGTTCGAAGTGGCCGCCCGCGCGCTTTCGGAACCTTTGTCGATCGATGAGGCGCAGGAGGCCGGTTGCTTCGAATCCGAAGAGGTCGATCAATCGTTCGTCCGCATGGCCATACGCGATGACGAGCGGTTGGTTGACGCAATGCTTGCGAAGCTGAAGAAAAAGGATGCACAGGTCCTTCGGCTTCGGTTTGGCATAGGCGTCCCTGAGGCGCTCACTCTGGAGCAGATCGGCGAAATTCTTGGGGTAACCCGAGAGCGTGTTCGGCAGATCGAGGCCGCTGCAGTGCGCAAGCTCTCGTCTCCGCATCACCGCGACGCCCTGTCGAGGGCCTTGGGGAAAGTCCCTCCGCAACGTGGGGCTCAGTCCAAGGAAGGCGGTGTTCAGGTAGCAGGCGATGCTCCTCCCGAGTCCGGTCCGGCCGCTCATTCGCAAGAACCTTCATCGACACCTCATCTGTGGGCGGAGGGCAATGTGATTCGACAAGCTGACGCGATACGTCCTTCGTCTCTTGATGGTGCAGCCTCCCCGATATCCGCGTTCATGCAGCGACTGCTCGATGCGGCTCGTGATCTCGGCGTTCCCGTCGCAGAAGATTTGTCTGGGTCCAAAGCAAGTTTCATATTCGGCGAGATTGATTGGCGTGACCGCAAAGGGCGCAAACTGATCCGCGATCTGCTTGGTGCAGGCTTCACATGGCAACCAGGGAAGGGTTACAGACAATGAGTGCGATGCGAAATGCGCCGCCACGGGCCGGTGCAATGCTCGAGGCCTTGCGAGGTATGGGCTACTCGACCGGCGCCGCGGTCGCAGACATCATCGACAACAGTATTGCTGCGGGTGCCACTTGCGTCGATGTCCAGTTCTCTTGGGATGAGGAGGGCAGCCGCGTAACGATTCTCGACGACGGTCGTGGAATGGATGACTCGGAGCTTGAGAGCGCCATGACGCTTGGCGACAAGAGCCCGCTTGACGCTCGAGATCCTGATGATCTCGGCCGATTTGGCATGGGGCTCAAGACTGCCTCCTTCTCGCAGTGCCGCCGATTGACTGTTGCGAGTGCAAAGGGTGGCTCGCATGCCTGCTTGCGATGGGATTTGGATGAGCTTGCGCGAAATCCGGACATCGGATGGGCTTTACTCGAGGGGCCCGCCCCGGGGTCCGAGTCGTTCGTTGCACCAATACTTGAACGCCCTCATGGATGCTTGGTGTTGTGGGAGTCGATGGACCGCATCGTAACCAAAGCATTTTCACCCGAACATTTTCTTGATTTGGTTGATGAGGTACAGCAGCACTTGGCCATGGTATTTCATCGGCTCATCGGAGGGCCGCGGCCAAGGTTGCGGTTGACGATCAACACGCGTCCCGTCATCGCATGGGACCCTTTTATGGCGGGGCATCCGGCAAAGCCATGGGAGTCACCCGTCGCCAAGAAGCCTACAGAAGCCGGCCCTATCTCACTGCAGTGCCACGTGTTGCCTCACAAGGATCGGCTCACAAATGACGAGTTCGAGTGCAATGGTGGCCCCGCAGGTTGGAGTGCCCAGCAGGGGTTCTACGTCTACCGGAACGAACGTCTGCTTGTCGCCGGCGGCTGGCTTGGGCTCGGGCAAGGCCGCGCATGGAATCGCGAGGAAGCCTACCGGCTGGCGCGTATTCAATTGGATATTCCGAATACCGCTGATGCAGCTTGGAAGATCGATATCCGCAAATCGATCGCTCGACCGCCCGTGTCGTTGAGGCCGTGGCTGCTCAAGCTCGCCGAGGATACGCGAGAGAGGGCACGGCGCGTCTTTGCTTATCGAGCCGCTCCGCAAGCTCGGGTTGGTGCGGCCTCGATTGAACTGGCGTGGAGAGCGGAGCACACCAAAGCCGGTGTGAAATACCGCATCGACGAGAAGCATCCCGCAGTTGCGGCAGTACTTGAAGCTTGCGAAGGGGATGCTGAACTTGTGCGGGCAATGCTGCGTGTGGTTGAGGAGACAGTGCCCGTTCAGCGTATTTGGCTCGATACCGCCGAGTCAAAGGACACCCCGCGCAGTGGCTTTTCAGGTGAGCCGAGCATAGAGGTGCAACACGTCTTGTCAGTTTTGTTTAGGGATATGGTCGTCCGACGGAATATGAGCGAGGAGCTTGCTCGAGCGACCCTGGCGACAACGGAGCCTTTCCAAGACTATCCGAACCTGGTCGCCGCGTTGAGCGTCTAGTTTTGAAATCACTTAGAAAAAGGGGGGAGGATGAGCGTATTTGAATCGATACAGACGAAAATTATCTCGATCGCGCAGATCTTGCTGCGTGATGCGCCAGAAGAAACGACTCGCTCGCCAAGTGCGATAGCCGATCACGTGCGTATGGCCGCCATGACAATGAAAGCGGCGCCGAATGAATATGACGAAGATGCGGCTGTTGCCGAGCTCATCCGCCGATTTAGCCACTGGGTTCCCAACGATTCGACTTTGACCGATTCGGCCGGCCACGAAGACTGGTTTCAGCCCTCGCTAAAGAAGGACTGGCGCTATTGGCAGCGGCTCCAACGCTACTTGGAGCGCTCTCTCGCGGTGAATGTCGTGGAGGCTCTTGATCGTTCAACGGACGGGATCATTGCGCAACTCGAAGATCCGAAGAGAGAGGCTCCTTGGGATCGTCGTGGGCTGGTCGTGGGCCATGTTCAATCCGGCAAGACCAGCAGCTACTCGGCCCTCATTTGCAAGGCGGCCGATGCAGGCTACAAGATCATCGTCGTCCTCGCTGGCATGCACAACAATCTGCGCGCACAAACGCAGATACGGCTCGAAGAAGCGTTCCTGGGTTACGAGACCTCCCCGAACCGTGATCCCGGCAATCCGATCGGCGTCTTCTTTGAAGATCGAGACCCGAACATTCACCCAAACTGCGCTACCTCGCGAGACGAGAAAGGTGATTTCAACGGAGCGGCAGCGAAGAAGTTCTCGGTCTCCCCGGAGCAGCGGCCTTGGCTATTCGTCGTCAAAAAGAACAAGTCGGTACTCGAAAAGTTGCTCAAGTGGATGCGTAGCAACCACGTGGCGAACGCAACAGACCCTGAGACGGGCCGGAAGTTTTCGACGAACTTGCCTCTGCTGGTAATCGATGATGAAGCAGACAACGCATCCATCGACACAGGTGAGCAGGAGTTCGACGAGAACGGGGTTCCAGATCCTGAGCATGAACCGAAGGCGATCAACAGCCTCATCCGGCAGATTCTGGATACCTTTGCAAAGTCGGCTTACGTTGGATATACAGCCACGCCTTTCGCCAACGTCTTTATTCACCGCCGAGGCAAGACGAAAAGCGAGGGTGAAGACCTTTTCCCCCGCTCTTTTATCTGCAACTTGGCCGCTCCATCGAACTACGTTGGGCCCACTCGCGTCTTCGGGATAGCGGGCACTACAGATGAGCGTGTCGGCGGGCTCCCGTTAACGCGTGAGTTCGATGATCACGCCGACACCGAAGGTGGTGGCTGGATGCCCGCGAAGCATCAAAAAGACCATATTCCCACGCATGGCGGCGAAGACTGCTTGCCCCCGTCTTTGCGCGAGGCTATCCACTCCTTCCTGCTCGCTTGCGCAGCGCGCGCTTGTCGCGGACAAAAAACGAAGCACTGTTCGATGCTGGTCCATGTTACGCGACTCACGTTCGTGCAAAATCAAGTCCGACGGCAGGTCGACGAGTTCGTAAAGCGGATGTCGCAGCGCTTGGCACGTGGGGTTGATGCTGAGAGGCTTCTGGCCGAACTCCGGGAGCTCTGGGAATCCGACTTCGTTCCGACTCATGACGCAATTCAGGAGGCACTGGTAGATGGTGATCGGCCAACCGACTTGCCTTCGTGGAGCGAGATTGTCACCGCTCTACCGGACGCTGCAGCTGATATCGTCGTTAAAACGATCAATGGATCTGCAAAAGACGCACTCGACTATGTCGAGAAAGAGGCCACCGGTCTTAAGGTGATCGCCATCGGCGGCGATAAGCTCGCTCGAGGCCTGACGCTTGAGGGACTGATAACCAGCTACTTTGTTCGCACAACGAAGATGTATGACACGCTCATGCAGATGGGCCGCTGGTTCGGTTACCGACCGGGCTATCTCGATCTTTGCCGGCTATATACGACAAGTGATCTGATTCGAAATTTTGGCCTGATCGCGGACGCCGCCGAGGAGTTGCGTCAGGAGTTCGATGCAATGGTTGCCGTTGGGGCAACGCCCGACAAGTATGGTCTCAAGGTGGCATCGCATCCCAGCCTGCTCGTCACGTCGCCAATGAAGATGAGGACTGCGCAGACGGTGCGGCTTTCTTACAGCGGTTCACTAACGCAAACCATCGCATTTCCTTCCGTCATATCCTCGCTTCAAGGCAATCTTGATGCTGCCGAGCAACTCGTGGCAAACATGGGAACACCAGCGGTCATCGGCCCGAAACAGGACCGTCCAGGCACGCCGGACAACTGGAAACGCTCTTGGTTGTGGAGGGATATCTCGTCCGAGAAGATCAAGGCATTCCTGGGTGCGTACACGGCTGCTCCTGGCATTGAGCGTGCCAACGGAGGGGTGATGTCGGAGTTCGTCGAAGAGATGAACAAGGTGGGCGAGCTGAACCTATGGACGGTAGCGCTTGTTGCCCAAGGTCGATCTGATCATGATGTCGGGTCCTACACGTTTGCCAATGACTTCGAGGTAACGGCCATGCCCATGCGCTCGTCCAAGGGGGACGGTAAGCGCTACTCGATTGGGGTGCTTACTGATCCTGCTGATGAGGGTATCGACGTCGGCATCAACGAGTGGACAGTCGCCCTGGACTCGACCGTTGATACTTGGCTGCGTGAGGGTAACAAGAAGCGTCCTAAACCGCAGCGCCCAAGCGGGCGGGCACTACGCGACCTTAGACGCGCTGACAAGCCGAGCGTGGACCATCGGGGGCTGCTATTGCTCTACCCGTTATCACCCAAATCGGATAGCAACAAGCACTTCATCCCCGATTGGGATAAACCAATTATCGGATTTGCTGCAAGTTTTCCTTCGAGCAACCAAGAGGTGTCTGTCGAATACAAGGTCGACCATCTGCTGTGGGAGGAGCAATATGGCTCTGCCGAGTGAGCAACTGACGCTCGCCTGGAGCTCTCTGGCCGCATCCGCTGATACCGGCGAGGGATGGCGCAGCATCGCTGTATCGCCAGCTGGCGCAGCCTTGGTCCATGCGGGCCTTCGTTTTCCCTCCGGAGCAGAGGCAATCCTTGTCCGTTTCTTTGCCTCCTCAGTACCGACAACCGTCAAACTGCCGGATGGTGGTGGGTTTCTTGTTGAACTTGTGTCGCTTGAGGATGGGTTCACCTGGGTTGCGCTGACGCGGCGCGAAGCGGCCAGTTTGGACTTCTTTGCCTCCATGGCTGGTGACGTCGCAACAGCGCTTTCCTCTTGTCCGGCCTCCGACGAGGCCAAGTCGTTGTCGACACTTTTGGGGCGAGTGCGGGCTTGGCAGGAATTCATGCGGAAGGGGGGCGCCCCCTTGAGTGCGGAAGCGGAAATTGGCCTTTTTGGAGAGCTTTCGCTTTTGCGGGCAATCCTCGATGAAGGGCTCGATGTGCCTACAGTGTGTGACGCTTGGCGAGGGCCGTTTGGTGGCCTACGCGACTTCGAGATTGGCACGGGAGGCATCGAGGTCAAGAGCACAGTGTCACCGTCGGGATTTCGCGCAAAAGTGGGGAGCTTGGAGCAGCTGGACGACACTGAGCGCCAACCCCTTTTTTTGGTGGCAGTAAGGCTGCGCCAGACGCAGGGTGGTCAATCACTTTCCGATGCCGTAGAGACGGCGCGCGACATCATCGCGGGTGATTTGTTGGCCGAGCGGCTGCTTGCTGAGAGGCTTATTGCATCCGGCTACAGGGATCGGCACGCCGACATGTATACCCGTCGATTCGAAATTGCCCAAGTGCGAGTTTTTCGGGTTGACCAACGATTTCCTCGACTGACACCGCATTCGGTGCCGCAGGGTGTTGAGCGTGCTTCATACGAGATCGACATTGAAAAAGCTGACGCCGCTGCGACGGTTGATCTCCGCTACGCACTCACAGAACTACAAGGAATTTAGATGGAACTTGTCGACTTCCTGCGTGAGACGCAGGCCGAGGTACAGACTCAGGCCGAGAGCGGTCAACCTCACGCCGAGATCGCATTCACAGAAATCGTGATGCAGCATATGGCCGACATTGGGATGACATATGAGCCGGAGCCGACACATTTCTCCCGTAAGGTTGGTAGCGCGAACGTCCGCCTGAGCGGCTATTCGGTCTCGGACGAGCAGGAGCAACTCGACCTTTTCGTGAGCCTATACGAGGGTGTCGACGAGCTCAACCCAGTCCCGGACTCCGAGACCAAGACGGCCGCGGAGCAATGCTTGAGATTCCTGCAGCTTTGCGCCGAGGGCAAGCTTGCGAGCAAGCTTGACCCGTCCGACGAGGTGCGCATCTTGGCCGACATCATCCGCGGCCTTTACGATGAGCTCGAGCAGATTCGCATCTATGTTCTGACTGATCGGGTCGCGAGAACGCTTCAGTTTAAGCCGCGCGAGATTGGCGGAAAGGTCGTGCACCTAGAAGTCATGGACATTGCGCGTTTGCACCGTCACTGGTCAGAGGGCAAACCGCGTGATGAGCTGGTCGTTGACTTCAACGAGGTTTGTGGTGTGCCGCTGCCATGCGTTTTCGTACCAGGGAATGGAGAGGACTACGACTATGCTTTGACGGCCATACCTGGCGAAGCGCTGCGTCTGCTTTATGAGAAATTCGGTGCTCGGTTGCTTGAGGCCAACGTGCGCTCATTTCTCAGTGTCAAGGCAAAGGGCGTTAACGCAGGGATCCAGAACACACTGAGGATGGCACCTAGCAGGTTCATGGCGTACAACAATGGCATCGTGGTTGTCGCCGATGAGATGAGGGTGGATGACGCGGGTGGCGGTGCAACCGGAATCGCATGGCTCAGAGGACTCCAGGTGGTCAACGGCGGCCAGACCACCGCCTCGATCTATTTCGCCAAACGCAAATATCCAGACACCGATCTTTCGCGCGTGCGAGTGCCCGCGAAGATCATAGTGATGAAGACACAGGATCCTGTGAAGGAAGAAGCGCTGGTCGCAGACATCTCGCGATTCGCGAACAGCCAGAACGCGGTGAAACAGTCGGATCTGTCCGCCAACAAGCCTTTCCATATTCAAATCGAACGCCTGTCTCTCACGGTCTACTGCCCCGATGGCCGCAGCCGTTGGTTCTACGAACGTGCGGCCGGAAGCTACAACACGCTGCTGGCTCGCGACGGAACGACGCCAGCGAAGTTGCGGGACCTCAAGGAAACCATACCTGTCGCACGGCGGATCACGAAGACTGACTTGGCCAAGTATCTGACGGCCTGGGACAGGCGCCCCGATCTTGTCAGCCGCGGGTCCCAGAAGAACTTCGAGCAGTTCATGGCAGCTTTGTCGATGCCCGAAGGCATCGAGATATCGCTACCTGACGTAGTCGAGTACAAGAGAATGATCGCGAAGGCGAAGCTGTTCAGAGACACGCAGAAGATGATGCGTGCAATGTTCCCCGCCTTTCAGGCAAACATCGCTGCTTATACATTTTCCTTGCTCGCGGATCGCCTCGGTGATCGTATTGATCTGGACCGCATATGGACGGCACAGAGTGGATCGAGCCAGTTAATGGATCAGATTGCCCGCTGGGCCCGAGAGGTGGATGAGGTGCTGAGCCGAACTGCGAGTGGCCGGATGGTCTCGGAGTGGGCCAAAAAGCCGGAGTGCAAAGATGCAGTGTTCTCAGCGACCTATTCTGCACCGGATGAGACCATTCCGGAACTAAAGACGATTTGACGAGCTGACGCTAGGGCTTGAACGTGGTCGACATTGTTTCCCCGGCTGAGCGTAGCCGCATGATGGCCCATATCCGCGCAAAGAACACCAAGCCTGAAGTGCTTGTTCGCAAGGCACTTTTTGCTGCCGGCTACCGCTTCAGGCTTCATCGCAAGGATCTTCCGGGCTCTCCGGATGTCGTTTTGCCGGGTCGCAATGTCGCGATTCTTGTGCATGGATGTTTCTGGCACATGCACGCCGGCTGCAAAAACGCGAAGCTACCTTCTTCAAGGAGTGATTTTTGGAGGGAGAAACTCCAAGGCAATGTGGCTAGAGACAAAGCCGCCACGGACGCGTTGCGCGAGTTGGGATGGCGGGTTCTTGTGGTCTGGGAATGTGGCACTCGTGATCCAACAATTGCTTCAGAACTCTCCCAGCGACTTGCCCGCTGGATTGAAAGCGATGAGCCAGCGGGAGAAATCAGCGCCGCGTAGAGTCGATAAAGTCCAGTACTACTTCGGCAATCTGGCGCGCGAGGTAAGGTGGGACAGCATTACCTACCTGCCAATATTGCTGAGTACGATTTCCCTCGAAAAAGTAGTTGTCGGGAAACGTTTGAAGTCGAGCTGCCTCACGCACCGTGAGACTCCGGCATTGCGAAGGGTCAGGGTGGATGTAGTAGTGCCCATCTTTTGCAATGTGTGAAACTACCGTGGTCGAAGGCTGTTTGCCGATCTGGACACGAAAACGATCGATGAACGGTACAGCCTCAGCCGACATGTTGCCGTGGTTGGGCAACAGTCGCTCTGGGAAATCCGGAAGCTTGGGAGACCATCCGCAGATGTCTGCGAAACATGAAGCAAACATATATCGGGCAAGGTCGGAGCGCATGTGCTTGCGGGTTTCGTGCTGAATTACACCATCAAGCTTCGGGTCAATGATCCACTCACGTAGTTCCTCGGGCATCTTGTCCGGATTGGGCGCACCGGCAATGAATCGTCCTCCGGACGACTTATGCCGTCTTGCCGAGGCCGATGCGCGCGCAATTCGTGCTTCGATTTCCAATCGAACTGGTACACGCCATCCCTTGAGTCCCGAGGATGTCTTCGCGAGTGCAGAAACCCAAGCGTCTTGGCTATCTTCCTCGCGAGAGAGCTGACTACGAAGTGCCGGTAATCCTGCGAGGGCCTCTTGCACAGTGACTGGGGCCGAAGCCGGTTTGAGAGAGAAGCGCCCTTTTTGTGCAAGTAATTCTGCGCCGGCAGATGCCAAGTCAGATCTGATCCCGAAAAGTATGACGCGGTGTCGTGCCTGAGGCAGGCCATACTTCTCGGATTCGATCAGATAGTCTTTGGGCTCCAGATCCTCGCCTTCCGCAACGAAGGACCGAATCACGTATTCGTGTCCGTTGCCTGGCATGCGCAGGTCTGCGAGGATGCGATCAAAGATGGGGGACCCTCCATGCTGCGAGGTCAGAATGCCCTTGACGTTCTCCATCACAAATACTGCGGGCCCGAACTCTCTGATGATCCGGAGGTATTCCGTATAGAGGAAGTGCCGCTTATCGGCCTCAAACTTCTGAGGATCCTTCGGACGCAGCCGGGAGCGCCCAGCCAGTGAGTAGGCTTGGCAAGGAGGCCCACCAATCAAGACCCATTCTGTCGTTGAGCCGAGAGCTTCGGCGATCCATTGGTCAACCTCCGAGTGCGGAGTGACTCCAAGCTCTGCGCAACGAGCCTCCTCTGATGCCACCCTCGCCTCGTCTGAAATCGACTGGTGCGAGAACAGTTCGTCGCGCGAGATGTCGCCGCGTAGATAGTCGTAGTAGCAGGCAGGTATCGCATCGGGAGGAAGCGCGCGAAACAGCGCACGGAGCGAAAGCGTCCGATGTGCAATCTCCTCCTTCTCAATCGAGACCTTGACCTCGAACCGTCGTTTGCCGTTACGCCCGACTATCGATGAGAACCCTTCACCGAGTCCTCCCGGGCCCGCGAATAGGTCAATTACAGGTATCGCGCGTCCACGCGTCATTTAGATTGTCTAGTTATGCAAGTACTCAGCCCGGCGGACGCCAGGGCGCGCTAGTTTATCAGGCGGGCGGCCGTGCCGTGCGCTGTCTAACCTTCCTTATGTCCCTCCAGTCACCAGCGGTCATGTGCTGGCGTTGCCGGGTGGGGACACTGAGGCGGTGCCAAATCCATCAACGCTACTGGCGTGCAGCCTGTCAACTTGATCTCTGGTGAGAAGTGGGCGCGCCAGTGTTGGCTGCCGGCGAACTTGCGGAAGCAGGTACTTTCTTAAGCTGCACCTTGCTCTAGCGTATTCCTGCAGCGCGGCCTATCCGGCAGTTCAATTTCATAAAAAAATATCATCTCGCAGGGCTCTTGGGTTCCAAAAATGAACTTAATGCGCAAAAACGCGCCCGCACATCTGCGTTGAAAATTCAATAATCAAAAAAATACCGACAAGAAAACTTCAAAAAATGTACGGTGATATTTCTTTGATGAAATTTTAAATATTTTTTTGTGCATTTTTGAGGTGTCTTTTCAATAGTGCTCCGTTGTTGCCGCCGGGGCGAGCTGTTGCGCAAGCGAGCGGGGGGGCTTAGGCTTTCATGGTCTAGGTTTTCCAAAAGATGACACCCAGAGATGAGTGCGCTCGGAGATTTCGTTCGTCAACGTCGGTCGAATTGCGATCTGACACAAGCTGACCTCGCGCGCCTGGTGGGGGTGGACGCCACCTACATCAATGGCATCGAATCCGGACGGAAACGACCGGGTGGTTCCCAGTTGCTGCAAGCGCTAGGTGATGCGTTGCAACTCGATGTCGCTGGCCGACAGGAACTGCATAGGAGGGCGGATTTATCGCAGCGCTCGTTGAGGCTGCCAGAAGAGCTGTCGCTCGAGAAAAGCGAACTTGTCAGGTCGTTGATCGCGGACTTGCCTCATCTCGAGGCTGATGGCGTCGACATCATTGCCAACGTGCTGGCAGCGCTCCGCCGGCAGCGCGATAGAACGTCGATGCCAACCGAACCAGTTCAACAAGGAGGAACCATGTAACCAAAAAAGCGCCACAGACCAGAGGTCTGCAGCGCTCTTGTGGGGAATCTCCAGGGAGATGCCAGTTGGACAGAACTAGTCTCCTTTTTCCCGCCTGTAGCGTCAAGCCCCCCTTTGGTCTTTTTCCGTAGTCAGAAGCCCTCGGCTTGACCGTTCTTGGTCAAGCTTGAGGCCCCGCTCGTGCCTGCGGATTGAATTCCAGACACCCTTCGGTCGTCCGGAGGACGTCGCACGCTCGAAAACTGGTATGCCACGGTGCCCGTGCAAGGCGCGGAACCGGCGGGCAGGGAGACCTATATGTCAGTACGTAAAGTCATTACTCGTCGCTCCAATCATTTCAGGGCCTACATTCCATCCCTGAAAAATGGGGGGCCGACGGAGTGCGAGTCGATGCTCGAAGCAAAGCTCATCCGCTTATGTGAGCTTTCCCCCTTGGTGCGCGACTATGAGGTTCAGCCTTCACTTGAGTTGATCTCGGTGGACGGTCGGGAGGAACAATACTTCCCGGATCTGCGCTTGCGGTTGGTGGACGGAACAGAGCGCTGGATCGAGGTGAAGCCGGCCGGCCGCCTGAAAGTCAAACGGGTCGCCCGCCGAATGGCGGCGGCCGCGACGCTGTTCGCTCAATCAGGCCGGCAGTTCCGCATCGTGACCGACCAACAACTTAACGTCGAGCCACGCGCGGCAAATGTTCTGAAGCTGATGTACCACCGGCGAGGACGGCTTACTCCGGTGGAGTTCGAGCACTTCCACCGTCGCTTGCATTGCAGTCGACCAGGGACGCTATCAGATCTCTTCTCTCTGGTCGGTGCGGACGATGGCTGGCGCTTGCTCGGGTTGGGTTTTGTCGGTATCGACTTGGACAAGCCGATTGAGTTGGAAGCTGCGGTTTACGTGGGGGGAGGGCATCGCCATGCAAACCTTTTCGCTTAAAGCTCGGCTGTGTATTCTCCTCAATGGCCGGAGATTGGTACTCGTAAACCGTTTAATGGATCGACGGCTCGCATTTAAAGACGACTTCGGTGAACAAGTCCTCTTTGCCGAGCCGGAGTTCTACCGATTATATGAGCAAAAGCAGATCGCTCTGGACTCCGAGCAACCGTACATCGAGAGCGTTCCTTTGGTCACAAGTGCGCCGCCGGACCTCACGTGCTTTCCAAAAAAGCACTCTGACGAGGCATTGCGTCGCCGCTCCTACTTAAATGCGCTCTTCGAGCCGGACGGTTCAATGTTGCCCAACGACAAGGAACTCCGCACACGCATCGCAGCAATCGCCTGTGTCATAGAAGACCAGAAACGTCCTCCGTCACCGCCAACAGTGCGGCGATGGGCTCGCCGTTATGGCAAAACGAAATGCGTGGTTCGTCTCGTGCCACAGCACTGCGCGAAGGGTCGTGCTGTGGTCATTCGAGATGAGCTGGAGACCCTGTTGCAGGCGGTGTTGGAAGAACACTATCTGAAACCCGAGCGGCCCACGATCTCGCAGGTGTATGGAGCGTTCAAGTTGCGGGTAGACGCCGCAAACAACGAGCGTTTGCCGTCGCAGCAGATAGTACTGCCGTCTGAAATGACCTTGCGGCGATACATCGATCGCTTGGATCAATATCAGCTCGAGTGCAAGCGGTTGGGCAAGCACGCTGCCGACCGCAAACACCGTAACGCCATCGGCCGCCTAGATGTTGAAGCGATTCTGGATCGCTGGGAAATCGACCATACGCTGCTGGACATCCTGATAGTTGATCCCAAAACTGGTGAGGTCATTGGTCGTCCATACATAACAGTTGTTCTGGATCGGCATAGTCGGATGATCATGGGTTTCTTGATCCATCTGTCCGCACCGAACACCGAGAGCGTTCTCAGAACCATAGAGCGGGCCATCCGCCCGAAACAAGCGTGGTTGGCTAGCTATCCCGATGTCGTCAACGAATGGCGCGCATGCGGCTTACCGCGCTACTGCGTTCCAGATAACGCCGCAGAGTTTCACGCCTTTGGATTGGTTGCAGCATTCAACGAGCTGGGGATTGAACTCCTTTTTCCGCGCTCACGTGGCCCCGAAATGAAAGGGGCGGTTGAACGATTCTTCCGAACTATGGCGGAGGACTTGATACACCGCCTCGCCGGGACTACGTTCTCAAATCCCCGCGAGCGGGGTGACTATCCTTCTGAGAAGCTTGCCTGCATCACACTTGCAGATCTGAATGCACTGGTCACCAAGTGGATCGTCGACTGCTATCACCAGCGTCCACATCGAGGTTTGAATGGCCGAGCTCCTGCTCCGGTTTGGCTGGAGGGTGAGGTTGATCGGACCCCCCGACTGCCAGTGGATCTGGATGAGCTTGAGTGCATCCTGTCAAACCGAGTAAGCCCGCGGCTGCATCACTACGGCGTTGAGGTGGACTGCCAGCAGTATCACTCTGACGAGTTGGCGGAGTTGCGACTCCGGCTCGGGCACGAGGCCAGCGTCGATATTCGGTTCCGCGACGAGCTCGGTCACATCTGGGTACGAGACCCATACCGCAATCTGTTCTTTCAGGTTCCGAATAGAGACAAGCGCATGGTCGGCAAGAGCAGGGATCTCTATAAGCAGGCTCGCGAGCGCGTCAAACAGGAAAAAGGCGACCCGAACGACAACGACGCTGTGCTTGCGGCATATCACCAAATCATGGTCGATGCGGAGGAGGCCAAACGGTCAAACAAGCTGCGCAAGCGACGCGCCGCCGCCCAGGTACGGCTGGACAAGGAGGGGCGCGAGCGTCAGTCCTCGCTACCAGCCACAGAGCCGAAACCGACGCAAGCGAGCCTCGCTTTTGAGTTCGATGGCAGTGCTCCTACGTTTGATATTCATCCTCGCAGCTTCTAAGCCGTCATTGGAGATCGACATGACCACGCACACCGACTTTTCTCTTCGCCACCAGTTCATCAACACACCGCAGGCGCGCCGCGCTTTCGATCGATTGGGCGAGATTCATCAAGATGCCCTTCGCGCAAGGACCAGTAGGGGGCTTATGGTACTTGGGCCAAGCGGCTCAGGAAAAACCACGGCGCTAAAGCAGTACGTGAACACGGCATTCCCCACGCTATGGGTTCCAGGGAAGCTCCGCCGTGCTCTGCGTGTGGAAATTCCATCCTCTCCGTCCAAGAAAAGCATGGCAATGGCGATCCTGCAAGCATTCGACGATCCGCTTGCCACCACCTCGTCACACTCAGCCGAGAGAAAAATCGCGCGAGTGGTCACGCTCTTGAGAAACCTGCAGACGGAGGTCCTCATTCTGGACGAGGCGCAGCACCTTGTTGACTACAAGCGCAACACTGCCTACGAGGCTGCAGACTGGATCAAAAGCCTCATGAACGAATCTGACGTCACGGTTGTACTCGTCGGCCTTAAGCGCACGCAGCAACTGCTGTGGGCAAATGAACAACTGCGACGCCGGTTTTGCGCAGTCGTGGATTTCGAACGCTTCTGTTTGGAAACGCATGGAGGCCAGAACGAATTCGCGACCCTCATTCATAGCATTCGCAACATCCTTCCCGTGCCTGCCGTTACCTTCACTACAGACAACATGTTGAATCGTTTCCATCATGCCAGCTTTGGCTTGATTGACTACATGATCAAGGTCCTGGACCGTGCAGTATGGATGGTTCAGAGTGGCCGAGCGTCTGGCGTTGATCGAAGCGTCCTGGCGGCTGCGTTTCGCGATGAGGTTTGGAACGAAGTTCCGGCAGAGCGAAACCCATTTACGGAGGAGTTCAACTTCAGTCCGTTGATTGGCACGCGCGAGCCCTTCGAGAACTTTAATGGCACTGCAGCGTAAAACTCGCGGCGTGGCCCGCCCTAAACGACGGGCCACGGACAGCCGCATCTATCAGCACGATCCCAGGTTGTATTGCCTCCTCGATCAGAAGACGAGCATCGGTAGGTATCGGAACAAAGCTGCTCAGTCGCAGGTACAGCGCGATAGACCAGCCGCTGTTGGGGTCACCTCGCTGCCTGTGCACGTTGTGCCGTACCAGTGGGAAGACTTCGAGAGCTTCATGTTTCGAGTGCTGGAGCGCAATGCGCTGCAGTCAATTCCGCAAACCTTGCAACTACTTGAGCCTCACATTGATGAGGCTCTCGGTGTCGATCCGACTATTTTCTGGCCGATGCTTCCACGCCGCATAGACCGGGTGCGGCATGTAACGTTCGGGCATCAAGTCCTTGCTGTGCGACACATTGCTTGGCTGCGCAGCCGGCTATGTCCGTTGTGTGTCGCCGAGCGAGGTTACGGCTCTTTGGACTGGGTGCTTGCGCCGCTCGCTGTCTGTCCCGCGCACGGAATCTATTTGGTTGATCATTGCGCTTGTGCTCCGTCGAAACCTCTTCTACGCACCCGCCCCGCTTACTCGCTCTGTTCGTGCGGATCTGACTTGCTCGATATCCCGACCTCTTCAGCGAGCCATGGAGCACAAGTGTTAGCGCGTGAAGTGTCTCGGCAATTTCACCAGCGGGCGGGAGGCGAGATCGCAAGCACGTTTCCCATTTTGGCGACATGGCCGGCTGAGGCCCGATTCTCGGACCTCTTGGATTTGGTGATTCTTCTTGGTTGCTTCGGTCTCGGTCGGTTCGTGCTCGTCTCACGATTTCACCGTTCGGTCTACAGCATGGCTCTGATTCGAGAGCAGTTCGAAAAAGCGGCATACGTACTGACGCACTGGCGTGGTGGATTCGCATCGGCGCTTCGCATTGCCGTTGGGCCAGAGGCTGCACGTGCCTCGACTTTCTCGAAGACGGTATCTATTGCGAAGTCGATTGCCGCCAGGTACGTCTCGCCGCTTCTATACGACTGGTTGATCCGAGGGCACCGCGCAGCGACGCACGCTCGAACATCGACAGCGTCGAGCGGTTCGATGTAAGCGGGTGGAGAACGTGATGCTCGGATTATCTGTGCTACCCGACCCGCGCGACGATGAGGACTTGCTCGGGTTCCTTTGCCGGACAGCGCAACTCAATGCGCTGACCAGCGCGGAATTGTTGAAGGCGTTCCGTTGTGCCCCAATGGAGGATGTAGATTCATGGACAAAAGGGGGCGGGCGACCGGCAGCTTGGGGGGATCAATCCGCAGAGCTTCGCAACCCAGGCACTCGGCCAGCGAGAGCCTGGAACTATCGCAGTCGAAAATTCTGTCCTTCTTGTCTTGGTGACGCCCCCTACTGGCGCGCGAGTTGGAGCCTGATGCTGGTGACGTGCTGTACCCGACACAGCTCCTGGCTTCAGGATTGCTGCGGTACATGTGGAGCCTCACTCTATATTGATGCGATGGGGCATTTTCACTGCACCAACTGCGGAGCACCACTTGCCGGTGTCAATCCAGAATCCGAAGATGTGTCGAAGGGCGCGCTTTGGGTGTCGCGGCAACTGGCTCTCCGCATCTCTCGGCAAAGGGCGAATACCAACCATGTTACGGCACATCTAACTCTGCCTGACTTTCACGAAGTGGCGTTACGAATCGGCATTCGCAGCGATACCGCCGATCGCAAGAAGCCATTAAGGCTTCGGGATGCAGGAACGCTCGCCGTGGCAAAGCCAATTGCAGATGGTGCGGGCAACGCACTGATGGCATGGCCGAATGGCTTCTATTGTTTGCTGGACACGATCCGTGAACAACGCGCTTACGCGATCGACTGGAGAATCCGCAACGCCATGGGGCCGATCTACCAGGATATCTATCGCCATCTCGACGATTCGAGGTTCGACTTCATTCGACACGCGTTTGAGGGCTATGTCCATGACCGTTGGGAGGCCCCGCTGGCTCGTCGAAATCGCAACCTGGGGCCACAGATTGTGCGGGAGCATCGATGGGTGCCTGTACTAGATGCAGCCCGAAAAATCGGTGTAGATCCTTCGTTGCTTCGGCGGATGGGCGTGCACCATGAAATCCCGACCCGAGAGTTGGTCACCGATAGCGGCAGGCTCGCACGGGTTATCAATCTCAGCGCGGCCATGGACTCCGCTGATCGATTGAGGTGCGCCATGACTCTTGAGCAAGCTGCTAACCAATTGGGAATCAGTGACAAACGTGTTCGCCAACTCCTGACGGCAGGGCTGCTTGTCGCTCTAGGCGGGTCGCCAAGGGCCGGGGAGCGCTGGTGGATTGATCCCGCGTCTATCGAACAATGTTCAAGATGTGGGCGACCTGTCGTCACGAAAAGCGGGCACTCGGTTTCGGTTGCACACGTTGCGAAGTATCAGCTTTCCGATGCCAAACAGTTTATTGCGATGATTCTGGCCATCCAATCGGGACAATTGTCCGTGTGGGTGCCGCCCCAGGCCAGTCAGCAGATCGGGAATTGGCTGCTGAACGAGGAGGAGATTGCGAGCTGGCGATCTTTCGAGCAAAAGAAGATGCCCATAAGACTTTCCATCAACGATGCGGCACTACAGCTTGGTGTGAAACAGGAGGTTGCCTATGCCTTGGTCCGATCAGGGATCTTGCCTGCCGTAGTCGAGAGGATTGGTCGTCGTACCGCGCAGTGGGTTAACGCCAGCGCGCTGAATCAATTCCGGAAGCGATATGTCCTGGGAAACGAACTGGCTCGCCTTTCACGGACAAGCCCCAAGCAGATCGCTCAGCGTTTGCGGATATCTGGAATCCTGCCTGTCGCGGGCCCCACTTCCGCGTCGGCTCCTTGCCGGCAGTACATTTGGCCGCGGACTCGGACCATTCTGCGTCTCGCTACAGCCAAGAAACCACATGCGGGGGATAAACGGTAAGTCTCAACGCGTAATGAGCCAGTAGTCCCCGCGGCATTAGCGAGTGAGCCGCTGCCAGAACGCATTCAACCGTGCGCGCCAGCCAAGTCCCCGTTGCTCGTGGTCGGATGGAGAGGGGCTTGGAGTATTCTGTTCCGACTTCCGTAGCGCCGTGGCATCGCGGTACATCGACTCCAAATCGCGCTGGTCACGCGTGAAAACTGCCTTGACGCGGCTCTTCGACAGCTGAGCGGTCCAAATCACCCGGTTGTCACGTATCCAGTAATGCGACCGGCACGTCATGGATCCGTTTCCAATCGATGGGTATAGCGTGGCTCTCCCTTGGGCCAGTTCAATGCGCCATTCCGCTGGAGAAAGGGGGGTGACCACCTTTTCCCCGCATCCGCAGCAACAAAGATGCACTGCTGCCCGATATTTCGGGCTGATGTACAGGCGACCGGGCTGCAGCACGCGGGGAGCGAGTTCGACCACTTCCGGTGTAATCCGGTTAATTCGCATCTGTGCCCTCGGCCTTCTCCGCCTTCGCAAGAGCCATCGTGCTGATAACAAATTCGAGGTGATGCCAGTCCCAACTCATGGCATAGAAACCGAAATGCTGTTTCCATCGCATAACGGCAAGGATGGCGTTGAGCGCATTTGCATCTGCGATCTGAATGTTCTGGTCATAGAGCGCGTCGCCTGCGTCTTCCATCGTGGGGGCGCGATCGAAGAAGTGGTTGTTCCTGTCCGGCGAGGCCATTGTGACCCGGCACGTGCCGAAGATCTGCCGCGCTGCGGACAGCGACATGTCCATCCCGCAGTCGATAAACGGCACCTTTTGATTGATGAGATGAGAGCAGATTAGTCGTCGCGCGGGCCCCTTGTCGATGCAGACAAAGACGAAATCAAACTGTCCCAGCAATCCGACATTGGTGTCTGTCACATAAGAAGGATGTTGGACGATGCCCGATCGCATCGGATCGTACAGCTCGGCGAAGTATGCAACCTTGGGCCGACCAAAATCCGACTCCTTGGCGGCTGCGGGCGCGCGAAAAGCATTGTGCAACTCGAAATCGTCGCCGTCGAAAAGATGAATTTCACGCACCGGCGTCTTCGCCACTTGGTCCAGCACGTAGGAACCAGTCCCTCCCAGCCCGACAATCGCAATCTTGTGGTCTGCCAAGCGTTCGGAGACCATCACAAAATTGCCTCGCGTAGAGCACGCGTCGGGATAGCGGAATGGCCCAGTTCGTGGCGCCACCTGGGACGCTCCAGGTCCCAACGGCCGAGTGCAGTGGGGATCGATGACGCGCGCCTGGTCCGTGATGATGCGCCAATAGTGCATCAACTGGTCGAAGTGGGTGGCGTAACCCGTCCACCCCTCGTTCTTGTTGGAGAAATAGAACCGGGCAGGAACTCCCGGAGCCACCATGCCGCCTGCCACATCGGTATGTCGCAGCTGCTCCATCGCGGAGCCGTCCGCGAAGCACGGGAAGGGGCCGTCAAACCATGCTTGATGGGTGGCCGGCGGTGTCACCTGACTATCTGTGTAGACCAGTGCGACGACAAGGGTGCCCAGCTGCAACTGTCGCTGACTGTCGACCACTGGCACGTTATGTAGGAGCAGGTATGTGCCTTGCACCGCTACATGCAGCCCCGCGACAAGAAACGGGGCCAGCACGGGATCAAGAACGGCCGGTTTTGCGGACATGGCACACCATCCCTTGTTTTACCGGCACCGGCTTGTCCCCCCGGGCCAACGAAAAATCCCCGAGGTCCGGGGCGCTGATCGTGATCGTGTACACGATGTCCGAGCTTTCGGCCGGCGGATCCTGCGGATACGCCAAGTGCACCAGTTGTGCGTACGTAAGCTTCTCCTGATGCACCTCCACCTCATCAAGATTTACCACGATCTTCGTTGCGTGTTGCGTTGCGGTAGACATGATTTGTGCTCCATCAAAACCACAGAAATGTAAGATTCTGTGTAAGGTGAATGCAGTGTGGCAGATTTTTTGTAAGGTGTAAAGTACGGTGTAAGCTAGATGTAGAATGTCGCCGCCCGACGAACGATCAAGGAGCCCGCTTGACTAGTGATGCCGCCCTCCGCCGGGGGCAATGGGCGCATGCGCCCTTAGTTTTTGTACTCGCTCAAATTCGATTTCTGCCCAGCGCCACCGCAACCCCTGAGCATCTGCGCGACGCAATCACGAAGCGAGTGGGAGCTCGATTCCCGACGGTCAGCCAGACCAACGGCGTAAGCTTTGAAATCAGCCTCGATACCGAGCCCAGCGTGCAGCGAACGGGTCAGGCCATTGGCTACGATCTCGTTAATAACGAGGTCAATGCGATGGTGCGCATCCAGCAGGGTGCACTTTCGTATGCCGTTACGTCCTACATCGACTCACCGCACTTTAGGGAGGAGTGGCTCGACATCACCGATGCGCTGGCAGATGTGCAAGTCGCCGCAGTAACTCGTCTGGGCTTGCGCTACGTGGATTTCCTGATGCCTCGGCACGGACAGCGGCCCGAGGATTATGTTCATGCCCCTTGGAACCTCACTGGGATGCCGACTTTGCCAGGGGCAGCCGGCGGCCCAGACCTCCATGTGTCCATGCTGGACGTGAGCTATCCGTTGGGGAGGATGCGCCTACAATTTATGCGTGGAGTTGGAGTGCCATCGTTGCCGATGGATTTGCAGGGGATGCTGAGCCCTGGGCAGCCTTCACCGCAGGCTGAGCCGGGGGAGTGTGGCGTCATCGATAGCGATCGCTGGGTTGACGGCACGCACGACGCGGATCGCGCAACGCTCAATCAGCTATTCACTCAGATGCATACCGATGTGTCGTCGGCGTTCCGCGCCATGATTACCCCGCTTGCCCAGCGTGAATGGCACCCCGGAGTGGCAATAGGAGATAACACATGATCTACGCTTCCGAACGTGACGCGAAGCTAGGCTCGGCGATCGGATCAAATGCTATGTGGCGCCAAGCTGGATCAACCGGTGTTCGTGAGCTGAAGGCCGTGCGGGTCGACTGTGGCACCGCTGTGCCGACAGTGGTAATGGGCCTGAGCGATGTTGGGCAATACCGTGGGACAAGCATCAACGCGGTGGTGCCTCTCCCCTTCAAACTTTCTTCCTCGCAGCGACCGCTCGAACCAGCGCTCACAACGCCGAGAGAGATGGTGGAGGCGTTGAGAGAGGCGTTCGGACTCAACGTCACGCAGCTAGCGCAAGTTTTGCATATTGAGCGCATCACGGTATATGCGTGGCTGCGCACCGACCTGATGGAAAAGCTCAATCCATCCAACCGCATCCGGTTGTGGCGTCTGTACCAACTGGCCAAACAGTGGGCCAGTTGTGCGCCGCTGGCTGGAAAATTCTTGGTCGAGCCCATACCCGGGAGAAACACCACTCTCTTGGAGATGCTGCACTCGCCTCAGTTGGATCCGGGCGAGTTTGCGCAGGCATATGAGCTCCTGGCGCGCGCGACGAGCCCGACTGCGCGCACTCAGCGGCATCGAGCTGAACAGCGCCTTGCGTTGAAGAAGGGCATTGAGAATCTGCGGAAGAATGCGGACAAGTTCGGGATGGATCTGAGTTGACGGGTGCGCAGCTTTTCAACGCGTTCCTTGACGAGCTCAGCGCAGGCGCTGGAAACAAGTCCTTGATGGTCATGATTGCCGGCCCCAACGGCGCCGGCAAGACCACACTGTGGCAGCAATTGCTCAAACCGATGCTCGAGGACGCGGTGGAGGCTGTGTACATCAACGCAGACGAGATCGAACGTGAGTTGAGTGAGGCGGCTCAATTTAATTCGAATGCCCCGCAAACACGGGAGACTGCTCTTCAAGCGCAATCCGAAGCGACCCGTCTGCGGGAGTTACTGTTGTCCGCTTCGGCTGGGGCGCAGCACCATTTCGTCTTCGAGACCGTCTTCTCCGATCCCTACGGCCACAAGCTCGCGGAGTTGCAGCGCGGAGTTGCCGCGGGCTACTACGTAGTCATGTTGTTTGTGGGACTCGATAACGTGGGGCTTGCCCAGCAGCGCGTTCTTCAGCGGGTCACGGTTGGGGGGCATGATGTTTCGGCCGATGTTCAGCACCACAGATTCCCCAGAGTCTTTGCCAATGCGCAAAAGGCCCTTCAGATCGTGCCGCTAGCTGTGTTCTTCGACAACTCTCGGGACAGAGAGGATGGACAACGTAGCCATCGACCCGTGGCCATTGTAAAGAACGGCTCACTATTGGCCCAACACGACACCATGCCCGCATGGTGGCCCATGATCATTCCCTAGCTCACAAGAATTCATCTCGGCAAACATTGAGTGATCGCCGTGGCTCGCCGCACGATGTGTGAGCCGCGATCCAAGTCATTGCCATCCGCGTTGCTGTGTCTCTGACAGGCGGAGTTGATGCCGCCCCGGAGTTGGTCCAGCGCAACAATCCGGTCAACCTATTTCGCTCCGGATGCACTATTCTGAATACGTAGCAACCCACGTCATTACCTACTCCATCCCCACCATGGCTGCCTTCCGTACCTGCGTCGGGCACAACCGAACCTCAAGGGTCCGGGTCGGCAGCCATGCGTTCGCTCAGCGCGGGCGAACCTCCACGCGAATAGTTGGCTGACCCGACAGAGGTCTACCTAGCACAAGCAGATTGTGTAGTCGCGGCTAGCGCCGCCTATTGCGTGTGGAGAAACATCATGTCTGCTCCAGGACAACCCCCAGAGCATCCTCCTGGGTTCGCGCCTTTGGGCGATCTCGCATTACTTCGTAGCCACAGCACTTGGCGCTTGCTGATTCCATCTGACGCGCACACTGCACTTGCCGCTGAGCGAAAAATCAGACGGGAGTTCGATGATCCACCGGAAAGCGCTGCCGAACCCCACCCGGAAGAGCCAACGCCGGCTGTGCCGGCAGAGGTAGCGCCTGCGCTTCGGCGAGTCAGGCGCAGGCATGTTCGTGTCTTCCAGCCGGAAGCATTGGAGCGAGCCCACACGAACTTGCAAGCTGCCGACCGCGACCAAGCGAAGTACGCTCGGCCCTTGTTGGAGCGCGCTCGTGACAATGATGGCTATCGCGCGCTGCCTCGTATCCGCTCAGCGCACAAGAAGCTCGAAAGAGCGCAGGGACTCTTTGCTAACCTGCGCGAACCTATTCAGAAACTGAGGATCGACCTTACGCTCGCCAGCGCGATGCGCACAGATGATTTCCGTATCAGGCCCATCCTGCTGACGGGACTGCCTGGCGTGGGGAAAACGCACCTCGCGCTCAGGTTGGCAGATGCGTTGGACGTCCCAATGCGGAAGTGGGCTGCAGGAAGCGCGCAGGCAAGTTTCCAACTCGTAGGTAGCGATAGTGGCTGGCGCCACGCTCGCCCGGGGATGGTGGTCGAGTTGCTCGCCAAGAGCAACGCCGCTACGCCAGTCCTCGTCCTGGATGAGGTGGACAAAATCAGTCGCGATGGCACATACCCGGTTCTACCGGTGCTGCTTGATCTGCTTGAAAGCGAAACTGCGCGCAAGTTCGAAGACGCATTCTTTCGAATGGAATTCGACGCCAGTCGCATCATCGTCGTGCTGACGGCCAACGATCTACGTGCTGTGCCAGCCCCTTTGCTGAGCCGGGTCGAGGTGTTCGATATTCCTGCGCCGGAGCCTGAGCAGCGACTGCTGATCATTCACGCGGAAGTCGAGCGTTTGCGACGCACGACGCGCAAGCGTATCGAGTTGGATCCTCACGCAGCGCAAGCGTTGGCGGAACGTACCGACATTGATTTGCGCCAGACTCACCGTTTGTTGGCCGACGCTTTCGCCACAGCACTGGCGGCAGGCGAATTCATTGCCACACCGACGATGCCCGCGCGTGTCGGCCAGAAATCGATCGGGTTCGTAACGAACGCGTGAATTGCTGGTAGCAGTGAGTGATGGTGTCACCGGTGATTTTCCGCAACACATAGTGCGGAGCTGAATCAGTTCGCCAAGCTTGACCATGTCAGCACGTTAAGACCGGACAAGCTGTTCTGCTGAGCAGTGAACAATTCCGACATGTCTCGACAGTTATGCTCAAAGTACGCATTGAACTTGTGCCAGACGGCGACGAAGCGTTGACGACAACGGTCGCTGACCTCGTGATTGCCAACGATGGGGCCGGGAATGCTTTTACCGGTAGCTACACGGCGATTCTGCGGGAGTTTTCCACCCGATGGTTTGGCAGGGCTGACGTGCACGAAACGCAAGCGGTAATCCGTGACGTTGAGCGAGATCTCGTACGTCCTGCCCAACTCGTAGGGGTCGCACTAAGCGTTCTGGCTCCGATGAAGACAACCATGTCATCGTTCCCGTCTACCCCTTCAGGTGAAATCATTCGCGAGCCACCTCAAAAATGAGAAACCTCACGCCATGCATAAAGTTTCGTTTGAAATGACCGAAGTACACGATTTCGACAGATATTTCTTGTGAGCCCGCATGAGATGCAGGCGACTACCCACTCGCTTGGATTACGTCCGGGAAGGATTCTTCCGTGACGATCAATGTTCTGCCAGTCTTGGCGAAGGTTCCTGACTACCGCCCTGCTGCGTGGGAACAGTTGGCTAGCATCAAGTCCGTACCCTGATGTCACCACCTGCGCGGACGAGGTGGGCCGATGCTGGCTCTGCCAGCTAAGACGATCGTCGTGGCTCGCGTATTGGCGTTCGCTTCCGGCACGCGATGACCGCGTATAGGCGAAAGGAGCTGAGGTAAGGGTTGTCCAGGTTTCCTCCGCAATGAGCGAATTGTCAATGCTCCAATCTGTTGCCCGGCTTTCTTATTCTCGTCCGAACAGATGTTGCTTGGCGTTAAAGGGCTCAATGCCAAGATTCCTGCGCTGCTCGGTGAGGAAACGCGTGAAATCCCTCTAGATCGAGCATCAAGTTTCGCCGAATATCGCCGAGGTATACGGTTTCGACAGAAATTATCGTGTTTATGCTCGCATCTCGTGTAGGGTTTTCTGTGCGAGCCATCATGCTGTGGCTCTCCCTATCTGCAATGGTGGCATTTACCGTAGGATGCACAGTCATTTCCGTGCATGGTGAAAATCAAGCAATAAACAAGCCACTGCCGATCATTGCCGAGTCCGGCATTCTGCATATCGACGTGCCTCGTACACAAATTTCCCCACAGTGGTCTACTAGCCCATCTTTCTTCGGCGTTGCCCTTTCAGGCGGGGGGAGCCGGGCGGCCAATTTTTCAGCGGCAGCGCTTCAGAATCTGCAGGAGGTCGGAATCCTTCAGGAGGCTGATGCCATTTCAAGCGTCTCCGGTGGAGGATTGACTGGTGCCTACTATGCACTCAATGCGCCTAATGTTCAGTGGGATGTGTTGCGAAGCAAGCTGAGAACAAATTTCTGGGGCTTGTTCTTGAGTAAATGGGCTGCCCCATCGAATTGGCCCGCGATAGCCCTAACGGATAAGACAAAAACCGATGTCATGGCCGATGTTCTCGATAGCGTTCTGTTTTCCGGGAAAGAATATCGAGAAATGCCACCAGTTGGCCCAATTTTTCTCGCCAATGCTACGGATATAACTGCAGGAGGAAAGAGGGTAACGTTTTCAAACGACTATTTTGTTGAAGAGCTCGGTTCATCCTTGTACAACATGAGAGTTGCGACAGCGGTTGCGACGTCAGCGGCATTCCCGGGCATATTCGATTCCGTGACTGTCGAGCGATTCAGGCGTGAAAGCCTTATCGATCCGCGTGGAGGGACATATTCTTGGTCGCCTCATTCCTATGTTCATCTCATTGATGGTGGCGCATCCGACAATTTGGGGGTTGAGACACTCTGGGATATGGCTTTCTCCCGGCTATACGGAGGGGTATTCACGCGTATGCCGACAGAGCTCGGTAGCAAGCCGTGCGTGATTGTTTCGATTGATGCAAGTGCGCCGAACACCAGTGCTCGCTTTGAGCGTTTGGCGGATGAGCGCGGAGTCAGCGATAGGCTGTTCAACCGCAATGTGTTTGACGCTATAGATTCTCTCTTCGAAGGGCGGCGTCAGGATACTTTGACGAAGATGGGGTTGGGGCAAACGGATTTCGGCATAGTTGGCTCAGAAAATTTTGGTGATGTTCAGCAAAACTATGTCGAGCGTCAACGTGTCGGTTTATTTGACATCCCTGTTACCTGTCGACCGTACTTTGGCGCTGTTCGCTGCAGCGTCGATTTTTCGAAACCTATTCCGCCGGCACAGCGGCGATCGTTTCAGTGCTTCGTGTGGCACATCGCGCTGGATGAAGTCGCTGGAGTTGCTTTCAAAGCAAAGGATTTTGAATCCGGAGATAGTGTTCGGGAGAAATTCCGAAGAGGCTCTCTTGTTAGGCTTGAGCGGCTTGTCACTCAAATTGAAACTCACTGGAAATTGGTCGGGCCAGACGGATGTACCGATCAGCAACTTCAAGAGGCTCTCTATGCTGCCGCGCGAGTCTTGATCATGGATGACGTGGAGTCGCGGTCTTCGCTATGTGCGTACATGGGGGGCAAAGGAATGACAGTTGACGATGCATGTCGGAAGGAAACTCCGCAGACCGAGGTATCGATTTCAATAACGGGAAAGCAGCCGTTGGCAGTTAGTCTTGCGACCGATAGTTCTCACACTGCCAACCTGCCCGTGAGGTGTTGGGCTCAAGATGCATCTTGGTAGCTACGGTCTCAGTCCTTTTCGGGAAACCAAATCGCCGCCGACTCAGGATTCTCTCTTTTCCACCGCTCGAGCGCCTCGCCTTTGAGCCATAAGTCTGTTTCCTTTGGCCCGGCGTAGCGTTGCGACGGGTAGCGACCCTCTCCACTCAAACTGCCTGAAGAGCGCTCACGTCGCGGTGCCAGAACGGGGCGCGCCGCTCCAGCCGCCGTCCATTCGGCATGAAGCCGGCCGCGCTCCGCCTCAATCGTTGGATGATGCAGCCACCGTTTTCCCGCGACCTCCTCGACAATCAATCGTGTGAACTCGGACTCGGTTACCTTGCCGCCTAGGCGGGATAGGTCTATCTCCAGTGTCGGAAGATCAGCCTCGCGGATTCGCGCGAGGCGCGCGACGTCCATCCTGTTCGTCACGGTGATTTCGATGAGCAGCTTCTCGGCGGACCACCCGGGAGCGGGCAGGGTGGTGGCGGTCACATCCGGGACTATCCGACCCACGCGCTGTTCAAGCGCGACTGACGTGAGCTCAAGCTCCTGCGCATCGCGGCACTTGCGGGTAATGGCTTCCCGCGGCCATTGCGGCGAGCGCTCGGTCACGCTCATCTGCGGAACCATGAGACGCTTTTCGCGCTCGAGGATCTCCTTGGCCTTCCTGTGCAGCAGCGTTTCGCGAATCTCCTTTGGCGTTGCCGCGTCGGACAGGCCAATCTCTCCGTCGACCAGGTCGAGTGCATCTGCAGCTTGCGCGCGAGCTTGATCCATCGCGGAGTCGAGCAGGACATTGTCTTGCCAGTGGCCGCACCAACGCGCCCCGCTCACGAGCAGACGCGTACGGTGGCGCAATTCCTCCGGGCTCATGGCGGCCAGCGCCACATCGTCGACCAACACCTCGATCGCAGCATGAGGTGGACCGTCAGTGTCGCCGGCATGGCCGCCCACCAGAACGACGTGCAGTTCCCGACCGTCGTCGAGCGTGACAATCGCCGCCGCCTCATCTGAAAACGAGCAGGAAGCGATGTGCACCCGCTCGGCCGGCGCGTCGACCCATGCGTCATAAAATCTGCCGGAGAGGCCGGTGATGCGCGCCGTACGCCGACGGCTCGGCAGGTCTAGGTAGCCCGTGCTCTCCAGTGTTGCCAGAATGGCCGTGCGTGCCGCCAGCACGAGGCATGAATGCTTTTCGGTGCCAGCGGTATGGCGGAAGTGCGGCCGCCGCAGGTAGGTTTCGCGGGCGGCATTTACCGCGATCAGCGCGCCGCCGCAACTAACGCACTCGCAGTCGCAGTGGGCGCCGCGGTGATTTTCATCAAGCTCAAGGATATAGCGTGGAGCACCGGTTTTGCGCTCTCGCGCCCACGCCATCAAGCGGCCTGCTTCCGCCGGGCGTTTCTCAGGCAGATGGGCCTGCATATCAACAGCCCAGGCTGCACCAAGCCTGTCCGGACCTTTGTTGTAAGGCATCACGCGCTCCCGAAACGGTGCCGGAGTCACTCTAACATCGAATCCGACTAACGCCCGAAGGTCCGCTCGCAAGGCGCATCAGTCCCTAACGTCCAACAAAGGTGGTAGCGAACGACTCTTCATGGCCCCGGACTCGGCCGGACGATGATCGTTGGGCCACGACCGTCCCAGATCGAAACCCGTTGCAGTCGTTCGGTGAGGCCACGCCGAGTGTCTGAAACGCAGCCGCGTGCGGCCGGTGGTGCTCATGTTAGATCGAGTTCCAATCCATTAACGCGATTTGATCCGCGAGTCTTACTTGAAGGAGAAGATCATTCGCCCATCGAATACCAAGACTGATAGCGCCCCGATGTGACGGGGGCGCTGTCGCGCTTGTCACGCTGATTGCAGGGGGCGCACAGCAACTGCAAGTTGGTGATGTCGTTGATCCCCCATCTCGACAGTGGAACGATGTGATCGTAGTTCTCAACGTTGTCGATGCTCATGAGTCCTGTGAGATCCCTGTCGCAGAGCACGCAACGCCCGCGGTCGCGAAAAAACACGGCGCGCTGCGCCCACCTCGGAGGTCGCACGCGCGCAAGCGTGCCATTGGGTGCCAAGAGCGAGCGATCAAGATCTTCGACCCGCCCCCAATGAGCATTTTTCAGGATGTCGGAGACGTAGGAGTTGAACCTCATCATGAGCTCTCGGTTTTGAAAAAGGACGTGAAAGACCTCGTTCACCGTTTGCTTCATTAGGTCTTCGTATGCGGCCGATATCCATATCTCATTCATGTATTCGTAGATGTCGTCCGCATTGGCCTCTTCGAACGTCTTGCCTTCGTCCTTCAAGAACTCGAAGAAGGTTTGATGATCGATCCCGTGGTGTTCAAAGGCGTGCTCAATCGGCAGCTTTTGCGGCTGCAAGTCGACGCTCGCGAGCGGAATCTCCTTAAAGTTCGCGTAGATCCTCTTTTGCTTGTCGATGCCGAAGTCGTCGGCTTGCTCTGAGTGCACCCCCTGCACGACAAAGCTGATGAACAAATGCAATACCGATTGCTTTTCATACGGCGCGAGCCAGCCGGCCCACTGCTCATCGCAGTGGAAGCCTTCCAGCAGTACTGCGTGGTCGGGCGTGTTCTTCAATAGTCCGCTGACGACATCGCAGATGTTGTAGGTCTCGTAGAACCTAGCCACGATATGCATGCTCTCCTCCTTTTCGGCCATTGGCCGCCCCCGTTTGACCCTAAACCCAGCCTCCCGGCAGGCGCTTTCTACGCCATCAACCCCATGAGGCACGGCAAGCCAGATATTCGCCGATCACGATATGGGCGTAATTCCCATGGCCTTGGCCGACCAGGTATCGATAACGTCCCTCCTGCACGTCCAGCCAGCCGTCAGGGATCTGCCCTCCCAAAGGCAATGCCCTCAAAAACGCGCGAGATCCTAGTTCGGGCCAAACCGCCATCGCCCCCCGCTCCGGACACTCGAAGAACTCCCGGCTCTCTGGCGTCAAGAGCGAAAGCGGTGCGATCTCCAATACCTCCGGATTGTCGCGCTCCTGAACGTTGAGCTCGAAATGCAAATGGCCGCGCGCGAGCTTGAGGACCACATTGCGCACGCGGGCCATGTCAGGGCGCCAAATCTTTTCCCCCTTCTCATCGATCGTCATGGTCGACTGAATTTCGGCGGCCAAACTCGGCGTCTTGGAGAGAATTCTTTGAATGTTCTTTCGATGCAGGGCCCTCGGATCAGTTGATCCGCAGACGACGCACTCCACGAAGCACGCCACGTATTGCTCGTCCAACGAGAAAGACTGGTTACACGCTAGGCAGGCCTCCACCACGGGCAGATTGGCTGGATAGGGTTCATCGAGCAGCACCTTGGACGGGCAGTGGTCCCTCGTGTCGGGCCTCGTTCCGCAATAGACGCATATGCCCGTCAGTCGATCGTCCACGAACAGCTTTCCTGGTTCTTCCATCGTGCCTCCTTTCACGCGTCACGGCCAGTCGTCAGAGCATTCTTGAGCTTAAATCTGAGCAGCAAACCGCTGGATCAAATAGGGTGTTTGCCGCGCGGATCGCCTCAAGCGGAAGGTTAGAAAGCCCTCCTGATCGGCTGCTTCTGGTCGACCACTGCCGGTCGTCGCTGTGTTGTTGCAATGACCGCTTGCGAGGTACGACAACCCTTCTATACGGCGGACCGTTAAGTAAACGGCCGGCTACCGCCTGAATTCAGATATCCGCGGACCTGCACTCGTCATACCCGGAGTTATCAGATGTGCGGCTTTTTGCCTTAAGACGATTGCGGGATGCAGCCCTTGAACTGCGATCCCGGAGCCCCCACATAGGGATTCGCATGCGAAAAAGAAGATGAGCGAGCAGCCGACCAGCGGTCGCGCGTACCAACCACACGACACCGTGCTACAAGGAGAGCCGAGTGCTGAGCCTGTACGTCTCTAACCTGATTATCCCGGGCGATCCCGATGAATTGACGCTCTCCACGCCCGCCGGGCCGTGGAAGTTGATCAAGATGGAGGATTTCGTGGCGATGAAATCCCGCATCACTTCGACCTCGGTCCGGCCCGCAGAGCTGCCGGTTGGCGAAACCTATTTCCTGGAGAATCCGGTCGCAATGAGCAACGGCGGCGCTGCGGCAGTTGATCGCGCGATCGAGGAGCTCACACCGGTCCTTCTGGCAGCTAGCTACGCCACCGGGCTGTCCGTCACGGTTCAGCGGGCAACGATGGGCAGCGATATCTCGATCGGCCAAGCGACCCACTACTGGCCGCGTGTGCGCGCTATGGGTCCGGGTTGGCCGGTTGTCACGTCCACCGAACAGTTTGTCCACCTCGTGGAAGCGTTCGTGCAGGCGTGGCCAGCCGCAGGTCAGACGGAAAAGGCTCGGTTGCTCATCCACACTTGGCTCGACGCCTTGGCGTGCTGGTCGATGGAAGACCTGTATCTGAGCGCGACAACGCTGCTGCAGATAATCGCGGCGACTGAGGCTACGAAGCAGGGGCAGGATCTGAACTTTTACTCCGGTGTGACTGCCGCTGCCCAGCGCATGAATATCCCGGTGCTGAGCCAGGATTTTAAGAAAATGCGCAACGAGCTTGTGCATGATGGGCAACTTATCGGCTCGCGCTTTGCGGGACCACGTGCAGCCTGCGACCAAGTGCTGGCGGACGTGTTGAATTGGATCGACCAGTACATACACGCCGCACTGTCGCTTGGACCGGTGCCGACGACGCGGTGTCAGCCGAACGATTTCACCGGGCTGAATGCCTACTCGATCTGACACAGCTGCACCCTGGTGCAATGCCGGGGCACAATCTCGAACCACCATGAATGAAGTTGTGATCGATGCGGCAACCCAAGTCAAAAACCGCACGAAGCGCGGCGTGGCCCTCCACGAAGCCGGGCACTTCGTCGTTGCGCGCGCACTCGGATTTCAAGTGCTGGGGCTGAAGGTCAGCCGGGATCAACCGCGATCGGAGCTTCACTCGGGCAGCGCACACATTTTTACCGTTTCGAAGATCGCTGACGACCAAGACCTCGAGGAGTTTCTCCGCGAGCGGATTACGGTGCTGCTCGCGGGCGGCCTCGCGCAGGCATTCGACGGCGTCGCTGTCAATGAGCGACGCCTTCGCCAGATCCGTGCCGACAACGCGGCTGACGACATGGGCAAGGCGCGCGAACTTTTTGTGATCCACCTGAGCCGACGGATGACGCGGGGCTATGACGACGAGTTCGCCTCTTCCGACACGTGGGAACGGCACCCACTTTGGAAGCGATGCGAGGCCGATGCGCTCGCGATCCTTCGCGAGCAGTGGGGAGCGATCGAACGCATTGTGGGCGACATCGAAGCGAACATTCATAGCCAGTGCTACAGCTACGATCCCCCAGTCGAACGGATACTCAAGCGTGGCTGGCCGGAGGGAGAGGCTGCTGCCGGGTGATCAGTCCGCCTTGCTACCATTTCCGAAGCGGCCGATTGCATTTAGCATGGTCACGCTCAGCAGGCTGTCGCTTTAATCGTGGATGCCACGAACGCGGTCGGAGTCCGAACGTCCGTCGCCAAACCATACCGGTCGCTTAAACGCTCACGCGAAGTCGCTCGCCAATGTTCGTGGATGGGAGGAGCCGGCCCTCATCCTACCGACTAACGGCTGCTACGGACTCGAAGCAGACGTGCGCGCCGCAGACGCAGAGGTCCGAGATCACTCAGCCAAGATGTTCGGCAATACTATGCTCTTGTGCGGCCTCAACAACTTGTTGCATCTGTTCGACAAGGGCGAGCACTAACCCTCCTGCGCTGAGGCGCCATGGCAGACATAGCTACCCTCGCAGAGCGCAGCGCCTGCTATGCACTCATCCCGGTATCACCGTTAGGTATTCCGAATGCGACCACTTTTCACTATCCATGCAGGTGAGTACATCGTTGGCGACTACATCGAACAGCGCTTTCCCGATCTAAGAGTTTGGATCCCCTCGAAAGATGATGGCGTGGATTTGCTGGTGACAGACAAAACTCATCGCAAGACAGTCTCATTGCAGATCAAGTTCTCAAAGGACCACTTGGCCACAGGGCGCAATCGAAATGCCACCGCCGCGATTAAATCCGGAGGCTGGTGGACCTTCGACCCGAAGAAGATCGCTCAAAGTACCGCCGACTACTGGGTGCTTGTCCTCTGCGAGTTCACTAGTAGAAGCTACGACTTTGTCATCATCGAACCAAAGGAACTTGCACGTCGGTACAAGCGCATCGCGCCGAATAAGAAGACGATACAGAGCTACTTCTGGGTCACTCGACAGAAGGAGTGCTGGGAAACACGAAGTTTAAGCAAGGAAGAGTTGGCACAGGTTTGCGACGGCTCGTACAAGGACAACGCTAGGCAGTTCACGTCCTTCCTAAATCGGTGGCAGCCGCTCGTGGACGCCTTGCGTGGTATTTGAATATTGGCCCTCGGCGGCACCTTCTGGCCGAGAGCCGACTTCTCCTGTCGTTTGACCTCTATATATCCTGAGTAGCGCGCTATTGCTCCAGAGAGACAACATCGCGAATTGACTCGAACTCAGGCACTAGGTCGGGTTGATGCTGGCGCAAGTACGTCAGAACTGGTTCGCACTCCAGGAGCTTCACGAGGTACCCCTTGGCCAGAACGAGATTCAGCACATCTTGGCCATAGGTCTGCTCGACAATCTTGTACTGCTCTTGCAGGTTGCTCATCTCCCGTTCCATCTTTGCCATCTGCTCATGCGTTACCCCGGTTAGCTTGGCCGGCTTCTTTCCGTCGACGAGGCGGGCCGCTGGCGTAGCAACCAGAAGCGCTTCCGCATAGGCGACGGTGACGTTGTTCGCGGCAATCATCAACTCCACGCACTCAACCTGGCGAGTTGGTTTCATCTTTCGAAGCGCTCGCACAAGCTCTGGTGAAAACTGCCTGTCGCGCAGTAGATCCACCGCTTCAGGGCAGAGACCTTCCAGAAGGTTCATCTTCTTCACGATCTGAGTGGTGTCGACTGAAAGGGCCTTTGCGAGGCGCTCCAGCGAGACACCACGCTCAATGGCACGGCGGATCATGAAATGCTCTTGAATGGTCGACAGTCGGTTGATGCGATTGTTGTAGGTGTATGCCTCGTCATCAGTGGCAATCAAGCAGGAAGCGTTGTCGTGGCCCAAGTCGCGTAGCGCGAGAAGTCGAATGTGCCCGTCCAACAGGATGTGGTTGCCCGACTGCTGGTCCACCGCCGTTACGGACAACGGCTCGATCAAGCCTACTTCGCTAATAGACGAGAGAATTTGTTTGAACTTTCGAGTGCTGGTCAGGCCCGCCGGAGTCCTGCGGGAGGGAAGAATGCGCGGCAAGGGAACGGCAAGCGGCTCAGGCACAAAGCCCAGAGTGACGCTTGTCATGGTGAGCTCCCGGTAGGCCAGACACGTTCGGCAAGGTACTTCGGTAGTGTTGTCAGTGATTCCGCCCGCAGCAGATTCACGAAATTCTCATCTGCGAACAGTTGTCGGAGGGCGCCAACAACAAACAGGAGTCGCTGCTGCGTGAATTCCGCCTTGCGGACCATCGCTTTCTGTCGCTCCACCTCGCTCTCATATGTCCGGACGAGACTTGAGGTGGTCACATCGTCTCGTCTGCCTATCATGTAGCGTGATGCGGATCTGCCCAGCGTTTGGCGTCGCTCGATAACGCGCCGCGCGTTCATCAGCTGCTTGCCTCGTAGTTTTCCGGATTCGTATGCCTCCTGCAGCGCTGCTTGGATTGCCTTGTCGTCGTCACCGGCCCCAACGATGGCGAGTGCAGCTGTAAGTGGGATCGTTCCTTTCTCAACGGCAATCAGCAGACGCTCTTCCCCGTGCTGGAGTAACGTTAGGACTCCCTGCACATAGGCTGTTGTGAGGCCTGTCTTCTCCGCGATCCTTTTGGGTGTGTACCCGCTGTCACGCAATTGCCGAATACCGGCCAGCAACTCAAGAGGGCGACACTGGCGACGCGCGATGTTCTCGGCCAGGCTCATGATGAACGCGTCCTCGTCGCTGACGTGGACCACCATCGCAGGAATCGTCGCCTCCCCTAGCGAGCGAAATGCCTTGAGCCGTCCCTCACCGCAGACAAGCAGGAATTTTTCACTGCCGTCTGCAGCAGCCCTGGGCGTGACGGTGATGGGCTTCTTGAGACCAATGGCTTTGATGTTCCCAACGATCTCGTCAAAGACCTTGCTGTTCCGCTCGCGTGGATTGATCACGTCGATACGGTCGATCGGAATCATCCTGATCTCGCCAGGTTGCGGTTGCGTGTTCATGCTGCTCTTCTCAGTTTCGCGCGTTCGGCCATGTGATACAGATAGTCCAGCGTGTCGAAGCGATAGCTTTCGTACTCAATGGCGTTGCGCTCGGCTAGTCGGATGCCGGGGCGAGCAAAGTCGAGGCGTGGCAGCAGGTAGTAGTCCAATGGCGCATCATTTGCCTTGTTCAGACGAATCGCCACGGTGACGTCCGGCAAGAGGCTCGTGTCGAACCGCACCTTCCAGTGATAGCCGCCATTCGTTCTCGGCTGGCAGCGCGATAGAACGATCGATACGGTGAACTCCCGGTTGACGTCCAGGATGTCGGTCGCAGGGTCTCGAAGGACCATGCCGCCTAGATCGGCAATGGCTTGCTCTGTTTGAGTGACGATCTTTGGATGCAGTTGTCGCAGGAAGCGGTTGATCTCCAAATACCGATAGTCGCGATCAGGCGTAAAGCCCACCGCTTGGTAAGCTCGTATCAGGCTTCCGAAGCGATACACGTAGGCTGCGGAAGATGGCATGCCCTCCGTCTCGTCGATGATGAGGCCGGACAGTAAGCCACGGTTCCGATAAAGAATGCGCAGTCGCTCGATCAGTTCCTCGCTGCTGTACCGCCTGGCGCGGGCCCGCATGATGCCCTGGGCGGTGTAGAACACGTCCGGCGCCACGATCGGCTCGAAGGCGCCGTCCTTGCGGATCCACATGTCAGGAGCGTTTACGACACGGGCACGTTTGAGTTTGCATGACACGCGGTTGTAGATGTTGTTGCCGATGTATTTTTCGTTGGTGAGCACCTCCCTAACGGTTGCGCGAGTCCAGTCGCGGTCCAAGTCTGTACGCACATGCATGGCGTTGAGCCGCGCCGCGATGTCGAACTCGTTCATGGACTCATCGATGAACCAGTTGTAGACCAGATTTACAATGCGCACCTCGCTATCGGGGCCCGGCACCAGGACGACGCGATCGGTCTGCAGACTCTTGCGTTGACCGCGGCAGAGTTCCGCTTTCATGAGACCGTGCTCGTCGACCAGCACACGGCGCAGACCAAAGCCGGCAGGACCGCCTTGCCGGAAGCCCAGTTCGATCAGACGGCACTGTCCAGCAAACACCTTCGCCGAGAGCTCCCGACTGTATTCGCCCGCCATTGCGCGCTTGACGCCTTTGACGATTGTCGAGACCGGGGAACCATCGTTGTCGAACTGTTCAGCGCAGTAGATGACCTGGATGCCGGCACGCCGGCAGATGTACTCGTAGTACGCGCTCTCGTCTGCATCCTGAAAGCGCCCCCAGCGGCTGACGTCATAGACCAGGATCGCTTGGAAGTCAGGGCGACCGGTCGTGACATCGCGGATGAGGCTTTGCAGCGCCTCCCTTCCGTCGATCCGCAGGCCGCTTTTGCCTTCATCGGCATAGGTACGAACAACCTCAATACCTCGTGAAGCGGCGTACTCACGGATCTTGTCGCATTGGTTCTGCGTCGAGTACTGCTGATGCTCGGTCGACATACGCACGTACTCCGCTGCCCGAGGCGCAGAGGGCGCGATCGGAGTGGCGCTTGTGAACTGATCGATTGCCATGGCGAGCACCGGCTAGCGAGTGGCGCTGCTCTTCCCGGTCGGGAGTCACGGGGGCAGCGCACAAGATCACGTTAGCAGTTGGCAGCAGACCATGCCTCACATCATCTCTTTGCAATCAGCTCGCGATGGTGCGTGCGGTGGCGGCAGAACTACGATCTGGACCCTCCAGACGCCCATCTTTGCAATCCCGTCTTCGGACGCGCGCTGGAGCACATAAGTGCCTGAAGGCAGAGGCGTTTTCGGAGCTGACGCGTACATCTTTGCAATCGCTCGTCGTCGATCGTTTCTTGCCCGCTGCAAGAGCCGATTGCGCTCGGCATAGGCCGGATGGCTTGTGCGATAGCTGCGCCAATAGTCACGGTGACGCTGAGTCCACCTCGCCCGAGCTCGTGCCTGGTTGTCGCGGTAATCGGTGTCCGTCCGGAGATGCTGCTTCTGCCATCGCCGTCGACGCTCCCGCTGGCACGAGGAGGCCGAGCAATATCGTTGCCTCGGCACTTGAGGGCGTGCGAGGAAGAGGTGGCCGCACGCGGCGCACAAACGGGCAGGTCTCATGACTCACTCCAGATGTCTGGGTGAGTATGCCGCTGACGACCGGAGCGCTATTAAGCGGACGTAGAAGACTTGCTGCCCACGCAAGCACCCGCATCCCAGAGTTGGTCGATGAAGACCAGAAGATCTATCAAGTCGCCATGTCATCTATTGTGTGACGGCGATAGGAAATTTCCATCTTTTCAGAAATTTCCTGGAGTCCCAGTCGCAAAAAAATTGTGCAAGCCTTTGATTTGTATGGAGGGGGCAATCAGCTAATTTGTGGACCTACACCAGCGCAGTCACGCTCCTGGCTACCACCCCAATACTCAACTTTCCTCAGCCCCCCCGTTAGCACGCGCGCGCAGATGGTAGTTTCCAGCCTGATACGGCGTGTCCGGCGCAAGCCCTGCACAGCCAACAAAAAATAAGCGCAGTGCGCGTGCTGGCATGAACGGGTCATTGCCAGTACGCCCTACGGGTGAGGAAGCCCCTCGGCACAGCGTCGGCCCTGCACGGTCAGTGGCCTTTGCATTGTTTTGAGGGGAAAGCCGCATGCAGTCTCATACGCCATCTGCGGTACGGTTGGTGGACAATCGGCGTGGCCGCATTTCGCTGCAGTATCTCGAAGCGGGCCAGCAACATCGGGTGCGTACCAGCATCCGGGCGATTGCAGCACGCTCGCTCTATCAATGGGATGAAGTCGAGCCGCACCAGGCCGACGTGCTGGTGCTGGAGGGTGACCAAGCCGACGTGCGCGCGGCAGGCCCCTTCAAGCTATGGCTAGGTCAACCGGCGCCCGATGTGTTTGGCGATGATGTATTCAATCTGCCGCGCGCCTTCAGCACCCCCATGCTCTGGGGCGTGCTTGATCTGATCGCGCTGCGGCTGATGGACAGTCGCAGGCAGCCTACCCAGGCCGGCAGCGCATCGTTCATCGAGACCGATACCGCCACCGGTATCGCCACCGATGCCGCCACCGGTATCGACGCCGATAGCGCCACGACCGACAAGCCCGCATACCGCTTGCTCAGGCCCGTCACGCTCGATGCGCACTTCAGCCAACCGCGCTTTCGTGTGGCAATGGATGGCATGACCGCGCGCCCTGTCAGCCTGGATGAGCTGGTCCATCACGGTGCACTTGAACTCGAAGAGGCGCGCTTGCTGCTGCGCACGCTCAAGGAGCGGGGCGCGTTGGAGATCTGCGTTGGCAATCAAGCCAATCAAACCATGGCGCCAGTGCAGCCGCCTCATGCCGGGCCGCCGCCCGATGGCTGGTTGTCACGCGCACGCCGCTGGTTGCACGGGCGCGCCGGCTAGTGACCATTGGCGGCAGCAGCTGGCGCTTTTCGCCTGTGCGCTGTCTGTGCCCCATGTGTGGGCTTGAGTCCGCAACCTTCCGCAAGGTCTACAAGGTCCAGGCCGTGCGCGGTATCGGCATGCACGCATCAACAGCGCTGGTGCAGAGGGCGAGCGCCCCTTGTGGTGTGCGATGAGCACTCCGCTTGATGTCTCGCCCTGCCGGGTCGGTCCAGCATTCTTAGGTGCAGTAGGGTGGCAATGACGCTTTCGCTTAACGATCTTCAATTGCTGACGGCGCTCGTCGGCAGCCTGCACGAGGCATCGCCCGATAGCGTGGCCGAGCGGCCAGCGGTGGCACGCAAGCTCGAATCATTGCTGGGCATTGATGTCATGTCGCATATCGTCCGGCACGAGGCGAACCCCATTCCCATCCACACCTCCACGTGGGGCCGGGATCTCCAATTGAATGCGGACTACAAGCAGTACTTCCATGCGGTCGACCCGATCTCGCCGCTGTTGCACCGTCGCGCAGACCCGCTGCTCGTGGAGGGAATCATCGGCCGGCGCAGCCTGCAGCGCACGGAATACTTCACCGATTTCCTCACGCGGTACAAGGTCTACCCCGGGATGAGCCTGTGCCTGGATGCCGGCGGTGGAACCTTGCTGGATTACCGCCTGGGCACGAGTGAAGTCGGCCGCGTCTTTGGCGAGCGCGAGCTGCGCATTCTCGATCTGCTGCGGCCACACCTCATCAACGCTCACCGGCAACGCGCCTTCGCCGCGTTGGAGGGCGATGAACACGCCGCAAGCAGCCGCCCGTCGTTCGTGCTCGACCCTGCGCGGGCCCCACAACCCAACCGCGCCGCAGAAGCGCTGATGGCGGGGTGGGAGGCAAGCGAACGCGAAGGGTTGCTACTGCTGTTGAGCCGGATCGCCCTAGGCGCGAGCGAGCCGATGCAGTGGGCCGGGTTCGATCTCTGCACGAAGTTCGAACACGCCGCAGATGGCCGCATCGTTCACCGGCTGTATCTGACGGCTGGCACCGTGGGCTCGGGGGCGTGGTTCCAGCAGAAGTTCAAGGTGACACGGCGCGAAGGCGAGGTGTGCGAACTGCTGCTCAAGGGCCTGTCGGATAAACAGATATCCAAGGCGCTGAATATCAGTTACTGGACGGTGCGCAGCCACGTTGGGCGCGTGCTGGACAAGCTTGGGATCGAATCGCGCAGTGCTGTGGCGGCGCGTGTTATTGCTGCGCGCTGATGGGGGCGACGACGGCTGCGCCAAGGCAGCCGATGCGCGATTCTTGACTCCCGTTCCCTGATTCCCGATGCCGCCTCAGCGGCGCCTAGTTCACCAACGTAGTAATGCTCTTCGCCGGCAGCGTCACCGTAAACGTATTCCCGCTCACCCCCACCGGCGCCTGCTGCTCAAACGTTGCAGTCGCTGTCGTGCGGTAAGGCGTCAGGCTGGTCATCGTGCGCCCTGCGGGGTTGATCGACGCCGTCAGGGTCACGTCCGTGGCGTTCTCGTTCACCAGCACCACCACGGCCTTGTTGTCGGTGGCACCTGCAGGCGTGCCGAACGCAGAAACACGCACGCCCTTCTGCGGCAGTGTTGTCGTGTCGTAGCGCACGTAGCCCGGGCGGATGAAGTACGCAAAGTGCTTCAGGCCGATGCCGAAGTAGGTGGGCTTGTTGTCCGAGCCGATCAGGCCGGTGGACTGGGCGTCGTTGGAGTTGACCAGCCACCAGTAGACGTAGGCGTTGTACTGCCCCAGCGTAAAGCCGTCGTGGATCTCCTTTGCAATGGCAATCGCATCGTCAATGCTCGTCTGCCAAGACGTCTTGTTGTCAGCCTTGTTGACGGAGTCCAGGAAGTGTTCGGTCATCCAGACGTCCTTGCCCAGCCTCCGGGCTGACGTCGGATACGCGGGCACGCCGCCGTACAGGTGGCCGCCAATGATCGAGACGTTGGCGGCCGCATTGGCATCGCCCAGCAGCGTGTCCGCCGTGGCCTGAGAAAAGTAGAACGATTCCGGCGCCATCAGCTTGGTCGTGGTGCCGGCCACTGCTGCTGCGCCTTGGGCGGCAGTCCAGGCGCGCATGTCGTCGGGGCTCCAGAGGCAGGACTCGTAGGTCGCGGGGTCCCAGTCCGGTTCGTTCTGCAGGGATACGGCGTAGAGCCTCACGTTGCGCGTGGCGGCATAGCGGATGTAGCTGTTCAGGTACTTGGCGTAGTCGGCGTACCGGGCTGGGTCCAGGCGCCCGCTGTAGAGCGGGTTGCTGCGGGTGGTGTTGACGATCTTCATGCTCGCCGGCGGCGTCCACGGCGATGCAAAGACGAGGGCGCCGCGTGCCTGGGCGGCGGCGCCGTTCTCCAGCTCGGCTGTCCACTGCGTGGTGTCGGCGGTCTGCGTTGTGGTGTTCCACTCGGCGGGTGCAATGCGCAGCCGCAGGATGGATAGCCCAAGGCTGTCGGTCAGGCTGGTGCCGAACAGCGCGTTCAGGCGGTCGTCGGCCATCTTGCTGTAGTACCAGGCCGCCGAGCCGCCGAACCCCTGAATGGTTTGTTTCGCGCTGCCAAAGTTGATGGCGGCGGCCGCAGCGGTGGGCTTGATGGTGAGCGCCGTGCTGACCAGGGCCGTGCGGTAGTGCGCGCTGTCCCTGGGCACGAACGTGGCTTGCAGGATCACGCTGCCGGCCATGCTGGTGGTGGCGGCACTCAGCGGTGCGCCATCCGCCGTGGTGTAAGACGCCGGGTCCACCGTGCCCCCGATGCCGTACAGCGCGTAGGGCACGGTGGAGACCTGCGCAGGCGTCAGCGCCGAGCCCTGCGTCACGGCAGCAGGCAAGTCCCACCGCACGGGCGGCTCGGCCTTGTTGACGGTCAGCGTGCGCACGGTGGTGGTGCTGGCGTATTTGGTCGTGTCCTGCGGCGTGAATGTCACCGACAGGGTTTGCGTGCCGACCTCCGGCTTGGTCCCGATTGCCGGCGAATACGTGAAGGTGCCGGGCACATTGGCGGTGGCGTTCAACTGCGCCGTGCTGAGCGCCGTGCCCCACGCGATCGATGCGGGGGTCAGCCAAGTGATTGTCGGGGTGGGCGTGGTTGGCGCAGGCGAGGGTGCAGGCGCGGGCGCTGGGGCCGGTGTTGGCGTCGTCGGCGTAGTGATCGGTGCAGGGGTCGGCGCGGGCGTTGGTGCCGGGCTGGCCCCGGGGCTCGACGTTGCGACTGGTGCAGTCGTTGCGGCAGTGGACGAGTCTGCTGGCGTGTCGCCGCCACCGCCGCAAGCCGCCAGCCCCAGGCTCAGCAAACCGATCACCATGCTCCGCGCGAGGCGTGGATGCGGGTCTTGCGGCGCGCGCGTTGTTCTCGTCGTCAACGACATGTCTGGGCTCATTTTTTTCTGATGGGTTACGCGGGCAGCCACCCCCTACGAAAGTGGGGTGCGCCGTTTTGCAGACGCGGTATCCCATGTCGCCTCAGCGCACGTCAAGGCAAGAGCGGGGCTGTTGAGAGTTCTTGAAAATCCCCATGGCTTCGCGCCATGAACAAGCCGGGCGGGCGCACCAAACATGCGCTGCACGCAAGACGGCTTCGGCGCAACGCACTGCGGCTCGCGCTGTTGCGCTTGGGGTATCGATGCGCGGGGCAGGGCGTTCCAAATCGGTGCGGCTCGCACCAACTCCAAGCGGCAGATGCCCGCATCCGGCGGCGCAGGCCTCGCACACGGGCAGCGCCCAGGCAATCAATCACCCGCGGTGCAGCCCAGCAAGCCACTGGATGCTGCATGGCACAAAACTCGCATAAGCAGTGGGCGACCGGTCAGACCACGACCGAGTCTTTCTCCATCGTCGGCCCATGCACAGCATTCCATCCTCCGTCGCGCAAGCACTCCAGCAACGCATCCTGAGCGGCGATTACCCGAGTGGCAGCCGCCTGCCGCCGCAGCGTGAGCTGGCGGAAACGCTGGGCGTGAGCCGCGCGTCGTTGCGCGAGGCGCTGACGGTGCTCGAGACGCTGGGCCTCGTGGACATCCTCCCCAGCCGTGGCGTGGTGGTACGTGGCCAGAAGTTTGGCGCAGAGCGGGCGAGCGCAGAACGCCTGCATCGCCCGTTTGCCACGCCGGCGCTGGGCACGCTGTCGCCGCGTCAGTTGATTGAGCTGCGCCTCGTCCTGGAGCCCGGCTGGACGGCGCTGGCCGCCGCGCGCATGCATGCCGCCGGCCTGCGCCACCTGCAATGGCTGCAGCAGCAGTTGGCCCATGCGCTGGAGCGCAATGATTTGCTGAGCGCGGCAGAGGCGGACCTGCACTTCCACCTGTTGCTCGCGCAGTTGTCGGGCAACCCGGGTTTGATGGCGATGGCCGGCCAGTTGGAGCACGCCATCGGCCACAGCCTGCGCCTGCCCTTTGCCCGCAACGGCGCAGACGACCACCCCGCGCACGAGCACGACGCCATCGTGCAGGCCGTTGCTGCGGGCGATGCCGCCGCCAGTGCAGAGGCCATGCGCGCGCATCTGTTGTCGGCCGCGCGCCGCAGCGGCATCGATTTGAGCGCCGCGCCCGCCACGTCCGAACCCATGCAGTACGAACCGGTTTCCTTTCGCCTCGTCTCGGTTTCCTGAATTTCCTGAAGGAGTTTTTGAATGATCCGCACCCTTGCTCTGCACTCGTCGCACCGTGTTTCGCGCCGCACGTTCTTCCACGCCGTCATGGCGGTCAGCGCGCTTGTCGCGTTGCTGCCGGGCCGTCCGGCCCATGCCGATGCGCTGACCAACATCCACAAAGCCGGCGTGATCCGCGTGGCGATCCCAAATGACTTCCCGCCGTTCGGCTCGCTGGGCCCGGACCTGAAGCTGCAGGGCTATGACATCGACATGGCCGGCCTCATCGCCAAGGAACTCGGTGTGAAGGCAGAGCTGGTGCCCGTCACCAGCACCAACCGCATTCCGTTCCTCACCACGGGCAAGGTGGATGTCGTCATCTCCAGCCTGGGTAAGAACGCCGAGCGCGCCAAGGTGATCGACTTCTCGCAGGCGTATGCGCCGTTCCCCAAGAGCGTGTACGGCCCGAAGGATGTGTCGATCAAGGCGCCGGCAGATCTGGCCGGCAAGACGATTGGCGTCACGCGCGGCTCGACTGAAGATCTGGCGCTGTCGGCACTGGCCCCGGCCTCGGCCACCATCAAGCGCTATGAAGACAACAACGCCACCGCACAGAGCTACCTGATCGGTCAGGTGCAACTCGTCACGCTCGGCAACATCGTCGCCAATGCGGTGAACGAGCGCACGAAGCTGCGCCAGCTCGATGTGAAGTTCCCCGTGGAAGACACGCCTTGCTATGTGGGTGTGGCCAAGGGCGAGCCAGCGTTGCTGGACAAGGTGAACGTCATCATCACCAAGCTGAAGACGGATGGCCGTCTGAACGATCTTTCGCAGCGCTGGATCAAGATGCCGCTGCCCGCAAAAATGTAAGCACCCTGCACGCCTTCGCAACACAGGCCCGGCGTCCACGTTGGTGTGTCGGGCCACGGATGACCTCCATGGCTTATCAATTCGACTTTGGCGCTGTCTTCAGTTACAGCGGCCAGCTCGCGCAGGGTGCGGCATTTACGCTCGCGCTCACGGCGGCGGGCGCGGTGGCGGGTGGCGCCATCGGCATTGCCGGGGGTGTGTGCCGCGCCTGGCGCATCGCCCCGTTCAATGCGCTGTTCAAGGTGTATGTGGAGGGCATCCGCAACACGCCGTTCCTCGTGCAGTTGATGTTCGTGTTCTTCGGCTTGCCCTCGCTGGGTGTGCAGATCAACGAATGGCAGGCGGCGTTGCTCACGGCGGTGGTCAACCTGGGTGCGTACATTACCGAGATCGTGCGTGCGGGCATTCAAGAAACGCCGCGCGGCCAGCTGGAAGCCGCCAACGCGCTGGCGATGAGCCGCTGGGCCATCTTCCGGCATGTGGTGCTGCGGCCCGCGCTGCAGAAGGTGTGGCCGGCGCTGAGCAGCCAGATCGTGATCGTGATGCTGGGCACGTCGGTCGTCTCGCAGATTGCCGCGCAGGACCTGACCTTTGCGGCCAACTTCATCCAGTCGCGCAACTTCCGCGCGTTTGAAACCTACCTGGTGGTGACGGCGCTGTACTTTGCGCTGGCGCTGTTGCTGCGTCAGCTGCTGGCCTGGATCGGGCAGCGATTTGTCGTGGGGCGCCGCGCGCCTGCGGCGTCTGCTGCACCGCTCGCTGCCACCACCACCGCAGCAGCCTCCGTTGGAGACGCAGCATGATCGCCGACATCCCTCTGTTGCCCATTCTCCTCAAGCTGGGGGAAGGGCTGCTTGCCACGCTCATGCTGTCGCTCATGGCCTTTGCGCTGGGCGGCACGGCCGGCCTGGTCGTGCTGTTTGCCCGCGTGGGGCGCAACGCTACGCTGCAGCGCGTGAGCAAGGCCTATATCCAGCTCTTCCAGAACACGCCGCTGCTCATGCAGATGTTCATCGTGTTCTTTGGTGCATCCATGGCGGGGTTCGAGATGTCGCCGTGGACGGCTGCCGCCATCGGCCTGACGCTGTACACCAGCGCCTATCTGGCCGAGGTGTGGCGCGGCTGTGTCGAGGCGATTCCGCGCGGGCAGTGGGAGGCGTCTTCCAGCCTGGCGATGGGCTACTTCCAGCAGATGCGGCACGTGGTGCTGCCGCAGGCGGTGCGCCTGTCGATTGCGCCCACGGTCGGGTTCTCGGTGCAGATCGTCAAGGGCACGGCGGTGGCGTCCATCATCGGGTTTGAAGACCTGTCCAAGCTGGGTTCGGTGCTGGCCAATGCCACCTTCCAGCCATTCCTCATCTACGGGCTGGTGGCCGTTGCGTACTTTGCGCTGTGCTGGCCGCTGTCTCTTTACGCCTCTCATCTGGAAAAGAAGCTCTATGCCGCTCGTTGATCTCTGCGCCGTACACAAGCATTACGGCAACAACCATGTGCTCAAGGGTGTGGACCTGCGCGTGGAAAGCGGCCAGGTGGTCGCCATCATCGGGCGCAGCGGCTCGGGCAAGAGCACGCTGCTGCGGTCCATCAATGGGCTGGAAGCCATCGACGACGGGCAGATCGTGGTCGACAACGCGGTGCTCAAGGGCTCGCAGGCCACGCCCGCGCAACTGCGCGCGCTGCGCCTGAACGTCGGCATGGTGTTCCAGCAGTTCAACCTGTTTCCGCACCTCACGGCGGGCGAAAACGTCGCGCTGTCGCCCGTGGTGGTCAAGGGCATGAAGAAGGCCGATGCCAACGACCTCGCCCGGCAGATGCTCGTCAAGGTGGGCCTGGCCGATAAGTTCGATGCCTACCCCGACCAGCTCAGCGGCGGCCAGCAGCAGCGCGTAGCCATTGCACGGGCGCTGGCCATGCAGCCGAAGGTGCTGCTGTGCGACGAGATCACCTCCGCGCTGGACCCGGAACTGGTGAACGAAGTGCTGGCCGTGGTGAAGCAGCTCGCCGCCGAAGGCATGACGCTGATCATGGTCACGCACGAGATGCGCTTCGCCCGTGACGTTGGTGATCAACTCGTCTTCATGCACCAGGGGTTGATCCATGAAAGCGGGCCGGCCAAGGACGTGTTTGCCAGCCCCAAGACGGCGGAGCTGGCGGCGTTCATTGGCGCGGTGCAGTGAGCGTTGCGACGGCACGGCGCACCCGCTGCGCGCCGGGTGCCGCCTGTGTCAGCGTCAGTGTCAGTGTCAGTGTTGGGCCGATGCTGCGAGTGGCTTGAGCGTATACGCCAGCGTGCCGTAGCCGAGCTGGTCAAAGCCGCCGCTGTTCGGGCCGTAGTCTCCGCCCCCGCCTTCGGGCTGCACCTGCTGGGCAAACGCAGTCACCCCAGGGGCGTGCTTCTTCTTCAGCACCACGTAGTGGTTGTAGAGCAGTGCCCAGACGGGGCGCACGTCGCCGCGCCCGCCGGTGGAAATCTCGGCCTGCGTCACGTCGCTGTTGCGGTACGGCGTGTACGGCACGTCCTGTCCGAGGTTGTAGCGGGCGGCATATTCGGCGCCCTTGAGCACGCGGTTGTCGTCGTAGCCGAAGAGGTCGTCGCCCTGGTTCCACGCCATCTGGCAAAACACACCCAGCAGCGCGATGTCGAGCATGGTGTGCCCCTGGTCGCGCCCGCTCTCCTGCACCTGCCCGAGCCCATCGGGATAGAGCTGCCAGACCACGTGGTCGATGGCGCCATTGCCTTGCCCGTGCTTGAAGTAGTCCACGGCTTCGGCATAGATGTCGCGGCGGTCGGTCAGCACGCCGATTGCCAGCATTGCGCTCATGTTGGCCAAGTCCCAGTTCGCCCAATAGTGGTCGATCTTGGCGCCGTTGTGCCGGGTCAGGAAGTCGTGGTTCATCGGATAGAACACATTGAGCATCATGGCCTGGAAGCGCCGGAAATCTTCCGGCCGCCACTGCGGCGCGGCCCGCAGAATTTCGGCGGCATTCGCCAGCTCATAACCGTAGATGCCCGACGCGAGGAACTTGTCCGAGCTGCCGTCAATGCGCGTCAGCGTGGCTGACCACACGTTCAGGATGTCGATGGCCTTCTGTGCATAGGCGTCGTCCCCCGAGACCTTCCAGCGCAGTGCCAGTGCATACGCGGCGGCCGCGTCGTTGAACAGCGCGGCGTAGTTCTCGGCGTGCTCGGGGTTGCGCCCCCGATAGACGACGGCCTGCGGGCGCGCATTCCATTTGAGCGAGGCATGCGGATTGGCGGTGAGCCGTTGCCAGCCGTCTTGCCATGGCTGCGTGCCCCGCGCCACGGCATGGCGCATGCGCAAGAAATCCTGTTCGGTATGCAGCAGGCCGGGGTGGACGAACGGTTTCGCCTCTGGCGCGGCGGCGGCTGTGACGCCGGCGGCGCAGGTCAGCAATACGGCACAAAGCCAGCGTCGGAACAGTCGGGGGCGATGGGTGTTCTGCATGGGCATCCAAGGGTTAGCAATTCGCCTGTGATGTTCCAAGTGCGGGGCGGCGGCGTCAACGCTCAACGGTTTTTGAGGGTGTGGATGGTGGGCGTGGGTTCGTTTGGCCGGCCATGGTTTCGTGCCGGGTGGCCTTGCCGGTTGCGTGTTGCCACAACATTGCACGCTCCCCCATTGCCCGTTGTTCAGGAGTTGCCATGCCGCGTGTTGATGGTTCCAGTTCTTCGGCCGTGCCGCCGCCGTCTACGGGCGAGGCGTCGACCAGCCAGGCTCGCCCGCATCCTCAGTCCGATCTGCGCCAGCGCCCTGCGCGTGCCCGTGAGGGTGCCCTGGCCGCACTGCCGCCCGCGCCTGCGAATGCGGCCCGCGTGCCGGCTGCGGATACCGCCGTGGAAGAACTGCCGCGCGGCCGCATTGCTGCCACGCTGGATCGCCTGCGTGGCGCGAGGCAGGTCTTGGCGAATGCCGGTGCGCAAGCCGCGCATGTGGGCGTTCGCGCAGGGGCTGCAGCCGCGCAATATGCGTTGAATCATCCGCTCTTCACTGCTGGCGTGGGCGGCGTTGCGATGGGCAACTACAGCATGCAACGTGCCGAGCGGCGCAATGACCCTCATGCCTACGCTGGCGGGGTATCCGTGACGATGTTCAGTACGGCGTTGCTGGCACTCCATGCAGGCTACGTCGTTGCCGACCTGCTGCTCGGCAATCCGGCGCCGTTGCGTGTGAGCGCTGACATGCTGTCTGACGCCGTGAACATGCTCAACGGTCTGGACGATGTGGACATGACTGCAGAAGCCGGACATCACGCGCTGTACGTGATCGATCATCTGCAGGACATTGCGGCCGTGCCCGGCAACCGTCTGCACCCGGCCGTGCGGGCTGCAGCCGAACAGGCGGGCGGCAACCCACAGCAATTGATCCGCAATCTGGTGGGGGTGCTGACGGGCAATCCACCGGTGTATTCACGGCGCCGGCCGCCACCTGGGGGCCCGCGTGCGCCAGCGCAGGCGGGGCTTGTGCCGGCAACGCTGGGCGTCAACGTCCAGACGCTGCGGCGCGCCGTCGACATGCTCACCGGTTTTGCTGGCGAGCACGAAGACATGACGGCAGAAGCCGGCCTACACCGGCAGGACGTTATCGACCACCTGCAAGACATTGCTGCTCGCCCAGCCGGCGTGTTGCACCCGGCCGTGCGTCAAGCAGCGCAGTCCGCTGGCGACAACGCGCAGCTGCTGGTACGCAACCTCGTGGCGATGCTGCAGCGCGATCCGTCCATCCTGCCGGCGCGTCGGCAGGAACCGGCGCGATAAGACGCGGCTCCCTCCTCCGCCAGGCGCCGCCCTTCCAGGGCGCGTTCATGCCGGGGGGCTGCGTCCGCCTTGTTACCGGGGCGCATATGCCATCGCGTGCAGCCATTTTGGATTAGACATTTTCAAGGCACCTCATCTGGTGCCTTTTGTTTATTTTGGTGGTGCGCTCAACATAATGGTTAGGCGCAAAAAATCGGTCATTTGTTCAGTAAGTTTTCTCTCCATCTGTGCTTCTTATCTCTCAGCAGCAACTGGAATTTTCTTTGCTTATGCTAGCGAAGCCCTGAAGCCGGGCCGTAGTAAATGCCGAGAAAATCTCGATGCATTTGCTTGATGGATATTGAAATCACATTCTGGAGATAAAACATGTCGAACGTTCAGACCGCTGCCACGTCGTGGGGGACAGTGCCGTCGATCCGTGTGTACACGGCCAATGGTGGCAAGATCACCGAGCGTTGCTATGACGGCAAGGGGTGGTACACGGGCGCCTTCAGCGAGCCCGGCGATAACGTCTCCGTCACGAGCTGGCTGGTCGGCAGCGCTATCCATATCCGCGTATATGCCACCAGCGGCAGCAATACCACGGAGTGGTGCTGGGACGGCAACAGCTGGACCAAGGGCGGCTATACCCAGACCAACTGATTTACTGCAGACCTGAACATGCAGAATGCGGTGCGGTTCTGCATGCATCGGCGTAAAGCGAGTGCGTTCGCTTTGCGCCGATTTGTGTTTTGCATTTTTAATGCGCCAGGGCCAGTATTTAAAGATAATCAACTCATAAAATATGGGTCGACGCGGCGGGGGTATGGTCCACGGGCCAAACGTGCCCGAAGCAGCAAAAAAACGGGTGTCAGACACCCGGGGTGCTCTGCGATAATCGCGGCACTCCAAGCTTCCGCCTCACCCGCCCCATGGTTGTCCGCCCCCATCTGCACTGGTTCCGCATGCTTCTGGCATGGCGCGGGTCGGTGCTTCCGCAGCTTCTTCCGCGCCTGTTCCTGATCTTCTTCGTGTCATTGGTGGCCATTGCGGTGCATGCGCACCTGCTGCCCATCTCGGTCAACCTGAGCACGACGCCGTTCTCGCTCGTCGGCATTGCGCTGGCGGTGTTCCTGGGTTTTCGTAACAACGCCAGCTACGACCGCTACTGGGAGGCCCGCAAGCTCTGGGGCCAGTTGCTCAACACGGCACGTTCGCTCACGCGTCAGGCACTGACGCTGCCGCGCGGTGATGGCCCGGAGGGCGCGAACGGTCCGAACGGCGGCGTGGCAGATGCCGACGTGCGCGAGTTCGCGCAGGTGCTGGGTGCGCTGCCGCACGCACTGCGTCACCAGTTGCGCCACACCGATGCACGCGAAGACCTCGCCGCCCGCCTGCCCGCACCGTTGCTCGAACGCGTGATGGTCGCGCGCTACCGGCCCATCGTCCTCGTGCAGTGGTTGGGTGAATGGGTGCAACGTCGCACGCAAGCCGGTGCGCTCGATGGGGTTGCCGTGCTGGCGTTCGACCGCAACCTCAACGAGCTGTCGAACAGCATTGGCGGGTGCGAGCGCATTGCCGGCACGCCGCTGCCGTTTGCGTACTCGGTCATGATCCACCGCACGGTGTACTTCTTCTGCGCCGCGCTGCCGTTCGGGCTGGTGGAAAGCATCGGCAGCTTCACACCCGTGTTTGCGGTGTTTGTGGCGTACACCTTCATGGCGCACGAGGCCATCGCCTCGCAGCTTGAAGATCCGTTTGGCACTGAAGACAACGACCTCGCGCTCAACGCGCTGTCCCACACGATTGAAGACGCCGTGCTCGACATCCTTGGCGAGCCGAGCCCGCCGCCGCGCGAGGGTGTGCGGCGTGGGGTGATCTTCGATTGATGCTGCTGTTGCGGCGCAGTGCTTAAAGGGCCATCGCCAGCGGCTGCGCCCAATGCGCCAGCACAGGCGCATTGCCGTGCAGCGCACCGCTTACCGCATCTGCGTTGCTCGTCACCAGCGCGCCAAGCTCCACCCCGAACAGGCTCGCGCACGTTTCGTTCAGCGTGCGTACGTTGCGCAGGCCAGCCCGCCGGGCCAGCGCGTGCAGCGCTTCGGCTTCGGGCGCGTCATTGCCGCAGGTATGCGCCAACCGGTACAGCGCCCAGGCGGCGCGTTGCTCGCGCACCAGCGCATGCAGGGCTTCCCCTTCCGCAAACAGCCGCGCACGCACCTGGCGCGGGCAGGCCTGCCAGCAGTGGCTGAGCAGGGCGGCGTTCCACGCCTGTGCCGGGTGTTCGAACACCATTGTGGCCAGCGCACGGGCCCACGGCTTGTCATGCTGGATGGCGGCCATGCGCGGGCAGCGGGCGTCGGGCACGGCGTGGAACGTGATGGCGCACGGCTGCCACACGGTGCCCGGAATCTCGCAACCGAAATGCGCGAAGGCAGGCACCACAAACGGGTCGCCCGGGCGCACTTCGCGCCGGCCGTTGGCATCGCGCAGGCACGCGCTGCCCAGCTCGGCCTGCACGCGCACCGCAAACGGAAAGCGCAGGCGCGAGAGTCGGACGTGGGCGCGGCTGATGAGTGGCATGGCTGACCGATAAGGCGGCGGATGAAGCGCGACTGTCGCAGGATTCTATGTCTGCGCGCAACAGGGGCAATGTCGCCCGGGTGACAGAGTCGGACGCGGCGCTTACAGCTCTGACAGGCCGAAGAGCCGCAGCCGCTCAAGGTCGGTCACACGGATGGTCTGGTACGACAGCGCGATCATGCCGCCTTCGGCCAACCGTTGCAGCGCGCGGTTCACGCGCTGGCGCGACAACCCCGTCAGCAGCCCGATCTCTTCCTGCGATAGTTCCAGCACGGTGCTCGTGCGCGGGTACAGGGCGGGGTGGAACAACTGCGCAATCGCTTGCGCCACGCGCGCATCGGCGCTCAGCAGGCGATCGTTCTGCACGGTGGCGATGAACTGGCCCATGCGTTCGTTGAGCTGGCGCACCACAAAGCTGGCAAACGGCAGGCTCTGCGCGAGCAGCGTATTGAACACGGGTTCGGGCACCAGCAGCACGTGCGAGGCGCGAATGGCGATCACGTCATAGCGGCGGTCTTCGCGCTTGATGACGCTGCCCTCGCCGCACCACCCGCCCGCGGGCACGCCGGAGAACGTGCAGCCGCGCCCGTCGGAGGTGTACACGGCCAGCTTGATGAGGCCGGTGTCGACGCCGATCCAGTAGCGGGACGGCTCGCCGCGGCGGGCAATGAAGGCGCCGGGCTCGAAGGCCTGCAGTAGGGTTTCTCGCGCGGCCAGGGCCTGGTGTTCAGGCGCAAGCGCGGTGAACCACGCGTGGCCTTGCAGTTGCGTGGCGGGCGTCGGAGCACGGGGTGTCGTCATGGCAGGCGTGGGCACACGGTCAAGGGTGGCGGGGGCGCGTGGGGCTCTGCCTTCGCTTTGTAAGAAACCCGTCAGCCTTTAAGTGGCGCGGGTTTTCGGGCGGTTTGTCATCCGGGTGACAGAGTGCGGGAGCCGGCCGATGATAGCGTTGCCCAACAAAAAGCAACAGCGCCCGGCGCACGGAGACACAGCAATGCCCACGGATTTTGATAGCGGTCTGGCCCGCAACGCGGCCAACTTCGTCCCGCTCACACCCATCGAGTTTCTTGCCCGCGCGGCCGATGTGTATGGCGATCGCCTGGCCATCGTGCATGGTCCGGTGCGCCAGAACTGGCGCGACACCTACGTGCGTGCGCGGCGCCTGGCCAGTGCGTTGTCGCTGGCGGGCGTGGGCCGTGGCGACACGGTGGCGGCGCTCCTGCCCAACACGCCTGCCATGGTGGAGGCGCATTTTGGAGTGCCGATGGCGGGCGGCGTGCTCAACGCACTGAACATCCGCCTGGATGCCGCCAACCTCGTCTTCATGCTGCGTCATGGCGAGGCGCGCGTGCTGCTGGCCGACACCGAGTTTGCCGACGTGGCCCGCCAGATGGCGCTGGAGATTCCCGGCCTCAAGGTGATTGCCGTGCACGATGCCCTGGGCCCGCAGGCCGAGCCATTTGGCGACACCGATTACGAAACGTTCCTCGCCTCGGGCGACCCGCACTACGCCTGGCAGATGCCGGCTGACGAGTGGGATGCCATTGCGCTGAACTACACCTCGGGCACCACGGGTGACCCGAAGGGCGTGGTCTACCACCATCGCGGCGCGACCATCAATGCGGTATCGAACATCCTGGAGTGGGATCTGCCCAAGCACCCGGTCTATCTCTGGACGCTGCCGATGTTCCACTGCAACGGCTGGTGCTTCCCGTGGACGATCGCGGCACGCGCGGGCGTGAATGTCTGCCTGCGCAAGTTCGAGCCGAAGCTGGTGTTCGACCTCATGCGCGACGAGGGCGTGACGCACTACTGCGCCGCGCCCATCGTCCACACCGCGCTGGTGAACGCGCCGCCGTTGTGGCGCGAGGGCCTGCGCGGGCCGGTGCGCGGCATGGTGGCCGGTGCGCCGCCGCCCGCCGCCGTGCTGGCGCAAATGGAAGCCATGGGCTTTGAGCTGACGCACGTCTACGGCCTGACCGAGGTGTACGGCCCCGCCGCCGTCTGTGCCGAGCAGGACGAATGGCGCACGCTGCCTGAACACGATCGCGCCACGATGAAGGCGCGCCAGGGCGTGCGGTATCACCTGCAATCGCAGGTGGCGGTGCTCGATCCGGAAACCATGCAGTTGGTGCCGGCCGACGGCGAGACCATTGGCGAAATCATGTTCCGCGGCAACATCTGCATGAAGGGCTACCTCAAGAACGAGAAGGCCACGCGCGAGGCCTTTGCCGGCGGGTGGTTCCACACCGGCGACCTGGGCGTCTGCATGCCCGACGGCTACATCAAGATCAAGGACCGCAGCAAGGACATCATCATCTCCGGCGGCGAGAACATCTCCAGCGTGGAGGTGGAAGACGCGCTGTATCGGCACCCCGCCGTGCTGGCCGCTGCGGTGGTCGCCCAGCCGGATGCGAAGTGGGGCGAAACGCCCTGCGCCTTCGTTGAACTCAAGGACGGCGCCACCGCCACCGCAGAAGACCTGATCGCGCACTGCAAGACGCTGCTTGCAGGCTTCAAGGTGCCCAAGGCGGTGTTCTTCGGGCCGCTGCCCAAGACGTCGACCGGCAAGATCCAGAAATACGAGCTGCGCCGCAAGGTGAAGTCGACTTCGGCGATTGATGTGTGACACACGCTGACGGCGTGGGCGTTGCCTGCGCTGCCCGCCTGCAGAGAAAAGCCCCTCGCCATGGCGAGGGGCTTTTTGTATCTGGCAGCCTATCTGCCGCCACCCCTCAAGGCACCGCCGCAATCGCCATCCCGCGCGGGATGTTGCCGGTGGCGGCCGACCCGCTGGCCACGGCGGTCAACTTGCCGGTGGTGCTGTCGATGCCGTACGCGCTGACGCTGTTGTCCACTGCGCTGACCACGTAGGCGAAGGTGCCGGCGGGGTTGACGAGCACGGTCACGGGTGCGGTGCCGGTGGGCGTGGTGTCGACCAGCGTGAGCGCGCCGTTGGCGGGGTTGATGCTGAAGACGCTGACGGTGTTGTCCAGCACGTTGGCCACGTACAGGAATCCGCCCGACGGTGCGATGGCGATGTAGAACGGGTTGGTGCCGGTCGCCACAGGTGAGCCCGATGCGGTGAGTGCCCCGGTGCCATCAATGCTGTACACGCTCAACGTGTTGTCTGCCGAGTTGGCCACGTAGGCAAAGGTGCCTGCGGGGTTCACAGCAATGAACTGCGGCGTGCCGCCCGTGGCCACGACGCTGCCCACTTGCGTGAGCGCGCCCGTGCTGCCGTTGATGCCGAACGCCATGGCCGTGCCGGTGGCGTTGCCGCTGTCGGCGTTCACCAAGTAGGCAAAGGTGCCCGCGCTGTTCAGGGTGACGGTGTACGGGTTGTTGCCAGCCGTGATGGGCGCCAGCGCCGTGAGCGCGCCCGTGCCGGTATCCACCGAGAAGGCCGACAGCGTGTTGTCCCCAAAGTTGGCGGTGTACGCGAACTTGCCGTTGGGCGTGCGCGCAATGCTGTACGGCTGAATGCCTGTGGGCGTGGCCGAGCCAACCACCGTGAGCAGGCCGGTTTCTGCATCGATGGCGAGCGTGCTGACGGTGTTGTCGTTGGCGTTGGCCACGTAGACGTACTTGCCTGCCGGGTCGATGGTGAGCGACAGCGGCCCTTGTCCCACGGGCACCGACGCGCCGATGGCTGTGGGCATGCCGGTGGTCAGGTCCAGCGTGAAGGCGGAGATGGTGCCGTCGTTCGAGTTGACTGCGTAGCCGAACAGCGGCCGCGGCGCGCAGGCCACCGCAATGGTGCTCACGTTGCTGGTGCCGACAAAACCGCTGCCGTTGGTGACGGTGCAGTTCTCGCCCGAGGGCCGTGTGCCGACCGTGGCGGCATACGGTGCGCCCTGTGCCAGCGCCGTGGCGAACTGGAAGCTGCCGTCTGCGCTGACCGTGACCGCGTCGCCGCCGTTGTTCAACAGCGTGACGGATTTGCCCGAGGCCAGGCCGGTGACGGTGCCGCCCACGGAGTAGGTTGCCGGGGCGGGTGCAGGTGCCGGTGCGGGCGTTGGCGTTGGCGTTGGCGTTGGCGTTGGCGTGTTGTTGCTCGTCGGTGGGGTCGTAGCCGTTGCATCGTCACCGCCACCGCAGGCGGTGAGACCCAACGAAAGCGCGGCGGCCATCACCAGTGCGGCACCGTGCATGCCGCGTGCGTGCCGTGGGGCTTCGGGCGGGGCGGGCGCAGGCGTCGGTTGTGCGTTTGCGTTTGCGCGGCATCTGCGTTGCGCTTGGGCGATCAAAAGCTCGGCCATGGCTTCCCCCGGTTCTCGTTGTCGCGGTCTGTTGACGCGCGTTTCCCCGAAGGATAGAAACCCCTACCCAAACGCCGACATAGGCCAATTGACCGACAAAGCCCTCGGCTTCATGGACGGAGGCGCCGCTGTAGGTCTCGTGCATGTGATTGGCGCGATACTGGCGGCTCTCGTCTGCTCTGCTTCTTGCCCGCTACTTGCCCACACGCACTGCCAGCCATGTCCAACGCCACCCCGAACCACAACGCCGTCGTGATCCGCCAGCTGTCTTCCACCAATGCGGCCGATGTGGCGGACTACCGCGCCATTCGTCTGGCTGCGCTCAAGGATGCCCCCGATGCATTCGGTTCAACCTACGAGGCTGAGGTTGGGCTCGCGATGGAAGCCTTTGCCGAGCGGCTGGCCACCACCATCGTGCTGGGTGCCTATGCGGCAGCGGCAGGCGGAGGCGACGCGCGCATCATCGGCATGGTCGGGTTCAAGCAGCAGACGATGACCAGGCTCGCGCACAAGGGTTTTGTGTGGGGCTTTTATGTGGAGCCGGCAGCGCGCGGCCGCGGTGTGGGCGTAGCGCTGGTGGAGGGCATCGTGGCGGCGGCAACGGGGTTGGTCCAGCAGCTCACGTTGTCGGTGGTGCAGGGCAATGATGCGGCGCTGGCGCTGTACGAGCGTTGCGGGTTTGAAACCTATGGCGTGGAGCCGCGCGCGCTCAGATCGGCCACCGGCTATGCAGATGAAGTGCTGATGGTGCGCTTCCTGCACGGTTAAGCCTGTAGGCGCAGCGCCTACGCGTGGGCGCAAGCGCCGCTGTACAGCGATCGTCGTATTCGGGCCGACCTTGTTACGCCGCTGCAACGTATGGCGCGTTCAGCGGCACCGGGTTGCGCAGGCTCACGTTCAGCAGGTTCCAGCTGTTGATGGTGACGATCACAAAGCTCAGCTCGGCGATCTCTTCATCGCTGAAGTGTTGGCGCAGCCGGGCGAATTCTTCGTCGCTGGCATCGCTGTACGGGGTGTTGGTGACCAGTTCAGCCCAGCGCAGTGCGGCGCGCTCGCGCTCGGTAAAGAACGGTGCCTCGCGCCAGCCGGCCACGGCGTTCAGGTGGCGCGGGTCTTCGCCCATCTTCACCAGGTCGCTCCAGTGCATGTCGATGCAGAAGGCGCAACCGTTGATTTGCGACACACGCAGCAGCACGAGGTCGACCAGCTTTGCGCCCAGCAAGTCGCGGCGCAGGCCGTTCGACAGGTTCAGCAGGTTGTTGAACGCCTTCGGTGCGAGTTGGAAGTAGGCAATGCGAGGGGCTTGCGACATGAGCGGCTCCTGAGGGTTTGGCTTGATGAAGGAGCCGATGCCGGCGGCGGGTGGCTGCCTTGCGTCGCTCCATACCCTGAAGACGCCCCGCGCGGCCGGGTTGTGACAGCCCGGCCAAAAAATCTTCGTGTTTTTTTTATGCGCCGATGCCGATGTGCGCCAGCTTGTCGGGATTGCGCACCACGTAGATGGCCACGATGCGGCCATTCTCGATGACGAACGACTGGGCCGATTCCAACGTGCCGCCCACGTAGCGCAGCAGGCCGGGTTCGCCGTTCACGCGGGCGTGCACGTAGCGGACGTCGCCCATGGCGCGCACCAGCTCGCAGTAGATCTTGGTGATCTGGCCGGCGTCTTGAATGATGCGCATGAACGAAGGCACCTTGCCGCCGCCGTCGCCCACCAGTTGCGCGTCGTCTGCCAGCAGGGCGCGGATGGCATCGCGCTGGCCTGTACGTGAGGCTTCGGCAAAGCGCTCAAGCAAATCCCGATGCGCATCGGGTGCGACATCGAAGCGCGGGCGTTCCTGCTGCACGCGGTCGGATGCGCGATGCACCATCTGCCGGCACGCGGCTTCGGTCTTGCCCAGCAGGGCGGCGATCTCCGCGTAGTCCTGCTCGAACACCTGCCGCATGAGAAACGCCGCGCGCTCTTCGGGCGACAGGCGCTCCAGTACCCACAGCAGGGCCATCGACAAGTCGCCCGCCAGTTCCACGGCGGCTTCGGGCGAGGGCGCGTCGGATTCCGGTTCGACCAGCGGCTCGGGCAGCCACCAGCCGACGTAGGCTTCGCGCTCGGTCTTGACGGCGCGCAGGCGGTCGATCGACAGCCGGGTGACGACCGTTACGAGCCACGCCTCGGCCGATTGCAGCGTGGTCTGGTCGGTCTGGTGCCAGCGCATCCAGGCGTCTTGCAGCACGTCTTCCGCATCGGCCCGGCTGCCGAGCATGCGATAGGCAATCGCAAACAGGCGGGGGCGGGCGGCGGTGAAGATCGTGTCTTCGCTGTCGGTGCGGGTAGGGCTCGGGCTGCGCTGGGTCATGGCGGAGGTGTCGTCTAGGGATGATGCTCCCTAGACGGGCGGGCGCGGTCGGTTGTGACAGGGTGCGGCGATTATGCGGCGTTCGTCACATGTTGCGTGTCGGCCGCCGTCGCCGTTGCCGTTGCCAGCCACGGCGCCAGCGCCTGCTGCAGCGTGCCAAGGTCGATCGGCTTGCCGAGCAGGCGTGCGCCGGGGATGGGCTCGCCAATCTCGGCCTCCGTGCCGTAGCCGGACATCAGCAGCACATCCACATGCGGCTGCAGGCGCAGCAGCGTGCGCGCGAGGTCCGCGCCGGATTGGCCAGGCAAGGTGAGATCGCTCAGCAGAACCTGCACAGAGCGCGTGCGCGCCAGTGCGAGGGCGTCTTCAGCCGTGGCGGCAGATACGCACTGCAGGCCGAAGGTGGTGAGCACCTCCTGCAAGGCTTCGCGCGAGGCGGTGTCGTCTTCCACCAGCAGCACCGTAGGCGATTGTGAAGCGTCGCTTGCCACCGGATGGCTCATCGATTGCGATTGCGCGGTGCGGCTGGCGCTGAGCACGTTGCGCACCATGCGCGCCAAGTCGTCACGCCGGTAGGGCTTGCCGAGCAGCGTCACACCGGGCGGCAGCCTGCCGTCGTGCTGCACCTCGTCACGCGTGTAGCCTGAGACCAGCAGCACCGGCAGCGGCGGCACGCGTTGCGCGGCGCGTATCGACAGTTCGCCGCCCTTGATGGGGCCCGGCATGATCACGTCGGTAAAGAGCAGGTCGATGGGCGTGCCGCTGTTCATGAGTTCGAGTGCGGCCTGGCCGTTGGCTGCCGTGAGCACGCGGTAACCGAGCTGGCTCAACATGTCGACGGCGGTCAGGCGCACGTCGGTATCGTCTTCCACCACGAGAATGGTCTCGCGCCCGCCCATGGGCGTGACGATGGTGTCGTGCACCTCCACGGCATCGTCCGGGGCCGCCTCTGTGCAGCGCGGAAAGTAGAGCCGCACCGTGGTGCCCTGCCCGACCGCGCTGTCGATGGCGATGTGTCCGCCGCTCTGCTTGACGAAGCCGAACACCATGCTGAGCCCCAGGCCCGTGCCGTGGCCGTCGGGCTTGGTGGTGAAGAAGGGCTCGAAGACGTGTTCGACCACTTCGGGCGGCATGCCCACGCCCGTGTCGGTGACGGAGAAGACGAGGTAGTCGCCGGGGGCAGGCTGGTCGCGCTCTTGCCCCTGCGTTTTGTCGAGCGTGATGTTCTTGGCGGAAATGGTCAGCACGCCATTGCCGCGCATTGCATCGCGCGCATTGATGGCCAGGTTCAGCAATGCATTCTCGAGCTGGTTGCGGTCCGCCTGTACGTTCCACAAGTCGCCGGCCAGATGCGTTTCCACCTTGATGGCTTCGCCCAGCGCGCGGTGCAGCATCTCGCTCATGCCCTGAACCAGCCGCGTCGGGTTGACGACTGCCGGAGACAGCTGCTGCCTGCGTGCAAAGGCGAGCAACTGCGCGGCCAGCGTGGAGCCGCGCTGTACGGCCCGCGTGGCGGCGGCAATCCGATGCTGCACGCGCGCGTTGCCTGGCGCCTCGACGGAGAGCAGCTGTAGGTTGCCGGCAATCACCTGGAGCACGTTGTTGAAGTCGTGCGCCACGCCGCCGGTCAGGCTGCCGATGGCTTCCATCTTCTGGGCCTGGCGCAATTGCGCTTCCACTTCAGCGCGGGCAGACAACGCATCGGCCACGCGTTGCTCCAGCGTTTCGGTCAACTGGCGCAGGGCCTGCTCGGCGGCCTGCCGTTCGCGTTCGGTCTGCACGCGCTCGGTGGTTTCCACCACGATGGCCAGCACACCCGCCGGGCGGCCAGAGTCGTCGGGCAGCGGGCTGTAGTAGAGATCCAACCACACGTCTTCGGGGCGGCCGTTGCGCAGCAGGACGAGTTCCTTGTCGCGGTACGACAGCGTCCCGCCACCGAGGCAGACATCCATGACATGACGGTTGAAATCGGCCACTTCGGGCCAGCCCAGTTCAACGGGGCAGCCAAGAAGATAGGGATGACGCCCGCCGGCAAACTCGGCGTAGGCGTCGTTGTAGACCATGTAGCCGTGGCGGCCCCAAAGCATGACCAGCGGCACCGGGCATGCCAGCACCATTTGCACGGCGGCACGCAGGCTGGGGGGCCAATCCTGGATCGGGCCCAGCTCAGTGGAAGCCCAATCGAATGCCTGCACGCGCTGCGCCATCTCACCGCTCCAGCCGAGGCAGTCATGGTGATGCGCGAGAAACGGCATAAGGTCTCCTGTCTGACGGGCGGCACAGTGCACCCGAGTCGCGGTCATTCTAGAAAATCGGGTGCCCGGCCGGGGTCCGCATTCAGACGGCTCAAAGCGATCCTGTGCACGCAGAAAACGTGCCCGAGGTGTCCTGCACGCTTTGCGAGGGCTGTCTATCATGAGCATCCGTGCCCGCGCAGCAGCGCGCTTCGCACCAAGGTTTCCATCCACCACACGCCCACACTCCCAGGAGATTCCATGAAGTTGATCGGCATGCTTGATTCCCCGTACGTGCGTCGCACGGCCATTTCGCTCAAGTTGCTCGGGCTGCCGTTCGAGCACGCGTCGGTGTCGGTGTTCCGGCATTTCGATCAGTTCAGCGCCATCAACCCCGTGGTCAAGGCGCCCACGCTGGTGTGCGACGACGGCACCGTGCTGATCGACTCCACGCTCATCATCGATTACGCAGAAGCGCTGTCGGGCCGCAGCCTGATGCCCTCCGCCATTGCCGAGCGCCAGCATGCGCTGCGCGTGATCGGCCTAGCGCTGGCCGCGTGCGAGAAGGCGGTGCAGATCGTCTATGAACACAACCTGCGCCCGACCGAGAAGGTGCACGGGCCGTGGGTCGAGCGTGTACACAGCCAACTGCTGGCGGCGGTGGGGGCGCTGGAAGCGGAGTGGAAGGATGAGCCGTTGCCGGTGGACCAGAACGAGCTGACGCAGGCCGGCGTGACGGTGGCCGTGGCCTGGGCCTTCATCCAGCTGATGGTGCCGGACCGCGTGCCGGCAGCGGACTACCCGCGCCTGGTGGCGTACTCGGCGGCGGCGGAACAGCTGGGCGCGTTTCGCGAGTTGCCGATGGATGCGGTTTGATGGCCGCTCAGGCCACCTGCGGCTCGATGTTGGCCTGACGGTACAGCCCGCCCACCAGGTCGGATTCGGTAACGATGCCGGCCAGCCGGCCATCCGCATCCAGCACGGGAATGTGGTGGTGGCCGGCGCTGGCAAACATCGGCACCAGATCCGACATGGGCGCAGTGGCAGCGATGGTTTGCACGCGCGTCTTCATGTGATCGGCCACGCGCGGCGGTGTGAGCGCGCCGATGCTGAACCAGCGGCGCAGCGTCTGGCGCATGTCTGCCGGCGCCAGGCCAAGCAGGTCGACGCGCGTGACGATGCCCACCACGCGCCGACTTTCGTCCACCACCGGTAATGCCTTGAAGCCATGCTGACGCAGCAGTTGCAGTGCGCGCGGGATCGACGTGCCGGCCGAGACCGTGACCACCGGCGTGGTCATGATGTCGGCGCAGGTGAGCGCGTGGAACGTGCGCGTGTAAGCCTGCAGCTGCATCTCGCGCAGCACGGCTTCGATGTCTTCGGGGTCGATGTCGAGCAGTTCGCTCTGGCGGCGCAGCGCGGCGACGATGTCGGCGCGGGTGAAGCCGGCGGCGGTGGGCGGACGTTCAGCCGCAGGCAGGCGTTGCGCGTGCGGATACCGGTGGCCGGTAGCAGCGTGGTACACCAGTGCGCCCACCAGCAGCAGCGCTGACTGGATCAGGATCGGCTCGAGTACGAAGCGATAACCCAGCGCATGCACGGCCGGCCCGCCAATCACGGCGGTGAGCGCCACCGCGCCCGAAGGCGGGTGCACGCAACGCAGCGCAAACATGCCGGCAATGGCTGCGGAGATGGCCAGCGCCGACGCAATCACCGGATCATCGACGAGCAGCCCGAACGTCACGCCCACGGTGGCCGCCACCAGGTTGCCGCCGATGATGGACCACGGCTGCGCGAGCGGACTGGCCGGCACCGCAAACAGCAGCACGGCCGAGGCGCCCATTGGCGCGACCAGCAACGGGATCAGCGTGGAGGCGCCCGGCACCATCTTCATCATCGTGCCGGTAAAGAGGATGCCGACGAGTGCGCCGACGGCGGAACGGACGCGTTCGCTCCAGCGCACCGTCACGGGGGCGGGAATGAAGCTGTGGAGCCAGCGGCGCAGGGCGGGATGCAGAGGTGAAGCGGACATGGTCGACGGGACGGCGATTGCCCGGACGAGGCTTCACCAAAGTCAAAAAACGCAGCCGGCGATTGTATCACTCTGTGACATAAAGCACTGTCAGCGCTGTCATGGCGCGGAATGCTCCAATGTAGGGCGCAGATCACGCGGATTTGTCAACGAAACGTCACGGTTATTTCATGGGACGTGCCGAGACTGCTGGGCTTTCCAGCGCTCTCTCCGGGTTGCAAGCCCGCCGCACCATGTCCTTTACTGTTCGCCCTGCGTTCTCTCGCCCGCGTCTTTGCTCCAGCCTCGTTGCGCTGCTCGGCGCCCTCGCGCTTACCGCCTGCGGTGGCGGCGAGGACACCACCACGGCGCCGGTCGCCACCACGCAAGCCATTCCCGCGCCGCCGGCAGACCCGGGCTTTGTCGACACGGCGGCAGTGGCCACTGGCGTACCGGCGTTCGTCGACAACATCGCCACCAACCAGCGCGGCGATGCGCGCTACGCCACGCTGGGCACCAACGCCGGTGTGCGGCTGTTCACGCGCTTTCTCGATCTTTGGCAGCCGCTGACGGAAATCGTCGACGCTGGCGTGAGTGCGCCGGCCAATGGGTCGTTCCCGGCGGTGGTCGCTTCCACATGGACGGGCCTGCCGAATGACGGCACGGCCGGCGGCACGCAACTCAATCTGCCGGTCTTGAACGCAAACGTTCAATACGTGGTGAACGCCACCACCAACCGCACGCAGGCCCAGGCCGATGCGGCGTACTTTGACGACCGTCGCGGCAAGGGCTACAGCGTGAGCGACGGCATGGGACCGCTGACCACCGCGTGGCGCACGCTGGCGCAGCAGACCACATCCATCACCACCGTGCCGGCCGATGCAACCACCGTGCTCTACAACGACAGCGGCAACAACACGGGCGTGGGCACCTCGGGCGGCAATACCGCCTTCGGCAAGGTGGTCGACCTGATCAACACGGTGGGCAACAACGCCTCCACCGAGCCGTCCAAGCGCTTCTACAAATACGCACGGCCGTACCGCTGGAGCAGCAGCGTGGTCGTCGTGCCGACGCTGGTGCCGGCCGAGAGCCCGACGCCCACGACCGACGGCGGCTTCATCAGCGGCCACTCGGCCGAAGCGGTGCGCGATACCGTGGCAATGGCGTACCTGGTGCCGGAGCGCTTCCAGCAGATCCTGGCGCGCGGCATGGAACTCGGCGAGAACCGCATCCTGGCCGGCATGCATTCGCCGCTGGATGTAATGTCCGGCCGCATGATCGGCATCGCTGCGGCGGCGGCCAACCTGGCCGACCCGGCCAACGCCACGCTCAAGGCGGCGGCCTTCACGCAGGCGCACACCGCGCTGATGGCGCAGACCGGCACGGATGCCACGACCTTCCCGGCACTCGCCCAGTCCGGCACGCCCGCCACCGACCGCTTTGCCGATTACGCCACCAACCAGGCCAATTTCACGCGCCGCATGACGTTCGGCTTCACGCAGATCGGCGCGGCGACGCTGGCGCCGGTGGTGCCCAAGGGCGCCGAGGTGCTGCTGGAAACGCGCTTCCCGTACCTGAGCGCCGACCAGCGTCGCGTGGTGCTGAAGACGACAGAGCTGGCGTCCGGCTACCCCGTGCTCGACGACGCCGAAGGCTGGGGCCGCCTCAACCTGTTCGCGGCGGCCGACGGCTACGCCGCGTTCAACGGCAACGTGATCGTGTCGATGGATGCAACGCAGGGCGGCTTCAACGCGGCCGATACGTGGCGCAACGCCATCTCCGGCGCAGGCAAGCTCACGCTGCAAGGCACCGGCCGGCTGCGCCTGGCGGGCGCCAACACTTACACCGGCGGCACGCAGGTGGCAGGCGGCGTGCTTGAAGCCGATTCGACCAACGCGTTTGGTACGGGCGACGTGTATGTCGGCGCCGGCACGCTGGCGGTCAACGCACCGGTGGCGGTGGCCATTGCGGGCAAGTTCACGCAGTTGCAGGGCACCACGCTTGATCTGGCCATCGGCCCGAACGGTCAGGGCAAGTTGAGTGTGGCCGGCCTCACCACGATTGCCGGCGGCACGCTGCACGTGAAGTTCGTGAACGGCTACGCGCCCAAGGTGGGCGACACCATCGCCGTGGTGGATGGTGCCGGCAGCAATCGCCAGTTCGCGTCGGTGGTGGTGGACGGCTTCAAGGCCACGGCCATCTATACGGCTGCTGGCATCCAGATCCACCTGGACGCCTGATCGTTCATCTGAGCGGTAGCAGCACGTCCGTCACGGCTTCGTGCTCAGGCACGTCGGGGTAGAAGCGCACGCGCTGGAACAGCAACGGCGCGTCGCGCAATTCCTCGCCGCTGGCCGGCAGCCAATCGGCATACAGGTACGCCACGCTCTGGCCGAGCGTGTCGTCTGAGCCCGTGTGGCGCAGCACGGCGTAGCGGCCGCCTGCCAGCGTCTTGGCCACCACGCCCGCAGCATTGGGTGCGACCGGCGCGGGCGTGGCGGCGCAGATATCCATGCGAAACGCCTCGGGCGGCACATCGTCCGGGTTGTCGTAGACGACGTTGTACGTGGCCGAAACGCTCGGGGGCAGCCGATGCTCGCGGCGCCAAGCGATGAACGTGCGGATGGTCTCGCCCAAGCGCGCTGGGTCGCCGCGGTGCTCGATGGCGGCGACGGCCACGGCCTCGCGCACGACGATCTCGACGGATTGGGTTTGCGGTTGTGCGGGCATGTGGTGGCTCCTGAGGGCGCGCAGCGCCTGTAGATCGGTGGCCCAGGACGCCCACTGCGGCGCGGCGCGAAAGGCAGATGGCGATTGCCCTGCCTGCCTGCGGAACGCCCGCGCAAATGCTTCCGGCCCTTCGTACCCGCACGCCAGCGCGATGTCGGTGATGCGCGCATCGTCGCGATAGGCGAGTTGATGCGCGGCGCGCTTCAGGCGCAGCAACTGCACATAGCGCCCGACGTTCATGCCGAACAGCAACGAGAACTGGCGGTGAAAGTGATAGCTGGAAAACGCCGCTACGTTGGCCAGCCCGTCCACGTCGAGCGTGTCTTCCAGATGCGCGTCGATGTATGCGAGCACGGCGCGGAAGCGGGCGAGGTAGCGGTCGGTGGCAGTGGTCAACATGGGGCTCCTGGGTAGCGATACGGTAGCGGTGCGCTCCTTCGCGTGCCTGACCGCAATTGCTCGATGCCATAAAAAAACCGCCCCGAGAGGCGGTTCTTTTTTGCGGCAGCGTGCGTGGCCTTAGGCAAACGCCTTGGCTGGCTCGCCGCTCAAGCCGGCTGCTTCACGCAGCAGCAGCGCCTTGTCGGTCGCTTCCCAGCTGAACTCCGGCTCTTCGCGGCCGAAGTGGCCGTACGCGGCGGTCTTTTCGTAGATTGGGCGCAGCAGGTCCAGCATCTGCACGATGCCCTTCGGACGCAGGTCGAAATGCTCCTGCACGAGCTTGGCGATCTGCTCGTCCGGGATCACGCCCGTGCCTTCCGTGTACACCGTGATGTTGATCGGGCGTGCCACGCCAATCGCGTAGCTCACCTGCACCTGGCACTGGCGCGCCAGACCGGCGGCCACCACGTTCTTGGCCACGTAGCGCGCGGCATAGGCGGCCGAGCGGTCGACCTTCGACGGGTCCTTGCCCGAGAACGCGCCGCCGCCGTGCGGGGCCGCGCCACCGTACGTGTCGACGATGATCTTGCGGCCGGTCAGGCCGCAGTCGCCTTGCGGGCCGCCGATGACGAAGCGGCCGGTCGGGTTCACCAGGTACTTGGTGTCCGCCAGCATGTGCGAAGGCAGCACCGGCTTGATGATCTCTTCGATCACGGCTTCGCGGATGGCCTCTTGCGACATCTCCGGCGCGTGCTGGGTGGACAGCACCACGGTATCGACGCTGTGCGGCTTGCCGTCCACATAACGCACCGTCACCTGGGACTTGGCGTCCGGGCGCAGCCAGGGCAGGCGGCCGTCGCGGCGCAGTTGCGACTGGCGCTCGACCAGGCGGTGCGCGTAGTAGATCGGGAAGGGCATCAGCTCGGGCGTTTCATCGCACGCGTAGCCGAACATCAGGCCCTGGTCGCCGGCGCCCTGGTTCAGGTAGTCGTCCGATGCGCGGTCGACGCCTTGCGCGATGTCCGGCGATTGCTTGTCGTAAGCGACGAGAACGGCACAGCCCTTGTAGTCGATGCCGTATTCGGTGTTGTCGTAGCCGATGCGCTTGATGGTTTCGCGCGCAACGTGGATGTAGTCGACGTTGGCCGTCGTGGTGATTTCACCCGCGAGCACCACCAGGCCGGTGTTGCACAGCGTTTCTGCTGCGACGCGCGCATATTTGTCCTGGGTGAGGATGGCGTCCAGGATGGCGTCGGAAATCTGGTCGGCGACCTTGTCGGGATGGCCCTCGGAGACCGACTCCGAGGTGAAGAGGAAGTCGTTTGACACGGCTGTTAGCTCCAGATTGGCTATCACGTTGCCAATCCGCTAAGCCACGGCCGGCGACGCTTTAGCGGTATTTAGCAACCTTGCCGAGGTTTGTGGCCAAGCAAGGATTCGCCCCGCAAGTTGTCAGTTAACTCGGCGAATCGCGCTATTATACGCGGCACTTTTCGGGGCCGCAGCAAGGCCTGCCAAGACCCTGCTCCCCTGTCGACTGCGACCAACACATTGCAGCGTACGCACGCATGACCTTCCTCTACTGGCTGTTTTCTCGCCTGCCCCTGTCAGTGCTGCAGGCGCTGGGCGGCTGGCTGGGAGCGTTGGCCGCCAAGGTGCCCGGCCGCTATCACGACCGGCTCATCGCCAACTTCCGCCACGCCTATCCCGACGTTACGCCCGCCATGCTCAAGGAGGCCGGGCGCTCCGCCGGCCGGATGGTGTTCGAGATGCCGTACTTCTGGGTGCGCAAGAACGGGGCGGACGTCGCTCCGCACCTGTTCGACGTCTGCCGAACCATTATTGAGCGCGCACTTGCCGACGGGCGCGGCCTGATCTTCCTCACGCCGCATCTGGGCTGCTTCGAGGTGCTGCCGCAGGCTTATGCGCGCGAGCATCCGGTCACCTCGCTGTTCAAGCCACCGCGCAAGGAAAGCCTGCGCACCTGGATCGAGCACATGCGCGCGGGGCCGAACATGCAGATGGCCCCGGCAGACCCGCGCGGCGTGCGCATGCTGGTGCGCGCGCTCAAGCGCGGCGAGGCCATTGGCATCCTGCCCGACCAGACACCCACCGGCGGCGAGGGCGTATGGGCGCCGTTCTTCGGCAAGCCCGCCTATACGATGACGTTGGTGCACCGCTTGCATCGCCTGACAGGTGCGCCGGTCGTGGCCCTGTTTGCAGAGCGACTGCCGCGCGGCGCGGGCTACCGCTTGCACGTGGAAAACATCGGCGATCTGCCCGAAGACGCAACGCAGGCCGCCACGCGCATCAACGCCGCCATCGAAAAGTTGATTGCCGTGGCGCCGACGCAATATCTCTGGGGCTATAACCGCTACAAGCATCCCAAGGGCGCGGACGCTCCGCCCGCTGCCTGACACTGCTGCCTTTATGGAACGTTTCTCTGCCAAACTCGGACTCGGCTTCTTGTGGCTGTTGTCCTTCCTGCCGTACGGTTTTGTCGCGCGATTTGGCGAAGGCCTGGGCGGGCTGCTGTACCGCATTCCCAATGGCCGTCGCCGCGTGGTGCTGGCCAACTTGCGCGCGTGCTTTCCCGAGAAGTCCGACGCCGAGCGCGAAGCTATGGCGCACGACGTCTTCCGCAAGGTCTTCCGCAGCTTTGCCGAGCGCTCGTTTGCGTGGTTCGCATCGGAAAAGCGCCTGATGCGCGTGGTAAAGATCGACGACCAGGCCAACCTGCCGGCGCTGCATGGCCAGCCGCACATTCTCGTGACGCTACATCTGTCGGGCGTGGAGATTGGCGCGCTGGCGCTGACGGACTACCTGCGCAAGCACGTGGGAAACGCAGGCTGCTCGCTATACACGCGCATGGCCAACCCGGTGCTGGACGATGCCATCAAGGCGCTGCGCAGCCGCTTTGGCGCGACCATGGTGTCGCGCAACGAAAACATCCGCCAGATCATGCGCACCATCAAGCGCGGCGAGGCATTGCAGCTCATCTCGGACATGGATTTCGGCGAGCGCGACTCGGAGTTCGTGCCGTTCTTTGGCGTGCCGGCGCTCACGCTCAACGCCATTCCGCGCATGGCGTCGATGACGGGCGCCAAGGTCATCCCGATGTACACCGAGATCCTGCCCAACTACGAGGGCTATGCGCTGCGCATCCTGCCCGCGTGGGAGAACTACCCCACCGGCGATCTGACCGCCGACACGCGCCGCATGAACGCCTTCTTTGAAGACGCGATCCGCCCGCGCATCACCGAGTATTACTGGGTGCACAAGCGCTTCAAGCACCGCCCCGAGGGCATGCCGGGCATTTATTGATGCCGGGAGCCGGCCCGGGGCAACCGCGGCCGGCTCGCTTTAGAATGGGCGTTTTCCGAACGCTCATCGCCGCATCTGTGCGGCCTGCCATGAAACTGCACTTCACCAAGATGCACGGCGCGGGTAACGACTTTGTCGTGCTCGACGGCATCCAGACCCCGATCGACTTCACGCCCGAGCAATGGGCTGCCATTGCCGACAGACACTTCGGCGTAGGGGCGGACCAGCTGCTGCTGGTCGAGCGTTCGACACGGCCCGACGTCGATTTCCGCTATCGCATCTTCAACCACGACGGCGGCGAGGTGGAGCACTGCGGCAACGGCGCACGCTGCTTCGTCAAGTTCGTCACCGACCGCGGTTTGACCGACAAGCGCACCGTGCGTGTGGAAGTCATGAACGGCATCGCCACCCTGACGATGCAGGACGACGGCCAAGTCACAGTCGACATGGGCGCGCCTGTGTTCGAGGCGGCGCGCCTGCCGTTTCTGCCTGAAGGTCTGCCCACCCGCGTCGAAGGCGACGACACGCAGCACGCGCTGCAGATCAACGGCCGGACTGAATGGCTGTCCACGGTGTCGATGGGCAACCCGCACGCCGTGCAGATCGTCGACGACACGGAGGCCTTTCCCGTGCTGGAAGACGGCCCGCTGATCGAGTCGCATGCCGTGTTTCCGCGTCGCGTGAATGCGGGCTTCATGCAGATCGTCGATCGCCATTCCGTGCGCCTGCGCGTGTACGAGCGCGGCGCGGGCGAGACACTTGCTTGTGGGACCGGCGCGTGCGCAGCGGTGGTGGCCGGCATCCGCCGCGGCCTGATCGATTCGCCCGTCAAGGTGGCCACACATGGCGGCGATCTGACCATCGCGTGGGCGGGCGTCGGCCAGCCGGTCATGATGACGGGCCCCGCCACAACCGTCTTTGAAGGCACGCTGGACCTCGATGCACTCAAGCTGACCGCCGCCGCGCATTGATACGCGGATACCGCACGGCGGCCGGCGCGTACGTCAGAACAACAAGGCAACAAGGAGGTACCGTGGCATCCAGCGGCAAGAACCCGATTGACTCCTGGTATTTCGACGGCAGCAGCAAGTTCAAGATTGCCAAGTTCGATCCTGCCGCCAAGCCGTGTACCACGGGCAGTAAGGCGGGTGACCTGGCACGGCTGGCCGAACTCTCCGCGCGCATAGAGGCATTCCAGGACATTTTTTACGCTGAGCACCGGCGCAAGCTGCTGGTCGTGCTGCAGGGCATGGACACCGCCGGCAAGGATGGCACAGTACGCACGGTGTTCCGTGCGCTCGACCCGCTCGGCCTGCGCGTGGTGGGCTTCAAGGTGCCCACGCCGCTGGAGTTGGCGCACGACTTCCTCTGGCGCATACACGCACAGGTGCCGGCCGCTGGCGAGATCGTCATCTTCAATCGCAGCCATTACGAAGATGTGCTCGTCACTCGCGTGCATGGCGATATCGATGCCGCCGAGTGCAAGCGCCGCTACGCTCACATCAACGCGTTCGAGCAGATGCTGGCCGAGACCGGTACCACCCTCATCAAGTGCTTTTTGCATATCTCCAAGGACGAGCAGCGCGACCGGCTGCAGGAGCGTATCGACGATCCGCAAAAGCACTGGAAGCTCGGGATGGCGGACATTGAAGAACGCAAGCTCTGGGATGGCTACATGACCGCCTATGAAGATGCCATCAATGCCACGGCAACCCCGCACGCGCCCTGGCACATCATTCCGGCGAATTCCAAGTCGCATCGCAGCCTGATGGTGGCGGAGATTCTGCTGCAGGTGATGGAGCGGCTGAAGCCGGAGTATCCGGCGGGGAATCCGGCGTTTACGGGGTTGAAGATCGAGTAGTTGTTGGGCCTTGTTGGTCCATCCCGGCAGGGGATGAACCAAAGGCCAAACCAAAAAACAAAAACCCCGGTGAACCACTTCCGCCGGGGTTTTCCAACAACACCAAAACTTTAAATCGCGCTAACGCCGTACTTATCGCGATAAGCCGCAGCCTTCTCCCGATACCCTGCCAGCGCGGGATCGCCCGCGTTATCGAGATACCCCAACAGGTCGTCGAGGTTGGCAATCGACACAACCGGCATGCCGTATTGCGCCTGCACATCCTGCACCGCAGAGCGCTCGCCGATATCCACAGCGTTGCCGCTACGCTCCATCCGATCCATCAGGATCAGCACGGCGGCCGGCGTCGCACCAGCAGCGCGAATCAGCTCAACCGACTCGCGCACCGAGGTGCCGGCGGAAATCACGTCATCGACGATCACCACGCGCCCCTGCAGCTTCGCGCCGACCAGGCTGCCGCCTTCGCCGTGGTCCTTGGCTTCCTTGCGGTTGTACGCAAAACCGACGTTGCGGCCGAGGCCCGCCAGCGCCACGGCGGTGGCCGACGCCAGCGTGATCCCCTTGTAGGCCGGCCCAAACAGCATGTCGAACTCGACACCCGAGTCCAGCAGGGTTTTCGCATAGAATTGCGCGACTTGGCCCAGCAGCGCACCGTCTGCGAACTTGCCGGCGTTGAAGAAATAGGGCGACGTCCGCCCCGCCTTGGTCACGAATTCCCCGAACGACAGCACGCCGGCTTCCACCGCAAAGCGGATGAAGGATTGGCGCAACTCGCTGTTTTGGCTCATCTTTTTTCTCTGGTCTGCAAAAAAGTCCCGCCATGTTACGCATCATTTCCGCCAACCTCAACGGCGTTCGCTCCGCTGCCAGCAAAGGCTTTTTTGAATGGATGGGCAAGCAGGACGCCGATTTCGTCTGCGTGCAGGAACTGAAATGCGCGCAAGACGACATGACGCCAGAATTCCTGGCGCCGCACGGCTACCACGGCGTGTTCCAGCATGCGGTGAAGAAAGGCTACAGCGGCGCAGGCCTGTACACGCGCCACAAGCCGGACGAAGTCATCGTCGGTTTCGATAACGGCGAATTCGACGCCGAAGGCCGCTATGTCGAAGCCCGCTACGGCAAGCTGTCGATCATCTCGGTCTACGTGCCGTCGGGCTCCAGCGGTGAAGAGCGCCAGCAGGCCAAGTTCCGCTTCATGGACCTGTTCATGGAGCACCTCAAAGACCTGCGCCACGAAAAAGGCCGCGAGGTCGTGCTGTGCGGCGACGTCAACATCGTCCACAAGGAAATCGACATCAAGAACTGGAAGGGCAACCAGAAGAACTCCGGCTGCCTGCCCGAAGAGCGCGCGTGGCTGACCAAGCTGTTCGACGAGGTCGGCTATGTGGATGTGTTCCGCACGCTTGATCAGCGCCCCGAGCAGTACACCTGGTGGAGCAACCGCGGTCAGGCATACGCAAAGAACGTCGGGTGGCGCATCGATTACCAGATCGCCACGCCGGGCATTGCCGCCACAGCGCGCCGTACGTCGATCTTCAAGGACATCAAGTTCAGCGACCACGCGCCGCTGACGATCGATTACGACGCCAAAGTGCATTGGTAAGCGGTAAGTAAATCACTTTATTGCGCTGCCGCAGAAAATTCTCCGTCAGCCGCTACAATGCAAAACTCACGCGCCGGCACCGCTTGCCGGCGTTGTCTTTGGCCCCCAGTTTTTTAGCGAGATCACCATGGCATTCAAGGTTTTCGTCGACGGTCAGGAAGGCACCACCGGCCTTCGCCTGCTCGACTATCTGTCGCAGCGCGACGATATCGAGCTGCTGCGTATCGCCGACGACAAGCGCAAGGATTCCGCCGAGCGCGCCAAATTCCTGAATGCCGCCGATATCGCATTTCTGTGCCTGCCGGACGTCGCCTCGCGCGAGGCCGTGTCGCTCGTCAATAACCCGAACACCTGCATCATCGACGCCAGCACCGCGTTCCGCACGTCGGACGACTGGGTCTACGGCCTGCCGGAACTGGCCCAGGGCCAGCGCGAGCGCCTGCGCACCACCAAGCGGATCGCTGTGCCGGGCTGCCATGCCAGCGCCTTCGTGCTGCTGATGCGCCCGCTGGTGGATGCGGGCATCGTGCCGGCCGACTACCCGGTCACCGCGTTCTCGCTCACCGGCTACAGCGGCGGCGGCAAGCAGATGATTGCCGATTACTTGGCAGCCAATAACCCGAAGCTCGACAGCCCGCGCCCGTATGCGCTGGCGCTGGCGCACAAGCACCTGCCGGAGATGCGCGTGCAGAGCCGGCTGAGCCTCGCGCCGATCTTCACGCCGGTGGTCGGCAACTTCCTCAAGGGCCTGGCCGTGACGATCGGCCTGCACCCGCAGCACCTGGCGCGCAAGGTGAGCCCGACGGACATCGCTCGCGTGCTGGCCGATTACTACCAGGGCGAGCAGTTCATCCGCGTGGCGCCGGCCGACAACGTTGCGACGCTCGACAATGGCTTCTTCGACGTGCAGGGCGCCAACGACACCAACCGTGCCGACCTGTTCGTGTTCGGCTCGGACGAGCGCATGGTCGTCACCGCGCGCCTGGACAACCTGGGCAAGGGCGCGGCCGGCGCGGCGGTGCAATGCATGAACGTGCACCTGGGCGTGGATGAGGCGACGAGCCTGCATGTGGAAGCGCCGATTCCCGCAGCCGGTGCCGAGCACGCCGTGCGCGAAGCGGCTCCGGGTTTTGCGAGCTGATTGCCAGCTGAGCTGAAACGAAAAACGCGCCTTCGGGCGCGTTTTTCTTTGGTGGTGCGACTTACCTGCTTTGCGCGCCGGCCGGGATGTTGAACAACATGCCGCCGCCGTTGCCGCCCGCCATCACGCTCGGCGTCACGCCGTTCCACTTCTCGATGGCGGCTCGCTCGAGCTTCAGGCGCTCCCACGCCAGCAGACGGTCATCCAGCGACGAGGCGAGCGCATGGTTGGCCGCAGCTTCGCCTTCGGCAATCGCCACTTTCTTCTTGGCCTCGGCCTGGGCGGAGCGCACTTCGTTCTCGGTGCGGATCGCGTCCTGGATGGCCTTGGTCTTGGCGCTCACCGCATCGAGCAACGAGCGCGGCGGGCGCAGCGAGCCGACGATGCCGAACTGCTTGATCGACACGCCCAGCGGTGCAAGCCGCGCGTCCAGCTCGTTGGTCAGCCGCGCGACGAATTCTTCCTTCTTGCCGCCGTTCACGTCATCAAAGTTGTATTCGGAGCCGATGGCGACGATCACGTTGCGCGCGGTGTCGCGCAGGTAGCCGTGCGTGAACGTCTCGATGCGATCGGCGCGGAAGTTGGTGTAGAACGCCGGCACTTTCTCACGATCGAGCTGGTACGAAACAGCCACGTCCACATTCACGGGCACGGCGTCCTTGGTGTTGAACGTCAACTCTTCGTTGAGCGCGCGGCCTTCATTCACGTCTTGCGTCCAGATCACGCGCTGCACATACGTCGGGTACTGGATGATCGCCGTCTGCACGGGGTTGTAGAACACGAACCCGGTGACGACGTTTTCATGCGTGATGCCGCGATCGACGAGCCGGTTGATCTTGATGCCCGTGTAGCCGGGCGGAATGATTTGCCAGTTCAGCAGGAAAGTCCGCCCGATGGCCAGCGCCGCAATGGCGCCAAAGACGAGCGCGAGCAGTTTGACCGGCAGCTTGCTTGCCGTGACTTGAGGCATGAGGGTTCCCCTTGCTTGTTGGTTTGCTTCTGAGGTGTGGCTGGCGGGGCGGGCGCTGCTTACGCAGCGGCCCGCTTGCTGGCGCAGGAATCGTCAGCGATTCCCGTCAGGGATGGCCGCGCCCGGTGGGCGGGTGGTGGCAAGCGCGCTTGCCAATGATGATGAGGCGGTGAGCTTCAATACGGCCGAGGTGGCGCATTGCGATGCCCGGATGTTGCGATGCACAAAGTATAGGCGGGCGCCCGATTTTTGCGCCCCTCCGGAAGCACTAGAGCGCGGCTTCGAATGCGCGGGCGGCGCTGGCGTTCTGACGCCGAATCAGGCGTCGCCGGGGTTGATGCGCGCGGGGTTCCAGCCCAAGGCGTTGTACACGTGATACCGCGCGATGCCGATCCACTCGTGCAGCGCGAAATCCGTCAGCGCAAAGTTGTACGCCATCGGCAAGGGCGATGCCGCGGCTTGCAGATCGTCGGCGCGCACGGGCACCGGCGCCATGCCGAAGTGGGTGAAATACAGCAGGCTGCGCCGAAGATGGATGGCCGACGAGACGAGCACCGTGCGATCCGCCGCGTATTGCGCAAGCACCGTGCGCGAGAACTGCGCGTTCTGCCACGTGTTCATGCTCTTGGGCTCCATCAGCACGTCGGCCTTGTCGACGCCGAGGGCGACGAGTTCGCGGCCGTAGACCGTGGCTTCCGACTCGCCGTGGTGACGGGCATCGCCACCGCTGACCAGGATCTTGCAATCGCCGTCGGCCTTGCGGCAGGCCTGGTACAACTGCGCGGCTTCCACCATGCGCGGGTAAGAGAACAGCCCCGGCTCTACTGCATCGCCCACGCGGAACGTACCCGCGCCCAGCAGCACGATGGCGTTGCGCGCGCCCCATTGGATGTGCGGCTCGTTCTCGAACGGCTTTTCCAGCGAATCGAGCAGCCACGCCGGCACCGGCCCGCAGCCGATCGCCATCACCAGCACACCCGAGAACACCGCCAGCCCGCGCGCAGCCCGACGTCGGCCGCGGGCTGCACACACCGCTGCCACGATCACCAGCACACACAGGATGGTCAAGCTCACACGTTCCTCCAGGTTGGCGCGCTATGCGCATACGTGAGGAGGCATCGTAAAGAGGAATGAACGGTTGCGCGACCCGTCTGCTTACGGGGTTGTTGCGGCTGGCTGCGGATTGGCTGAAGGCAGCAATCGGATGTGCCTGTCACTCCGCCGCGCCAATCTTCCCCAGCAACGCACGCAACATCGACCGCTCGGCCGGGCCCAGCGCCGCAAGCATGCGCTCCTCCGTTTCGACGTGGGAGGCAACGAGCCCGTCAATCAGTTCAAAGCCTGCATCGGTGAGGGCGATCTGCAGGCCGCGCCGGTCCTCGGGATCGGTCCTGCGGACAATGAGGCCGCGAGTTTCCAGCCGGTCAAGCCGATTGGTCATGGCCGAAGTCGACAACATCATGTCCTTGGCCAGGGCTGATGGCGACAGCGCCTCTTCGCGGCCATTGCGGCGCAGGGTGAGCAGCACGTCAAATCCGGCCATGTCGAGCTCTGCCTCGGCCACGTTGGCGACGACCGCCTGCCGCAGACGTTCGCCCGCGCGCCAGATTTCACCGCAGACCGCCATCGGGCTCGGGTCGATGTCCGGACGCTCGCGACGCCACTGCGCGAGAATGCCGTCCATCGGCCCGCCTTGTGCCGGCGCTGAATTGCCTTGACCCATCGAACACCCCATCCTAGTATTTCGACATCAAACTACTTGATGTCGAATTTTAAAAATCGTACCGGGTTTGCGGGCCTCCAGCAATCGGCCTGCGTACGGCTTGCGTATTTCCAGCTCTTTTTGCAGGCAATTATTTCGACATCAAATTACGTTACGTGGAGATTTCTTATGCCGTTTAACCGTCTGGCTGCGATGTTGGCCACAGCCTTGGCGCCCATGCTGTGGGGCACCACGTATCTCGTCTTTACGCAGACGCTCCCTGTCAGCCACCCGTTGCTGGTCGGCGCGCTGCGTGCGCTGCCGGCTGGCGTGCTGCTGATGCTGCTGGGCCCTGGCCTGCCACCGCGAAACAAGCTGTTGCCGCTGCTTTTTCTCGGGCTGGCGAACATCGGCGTGTTCTTCGCGCTGTTGTTTGTGGCGGCGCAGCGCCTGCCGGGCGGCGTGGCGGCGACGATCATGTCGGCGCAACCGCTTGTGGTCGCGCTGCTCGCGTGGCCGTTGCTCGCTCGCAAGCCGCGCCCGGCGCAACTGGCGGCAGCGCTGGCGGGGTCGGTGGGTGTGGGGCTGCTGATTCTCGGCCCGGCGGCCAAGCTGGATGCAATCGGCGTGGCGGCGGCGCTGGCTGCTGCGTTCTCGATGGCGATCGGTACCGTGCTCATCGAACGCTGGGGCCGTATCGGTACGCCGCTGGCCGTTGCGGCATGGCAACTCGCGCTCGGCGGGCTGGTACTGCTGCCCGTGGCGTTGTTCGTGGAAGGTCTGCCGCCCGCGCTCACGGCGCGTAACGCGGTGGGCTTTGCGTACCTCATCGTCATCGGCACGGCGTTGGGCTACTGGCTGTGGGTGCGCGGCATCGGCGTGCTCGGCGCGGACGTGACATTCCTTTCGCTGCTCAGCCCGCTGACGGCGACGGTGCTCGGTGCGCTGGTCTTGGGCGAATGGTTCAGCCCGATGCAGACGGCCGGGGCAGTGCTGATCCTGGGCGCGACGGTGGCGGGGATGGCGTTGTCGCGGCGGGCGAAGGCGGCCGCACAAACAACAAGCCCCGCGAGGCCGGCAAAGGCTGCGGGGCTGGTTGAGCGGTGAAGCTGCTCGCGGTGCTTACTGGACCGACTTCGTGACGTACGAGAAGCTCTTCAGGTAGGTAGTCGGCGCCGTGCCCTTGTACGCGTAGCTGATCTCGCACTTGACGGTACGTTGCCCATCGACATCCCACCAGCAACGTTCGTCCAGGTCATAGGCCGCCGTTCCGGTCGAGCCGCCTTGCAATTGGCTGTCGTTGGAGTTGGTCGTCGCAATCACGTGGTGGATGCGCAATGTATTGAGCGTGCCCATGGGCGTGACCAACGGTTCGTAGGCTTCTACGGTCGACGTGATGCTGGATTGTTCCTGGTAGCCGGCCACACACCCGTATTGCCATGAGGCGGACCATGTTTTGCCCACGAACAGCGGGAAGTTCACCAGCGGGCGCTTGGGGGTGTAGCGGCAGACGTTGCCGTTTTGGTAGGTGCGCGACAGGCGGTTGGCATCAAGGTCAGACGTATAGCTCTCATCGGCCGCACCATCCAGGGTCGAAGTGGTGGAGGTCACGCCTGCGGTGGTATCAACATTGACGGTGGTGCTGGCTCGCTCATGCACATCCGTCGTGCCGTTCAGGCGCGAGTTTGTCTCCGTTTGGGTGATGACGCGTCCCACTTTGGGCGTTCCTGCCGTGTACTCATGCGGCGTCACCGTCACCGTCACCTTGGCCGACTTGCTCGCGTCCTTGGCCGACGTCACGGTCACCGTGAACGTGCCGCCCGGCGGGCTCTTCAGGCCGGCGGTCCAGCTTTGTGTGCTGGCACCCTTGACGGACACCTCGGTATTGCTCGTCGCATCGCCGGACTTCCAATTGACGTCGGTGCTGCTGTCCAGACGCAGGTCCTGCCCAGACTTGACCGTCAGCGTCGCAGTTTGGCCGCTGCTTGCGCTAAACGTTTGCACCTTGGTGCCGCCAACGGTTGCGCTGACCGAAAAGCTGTTCGGGTCAGCAACACCGCCGTCGCCGCTATCGCCGCCGCCACCGCAGGCGCTTAGCGCGCATGCCAGTGCAATTCCTGTAAATCCCTTGCCCCATGCCTTCATTTTTGTACGTATCCCTGTTGCTGTGATTTTTGTGGAGATTTGTGCGCAGAAAATCTGCCGGCGCAGCGTACAAGCGGCGCGAATTTGTTTTCTTAGGATTTGCTTAGTGCGGGGTGACTCCCCACTAACTGGTGGGCGTGCTGGTGATTAAGGCGATTGCGAAAGCAAAACGCGCTGCAAATCGAGGGGATATGCGCCTGAGCAGAGCATGCTGTGCGCAAGAACGGCTACCAATGTGTCTCTCGAGCGCATCGCTATGCAATCGGACGGCTTATCGAAGCTGACGCGCGGTAATACGTTGATGATTATTTACCGCCGCACCATTGGCCGCATCGGCGCCTCATCGCCATTATCAACAGGCGCGGCGCCCAGATATTGCATGTTCGACCGATATTCCGGCAGCTTCGCCATCGTCATATGGCGCGCGTCGGCAAATAGCGTGAGCGTTTCGGGCAAATGGCGCGACAGCACGGCCATGCGCGTGCGTCCCGATGGATGTGTCGACAGAAACTGCTTTTGCTCCGTCCCGCCAATCGAGCCCATTTTCTGCCACAGGGTGAGCGCGGCGCGGGGGTCGTAGCCGGCGCGCGAGGCGATGTCCATGCCGACCAGGTCGGCCTCGGTTTCCTCCGCACGCGAGAAGGCCAGCAGGTGCATCTTGGCGCCTTCGCCCAGGTCGGTATCGCCCCGGTTGCCGAAGCCGAACAATTGCGAGATGACGTTGGCGCCAAGGTTGGTGATCTCGCGCTGGCCGGCGCGGGCGCGGGCGTGCTCGCGCAGCGCATGGGCGATCTCGTGGCCGAGCGCCATGGCGAGTTCGTCGTCCGTCAGCTTGAACTGTTCGAGCAGCCCCGAAAACACGGCGATCTTGCCGCCGGGCATGCAGAACGCATTCACCTGCGACGAGCCGATCAGGTTGACCTCCCACTGCCAGTGCGCGGCGTCGGGGTTCCAGCGCGGCGCCTGCGGTGTGAGCCGCCGGACGATGCCGCGAATGCGGATCAAGTCGGGCACGTTGTCGGGCGCGAGCGCGCCTTCGTGGGCCGCGTTGTCGATGATCCCTTGGTATTCGGCCAGTGCGCGCTTGTCGATTTCTTCAGCGGGAATGACGAGGCGGATGTTGGGCGACGTGGTGGTCGGCGCTTCCAGCTTTACGCCGTCGGCCGGCACGGGCAGCGGGCCATCCATGGCGGTTGCCCACGCAGAGAGCGCGAGGCCGATAGCGGTCAGCAGGGAGCGTGTGGCGCGGGGCATATGGGTAAGGGGCCGAATCCGTGCGACATAATATCGGCCAACGCACCGCGCCACGCTACGTGGCAACCCGCATTCGCCTTCCCCACCGGCCCGCCGCATGACCTTCCACGATTACCTCGATATTTTCCGAAACCGCCGCATCGGCGCGATGTTGCTGCTGGGCTTTGCCTCCGGCCTGCCGCTGGCGCTCACCTCGGGCACGCTGCAGGCGTGGATGACGGTGGAAGGGCTCGATATCCGCACCATCGGACTGTTCTCGCTGGTGGGGCAGGCGTACATCTTCAAGTTCCTCTGGGCGCCGCTGATGGACCGCTTCACGCCGCCCCTCATGGGCCGCCGTCGCGGCTGGCTGGTCCTGACGCAGGCCGGGCTGGTGGCGTCGATTGCCGCCATGGCCTTCACGCCGCCGCACGCCGCGCTCTGGGCGCTGGCGGGGCTGGCCGTGCTGGTGGCGTTTTTGTCCGCGTCGCAGGACATCGTCTTCGATGCCTACAGCACCGATGTGCTGCATTCGAGCGAGCGCGGTGTCGGCGCGGCCGTGAAGGTGCTCGGCTACCGGCTGGCGATGCTGGTGTCGGGCGGCCTGGCGCTGTATCTGGCCGATCGCGTCATGGGCTGGAGCAACATGTACCTGCTGATGGCGGGGCTCATGGCGTTGGGCATCATTACGACACTGTGGTCGCCGGAGCCTGAGGTGTCGGCGCGCCCGCCGCGCAGCCTGCAGGAAGCGGTGGTCGGGCCGCTGCGGGACTTTTTCTCGCGCCGCGGCGCGTGGGCGCTGCTGGCGCTGATCGTGCTCTACAAGCTGGGCGATGCGTTTGCGGGCAGCCTGTCGACTACCTTCCTCATCCGCGGCGTGGGCTTTTCCGCCGGCGAGGTCGGCATCGTCAACAAGACGCTCGGCCTGGCGGCCACCATCGTGGGCGCGCTGTATGGCGGCACGCTGATGGTGCGGCTGGGGCTGGTGCGCGCGCTGCTGCTCTTTGGCGTGCTGCAGGCGGTGTCGAACCTGGGCTACTGGGTGCTGGCCGTGACGCCGCAGCATCTGTGGACGATGGGGGTGGCCATCGGCATCGAGAACATCTGCGGCGGCATGGGCACGGCGGCTTTTGTGGCCTTGCTGATGGCGCTGTGCAACCGGTCGTTCTCGGCGACGCAGTATGCGTTGCTGTCAGCGCTGGCTTCCATCGGCCGCGTGTACGTCGGACCAACCTCGGGCTACCTTGTTGAAGCCTATGGATGGCCTGCGTTCTATCTGATGACCGTGGCGTTTGCCTTCCCCGGCCTGGTCCTGTTGTGGTGGATGCGCAGCACGATCGGCCGCTATGAGGCCGAGCAGAACGAACGCGCCTTGGAAGCCCAAGCGGCCAAGGCCGCGTCAGCCTGATCGACTAACCCAAGCGGTTCGAGCGGTCGGCATCCGTAAAACCGGCCAGCGGCAGTGCCGCATCGATGCCTTTGCCCAGCGCAATGGCCTTGAACAGTTCGCCCATTTCCGCTTCCGACAGCAGCTTCTGCACGGCGTTGGCCGCCGGCAGAAACTGCATCGGGTCGGACGGATCAAGCGTCATCAGCAGCTCGCCGACGCCGGCGCTCAGCAGAAAGCGCGCCTGGCTCGTATAGCCGAGCAGTTCCAACCCGGCTTCCTGCCCCGCTTGGGCAATCCCTGAAAAATCGACGTGCGCGGTGATGTCCTGCAGGCCGGGCAGCCAGAACGGATCGTCGTGCGCGTGCTGCCGGTAGTGGCACATGAGCGTGCCGTTGGCGCGGTGCGCGTGGTAGTACTCGGCGGCCGGGAAACCGTAGTCGATCAGCAGCAGCAGACCGCGCTCGAGTGCCGCGCCGGCGCTGCGGATGAAGCCTTCGGCGGCTTCGTGCGATTCGGTGACGAGATCATCCGTGCCGGGCAGGGCAGCCAGCTTGGCAGGCACTTCCGACGGATCAACGAGCCGGTCTTCCCATTGCAGGCCGTTGTCGGCATCGAGCACCACGCCGCGCTGGTGCCACACGCCGGCGCGCCGCGCCCACAGCGACACGGGCATCGCATCAAGCACTTCATTGCCGATCATCACGCCAGTCAACGGCGCGGGCAACGTGTCATGCCACTGCGCGAGGGCCCCCAGCTCGGGGCCCAGCGCGTTCAGGCGTTCCTGCTGGCGCTGGCGAAGCTCGCCAGAGAGCTCGACGATGCCATAGCTGTCGGGCCGCGCGCCCAGCGCATCGAGTTCGGTGAGGATATCGGCGGCCAGCTTGCCGGTGCCGGCGCCAAATTCCAGCACGTGGCGCTGGCCTTCGGGCAATGTCTGCAGCACCTGCGCGATCTGGTGCGCCACGGTGCGGCCGAAGAACGGTGTCAGTTCAGGCGCGGTGATGAAGTCGCCGCCGTCTTCCACGCGGCGGCCGAATTTGGCCGCGCCGCCGCTGTAATAGCCCAGGCCGGGCGCGTAGAGCGCCAGTTCCATGTAGCGGTCGAATGGAAGCCAGCCGCCGGCGGCCGCAATGGCGTCGGCGATCACGGCGAACAGGTGCGCGGACTGCGCCTGCGCCGCCTCGTTGGGAAGCGGTAGACTCACGGTTTTGCTCATCGGCGAATTGTAAACAATGGCGCAGACGCCCAACCAGTCCACTGCGGAATCGGCCGCAGAATCCGCTGCACAGCGGCGCATCGCCCTCGTCACGGGCGCAGGCCGCCGCGTGGGGCGCGTCATTGCCCTGGCGCTGGCCCGGCACGGCTGGGACGTGGCCGTGCATTGCCACCGCTCGCGTGCCGAGGCCGACGCCGTGGCCGCCGAGATCGTCGCCATCGGCCGCCGCGCCGCCGTGCTGCAGGCCGACCTGTCGGACGAAGCCGCCGCCGGACGCCTGATTGCCGATTGCATCGCTGCACTGGGTACGCCCACTTGCCTGGTCAACAACGCGTCGCTGTTCCAGTACGACGTGGCGACCAGCTTCAGCTACGCGTCGCTCGATACGCACATGCGCACCAACGTGGCGGCGCCGCTGCTGCTGTCGCGCGAGCTGCACCGTGCGCTGACGGCCGATGGCGCCCAGGGCCACGGCGTCGTCATCAATCTGCTCGACCAGAAGCTCGACAATCTGAACCCGGATTTCCTCTCGTACACGCTGTCGAAGGCGGCGCTGTCGACGGCCACGATGCAGCTGGCGCAAGCGCTGGCACCGGCGTTGCGCGTGGTGGGCGTGGCGCCGGGCATCACGATGGTGTCGGGCGACCAGTCGCAAGGCGGATTTGCGCGCGCGCACCAGATGACGCCGCTGGGCCAGTCGTCCACGCCGGAAGACATCGCCGATGCGGTCTGCTACCTCGCCACCGCCCGCGCCGTGACCGGCACTACGCTGTTCGTCGACGGAGGCCAGCACCTGATGCCGCTGGCCCGCGACGTGATGTTCCTCACTGAATAATTCTTCCCCCGGACGCCCCATGCTTTCCCTGCTATCCCACCCGCGCCTGTCGCACTGCCGCCGCATGTTCCTGCGCAACTACGAAGTGCAGATCAACATCGGCGTGCACGAATTCGAGAAGAAGGGCGAGCAGCGCGTCCTGATCAACATCGAGCTGTACGTGCCGCTGGAGCATTCGTCTCCCACGGAAGACAAGCTGCACGAAGTGGTGGATTACGACTTCATGCGCGAGACCGTGGCGCGCCGCATGGCGCAAGGCCATATCCATCTGCAGGAGACGCTGTGCGATGACGTGCTGACTGCGATGCTCAAGCACCCGCATGTGCTGGCTGCGCGGGTGTCGACGGAGAAGCCGGATGTGTATCCGGATTGTGAGTCGGTGGGGGTGGAGGTGTTTCGGATTAAGGATCAGGCGTAAGCGGCTGTTCTTTGTTGGTGGTTCGCCCCTTGTTTCATCCCCTGCCGGGGCTGACTCACTTTCTTTGTCTTGCCAAAGAAAGTAAGCAAAGAAAGGCGCGCCCGAGATGGCGACTTCCCCTTGAATTTATGTCGCAGAGAGGGGAAGGGAAAAACTCGCTGCGCTCAGACAGTTTCCCTTCCTTTTTCCTCCCTGCAACAGAAATTCAAGGCGCCATCTAGGGCATCAACGGCCAGGCCGTTGGTGTGCGGGCGTTGGTGCCTGGGGTTTGGCGGCTTAAGCCGCCGTCGCGTATTCGCGGCGCTGGGCGTGCAACGCGCCCGCTACGCTGGCCAGCAGGTCCAGGGCCAGACGCGCTGTGATCCCGCCCTTGTCGTGGCGCGGGTTGTATTCCACCAGTTCGAATGCGGCGAAACGTGCATCGCGTGCGCAGGCCGCGAGCGCCTGGGCCATGCCGTAAGCGGTGAGGCCGTCCGTTTCGGGTGTGCCGACGCCGGGTGCGACGGCGGGGTCGAAGGCGTCGAGATCGAGTGTCACGCCAAAGGCCGCAGTGCCCGATTTGACCTGCCGGATGGCGTCGGCCATGACGGCGCGCAGGCCGTTGCGTGCCACTTCGGCGGCGTCGATGACGCGCACGCCGAGCAGATCCAGCAACGCGCGTTCGGCCGGTTCATAGCTGCGCGCGCCGATCACCACGACGTGTTCAGGCAACAGCTTTGGCGCGGCATCTCGGATTTGCGTGAGGGCCGCGGCGCCGTGGCCGAGCAGCGCCGCCAGCGGCATGCCGTGGATGGCGCCGGAATCGCTGGTCTGCGGTGTGTGGCTGTCGAGGTGGGCGTCGATCCAGATCAGGCCGAGCGGACCCTTCGGTCGCAAGGCGTTGGCCACGCCGGACCACGTGCCGATGGCGCACGAGTGGTCGCCGCCGATCACCACGGGCACATGCCCCTGGTGCACGCTGTGCGCTGTCGCATCGCCAAGCGCGCGCGAGAAACCCGCAACGCCCGGGAGCGCCGCCAGGCGCGCCGAGCGGCTGTGCCCGGCCGACGTCGCCAGTTCGATGTCGTGCACGAGCGCAGCGTGCGTGTCCGGCGTCTGCAACCGCGCCAGAGCGCCGGCTTCGAGCAGCGCACGCGGGCCGTCCTTGCAGCCGTCGTCTTGCGCGCCGCAGCCGATGGCCGCGCCGATCAGATCGATGATGGTCATGTCACTCCCCTTGCGAGTTCTTCCGTCACGCCACCTTGCGGCGCGGCCACCCTGCCAGCGTCTGGCGGATGGCTTCCAGCGCCAGTGACAGTTCAGCTTCGCCAATCACCAGCGGCGGTGTCAGGCGGACCACGTTGCCGTTGGTGTCCTTGGTCAGCACGCCGCGCTCGGCCAGCGCGAAGGCGAAGTCGTGTGCGTCGATGTCGGCGTCGAGCTGCAGGCCGATCAACAAGCCGCGTCCACGCACCTGCCGCACGCCATGGCCGACCAGCGATTTCAGCTCATTGATGAATGCTGCGCCCACGCGGGCGGCACGCTGTGGCAGTTGTTCTTCCATCAGCAAGGCAAGTGCCGCGCGTCCGATGTGCGCTGCAAGCGGGTTGCCGCCAAACGTGGAGCCATGGTCGCCCGGCTGGAACACGCCGATGACCGCCTCGCGCCCCGCGATGGCCGACACAGGGACCATGCCGCCCCCAAGCGCCTTGCCAAGCACCACCAAGTCGGCGTCAACGCCTTCATGCCAGCTCGCAAGCACATCGCCGGTACGGCCGAGGCCCGTCTGCACCTCGTCGCACACGAGCAGCACGTTGTGCTGGGTGGCCAGTTCGCGGGCGAGTTTGAGGTAGCCCGCAGGCGGTTCGACGATGCCGCCCTCGCCCTGCACAGGCTCCATCAGGATGGCGCCCGTGTTGGGGCCGATAGCGGCGCGCAGCGCATCGGCGTCGCCAAACGGGATGCGCCGGAAGCCTGCGGCGAAGGGGCCGAATCCGTAGCGATATTGATCGTGCGAGGAGAACCCGACGATCGTCGTCGTGCGGCCGTGGAAATTGTTCTCGAAGACGATGATCTCGGCCGCCTCGGGTGCCAGGCCTTTTACGTCGCGTGCCCACTTGCGCGCGGCCTTGATGGCGGTTTCGACGGCTTCGGCGCCGGTGTTCATGGGCAGCGCGCGGTCCATGCGCGTGATCCGGCAGACGTCGGCCAGGAACGGGCCCAGCTCGACGTTGTGGAAGGCGCGCGACGTCAGCGTCAGCCGGCCAGCCTGTTCCGTCAACGCAGCAACGAGTTTCGGATGCGAATGCCCGAAGCTGACGGCTGAGTACGCCGACATCATGTCGAGGTAGCGCCGGCCATCGGTATCGAAGAGCCACACGCCTTCGCCGCGTTCCAGCATGACCGGCAAGGGCGCGTAGTTGCGTGCGCCGTAACGGTCTTCCAATGCATAGCTCGGATGTTGCATTGCGGTCGTCATGATGGCCTCCTGCCTGGATCGGTCGTTCACTTGCGGCGGATTGTGCGATCTGACAGACTTGAAATCAAATCGAATGTTTTTCGTTTTTCGATCCAAAAATTTGATGAATTGAGGCGCCATGTCGCACTCGCCGCTGCGCTATCTGCATAGTTTCCTGACCGTCGCCAACGAGGGCAGCTTCGTGCGGGCCGCCGATCGCCTGGCCGTGTCGCAGCCAGCGCTGTCTTATCAGATGCGGCAGCTGGAGCAGTGGCTCGGCGTGCCCCTGTTCGAGCGCTCGGGGCGCAAGCTCGTGCTCACGCGTGCCGGCACGTCGGTGCGGGCGTGGTGCCGCGATGCGTTTGCCGGGCTGGATGAGCTGCGTGCCGCCTTGCACAGCGGCGAGATGGAGCGCGTGTCGCTCAAGCTGGCGAGCGGCTCCAGTTTCGGGCGCTATGTGCTGATGCCGGCGCTGCTGACGCCTTCGCCCGAATCCGATGCGCCGCTTCTCGACGACGTGCGCCTGGAACTCGCCTTTGGCAGCGACGAGGAGGTCTTCGGCCATGTCGAATCCGGTCGCGCCGATCTCGGCTTCGTCTACACGCCGCGCACCTCGCGCCTGTTTGAGCACCACGCTGTCTATACCGAGGAATTCGTGCTGGCGTGCAGCGCTGGCGCACTGCGTGAGCACGCTGCACCACGTACGCTGGCCGACTGCGCTGCGCTGCCCTTCGTCACCTACGACGAATCGGATGCGGTCTACGGGCTGTGGTTCAAGGCGCTGTTCCGGCGCATGCCCGAGACCACCGTCAGCGCACATCACGTCTCCGATCTGGAAGAGGTCAGCACCTTGGTAGAGGCCGGCATGGGCTGGTCGGTGCTGCCGCTGCACGCCATTCAGGATGCGGTGGAGCGCGGGCGCCTGCACGTCGTACGCCCGATCGTGGCGCGGCGCTGCCTGAATACCGTGTTCGCCGTGCGCCGCACATCGAGCTTTCCGAGCGAAGCGCAAGACCGCTTGCTTGTGCGGCTTGCGCAGCTTGACGCAGCGGCGCGCGTGTAGGCGCGCGGTCGCAACCTTCCCGGCTGTTCCGCAAACGCCAACATGTCGCCTTGAAATTAATTAATTCGACAATTAATATGCGCGGCATGGCAACCCGCAAACCTTCCACGCGCGGCCCAGGCCGCCCCCGTCGCCAGGATGGCGCAACGCAGGACGACCTCCGTGACCGCCTGCTCGACATCGCCGTCACCTTGTTTGCGCGCGATGGCGTCGGCCCGACCACGCTTGCCGCCATCGCGCGCGAAGCCGGGGTGACGGCGCCGATGGTGCATTACCACTTCAAGACGCGCGATCAATTGCTCGATGCGGTGGTGGAGGGGCGCATCCGCCCGTTGGTCGACCAGGTGACAGGCCCGGCGCTGGCCATCATCGCCGATGACGCGCATCTGCCCGACCTTGCGCAGACGGTGGCCGGCGTGGCGCAGCGCATGGTGGCGGTGGCGACGGCCACGCCGTGGTTTCCGACGCTGTGGATTCGCGAGATCGCCAGCGAGGGCGGCCAGTTGCGCGAGCGCGTGTTCGCTCGCATCGCGCTGGCGCGCGCCACGTTGCTGGTCGACCGCATTGCGCGTGCGCAGGCGGCCGGCGCGGTGAACGCGGCGCTGCAGCCGCCGCTGGTGATGGTGTCATTGATCGGCCTGGCGATGCTGCCGCTGGCGACGCGCGCGCTGTGGGGGCGCCTGCCGCTGGCGGACCGTGTCAGCGACGAGGACATCGGCCGGCACGTGGCCGCGCTGCTGCTGCACGGCATCGGCCCCGTCGCGGCGCCCGAGGACGGCGCCGGCAAGAAAGCGAAGCCGAAGCCAAAGAGCAAGGGGCGCAAGTAGGCGAACAGACAGGTCAATCGAATCCCGCGGAGGGCGGTATGCGGCAAGCGTTGTGCATCGGCAGGGCAGGGTGGTTTGCGGTGGCATCGGCCGCAGCGATGGCCCTGGCGGGCTGCGCCAAACAAGACAACCACACCTACCAGGGCTATGTGGAGGGCGAGTTCGTCTATGTGGCATCGCCCGTGGGTGGGCGGCTCGAACATCTTGGCGTGCAGCGCGGGCAGACCGTCAACGCAGGGGCGCCGCTCTTTGCGCTGGAATCGGTGGACGAGACGGCAGCTCGCCAGCAGGCAGCCGCGCAACTGCAAGGCGCCGAAGCGCAACTCGCCGATCTGAACGTCGGCAAGCGTGTGCCGGAGGTGGATGCGGTGCGCGCGCAACTGGCGCAAGCCGTGGCGGCGGACAAGCTTTCGTCGACGCAGCTGGCGCGAGACGAGGCGCAGTTCCGCGCAGGTGGCATCGCACAATCGCAACTCGATGCAAGCCGCTCGACCGCACAGTCCAACGCACAGCGCGTGCGTGAACTGACCAACCAGTTGCGCATTGCCCAGTTGCCGGCGCGCAATGATCAGATTCGCGCGCAATCCGCACAGGTAGAAGCCGCACGCGCCGCAGTGGCGCAAGCGCAGTGGCGGCTCGATCAGAAAGCGCAGAAGGCTACGCAGGGCGGGCTCGTGTTCGACACGCTGTATCGCGAAGGCGAGTGGGTCGGCGCCGGCAGCCCTGTGGTGCGCATGCTGCCGCCGGCCAACGTGAAGGTGCGCTTCTTTGTGCCGCAAGGCGTGGTCGGCGCGCTCAAGCTCGGGCAAGCCGCGCGCCTGCACTGCGATGGCTGCGCGGCCGATATCAATGCCACGGTCACGTACATCGCAACGGAAGCCGAATACACGCCGCCCGTCATCTACAGCAACACGACGCGCGACAAGCTTGTCTTCATGGTGGAAGCGCGTCCCGCCGTGGCCGATGGGCCGAAGCTGCGCCCAGGCCAGCCTGTGGAGGTCACGCTGCCATGAGCGCTGCCAGCCACGACGGTCAACCGCATGCTCGTAATGGCGACTACGCCATCGACGTGCGAGGCCTGAACAAGCACTTCGGCGACAAGCACGTTGTGAAAGACCTCTCCATGCAAGTCGCGCGCGGTGAGATCTTCGGCTTTCTGGGCCCCAACGGCAGCGGCAAGACCACGTCAATCCGCATGATGTGCGGGCTGCTGACGCCCGACAGCGGCAGCGGCTCGTGCCTGGGGTACGACATCCTCAAGCAGTCGGCGCAGATCAAGCGGCGCGTCGGCTACATGACGCAGCGGTTCTCGTATTGGGATGATCTTTCCATTCGCGAGAACCTGGACTTTGTTGCACGGCTGTATGAGATGCCCAATCGGCGAGAGGCGGTGGACAACGCGCTCGAGAACCTCGGGCTGGCATCGCGCGCCAAGCAACTCGCGGGCTCGCTGTCGGGCGGCTGGAAGCAACGCCTGGCGTTGGCTGCCTGCATGCTCCACAAGCCTGAACTGCTGCTGCTCGACGAGCCCACCGCCGGTGTCGACCCGAAAGCGCGCCGCGACTTCTGGGAAGAACTGCACCGGCTGGCGGCGGAGGGCATCTCGGTGCTCGTCAGCACGCACTACATGGACGAGGCCGAGCGCTGCCACAAGCTCGCCTACATCGCCTATGGCGAGCTGCTCGCGCAAGGCACCGCCGATGAGGTCATCGCCGGGCAGCGCCTGTCGACGTGGGCGGTCTCGGGTGGCAATGTGGTTGAGCTGGGCCGAAAGCTGGAAGGGCAGCCCGGCGTGGATCAGACCGTCGCGTTTGGCTCGGTGCTGCACGTGACCGGCGCCGATGCGCAAGCGCTGGAGGGCACGTTGCGCAAGCTCGCCGGGGAATCTGGCATGCGCGCCGATCCCATCAACACCGGCCTCGAAGACGTGTTCATCCACATGATGAAGCGCTCCTCCGACAATTACGGAGCGCAGCCATGAAGCCGGACGGCAATCGCTTTTCGTTCGTGCGCTGGTGGAGCGTGGTGCTCAAGGAGTTCCTGCAACTGCGGCGCGACCGCGTGACGTTCGCCATGATGATTGGCATTCCGATCATGCAGCTGTTCCTGTTCGGTTTTGCCATCAACGCCGACCCGAAGCACCTGCTGACCGGCGTGATTGCCGCAGACCAGAGCGAGTTCACGCGCAGCTTCCTGGCCAGCATGCGCAACTCCGACTACTTCGACTTGGCAACCACGCTGCCGGACGAAACCGCGGGGCGCGAGGCGTTGGCCAAGGGGCAACTGCAGTTTGTCGTATCGATCCCGCCGGACTTCACGCGCAAGCTCGTGCGCGGCGAGAAACCCTCGCTGCTCGTGGAAGCCGATGCCACCGACCCCGCCGCTACTGGCCTGGCCGTGGCCTCGCTTTCGCAACTGGTGCAGGGTGTCGTCAGCAAGGATATGAAGGGCGCGTTGTCACCTCTGGCAGGTGGCGCGGGCGGCTCCGCGAGCACCGCACCGCCGTTCGATGTACGCATCCACAAGCTCTACAACCCGGAAGGCATCACGCAGTACAACATCATCCCCGGCCTGATGGGCACCATCCTCACGATGACCATGGTGATGATGACGGGCCTGGCCATGACGCGCGAGCGCGAGCGCGGCACGATGGAAAACCTGCTCGCCACGCCGGTGCATCCGCTGGAGGTGATGACGGGCAAGATCGTTCCCTACATCTTCATCGGGCTGGTGCAGGTGACCATCATCCTGCTGATGGCGGTCTTCGTTTTCCACGTGCCGTTTGTCGGCAGCGTGTGGATGGTCTACGTGTCGGCGCTGCTGTTTATCGTGGCGAGCCTGACGGTGGGGATCACGCTGTCGTCGCTCGCGCAGAACCAGTTGCAGGCGACGCAGCTGACCTTCTTCTACTTCCTGCCCAACATCCTGCTCTCGGGTTTCATGTTCCCGTTCGTGGGCATGCCGAAGTGGGCGCAGGCGGTGGGTAACCTGCTGCCGATGACGTACTTCAACCGGCTCACGCGCGGCATCCTGCTCAAAGGCAATGGCTGGTTCGAGCTTTGGCCGAGCATTTGGCCGTTGATGGTGTTTACGTTGGTGGTGCTGGGGGTGGCGTTGCGGTTTTATCGCAAGACGTTGGATTGAGGTGGCTATGTGGACGCTGTGGATTCGACGTGCTGACGCTGGTGGTGCATCCCTTGTTTCGTCCCCTGCCGGGGCCGACTTACTTTCTTTGTCTTGCCAAAGAAAGGTAAGCAAAGAAAGGCGCGCCCGAGATGGCGACTTCCCCTTGGATTTATGTCACGGGGAGGGAGGAGAGGCAAACTCGCTGCGCTCAAACAGCCTCCCCTCTTTTTCCTCCCCGCGACAAAAATCCAAGGCGCCATCTAGGGCAGGGTACGGCCAAACCCTCTGGCAGCGTTTGCTGGCGTTAGGGCAAGCGCTGGTGGGTGGCGAGCGGTTGCTTGGCGTTGTGATTGTTGCCGCGCTGGGTGTGGGAGGCTGTGCCGTCGGTCCTGACTTCAAGACGCCGGGCGGGCCTGCGGCCGCGGGCTATTCCGCACAGCCTGTGTCGCCGGAAACCGCATCCGCGCCCGTTGTTGGCGGCGAAGCGCAGCATCTTGTCGATGCCAACGTGCCGGCCGATTGGTGGCACCTGTTCCGATCGCCCGCGCTGGATGCGTTGGTGGGCGAGGCGTTGCGGGCGAGCCCGTCCGTGGCCCAGGCGCAGGCGCGCTTGCGTCAGGCGCAGGCCGAAGCGCAGGCGCAGTTCGGTTATGCGTTGCCGTCGGTGGATGGCACCGTGTCGGCGGTGCGTCAGCAGATCAACCCGGAGGCGTTCGGATTCAACACGCCCAAGCCGGGGCCGTTCACGTTGTATTCGGCGTCGCTGTCGGTGTCGTATGCGCTGGATATTTTTGGCGGCGTGCGCCGGGCGCTGGAGGCATCGCAAGCACAGGTCGATACGCAGCGTTATGAACTGGAAGCGGCGCGGCTGTCTCTGGCAGGCAATGTGGTGACGACGGCGGTGCGGATTGCCGCGCTGGATGCGCAGATCGCCACCACGCAAAGATTGGCTGCCGAGCAGCGCAGTCAGTTGGAGATCACCGAGCGGAGGTTGAGCGTGGGCGGCGTCGCGCAGGTCGATGCGTTCTCGCAGCGCACGCTTGTCGCGCAAACCGACGCCACGTTGCCGCCGCTCGTGCAACAGGCCGCGCAGCAGCGGCATCGTCTATCGGTGTTGCTGGGCCGCGAACCTGGCGCCGGGTTGCCGGAGTTGCCGTCGCTTGACGCGCTGCATCTGCCGGACCCGCTGCCGGTGTCGCTGCCGTCCACACTCGCGCAGCGCCGCCCCGACATCCGCGCTGCTGAGGCAATGTGGCACGAAGCCAGCGCCAATGTGGGTGTCGCCACGGCCAACCTGTTCCCGCGCATCACTTTGTCCGCAGGGCTAGGTTCGGAAACCACGAGCTTCCGCAACCTTCTCGGCGCCGGATCGAGCATCTGGAACCTCGGCGCAGGGCTCACGCAGCCAATCTTCCACGGCGGTACCCTGCGCGCCAAAAAGCGCGAAGCCGAAGCCGCCTACGACGCGGCCGGCGCTGCCTACAAACAAGCCGTATTGCAAGGTCTGCAAGAAGTGGCCGACGCCCTGCACGCCGTGCACAACGACGCCCAAACGCTGCAGGCCAGAGCGCTGGCAACCGACCAGGCGCAACAGACCCTGCGCGCCGCCCAAGCCCGCCACGCCGCCGGCGGCATCAGCACGCTAACGTTGCTGGACGCCCAGCGTCAGGTCGACCAAGCCACGCTGCAACAGGTCCAGAGCCAAGCCGACAGGCTGCTCGACTCTGCTGCGCTAATGCAAGCCTTGGGCGGAGGCTGGCAATAAACCCACGACAAAGGGAAACCAAATCGACAACGCAAGCCTTCAGACGGTGTGGCCGTTGATGCCCTAGATGGCGCCTTGAATTTCTGTTGCAGAGAGGACAAAGAGGGGAGGCCTGTTTGAGCGAAGCGAGTTTGCCTCCCCTCCCTCTCTGCGACATAAATTCAAGGAATCTTTCGCCATCTCGGGCGCGCCTTTCTTTGCTTACTTTCTTTGGCAAGACAAAGAAAGTGAGTCAGCCCCGGCAGGGGATGAAACCGGGGATGAACCCCAAACACAAAACAATCAAACGGCAGCCCGCAACAACCGCTGCTGATAAGCCTGCAAATGCGCAAACGCCACCCGCAGCAGCGACACATCAACGCCCAACGCCCGCCCACGGCGCAGCATGTCCCCCACGATGTGATCCGCCTCCACCCGCGCACCACTCTCCAGATCTCGCAGCATCGATGCCGTCAGCGGCGACCCAGCCTGCGTCAGCACATTCAACCCACGCTCGCGCGCAGCCTGCCGATTCGGATAGCCCGACGCTGCTGCTACACGCTCGCACGCCGTGAACATCGCCTCGTTCAGCGCAGCGCCCTCATCCGTGGCGACAATCTCACCCACCGTCGCCCGCATCAGGCACGTCATTGCCGCCAGCGAAGTGAGGAAGGTGAATTTCTCCCACATGTCCTGCATGACGTTCTCGGCCAGCACGGAATCAAAGTTGGCCGTGGCAAATACATCGCGAATCGCCTCGGTGCGCTCGCGCGGCGCGTGCAGCGTGCGCTCGCCAAAGGTGATGGAGTGCACGGCGGGCCCTTGGCCGTTGCTCAGGTGCAGCACCGCACCATCGGGCGCGCTCGTCGCGCTGATATGGCACAGCCCACCCAGCACGCGCGATTCACCAAAGGCGGCATCGAGCCGTTCCAGATGCGCGAGCCCGTTGAGCACCGGCAGCACGACCGTGCGTTCACCCACGGCGGGGCGGATGGCCGTGATGGCGTCTTCCAGGTCGTAGGCCTTGCAGCTCAGCAGCACCAGGTCGGCACGGCCCCAAGCCGCGGCCTGGTCTGCGGTGAGGGTCTGCACGGGCAATTGCGCATCGCCGTGCGGGCTGCGGATCACGAGACCGTGTTCGCGCAACCGCGCCGCACGCGCAGGGCGCACCAGGAAGGTCACGTCCGCACCCGCCTGGGCGAGCCGCCCGCCGAAATAACCGCCGGTGCCACCGGCGCCAAGCACCAGAATCCGCATTGCTGTCGTCATGGGGTTCGTTTCCATCGAGCCGAAGATAGGCAAACGATTCTAGGCCTGTTCGCGCGACCCTGCAGACGGCGCCCCGCGCGCGCTAAAATGCTGATTTTCCTCACGATTTGACGCCCGTTCGGCCATTATTCAGCGCTGGCGGGGTCGATATGCCATGACGTTCTCCAATAATTTCCACCGCCTCGAAACCCGTCTGCAGTCGCAGGTTGGCCGCGCCATCGGCGACTTCAAGATGATCGAAGACGGCGACACCATCCTCGTGTGCCTGTCCGGCGGCAAGGATTCGTACACGATGCTGTCGGTGCTGATGGCGCTGCAGAAGCGCGCGCCGGTCGACTTCAAGCTGATCGCCATGAACCTCGACCAGAAGCAGCCCGGCTTTCCGGAAGAGGTGCTGCCCAACTACCTGAAGAAGCTGGGCGTGGAATATGTGATCGTCGAGGCGGACACGTATTCGATCGTCAAAGAGAAGGTGCCCGAGGGCAAGACCACGTGCTCGCTGTGCTCGCGCCTGCGCCGCGGCGTGATCTACCGCACGGCCAAGGAACTGGGTGCCAACAAGATCGCGCTGGGCCACCACCGCGACGACATCGTCAACACGTTCTTCCTGAACATGTTCTTCGGCGGCAAGATGAAGTCGATGCCCCCCAAGCTGGCCACCGACAACGGTGACCACATCGTCATCCGGCCGCTCGCCTATTGCGCGGAAAAGGACATTGCTTCCTACGCCCGCGCGATGGAATTTCCGATCATTCCGTGCAACCTCTGCGGCTCGCAGGAAAACCTGCAGCGCAAGAAGGTCAAGGAGATGCTGCTGGAGTGGGAGCGCCAGACGCCGGGCCGCATCGACAACATCTTCGCCTCGCTGCAGAACGTCGTGCCGTCGCACCTGGCCGACACGGACCTGTTCGACTTCAACGGCCTGACCACGGGCCTGGCGAAGATCGGCGAAGACGCGCTGTTCGGCCAGACAGCCTACGACCAGGCCCCGCTGGTGTTTGCCGGCTCGCATGACGACCGCATCGAGTTCGTGCGGTTTGAGCGCAAACCGGGCGACAAGCCCGCCGAGCAAGCCGTGCCGGGCGAGGTGGCCGCAGGCTGAGCGTGGCCCGCTCCCCATGTGACCCTCTCCCCATGTGGCGGGCGCGCCATGCCGGGCGTCCGCCATCCGCCTGACCGGCCAGCGGGCTACCCGTCTCGGTCATGGCGCGATTGCAACAATTCCACCATTTGACCGGTTCTGGGGGAGGGTGGGCCCCATGCTAGAATTTTTCCATCTGTGTCTTATACGCCGCAAAAGCGCCCCGCAGAAGGGTTTGCAGGCGGTCCGGCCATCCTGAGGGGAGGTGGCGGGCGGTGGGTTTCAGGCAGCCATTCCCGGTGCCGGCAACCCCTCGCAGGCTATCGCTTCGAGTCACTCTAGGAACCTCCTTGTGAATATCGTCATCCTGGCTGCAGGCATGGGCAAACGCATGCGCTCTGCCCTGCCGAAAGTGCTGCACCCCCTGGCCGGCAAACCGCTGCTGGCGCACGTCATTGAAACCGCACGCACCATGTCGCCGACGCGGCTGGTGGTGGTGGTCGGCCACGGCGGGGATCGGGTGCGCGAGATGGTCGGCGCGCCCGACATCGCCTTCGCCACGCAAGACAAGCAGCTGGGCACGGGCCACGCCGTCATGCAGGCCGTGGACCAGCTCGACGAGAGCGTGCCCACGCTGGTGCTCTACGGCGATGTGCCGCTCACCCGTGCCGAGACGCTGAGCGCCCTGGTGGGCGCCGCCGGCAACGGCCACCTGGGCGTGCTGACCGTGCACCTGGGCGACCCGACCGGCTACGGCCGCATCGTGCGCGACGCCGCCGGCCGGATCACGCGCATCGTCGAGCAGAAAGACGCCAACGAGACGCAGCTGGCCATTCACGAAGTGAACACCGGCATCCTCGTGTGCCCGACGGCCAAGCTCAAGAACTGGCTCGCCACGCTCTCCAACGACAACGCGCAGGGCGAGTACTACCTGACCGACGTCATCGAGCGCGCCGCCAGCGAAGGCGTGCCCATCACCTCCGCGCATCCGCTGGCCGAGTGGGAAACGCTGGGCGTGAACAGCAAGGTGCAGCTGGCCGAGCTTGAGCGCATTCACCAGCGCAACCTCGCGCAGCAACTGCTGGAAGACGGCGTGACGCTGATCGACCCGGCGCGCATCGACGTGCGCGGCAAGCTCACCTGCGGCCGCGACGTGGTGATCGACGTCAACTGCATCTTCGAGGGCGATGTGACGCTGGCTGACGGCGTGCGCGTCGGCGCCAATGCGGTGATCCGCGATGCCGCCATCGAGGCCGGTGCCGAGATCCTGCCGTTCTGCCACATCGAGAGCGCCAAGGTTGGCGCCGACTCGCGCATCGGCCCGTACGCGCGCCTGCGCCCCGGCACCGAGCTGGCCGAAGACGTGCACATCGGCAACTTTGTCGAGGTCAAGAACAGCCAGGTCGCGGCACACAGCAAGGCCAACCACCTTGCTTACGTGGGCGACGCCACGGTCGGCTCGCGCGTCAACATCGGCGCGGGCACCATCACGTGCAACTACGACGGCGCGAACAAATTCCGCACCATCATCGAAGACGACGCCTTCATCGGTTCCGACACGCAGCTCGTGGCGCCGGTGCGCGTTGGCAGGGGCGCGACGCTGGGTGCCGGCACCACGCTGACCAAGGACGCGCCCGAGGGCAAGCTGACGGTCTCGCGGGCGCGGCAGGTCACCATCGACAGCTGGCAACGCCCGGTCAAGCAAAAGAAGGCAGGCTGACAGGTTTTCTCCTGCGCCGAACAGCGGATGCCGCTTCGGCGCACGAGCATCGATACTGAATTACCGAGTGCGGCGCACATTGAGCGTGCGGCCGCACCCCAACTGGAGAAATCAACATGTGCGGTATCGTTGGCGCGGTTTCCACGCGCAATATCGTTCCCGTCCTGATCGAAGGCCTGCGCCGCCTGGAATACCGCGGCTACGACTCATGCGGCGTTGCCGTTCAGCGTGATGGCCAGCTACAGCGCGCGCGCACCGTTTCGCGCGTGGCCGATCTGGATGCTCAGGCACAGACGAGCCACCTGGATGGCGCCATCGGCATCGCGCACACCCGCTGGGCCACGCATGGCCGGCCGGACACCGTCAACGCGCACCCGCACTTTTCGGGCGACACCATCGCCCTGGTGCACAACGGCATCATCGAAAACTACGAATCGCTGCGCGAAGAACTCAAGGCCGTCGGCTACGGGTTTGAATCGCAGACGGATACGGAAGTCGTCGCGCACTTGATCCACCAGGCCTACACCTACCCGAGCAGCGCCACGCGCGGTGATCTGTTTGCATCGGTGCGCGCGTCGGTCAAGCGCTTGCACGGCGCCTATGCGATTGCCGTGTTTGCACGCGACAACCCCGACGTGGTGGTGGGTGCGCGCGCCGGCTCGCCGCTGGTGGTGGCGATCGGCGAGAACGAATCGTTCCTGGCATCCGACGCGCTGGCCGTGGCCGGTACCGCCAGCCGCATGGCCTACCTGGAAGAAGGCGACGTGGTGGAACTCACCCGCGACGGCTTCACCGTGGCCGATGCAAACGACAAGATCGTCGAGCGTGAAGTGAAAGAAGTCGGCACCTACGCCGCCGCTGTGGAACTCGGCCCCTTCCGGCACTTCATGCAGAAGGAAATCTTCGAGCAGCCGCGCGCCCTGGGCGACACGCTTGAAGGCGTGCAAGGCTTTGCGCCTGACCTGTTCGGCCCCGAGGCGGCCGCGGTGCTGCCCAAGGTCGACAGCGTGCTGATCCTGGCTTGCGGCACGAGCTACTACTCGGGCTGCACGGCCAAGTACTGGCTTGAATCGATCGCCAAGATCCCGACGCAGGTCGAGGTTGCCAGCGAATACCGCTATCGCGAGACGGTGCCCAACCCGAACGCGCTGGTCGTCGTGATTTCGCAATCGGGCGAAACCGCCGACACGCTGGCCGCACTGCGTCACGCACGCGAACTGGGCCACACGCACACGCTCGCCATCTGCAACGTGGCGACCAGCGCCATGGTGCGCGAGACGCAGCTCAAGTTCCTCACGCGCGCCGGCACCGAGATCGGCGTGGCGTCCACCAAGGCATTCACCACGCAGCTGGCCGCCCTGTACATGCTGGCGCTCACGTTCGCCAAGCTGCGCGGCCATCTGAACGCCGAGCAGGAAGAGGACGCGCTGCGTCATCTGCGTCACCTGCCGTCGGCGCTGAATGCGGTGCTGGCGCTGGAGCCGCAGATCATCGCGTGGTCGGAAGAGTTTGCCCGCCGTGAGAACGCGCTGTTCCTCGGTCGCGGTCTGCATTACCCGATCGCCCTGGAAGGTGCGCTCAAGCTCAAGGAAATCTCGTACATCCACGCAGAGGCCTACCCGGCCGGCGAACTTAAGCATGGCCCGCTGGCCCTGGTGACCGAGCAGATGCCCGTCGTGACCGTGGCTCCGAACGACGCGCTGCTCGAAAAGCTCAAGTCGAACATCCAGGAAGTACGCGCGCGCGGCGGCAAGCTGTACGTGTTTGCCGACGCCGATACGCACATCCAGTCAAGCGACGGCATCCAGGTGATCCGCATGCCGGAGAACTACGGGCAGCTCTCGCCGATCCTGCACGTGGTGCCGCTACAGTTGCTGGCGTATCACACGGCATTGGCGCGCGGCACCGACGTCGACAAGCCGCGTAACCTGGCGAAATCGGTGACTGTCGAATAAGTTTCGGCAGACGCAGAAAAAGAAAAGGCCGTCCTTCGGGACGGCCTTTTTTCGTGGTGTGCGCTTCGCCAGACAAGCATTCGCTCCACCGTTGCCTTAAGTATACCGCGGCCCCTGGGGCTTGCGGGAAGCCCCGGCGGCCGCAGTAGCATCGCCCCCCAATCTTGAAACCGACCGAAAGGAGGGCGAGACATGCGTGTGATGCCATCGACGTTTGAAGCGCAGGGCAGTGCCGTGGTGATGCCGGCCGGAGGTGTGAAATGAGCGGGCATGCCGTGGTGATTGCCGGCGGGGGACCGACGGGGCTCATGCTTGCGGCGGAGCTGGCGTTGGTCGGGATTGACGTCGCCATTGTGGAGCGCCGCGCCAACCAGGACGTGGTCGGCGTGCGTGCACTGGGGCTACATGCGCGCTCCGTCGAGGTGCTCGACCAGCGCGGTTTAGCCGAGCGCTTTGTCTCGCAGGGCAAGACCTATCCGGTCGTGCACTTCGGCGAGAGCCCGCTGGACATCAGCGACTTTCCCACTCGGCACAACTATGTGCTCGGCCTGTGGCAGCACCATACCGAGCGCATCCTGGCGCAGTGGGTGAGCGAGCTTCGCGTGCCGTTCTATCGCGCGCGGGACGTCACCGGCTTCTCGCAAGACGACACCGGCGTTGACGTCACGCTATCCGACGGCGAGATGCTGCGTGCGCAATACCTCGTTGGCTGCGATGGCGGGCGCAGCGCGGTTCGCAAGGCCGCCGGCATTGCGTTTGCAGGCTGGGACGCCACGACGAGCTGGCTGATCGCCGAGGTGCACACCACGCAGACGCCGCCCCCCTTCGGCTTCAAATACGATGCCATCGGCCGGCACGCCGTCGCGCCCATGGAAGATGGCAAGTGTGTCCGCGTCGTGCTGACGGAGCGACAACTTGGCACCGACAATGCGCCCACGCTGGCGGACCTGAGCGAGGCGTTGATCGCCGTCTATGGCACGGACTTCGGCGCGCATCGCCCGAACTGGATCTCGCGGTTTTCCGATATGGCCCGCCAGGCCGTGGCCTACCGCGACAAACGCGTGCTGCTGGCAGGCGACGCCGCGCACGTGCATCCGCCCATGGGCGGACAGGGCCTGAACATGGGCATGCAGGATGCCGTGAACCTCGGCTGGAAGCTGGCCGCGGTCATCAAACGAACAGCACCCGACAGCCTGCTCGACAGCTATCACGCGGAGCGCCATCCGGTTGCCGCGCGCACGTTGCGCAATACGCTGGCGCAGGTGGTGCTGCTTCGCCAGGACGAGCGCTCCAAGGCGCTGAGCGAGATCACCTCGGAGCTGTTTCGCATGGATGAACCGCGCAGGCGCCTTGTTGGGATGGTCTCCGCGCTCGATGTGCGATACGACTTCGGTGAAGGGCATCCGCTGCTCGGTCGCCGCATGCCCGATCTCGACCTGGAGACCGCCGAGGGCACGGTGCGCGTCTTCCACCTGTTGCACGGGGCGGGGGCGGTGCTGATCAACTTCGGCCCTGCGGATGCCATCGACATCGCGCCATGGGCCGATCGCGTGCGACGTGTCGACGCCCGCTATGCAGGAACCTGGTCGCTGCCGGTGGTTGGCACAGTGCCCGCACCTGCTGCGGTGCTGATCCGTCCTGACGGTCACGTGGCGTGGGTCGGTGACGGAACGACTGCGGGGCTGCAAGCGGCCTTGCATCGCTGGTTCGGTGCGGCGACGGCCTGAGCACCCGCCGCCAGCAGATACGGCCGGGTGGAGGGCGGCGTCTATCCAGGTGTTTGAAGCGGCAGGAGGGACCGCGGTGGCCGGTATGCTGCATGGCACCTGAATCACCGTCCCTCTGGAGTCCTGGCATGTTCAACGTCCTCAGCAAGATCGTCCTGCTCGCCGTGTATGGCCTCGCGCTGGCGAGCTATGCCACGCCACTGCCGCTGTCGGCCGACGCGATTGGCTGGCTGCGCATCGTGGCGCTGGTGTTGCTGGCTGCGCACCTGCTGGAAGTGGTGCTGTGCTTTCGCAAGGTCGCGCTGCACAACGGACCGCTGTTCGACAGCGTGCTGCTGACGTTGCTGTTCGGCTTTCTGCACTGGAAGCCCCTGGCCGACGCCGCGCGACAAGCCCGCTGATCGCCCCTCGTCGCCGCTGATTGGTCGACTAGCCGCAACGGCAGGGCAGACCTACTCTAGTTCCAGTCGTCCCTGGATTGACCAGTTGGGACTCCTTGCTGCAACGCGGCATCGATCATGGACAGAGTGGAACGAACGGCGTTTGTCTTTGCCGGCGGCGGCAGCCTCGGCGCCATCGAGGCCGGCATGCTGCGCGAGCTGGTGGCCTCGGGCGTGGTGCCCGACATGGTGGTGGGGGCCTCGGCTGGCGCCATCAACGCTGCCTTTTTTGCGTGCCATCCGCACGCGGCCGGCACGGCGCAGCTCGAGGCGCTGTGGCGCGGTGTGCGGCGCGCCGACGTGATGCCGTGGTCCTGGCGGGCGATGTTCAGCATGCTGGGCATCCTGGGCGGACAACGGGAACACCTCGTCGATGCGTCTGGCCTGCAGCGCCTGCTGACGCGGCATTTCGCGCAGACCCTGCTGGAGGCGGCCACGCTGCCGCTGCACGTCGTGGCCACCGACATGCGCACCGGTGCCGAGGTGGTGTTGTCGTCTGGCGCCATCGTGCCGGCCGTGCTGGCCAGCGCCGCCATTCCCGGCGTGTTTCCGCCCGTGCGCGTTGGTGATCGCCTGTTGATCGACGGCGGCGTCGCCAACAACACGCCAATCTCCGCGGCCATCCGGCTGGGCGCCACACGCGTCGTCGTATTGCCGGCGGGATTCGCGTGTGCCGACCGTCGCGCCCCGCGCAGCGCCATCGAGCACGCGCTGAACGCCTTGTCGCTGCTGGTCGCGCGTCAGCTTGTGCAAGACCTGGAACGCTGGGCCGGGCAGGTACCCATTACGGTCGTGCCGCCGCTGTGCCCGCTCGACGTGTCGCCCTACGACTACGCCCGCTGCGGCGAACTGATCGACCGTGCCGCTGCCGCCACGGCGGCTTGGCTCGCAGCCGATGGTCTGGCGGGCACCGGGATCCCGGGGGCGCTGCGTGAGCACCATCACAACGAAGATCACCCGAACTGCAGCGCAGACCCCCAAGGCATGCCAGCGGCTTGATGCGGATAGGGCGGGATTTTCTGTCTGGCGCTTCCATCCGCTTGATGGCTGGGCCTGCAGTTGCGGGCGCCATGCGAAGGATGGTGGGCATCTTGTCGAGCGCCTAGCCGGCGCGCACGGTCGCCCAATCCAGCCCGAACCGTGCGAGGTACTTGCGCAGCCGGTCGGCATCATTCACCTTGGCCTTCTCGGCGCGCGACACGTCGAAGAGCCGGCGTCCGGCGTCGGACAGCGATGCCGATTCACGGCACACGGCAATCACGTTCTCCAGCTGCATGCGGTCGAACAGGTCGATCGATGCCACCGCGTCGCCGATCAAGTTGGCAAGGCTGTCGCCTTTGCCTGCCGCATCCGGTTCGGCCCACGTGCGTTGCAGACGAGTGATTTCGTCCGCGACATCGGCTTCGGTAATGCGTCCGCCTTCGGCCAGCGTTGCCAGCCGCGTAACGCTGGCCGACAGTTCGCGGAAGTTGCCCGTCCAGCGGGCCTGCGGCGAGGTGACGAACTTCAGATAGATGCGGCGCGCCTCGGTATGGAAGCGCACTTGCTCGCCGTGCTCGCGCGCAAAACGGGCTAGTTCGAAATCCAGATTCGGTTCCAGATCTTCAGGGCGATCAGCGAGGCCCGGCAGGTCGAAGGTCCACAGATTGATCCGCGCGTATAAGTCTTCGCGAAAGCGCCCCTCGGCCACCCACTGCCGCAGGTCGCGCACGGTGCCCGCGATAAGCTGGAAATCGCTTTTGACTTCGCGGTCGCTGCCAAAGGGGAGGAAACGCTTCTCTTCGATGGCCTTGAGCAGCATGGCTTGTTCGTCCAGGCCGAGTTCGCCAATCTCGTCGAGGAAAAGCAGGCCGCCGTCCGCGCTGCGCAGCAGGCCCGCGCGCTCGGTCTGTGCGCCGGTAAAGGCGCCTTTCACGTGGCCGAAGAGCGCCGACATGGCGCTGTCGCCGCGCAGCGTGGCGCAGTTCACTTCGACAAAGCGGCCCGCCAGTTGATGGCGCGCTTTCTTCATCTCATACACACGGCGCGCGAGGAACGACTTGCCGGCGCCGGTCGGCCCGAACAGCAGCATTGGCGATTTGGAGCGCGAGGCCACGCGCTCGATCTGCTCGATCATGCGGTTGAACGCCGGGTTGCGTGTGGCGATGCCCGACTTTAGCAGCGACACCGTGTCTTCGCGCTCGCGTGCAAAACGCCTGGCGATCTTGTCGTAGCGCGAGAGGTCCAGGTCGATGATGCTGTAGCTGCCGGCCGTGTTGCCGAGTTCCTTCTTGCGCGGCGGTGCGGTCTGGATGAGCTGGGCCGGCAGGTAGCGCGCTTCGGCCAGCAGGAACCAGCAGATCTGCGCGACGTGCGTGCCCGTGGTGATGTGGATGATGTAGTCCTCGGCCTCGGTGTCGAAGGCATAGCTGCGGGTGAAGTCGTGCAGCGTGCTGTAGACCTCTTCGAAGTCCCACGGGTCGCGGAGCGACACTTCCACACTGCGCACCTCGGTCTCGGGCGATACGGACGCGATGTCCGAGCGCAGCCGTTCGAACAGGCCGCGGCTGCGGGCGTCGTGCAGCAGCTCCAGACGGTGGATGACGAGGTCGTCCTGCTGGCACAGGCCGACGGTCGGCCGCCACCGCTCCCAGCGCTGCGCGCCCTTGCCCACGTAGTCGAGCGTGGTACCGACGAAACCGATGGCGACGTTTTTTCGCATCCCGCGTGTTTATCCAAAAAGATAAACCAATATATCGATAGATCGATATTTCGGGAAGTTTAGCGTGCCTACATCTGCGTTGGATGCGTGAAAACCCAATGGAATCAAGGTGTTGCGAAGTTGGTCGTTCCATGGGAAGTGACCTGGCATACCCATTGCACTAGAGGATGTGTCCAACTCAGCGGGAGCGCACCATGATCAGCGGTAAACAAAAGCGCGCCGCCATCATGGCGCGGCGCCACGAGCGGCGAGAACAGGCAAAGATTGCCTGCCTGCGGGCACGAGCGCCGGTGTCGCCTCCACCTCCGCCTCCACCGCGAGGTAGCTTGCCGGTGGATTTGTCGCAACTTGCGCCGCACAACAGCTGGGGTTCCGGTCTGCCCCGCTTCGCACAGCACGGCTACTACGTCGATCAGTGGTACGCCTGCGTCGATTGCGGAAAGCATGAGGTCTGGACCGCCGCACAGCAGAAATGGTGGTATGAAACCGCCAAGGGCTATATCGACTCGATCGCCATCCGCTGCAAACCGTGCCGAGTGGCACGACGCAGCGGACGCACGATCAGCAAGAAGAACAACGACAACAACAAAGGAAGCAACGCATCATGAGCAGCTACAACACCCTTCACGTCGACAACGGCGCCGACATCAAGCTGTGGACCAACGGCGTGCCGGTGGAAGACGACGCCCGCAAGCAACTGATGAACACGGCCAAGATGCCGTTCATCTTCAAGCATCTGGCAGTGATGCCGGACGTGCATTTGGGTAAGGGTTCGACCATCGGCAGCGTGATCCCGACGCACGGCGCGATCATCCCGGCGGCCGTCGGCGTGGATATCGGCTGCGGCATGATGGCCGCGCGTACGACGCTCACGGCGGCTGATTTGCCGGACAACCTGCACGGCCTGCGCAGCGCCATTGAAGCGGCGGTGCCGCACGGCCGTACGCCGGGCCCGCGCGACAAGGGTGCGTGGAACACGCCGCCCGAAACCGTCGACGCCATGTGGGGCGAACTGGCCGATGGCTTCAAGCGCATCACCGACAAGTACCCGAAGTTGAAGAACACCAACAACTACAAGCACCTGGGAACGCTCGGTACCGGCAACCACTTCATCGAGGTCTGCCTGGACGAGGCGCAGCGCGTCTGGTTCATGCTGCACTCGGGTTCGCGCGGTGTGGGTAACGCCATCGGCAACCTGTTCATTGAACTGGCGCAGGCCGATATGCGACAGCACATCGCCAACCTGCCTGACCGCGACCTGGCGTACTTCGAAGAAGGCAGCGAGCACTTCAACGATTACGTTGAAGCCGTCGGCTGGGCGCAGGACTACGCGCGCCGCAACCGCGCCACGATGATGCAGAACGTGATTGCGGCGGCGCGCAAGGTCATCACCAAGCCGTTTGCGGCCGACGTGGAAGCGGTGAACTGCCACCACAACTACGTGCAGCGCGAAACCCACTTCGGGCGCGAGGTGCTGGTGACGCGCAAGGGCGCGGTGTCGGCACAGAAGGGGCAGCTTGGGATCATCCCGGGGTCGATGGGCGCAAAGAGCTTCATCGTGCGCGGGCTCGGTAACGAAGACGCCTTCTGTTCGTGCAGCCACGGCGCAGGCCGTACCATGAGCCGCACGCAGGCCAAGAAGCGTTTCACGGTCGATGACCAGATCCGCGCCACGGCCCACGTGGAATGCCGCAAGGACGTCGACGTGATCGACGAGATCCCGATGGCCTACAAGGACATCGACCACGTGATGGCCGCGCAGGCGGACTTGGTGGAGATTGTCCACACGCTGCGGCAGGTGGTGTGTGTGAAGGGCTAAGCGGGGGCGAGCATGCTGACGGGTGTTGAGCGTCCGGAACTGGAAGCAATGCGGCAGCACTTGCTGCAAGCCGGCTGCGTCTTCGACTTCGCGCTGTATCGCGTCGAAGCGCCGGATGGGCCTGGCATTGAGATTCACCGCCAGGCACTGGCCGGCTTGTTTGCGCAGCTTGGATGGCCCGCGCAGGACGTCCACCTGGACCGTGCTTGTCCCCGGACGCTCGGCGCGGCTGACGTCCGGGCGCTCACAAAAAAGGGTGGGGCGTTGGAACGTGCCTTCCTGGATCCGCCCTACGGCACGAAGCTCGAAGCCAAGGCGTTCTCGGAATGGGCGGCGGTGCTTGGCCTTCTGCCGGCTGACGGAGTGAACGTCATCGACTGGGTGGGCAACCCTGACGAAGAGCCCGGACGCAGTACCTGGTGCGATTACTTTGATGCAGGAAAGGAATGGTGGGGCATCTGGTGCCTGACCGTCTTCAACCCGCGATGCCGCACGCTGTGTGTTCTCGCGGCAAGCACCACCGATTAAGACAAGAACAACGAATCGCTATGACCTTCATCTACTCACACCCCGTCTCGGACGAAATCCGCGAACGCGTGCTGGCGGAGCTGACCAACATCGAACAGCAGCACGATGTGCGCGTGCTCTTCGCATGCGAATCGGGTAGCCGCGGCTGGGGCTTTGCCTCGCCAGACAGCGACTACGACGTGCGCTTCGTCTACGTGCATCAGCCCGAGTGGTACCTGCGCGTGGAGCCGCAGCGCGACGTTATCGAACTGCCCATCAGCGACGAGCTGGACATTTCCGGCTGGGAGCTACGCAAGGCGCTGCAACTGATGCATCGCTCCAACCCGACATTGCTCGAGTGGCTCGCTTCGCCCGTGGTCTATCGCCAGGACGCGGCGCTGGCCGCCCGCATGCGCATGCTGGCGCCGACGTTCTTTTCCGAGCGCAAGGGCCGTTGGCACTATGTGTCGATGGCGGCGAAGAACTTTCGCGGCTATCTGCAGGGCGAGACGGTTCGCATGAAGAAGTACCTGTACGTGCTGCGTCCGCTGCTCGCCGCACAGTGGATCGACGAAGGCCGGGGCATCCCGCCGATGCGTTTTGCCGACCTGGCCGACGTGATGGTGCGGGATGCCGCGTTGCGTGACGAGATCAACCAACTGTTGGCGATCAAGATGGAGTCGGGCGAGGCGGAATATGGCGCACGCTTTCCGCGTATCCATGCCTTCATCGAGGAGGCATTGGCGCAGGAAGACGTGCCTGCAGATTTCCGCCAAGCCACGGGCAATCCAGCCGCGCTGGATGCGTTTCTCCATGACACCGTGCTGACGCGCTGGCCCTGCACGACCTGACGCGCATTCCACGAAGGGTTGCGTAGTCCAACAAGAAAAACAAACCATGAACACCCTATTACAACGAAACGCACACCACGCGCAGTCCGCCGATTGCATCGAGCTGGACGGCGCACAAGGGGAAGGGGGCGGGCAAATCCTGCGTACGGCGCTCACGCTGTCCATGCTGACCGGCACGCCATTCCGGATCGAGAACATCCGCGCCAAGCGTTCGAAGCCGGGCTTGCTGCGCCAGCACCTGACGGCGGTGCAGGCGGCCGTGCAGATCAGCGGCGCGACGGTAGAGGGTGCAGAAGCAGGCTCGCAGACGCTGCGGTTTGCGCCGGGCGCCATCCGTGGCGGTGATTACCGTTTCGCCATCGGCACGGCCGGCAGCTGCACGCTCGTGCTGCAGACGATCCTCCCAGCACTTTGGTTTGCCGATGCGCCGAGCATCGTGTCGGTCAGCGGCGGCACGCACAACCGCGCGGCGCCGCCGGTCGATTTCCTCATCCGGGCGTGGCTGCCGCTGGTGGCGCGGATGGGCGTGACACAGACGCTTGCGCTCAAGCGCCATGGTTTCTACCCGGCGGGCGGCGGCGAGGTGGTGGCGACGGTGGCGCCGTGCTCGAATGCCTTGACGCCGCTACATCTGACCGAGCGCGGTGCGCAACGGGCGCTGCGTGCCGAAGGCATCGTTGCCGGCGTGCGCGGCAGCGTGGCGCGGCGCGAATTGGACACGTTGACTCGCCTCGTGCCCGGCGTCGAAGGCACGGTCCGCGACCTCGGCAACGCGGAAGGCCCCGGCAATGCGCTCGTATTGGATATCGAGCATGAGCACGTGACCGAAGTGTTCACGGGCTTCGGCGAGCGTGGCGTGACGGCAGAGACGATCGGCAAGGACGTGGCTCACATTGCGCAGCGCTACCTGCAAAGCACCGCAGCCGTCGACGAATACCTCGCCGATCAACTTGTGCTGCCGATGGCGCTCGCAGGCGCCGGTGCTTTCACGGTGGTCACGGCGTCATCGCACCTGCTGACCAACATCGGCGTGATCGAGAAGTTCCTGCCGGTGGAGGTGGCGGCGCGCCCGCTGGAATCAGGCGCCGTCCACGTCGAGGTGGCCTGACTGCGCCACCTCAACTTTCCGTGTCACTCCTTCTCCTTATGCACCGGAAACAACGCCGACAACACCTGCCGCGCCGTCCCGCGCAGCACACCGCTGGCGTCCGGGTCGCCGTACGCCAGGGCCGTCGCAAAGTTGCGCGCCTGCTGCAGCGTGACGTGCGGCGGCAGCGGCGGCACATCGGGGTCGGTCTTCACTTCCAGGACCACGGGGCGGTCTGCGTCGAGCGCTTCGTCCCACGCACCGGCAAGCTGGTCGGGGTTGTCGACGTAAATGCCCTTCAACCCGATCAACTCCGCAAACCGGTGATACGGCACGTCGGGGATGTCCTGTGACGCCGGGAATTTCGGGTCGCCTTCCATCACGCGCTGCTCCCAGGTGACTTCGTTCAGATCCTGGTTGTTGAGCACCATGCAGATCCACTTGGGAGACTTCCACCGCTTCCAGTATTTCGACACGGTGATGAGTTCGGCCATGTTGTTCATCTGCATGGCGCCGTCGCCCACGAGTGCGATGACAGGGCGATCGGGGTACGCAAACTTGGCGGCAATCGCGTACGGCACGGCGGCGCCCATCGAGGCCAGCCCGCCCGAGAGCGAGCCCATCATGCCGGGCTTGAACTTGATATCGCGCGCATACCAGTTGGCGCAGGTGCCGGAGTCGCTGGTGACGATCACGTTGTCCGGCAGCTTGGGTGACAGCTCCCACAGCACGCGCTGCGGGTTGACGGGATAGGCCGGCTGCAGCGCGCGCTCTTCCAGCGTCTTCCACCAACTCTCGTTCCAGCGGGCAATGCGGTCGGGCCAGTAGCGATCGGTCTTGCGCTGAAGCAGCGGCAGCAGCGCACGCAGCGTCTGCGCGCTGTCGCCGACGAGGTTGACCTCCATCGGATAGCGCAGCCCCAGCATGCCGGGGTCCAGGTCGATCTGTACGCCGCGCGCCTGGCCTTCCTTGGGGAGAAATTCTGCGTAGGGAAAGCCGGAGCCGACCATCAACAGCGTGTCGCAATGGTTCATCAGCTCCCAGCTCGGCTCGGTGCCGAGCAGGCCGATGGCGCCGGTCACATAGGGCAATTCGTCGGGCAACACGGCCTTGCCTAGCAGCGCCTTGGCCACGCCCGCGCCGAGCGTTTCCGCCACGGCTGCGACTTCTGCGCTGGCCCCGAGGGCACCCGCGCCCACGAGCATCGCCACCCGGCGGCCGCTGTTGAGGATGTCCGCTGCGCGTTCCAGATCGGCGGCTTGCGGGATCACGCTCGGCGCGCTGTAGCCGACGCCCGAGTGCACCGTGCCATGCGCGCGCGGCGGCTCGGCGTAGGGCATTTCCTGCAGATCGTTTGGTAGCACCAACGCCGTCACGCGGCGTTGCCCGATGGCGATGCGCACTGCACGATCCAGTAGGTGCCGCACCTGTGCCGGCATGCTGGCCTGGTGGACAAACGCGCCCGCCACGTCGCGGAACATCGCCGCCAGATCGACCTCCTGCTGGTAGTGACCACCGACCGCTGTGCGCGCCTGCTGGCCGGTAATCGCCAGCACAGGCATGTGGTCGAGTCGCGCGTCATACAGCCCCGTGATGAGGTGTGTGGCACCCGGCCCGGACGTTGCCATGCACACGCCCAGCTCACCCGTGAACTTGGCGTGCGCCGAAGCCATGAAGGCGGCCATCTCTTCATGCCGCACCTGCACGAACTCGATCTTGCCGCCCGCGCGCTGCAGGGCCCCGAACATGCCGTTGATGCCGTCTCCGGGGTAGCCAAAGATGCGCCGCACCCCCCAGTCATACAGGCGGGCGACGAGGAAATCGCAGACGGTGGCTTGCATGGTGTCGGTCCGGTATCGGGTGGTGGGTCGTCAGCTGGCGGTCTCGGCGAGCAGGGCTTCCTTGCGCGCGGTCATGGGTTCCTGCAGCGGTGTCAGGTCGATGTGCTGACGGACGAGCTTGGGAAAGAGTTCGGTCTCTTCCTCTTCCACGTGGTGCGAGACGTACTCGGCCAGTACGGTGAACTTGGCCGCGAACAGGTCGTCGCCCGCATGCATGCCGTTCAACTGCTTGATCAGGTCCTTTGCGGTGGCGTGCTCCACCACGGCTTCGTCGACAAGGTCTTTGAACGCTTCGCCGCCGTTGTCGCGCACGAACGGGTAGAACACCTCTTCCTCAAGCTGCGTATGGACGGTCAACTTTTCACACGCTTCGCGCACGATTTGCTCGCCGGTGGCTTTGTCTTTCTCCTGTTGGAACGTCTTGAACAGTTTTTTCACCTCGCGGTGATCGTCCAGCAGCATCGACAGCACAGCGCGTTGCGCCACAGGGATTTCCGCTTTGTTCATGGGGCTCTCCGGTAGGGGTTCTGGTTTGAGTACGCCGAACCGTCGAGCAAGCGGCATGCCGCACGCGCGTCTCTGCAGTCGATGCGGCGCAGGCAAGCTTCGTGCTGACACAGGTGGTTACGTGCGACAGAGGCCGCGCAATTGCGTGGCCGCCGCACATCATCCTGAACGTCAACTGATTGATGGGAGGTAACTGCTATGCAAACCACGACAACCGGCACCACGCTGGGCACCGGTACCGCCACTGGTGTGGGAACCACCGCCGGTGTACGCATGCGCATCATCGGGCGCGCCGATGCCGATTCGGCTGGCCCCGGCCCGGAACTGATGGCGGCCGATACGCTGGAGGGCAATCGCGTCGTCAACCTCAATGGGGAAGACCTCGGCAAGATCACCGACATCATGCTCGACGTGCAGCGCGGCCGGATCGCCTACGCGGTGATGTCGGTGGGCGGCTTCCTGGGCATTGGCGACAAGCTGTTTGCCGTGCCGTGGAGCGCCATGTCGCTCGACGTGGACCGCAAGTGCTTCGTGCTCGACGCCAACAAGGATCGCCTTGAGGCGGCTCCAGGCTTCGACAAGGACAGCTGGCCCACGATGGCCGATCCGACCTGGGCGCAGTCCGTGCACGAGTACTACGGTTCGCGTCCGTACTGGGAAGAGTATTGAGCGCTCAGTTGAGGCGCTCAGTTGAGGTGCCCGGGCACGCCGTTCGCTTGCGTGTCGTCAACCACGCTTGAAACAGGAGGGCGCCATGGAGAAAGGCAAGAAAGAGAAGCATCCGCACGCAGAGAAGCGTGAGGAGCTGGTGGAAAAAGCCGTGGAAGACACGTTCCCGGCCAGTGACCCGCCCGCCACGGGCGGCATCACGCGCGTTGTCGACAAGGATAAGAACGGCAGCGCACACCAGGACAAGCGCACCCACAACGGCAACCACCGGTAGTCATCACCCGGCACTGCCGCGCCCGCATCGCCTCTTTGGCATGCGGGCGTTTTTCTTCGATGCAGCCGCGTTAACGGTGCGCCAGGATGTTGATCACGTTGCCGAACGGATCGCGCACGTAAAAGCGGCGCACGCCCCAGGGCTCATCAACGAGCGGGTAGACGATCTCCAGGCCCAACGAGACGGCCCGCGCATGCACGGCATCCACGTCGTCCACCTCTACTGAAAGCGCCGGCACCGGCGTACCGTTTCCGCCTTCGCTGGCGATGCTGACCTGCGGCGTCATCGTGTTGGCCGCGTCGGCAAAGGTGACGATCCAGCCGTGGTCCATTACCGCTTCCAGATCGAGCAGTTCGGCATAGAACGCGCGGGCACGTGCCGGATCGGCAGCATGCAGGTTCGGGACGATGCGTCGGACGGCCATGCGGAGCTCCTTTTTACCGGTTCGGTGGCGGCATTCTAGTCACGGCTGTGACGCCGTGTTGGCATGCGCACGCGGCGCACATCACGTAAAGTGGCGGGCACTCGAACTACAGAGACACGCACGCCATGGAATTCCTGCAATCGCTGCTGGCACCCCGCCTGCAAAACGTTGAAACCTCCGCCATCCGTGAGCTGTTCAAGGTGCTCGGCAAGCCGGGCCTGATCTCGTTTGCTGGCGGCTTTCCGGATGCCGCCCTGTTTGACGTGGAAGGCCTGAAGGCCGCCGCCGACAGCGCGCTCACCACCGACGCCGCCCGCGCCCTGCAATATGGCGCCACCGAAGGCTTCGAGCCGCTGCGTGAGGCCATCGTCACGCTGATGACCTCGCGCGGCGCCACCGTCGCCAACACCGACATCCTCGTCACCACCGGTTCGCAGCAAGGGCTGGATCTGCTGGGCAAGGTGCTGATCGGCGAGGGCGACACGGTGCTCACCGAGGCGCCCACCTTCCTCGCCGCCATTCAGGCATTCAAGCTGTACGGCGCCAAGGTGGCCGGTGTGCCGACCGATGGCGACGGCCTGGACGTCGACGCGCTGGAGCAGGTGCTGTCCACTGCGCGTCCCAAATTCCTCTACGTGATTCCCAACTTCGGCAACCCCAGCGGCGCGCTGATGAGCCTGGAGCGCCGCAAGCGCCTGCTGGACGTGGCGGTGCGCCACAACCTGCTGATCGTGGAAGACGATCCTTACGGCGATCTGTATTTCGACGCGCCCCCGCCGCCGTCGCTGTACGCGCTGTCGCAGCAGACCGACGGCGCACAGGGGCGTGTGATCTACCTGGGCAGCCTGTCGAAGGTGGTGGCGCCGGGCCTGCGCGTGGGCTGGATGATCGCCTCGCAGCCGGTGCTGGGCAACGCGGTGATGGTGAAGCAGTTTGCCGACGCGCACACCTCCACGTTTGCGCAAGCCACGGCCGCTGCCTACCTGCGCAGCAATCGCCTGGACACCGTGCTGCCGCGCACGCGCGCTGCCTATGCCGAACGCGCCCACGCCATGGCCAACGGCCTGCGTGCGCTGCTGCCCGACACCGAACTGACCTTCAACCGCCCGCGCGGCGGCATGTTCCTGTGGTGCACCTTGCCGGGCCGCAATGCCGGCGATGTGGCCAAGGTGGCCATCGAGCGCGGTGTGGCGTTCGTGCCGGGTGCGGCGTTCTACCCGGTCGACCCGGATCGCTCGACGCTCCGCTTGTCGTACGCCACCTCGTCGCTGGCGCAGGTGGAAGAGGGGGTGCGCAAGCTCGCGCATGCCATTGGCGAGTTCAAGCTGGGCTGACGCCACCGGCAGGCTGCGGTGGCACCGGCACACACCGACGCGCAGCAAGACCCCGCGCTGCTGCGCCGCCTGCTGCGCGCCAAAGACCGCATGGACGCCGCCTCGCACGAGGCGTGGCCCGTCAAGCGGCTGGCCGAGGTGAGCGGCGTCTCGGCGGCGCATTTTGCGCGCTCGTTCAAGCAGGCCTTCGGCATTCCGCCGCACCGCTACCTGCTCACGCGCCGGATCGAGCAGGCCACCACCCTGCTGCGCGACACCGACCTGCCCATCATCGAAATCGCCTACGCCACGGGCTGGGAAAGCCTCGGCACCTTCGGCCGCATCTTTCGCGACATCACCGGGCAGAGCCCGAGCGAGCTTCGCCGCCACGCACAGGCCACCGCGCCCCAGCAACAACTCGACCGCGTGCCCGCCTGTGTGCTGAAGGCGGCGCAGCGGCCCGACCTCGTCACAGCAGTTTCGGAGAAGCGCCGCCAACTGGCGGAGGGTACAAATCCGTCACCCACCAACAACAAGGAGCGGTGATGAGCCAAGGGATCAATGTCGTCGGGCTGTATGTGGATGATCAGGATGCGGCGCTGGCGTTCTATGTCGACAAGCTTGGGTTTCGCGTGCATACCGACGTGCGTAACGGCCCGTACCGCTGGCTGACGGTGCAGCATCCGGAGCAGCCGTCGTTTCAGCTCGGCCTGTTCCAGCCCGGCCCGCCCATCCACGACGAGGCCACCGCGCAGACCTTGCGCGCCATGGTCGCCAAGGGCGCGATGCCGCCGCTGGTGCTGACCGTCGCCGATTGCCGCGCCGCCTACGCCCAATTGCGCGAGCGCGGCGTGGAATTCACGCAGGAGCCCATCGAGCGCTTTGGCAGTGTCGATGCCGGCTTTCGTGATCCGGCCGGCAACGGCTGGAAGATGATCCAGGCCGCCGGAGGTGCACAGTGAGCGCCCGCAACGGAATCCGCCAGTTTCACCGCTGGGTGTCGATGGCGTTCACGCTCACCGTCATCGCCAACTTTGTCGCCATGGGGCTGAGCAAGGGCGCGCAGCCGCCGGCGTGGATCACCTACGCGCCGCTGCTGCCGCTGGCGCTGCTGCTGTTCACGGGGCTCTATATGTTTGCGTTGCCGTACCTGGATCGGCGAGGCGGGCGGCGCGCAAATCGGGCCAACCGCGAAGCCCCCGCCGCTGGGGCCTGAGGCCGGTACGCCGAGCTCGGAGCTCGAACCGCGAGGCATTTTGCTCGGCCCGCCGAGCTCGGAGCTCGGATCGCGAGGCTTTTTGCTCGGCTCGCCGAGCTCGGAGCTCGAACCGTGACGCTTCTTGCTCGGCCCGCCGAGCTCGGAGCTCGAACCGCGAGGCTTTTTGCTCGGCCCGCCGAGCTCGGAACCTTGAGCATGGCATCGGCGGCCCGGCGCTCAATGTGCGATCGATGTGGCCGTCGGTCCGTCTGCCTGTGCGGCTTCATGGCGCGCACTGTTGCGCCACAACACCACCGCCACCACATGGCACGCGGCGGCTGCCCACCCCAGCATGCCCGGGCCGCCATGCGCCAGGGCCAGCGCGCCAACGCTCGACCCCAGCGCAATTCCCACATACACTGCAGACGCATGCAGCGACAGCGTGATCGGCGACACATCGGGCGCGAGGCGGATCAAGCGCGTCGCCTGCGCCGGGCCGAAGCCCCAGCCGGCCATGCCCCACAGCACGACCGCGCCGATGGCGACTGCGCCGGCCACCGTGCCGTGCAGCATCTGTGCCGACAGCGAGAGTACGGAGAACGCCAGCACGATGCCCGCGCTGCTGACCGCCAGCACGCGCGCCACGCCTGCGCGGTCGGTCATGTGGCCGCCCAGGCCCGTGCCCAGCGCCGCAAAGCTGCCGACCAGGAACAGCACGATGCCCACGTGCTGCGGCGCAAAGCCCAGCCCCTGCACAAAGAACGGTGCGACGTAGGTGTAGAACGTAAAGCCGCCCGCCGCCCACAGCGTGGACACCGCCAGCGCGCGCAGCATGCCGGGGCGGCGTGCCACGGACAGGCGCTGCGCCAGCGTGGTCACGCTGTGCGGCAGCGCACGCGGCAGGCCGAAGGCGAGGCCCGCGGTGGCCAGTGCCGACAGCACACCGCATGCGACGAACGTCGAGCGCCAGTCGCCCTGTGCCGCAATCCATGCGCCCAGCGGCACGCCGAGCGCCACCGCCACCGTGCCGCCGCCCGTGATGATGGCGAGCGCCGAGCCGCTGCGCGAGGCCGGCACCAGCGAGGTGGCCACCGCATTGGCCGTCGGCAGAAACACGCCGGCCGCCAGCGCCAGCAGCACGCGCGCCGCCATCAACTGCCCAAAGCCGTGCGCGGTGGCTGCCAGCAGGTTGCCTGCCGCAAAGATGGCCAGCGCGCCGATCAGCACGCGTCGGCGGTCGACATTGCCGAGCAGCGTCGCCATGACCGGCGAGCCCACGGCATACGTAACGGCAAACACGGTGACGAGCTGCCCGGCCGCCGGCACGCTCACGCCCAGGTCTGCGGCCAGCACCGGCAGCAGGCCGGCGATCATGAAACCTTCAGTGCCGATGGCGAACGCGCCCAGGCACAACCACCACAGCGATGCCGGCATGGTCGGCTCCTGTCAGAAAAGGAAAACGAAGAGGAAAACGGAGGGGGGCGGAGCGCGCAGGCTCCGCAGGGTTCAGCGCGCGGTGGAGGTGGCCGTCTGGCCGAACAGCACGCTGCGCTCGTCGTCGGAGATGTCTTCGCGGCGGCGGGAGTAGGCACGCTCCACCCCGGCATAGGCGCGCTGCGTGGCCGGCCGTGCGCCCACGGCTTCGAACCAGCGCTGCAGGTGCGGGAAGTCGTTCAAGTCCTGACCATGCCCGGCGTGCGGGACGATCCACGGATAGGCCGCGATGTCGGCAATGGTGTAGTCGTTGCCGGCAATGTAGGGGCGATCGGCCAGGCGGCGGTTGAGCACGCCGTAGAGGCGGTTGGTCTCTTTGGTGTAGCGCTCGATGGCGTAGGGCACGCGCTCGGGCGCATACACGTTGAAGTGGCCGATCTGCCCGGCCATGGGCCCCAGGCCGCCCACCTGCCAGAACAGCCACTTGAGCACTTCCATGCGGCCGTGCAGGTCGGCGGGCATCAGCTGGCCGGTTTTCTCGGCCAGGTAAAGCAGCATGGCGCCCGATTCGAACAGCACCACCGGCTCGGTCCCCTCGGCCGGGTCGTGGTCGACCATGGCCGGGATCTTGTTGTTGGGCGAGATAGCCAGGAACTCGGGCTTGAACTGGTCACCCCGGCTGATATCGACGGGGATGACGCGATGCGGCAAGCCGGTTTCGGCAAAGAACAGCGCCATCTTCAGGCCGTTGGGCGTGGCGCAGTAGTAGAGGTCGATCATGGCGGGGCCCTCGTGTTCTGTCATGTTGGTTGACAGAGTAGGCGCGCGAGTGGCCTTTTGTAATGTCCAGAAACTGGAATTTTCAGGTGACCACTTAGGGGTTGTGTGCCGCTTCGGGGTCCGCCGTTTCGCAGGAGCGTGCGTACCATTCCCACGCCGCCGTGCCGCACAGCACGCCCGTCGCCAGCGCGGAGACTGCGAGCGCGGGCAGTTCGCCCGCTGGCAGCCAGGCGCCGCCCAGCACCACCAAGCCAACCACATGCGCCGGGCGCAGCCGCCCGAAGATCGCCCACTTGAACAGCAGGTTGCCCAGCAGGTACAGCGCCGCGCTGCCCAGCACCGCCAGCGTTGTCCCTTCATGGGCGTGGCCCACCGGATGCGCCAGCACAAATTCATCGGCCACGGCCCCGACGATGATGCCCGCCACCAGCACCACGTGGATGTAGGTGTAGGCCAGCCGTGCGAGCCGGCCCGGATCCGCCGAATGCGACATGGTGTGCGCGCCGCGCTCGGCAATCGTGTCGAAGTACAGCCACCACATCGCCAGGCTGCCGATGAACGACATCGCCATCGCCGCGATGTTTTCGGCGGTCCAGCCGAGCCCGGCAAACGTGGAGCCCGTGACCAGCACCGATTCGCCCAGCGCGATGATGATGAACAGCGAGCAGCGCTCGGCCATGTGGCCGCCTTCCACGTTCCAGTCGTTGGTGGTGGAGCGGCCCAGGCCCGGCGTGTAGAAGCCCATCGAGGGGCCGAGCCATTCGATGGCCAGCGCGACGATCCAGCAGGCCCAGCGCACGGAACCGTCCGACAGGCCGCCTGCCAGCCACAGCACGGCGGAGATGCCAAGCCACGTGGCGATGCGCTGGAAGTTGCGTCGCATGGGCAGCGACTCGCCGCGCACGGCCCAGAGGAAGAACACCGTGCGCCCGAACTGCATGAACACATAGGCCAGCGCAAACGCCAGTCCGCGCGAGCCGAACGCCTGCGGCAGCGATGCCGAGAGCAGCAGCCCGCCCGTCATCAGAACGAGCATCAGCATGCGGATGGCGAGCTTGTCCGGATCGAGCCAGTTGGTGACCCACGAGGTGAAGATCCACACCCACCACACGGCCAGCATCAGCAGCAGCGCCTGCGCGCCGCCTTGCAGCGTGAAGTTGCCGATCAGCAGGTGCGAGAGCTGCGTCACCGCAAACACGAACACAAGATCGAAGAACAGCTCGATGTTGGTGACGCGGTGGTGGCCATGGGCCCCGTCGGAAGTGACTGGCGAGGGGCGGAGGTAACTGCGGGGCATCGGGTGTCCTGGGTACGGCCTGTGGAGCGATCAGGCCGACTGCATGCCGAGCGTGAGCGTACCTGCGCCCACCATCACTGCCCCGCCCGTGTAGCCGAAGCGGCGCTGCGCGGCCACGCTGGTCAGGCGCTTGGCGAGCAGCTTGGCGGCCAGCGCGTACATTGATGCGTTGGCGGCGGCCAGGATGACGAAGGTCGGCAGCAGGATCACGCTCTGCGAGAGGAAGGTCTGCTCGGCCGACATGAACTGCGGCACGAAGGCGACGAAGAAGACGATGCTCTTGGGGTTCAGCGCGGTGACCGTCCACGCGGACAGGAACCGGCGGCCGGCGGACTTTTGCTGAACAGGGATGGTCGCCTCGGGTGCGTCGTCGCGAAGGCGGCGCGCGCTGAGGATGGACTTGATGCCCAGATAGACGAGGTACGAACCGCCGATGAGCTTGAGCGCAGTGAAGGCTGCGGCCGATGCGGCCAGCAGTGCGCCCGCACCGGCAAGGGAAACCGCCATGGCGGTGGTGTCGCCTGCCGCCACGCCGGCAACGGTGCTCCACGCCGAACGGCCACGGTTGGCCAGCGAATCACCAATCACCAAAAGGATGGTCGGGCCCGGAATGAGCAGGATGATGATGCTGGCGCCGATGAAGGCCAGCCAGGTTTGGAGGGTCATGGGGTGGCTCGCTGTGTTGTTGGGGGGGAGGGGACACAGTTATCCATGAAAAAAATGGGGAGTCAAATGGAGGGGTGTTTTTTTGTTTTTTGGTTTTGGTGTTTGTGGTGCATCCCTTGTTTCATCCCCTGCCGGGGCTGACTCACTTTCTTTGGTCTTGCCCAAAGAAAGTAAGCAAAGAAATGCGCGCCCGAGATGGCGAAAGACTCCTTCAATTTTCGTAACCGTGCGGAGGCGGGGAAAACTCGCTGCGCTCAGACAGTTCCCCGCCTTTTTTCCGCCCGCTTACAAAAATTGAAGGCGCCATCAAGGGCAGGAACGGCCAAACACTCGGTATGCCGGTGCAAACGAAAAAGCGAGCCTTGGTGACTCGCTTCGTGTTCGATGGTTTGCTTTTCCCTTGCCCTAGATGGCGCCTTGGATTTTTGTTGCGGGAAGGATAAAGAGGGGAGGCCTGTTTGAGCGCAGCGAGTTTGCCTCCCCTCCCTTCCCGCGACACAAATCCAAGGGGAAGTCGCCATCTCGGGCGCGCCTTTCTTTTGCTTACTTTTCTTTGGCAAGACAAAGAAAAGTGAGTCGGTCCCGGCAGGGAACGAAAGGGAGGTGGACCACCAAGGCAAAAAACAACCCCAAAAAAACTACCCATGTCGCCGCGCCGCCAACCCCACCCCACTCACCAACAAAACCGCCGCAGCCACCTCAAGCCCATGCGGCAACCGAGCCTCATAAACAAATCCATACACCAACGCAAACACCGTCTCAAACACAATCAACTGCCCCGACAGCGTCAACGGCAACTTGCGGCTGGCCGCATTCCACAGGCTGTTGCCCAGCACCGACGCCCCCAGCGCCACGCCCATATTCACCAGCCAGAACATCCCCCACGCCGATGCGGGCTGCGCAGACGCCGTTGCCATGCCGGGCAGCAAAAACGCCGGCACGGCCAGTGCCAGTGACAGCACCCCGGTCGCGACGCCCGTCAACAGCGACCATTCCCGGCTCGTGAACTGCGGCCGCGCGCGCAGGTACCGCGCATTGCACACCGCGTACACCGTCCAGCACGCCAGCGCGCCCGCTGCCATCAAGAGCCCGATGAAATAGGTTCTGCCGCCGGCATCCGAATGCACGTCGGGCGCATCCAGATAAATGCACACCACACCGGCCACGGCCATCAGCAGCGGCAGGGCCAATTGCCGCAGGGGCAGGCTGCCCCGTTCCGCCGAGCCCGCGAGCGTGACCGTCACCGGCAACAACCCGACGATGAGCGAGACCGGCGCCACGCCCGCGCGCTGCACGCCCCCCGCCACGCACAGGTAGTAGAGAATGTTGCCCGGCAGCGATGACAGCAGCAGCGCCGCCCAGTCGCGCCGAGTCGTCTTGCGCCATAGCGTGCGCCACACCGGCAGCGCCAACGCGAGCGAGAGCACGCCGTACAGCACATACCGCGCGGCCGACAGCGCCAGCGGGGAAAACTGCGGCAGCATCTTCGGCGCGACGAAGATGATGCCCCACAGCGCCCCGGCCGCGACGCCGTAGCCGATGCCCGTGAGGTGGTCGCGCCGCGCGTCGTGCTGACCGTGATGAAGCTGCGTTGCAGTGGAGGTGTCGCCAACAGCCATGGAGCGCCTGTCCGAAAAGACCAATCGAACCGGCACTTTGCGCGTGCGCGCGCCGCGCGTCTTGGCGAAGACGGCTGCGCTTTGGCAAAAAAGGAAATGGCGGGCTAGCGCCGCACCGCTGCGGGCGTGATGCCGTGGGCCGCCTTGAGGTGGCGCGTGAGGGCGCTTTGGTCGTAGTAGCCGGTGCGCGCGGCAATCTCGGCGATGGGCAGGGCGGTGGTTTCCAGCAGCGTCAATGCATGCCGCAGCCGCACCTGGGCCAGATGCGCATGCAGCGTGGTGCCGTAAGCGGCGCGGAACAGCGTGGCGAGGCGACGCGCGCTCACGCCTGCCTCTGCGGCCAGCGCATCGGCGGTGAGCGGCTCGGCGTAGCGATGCTCGATGGCGTGCCATGCGCGCTCGGCACGGGCATCGGGGCGTGCGCGGATCTGCGTGGATTGATTGGCCGGATGCGCGGCCAGCGTCGCCAGCGCGAGCGACGACCACGCATTGGCCAGGACGGCATCGACGATGGGCGCGTCCTGCAGCCAGGTTGTCAGGGCGCGCAGGCCGGGCGTAAGCGGAAAGAACACGCGATCGGCCAAGCCGCCCAGGCTCGGGGCATCCACGGTTTGGCCGGGGATGTCGAAGACGATGAAACGGTTCGCGCCGGTGGCTTCAAACGCATGCGTGGCGCCCGCCGGGATGAGCGCGGCGTGGTGCGTGTCGACGCGGCCGCCGCGGCCGTCGACGTCCATCTCGAGGATGCCGCGTGCGGGCATCACGACCTGCATGAAGTCGTGCGAGTGCGGGGGCGCGGCCAGGCCGTAAGTGCGGAAGTCCAACATGGTGCCGCCGAGAATAGCACCGGCATCCGCCCAAAAAAATACCCGGCCCGGCCACAGATCGTCTGCGCCGGGTCTCGGAACTTTCACGGAAAGAGGATCCGTGAGAAGAGGAACAGCCGCATCGTGCGCTGTCTGCATGACAGCGGCATGTCAGCTGCGCCTGCGCCCTCATTCCTCCTGGATCGTCACCTTGTTCGGATAGAACGCCAGATAGCCCGCCACTTCACGCGCGACGGGCTTGGGTTGTTCGTACGTCCAGACGGCGTTTTCAGCGCGCACGTCGCCAGCCACGATCGTGTAGTACGACGCATCGCCCTTGTACGGGCAATGGGTGTGATGCTGCGTGCGCTCGAGCAGGTTCATCTGCACATCGTCGCGCGGGATGTACTGCACGGGCGGGTACGACGCCTCGCGCAGCGTGCGTGCCAGGTGCGTGCTGGCGATGGTGAAGCCGTTGAGGGTCACGGTCACGCGGCGCGGGTTCGACTCGACGGTGATGGGGTGATTCGGATCGATTTCGGGCATGCGGCACTCCTGCAGTTGGGCAAGGGAAGACGCTTCCACTGTAGCAAGCGCCGCGCGCGCCTTCCCGCCTCCCGCCACATCCCAGGCTTACCAGTGCGTTTCCGATTCCGGCGTGGACGAAACGCGATGGATCGCCAGGTCGGCACCCATGAATTCGGCCTCGCGGTCCAATCGCAGCCCCACGACTTTGCGCAGGATGCCGTACACCACCGTGCCGCCGATCAGCGCAATCACAATGCCGCCCGCCGTGCCCGCCACCTGCGCCCAGAACGACACGCCGCCCAGCCCGCCCAGCGCCTTCAGGCCGAAGATGCCGGCCGCGATGCCGCCCCATGCGCCACAGAGGCCGTGCAGCGGCCACACGCCGAGCACGTCGTCGATGCGCCAGACGTTCTGCACGCGCGTGAACATCCAGACAAACAGCACGCCCGCAATGCCGCCAACAGCCAGCGCGCCCAGCGGGTGCATCACATCGGAGCCGGCGCACACGGCCACCAGGCCGGCCAGCGGCCCGTTGTACGAGAAGCCCGGATCGTTCTTGCCCATCCACCACGCGGTGAGCGTGCCGCCCACCATGGCCATCAGCGAGTTGATGGCGACCAGGCCGCTCATCTTGTCGAGCGTCTGCGCACTCATCACGTTGAAGCCGAACCAGCCCACCGCCAGCACCCAGGCGCCGGCTGCCAGGAACGGGATGTTTGACGGCGGATGCGCGGCGATGCGGCCGTCGTCCTTGTAGCGGCCGTGGCGGGCGCCCAGCAGCAGCACCGCCGGCAGCGCGATCCAGCCGCCCACCGCGTGCACGACCACCGAACCGGCAAAGTCGTGGAACTCCGCGCCCGTCACGCTCTGCAGCCAGTGCTGGATGCCGAAGCGCTCGTTCCAGGCGATGCCCTCAAAGAACGGGTAGACGAAGCCCACCAGCACGAAGGTTGCCGCCAGTTGGGGCTCAAAGCGCGAGCGCTCGGCAATCCCGCCCGAGATGATGGCCGGGATGGCCGCCGCGAAGGTCAGCAGGAAGAAGAACTTCACCAGCTCGTAGCCGTTCTGCTGGGCGAGCACGTCGGCGCCGGTAAAGAAGTTGACGCCGTACGCGACCGAATAGCCGATGAAGAAGTACGCGATGGTCGATACGGCAAAGTCGACCAGGATTTTGACCAGTGCATTGACCTGGTTCTTCTTACGGACAGTGCCCAGCTCAAGGAACGCGAAGCCGGCATGCATGGCCAGCACCATGATCGCGCCCAGCAGGATGAAGAGCGCGTCGCCCCCGGTTTTGATGGAGTTCATTGCGGTTGTCGTGCGGGTTGAGGGTCAGCGCCATCCGGGTGCAGTGCATGCCCACAAATGACGCAAAAGGCGCCGACTGATGCAATTCTTGTTCCAACGGTGTGCAAAAAGGTGATATGGCGCACCATGGCCGTGCGCGCGAGGGAGGGGTCGGGCTGCGCGTTGAGATTGGCCCGAAATCGGTGCGTGATTGCCTTGAATTGGTGCGGGCGGTGTGGCAAATGCGCCGTCGTGGTGCGTTCTGCCGTGGGGAGGGTTACGGCTTGGCGCCGGCGACGCTGAAGGATGCCGCTACGGCATTCCACAGCGGCTCGTACCGCAAGCGCACGGTGCTGGCCTGTTCGGGCGATGTGGCGGGAGACTGCATGTGCAGCATCAGCAGCGCGCCGTCGGTCGGTACCATGAAGACGCGGCCGACCAGCGTATTGCCCGTGGCGCGCGGGATATGCGGGCCGGGCGATTCGCCGATGTAGCTGGCCCACACGCCTGGGCGCCCGCCGAACGATTGCGTGCCCCACCCGAGCAGTTTGCACGGGCCGGCCACGGCTTGCTTGACGGCGTCGCGCATCCAGCGCGGTTCGCGGTTGTCCGGCACGGCTTCAAGATCGCCCTCTGTCGGGCGCACGATCATTTCGAGGCGCGACAGCCCCGAGCCGCCCTGATTGGCCCACGCGCCGATCGCCACCCGCGCGGGGTCGGGCTTGCGCGGCGCTGTCGGGGGCACGCGCTCCCAGGAAAACGGCAGCCTGAGGCTCAGGCTCGCGCCGCGCGCATTCGGCCAGTCAGACAACGTTACGGCCTGGGTGAAGCGGCTGCTCAACTCATCGGCGGGGCGGTCGTCGTAGACCACCGCCAACAGCGTCTGCAGCGTGGCGCGGTCCTGGCTGCCCTGTGCGCGCTCAACAACGCGTCCGGCCAGGGCGTGGGCGGTCTGGGCCGTCTGGGTGGCAACGCCCACGCTCGGTTGGTGAATGTCCAGCGCACGCTCGATCAGCAGCTGGCGCTCGTCGTCGGATAGCGGAATGCCGGCGATCAGGCGGCGCGTGCGGGCCAGCGCCTGCGGGAAGGTGTTGTCGAACTGCGTACGGGCGCGGATCAGCTCTTCACGCTGACCGGGAAAGCGCTGGATGGCGCGGTCCAGCGCCTGCGATTGCACGGTCAGGAAACCAAGCACGCTGATCAGCCCCGGGATGGCGCCGGGCGTGTAGTCCCACGCCAGGGCGTGGCCGGACCACGCCAGCAAGGCAGTCAGACACCAGCGCATCGTTGCGCGGCTTGGCATTGGAAGTTCCCCCTGTGGCCGGACCCGTTTCCGACCAAAATCCGACTCTAACGATTTGTATCGATTGTGTGCAAGCTGGGTGTTGCACCAAGATTGGACCGCTCCAGCCGCCCGCAATTTGCGCAAAATGGTCCGGATGCCGGCGTGCTGATTTAAGGGAATGGCGCGCAGGCCATCATCAAGCCCCGGGGGCGCAGAAGAGCAGAAAGGTCCTCGCCCGTGCCGCCGGTTGACGTGTGCGTCAACCCCGAAAATACTGTCTGTTCGACCCGCCGACCGGCACGCTTCGCCTTGTGCGTCGTACAACACATCCAACGCCGGCGCCCCACTTATCGAAGGTGGAGACATGACCGATCTTTCCGCTGCCCGCGCGGCCGATCCCACGCCTGCCAGCGAAGCTGCGCCGGTGCGCAACAAGGTGCGCTTCGTGACGGCCGCGTCGTTGTTCGATGGGCATGACGCGTCGATCAACATCATGCGGCGCATCCTGCAGTCGATGGGCTGCGAGGTGATCCACCTCGGGCACAACCGCTCGGTGGATGAGGTGGTCAATGCCGCGCTGCAGGAAGACGTGCAGGGCATTGCCGTATCCAGCTACCAGGGCGGCCACGTCGAATACTTCAAGTACATGATCGACGCGCTGCGCGCACGCGGCGGCCAGCACATCCAGGTGTTCGGCGGCGGCGGCGGGGTGATCGTGCCGGCGGAGATCCGCGAGCTGCAGGACTACGGCGTCGCGCGCATCTACAGCCCAGAAGACGGCCAGCGCATGGGTCTGGCCGGCATGATTGCCGACATGGTGCAGCGCTGCGATATCGATCTCTCCGTCTACGCGCCGGCTACGCTGGAGCCCGTTGCCAACGGCGATCGCCGCGCTCTGGCGCAACTGATCACCGCGCTGGAATCGGGCCGCGTCGATCCGGCGTTGCGCGAGGCCGTCCACGCGGCTGCGATGGCCGCGCCGACGCCTGTGCTTGGCATCACGGGCACGGGCGGTGCGGGCAAGTCGTCGCTCACCGACGAGCTGATCCGCCGCTTCCGGCTCGACCAGCAGGACGCGCTGCGCATTGCGGTCATCTCGATCGATCCGTCGCGGCGCAAGTCGGGCGGCGCCTTGCTGGGCGATCGCATTCGCATGAACGCGATCAACCATCCGAACATCTTCGTGCGCTCGCTGGCCACGCGCGAGGCGAGCCGCGAGATTTCCGACGCGCTGCCCGACGTGATTGCCGCCTGCCGCGCTGCCGGGTTCGATTTCATCATTGTCGAGACCTCCGGCATCGGGCAGGGCGATGCGGCCATCGTGCCGCATGTCGATCTGTCGCTGTATGTGATGACGCCCGAGTTTGGCGCCGCCAGCCAGTTGGAGAAGATCGACATGCTGGACTTTGCCGATCTGGTGGCGATCAACAAGTTCGACCGCAAGGGCGCGCAGGATGCATGGCGCGACGTCGCCAAGCAGGTGCAGCGCAACCGCGAGCAATGGCACGCCCGGCCTGAAGACATGCCGGTGTTCGGCACGCAGGCCTCGCATTTCAATGACGACGGCGTGACGGCGCTGTATCACGCGCTGGCCGATCGGCTGACCGAGCGCGGCATGGCGCTGGCCGAACGCACGTTGCCGCGCCCAGCCGGCAAATGCTCCACCAGCCACGATGCCATCGTGCCGCCCGCGCGCGTGCGCTACCTGGCGGAGCTGGCCGATACGGTGCGCGGCTACCACCGCCGCGTCGACGCGCAAAGCCGCCTCGCGCGGGAACGTCAGCAATTGCAGGCCAGCCACCGCATGCTGGAGCAGGCCGGTGCCACGGTGCAGACGCTGTCCGCGCTCGACAAGCAGGCGGCCGAGCGCGACGCACAACTCGGCGCTGCCGAGCGCAAGCTGCTCGCCATGTGGCCCGACCTGCGCCGTGCGTATTCCGGCGACGAATACGTCGTGAAGATTCGCGACAAGGAAATCCGCACGCAGCTCACGCACACCACGCTTTCGGGCACCACGATCCGCAAGGTCGTACTGCCGCCGTATGAAGATGACGGCGAAGTGCTGCGCTGGCTGATGCGCGAAAACGTGCCGGGCAGCTTCCCGTACACCGCCGGTGTGTTCGCCTTCAAGCGCGAGAACGAAGACCCGACGCGCATGTTCGCGGGCGAGGGCGATGCCTTCCGCACCAACCGGCGCTTCAAGCTCGTCTCCGAAGGTATGGACGCCAAGCGGCTTTCCACAGCGTTTGACTCCGTCACGCTGTACGGCGAAGACCCGGCGCTGCGTCCCGACATTTACGGCAAGGTTGGTAACTCCGGCGTCTCCATCGCCACGCTCGACGACATGGAAGTGCTGTACGACGGCTTTGACCTGACCAGCCCTGCCACGTCGGTTTCCATGACGATCAACGGGCCGGCGCCCACGATCCTCGCGATGTTCATGAACACCGCCATCGACCAGAACCTGGCCCGGTTCCGCGCCGACAACGGGCGAGAGCCGACGCAGGACGAAGAGGCGAAGATCCGCGCGTGGGTGCTGCAGAACGTGCGCGGCACGGTGCAGGCCGACATCCTCAAGGAAGACCAGGGGCAGAACACCTGCATCTTCTCGACCGAGTTTTCGCTCAAGGTGATGGGCGATATCCAGGAATATTTCGTGCACCACCAGGTGCGCAATTTCTATTCGGTGTCGATCTCGGGCTACCACATTGCCGAGGCGGGCGCGAACCCGATCTCGCAACTCGCCTTCACGCTTGCCAACGGTTTCACGTATGTGGAGGCGTACCTCGCGCGCGGCATGCATATCGATGACTTTGCGCCGAACCTGTCGTTCTTCTTCTCCAACGGGATGGACCCGGAGTACAGCGTGCTCGGCCGCGTCGCGCGCCGCATCTGGGCGGTGACGCTGCGAGACAAGTACGGCGCAAACGAGCGCAGCCAGAAACTGAAGTACCACGTGCAGACGTCGGGCCGGTCATTGCACGCGCAGGAAATCGCCTTCAACGACATCCGTACGACGCTGCAGGCGCTGATCGCCATCTACGACAACTGCAACAGCCTGCACACGAATGCCTACGACGAGGCGATCACCACGCCGACGGCCGAGTCGGTGCGGCGTGCGCTGGCCATCCAGCTCATCATCAACCGCGAATGGGGCTTGGCCAAGTGCGAGAACCCGAACCAGGGCAGCTTCATCATCGATGAACTGACGGACCTCGTGGAAGAAGCGGTGCTGCAAGAGTTCGAACGCATTGCCGAGCGCGGCGGCGTGCTGGGTGCCATGGAAACCGGCTATCAGCGCGGCAAGATCCAGGAGGAGTCGATGCTATATGAGCAGCGCAAGCACGATGGCTCGCTGCCGATCATCGGCGTGAATACGTTCCGCAATCCCGACGCCGAGAGCGTAGTGCCGCCGCACATAGAACTGGCGCGTTCCAGCGAGGAGGAGAAGCAGAGCCAACTCGCGCGGCTGCAGGATTTTCATGCGCGGCATGCGGGGGAAGCCCCGGCTATGCTGCAGCGCCTGCAGCGGGCGGTGATTGAAGATCAGAACGTGTTTGCGGTGCTGATGGACGCGGTGCGGGTCTGCTCGCTTGGGCAGATTACGCATGCGTTGTTTGAGGTGGGGGGGGAGTATCGGCGGAATATGTAGGGGTTCTTTTTTGGTTGTTTTTGCCTTGGTGGTGCATCCCTTGTTTCATCCCCTGCCGGGGCTGACTCACTTTCTTTGGTCTTGCCAAAGAAAGTAAGCAAAGAAAGGCGCGCCCGAGATGGCGAAAGATTCCTTCAATTTTCGTAACCGTGCGGAGGCGGGGAAAACTCGCTGCGCTCAAACAGTTCCCCGCCTTTTTTCCGCCCGCTTACAAAAATTGAAGGCGCCATCAAGGGCAGGAAAGTCAAAGGACAAAACCCAAACCACCGGGGCGCCAGCCCCAACGACAAAGGCCCACTCGCGATGGGTTGGCCTTTTCTTTTGACGTTGAGCCCTTGATGGCGCCTTGAATTTTTGTGAGCGGGCGGATCAAGGAAGGAGGCTGTCTGAGCGCAGCGAGTTTGCCTCCTTCCCCGCACGGTCACACAAATTCAAGGGGATGTCGCCATCTCGGGCGCGCCTTTCTTTTGCTTACTTTTCTTTGGCAAGACAAAGAAAAGTGAGTCGTGCCCGGCAGGGTACGAAACAGGGATGGACCACCCGCCGTTCCGCCAGTAACAAGACATCATCCACCACTATCCAGAAACAAAACCTACCGCTGCATCACAGCCAGTGCCACCAAGATGCCCACCGGCGGCAACACGCACCAGAACGACAGCGTCGCAAACGCCAGCGCGCCCAACACCGCCCCGATGGCAAAGCCGGCAAGCGGCGGCACCATCTTGCGCAACCGCGTGCGCGCAACATCCTTCTGCGTACCGCCGGGCGACAGCAGCTCCACCACGTCGATCACGATCTGCGTGGTGTTGCCCGTCATGATCGTCGTGGGGGCGTGTTCCGACAGCACGATGCGCGCCTTGGCGTTCTGCACGCCCATCGCCGCGACACCAATCAGCCCGACGACGATCGTGGCCGGCGCATCGGCCGATTGAATCGGCAGCGCCAGCAGCCCCGCCGCCATGAAGGCCAGCAGCAGAACGGCCTGCGCAAGCAGCAGCGGCCGCAGCGGCGCCACGCCGCGCCGCGTGAGCGCCGTCACGGCGAGCTTGGTCGCCGCCACGGCCACCACGAACATCGGCAACGCCAGCAGTTTGGCGAGCACGCCTTGGCCGGAGCCCGCCAGTTCCAGGCCGATCATCACGAAGTTGCCCGTAACGTGCGCGGTGAACAGCCCAAACAACGCTGCAAAGCCGACCACATCCACATAGCCCGCGACGAACGCCAGCAGCGTTCCCTGGGCGATCAGGAAACGCGCTGACGCCGGTGTGGCCGTTGCAGACGACGCCGCTTCAGAAGGCAAAGCACGAACACCCGAAGGCGCCCCAGAAGCCGCGGAAGTCGCTGGTCGGCACATTGGCCGTGCGCGCTTTCTGGTGCGCGTGGCCGTGCACCGAACACGAACCGACGCACTGATGCACCTGCTGCTGCATGGGCGCAGCCGGCCGCCAGTGCCCGGGCACGCGCGCCACGGGCGACCACTCCGGCAGGACCGGAATGGGCGGCGGGCCGAACTCGGTGAACTCCGCCGCGCCGTAGACGATGCGGCCACCCACCACCGTGAGCACCGATTCGATGGTCTTGATATCGGCCTCGGGCACGCTGAAGAAATCCGCCGACAACGCCGCCAGGTCGGCGAGTTGCCCGACCTTGATCTGCCCCTTGTTGCCCTGGTCTGCGGAGAACCACGCGCTGCCGTGCGTATACAGCTCGAGCGCCACTTCGCGCGGCAGCCCTTCCGGATACAGCGCCATGCCGCCCACGGTGCGCCCGCTCGCCAGCCAGTACAGCGACGTCCACGGGTTGTAGCTCGACACGCGCGTGGCATCGGTGCCAGCGCCCACCGGCACGCCTTCGGCCAGCATGCGCTTGATGGGTGGCGTCTGTTCGGCAGCGGCTGCGCCGTAGCGGTCGACAAAGTACTCGCCCTGGAAGGCCATGCGGTCCTGGATGGCGATGCCGCCGCCGAGTGCGCGCACGCGCTCGATGTTCTTCGGCGAAATGGTCTCGGCATGGTCGAAGAACCACGGCAGGCCGTTGAAGGGAATGTCGCGGTTCACGCGCTCGAACACGTCGAGCATGCGCGAGATCGATTCGTCGTAGGTGGCGTGCAGCCGGAACGGCCAGCGCTGCGCGACGAGGTGGCGCACCACGGTTTCCAGCTCCTGCTCCATCGTCTCGGGCAGGTCGGGGCGCGGTTGCAGGAAGTCTTCGAAGTCGGCCGCGGAGAAGACCAGCATTTCGCCCGCGCCGTTGTGGCGGAAGAAATCATCGCCTTGGCGGTATTGCACGCTGCCGGTCCAGTTCTTGAAGTCGGCCAGCTCCTCTTTCGGCTTCTGCGTGAAGAGGTTGTAGGCGATGCGGATGGTGAGCTGGTTCTGCGCCGACAGTTCGCGGATGACCTCGTAGTCTTCCGGGTAGTTCTGGAAGCCGCCGCCCGCGTCGATGGCGCTCGTCACGCCCAGGCGGTTCAGCTCGCGCATGAACTGGCGTGTGGAGTTGACCTGGTATTCCGGCGGCAGCTTCGGCCCCTTGGCGAGCGTCGCGTAGAGGATCATCGCGTTGGGTTTGGCGATCAACATGCCGGTGGGCTCGCCGGAGGCGTCGCGCTGGATCTCGCCGCCCGGCGGGTTCGGCGTGTCCTTGGTGTAGCCGACCTGGCGCAGCGCCGCGCGGTTGAGCAGCGCGCGGTCGTACAAATGCAGCACGAACACGGGCGTATCGGGCGCGGCCTGGTTCAGCTCTTCGAGGGTGGGCATGCGGCGCTCGGCAAACTGGAATTCCGTCCAGCCGCCGACCACGCGCACCCATTGCGGCGATGGCGTGCGCGCGGCCTGCTCCTTGAGCATGCGCATCGCGTCGGCCAGGGAGGGCACGCCTTCCCAGCGCAGCTCCAGGTTGTAGTTCAGCCCGCCCCGGATCAGGTGCAGGTGCGAATCGTTCAGGCCGGGAATGACGGTGCGCCCGCGCAGGTCGATGACCTGGGTGGAGGCGCCGCGCTGGGCCATCACGGTGGCATCGTCGCCCACGGCAACAAAGCGGCCGTCACGCACGGCAACGGCGCTGGCGGAGGGGCGTTCGCGGTCGACCGTGTGGATGCGGCCGTTGTGCAGGATGAGGTCGGCGGTCATTGCGTCAGTATTTGGGAAAGATCGAAAAGCGTCCGGGCCCGGCAATCAGGACGGTGGTGAAGATGATCAGCAGCATCCATCCGAACTGTCCATCGGCAAGCGACCAGTCAGGATGCACTACCAGCATGGCCACCAGCAACGTGGCGATGATGGGCAGGCACGCCAGGCGCGTGAGCACGCCAAGCGCAATCAGCAGCGGACACAGCGTTTCTGACAGGATGGCGAGCAGCAGCGTGGGCGCGGCGCCCATGTGGAACGGGTCTTCAATGCGCGTGAGTTCCTGGCTGTAGTGCAGCACCTTGGGCAGCCCATGCACGGTAATCAGCAGGGCGCTGCCGGTCAGGCGCAGGAACAGCAGGCCAACATGCAGGGCGGTATCGGCAGGGGCCGCGGCGTGCGAGGGGTCGAGCGACAGGCGTGTCATGGCGTCAGCTTGGATTGCGCGGCGTGGTGCTGCCGGGCTCACCGCTGGCAGCAAGGCTTGTCGGCGGTGCCTCGGGTGCCGCCTGGGCCGGCGCGCCCGTGATCTTCGGCACGCACTCGTGGCGGAACCACGCCATGGTGATCGGCTCGCCGGCCAGCAGGCGCTGCGCGGCCGGCACGATCTGTTCGCCGATCAGCATGCCCAACAGCCCGACCAGTGCGATCGCCGGTGGCGCCGGTGAGCGGACGTGCAACAACGCATAGATGACGCCGACCAGCATGCCGACGCCGATGGAGATGAGATAGGGCTTCACGAGGAGGGCTCCAGGATGCCAAGGGCGGCGCGCGCAAACGGCGCCGCCCGTGCCGATCAGGTGCTGAGGAAGGCCAGCAGGTCCGCGTTGACCTTGTCCGCCTCGGTCACGCACATGCCGTGCGGGCCGCCCGGATAGACCTTCAGCGTCCCGTTCTTCACCAGCTCCACGCCCAGCCTGGCCGAATTGTCGATCGGCACGATCTGGTCGTCGTCGCCATGCAGGAACAGCACCGGCACGTCGATCTTCTTCAGGTCTTCGGTGTAGTCGACTTCGGAGAATTCCTTGATGCACAGGTACTGGCCGTGAATGCCGCCGGTCATGCCCTGCGCCCAGAAAGCATCGATGGTGCCCTGCGAGACCTTCGCACCCGGCCGGTTGAAGCCGAAGAACGGCGTGGCGAGATCGCGGTAGAACTGCGAGCGGTTGTCCGCCACACCCTTGCGGATGCCGTCGAACACGTCCATCGGCAAGCCCTTCGGGTTGGCGGCCGTCTTGAGCATGATGGGCGGCACCGCGCCGATCAGCACGGCGCGGGCGACGCGCTTGGTGCCATGGCGGCCGATGTAGTGCGCGACTTCGCCGCCGCCGGTGGAATGGCCGACCAGCGTGGCCCCCTGGATGTCGAGTGCATCGAGCAGCGCTGCGAGGTCGTCGGCATAGGTGTCCATGTCGTTGCCCTGCGAAGGCTGGTCGGAACGGCCATGGCCGCGCCGGTCATGCGCGATGACACGAAAGCCCTTTTGCACGAGGAACAGCATCTGCGCGTCCCACGCGTCGGCATTGAGCGGCCAGCCGTGCGAGAAGACGACGGGCTTGCCGCTGCCCCAGTCCTTGTAAAAGATGCGCGTACCGTCTTGGGTGGTAATCGTTTGCATGGGAATGAGAGAGAGGGTGGTGGCTGGTTGAATGGACGACGGGGCGACGCATGCGGTTGCACATGCGTCGCCCGGCCGGAGCAGCGTCTTGTTTTATGGTCGGCAGCGCGATCAGTTGGCAGCCACGGCAGCCAGCGCCTCGTGCGGCGTCGCGGTGCGTTGCGGGGCCTTGTGCACCATCGTGTAGGCGTAGTCGACGCCCATGCCGTAGGCGCCGGAGTGTTCCTTCACCAGCTTCATGACGGCGTCATACGTGTCGCGGTGGGCCCAGTCACGCTGCCATTCCAGCAGCACCTGTTGCCACGTCACGGGCACCACGCCGGCCTGGACCATGCGCTGCATGGCGTAGTCGTGCGCGTCTTTCGACGTGCCGCCCGAGGCGTCGGCGACCATGTAGATCTCGTAGTCGGCATCGTGCATGGCCGACAGCGCGAAGGTGCAGTTGCACACCTCCGTCCACAGGCCCGAGACGACCACCTTCTTGCGGCCGTTCTTTGCCAGGGCATCGCGCACCTTCTGGTCGTCCCAGGAGTTCATCGAGGTGCGTTCGAGCAGTGGCTGATCCGGAAACACGTCGAGCAGCTCCGGGTAGGTATAGCCGGAGAAGCTTTGCGACTCGACGGTCGTAATGGTGGTGGGGATGTTGAAGATCTTCGCGGCCTTGGCAAGGCCAACGGTGTTGTTCTTCAGGACCTGGCGATCGATCGACTGCACGCCGAAGGCCATTTGCGGCTGGTGGTCGATGAAGATCAGTTGACAGTTCTGGGGGGTGAGGACTTCCAGCTTGGGATTCATGGCCGTATCCAGTTTCCGATAGGAGATGCGAGGGGGGATGCTGCAGACCTGACGCCGCATCGGCGCGGCGCGATCAACGGCCCATCCATCATAGGAAGTTGCGTTCGGGGCGCAACGCCCCAATCGGCGAGTGCAGTTTTTGCGATTGCCGAACAATCGTCGCGACTTCCCGAAACATTCCGTCGGTACCCTGGACACGCGCGCCGGTCGTGGGATTCGACGCGCGTGGCGGTCAGCGGACGTCAGCGGACCCAGCCGCGCTCGAGCAAGGGCTTGTCCCAAGCCAGCTCGCCGGCGTGGTGGCTGGCAAGGCAATCGATCAGTGCGCACACCTTGACTGCCTGGCGCTGCGTTGCCGGATACACGGCCGAGAAGTGCAGCGGTGTGAGGTCGTAGTCGGCCAGCACCGGCACGAGGCGGCCCGCAACCAGATCGTCGCTGATGACGAGGGTCGGCAGGCACGCAATGCCGGCGCTGGTGAGAGCGTAGTCGCGCAGCAGATGCACGGAGTTGGAGCGCACCTGCTCGGGCAGGTCCATCGCAGGAAGGGTTTCGCCGTTGCGCGAGAACTCCCAGCGTTTGCGCGTCGGGTAACCGGAGTACAGCGCCAGCGAATGCTGCAGCAGATCGGCCGGTTGCTGCGGCATGCCGTATTCCTCCACGTACGCGGGTGTGGCGCAGAACATGCGCCGCAGCGGAAACAGGCGCCGCTCGATCAGCGAATCGTTGATGGGCGGGAAAATCTGGAACACCACGTCGAACCCTTCGGCAATCGGGTCGACCACGCTGTCGTCCACCACCACGTCGAGCTGGATATCGGGGTACTGCGCACCGAACCTCGCCAGCGGCTCGGCGAAATGGCTGAGCGCGTATCCGGGCAGCATGCGGATGCGCAATTTGCCGGCGGGCGTGGCGCGCAGGCCGCGCATCTGGTCGGTGAGGTCCGTCAGCATGCAGACGGCTTCGGCGCATTGCTTGTAGTAGGTCTCGCCCACTTCGGACAAGCGCACGTGCCGCGTGCTGCGGTGAAACAGCGGCGCTTCAATAAAGCGCTCCAGTTGCTGCACGCGGTTGGTGACCACCGAGTTCGTCACGCCCAACTGGCGGGCGGCCTCGGCAAAGCTGCGCGTTTCCGCCACGCGCACGAAGGCTTCAATACTGAGAAAACGGTCCATTTCCGGCGTCCTTGCGCCTGAGAGGAAAGAGCGGCGCGACGCCGGCCATCATACGGCGATCCGGTGGAATGTGACGCGAGCGTTGGCAAGGCTTTTCTGCGCATCGTCGCGTCGTTTATCCTTTGCAATCTGTTTCATTTCCATCTCTCATTCCAATACCAAGCGAGGATCAGTTCATGGCAATTCAAGTCGTCGGCATCGTCGGTGCCGGAACAATGGGCAACGGCATTGCGCAAGCGTGCGCCGTCGTCGGGCTGGATGTGGTGATGGTGGACATCAGCGATGCCGCCGTGCAGAAGGGCATTGCCACCGTGGCCGGCAGCCTGGATCGCCTCATCAAGAAGGAAAAGCTGACCGAAGCCGACAAGGCTGCCGCGCTCGCCCGCATTCAGGGCTCGACGTCGTACGACGACCTCAAGCGCGCCGACCTCGTCATCGAGGCCGCCACCGAGAACTTCGACCTGAAGGTGAAGATCCTCAAGCAGCTCGAAGCTGCTGCGGCACCGCACGCGATCGTGGCGTCGAACACCTCGTCGATCTCGATCACCAAGCTGGCTGCCGTGCTGCAAGACGCGAGCCGCTTCATCGGCATGCACTTCTTCAACCCGGTGCCGATGATGGCGTTGGTGGAAGTCATCCGCGGCCTGCAGACGAGCGATGCCACGCATGCGGCGGTGGAAGCGCTGGCCAAGCAATTGGGCAAGATGCCGATCACGGTCAAGAACAGCCCGGGCTTTGTCGTCAACCGCATCCTGTGCCCGATGATCAACGAGGCGTTCTGCGTGCTGGGCGAGGGCCTGGCCTCGCCGGAGGAAATCGACGAGGGCATGAAGCTCGGCTGTAACCACCCGATCGGGCCGCTGGCGCTGGCCGACATGATCGGCCTGGACACCATGCTCGCCGTGATGGAAGTGCTGTATACCGAGTTTGCCGACCCGAAATACCGCCCGGCCATGCTGATGCGCGAAATGGTGGCCGCCGGCTACCTGGGCCGCAAGACCGGCCGCGGCGTGTACGACTATCGGAAGTAAGCCCCTGACGTTCGCGCTGTCCGCCAACTGTCAGGCCGGATTCGCGCAAAGTGTCTGCAAGTGTGCATGGAGGCGGTGTGGTGGTGCGTTGATGATGACGCATCGCCACACCGTTTTTTTCTTCGCCAACACTTCGGACGCCACCATGTCGCGCTACGCCTTCCGCCTGCTCAACGTCTTTGCCGAATCCACGTTCGGCGGCAACCAGCTCGCCGTCTTCGAAGACGGACGGGGCCTGGACGACGCCACCATGCAGGCCATCGGACGCCAGTTCAACCTGTCCGAGATCACGTTCATTTTTCCCGACGACACGGATGGCGCCACGGCGCGTTTCCGCATCTTCACGCCCGATTACGAGATGCCGTTTGCCGGCCACCCGTCGCTGGGCACCGCGCAAGTGGTGCGCGAGCTGTATGGCCCGGGCAATGAACTGACGCTGCGTTGCCAGTCGGGCATCGTGTCATTGACGGCGCAGGACGAGGGGTGGTCGCTGGTGCCGCCGCGCTCCGGCGCGCTGAATACGCGCGAAGCCGATCCGGCCATCGCCCAGATGCTCGGGTTGGACGCCGATGCGCTGGCGGGGCCGCCACTGTGGGTTGATGCAGGGATCGAGCAACTGATGGTGCCGGTCAAGACGCGCGCGTATGTGGAGCGCGCCCGGCCCGACCCGTCAGCCTTCGATGCGTGGCCGCGCAGCCGCAACGACGGGCGCAACGCGTACGTCTTCACCATGCCGGCGCCTGGTAGCAACGATCCGGTGGTCTCGCGTTTCTTCTTCGAATACGGCACCGGCCTGTGGGAAGACCCGGGCACCGGCTCGGCGTGTGCCAACCTGGGCGGCTGGCTGCGGTCGACCGGCCATGCTTTGCCGGCAAGCTACCGCATCGAGCAGGGCGCTGCAGTTGGGCGACCCTGCCACCTCACGCTGCGAGTGGATGCCGACGGCACGATCCACGTGGGTGGCCGCGTGATCGAAATCGGCCGGGGCACGTTGACGATTTAATCTGCGGCGCCCAACTGCTTGCAGAAGAACGTCGTCCCGCAGAACGCGCCGTCGGGCATCAGCGCGTAGTTGGGCACCACGCCCACGCGCTGCCAGCCGGCGCGTGCGTACAGCCGCTCGGCATCGCCGCCCGTCACCGTGTCGAGCACGAGCACGGTCTTGCCCTCGGCACGTGCCTCGTCTTCGATGGCCGCCATCAACCGCTGCGCCAGGCCCTGGCGGCGCGCGCGGCGGTGTACGAGCATCTTGGCGACGTCGGCGCGGTGCGGCTGGTTTTCCGGCTGCGCCAACACCAACTGCACGGTGCCGAGGATGGCACCGGCCGCATCTTCGGCAATCAGCAGCGCGCGCTCGCCCTTCGCCACGCCTTCGGCCACCCCGCGCCAGAATGCCCGCGCCTTGTCTTGCGACAGCGGCGCCATGAAGCTGACGGACGCGCCGCCCTCCACGCAATCGATGAGCACAACGGCCAAGGCATCGACGCACGCGCTTGCTTCGTTGGCGCCCACGCGGCGGATGGTGAGGGTATCGATCATCAGGGCCTCCAGTGGGCAGCGGATACGGTTGTCAGCGCGACGAGGTAGCGGGCCGGCCGCCGCGTGGGGTTGTGATAGACGATCGGACAGTCCAGCCGCATGGTCAGGCAATCGCCTGCATTGAGGCGCCAGTGTGTGTTGCCCACGGTCATTTCCATCGTGCCTTCGATGATCCACACCTGCTGGTGGATCTCGGCATCGCGCGCGCCGGTGTCGTAGGCCACGCGCTCGCCCGGGGGAAAGTGCACCTCGACGAGCTGCAGCGGCGAACGCGCTGCCGGCGACAGGTTGCGCCGCACGTAGCCGGACGCGGGGTCGGTCCACTCCGGCTGCTCCGCCGCGCGCGATACGGGCGAAGGCTCCACGGCGGGCGCTGCACTGTCCTCGAACAGCAAGGCAAGCGTCACGCCCAGCGCGGAGCTGAGCCGATCGAGCACCGCTGCGGTCGGGCTGCTCTGGCCGCGTTCGATCAGGGAGATGGCCGAACGGCTGACCTGGCTGCGTTCTGCCAGCGCCTCAAGCGAGAGGCCCTGGGCGTCGCGCAGTTCGCGCAGGCGCTGGGCGATACGTTGGTGCATGTCCATGTCGTCCAGTTTAATGGAATTTGTCGTCTAGTAAACTGGAATATGAGGCGACGAATGATTGGCCTTGCTGAGGGTAGTGCCTTGCCCAACGGCCGGCTGAATCTTGCGATTGCTGCTAGATTGCCCAGCCACGCAAATTTTTTTCGCCGCTTTCTAGACGATCGGTCTACAGGAGCTTGTCATGCCGCAACGCGAAGCCGTCAACCGCCGTATTGTTCTCGCCAGCCGCCCGAGCGGCACGCCTTCGCTCGAGAACTTCCGCATCGAAGAGACCGCCGTGCCCACCCCGCAGGACGGCCAGGTGCTGCTCCGTACGCTGTACCTGTCGCTCGACCCTTACATGCGCAATCTGATGGATGAAGTCGGCCCCGGCTACGCACCACCCGTGGAGGTGGGCGCGCCCATGGTGGGCGGTACCGTCAGCTGCGTGGTGGCATCGCGGCACGCGCAGTTTCGCGAGGGCGATGTGGTGCTCGGCGCTGCGGGCTGGCAGGACTATGCTGTTGCCGCCGCTGAGGAACTGACCGCGCTGGGCGATATGCCCGAGCCTTCGTTGGCGCTGGGCGGGCTCGGCATGCCGGCGTTCACGGCGTATGTCGGTCTGCTCGACATCGGCCAACCCAAAGCTGGCGAGACGGTTGTGGTGGCCGCAGCCACCGGGGCCGTCGGTGCGGTGGTCGGGCAGCTCGCCAAGCTCAAGGGCGCGCGCGTGGTCGGCATTGCCGGCGGCGCGGACAAATGCCGCTACGCCGTCGACACGCTCGGCTTTGACGCTTGCCTGGACCGCCGCCAGCCCGACCTCGCGAAGCGCCTGGCGGACGCTTGCCCGGACGGCATCGACGTGTACTTCGAAAACGTGGGCGGCGAGGTGTTCGATGCGGTGCTGCCGCTGCTGAACATCGGCGCACGTGTGCCGGTGTGCGGCTTCATTTCGCACTACAACGATGAGGCCCCCGCCGGGCCTGACCGCCTGCCCAAGGTAACGGCGACCGTGCTGCAGAAGCGCGTGCGCATGCAGGGCTTCATCATCCTCGACCACTACGCCAGCCGCTACGACGCTTTCCAGCGCGACATGACCGCGTGGGTGGCGGCCGGCAAGGTGAAGCTGCGCGAAGACCGCATCGACGGGCTGAAGAACGCCCCAGCCGCGTTCATCGGCCTGCTCGAAGGACGCAACTTCGGCAAGCTCGTGGTGCGGGTGGCCGAGGCCTGATTACGCGCTCGGCCGCTATTACCGGGGCTATTGGATGGCTGTGTCCCGCCGCTGCAGGGCAGGCGGCAGCCACGATGCGTCCAGTGCCGCTTCCTTGGGCCAGGTCAGTTGCATGCGCAGCAGGAACGGGCCGGTGGGCGGTGGCAGCCAATTGTTGCGCATGCCCTTGGGCGGAGCCCGCTGGATCAGGATGTCGAGCGAGCCATCGCGGTTCAGGCGCGGGCGATCTGCTTCGCTCAGCACGCTGCGCAGGCCCCGGCGTTCGGACGCCTGGCGGGGCTGCCCGACAGTCGACAGGGCGGCGACAGCCCAGCCGGCATTTTCGGGCGGGAGCTGGTTGCGCTCGAAATGCAGTACGTAGCGGTGCGTGCTGTCCAGCGCCATGCCGTTGGCGTCGGTCGTGGCGGTGGCGATGAGCATGTCCTGCGGCAGGTCGGTGCCGCCACCGTTCCACGCCACGATGGCACGCTGGGCGTAATCCAGCCCGTAGGCGCCAACCATGCGCGGGATGAACCAGCCGTTCTGCGTGACGGGCGGCTGCTTGACGGCGAGCGCCAGCGTCTCGCGTGCGGCTGCCACGCCGGCGTCCATCACCTTCAGGTTGGCGGCGCTTACCGCCTTGGCGTCGAACGGCGCACCGGGCACGATGCCCAGATCACGCAACGATTGCAGCATCGTCGAATCGGCCGCGTGCGGCGGATTGTCCTTCAGCAGCTCGGCAAAGCGCGTGAAGTAGCTGTTGGCGTCCAGCGCGGTGACACGGCGGCGCGCGGCATCCAGGCTGACGTCGAGGTCGGTGGCCTTGTCCGCGTTCACCTTTGCCCCGGCTTCGGCCTCGCGCGGGGTGGTTTTGCCGAAGACCTCCAGCGGGGTGATGCGGTAGCGGTCCTGTATGCGGCGTGCGGCGCTCAGGTCGCGCGGTCCGGCCACCGGCGTCCGTGCCACCACCCAGACGAGGCTGGTCGGCGCGGCAATCTGCTTGACGCCCGTGGGCAGCGTGCCGTCCCAACCCGGCGGCGTGATGGCGTAGTGCGCGGCACGCGCCCCGGTGGTGCGGTTGCCGAGCGATTCGAACACGTCGTTCCACCCGTCGTGCAGTGCCACCCAGACGTGCCGGCGCCCGGCGTCGGGCAGGCTCAGGACGACCGGGCCGTTCCGCAAATCAATGAAGGCGCTGCTGGCGAGTACGTCCACGCGGGCGCGTACGCCGGTGGGCAAGGCTTCGTCTTCCAGCGTGCGCTGGTGCATGAACGTGCCGGCAGGCGCCAGCGCAGACGTCGTCTGCAGCAGCGCGTCGGTCATCATCAACGGAAACGCGTAGACATAGGCCGAGCGCACGAGCGCTTCGTTCGGTTGCGGCAGACGTTGTTCGATCGGTGCCGTGGTCGCGGCGTTTTGGGTGGAGCAGCCGGTCAGGCCCAGGGTAAGCGCCGAGGCCGCCACGCTCAGCGCCACAGCCGCCAGCTTGGTAAGCGGGCGCGCGGGCGCAGGGCAGTGCGTCATCTTGTTCTCCTTTTGTCGTCGGTGCGCGCAACAGGAAAGCAGACGCCTGTCGAACATCCCCCCAAGGATGCTTGCGCATACGGTTGCGCGGTGGCCGATCCCGCAGCCCCACGCATATCGTGTCTTGAATCTTTGGAATGTAGAAGCGCCGCCAGCGCAAGTCAATTCAAGTGCAGTGGGGCACGCACGCATGGCTGGGCGCAGGCGGTTTCTAGAGGCGCAGGTGCAGCGCGAGGCGCAACTTTGCCGCGTCGTATTCGGCTTTCAAGCGCGCCACGATGTCGGCGGCGGGCGGCAGATCGGCAATCTGCCCGACACCCTGGCCGGCGCCCCAGATGTCTTTCCAGGCCTTGGCGCGCGAACTGCCGTCGCCAAAATTCATCTTCGATTTGTCGGCCTCGGGCAGGGCGGCCGGGTCCAGGCCCGCCAGTTCGATGCTCTCGCGGATGTAGTTGCCGTGCACGCCGGTAAAGAGGTTGGTGTAGACGATGTCAGACGCGGCCGCGCGAAGGATGGCTTGCTTGTAGCTTTCTGCCGCGTGGGCTTCCTGGCTGGCGATGAAGCGCGTGCCGATGTAGGCAAGGTCGGCGCCCATGGCCTGCGCGGCCAGGATGGCATCGCCTGTGGCGATTGCGCCCGACAGCGCGATCGGCCCGTCGAAGATGCGCCGCACCTCGCCAACGAGTGCGAAGGGCGAGAGCGTTCCGGCATGCCCGCCCGCGCCGGCGGCCACCAGGATCAGCCCGTCGACGCCGGCTTCCAGTGCCTTTTCGGCATGGCGCAGGTTGATCACATCGTGCAGGACGATGCCGCCATAGCTATGCACGGCATCCAGGATCTCCTTGACCGGCGCGCGCAACGAGGTGATGAAGATCGGCACCTTGTGCTTGACGCACGTGGCCACGTCCTGCTCCAGCCGCGCGTTTGAGTGGTGCACGATCTGATTGACGGCGATCGGTCCGACCACCTCGTGCGGATGCGCCGTGCGGTATGCCGCCAGTTCCTCGTTCATCTGCGTGAGCCAGTCGTCCAGCACCTCGGCCGGGCGCGCATTGAGCGCAGGAAACGCCCCGACGATGCCGGCCTTGCATTGCGCCAGCACCAGTTCCGGATAGCTGACGATGAACATCGGCGAACCGATCACGGGCAGCGTCAGGTGCTGCAGCGCGGGCGGCAGGTGCTTGGCGGCGGGCATGGCGTCTCCTGGTTTGGCAAACCGGCACAACAGGGCAGGGCATGTCGTTCGATTATAGGAACGATCCGGCACCCCGCCGTACGCGGTCTACCCGCCGGGCTCAGACGTGGGCGTGCTGCGCCAGCAGTTCGATGAAGGTGCGGTTGAAGGCGGGCAGGTCATCGGGCTTGCGGCTGCTGACCCAGTTGCGGTCGGTCACCACTTCGCGGTCCACCCACATGCCGCCGGCATTGCGAATGTCGTCCTGCAGCGTCGGCCAGCTCGTCAGCGTGCGCCCGCGCACCAGGCCCGCAGACACCAACAGCCACGGCCCGTGGCAGATCACGGCGATCGGCTTTTGCGCGCGCTCGAACGCTTTCACGAAGGCCTGTGCGGCCGGCACGACGCGCAACGCATCAGCGTTGAAGACGCCGCCCGGCAGCACTAGGCCATCGAAGTCGTCGGCCTTGGCCTGGTCCAGCGTCAGGTCCACCTTGAAGGTATCGCCCTTGTCGGCGTGGTGCAGGCCGGTCACGCTGGGGCCTTTCGGCGCGACGATGCTGACGTTGGCACCGGCGTCTTCCAGCGCCTGCTTGGGGCTGGCCAGCTCGGCCTGCTCGAACAAGTCGTCGACGAGGATGGCGATGCGCAAGTCTTGCAATGGGGTCATGGCGAACTCCTTATCAGGGGAAAGCGAAAGAAGGGAACGGCAGTGGACGGTGCCGCAACGCGCGTGCCCGCTCTGCGCTAGCATGCCGAGCATTCGCCACGCATTGCTTCCCCCACGACTGATCACCGGAGACTTGCATGACCACGCCGCTTTCCATCGATGCCGCCACCGCTGCTGCAGACGCCGCGCTGTTTCCCGGCTTTCGTCCGTTTCGCCAAATGGTCAACGGGGTGGAGATCGCGGGGGTGATCGGCGGCAGCGGTCCGCCGCTGCTGTTGCTGCATGGCCATCCGCAAAGCCATGTGATCTGGCACAAGGTCGCGCATGAATTGGCGCGCGATTACACCGTCGTTGCGACCGATCTGCGCGGCTATGGCGCCTCGTCCAAGCCGGCCGGCAGCGCCCGGCACGCGGAATACAGCAAGCGCACCATGGCGCAGGACCAGGTGGAAGTCATGCGCGCACTCGGCTTCGGCCGCTTCCGGCTGTGCGCACATGACCGCGGGGCGCGCGTGGCGCATCGCCTGTGTGTGGATCACCCCTTGCACGTCGAGCGCGCCATGCTGCTCGACATCGCCCCCACGCTGGCGATGTACGAGCACACTGACATGGCGTTTGCAACTGCTTACTGGCATTGGTTCTTCCTGATCCAGCCCGCGCCGTTTCCCGAGACGCTTATCAACGCCACGCCCGATTTCTACATCGGCAAGCTGATGGGCCTGCGCCACGCGGGGCTCGAACCGTTCGCCCCGGAAGCAATGGCGACCTACGCCGCTGCCATGCGCGAGCCCGCCTGCGTGCACGCCATGTGCGAGGACTACCGCGCCGCCGCCACCATCGACCTCGAACATGATCGCGCCGACCGCGATGCCGGCAAGCGCGTGAGCGTGCCGCTGCGCGTGCTGTGGGGCGAGCACGGCGTGATCCAACGCTGCTTCAAGCCGTTGGAGTTGTGGAAAGCCGTGGCGGACGACGTGAGCGGCGGCACGGTGCCATGCGGGCATTACGTGCCGGAAGAGGCACCGGAGGCGTTGCTCAAGGAGATGCGGGCGTACTTTGCCTGAGGCGGGCGTCTACGCTTCGGCCCACTCGCGCAGCAGGTTGTGATACGTCCCCGTCAACGCGATAACCGATGCGTCGTCCTGCCCCAGCAGCCCCATCAGCCGCTGCAGTTCTGTATCCATCTGGAACAGCAGCGTGCGATGCGCGTCGCTGCGCACCATGCTCTGCAGCCAGAAGAATGAGCAGACGCGTGCGCCGCGTGTAACGGGCGTGACGCGGTGCAGGCTGCTGCTGGGGTAGAGCACCATGTCGCCCGCCGCAAGCCTGACGCGGTGTTCGCCGAAGGTGTCGTCGATCACGAGTTCGCCGCCGTCGTAGTCTTCAGGCTCGGTCAGGAACAGCGTGCAGGAGAGGTCGCTGCGGATGCGGAAATCGGTGCCGCGCAGGTGGCGCACGGCGTTGTCGACGTGGTTGCCGAAGGTCTGCCCGCCCGCGTAGCGATTGAACAGCGGCGGAAACAACTTAAGCGGCAACGCGGCGGAGAAGAACAACGTATTGGCCGAAAGTGCATCCTGAATGAGGGTGCCGACCTCGCGCGCAGCCGGCGAGCCTTCGGGCAACTGCATGTTGTGCTTCACCTGGCCCGACTGCGCGCCAGCCGTGACCTTGCCGTCCACCCACTCGGCAGCATCGATCGTGGCGCGGCACTGCGCGACCTGTTCCTTGGCAAGGACCGCAGGAATCTTCAGCAACATGGCGATGGGATGGTCAGCACGCGGGCCAGCGCACGCAAACGCGCATCGGGGTGGCCGGCAAGAAAGTCATGCGCCTTCGCGAGGAAGGCCGGTGTGGCTGTGTGCGGTACGGCTTGCATCCAGGTGCGGGCCTCGTCGGGGCGGTCCGCGATTGCCAGCAGGCGTGCAGCGTTGAACTGGCCGCGGAAATCGCCGCCCTCTGCGGCGCGCAGGTAGCAGCGCAGGGCCATTGCCGTGTCAGTCTCGACTTCCCAGCCGTCTTCATAGAAGCCGCCGAGCACGTTGATTGACTTGGCGTGGCCTTGCGCGGCGGCAGCCTGGAAAAGCGCGAACGCGTGGGCACGGTCTGCCGGGATGCCGCGTCCGAGCTGCAGGCTTGTCGCGTAGTTGTACTGGCCCCAATCGAGACCGGCATCGGCGGCGCGGGCGTACCAATGTGTGGCGGTTCTGTCGCAGGCGGGCGCGCCCCAGCCGTGCTCATAGCAGCGGCCAAGCATGTTGGCGGCCATTGCATGCCCCGACAGCGCGGCCGTCTTGAACCAGAACAGCGCTTCGGCCGGATTGGGTTCGACGCCGCGGCCATCGAGCAGCCATTGACCGAAGATGGCCTGCGCTTCGGTGTGCCCGCGCCGGGCGGCAGCCGCCAGCCAGCGCACGGCGCGCTCAGCGGGGCCGGTCAGCACAGCGTGGATCGCATCGACCACCGCCGCATCGGCAGCGGTGGCTGCAGCGTCAGGCGGCATCAGTAGCGGATGCCCAGCGTCAGGATGGCCGTGCGGCCCGGCGCCAGCGATGCGTAGTGCGATGCATACGCCTGGTTGAAGTACACCTTGTCGAACACGTTCTGCACGTTGAGCTGCAGGGTGGTGTGTTTGTCGATGCGGTATGCGGCCATGGCATCAAAGCGCCAGTACGCCGGCACCCACTTCGGGTTGGCGGGGTTGGCGCTGCCCCACACCTTCGAGACGTAGTACGCGCCGCCGCCCACCGTGAACTTCGGCATCGGCTGATACGTCGTCCACAGGCTGAAGCTGTTCTTCGGCGTGTTGGGGAAGGCCGTGCCATTGGTGCCACCGAAAGCTGCGCCCGCGCCGCCGTTGTTGCGCAGCTCGCTCTTCAGATACGTGTACCCGCCGAACACCTGCCAGCGGTTGGTCAGCGCGCCCGACCAGCCCAACTCGAAGCCATCGACGCGCTTGTTGCCGGCCATGGCGGCGGTGCCGTCCTGCTGCACGATGCGGGCGTTGGTCGTCTCGATGCGGAAGATCGCAGCTGTCAGCGCAAGCTTGCTGTCGAGCACGTTCCACTTGGTGCCGACTTCGTAGGCGCGGTTCTTTTCCGGAGAGAGCACGTCGCCGCGATTGCCCGAGCGGTCCGGCGTGAGCGCGCTGGTATCGGCGCCCTGGCCCGCCACCGAGCCCGACGGTGTCGACGATGTGCCATACGCCACATAGATGCTGCCGTTCTGCACAGGCTTGAACACCAGGCCGAGCTGGTAGTTCAGCAGGTTGTCGTCACGCGAGAAGGTCGAACGCACGCCCTGCGCATTGGCCGACGTGGTGGCCGATGCCGAATAGCGATCAAAGCGCAGCCCGCCGTTGACCTGCAACCGCGGCGACAGCTCGATCGTGTCAAACACGTAGGCCGACTGGGTGCGCACCGTCGTCTCTGCCGGATTGTTGTTGAGCCGGATGCTGCCCGCCCACGGGTCGTTCGGGTTTGGATTGAACAGATCCGTGCAGTTGTAGCCGCCCGCTGCGCCGACGCCGTTGGGGCAGCGATTGCTGCCGGTGGCCACGGCGTAGGTGTCGTTGCGGCTGCGCTCGCGCGAGAACTCCAGACCCGCCGCGTAGCTGTGCTTGAGGCCGCCGGTGTCGAACTTGCCGGTCGCTTCCGTCTGGTTGGCGACGGTATTGGCCACCGAGTATCGCGAATTGGTGCGGCGCCAGACCATGCCGTAGTAGATGTTGCCCTGGCTGTCGTCGGGCTGCGTCCAGATGGTGTCCTGGCTGGTGCGGGCGATGCGCGTGGTGTTGCGCAGCTTCAACGCGCTCGACACATCGTGCTCCAGCGTGAAGGTGCCCATGTCAGCGCGGTCGCGGCGGAAGTCCCGCGACAGGCCGTAGTAGACGTTGCGGTCGACATTCACGGGCGCGCCGTCGCCGGGGGCGAACAGCTGCGGGCGGCCGTCGGTGCGGCGGTTGAACGTGCCGTTGTTGTACGGAATGCCGGTGTCCGGCGTGTCGTTCGATTGCAGGTGGTAGTACGACAGCGTGGCGCGCGTGGGCGTGCCCAGCCCAAAGGCGATGGACGGCGCGATGCCCCAGCGGCTGAAGCTCGTCACGTCGCGGCCGGCAACGGCGGCGTCGTGCCCCATCGCGTTCAGGCGGAACGCGGCGTGCTCGCCGATCTGGTAGTTGCCGTCGGCCGTGGCGCGTTTGTAGGCCGCGTTGCCGACCGACAGCGTGCCCTCGGTGAAGTGCTCAAGCTTCGGCGTTTTTGTGACGATGTTGACCGCCCCGCCGGCCGCGCCGCGCCCCTCATACGCGCCCGACGGTCCCTTGATGACTTCCACCGATTCCACGTTGAACATCTCGCGCGATTGCGCCCCGATGTCACGTAGCCCGTCGAGGAAGGTGCTGGCCTGCGCGTCGTAGCCGCGGATGAACGGGCGATCGCCGACGGGGTTGCCGCCTTCGCCGGCGCCAAACGCGATGCCCGGGACCGTGCGCAGCGCCTCGGTGAGCGTGACGGAGCCGGTGCCCTGCAACACCTCTGCGGGGATCACCGTGACCGACTTGGGCGTATCAAGCAGCGGCGCAGTGAATTTGGCGCCTGAGGCGGTATCCGTCTTGAAGCCGTTGGTGCCGGTCACGGTCTGCTCGGGCAGGGTGGCGGACACGGCGTCTTTCTTCGTGTCGGCCAGCGCCGGTGCTGAAGCCACGGCGAAGCTCATCGCGCCGGTCAGGTAACCCACCACCGAATGTTCGGTGCGCTTGCGTTCGATCTGTGCTGCGGACATGACGTGGTGACACTCCCCTGAAAGTTGTTGTCACATGTTTGCTGTAAATGAGAATTGTTATCGTTTACATGTGAACGAGTCAACGCGCCGGCTGGCGAATTGCTTACGGCCGCAGGGGGATCGCCATATAAATCATGGGGTTACAACGCTCCGCCGCCGCTGTAGAAAATTGTTGAGCGCTACGGCATCCGAACGCTTCCATTTTTTCAAGCAAATGATTTAGTATTGCCGGGCAGGTTGTTCAACCGAATCCCTTTTCAAGGCGAGCATGGACCCGGAACTCCTCATCGAGCGGCGCGGCCAAGCGCTGTGGTTGACCATTCAGCGCGAAGACCGCCGCAACGCGATCAACGCCGCCGTGCTCGAAGCGCTGACGGCCGCGTTGGCCGATGCCAGCCGAAACACTTCCGTGCGCGCCGTGGTGCTGACCGGCACCGGCACGCGTGCCTTCTGTGCCGGCGCCGATCTGCAAACCGGCCAATCCTTTCGCTTCGACTATTCCCAGCCGCATCAGGCCCTGGCGGATCTGTTCCGCCAGGCGCGCCGCTGCACTGTGCCGCTCATCGCCCGCGTGAACGGAGCCTGCATGGCGGGCGGCATGGGTTTGCTGGCGATGTGCGATCTGGCGGTGGCCAGCCGCAGCGCCACGTTCGGATTGCCGGAGGTGAAGGTCGGCGTGTTTCCCGCCCAGGTGTTGGCGGTGCTGCAGCATCAGTTGCCGCGCCGCGTGCTGAACGAGCTGTGCCTGACCGGCGAACCGATGAGCGCAGACCGCGCGCTCGCCGCCGGCCTCGTCAACGAAGTCACCGAGCCCGAGGCACTTGACGAAGCAGTCGATGCGCTGCTTGCGCGGCTGCTCGACAAATCGCCGTCGGCCATCCGGCGCGGGCTGTACACGCTCAAGCAGGTGGAATCGCTCAGCTTCGAGCAGGCCATGGCGTTCACTGAAAGCCAGATCGGCCTGTTCGCCCTGACCGAAGATGCGCAGGAAGGCCAAGCCGCCTTTCGCGAAAAGCGCGCTCCCAACTGGACGGGGCGCTGACATGCGCAAGGACACCGTTTCCATCGGCGGAGCCAGCGGTTTCTGGGGCGACAGCGTGACCGGGCCGCTGCAACTGGTGGCCTCGGGCCGCCTCGATTTTCTCGTCTTCGATTACCTGGCCGAGCTGACCATGTCGCTGCTGGCCAGCGCGCACATGAAAAACCCCGAGCAGGGTTACGCCACCGACTTTGTGAGCGTGGCGATGCGCGCGGTGCTCAAGGATGCGCTGGCGCAGAACATCCGCATCATCGCCAACGCGGGCGGCGTGAATCCGCGCGGATGCGCGGCCGCGCTGCAGGCGTTGGCCGCTGAGCTGGGCGTGAACGTGCGCATAGCCGTTGTGGAGGGCGACGATGTCACGCCGTTGCTGGCCGCGCTGCGCGACGAAGGTGTGCGCGAGCTGCAAAGCGGCCGCCCCTTACCCGACAAGGTGGTGAGCGCCAATGCGTACCTCGGCGCGTTGCCGATCAAGGCGGCGCTCGATGCGGGCGCGCAGGTCGTCATCACAGGGCGATGCGTCGACAGCGCCGTTACGCTCGGCGCACTGATGCATCACTTCGACTGGGCAATCGATGATTACGATCGCCTCGCCGCCGGCAGCCTCGCCGGGCACATCCTTGAATGCGGCTGCCAGGGGGCGGGCGGACTGCACACCGATTGGGAAGCCGTGCCCGACTGGGCGCACAGCGGCTACCCGATTGCCGAATGCCGGGCCGACGGCAGCTTCATCGTTACCAAGCCCGACGGCACGGGCGGGCTGGTGACGCCTGCGACGGTGGGCGAACAACTGCTCTACGAAATCGGCGACCCGGCGCGCTACGTGCTGCCCGATGTGGTGTGCGACTTCACGCAGGTGACGATGACGCAGGCGGGCGAGCATCGCGTCGAAGTGCGCGGCGCACGCGGCCTCGCGCCCACGCCCGACTACAAGGTGAGCGCAACGTATGCCGACGGCTATCGCGCGACGGGTCAGCTCACCGTCGTCGGCATCGACGCCGATCGCAAGGCGCATCGCACGGCCGAGGCGATTCTGGAGCGCACGCGCGGCCTGTTCCGCCAGCTTGGCCTGCCGGACTACAGCGCAACGCATATCGAGACGCTCGGTTCGGCGTTCCTCTTCGGGCCGCATCAGCCGAACGTACCCCGTTTTGAATCGGTGATGTGGCTGGCGGTGATGCATCCGAACAAGCAGGCGTTGGAACTGTTCGCGCGCGAAATCGCCCCGGCCGGCACGTCGTGGGCGCCCGGCACGACCGGCGCGGGCGGGCGGCCAAGCGTGGTGCCGGCCATCAAGCAATACGCCTTCCTGATCGACAAGGCGCGCGTGCAGCCGCGCGTGACGCTGCTGGGCGGCGAAAGCATCGACATCGCCGTGCCGGCGGGCGGCGCCGCGCTGGAAGCATCCACTGCCGCGCTCGCATCGGCCGCATTACCGCCCGGCCCCACGCGCGAAGTGCCGCTCATCGAACTCGCCTACACGCGCAGCGGTGACAAGGGCGACACCTCCAACATCGGCGTCATCGCACGTCGGCCCGAAGACCTGCCGTTGCTGCGCGCGCAACTGACCGCAGAGGCCGTCGCCGCGTACCTCGCGCACGTCGTAAAGGGGCGCGTGACGCGGTACGAGCTGCCGGGCATTCACGCGTTCAATTTCGTGTGCGAGCAGGCGCTTGGCGGTGGCGGCATGGCGTCGCTGCGCAACGACCCGCTCGGCAAGGGCATGGCGCAGGTCCTGCTGACGATGCCGGTGCGCGTGCCGGTCGACCCCATTTGAACCGACGAGGCGTTCATGTTTCCAGGTCTGTTGCCGTCTGCACTGTTCGATGCCGACCACGATTCGTTTCGCGAGACGGTGCGCCGCTTTGTCGACAAGGCCGTGCTGCCGCATATCGATGCGTGGGAAGAGGTCGAGACGTTTCCGCGTGCGCTCTATCGCGAGGCGGCCGATCTCGGTTTGCTCAGTATCGGTTTCCCCGAGGAATACGGCGGCACGCCGGGCGACTTGTTTCTTGAACTGGCGATGATCGAAGAGCTGACGCGGGCGGCCAGCGGTGGCCTGCTCGCTTCGCTGTTCAGCCACACGATCGGTGCGCCGCCCATTGTTGCGGGGGGATCGGCCGAGCTGAAGGCGCGCGTGTTGGCGGCGATTCTGTCGGGCGAGAAGATCAGCGCGCTTGCCATCACCGAGCCTTCGGGCGGCTCGGACGTCGCCAACCTCACCACACGCGCGGTGCGCGACGGCGATCACTACATCGTCAACGGCAGCAAGACCTTCATCACCTCCGGCATGCGGGCGGATTACATCACCGTGGCGGTGCGCACAGGCGGTGCGGGCGCGGGCGGCATCTCCGTGCTGCTGGTGGAGGGCGATACGCCGGGCCTGTCCCGCACACCGCTCAAGAAGATGGGCTGGTGGTGCTCCGACACCGCACAACTGCACTTCGACAACTGCCGCGTGCCGGCCGGCAACCTGCTCGGCGCGGAAAACCGCGGCTTCGAGCTGGTGATGCGCAATTTCAACCACGAACGCCTGGCGCTGGCAATGCAGGCCTACGGCCTCGCGCGCACATGTCTGACCGAAGCCGTGGAATGGGCCACCCAGCGAGAGACCTTCGGCAAGCGCCTGGTGCAGCATCAAGTCGTGCGGCAGAAACTGGTGGCGATGGCCACGCGCATCGAAGCCACGCGCGCCTTGCTTGAAGACCTGATGCGGCGCATGCAGGCCGGCGATGCGCCGGTCGCGCAGCTGTGCATGCTGAAGAACTTCGCCACGCAGAGCCTGCAGTTCTGCGCCGACACGGCCGTGCAATTGCTTGGCGGCATGGGCTTCATGCGCGGCACGAAGTCGGAGCGCATCTATCGTGAAGTGAAGGTCTACATGATCGGCGGCGGCGCGGAGGAAGTCCTCAACGACCTTGCCGCGCGCCAGCTCGGTTGGGCCTAAGGGCCTAACGCGCGCATTCAGCATTCAGGGAGAGAACCATGTATCGCTCAGTCTTTCGACCGGGGCTGTTCCAGGGGCAGGTGGCCGTGGTGACGGGCGGCGGCAGCGGCATCGGCCGGTGCACGGCGCATGAGCTGGCGTCGCTGGGCGCGGCCGTTGCGCTGGTGGGGCGCAATGCAGAGAAGCTCGCCGCGGTGCGCACGGAGATCGTCGAAGCCGGCGGCACCGCGCACGCCTACGTCTGCAACATCCGCGACGAGGCCGCCGTGCAAGCGACCGTTGCGCAAATCTACGGCGAGCATGGCCGCATCGATGCGCTGGTCAACAACGCGGGCGGCCAGTTTCCGGCGCCGCTCAAGGACATCACCGCCAAGGGCTGGGAGACGGTGCTGCAGACGAACCTGACAGGCGGCTTCCTGATGGCGCGCGAATGCCTGAACCAGGCGATGCAGCAGCGCGGCGGCGCCATCGTCAACATCGTGGCGGACATGTGGGGCGGCATGCCGAACATGGGCCACTCCGGCGCAGCACGCGCGGGCATGGTCAACTTGACGGAGACGGCCGCCTTCGAATGGGCGCAGTACGGCGTGCGCGTGAACGCGGTGGCGCCGGGCTACGTGGCGTCGTCGGGCATGGACGCGTATCCGCCGTGGATGGCCGACACCATTCGCAGCATGCCGTCGACGGTGCCGCTCGGGCGCTTTGCCACCGAGGCGGAAGTGTCGTCGGCGATCGTGTATCTGCTCTCGGAAGCGGCGGGCTTCATTACCGGCACGACGTTGCGCGTGGATGGCGGCCGGCCGAACGTGCGGCCCGGGGCGCCGATGCCGGCACCGCGCCATGGTGCCGCGCCGTTCAACGGCTTTCACCTGGCCGTGACGCCCAAGGTGCTGCAAGACGAGGAGGACCGCAATGCCGCGGCTTGAATCGCGCATCGTGCCGCAGAGCGACGCGTATCGGCAGAACCATGCCGCGCTCACGGAGCGCGTCGGGCAGTTGCGCACGCTGGAAAACCGCACGCGCGACAAGTCCGAAGCCTCGCGCGCGCGCTTTGAGCAACGCGGGCAACTGCTGCCGCGTGACCGGCTTGGCCGCCTGCTCGACGCCGGCGCGCCGTTCCTTGAGTTGTCGACGCTGGCGGGCTTTTGCCTCGATCACGCCGACCCGGCGCGCTCCATTCCTGGCGGCGGCTTCATCGCTGGGATCGGCTGGGTAAGCGGCGTGCGGGCCATGATCATCGTTGACGACGCGGGCATCGACGCAGGTGCCGTGCAGCCGATGGGCATCGAGAAGTTCCAGCGCGCGCAGGCCATTGCGCTGGAGCAGAAGCTGCCGTTCATCCATCTCGTCGAATCGGCTGGCGCCAACCTGCTGACGTATCGCGTGGAGACCTTCATCCACGGCGGCAGCGGCTTCTACTGGCTCGCGCGGCTGTCGGCGGCGGGCATTCCGGTGATCAGCGTGGTGCATGGGTCGAGCACGGCGGGCGGCGCGTACATGCCGGGTTTGTCGGACTACGTGGTGATGGTGCGCGACCGGGCGCGCGCCTTCCTCGCCGGGCCGCCGTTGCTGAAAGCCGCCACGGGCGAGATCGCCACCGAAGAGGAACTCGGCGGCGCCGAGATGCACGCCACCACTTCGGGCCTGGCCGAATACCTGGCCGAAGACGATGCGGATGCGCTGCGCATTGCGCGCGAACTTGTTGCCGCGCTCGATTGGAACCGCGATGTGCCGGCAGTGGATCGGCGCTACGTGCCGCCGCGCTTTGATGCGGAGGAATTGCTCGGCATAGCGCTGAGCGATCACCGCAAACCGCTCGACATGCGCGAGGTGATTGCACGCATTGCCGATGGATCGGACTTTCTGGAGTTCAAGCCCGACTACGGCCCCGGCACCGTCACCGGGCACGCGGCCATCTGCGGCATGCGCGTTGGCGTCATCACGAACAACGGGCCGCTGGACCCGGCGGGCGCCACCAAGGTGGTGCACTTCATCCAGGCGTGCTGCCAGTCCGACACGCCGCTGCTGTACCTGCAAAACACCACCGGCTTCATCGTCGGCAAGGCGTCGGAACAGGCCGGCATGATCAAGCACGGCTCCAAGATGATCCAGGCCATGGCCAACGCCACCGTGCCGCGCATCACGGTGCATTGCGGTGCGTCGTTCGGGGCGGGCAATTACGGCATGTCGGGGCGTGGTTTCTTTCCGGATTTTTGCTTCAGCTGGCCCAACGCCAAGACGGCCGTGATGGGCGCCGAGCAGGCCGCCGGCACGATGGCGACCGTCATGGCCGCCAGCATGCAACGCAAGACGCAGACCGTCGACCACGACGCCATCGAAGCGATGCGCGCCAAGGTGATCGACACGTTCGAGCGGCAGTCCGACGCATTCACCATTTCGGGCCGCCTGCTGGACGACGGCGTGATCGACCCGCGCGACACGCGCAAGGTGCTCGCCTGCGTGCTGTCCGTCTGCGACGAGGCGCGCAGGCGAACGCTGCATCCGATCCAGTTTGGCGTTGCGCGCCCGTAACGCCATCCCGAAATCCATACACGAACTGCCGAGCACAACAGGACAACGGAGCGAGACACCATGCACTTCACCCACGAACACCAGGAACTCCAGCGCAACCTGAAACGCTTCATCGACAGCGACATCAACCCGTACGTGGATGAATGGGAAGCGGCGGAGATGTTTCCCGCCAAGCAGCTCTTCAAGAAGATGGGCGAGCTGGGCTTTCTCGGCATCGCCAAGCCGATTGAATTCGGCGGGCTGGGGCTCGACTATTCGTATGCGATGGCGATGGCCGAGACGCTTGGCCACATCCACTGCGGCGGCGTGCCGATGGCGATTGGCGTGCAGACCGACATGGCGACGCCCGCGCTTGCACGCTTCGGGTCGGACGAACTGCGCGCACAGTTCCTGGCGCCCGCGATCAGCGGCGATGCGGTGGCCTGCGTGGGCGTGTCGGAGCCGAGTGCGGGCTCCGATGTGGCGAGCATCAAGACCACCGCGCGCAAGGACGGCGACGACTACATCATCAACGGCAGCAAGATGTGGATCACCAACAGCCTGCAGGCCGACTGGATGTGCCTGCTGGCCAACACATCCGATGACCCGGCGCACCGCAACAAGTCGCTCATCATCGTGCCGATGAACACGAAGGGCGTGTCGGTCGGCAAGAAGATCCGCAAGATCGGCATGAATTCGTCGGACACGGGCCTCATCTACTTTGACGACGTGCGCGTGCCGCAGCGCTACCGCATCGGCGAGGAAGGCAAGGGCTTCACGTACCAGATGCTGCAGTTCCAGGAGGAGCGCCTGTGGGCCGCGGCCAGCAGCCTGGCGACGATGACGATGTGCATCGAGACCACCGCCGAGTACGCACGCGAGCGCAAGCTCTTCGGCGCCAGCCTGCTCGACAACCAGTGGGTGCACTTCAAGCTGGCCGAGCTGAAGACGGAGGTGGAAGCGCTGCGCGCGCTCACGTATCGCGCCTGCGACTTGTACATCCACGGGCAGGACGTCACGGAGCTGGCGTCGATGGCCAAGCTCAAGGCCGGGCGGCTCGCGCGCATCGTGCCCGATGCCTGCCTGCAGTTCTGGGGCGGCATGGGCTTCACTTGGGACAACCCGGTCTCGCGCTATTACCGCGACGGGCGCCTGGGCTCGATTGGCGGCGGCGCGGACGAGGTGATGCTCGGCATCATCTGCAAATACATGAACACGCTGCCCGGCAAGAAGGGCTGAACGATGGCCGCCCCGCATGCTGCCTTCCGCTCCGTGTTCATCGCCAACCGGGGCGAGATCGCTTTGCGCATCATGCGCACGGCGCGTCGCCTTGGCATGCGCACCGTTGCCGTGTATTCCGATGCTGACCGCGATGCGCCGCATTGCCGCGCGGCCGATCTGGCGTTGCCGATTGGCGCATCGCAACCGCAGGCGTCGTACCTGAACATTGCGGCGTTGCTGGAGGCGGCGCGCAAGTCGGGTGCGCAGGCGGTCCATCCGGCCTACGGCTTCCTCGCGGAGAGCGACGCCTTTGCCAACGCGTGCGCAGACGCGGGCCTCGTCTTCATCGGCCCACCCGCAGATGCCATCCGCGCGATGGGCAACAAGGCCGGTGCCAAGCGCCTCATGGAAGCCGCCGGCGTGCCCTGCGTGCCGGGCTACCAGGGCGAAGATCAATCCGCCGAGCGCATGGCGGAGGAAGCCGCACGGATCGGCTATCCGGTGATGATTAAGGCGGCGGCCGGTGGCGGTGGGCGCGGCATGCGGCGCGTCGAGCGGGCGGACGAGTTTGCGGCGGCGCTGCAGTCTGCGCGTTCCGAAGCGGAGAACGCGTTTGGCTCGGGCGAGTTGATCCTCGAAAAAGCCATCGTCGAGCCGCGCCATATCGAGATTCAGCTGTTTGCCGATACGCATGGCAACGTGGTTTACCTCGGCGAGCGCGATTGCTCCGTGCAGCGTCGGCATCAGAAGCTGATCGAAGAATCGCCGTCACCCGCGGTGTCGCCCGAGTTGCGCGCGCGCATGGGTGCGGTGTCGGTGGCGGCGGCACGCGCCATCGGCTACGTGGGCGCGGGCACGCTGGAATTCCTGCTCGCCCCGGACGGCGCGTTCTACTTCATGGAGATGAACACGCGGCTGCAGGTCGAGCATGCCGTGACCGAAGCGATCGTCGGCGTCGACCTGGTCGAGTGGCAGTTGCGCGTGTCGCTGGGCGAGCCGTTGCCGCTTACGCAAGACGCCATCGATGCACGCCTCGCGCAAGGCGGCCACGCCATCGAAGTGCGGTTGTGCGCAGAAGATCCGCAGCAGAATTTCCTGCCGCAGAGCGGCACCGTCGCCCGCTGGCGTGCGCCGCAGGATGTCCGCACGGACCATGCATTGGCCGATGGGCTCGTCGTTTCGCCGTACTACGACTCGATGCTCGCCAAGATCGTCGCGCACGGCACCGACCGCGCCGATGCATGCCGGCGTCTCGCGCACGCCTTGGACGATTGCCTGCTGCTTGGCCTGCCGACCAACCGGGCGTTTCTGCGCGACTGCGTGGCGCATCCGGCGTTCCTTGCCGGCGATGTGTCCACCGCGTTCATCGACCGGCATTTCCCGGCCCCGATGCGCCAGTCTGCCGTACCCGATGCAGCGGTCTGCCAGGCGGCCGCCGTGCTGCTCACGCACTTGCGCGAAGGCGCCGCACGCCGCTATCCCGCAGAACTACGCGGCTGGGCCAGCAGCCGCACATACCCGACGCTGTGCCGTTTCACGCTCGACGGTGAAGCCATCGACATGCGCCTGCGTGCGCTCGGTGCGCAGCAATGGGAACTGGCCTGGGACGGCGGTGCCACGCAGGTGGCGCTTGTCTCTGAGGGCGACGGTCACCTCACGCTGGCGCTGGGCGACACATTCCACGCGGTGGATTACGCCCTCACCCCGGCTGCGTGCCACTTCGTGCTGAATGGCATCGAACACACCGCCATCGACACCACCTACGCCAAGGCGGAGCGCAGCGGCGCACAAGCGGGCAGCGGCCGCATCAGCGCGCCGATGAACGGCCGCGTGGTCGCCGTGCACGTAGCTGAAGGGGAGGCCGTCAGCGCCGGTCAGGTGCTGCTGGTGGTGGAGGCGATGAAGATGGAGCACAGCATTGCCGCGCCGCTCGCAGGCGAGGTGAGGGGGCTGTTCACCCAGGTCGGGGCGCAGGTTGCGCCCGGCGGGTTGCTGATGGAGATTGCCGCGGCCTGACGGCTGCGTTGCCGTTCCTGTTCATCGTTTCGTCGTGCAATTCGTGCGGTCAATGCGGTCAATGCGGTCAATGCAGTCCACAGGAGACGTCCCATGTCCGAAGCCACGCCAGACACCACGCTTGAAGCCAACCTGCTGAACCGGGTGACGCTGGGCGATACGTTGCATCGCAGTGCACGCAAGTTCGGCGCGAAAGTCGCGCTGGTCGATGGCCCGCGTCGCATGACGCATGCCGAGCTCAACGCAGACAGCAATCGCTATGCGCACGCGCTGCTTGCAAGCGCCCTCATGCCTGGCGACAAGGTCGCGATGGTGTGCGGGAACTCGGCGCAGTTCCTGGTGGCCGCGTACGGCATTCTCAAGGCGGGGCTGGTGTGGGTGCCGATCAACGCGATGCTCGGGCCGGATGACGTGCGCTACATCCTCGAACATGCCGAGGCGCGGCACGTGGTGATCGACGCGGCGCTGTACCCGGCGCTGCGCGACACGCTGAATGCGCTGGGGCTCCCGGCGCACCAATGCTTCGGTGAACCAGTTGCCGATGGCCCGCAAACGGTGGAGCAAGCGCTGCAAGGCCACGCCGATACGCTGCCCGCCGTCGTGATCGACGACCGCGATCTCGCGCTCATCATGTACACCAGCGGCACGACCGGGCGGCCAAAGGGGGCCATGCATTCGCACCGTTCGGTGCATGCCGCGCTGATGTCCAACATCGCCGGCCTGAACCTGAACGAGACCGACGTGTTCTCGTGCCTGCTGCCGATGTTCCACTGCGCGCAGTTTGCGACGGCTGCATCCGCGATGATGGTGGGCGCCACGCTCGTCATCCAGCGCGGCTTTGATCCGGCAGCGCTGCTGGACGCGATTGCGAGCGAGCGCATCACGCAACTGTTCGGCCTGCCGCTCATGTATGCCGCGCTGCTGCACCATCCGCTGCGTGCGCAGCGAGATCTCTCCAGCCTGCGCCTGTGCCTGTATGCGATGGCGCCGATGGCCAAGCCGCTGCTCGAACGCCTGATTGCCGAGGTGTGCCCGAACTTTGCCCTCGGCTCCGGGCAGACCGAGATCTTCCCGATGACGATGTACTTCGCGCCCGACCAGCAACTGCAGCGCACCGGCAACTATTGGGGCCAGCCGTGCATGGTGAACGAGGCCGCGGTGATGGACGATCAAGGCAATCTGCTCGGCCCCAACCAACTGGGCGAGATCGTGCACCGCGGCCCCAACGTCATGCTCGGCTACTTCAAGGACCCGCAGGCCACCGCCAACGCACGCCGCTTCGGCTGGCACCACACGGGCGACCTCGGCATGTGGGATGCCGACGGCCAGCTTCAGTTCAAGGACCGCATCAAGGACATGATCAAGACCGGCGGCGAGAACGTGCCGTCGGTCAAAGTGGAAGAAGTGTTGCTAAGGCATCCGGCCGTGGCGAATGCCGCAGTGGTCGGCTTGCCGCACGCGCACTGGGTGGAAGCCGTGGCCGCGTTCGTCTGCCTCAAGCCCGATGCACACGCCGATGCGGCCGCGCTGCAGGCGCATTGTCGGGCGCATCTCGGCAGCTTTGAGGTGCCCAAGCACATCGCCGTGGTCGACAAGCTGCCCATGACGGCGACGGGCAAGATCCAGAAGCATGTGCTGCGCAGCGCCAATCAGACGCTGTTCGAGGGCGAGGCCCGCTAAGGAACGCTAAGCCGCCGGCTGAGGCGGCGTACGCAGGATGAACAGCACCGCCTGATCGGCGAGCGCATCGATGCTGATGCCCGCGCCGGCCTGATACCACTGCGCCGTCCAGTTCAGCGCACCGAACATCAGCAGCCGATCGACGGGCGTCGGGTGGGCCCATTCGCCGGAGGCACGCAGGCGCTCGATCACGCGCGTCCAGATGTCTTCGTACCGGTCCTTGAGCGCGATGATGCGTTCCTGCGCCTGCGCATCGAGCGAGCGCCATTCGTACAGCATCACTGGAATGAAATCCTGGTGGGGCGCAAGGATCGTGTAGAGGTGCGCGCGCACCAGCTGGCGCATCGCCTCGCGCGGCGGCAGGGCGTTGATATCGATGGCCTCGATGTCGGCCAGCGCCACGGTCAGGCCGTGTTCGATCACGGCCTGCAGGATGTCCTGCTTGGTCTTGAAGTAATAGAACCAACTGCCCGCATGCACGCCCGTGGCAGCGGCAATGTCGCGCACCGTGGTGTTGCCGTAGCCCTTCTCGCGGAACAGCCTGGCCGACTGCTCGATCAGCGCGCGGCGCAAGCCCTCGTTGGCATCCTGTGCGGGGCGGCCGCGCTTGCGTCGCGGTGCTTCGGCTCCAGTGGTGGCTTCGGGCGGGTTGGGTGTGGCAGGTTTCGGCATGCCCTGGGGAGAAGAAGAGGCGTCGCCGCATTGTAGCGGGGCATCGCCACCGCGCGGCACGTCAATCGCGGTTCAGGATGCGGCCGTGTTCGACGGTGGCGGCGCCCGCCTTGACCAGCGCCGCAATCGCGGCATCCAGCAATGTCTCCATCGATTGGCTCGCGAAGAAGCGCGCCTGCAAGCGCGGCATCAGTGTGGTCTGCGTGAACCACGTGAACAGCGCGTCGTGCGACAACGCCTGCTGCTCGAGCAGCTTGAACTTCACCAACACGCGAATGGCGTGCAGTGCGTTGCGCTCGGGGTCAGCACGCAGATAGGCAAGCCGCCCAAGCGACGCGTCAATCGCGGCGTTGACGTCGATAAACGGCCGGCCATGTCCGGGAATCACCACACGCGCATCGAGCTGCGCGATGCGCTCGAGAATGGCCTGCTGCTCGGCAAAGCCGCTCTCGCCTTCAAGCTCGGGAAAGATCACGCCAAAGCCGCGTTCCCACAGTGCGTCGGCGGAGATCAACACACGCGTGTCGGGATTGAACAGGATGATCGCGTGCGGGTCGTGCCCGGGTGCGCTGATCACCTGCCAGTCGAAACCGCCCAGGCGCAGCGTCATGCCGTCAGCGAGGCCCGCGTCGGCATCGCTGTTGGGCAACGTGAAGCGCGCGCACTCCTGGCCTGTGGGGCCGTAGCTGAGGGCGTCGATGTCCCAGCGCCGCACGTCGTCGATCTGCGCGGCGGGCACGCGCGTGTGGCTGCCGTAGATGGCCTGCAGCGCCGCATTGCCGCCGCAGTGATCCGAGTGCAGGTGCGTATTCAGCAGGCGGCGCAGGGGCCGTCCCTGCAGCGCGTGCTTCACCAGCGCCACGGTTTGCGGGGCGTGCGTGAGATAGCCCGAATCCACCAGCGCGCAGCCGCCATGCGCTTCGTCGTCGAAGAAAAGGATGTTGTTGGACGACAGCCAACCGCGCTCGAACACGCGCATCGAATCCGGAAGGGTGACGATATCGTGTTCGGCCATGGTGATCAGCGGTCAGGCGCTGGGCGCGTCGTTGAGCCAGGCGCAGGCGCGCTCGGGCAAGGTTTTCCACACGGCCAGACGAGCCGCGTCGTTCATGGTCGACCACGCGGCAATTTCGTCGATCGTGCGCATGCAGCCGATACACAGGCCGCGCGCCTCGTCCATCTTGCAGACGCTGATGCACGGAGACGACACCGGCTGCGTACGCTCCGCCTGCTGGCGGCTGTTGCGCAACTTGCCGAGCGACAGCTTCAGTTGCGCGCGGGTGCAGGCGTCCATGCGTGTGCGATCAGTCGCGCTGGGCGATGTCGGCCACGGGCGCGCCGGTCATCGCTTCGAGTTCGGCAGGCGTAAGGTTGAACACGGCATGCGGGTGGCCGGCCGCGGCCCACACGCTGTCGAACTGGAACAGGTCTTGGTCGAGCAGCATCACGGGCTTGACCGCATGGCCGACCGGACATACGCCGCCGATGGCGTAACCGGTTTTCTCGCGCACGAACTTCGCATCGGCCTTGGCCAGCGCGCCCACGTGCGCGGAAACCTTTGCCTCGTCGACACGATTGGTGCCGCTGGCGATCACCAGCACCGGCACGTCATCTTCGGCGCGACGGAAGATGATCGACTTGGCAATCTCCGCCACCGAGCAGCCGAGGCCGGCAGCCGCTTCGGCAGACGTTTTTCCGGTGGCCGGCAGCATCACGATGGCTTTTTCGTAGCCGAGCGTGCGGAGGTGGTCGGCCACGCGTTGAGCGGATTCAGGCAGCGGCGCGTTCGTATCGGTAGCGGTCATCGTCGTTGTGCTTGGTGGGGTTTCAGATGCAGGCCTGGGCGATCTGGTCCTGCAGCTTGAGCAGCAGCGCGCGGCCTGCACGTGACGCCGTGGGGCGGCCGATGGCTTGCGAGATGAAGTCGCCCGCCAGCACCACCTTGTCCAGGTCGATGCCGGTGCGGATGCCCAGGCCGTGCAGCAGGTACAGCACATCTTCCGTGGCGACGTTGCCGGTCGCGCCCTTGGCATACGGGCAGCCGCCCAGCCCTGCCACCGATGCGTGGAAGATGGCGATGCCGACTTCCAGGCTGGCGAGGATGTTGGCCAGTGCCTGGCCGTACGTGTCGTGGAAATGACCCGAGAGGCGGTCGATCGGAAAGGTCGCCGCGGCGGCTTCCATCACGGTTTTCACCTGCCCGGCGGTACCCACGCCGATCGTGTCGGCAATGTCGATCTCGTCGCAGCCCAGGTCGGCCATGCGCTTGATGACATCCACCACCGACGACACCGGCACCTCGCCCTGATACGGGCAGCCCAGCGAACACGAGATCGACCCGCGCACGCGAATGCCCGCATCCTTGGCCGCCTTGGCCACCGGCACAAAGCGTTCGATCGACTCCGCAATCGAGCAATTGATGTTCTTCTGCGCAAAGGCCTCGCTGGCCGCGCTGAAGATCACGATCTCATCCGCACCCGCTGCTGCCGCGCCTTCGAAGCCCTTCATGTTGGGCGTGAGCACGGAGTACAGCGTGCCGGGCCGGCGTTGGATGCGGGCCATCACGTCGGCGCCATCGGCCATCGCCGGCACCCACTTGGGCGACACGAACGACGCGGCTTCCACGTTCACGAAGCCCGCCTCGGACAGCCGGTTCACCAGTTCGACCTTGGTGTCGGTGGAAACCGGCGCCTTTTCGTTCTGAAGACCATCGCGCGGGCCGACCTCGACCACCTTCACAAAATTCGGAATGCTCATCTCAGTACCCTCGTTGCAGATCGACGATGCCGGCAATCGGCTCGCCCGCTTCCAGCGCGCGGATCTTGCGCGCGATCTGGGCAATGCTGACCTCGCGCAGCGTCAACGCCGAAATGTGCGGCGTGATATGGATGCGTGGTTCGGTCCAGAAAGGATGGTCGGGCGGCAGCTGCTCGGTGCGGAACACGTCGAGCGCGGCGCCTGCAACATGCCCGCTGCGCACGGCGGCCAGCAGGTCGTCTTCCACCAGATGCTTGCCGCGCGCCACGTTGACAACGAATGCGCCCGGTGCGAGTTGCGCGAGCAGTTTCGCGTCGATCACGTTTTCGGTGTCGGCCGTCAGCGGCAGCACGTTCACCAGCACGCGCGTGCCCGCCAGGAAGCCCGGCAGTGCGTCGCTACCGGCCCGGCAATCGACGCCGTCGACGTGCTTGGCGGAGCGGCTCCAGCCGCGCACCGGAAAGCCGAAGCCTGCCAGCGTCTTGGCGATGTGCGTGCCCAGCACGCCCAGGCCGAGCACACCGACGACGAACTCGTCGCGGTTGAATGGCTTGAGGAAGCGCCACATCTTGGCTTGCTGCTGGCGCTCGTATTCATCGAGCCGGCGGAAGAAGCGCAGCACGGCGTGCGTGACGTACTCGCCCATCTGCGCGGCCATGCCGGCGTCGTCCAGCCGGACGATCGGCAGGCCTTCGGGAATCGCATCGGGGGATTGCGCGCGCAGGCCCAGGATCGCATCGACGCCCGCACCGAGGTTGAACACCGCGCGCAAATCCGTGCGGCCGCGCAGCATATCGGCGGGCGGCTGCCAGACCACGGCGTAGTCGGCATCCTGCGCGGCGCCTTGCTCCCATACCGACAGCCGCGCCTCTGGCAGCGCCTGCGCAAAACCGTCGAGCCAGGGTTGGGGCTTGCCGTCGGGCGTGTAGATCTGGATGTGCATGTGGGGCGACTTCAGTGCGGGTAGTTGACGTATACGTCAAGCAGTGTAGCAGGGGCCGCCAAGGCGCGTGGCGGCCCCGCTTGGGTCTCATCCAGGCGTCATTCGGCCGTCATTCAGCCGGCTTGAACGCCAGCAACTGCACACCCTCCGTCACCTGATCGCCCACGCCATACAGCACCGATTCGACGACGCCGTCGGCCGGTGCGGTGAGCGTGTGCTCCATCTTCATGGCTTCCATGACGACCAGCGGCGCGCCCTTGGTGACGGTCTGCCCCGGCGCGGCCAGCACGGCGATGACCTTGCCAGGCATCGGCGCGGTCAGCTTGCCGCCTTCGTCGTCGGCTTCGCCAGCATGGGCGAGCGGGTCGTGACGCTCGAGCGTCCAGTGCGCGCCGCCGGTGAAGACGTGGAACGTGTCGCCGTCGAGATGCACCTGACCGGTCGCCTTGTGCGAGCCCAGCGTGACGGTGAAGGTGTCGGCGTGGCGCTGCGAAGTGAAGGGCGCTTCATGGCCGTCTGCTTTCAGCCGCGAGCCGTCGCGGCCGTAGACGAGCGTGGCGTCGATGGCCTGATCGCCGTGCATGAAACGCAGCGCGCGTTCAGCCGCGCCGTTCAGGCGCCAGCCGCTGCCGCGCGCCCACGGCGAATGCGGATCGCGCGTGTCGGTGCGCAGGCTGCGCGCCTCGCGGGCGAGCAGCGCAGCCACAGCCAGGGCGATGGCGTCTTGCGGCACGTCCGGCGCTGCCGGGAACAGCGTGTCGTGATTGCGCGCGATCAGGCCGGTATCCAGATCGGCGGTCGCAAACGGCTTCGATGCGACAAGGCGGCGCAGGAAGGCCACGTTGGACGACAGCCCCACCAGGTGGAAGCTGCCCAGCGCCTGCAGCATGCGCGCGAGCGCCTCTTCGCGATCACGGCCCCAGACGATGAGCTTGGCGATCATCGGGTCGTAGTAAGGGCTGATGGCGTCGCCCTCGCGCACGCCCGCGTCGATGCGCACGGCGGCGGGTTCGCCATTGGCTTGCGCGCCGACGGTAAATTCCACCGCAGCCGGCGTACGCAGCACCTTCAGCGTGCCGATGGAGGGCAGGAAATCGCGGTCGGGGTTTTCTGCGTAGATGCGTGCTTCGAGCGCGTGACCGTGAATGTGCAGTTCGTCCTGCGTGCGCGGCAGCGGCTCGCCGGAGGCGACGCGCAATTGCCATTCGACGAGGTCTTCGCCGGTGATCATTTCGGTGACCGGGTGCTCGACCTGCAGGCGCGTGTTCATCTCCATGAAGTAGAACGTGCCGTCTTCATCGACGATGAATTCGACCGTGCCGGCGCCCACGTAGCCCACGGCGCGCGCGGCGGCCACGGCGGCCTCGCCCATCGCGCGGCGGCGGTCCAGCGTCATGCCGGGGGCGGGGGCTTCTTCCAGCACCTTCTGGTGGCGGCGCTGCACGGAGCAGTCGCGCTCGAACAGGTAGACGGCGCCGCCGAAGCTGTCTGCGAAGACCTGGATTTCGATGTGGCGCGGCCGCGTGAGGTACTTCTCGATCAGCACGCGGTCGTCGCCAAAGCTCGATGAGGCCTCACGCTTGACCGAGGCCAGCGAGGCTTCGAACGCATCGCCCGATTCCACCACGCGCATGCCCTTGCCACCGCCGCCGGCGCTCGCCTTGATGAGGACGGGGTAGCCGATGCGATCAGCCTGCGTGCGCAGGAATGCGGCGTCCTGGTTGTCACCGTGGTAGCCGGGCACGAGCGGCACGCCCGCCGTTTCCATCAGCGCCTTGGCCGCGCTCTTGCTGCCCATCGCTTCGATGGCCGAGGCCGGCGGCCCGACGAAGATGATGCCGGCGTCTGCGCAGGCCTTGGCGAAGGCTTCGTTCTCCGAGAGGAAGCCGTAGCCGGGATGGACGGCTTGCGCGCCCGTGGCGCGCGCGGCTTCGAGGATGCGATCGGCGCGCAGGTAGCTGTCGCGGGCGGCGGGCTCACCGATGTGGATGGCTTCGTCGCAGGCCGCGACGTGGCGGGCGTTGGCGTCGGCATCGGAGTAGACCGCGACCGTGCGGATGCCGAGCTTGCGGCAGGTGGCGGCGACCCGGCAGGCGATTTCGCCTCGGTTGGCGATGAGGAGCTTGGTGATCATTTTTGGTGTGTCTCCGGTGTTCTCTGCATCTTTCGCACTTGTGGTGCGTCCCTTGTTTCATCCCCTGCCGGGGCGGGCGGTTTTGGTCCATCCCTGTTTCGTTCCCTGCCGGGACCGACTTACTTTTCTTTGTCTTGCCAAAGAAAAGTAAGCAAAAGAAAGGCGCGCCCGAGATGGCGACACCCTCCTTGAATTTTCGTAACCGGGCGGAGACGGGAAAAACTCGCTGCGCTCAAACAGTTTCCCGTCTTGTTTCCGCCCGCTTACGAAAATTCAAGGCGCCATCTAGGGCAGGAACGTCAACGGCCAAACCGTTGGTGTGCATGCTCTGTCAGGCCCGTGTTTGTTGCTGTATTGCCGTTTGCTTCGCTCCGCGTCTTGCCGCGTATTCACTACTGCGCTTGTGCTCCGATGGTGTGGCCGTTGGAGCCCTAGATGGCGCCTTGAATTTCTGTTGCAGAGAGGAAAAAGAGGGGAGGCTGTTTGAGCGAAGCGAGTTTGCCTCCTCTCCCTCTCTGCGACATAAATTCAAGGAGTCCTTCGCCATCTCGGGCGCGCCTTTCTTTGCTTACTTTCTTTGGCAAGACAAAGAAAGTGAGTCGGCCCGGCAGGGGACGAAAGGGGAGCAGACCACCAACAAAAAACCAAGACCCACCCCCACAACAAAGCATCAGTCCGCCGGCGTAATGTCGATATGACAATGCGAAGACTGCGCCCCCGCATGCGATTCATGGTGCATGTGATCCTGCACCTCCACCCGCATCCCCAACCGCGCCAGCAGCTTGCGGTCAGCATCCGCCTCCGGGTTGTCCGTCGTCAGCAGTTTCTCGCCATAGAAGATCGAGTTGGCTCCCGCCATGAAGCACAGCGCCTGCAGCGCGTCGTCCATCGCCTCACGGCCAGCGGAGAGCCGCACCATCGCCTTGGGCATCGTGATGCGCGCCACGGCAATCGTGCGCACGAAATCGAACGGGTCCAGTTCTTCGTTGCCCGCCAGCGGCGTACCTTCGACCTTCACGAGATTGTTGATGGGCACCGAGTCCGGATACGGCTCCATGTTTGCCAGCTCGGCGATCAGGCCCGCACGCTCGTGCACCGATTCCCCCAGGCCGACGATGCCGCCGCAGCACACGTTGATGCCGGCGTCACGCACATGCTCGAGCGTGTCGAGCCGGTCCTGGTACGTGCGCGTCGTGATGATCTCGCCGTAGAACTCGGGCGCGGTGTCGAGGTTGTGGTTGTAGTAATCCAGGCCCGCTTCCTTCAACTGCGCGGCCTGTTCCTGCTTGAGCATGCCGAGCGTCACGCAGGTCTCCAGCCCCATCGCCTTCACGCCGCGCACCATGTCGGCCACGGCGTCGAGCTGATGCGGCTTCGGGTTGCGCCACGCGGCGCCCATGCAGAAGCGGCTTGCGCCGTTTTGCTTGGCGCGCGATGCTGCTTCCAGCACTTCGTCGATCGGCATCAGTTTTTCAGCCTCGACACCGGTGTCGTAGCGCGCCGATTGCGGGCAATACGAGCAGTCCTCCGGGCAGCCGCCGGTCTTGATGGACAGCAGCGTCGAGAGCTGCACCGCATTCGCATCAAAGTTGGCGCGGTGCACCTGCTGCGCCTGGAACAGCAGGTCGTTGAACGGCAGCGCGAACAGCGCTTCGATGGCTTCGCGGCTCCAGCGCGCGTCGGGCGCCTGGCCTGGCGTGACGGGCGCCTTGGCGGCGTTCGGAACGAAGTTGAGCGGAGTGGATTGCATGAGGACTTCCTTCAAGTGATGCGTGGTGTCGTTGTTATGCGGATCAGGCCGGCAGCAGCCAGTTCGGCTTGCGCTTGCCCAGGAAACTTTGCACGCCTTCCCGGCCTTCTTCCGAGGCGCGGATGGCGGCGATGCGTTCAGCGGTGTCGGCCAGCAGTGCGTCATTGACCGCAGCGCCAGACACCTCGCGCACGAGCCGCTTGCTCTCGCGCACGGCGTTCGGGCTGTTGGCGACGAGCGCAGCGGTGATGTCGGCCACCTTGGCGTCGAGGGCGTCTGCGCTCACCAGCTCATGCACGAGGCCGAGGCGATGCGCCTCTGCGGCGGAGAAACGCTCGGCAGTGATGAAGTAGCGGCGCGATGCCTGCTCGCCCAGCGCGCGGATCACGTATGGGCTGATGGTGGCCGGGATCAGTCCGAGCTTCGCTTCCGACAGGCAGAAGTTGGCCGTGTCGACGGCGACGACGATGTCGCACGCGGCGACCAGGCCGACGCCGCCGGCATAGGTGTCGCCCTGCACGCGCGCGATCACGGGCTTGGGGCAGGTGTAGATGGCGCGCAGCATTTCGGCCAGGCGCAGGGCGTCGGCGCGGTTCTCGTCATCGGAGTAGCCGGCCATCTTCTTCATCCAGTTCAGGTCGGCGCCCGCGCAGAACGCAGGGCCGTTGCCCGACAGGACGATGGCGCGCACGCTCGGCTCATTGGCCAGCGCGCGGAACGCACCGGTCAGCTCGGCGATGACCGTTTCGTTGAAGGCGTTGCGCACGTCGGGCCGGTTCAGCGTGAGCGTGGCGACGGCGCCGTGCTGGGCGAAGGCGAGGGTCTCGAAAGCGTTCATTCGGGGTCCTTGTTGGTGTCGGACTTGGGGTCGTCTGCGCCGGAGGCTTCAGCGTTGCTGCCCGGCGCCGCCGCTTGCACCGGGCCTGCCGGCAGACCGAGTTCGCGCAGGAAGGCATCCACCTGCGGCAGCCAGATGGCAAGTCCTGCATGGCTTGCAAACATGCCGTGCGAGTCGCTCTTGAAGTTGCCGAAATCCACCAGCCGGCCTTTGCCGCCGGCACTGGTGTAGGCGGCGAACATCCTGTCGGGCATCGGCTTGGGCCAGTAGCTGTCGTTGTCGCCGTAGAACCAGAGCGAGGGGTAGCGTGACTGGCGGCCGTACGTCTCGAAGGCGCGCACGAGGTTGCCTTCCCAGTCGGCACAGGTGTCGTTGCGCAGGCCGCCGGCAAAGTTCACCAGCCCGCGTACGCCGGGGTAGGCGATGGTGCCAAAGGCTAGTGTGGTCAGGCCGCCATGCGACTGGCCCATGACGACGATGCGGTTGCGGTCGACGTACGGCTGCGCGGTCATGTAGTCGAGCGCGGCCACCACGTCTTCGGCCTGGATGATGCCGTTGGCTTCCACATTGCAGCCGCTGCCGATATACGCGCCACCGGATTTGGAAAACCCCTGCCGCATCGGGATGGCCACCACGTAGCCGCGCGCGACCAGCGCCGCAGCCTGCTCGCTGTAACGGGCGCGCGCCTGGAATGCCGCCTTGCCGCGCGCCTTGCCGTGATTGAGCACGATGAGCGGGAAGGGCCCGTCGCCGGCCGGCTTGTAGACGGTCGTCTCCAGCTTGAGCGTGAAGATGCCCGCAGACTTGGGCACCTCTACGATGGTCTCGCTGATGCCGGCCGGCGCGGTCTCGCTCGCATGCGCAGCCGCAAGCAGCAGCGCGCAGCCAACGGCTGCCCAGGCGCTGCGCCACGTTCTCGCGGTGTTGCTGTTCACTGCAAATGTCCTGTTCGGTTGGCGGCTGCTTACATGCGGAACACGCCGAAGTTCATGTCGCCGATCGGCGCGTTCAGGCTGGCCGACAACCCAAGGCCCAGCACGCTGCGCGTGTCGGCGGGGTCGATCACGCCATCGTCCCACAGGCGTGCGCTGGCATAGTACGGATGGCCCTGGCGCTCGTACTGATCGCGGATCGGCGCCTTGAACGCGGCTTCTTCATCCGCGCTCCATTGGCCGCCCTTGGCTTCGATGCCGTCGCGGCGCACGGTGGCGAGCACGCTGGCGGCCTGTTCGCCGCCCATCACCGAGATGCGCGCGTTTGGCCACATCCAAAGGAAGCGCGGCGAATACGCACGTCCGCACATGCCGTAGTTGCCCGCGCCAAACGAGCCGCCGATGATGACCGTGAACTTCGGCACCTGCGCCGTTGCCACCGCCGTCACCATCTTCGCGCCGTTCTTGGCGATGCCTTCGTTCTCATACTTGCGGCCGACCATGAAGCCCGTGATGTTCTGCAGGAACACCAGCGGGATCTTGCGCTGGCAGCACAGCTCGATGAAGTGCGCGCCCTTGAGCGCGGCCTCCGAAAACAGGATGCCGTTGTTGGCGATGATGCCGACCGGGTAACCCCAGATGCGCGCAAAGCCGCAGACCAGCGTCGTGCCGTAGCGCGCCTTGAATTCGTCAAAGGCGGAATCGTCGACGATGCGGGCGATGACTTCACGCACGTCGAACGGCTTGCGCGTATCGGTCGGGATCACGCCGTAGAGTTCTTCGGCGGCGTAACGCGGTTCGACCGGCGCATGAATCTGCACTTGATCCGGCTTGCGGCGGTTCAGGTGCGCGACGATGCTGCGCGCTTGTGCCAGCGCGTGCGAGTCGTTGTTGGCGAAGTAATCCGCCACGCCGGACAGCCGCGTGTGCACATCGGCGCCGCCGAGGTCTTCCGCGCTCACCACTTCACCGGTGGCCGCCTTCACCAGCGGCGGGCCCGCCAGGAAGATCGTGCCCTGTTCCTTGACGATGATCGACTCGTCGCTCATGGCCGGCACATACGCGCCGCCGGCTGTGCACGAACCCATCACCACCGCGATCTGCGGAATGCCCTTGGCTGACAGGTTGGCCTGGTTGTAGAAGATGCGGCCGAAGTGATCGCGATCAGGAAACACGTCGTCCTGGTTCGGCAGGTTGGCGCCGCCCGAATCGACGAGGTACACGCAGGGCAGGTGGTTCTGCTCGGCGATCTCCTGCGCGCGCAGGTGCTTCTTCACCGTCATCGGGTAATACGTGCCGCCCTTGACCGTGGCGTCGTTGCAGACGATCACGCATTCCTGCCCAGAGATGCGGCCGATGCCGGTGATGATGCCGGCGCCCGGTGCAGCGTCGTCGTACATGCCGTACGCGGCCATCTGAGAGAACTCCAGGAACGGCGTGCCGGGGTCGAGCAGTTGCTGCACGCGGTCGCGCGGCAGCAGCTTGCCGCGGGCGAGGTGCTTGGCGCGGGCGTCTTCACCGCCGCCCTGGGCGATGCGCGCCACCTTGTCGCGCAAGTCGGCGACGAGCGCGCGCATGGCATCGGCGTTGGCCTTGAAGTCTTCAGCGCGGGGGTTCAGCTTGGTCTCTAGCGTCGGCATGGCAACAGTGCGGGAAGGTCGGTGCGGTTCAGTCAGGGAAGGTGCCGTCAACGTACAGCCAACGGCCTTCGGCGGATTCAGCGCCGCTGGCGTCCAGGCGGACGAAGCGGCTCGTTTCATGCAGGCGATGCGCGCGGCCGCCCACCTTGTAGCGCGCGACGAATTCCACCGTCGCATGCGTGGCGTCTTGCGGCGTGTGGCGCTTGACGTCCAGGCCGAGCCAGCGCGTGGCGGTGGCATCTGCCTCGCTCGTCTCCAGGTCGGCAGGGCAGGTGGACGGATGCCACGTGCGGCGCAGGTACGCCGTGTCGCCCAGCACATAAGCGCTGTAGCGCGAGCGCATGAGTTGCTCGGCCGTGGCCGGCGCGGCGTCGCCCGCGTGGAAGGGGCCGCAGCAGCGCGCATAGGCGCCGTTGCCGCAGGGGCAGGCGTCGGCCGGCCCGATGGGCTTGGGTTGTGCGGCAGGCATCAGGCCAGCAGCTCCGGCAGTTCGCGCATGTCGGTAAACGTGCGGGTGGCTCCCGCGGCGATCAGCGGGCCCGGCGCATTGCGGCCGGCGTATGCCAGCACCGTCATGCCGGCAGCGTGCCCGGCGGTCACGCCCGTGGGGCTGTCTTCGATCACCAGGCAACGCGCCGGCGATACCCCCAGGCTGCTCGCGGCCAGCAGGTACACGTCGGGCGCGGGCTTGCTGCGCGCGACTTCGGTGGCCGAAAAGATGCGCACGTCCGTGGGCTGGAAGTGCTCGATCAATCCGGTGCGGTTGAGCTGCAATTCAACCTTCGTGCGATCGGCGCCCGAGGCCACGGCCATCGGCAGGCCCAACCTGGACAGCACATCGATGGCGTGCGCGATATGCGGTACGGCCTCCACCTCGGCTTCGAGCAGCGCGTTGCGGCGCGCGTGGAAGGTGGACAGCCAGTTCGGCGGCAGCGGCGCGCCGCGCATCTCGGCAATGGCATCCAGCTCTTCGCGGATGGCCTTGCCCAGGAAGCGCTTGATGGAATCTTCCGGGCTGATGTTGATGCCAAGCTCGGTCAGCATCTCCCAGATCAGGCGGTTGACGAGGGGTTCGCTGTCGACCAGCACGCCGTCGCAATCGAAGAGGATCGCGTCAAAGCGGGGGTGGTTCGAAACGGGGGAGGTGACTGCAGTCATGCGTTCTTAGTAAGGGGTTCGTCGGCGGCGGCTGGTACATCCGCCGCTTTCGTGGAGGTCGTTTATATGCGTCCGTCGCGCAGCAGCGCTTCAATCTGGTCAAAGCGGTCAAAGCCCCAGAATGCTTCGCCGTCGACGATCACGTAGGGCGAGCCGAACACGCCGCGCGACATGGCCAGGTCGATCTCGGCCTTGAGCTGATCCTTGATCTGCTGGCTGCTCGCGCCGGCATTGAGCGCGGCACCGTCGATACCCATTGCGTCGGCAATCTTCATCACCTCCGCTGGTTCGCCAATGTTGATGTCGTCGACAAACAGCGCGCGGTAAAGCGCACGCGCAAAGTCGATGGCACGGTCGCCGCCGTGGTGGTCGTGTACCCACAGCGTGGCGCGCGCCGCGTATTGCGTGGGCAGTGGGAAGTGCGTCGGCTTGCGGTATTCAATGCCGTTGAAGCGTGCCGTGCGCTCGAAATCGCGCCATGCGTAATCGCCCTTGAGCGGCACCTGGGGCAGCGGGGAGCCGCCGGTCGTTTTGAACACGACCCCCAGCAGGATCGGATGCCATGCCGTCGCCCGGTTGTACCGCTGCGCGAGTTCTTCCACGCGCGTGCTGGCGAAGTAGCCGTACGGCGATGAGAAGTCGAAGTAGAAATCGATGGCCCCGTTCATGATGTGCTCCCCTGTTGTGCTGCGCCTTCCCCGAAAATGCCTACGCCAGTGCGCGGGCGATCAAGATCTTCTGGATATCGCTCGTGCCTTCGTAGATCTGACACACGCGCACGTCGCGGTAGATGCGCTCCACCGGGAAGTCGTTCACGTAGCCGTAGCCGCCGAAGACCTGGATGGCATCGGAGCAGACGCGCTCGGCCATCTCGCTGGCATTGAGCTTGGCCATGGCGGCCTCTTTCAGGCACGGCAGCCCGGCGTCTTTCAGGCTGGCGGCATGCCAGACCATCTGTCGTGCTACGTCCACGCGTGTGGCCATCTCGGCCAGGCGGAACTGCACCGCCTGGTGCGCGAACAGCGGCTGGCCGAAGCTTTCGCGCTCCTTGGCATACGCCAGCGCGGCTTCAAAGGCCGCACGCGCCATGCCAACGCTCTGCGCGGCAATGCCGATGCGCCCGCCTTCCAGCCCGGACAGCGCCATCTTGTAGCCCGCGCCTTCTTCGCCCAGCAGGCAATCGGCGGGGATGCGGCAATCTTCAAACACGATCTGCGCCGTGTCTGACGAGTGCTGGCCGAGCTTGTCCTCCAGCCGCGCGACGATGTAGCCCGGTGTGTTGGTCGGCACCAGGAATGCGCTGATGCCGCGCTTGCCTGCGGCCTTGTCGGTCACGGCCATGACGATCGCCACGTCGGCATGCTTGCCGCTGGTGATGAACTGCTTCACGCCGTTCAGGACCCAGTGGTCGCCATCGCGCACGGCCGTGGTGCGCAGCGCCGATGCGTCGGACCCGACATGCGGCTCGGTCAGGCAGAACGCGCCGAGCATCTCGCCGCGCGCCAGCGGCACGAGCCACTGCTGCTTCTGCGCGTCGTTCGCAAACGCCATCAGCATGCTGCACACGGGGCAGTTGTTCACGCTGATGACGGTGGAGGTGCCGCCGTCGCCGGCAGCAATTTCTTCCAGGATCAACGCCAGCGACAGGTAGTCGAGTCCCGCGCCCCCGAGTTCTTCCGGCACGGCCACGCCATAGGCGCCCAGTTCGCCTAGTTGGCGGTGCACGTCTTTCGGGAACGTTGCATCGCGGTCCCATGAGGCTGCGTGCGGGGTGATCGCCTCGCGCACGAAGGTGCGGATGGCGTCGCGAATCATTTCTTGCTCTTGGGTCAGCAGCATCGTTCCGGCCTCACCATTCAATGACGCTGCCGTCGTAGTTGCGGAACCCGCCGTTGTCAGCGCGCGCGGCGCCGGCAATCACGCGGCGGATACCGGCCACGCTTTCCTGCGCCGTGATGGCCGCGCCCGCGCCGCCCATGTCGGTCTGTACCCAGCCGGGGTGGAAGGTCAGGCACGTGGCGTTCTTGGCGTCGATCGACACCCCGCGCAGCACCGCGTTCACCGCCGCCTTGCTGGCGCGATACAGCCAGCCGCCGTTGCCTGTCATGTCGCCAATGCTGCCCATGCGGCTGGAGATGACGGCGAGCACGCCGCCAGGTTCGTCCGCACCATTGCGTCCGGCTTCCACCATCGGCAGCACCGCAGGCAGCACGCCCATCGGCGCCCACACGTTGGTGTGCATCACGGCATCGAAATCTGCCTGGCTGACGGGCGTGGCGCCCTGCGTGCGCGGGCCGTAGGTGCCCGCCACGTAGATCGCCACGTCCAGCGCTTCGCCGTCGAGCTTCCACGCCAGGCCGGCGACGGCGTTGGCGTCGGTCAGGTCCAGCACGTGGGTCTCGGCGCCCAGAGCCTGCAGCGCCTGGGCGGCCTCTTGCGTGCGCACGGTGGCAATCACGCGCCAGCCATCCGCACGGTATTGCTTGACCGTTTCCAGGCCGATGCCGCGCGACGCGCCCAGGATGAGCGCGGTGCGCGTGCGGCGCGACGTTGCGTTCGTCATGCGCGTGCCTTAGTAGAGTTCGATGCCGACAGCAGTGGCTTCACCGCCGCCGATGCACAGGCTTGCCACGCCGCGCTTGCCGCCGCGGTGTCGCAGCGCGCCCAGCAGCGTCGCGATCAAGCGCGCGCCAGACGCGCCGATCGGATGGCCCAGCGCGCACGCGCCGCCGTTCACGTTCACTTTTTCGTGCGGGATGCGCAAGTCGTGCATCGCCGCCATCGGCACCACGGCAAACGCCTCGTTGATCTCGAACAGGTCAACGTTGCCCGAGTTCCAGGCGAGCTTCTTGAACAGCTTGTCGATGGCCGTGACCGGCGCCGTGGTGAACCAGCTCGGCTCTTGCGCGTGCGTGGTGTGGCCCAGCATCACCGCCAGCGGCGTGATGCCGAGTTGCTTGGCAGTCGACTCGCGCATCATCACCAGCGCAGCTGCGCCATCGTTGATCGACGAAGACGACGCGGCCGTCACCGTGCCGTCTTTCTTGAAGGCGGGCTTGAGCGAGGGGATCTTGTCGACCTTGATGCGGCGCGGGCCTTCATCGGTGTCGATGACGGTGTCGCCGGCTTTGCTCGACACCGTGACGGGCGTGATCTCCCAACGGAACGCGCCGGATTCGGTGGCCTCCTGCGCGCGGCGCACGGATGTCATCGCGAAGTGGTCCTGGGCCTCGCGCGTGAAGCCGTATTTCTCGGCGCAGTCCTCGCCGAAGGTGCCCATCGCGCGGCCCTTGTCATAAGCGTCTTCCAGGCCGTCGAGCATCATGTGGTCATAGATCATGCCATGGCCGATGCGGTAGCCGCCGCGGCCTTTCGGGATCAGGTACGGCGCGTTGGTCATGCTTTCCATGCCGCCCGCAACCACAACGTCCAGCGACCCTGCGAGCAGCGCGTCATACGCATTCATGGCGGCGCGCATGCCCGAACCACACATCTTGTTGACGGTGGTGCAGCCGACCGACAGCGGCAGGCCCGCGCCCAGTGCGGCCTGACGTGCCGGCGCTTGCCCCTGCCCCGCAGGCAGGACGCAGCCCATGATGACTTCTTCAATCTGTTCCGGCTTCAAGCCCGCACGCTCGACTGCCGCGCGGATGGCAGCGGCGCCGAGTTGTGGGGCAGTGAGGCTGGCGAGTTCGCCCTGGAAGGCGCCCATCGGGGTACGGGCGGCGGAGGCGATGACGATGCGGTCGGACATTGCTGCAATCTCCTGGAACTGTGCTTTGGACATGGTTCTGCACTTGTGGTGCAGGGTTTATGTGTCTCTCGCTGGTGGGCGGGCCTTGTTGGTCCATCTCCGTTTCGTGCCCTGCCGGGCCCGACTCACTTTCTTTGTCTTGCCAAAGAAAGTAAGCAAAGAAAGGCGCGCCCAAGATGGCGACCCCCTCCTTGAATTTTCGTAACCGGGCGGAGACGGGAAAAACTCGCTGCGCTCAAACAGTTTCCCGTCTTGTTTCCGCCCGCTTACAAAAATTCAAGGCGCCATCTAGGGCAGGAACGTCAAAGACCAAACCATCGTTCCACAGGCCCCATCAGGCTCTTGTTTGTTGCTCTTTTCTGCTCGCTTCACCTTGCGTCTTGCCGCGTACCCACTACTGAGCTTGCACTTCGATGGTGTGGCCGTACCTTGCCCTAGATGGCGCCTTGAATTTCTGTTGCAGAGAGGAAAAAGAGGGGAGGCCTGTCTGAGCGAAGCGAGTTTGCCTCCCCTCCCTCCCTGCGACATAAATTCAAGGAATCCTTCGCCATCTCGGGCGCGCCTTTCTTTGCTTACTTTCTTTGGCAAGACAAAGAAAGTGAGTCAGCCCCGGCAGGGGATGAAACAAGGGATGAACCGCCAACATCAAATCCAGCCCTCAAAAAAGCAAAAACTTAAAACCCCACCGGACTAGGCGTACTCCCTTCCTTCCCATAATTCAGCCAAGCCTCACCAAGCTGAGCATGAAGTTCCTCATTGGAGCTCGCCGCCATCCCCAGGTTGCGCAACATCCCGTCCTTCACGCCATAAATCCAACCGTGAACGGTCAGCGGCTGCCCGCGATCCCAAGCGTCCTGCACGATCGTCGTCAGGCACACGTTATTCACCTGGTGGATCACGTTCAGCTCACAAAGCCGGTCATGCTGATCCTGCTCGCGGACCACCGTACCGAGATACGTTTCGTGTTGCTCGGCCACGTCACGCACGTGACGAATCCAGTTGTCGGCCAGTCCGAAACGTTGCTTCGTCAGGGCGGCCTTCACACCGGAGCAGCCGTAGTGGCCCACCACCGTGATGTGGCGGATCTTCAGCACTTCCACCGCAAACTGCAGCACCGACAGGCAGTTCAGGTCCGAGTGCACCACCACGTTGGCGATGTTGCGGTGGACGAACACCTCGCCCGGCGGCAGACCGATGATCTGGTTGGCAGGCACGCGCGAATCCGAGCAGCCGATCCAGAGGTATTCCGGGTTCTGCTGGTTGGCCAGATTGGAGAAGAAAGCCGGGTCTTCAGCGTGGACGCGCTCGACCCACTTCCGGTTGTTCTCGAACAGCTCTTTGATGCGATGTGGCATGGTTTCCCGTCGTGTTAAAGGGTTAAGCGGCGGCGCGCTGCTGCAGCGTCGTGTTGTCTTGGGCTGCGTTGTCGGGCGCGCTCGCGCCGTAGCGATTGACGAAGCGTTCGGCTGCGTCATACGCGTAGAAATCGTGCATCTGCCCGGAGAGCAGGCGCTCCTTGTACCCCTGCCACATGGAGGCTTCGAAAAAGTCTGCGTGGTGCTTGAGGAAGGCTTCGCGCACGCGCGGGTCGCCAAGCAGGAATGTGCGATACGTCTCCGGAAAAATGTCGTGCGGGCCGACGCTGTACCAGACCTCGCCGGACATTTCTTCTTCTTCGGTCCGCGGCTGGGGAACGGTGCGGATGTTGCAGTCGGTGAGGTATTCGATCTCGTCGTAGTCGTAGAAGACCACGCGGCCGTGGCGCGTCACGCCAAAGTTCTTGTACAGCATGTCGCCGGGGAAGATGTTTGCGGCGATGAGTTCCTTGATGGCGTTGCCGTATTCGATGATGCCGTGCTCGACCTGCGCATCGGTGCCTTCGTGCAGCCAGATGTTCAGCGGTGTCATGCGGCGCTCGATGTAGACATGGCGGATGACGATCTCCTCACCGCCGTCATCGCTGCGCTGGTATTCAACCATCGACGGCGCGTGCTTCTCCAGCTCCTTGATGAGGTCTTCATCAAAGCGCGAGAGCGGGAAGGCCACGTCGGAATACTCCAGCGTATCGGCCATGCGCCCCACGCGGTCGTGGCGCTTCACAAGCTGGTACTTGCTCTTGATCAGCTCGCGCGTGGTTTCCTTGGGCGGCGGGAAGTAATCTTTGATGACCTTGAACACGTACGGGTACGAGGGCAGCGTGAACACCAGCATCACCAGGCCCCGGATGCCGGGCGCGATGATGAACTTGTCCGATGAATGCTGCAGGTGGTGCAGGAAGTCGCGATAGAACAGGTTCTTGCCCTGCTTCTGCAAGCCGAGCGAGGTATAGATTTCGGCGCGCGGCTTGCGCGGCATCAGGTCTCGCAGGAAGGTCACGTAGGCAGACGGAATCTCCATGTCCACCATGAAATACGAGTGCGTGAACGAGAACAGGATGAGCAACTGTTCTTGCCGCAGCAACACTGTGTCGAGCGAGAGCTGGCCCGCGGCATTGCGCAGGATTGGCACGGCCAGCGGGAACGTCTTGTCGCCGTTGATCACGCGCCCGATGATGTACGCCGCCTTGTTGCGGAAGAACAGCGACGACAGCACATGGATCTGGAAATTCGGTGCGATGCGGAAGTCGCCGAAATGCTCGCCCACCGCGCGCACGATGTAGCCGATGTCGCGCTCCAGATCTTCAAACGGCGCGTTGAGCTGGAAGTTGTGCACGATACGCTCGAAGCAGGCGCCCAGGCCGTCGCGCGTGCCGGGGTAATAGGCGCGGTACGTCGGCTTGGTGGGCGACTCTTCGTTCTCGATGTATTCCGTCGAGATGGCCGGGCGCACGAAGATGAAATCGTTGTTGAAGTACGAGCGATGCAGGATGCGCGTACACACCGAGTTGAAGAAAGTCTCGGCGCACTCGGGCTGGTGATGGTTGGTCAGCAGGCCGATGAAATGCAGCTTGATCTGGCGCCAGATCTCGTCGTCGATGTTCTCGGCGTCGTATTCGTCTTCGAGGATGACCGACGCTTCGCGCACGCGTTCGTCGTAGTAGGCGATGCGGTCGCGCTGCAGTTGCTGCAGGCCCGCCCAGTCCCCGGTCTCGAACGCAGTCTTGGCCTGTACGCTCACCTCGCGGAACAAGCGATAGTGCTTGTCGAAGCCGTCGAGCATCGTACGGGCGACGTCAAAGGCGATCTGCGACGAGAGGAGCTTTGGGAAATGGGACATGGCGTGTGCGCGGGGAGGGGCAGGGAAGCGGCGAAACCAGCAAACCAGGCAGACCTAGATTGTAGGGTCTTCGGTGCCGTGTTCGCGTCCTGAAACCGTTGCGCCTCCTTATCCGTTTGGCTGATGGCCCCGTGCCGCCAGCCCGCCTGATCCCGCCCGTTACATCGTCTCTGCGTACAGCTCCCGGCCGATCAGCATGCGGCGGATTTCCGACGTGCCGGCGCCAATTTCGTACAGCTTGGCGTCGCGCCACAGGCGGCCGACCGGGAATTCGTTGATGTAGCCGTTGCCGCCCAGGATCTGGATGGCTTCGCCGGCCATCCACGTGGCCTTCTCGGCGGTGTAGAGGATCACGCCGGCGCAGTCCTTGCGCACCTGGCGCACGTGGTCGCGCCCCAAAGAGTCGAGGTTCTTGCCGACCGTGTACAGATAGGCGCGGCAGGCCTGCAGCGTGGTGTACATGTCGGCCATCTTGCCCTGGATGAGCTGGAACTCGCCAATGCTCTGGCCGAACTGCTTGCGGTCGTGGATGTACGGCGTGACCACGTCCATGCAGGCCTGCATGATGCCGATCGGGCCGCCGGAGAGCACCGCGCGCTCGTAGTCCAGCCCGCTCATCAGCACCTTCGTGCCGCCGTTTTCCTGGCCGAGGATGTTTTCCACCGGCACTTCCACGTTCTCGAACACCAGCTCGCCCGTGTGCGAGCCGCGCATGCCGAGCTTGTCCAGCTTCTGCGCAACAGAGAAACCCTTCATGCCCTTCTCGACGATGAACGCCGTCATGCCGCGCGCGCCCAGTTCGGGCTCGGTCTTGGCGTAGACGACCAGCACGTCGCAGTCGGGGCCATTGGTGATCCACATCTTGGTGCCGTTGAGCACGTAGCGGTCGCCTTTCAGTTCCGCGCGCAGCTTCATGCTGACGACATCCGACCCGGCATTCGGCTCGCTCATCGCCAGCGCCCCCACCCATTCACCGGAAACCAGCTTGGGCAGGTACTTGGCCTTCTGGGCCGCCGTGCCGTTGCGGTGGATCTGGTTCACGCACAGGTTCGAGTGTGCGCCGTACGACAGGCCGACCGACGCTGAGGCGCGGCTGATTTCTTCCATGGCGATCATGTGCGCCAGGTAGCCCATGTTGGCACCGCCGTACTCCTCTGCCACCGTGATGCCGAGCACGCCCAACTCGCCCATCTTGCGCCACGCGTCCATCGGGAACTGGTCGGTGCGGTCGATTTCGCCGGCACGCGGTGCCAGCTCGCCCTGCGCCCAATCGCGCACGGCCGAGCGCAGCATCTCGATGTCTTCGCCCAAGTCGAATTTCAGGCCGGGCAGATCAATCATGGTGGTCTCCTTGGGCGCGGTTCAAGCCGCGTTGTCTCGGGTAAGTGGTCTGGCGCTGTGCGGTGCACGCCGCTTGTGGCGGACGCACCGGTGCCGGGAGGGTATTGCCAAGTGTTGCGTATTGTATTGACGTTTACGTAAACGTCAATGATCGGCCGTTACGTAGATTTGCGGAATCAGGCGGCTTTGCGTCGCTTGGGCGGCTTGCCCGTGCCGCCCTGCGCATCTTCCAGCAAGCGGCGGCACTGGCGCTCGTGCTGGTCGATCTCGGCCAGTTGGGCGTTCAGATCTTCCAATTGCTGCGTGAGCACCGCGCGGTGCTGCGCCAGCGACGCCAGGAAGCGTTCCAGCTGCGGCACCGTATCGCGCGGCGACTCGTACAGATCCAGGATCTCCTTGATCTCGCCCAGCGACAGGCCGAGCCGCTTGCCGCGCAGGGTCAGCTTCAGGCGCGTGCGCTCGCCGGCCGAATACACCCGACGACGCCCGCCCGGGCCCTGGCGATCCGGCGCCAGCAGTCCCTGGTCTTCATAGAAGCGAATGGCGCGCGGCGTGATGTCGAACTCGCGGGCAAGGTCGGTAATGGTGAAGCTTGCGTCGGCAAGCGCGCTGGCATCGCCCGATTCAAGATCGGCGGCGAGCGCAGCAGCGGCAGACGGAGTGGAGGCAGACATACGGCGAGGAACGGAGTAACGGCAGAGGTGTGATGGCGCATGCACGCCGGGCGGCGACATTAAGTTTTCGCTTAAGATGGATGACCGGCGGCGAATTGACGTTTACGTTAGCGTCAATAGCGCCAAACCGCAATCGCAAAGACCGCCCCGGAGCACCCAAGGGCGGCGACCGAGACCCCATCCACATGAACGCGCTCGAACACCAACTCGACTATCCCTTTGGCGACACGCTTCCCGAAGGCGGCACGCGGTTTGAAGTCGCCCCCGGCGTCTACTGGCTGCGCATGCCGCTGCCGTTTGCGCTCGATCACATCAACCTGTGGCTGCTGCGTGATCGCCAGGACGGGCAGGACGGCTGGACAATCATCGATTGCGGCATCAACCACGAAGCGATTCGCGGGTACTGGGAAACGATCTTCGCGAACCACCTCGACGGCCTGCCGGTGCTGCGCGTGCTGGTCACGCACTGCCACCCGGACCACGTCGGCCTGTCGAACTGGCTGTGCGAGGGCGGCGATCAAAAACGCTGGAATGTGCGCCTGTGGATGAGCCTGGGCGACTACGCCTTCGCGCGCATGCTGGTGGGCGGCACCGGCGCGTCGAACGCCGGCGGCGAATTTGCCGCGCGTCATTTCGAGCGCCACGGTTTGACGGACCCGACCTCCATCGAAGGCATCCGCAACCGCAAGGATTACTACAGCACGCTCGTGCCGGGCGTACCCAGCCAGTACCGCCGCCTGATGGACGGCAACGTCGTCGCCATCGGTACGCACACATGGCGTGTCATCACAGGCTTCGGCCATGCGCCCGAGCACGTCGCGCTCTACAGCGAAGACGCCAACGTGCTGATTTCCGGCGACATGGTCCTGCCGCGCATTTCCACCAACGTGAGCGTGTTCGATCTGGAACCCGAGGCGGATTCGCTCACGCTGTATCTGGATTCGCTGGGCAAATACGAGCCGCTGCCGCCGGATGTGCTGATCCTCCCGTCGCACGGGCGGCCGTTCCGCGGGTTGCATACGCGCATCCAGCAACTGCGCGACCACCATGCGGATCGCCTGGCCGAAACGCTGGCTGCGTGCAAGGCCGCGCCGCAATCGGCACGCGACATCGTCAACGTCATCTTCAAGCGTCAGTTTGACGTGCACCAGATGACCTTCGCGATGGGCGAGGCGCTTGCCCACCTGCATGCGTTGTGGCATCAAGGCGAACTGGTGCGCGAAACCGGCGCTGACGGTATCGTTCGATTCCACGTAGCAGCATAAACTCAACAACCCGTGCCCTTCACCGGAGCCGACCATGGCTGACCAGCATGACGTTCTCGACGACAGCGCCGTCGTCCTGCCGTTTCCCGCGCAAACGCCGACTGCGCCCTATTACGCCGTGATCTTCGCTTCCACCCGCACCGACGGCGACAACGGCTACGGCGCGATGGCCGACCGCATGGTGGAACTGGCGCGCAGCATGCCGGGCTTTCTCGGCATTGAATCCGTGCGTGATGAACTGGCCGGCGACCAGGGGCGGCCGGGCATCACCGTGTCGTACTGGTCGTCGCTGGAGGCCATTCGCGAGTGGAAGAACCAGAGTGAGCACCTTGCCGCGCAGAAGTTGGGGCGTGACCAATGGTATGCGTCGTACCACCTGCGCATTGCCAAGGTGGAGTACGACTATGGGTTTGTGCGATAACGTGTCGCTGCGGCCAACGAAAAACCCGCCAACTGGCGGGTTCTTTTTTGGCTGCGGCCGGATGATTCAACCCTAACGCAGGGTCTTCGCAAATTGCCCCAGGTATCGCACACCCTCGATTGCGCGGCTGCCGTACCACGACACCATCTCGCCATCGACGAGATAAACCGGCTTGCCGATCTGCTTTTCCAGCGCGTCGACATGCTCTTCGGTAAAGCTGTAAGGCTCGGTGGAGAGCAGCACGCAGTCGATGTTGCGCACCACCTCATCGCTCCAGCGGAACGTCGGGTAGCGCGTGTCGGGCCGGTTGGGACGGGCGCAATCACCGCTTTTGTCGGTGCCACATTGCACGGGCGCCGGGTCGTCGGGCCATGTATGGCAGTTGACGAGCTTGAGCATGCGCGAGATGTACGTATCGCGCGACACCGTCATCCACGGGTCTTGCCAGATGGCATACAGCACGCGGTGCGGCAGGAAGTGGCGGCTGCGCAGCGCCTCCAGCTCCTGCGTGAGCGCATCCGACAACGTCTGCGCCTGCGCTTCGCGGCGAAAGATACCGCCCAGCAGCTGGTATAGCGCGAGGTTGTCTTCCGGCGAACAAGGATGCGTGACGATGATGTGTGGGATGAACTCGCGCAGCTTGTCGACGGTCGGGCGTGTGTTCTCGTCAATGTTGACGATCACGTGTGTGGGGGCCAGCTCGCGCAGCTTGTCGAGTTTGACGGTCTTGGTGCCGCCCACCTTCGGTACGTTGCGCACCGCTTCGCGTGGGTGGATGCAGAAGCCGGTGCGGGCGACGAGCTGATCGCCCAGATCGAGCGAGAACAGCAGATCGGTAATCGAAGGGACCAGGCTGGCGATACGCGGTGTGGTGTCGACGGGCGCGTGCGCGATGCCAGCCGCATCAGTGTAAGTCATGACGAAATCTCGGGGTTGCGGGGTTTGCGCCCGGCGCGCGCAAACGCAAAGTCATAGAGCACGCGCGGCAGCACGTGCAGCAGCTTGGCGACGATGCCCATCTGCCATGGCAGCACCGTGAAGCGCACGCCGCGATGGATCGCATTCACGGCCTTCTGTGCAAAGCGGTCCACCGGCATCAGGAAGGGCATCGGATACGGATTGTGTTCGGTCATCGGCGTCTGGATGTAGCCGGGGGCGATCGTCACCACGCGCAGGCCAAGCGGGCGGAACTCCACGCGCAGGCTCTCCATCAGCTTGATCACCGCCGATTTGGACGCGCTGTACGCGGCAGCACCCGGCAGCCCGCGCACGCCGGCAACGCTGGCAATGCCGACCAGCGTCCCGCCAGGCTGCCCAGGCTTGGCCCGTGCCAGCATCGGCGTGACGAATGGCTGGAACGTGTTGAGCACGCCCATCCAGTTGGTGTCCATCACGGCGGCAAAGGCTTTCAGGTCGCCGGGTTCGCGCAAGTCCGTGCCGACCGAAATGCCGGCGTTGGCGATCACGACATCGGGCAGCCCCACTGTGGCGATAAAGGCGTTGGCCACGTCGCGCATTGAATCGGCGCTGCGCACGTCGGCCGCGTAGCAATGGCAGCGGCCCTGGAGACCGGCGGGCAGCGTCTGCACAAACGCATGGAGCGCGTCGACCCGCCGTGCGACCAGCCCGATCTTGGCGCCCTGCGCTGCGTACTGCCGTGCCAGTGCCTGCCCGATCCCGCTGGAAGCGCCCGTGATGAAGACGATCTCGCTCATGTCGATGTCCTGTTGGTGTGAAGATGTGAAGAAGGCCGACGCACAAAAAACGCCCGCACAGGGGCGGGCGTCGATGGCGGTGTCACGCCCGGGCAGAGGCCCGGAAACGCGGCAACCCGTCACATCTTGCGGTTGCGCACCTGGTCGACGAGATAGTCGAGCGTTTGGGCCGCGCCCACGTTGCTGCCTGCATCTGCCGGCGAGGTGGTGTACTTGCCCTGCACGACCACGGTCGGCACGCCTTCGATCTTGTACTGATCGGCCAGTTGCGCAGCGCGTTTGGTATTGGCGTTCACACTGAACGAGTTGTAGGTGTCGCGGAATTGCTTCTCATCGACGCCGTTGGCGGCCATGAACTTGGCGATGTCGTCCAGCTCGGACATCGAGCGGTAGTTTTTGTGCAGCTGGTCGAACACGCGGTCATGCAGCGTCTTGCCGCTGGCGTCCTTGGCGTCGAGCTTGCCCAGCGCTTCCAGCGTGTAATAGATGCGGGTATGCGGCTCCAGCTTGGCATTGAAAGCCACGGGCACGCGCTTGATCACCACGTCCTTGCCTTGCTTGGCGACCCACGCCGTCCAGGTATTTTCAAAGTCGTAGCAGTGCGGGCAGCCGTACCAGAAGAACTCCGTCACTTCGATCTTGCCTGCGGGCACGGGCTGCGGCGTTTGCAGCACTTTGTATTCCTTGCCGGCGGTCGGCGCGGCGTTGGCCGGTGCGGTCATCAGGAGGCCGGCGCCGGTAGCGAGGGCGATCAGGAAAGCAGCGAGTTTTTTCATGGTGAATGGACGACGGATTAGACGACGAACTGGACAAAGCAACGGAAAAACCAGCGAATTCGCGTGCGGAACCGCTCGACGCGGCTGTCAGCGTAACTGAATCTCAGGTTTCTGACCGATCACAGCCCGCGGGGTTCAAAGCGGGCTGCACAGACTTCACGTTACTGGCGGGCGAAGCGGATGACCGACGATTCCACGCCCGTCGATTGCAGGCGGCTGCGCACGGCGGTCATCTCGTCGAGCGAGTTGAACGGCCCCAGGCGCACGCGATACATCGTGGCGCCGTTCACCTCGCGCTGCGTCACCTTGGCTTCAAAGCCTTGCATGGCCAGGTTGCCCTTCTGGCGCTCAGCGTCTTCGGCGGATTTGTAAGCGCCAACTTGTAGGAAATAGCCGGTCTTGGCGGCATCCTGGCGAGCAATCTCGGCAATCGGGTCCGTCACCGGCTTCTCGTTGGAGGCGGTGACCGGCGGCTTGGGCGGCTTGGCGCCCGGTGCGCTTGCCACCTGCGGGGTCGAGCCCGGCTGGGCCGGGTGAATGGTGATGCCCGGCGGCGGGTTGTTCTGCTCGGCGGTCTGATCGACCGGCTTGGCCGGCACGCGGCTCCACAGCGGCGCGTTCGGATCCGCCGCCTGCGGGGCGCTGGCCTGCGGCGCGGGTTGCACCGGCGCCGGAAGCGTGTTGACCACGTTGCCCGCTTCGCTCGGCTTGGGTTGCGCGCCGCCACGCGACACGAACGGTACCGGGGCCTTGGTGATGTACACCGCCACCACCACGGCGATCGCCAAACCGACGATCAAGCCCAGCACCAGACCCAGAAACGTGCCGCCCCGTTGCGAGCGGGCACGGGAAGATTGCGTATTGCGTGCCATGTCGATCCTTCTAGAAGCGCCCGATTATAAGAGCGCCGTGTGATGCCAAATCGTGCGCGTTTACATCTTTTGCGGCGCGGACACGCCGATCACCGCCAACCCGTTGCGCAGCACCTGACGCGTGGCGGCCAAGAGCGCCAGACGGGCACGCTTGACGGCCTCGTCATCGACCAGCACGCGATCGGCGTTGTAGAACGCGTGGAAATCGCCTGCCAGGTCGCGCAGGTAGAAGGCTACGGCGTGCGGGGCCAGCTCACGTGCGGCGTCGGCCAACATGTCGGGGAATGCGGCCAGGCGTTGCACCAGGGCTGTCGCCTGCGGGCTGACGTCCGGCCCCGTCACCGCAGCCAGATCAGCGTTGGTGAGCGAGGCAGGATCAACGCCGGCGCGTTCGAACACCGAGCAGATGCGCGCGTGGGCGTATTGCACGTAGTACACCGGGTTCTCATCGCTCTGCTTGAGCGCGAGGTCCACGTCGAAGACGAATTCGGTATCGGCCTTGCGCGACAGCAGGAAGAAGCGCACGGCGTCGCGGCCACGCGTGAAGCGCGCGGGCCAGTTCGGCTCACCGGCGTCCACGCAGGCGCGGATGGTGTCGACGCCGGCTTCCGATTCAGCGTCACCGTTGGACCATTCGATCAGGTCGCGCACGGTCACGTACGAGCCGGCGCGCTTGGAAATCTTGACCTCGGCGCCGTCCTTCATCACCGTGACCATCTTGTGCAGGACGTAGTCCGGATAGCCCTTCGGGATGCCGATGTTCAGGCCCTGCAGGCCGGCGCGCACGCGGGCGATCGTGCCGTGGTGGTCGCTGCCCTGGACGTTGATGACCTGCGTGAAGCCGCGGCCCCACTTGGTCGTGTGGTACGCAACGTCGGGCACGAAGTACGTGTAGGCGCCGTCGGACTTGCGCATGACGCGGTCCTTGTCGTCGCCGTCGTCGGTCGTGCGCAGCCACAGCGCGCCCTCCTGCTCGTACGTCTTGCCGGCAGCGACGAGTGCGTCCACCGTCTGCTGTACCTTGCCCTCGGTGTAGAGCGACGATTCCAGGTAGTAACGGTCGAACTTCACGCCGAACGCTTGCAGGTCGATGTCCTGCTCGTTGCGCAGATACGTGACGGCAAAGCGGCGGATGGCTTCGATGTTCTCCACATCGCGCTCGCCCGTCACGGGTTCGCCATCGGAGGCGCGTACGGTCTTACCGGCGAGGTAATCCGCGGCGATGTCGGCAATGTAGTCGCCGTTGTAGGCGGCCTCGGGCCAGTTGGCGTCGCCGGGCTTGTAGCCGCGTGCGCGTGCCTGGACGGAGACGGCCAGGTTGTGGATCTGCACGCCGGCGTCGTTGTAATAGAACTCGCGGTGGACCTTGTGGCCCTGCCAGTCGAGCAGGCTCGCCAGCGCATCGCCCAGCGCGGCCTGGCGGCCGTGGCCGACGTGCAGCGGGCCGGTCGGGTTGGCCGAGACGAACTCCACCAGCACGGGCGCGCCGTCATGCGTGTTGGCGGCGCCATAGCGGTCGCCTTCGGCAAACACGGCGGCAATCACGTCGGCACGCGCAGCGGCCGAGAGGCGCAGGTTGATGAAGCCGGGGCCGGCGATTTCCACGGCCGAGACCAGGCGCTGGCCGCGGGCATCGGCGCGGATGGCATCGGCGATCTTGCCGGCCAACTCGCGCGGGTTGGTGCCCAGCGGCTTGGCGAGCTGCAGCGCGACGTTGCAGGCGATGTCGCCATGCGCGGCCTGCTTGGGGCGCTCCAGGACGATCTCCGGTCGGGCTTGGCCCTCGGGCAGCAGGGAGCCGACGGCGTCGGACAACAATTGGGCGATCGTCTGTTTGTGGGAGGGCAGCATAAAGAAACCATGACGCCGACAGTGCTGAAATGGATTGAAATCCAGTTCCGGCGCCGCCAGTTGCGTTGTTCGGGGAAAAGTACGAAATTTTATCAGGTGAGCCGCGGTCTCAGAGGTATCCGCCCCCAGTCATGGCAATCTGCGGCTCCCCCACCCAACCAAGGGAAACAAGAAATCATGATCACCTTTACTTCGCACGCTTCGCAAAAATTCTCGATGCAGAAGGATCTCGCCATGGTGCTGCTCGGCGTGATCGGCAAGACGCTGGGCGAGCGCGGTGTCATCACGCCCGAAGAAATGCCCCACGCCATCGATCGCCTCAAGCGCGCCATCAAGGATGACACGCACCAGGCACATATCAAGGTGGCCGAACTGTCGGCGACGGACCTGGACGAAAACGGCGAAGAAGAGCCGCCGCACCTCGGCCAGCGCGCCTATCCGTTGCTTCACATGCTGGAAGAATCGCTGGTCGAGAAGTCCAGCGTGCTCTGGGGCGTCTGAGCTTCGGCGCAGGCCAAAAAAATGCCCGGCCGCCAAACGGGGCGGTCCGGGCATCCGGCCACAGCGGGCCGGGAGCGGGGGAGGGGGCTGGCGCGTTGGCCGGTATCTCGTCTTACTGCATTCGCGTTATTGGTCGTGAAGCATGTCGGACAGTTCGTCCGCGTGTTCTTCCTCAACGGCCAGAATCTGTTCCAGCACGCGCCGCGTGGTGGGGTCTCGGTCCCCGATGTAGCGGATCATCTCCAGGTAACTGTCGATCGCGATCCGCTCGGCCACCAGGTTTTCCTTGATCATGTCGACCAGGCCATCGGCTTCCACGTATTCAGAATGGCTTCGCGTGGACAGGCCTTCCGGATTGAAGTTGGGCTCGCCGCCCAGTTGCACGATGCGCGTGGCGATGCTGTCGGCGTGCGCCTGTTCCTCGTTGGCGTGCACGAGAAATTCTGCGGCGATCGGTTCTGCATTGATGCCCTTGGCCATGAAGTGGTGGCGCCGGTAGCGCAGCACGCAGATCAGTTCCGTGGCCAGCGCCTCGTTCAGCAGCCGCAGCACGGTTTCCCGATCGGCTTTGTAGTCTTCGGTCACCGCGCCTTCCTCGATGTGCTTGCGGGCACGTTCGCGCAAGGTCTTGATGTCGGTGAGGAAGCCGCTTTCCGAGGGGGCGGCGACGTTGGTCCGGCTCATGGGTTTGCTCCTGCGGGGTGATTGGCGAGGTGGGTTTATTCGTTGGCGTCGCGCCGGCTGCTGCCGCCGGCCAGCGCCACGACCAGCCCGATCGCCGCGCCAATCGCCACGGCGACACCCACTGACTTGAACGGCGCCGCAGTAATGGTTTCTTCGGTGCGATCGAGTGCCCAGTCCATGCGTTCGCGGGCTTGATGGGCCCGGTCGTTGGCGGCCTGGCGCAGTTGGTCCGCGCGCGCATGCAGCGTCCGGCGGGCCCGGCTGGCCTCGGCACTGCCTTCGTCGGTCAGTGTATGGATGGCATTTTCAAGGGAGCGCAGCAGGCTTTGCACGTCTTCCACGGCGGGGCGAGCGGCGTACCGGGCGTGGTCCACGGCGTCGCTGGCGCTGTTCATGGCGCGGTGGGCCCGATCATTGACGTCATCGATTCGGCTGCGGACGCGTTGGCTGGCAAAGAGTGACATGGTAAAGCTCCTCATCGTGGCGCCGCGGGAGACACACCGGCGGCGCGGTTGGTTCGGGTGCAATTTCGGCGCTTGCGAAAGCGGGCCGCATGTCAATGGCTTAGCAAGACACGGGCCGCGCCTGCGCCTGGGCTGTCTGCGCTAATCGACGGCCTTGAAGACCGTGACGCCCAACACCAGAAACAGCACGAACAGCACCACGAAGATGAAGAACAGGACCTTGGCGATACTCGCCGCGCCTGCGGCAATGCCGGTAAAGCCCAGCACGCCGGCCACCAGGGAAATGATGGCGAAGATGAGTGCCCATTTCAGCATGTTGTCGTCTCCGATTCGGATGGATGGGATGCAGGGCAGCGGCACATCGCGTGAGGCCGGCGCCCTGTGGCGTACTCCCACGCACATCGCGTGCCTGACCGGGGTGCGCCCGAAGTGTCGCCCGGGGCGCCCACGCGGTATCATCCGAATTGCCAAAAAAACACAAACGCAACGCGCGCCGCGTCGGGCGGTTTGACGCGTTTCCTATGGGTCTGCATGCCATGCGGTCATCCTTGCGCTCCACTCTGCTGCTCGCCGGCGGCATTCTGCTGACGCTCGGGGTGCTGATTGCCTCAGAGACGGGCAACATCCGCCTGAGCCAGGGCTATCGGCAGGTGATTCAGTCGCAGCAGGCTGAAACCGCCATCAACGAACTGCTTGCCGAGCTGGTGAACGCCGAGGCTGGGCAGCGCGGTTTCCTGCTCACGGGCAAGGACGAATACCTCGATCCGTACAACAAGGCCATTCCGCATATTCATGCGTTGATGGCAGAAATCCGTGATCACTACGCCAACGATCCGGATGCGCTCAAGCTGTTCTCGGAGACAGCGCTCCAGGTCAGCCGCAAGCTCACCGAGATGGAACTCACGCTGATCTACGGCAAGCGTGACCTTGAAGTGGCGCTCGATCTCGTGCGCACCGATTTCGGCAAGGCCTCGATGGAAGCGGTGCGGCAGGGTCTGGACCGGCTCCGCCAGCGCGAAATTGCCACCGTGGCCCGCAGCCTTGAGCACGCCGAGCGCGATCTGGCGCTGTCGCGTTACGGCATTGCGCTCATCACGGCGGTCAACATCATCCTGCTGGTAGTGCTGGGCTTGCAGCACGCCAAGCGCCTCGCCCTGACGGAGCGCGAGCGCGACATGGCTGAAGAGGAAAGCCAGAAACTCGACCGCATGGTGCGCGAGCGCACACGGCAACTGTCCGATCTGGCCGCGCACTTGCAGCGCGTAACGGAAGACGAGAAGACGCGGCTCGCCCGCGAGCTGCACGACGAACTGGGCGCCATCCTCACCGCCACCAAGATGGACCTGCACTGGCTGCGCTCACGCATTCACGCCAGCGAGCCCGCGGTGAGCGAAAAGATCACGCGTGTGATGGCCCATGTGGATCAGGGCATCCAGATCAAGCGCCGCCTGATCGAAGACCTGCGCCCGACGATTCTCCTGAACTTGGGTCTGGTAGAGGCGCTCTCGCAATTGACGGAGGACGTCGGCACGCGCAACGGCTGGCATACGGAGGTGAGCCTGCCCGACGACATGCCCAAGCTGACCGACGATGCGGCCATCGCGCTGTATCGCATCGTGCAGGAATCGCTCACCAACGCGTCGAAATACGCGCATGCGACCACGGTGTCGGTGGCGCTCGACGTGGACGACGAGGGCGTGCGCTTGCGCGTGCGCGACAACGGCCGTGGCTTTCCCGCCGACATCGAGCGGCGCCGCATGGTCGGCCATCACGGCTTGCTGGGGATGGAGCAGCGCGCCATTGCGCTGGGCGGCACGCTCGTCATCGATTCAATGCCAGGCGGTGGTGTGACGATCATCGTTGAACTGCCCCCCACCGATGCCGTGTTCGACCGAGGGGCAGCCAACGAACCGTCTGGCATGCAGGCGCTGACTGGCGGTATTGCGCCCGCGCCGGGCCACGGTGGCGCGACGGTGTAATACGCCCAGCGCGATGCAAACGCCCAAACAAAAAGCCCCATCACGGGGCTTTTTGTTTTTGATGCCGGTGTAGCAGACGGCGTTACATCTTTTGCTTGGCGTTGTCGGCCGAGTTCTCGAGTTTCTGACCACCGGTCTGGATGTCCTTGCCGGCACCGGCCATGGTGTTGCAGCCGGCCAGGAACACACACGTCAGTGCAAGTGCGGCACACAAGGTCTTCATCGAACGCTCCTTGGGGGGTGAGAAATGGCGTTGAGCGCGCGCCACGACAGCCGACGCGGCGGGCACGAAGAATCTCAGGGATGAAAATGCTGCGCGGGCTGCTGGCGGGGGCGGCCGACACCGGCACGCTCTTCGATCACTTCGAACACCTTGTCGAGTTCGAGCGATTTGTCGAAGAAATAGTTGGCGCCGGCTTCAAAGCACCGCTGCCGATAGGTCGGCACTTGCGCGTGGTTGGTGTAGACGATACGTACACTGGGCGACGCTTGATCGCGCAGCGTTTGGAGGACCTTGAAGCCATTGCCCTGCCGCAATTGCAGGTCAACGATCACGACGTCATAGTGGCCCTGCCCGAGAAGGCCCAGCGCCAAGTCTTCGGTGTCTGCCCACTCGACCGTTGCCACGAAGGCGGAGGCCTTGAGGTATTCCAGCACCATGCCGCGAAGCACCGGGGAGTCCTCGATCAGGAGGACGCGCAGGCCACGGGTGGAGAGGGTGACGGCTTGATCCAGCATGGGTTGATGTTAGCCAGCGGGTTGCCGAGGTGGTATCAGGCGTTGTCCTACATGCCAGTTGGGTTTGCGGCGCGCCGAGGCGGTTTGGCGCCCAACCGGGTGCTACTCGACCAAGCCGTTTTTGATGGCGTAATACGTCAGATCGGCATTGGATTTCATGCCCATCTTTTCCAGAATCCGCGTGCGGTAGGTGCTCACCGTCTTGACGCTCAGGAACAACTCTTCCGCGATGATCGACACCGATTGCCCACGCGCCAGCTTGCAGAAGATCTGGAATTCGCGCTTGGAAAGTGTCTGGTGCAGGGGTTGATCGGTCGGCTTTTCCAGACCGCCAATCAGCAGCTCGGCCACCGTCGGGCTGACATAGCGACGACCTTGCGACACGGTGCGAATGGCCTTCACCAGCTCATCCGGCGCGCTTTCCTTGGTCAGGTAGCCCGATGCGCCCGCGCGAATCAGGTTGATGGCGTACTGGTCTTCCGGGAAGGTCGACAGGATCAGCACCGGTAGATCAGGGTGGCGCTGGCGCGCCAGCTTGAGGGTGTCGATGCCGTTGCGATCGGGCATGGAAATGTCGAGCACCACGACGTCGAAGGCGCCGGTGCGGAGTTGCTCCATCACCTCTTCCCCGCTGGCCGCTTCCCCCGCGACTTCGATGTCCCGCTCTTCGGACAGGAACTGCCGAAGGCCGGCACGGACGATCTCGTGGTCGTCCGCAATCAGGACGCGAATCATGCTGCTCCTTATGAGCGCGCTGGGCGGGCTCCCCGGCTCTGCGCGCTGCGCTTGTTGGTTCGATACGACAGCAATTGTATCGGACTGTTGCGCCGAAACGGGGCCCCTCTTATTGGCGCGGTCGGGTGGAGTTGTCAGCGTTTCCATAAAAAACCCTCAGGAATGTGCATGAATCGCAACATATCAGTGCCTGCCAGTGAGCAATCCGCGTGCCTGATCCCGTGCGCCCAAAGAAAACGGGGCGGAAGAGTTCCGCCCCGGCGTCGCCAGGATGCGTCGGGCGATGCCCGGCTTTCCTGTGTAGTGACGTGTTACTTGGTCTGGGTAGTCGCCGTAGCGTTCGCGCCAGCGTCGGCGCTCAGGCCGGCGGCGGTGTCAGCCTTTGCGGCATTACCCGATTTTTCTGCCGACTTTTCCGTCTTGCTGACCGACTTGCCGACCTTGTCTGCGGTCTTGTCGACGCCGGCTTGCGTCTTGGCCTTGTGCTCGTGCGCGGCCTTGGCGCCGTGCTCGGCCTTGGTGTTCAGTTGGCTCTTGGCGGACTCGGTGTCCAGCTTGGCGCCGCCGTCCGACTTCACATCGGCCTTCAGGCCTGCACCCGTGTTGACTTGCGCCGGGGCCACGGCAGCCGTGCCGTTGGTTTGCAGCGATGCGCCGGCCGACGGGGTTTGCGCGTTGGCGTAAGCCGAAGCAGCAGCGATGGCGATGGCGGACAGGGAGATCAGCAGCTTGTTCATGGAAGAGACTCCTTTCGTTCTGAACGGCCACGCGAGGGATTCGTCGCGGCATCACTCTGTGTGTGTTGAGTGAATGGGTTCAGTCTATGGAGCCCTTCCGGTTACGACTGTTAGGGGGTGTAAGCCTTTGTAATGTAAGGCGCACCCCTCTTGAAGCGTCGACAAAGCCAATGCCGGCAAGGGTTTGCAGGCGTAAGACACAGTGCGGATCGCGCCATGTCTTAAACGTCTTGTCACAGAATCAGAGATTCGGCGCGAGGGCGCGCTCCACAAACGCGCGATCTTCGCCGCTGCGGGCGATCATGTCGTCCACCTGATCCTGGCCGATCTTGCCCAGCGTGAAGTACGTGCTGTCCGGGTGCGACAGATAGAAGCCTGATACCGATGCGGCGGGTGTCATCGCCAGCGCTTCGGTCAGGTTCATGCCGATCTCCTGTGCGTCGAGCACGCGGAACATGTCGCGCTTGACGGTGTGCTCCGGGCAGGCCGGGTAGCCAGGGGCGGGGCGGATGCCCTTGTATTCCTCACGGATCAGCGCGTCGTTGTCGAGCGTTTCGTCCGGCGCGTAGCCCCACAGGTCGCGCCGCACGCGGGCGTGCAGGCATTCTGCAAACGCCTCGGCAAAGCGATCGGCCAGGGCCTTGAGCATGATCGCGCTGTAGTCGTCGTTGTCGGCTTCGAACTGCTTCTCGCGCTTTTCCACCCCGATGCCGCCGGTGACGGCAAACAGGCCGATGTAGTCGGCAATGCCGGTGCTCTTGGGCGCGATGAAATCGGCCAGGCAGCGGTTCGGGCGCATCACGCCGTCGATGATCGGGCGCTCGCTCTGCTGGCGGATGTTGCGCCAGGTGAGCGCGACTTCCGAGCGCGATTCGTCGGTGTAGATCTCGATGTCGTCGTCGTTGACGGTGTTGGCGGGCAGCAGCGCGATCACGCCGTTGGCCGTGAGCCAGCGCCCAGCAATGAGGCGCGCGAGCATGCTCTTGCCGTCGGAGAGCACCTTGCGGGCCGATTCGCCGACGATCTCGTCGTTGAGAATGTCCGGGTATTTGCCGGCCAGGTCCCACGTCTGGAAGAACGGGCCCCAGTCGATGTACTGCGCGAGTTCGTTCAGGTCGTAGTTGCGGAACACGCGGCGGCCGATGAACTTGGGCTTGGGCGGCGTGTAGTGGCTCCAGTCGATCTTGGTCTTGTTGGCGCGCGCGGCGGCCAGCGACACCATCGGCTGGGCCTTCTTGTTGGCGTGCTGGGTCCGGATGCGGTCGTAGTCGGCGTGCAGCTCTTCGACGTAGCGCGCGGCGCCTTCGTCGGACAGCAGGCTCGACGCCACGCTTACCGAGCGCGAGGCATCCGGCACGTAGACCACCGGCCCTTCGTAATTCGGGGCGATCTTCACGGCGGTGTGCACGCGGCTCGTCGTCGCGCCGCCGATCAGCAGCGGGATCTTCTTCATGCGGAAATACTCGTCGCGCTGCATTTCCGAGGCCACGTAGGCCATCTCTTCCAGCGAAGGCGTAATCAGGCCCGACAGCCCGATGATGTCCGCGCCTTCCACCTTCGCCTTTGCCAGGATGTCGTTGCACGGGACCATCACGCCCATGTTCACGACCTCGAAGTTGTTGCACTGGAGCACGACGGTGACGATGTTCTTGCCGATGTCGTGCACATCGCCCTTGACCGTGGCGATGACGATCTTGCCGCGCGAGCGCACGTCGCCGCCCGCCGCCGCAATCTGACGCTTTTCTTCTTCGATGAACGGAATCAGGTGCGCCACCGCCTGCTTCATCACGCGGGCGGATTTGACCACCTGCGGCAGGAACATCTTCCCCGCGCCGAAGAGGTCGCCCACGATATTCATGCCGTCCATCAGCGGGCCTTCGATCACCTGGATCGGACGGCCGCCGGCGGCAAAGATCTTCTGACGGACTTCTTCGGTGTCTTCGACCACGTAGTCGGTGATGCCATGCACGAGCGCGTGCGCCAGGCGTTTTTCCACCGGCTCCTGGCGCCAGGCCAGATTCTCTTCGCGCTTGGTGCCGCCGCCCTTGTAGCGGTCTGCGATTTCCAGCAGGCGGTCGGTCGCATCCGGGCGGCGGTTCAGCACCACGTCTTCCACGCGGTCGCGCAGCTCGGGGTCGAGGTTCTCGTACACGCCGAGCTGCCCAGCGTTGACGATGCCCATGTCCATGCCCGCTTGAATCGCGTAGTACAGAAACACGGTGTGGATCGCCTCGCGCACCACGTCGTTGCCGCGGAACGAGAACGACACGTTCGACACGCCGCCGCTCACCTTCGCGTACGGCAGGTTCTGCTTGATCCAGCGCGTGGCTTCGATGAAGTCCACGGCGTAGTTGTTGTGTTCTTCGATGCCGGTGGCCACCGCGAAGATGTTCGGGTCGAAGATGATGTCTTCCGGGTCAAAGCCGACCTGGTTCACCAGGAAGTCGTAGCTGCGCTTGCAGATCTGGGTCTTGCGCTCGAATGTGTCAGCCTGGCCTTGCTCGTCAAACGCCATCACCACGGCGGCCGCACCGTAGCGCTTGATGAGCTTGGCGTGGTGCGCGAACTGTTCTTCGCCTTCCTTGAGCGAGATCGAATTGACGATCGCCTTGCCCTGTACGCACTTCAGGCCCGCCTCGATCACCTCCCACTTGGACGAGTCGATCATGATCGGCACGCGCGCGATGTCGGGCTCCGAGGCGATCAGATTCAGGAAGCGCACCATCGCCGCCTTGGAATCGAGCATCGCCTCGTCCATGTTGATGTCGATGACCTGCGCGCCGTTTTCGACCTGCTGGCGCGCCACGGCCAGCGCCTCGTCGAACTGGCTGTTCAGGATCATGCGCGCGAACGCCTTGGACCCGGTGACGTTGGTGCGCTCGCCGACGTTGACGAAGAGCGTGCTCTCGCCGATGTTGAATGGCTCGAGGCCGGAGAGGCGCATGGGATGGTCGGTCATGATGGTGCGGGGTTCGGTCAGGCGGGGGCGTGTTCGCCCAGCTTCAACAGGTTGCCGTGCGGGTCGATCACGTAGAGCTCTTTCATGCCCCACGGACGCACCGCCGGCGGCGCGAGCTCCAGCCCGCGCGCGGTGAATTCTTCAAACAGGGCCTGCGTGCTGGGCACACGCAGGTAGCACGAGGTGTGCTCGGCAATGCGGCGGTCGTCGCACAGCCAGAAATGGATTTCGGCGCCATCGCGGCTGACGATCAGGTAGTCGTCTGCAATCAGCTCCTGCGTGAAGCCAAGCCGCTCCGTATAGAAGCGGGCTGACTCCGCCAGGTCCAGCGAGGCCAGCACGGGGATCGTGCTGTCGATGCGTGCGTTCATGTCAGGCGGCTTCAAGATACTGGCCCGGCCATGCGCGCGGCTTGCGGTTGGCCACGCGCTCGGCAATCGCCTTGATGTGCTCGGGCGTCGTGCCGCAGCAACCGCCCACCAGGTTCACAAGGCCGGCCGAGGCAAATTCGTCGACCAGGTTGGACGTGACGTCAGGCGTTTCATCGAAGCCTGTGTCGCTCATCGGGTTGGGCAGACCAGCATTCGGGTAGCACGAGACGGCCGTGTCGCAGATCTTCGCCAGCTCGGCAATGTACGGACGCATCAGCGCAGCACCCAGCGCGCAGTTCAGGCCGAAGGTGATCGGCTTGGCGTGGCGCAGGCTGTTCCAGAAGGCCTCGACGGTCTGGCCCGAGAGAATGCGGCCCGAGGCGTCGGTCACCGTGCCGGAGATCATCACGGGCACGCGCTCGCCGGTGTCTTCAAAGAGCTGATCGATGGCAAACAGCGCCGCCTTGGCGTTGAGCGTGTCGAAGATGGTTTCGACCAGGAACACGTCCGCGCCGCCTTCGAGCAGCGCCTTGCCCTGCTCGTAATACGCGTCGCGCAGTTGGTCGAAGCTGACGTTGCGGGCGCCCGGGTCGTTCACGTCGGGCGAGATGCTGGCGGTCTTGGGCGTCGGCCCAAAGGCGCCGGCCACAAAGCGCGGCTTGTCGGGCGTGCTGTATTTGTCGCAGGCTTCACGTGCCAGGCGGGCGGCCACGACGTTCATCTCGTAGGCCAGGTCCGCCATCTTGTAGTCTTCCTGCGCGATGGTCGTCGCACCGAAGGTGTTCGTTTCGATCAGGTCCGCGCCGGCCGCCAGGTATTGCTCGTGGATTTCGCGGATGACGTCGGGGCGCGTGAGCAGCAGCAGCTCGTTGTTGCCCTTCACGTCGATCGGGTGGTTGGCAAAGCGCTCGCCGCGGTATTGCGCCTCGGTCAGCTTGTAGCGCTGGATCATGGTGCCCATCGCGCCGTCCAGGATCAGGATGCGCTCGCGCAGCAGCGCGGGCAGGTTGGCGGCACGGGTGTAGGGCAGGGGCGCGGTCATGGGGAGGGACTCCGAGGTGCTGCGGCCGGTCAAATATTCAGAATTTGCGGCCAAAGGTGAATTTTACCAGTCGCATCAATGACTTGCCGCTGTTGTGGGCAATCGCGCTCCTATAATCCATGTCAGCCCATTTGCCCGCCCTGCCGCCCGCCATGCAATTGCTCGATCCCGCAGACGCCCACGCCTTCCTGGAGCGCACGCCCGCCGCGCTTTTTGTCGACTGCCGCAGTGAAATGGAACACCTGTTCGTGGGTCATCCAGCCGGCGCCCATCACGTTGCATGGAACGACGGCCCGCATTGGGAAGTGAACCCCGAGTTCGTGCCAACCGTGCGCAAACTGACCGGCCACGGCGTGGAGCGCCCCGTCGTGCTGATCTGCCGCAGCGGCAATCGCTCAGCCGCTGCGGCGCACGCACTGGAAGAAGCGGGTTTCCGTGATGTCTATGTCGTGCGCCACGGCTTCGAGGGGGATCTGGACAGCACGCGCCATCGCAACACGCTTAATGGCTGGCGTCATGCTGGCCTGCCGTGGGAGCAATGCTAGAAAGACGCTATCGATCCGATAGTCGAGCGACACACACGAAAAAACGCCCGGCAGCGCCATGCTCCGGGCGTTTTTTGTCGATCCGTCTGGCGGGCGGCTTGCCCGCGCGGTACCTCAGTGCATCGTCACCGGCTGCGTCATCACCGTGTCGAATTTGCCGAGAAAATCGTCGACTTCTTCAACGGTAGGCTCGCTGGCGATCAGCTTTTTCACATCCTCGCGGAAATGCTCGGCCAACTCACCGCCGAGGAAAATTTCACGTTTGAGGTTCTTGTCGACGATCTCGTAGCCACCCGCTGCCAGCATGGCGTGTTGGCCGTCTACACCGAACTCAACAACACAGTAGTTGTCGCTGTTGTAGATCATCTGCATGGTGCACCTCCGAGGCGTCAATCGTCTTGCTGTTGTGGGGACTGCTCTACTGCTGCACCGGGTAGATGGGGCCCACCATCATGACTTCAAGGGCCGATCAACTCCCGCCTCATGCCCGTTTCTTCCATGTACCCCTTGGGCTTCATGATCGGTCACAAAGTTCGCGAATGCGAGGCGAAATGTGTGACGTGCGTTGTGTTCGCGTAACAAGACCTTTCCGTTCCTGCATCGAAAGAAGCAAGCCGTCTTCCGCCATTCGGCGGGTAGACGACGGGCCGTGTGCGGGGCGCCTGCAACTATCGGCAAGGCAAGCAAGCCTTATGGCGTGTCGCATTGGCTCCCGCATCCTGCGTGCCCGAAGAACTCATCCAGATCGGCGAGAAAGGCCTCCTCCTGTTCGATAGGGGCCAAGTGCGCAGCGTCGGAGATCACTTTCAAACGGGCGTCGGGAATGTGCGAGGCGATCTCGCGCGCCGCTTCCACTGGCGCACCGGTGTCCTGCTCGCCTGTTATGACCAATGTTGGGCAAGCGATGCGCGCCAGAGAGCTGCGTGTGTCCAGCGCCTTGATGGCCAGGCATGTACCGACATAGCCGTGGGGTGGCGTGGTGCGCAGCAAGCTGCGGATGCGCTCAACAACGTCGGGATGGGCCTCACGAAACGGCGTGGTCAGCCAGCGCTGTATCGTGGCTTCGACTATGCCGCTCATGCCGTGCGCTTCGACCTGGCCGATGCGCTCGTCCCACATGGCATGCGCCGACACCGGCGTGTAGGAAACGGTGTCACATAGCGTGAGCGACAGCAGCCGATGTGGGTGCCGCACGCCCAGGACCTGCCCAACCATGCCGCCCATCGACAGGCCAACGAAATGCGCCTGTTCAATCGACAGTGCATCGAGCAGGCCGGCTACATCGTCCGCCAACTGGAACAGCGTGTAGGCGCCGTGCGGGGCGCTGGTCTTGCCGTGGCCGCGTGCGTCGTAGCGCAGCACGCGATGGCGGCTGGCCAAGCGTTGGGCGATGCTGTCCCACAACTGGTGGTCCACGCCCAGCGCGTGGGCAAGCACGACCCACGGGCCATCTGTGCCGTCGGTGCGGTAGTGGATGTCGATGCCGTTGGCGTGCACCGTGCCGGCGTTGGAGAGGGCGTTGGCGTTCATATCAGCCTCCTTCCTGGGACTGGTAGACCAGATCGAATTGCATGCCGTTGGGTTCGGTCTGGCGCAGGCGGACCGGCAGCCAGCCGTGGTCGGCAGACAGCCAGATCTCTACACGCCGTTTGTCCTCTGCGCGGCGCGGCAGCCGTATGAAGTGCTGCGCACGAATCGTGCCGTTCGGGGTGTCGATGGTGTCCTCGCCGACGTGCTGGACGCGGGCCACCTCTACGCTGTCGGTATCGGCGATCGGGAATTCCAGCGTGAGGCCCGGGCTGGCGATGCGCTCAGGGCCACCGCGCGCCAGTCCGGTCAACTGAAGGAAGACGCTGAAGCGGTCTTGCGTGCCCTCGGGCAGCGGCAGCACGGCGGGCGTGCGGGTGAAAGTGACCGTGGGTGCGCCCTGCGCGCCAGATGCCGGCGTGGGGTCGGCTGCGTAGTGGAACGTTGTGAGGTCGGGTTGTCGGCGCCCGCGCACTTCTTCGTAGCGCGCGGGGGTCAGGCCATACGGGCCCACGGTGCCCGCGCTGCGAAACGCGAGTTTGCCAAAGAAGAGTGGCAACGGAATTTCCACGGCAAGCGTGTAAGTTTTTCCATCGGTGGCCCAGCGGATCACACCATCTTCGTTGCGCACGCCGTTGACGTAAGTGGCGTACCGCAGCGTAGCCGAGGGCGGCAGCGAGAAGGCGTCCCCGGGCGGCGCGGGTGGCCCGCCCGGGCCTTCGCCGCTGAGATCGGTGACCACGCCGGTATCGCCCGAGGCTTGAGCGCCAGCGCTGGTGAACTCGGATGGGTCCATGCTTGCCAGATCGGGCGCGGACGGCGTGGGTGTCGGCGCCGGAGCGGGTGCTGCCTGGGGGTGCGGACGGCTCGGAGCGGGGCGGGGCTTGGGCGCAGCCGGGGGCGGTGGCGGCTGCACCGGCTCGGGGTGCAGCAACAGCGCGGGGATGATCTGCTCTGGCGCGGGCGGCCACGTCACCTGACGACTTCGCGCGATCCACACGACGGCAATCACGTGCAGCACGAGCACGGCCAGCAGCACGAGCCCGAACCGGCCAAGCCGATGGAAGCGACGCCTGCGGGTTTGCACGCGGTCGGTATTCAGTTCGTCAGGATTGCGGGGCGTTGGGTGCAACGTATCCAAGATCGGCGGAAAGCTGTTGTGCGGCCAGCCGCAAGCGCCGCTCCAGCGGGCTGCTCCAGGTGGTGTCGAAGGTGCTTTGTGCGCCCAACGCGATCAGCACCAGACACAATTGGCCGTTGGCGTCGAACACCGGCAGCGACATCGCGTTGATGCCGGGCAGCACGCCGCCATGAATGCGGGAGGCGCCATGAACACGCACGTCGGCGCAGATGGCGTCGTAGGCTTCGAGCGTTTGCGGCAGCTCGGGGTTCTCGGTGCTCGGGGTATTCCCTGCTGCCGCAATGCGGTCGAGTTCACGCTGGATGAACGCGCGCGTCTGCGCGCGGGGCAAGTAGGCGCCGAACACGCGTCCGGTGGCCGAGTTCAGCATCGGCATGACGTCGCCCAGGCGCAGGCTGACCGTCACCGGATGGCTGGCCTCTTCCCAGTGGACGATGGCCGGGCCCTGGTTGCCCCACACGGCCAGGCCGATGGTGTGATCGATCTCGTCGCGCAGGGCGGCGGCTGCGGGCCGGGCGCGGCGCATCGGGTCTTGCCGGTTCAGGCTCACCAACCCCATTTCCAGCGCGAACGGCCCCAGGTCGTAACGGCCTTCGGGCGTTTGCGTGACCAGCCCCAGGCGCGCAAAACTCACCAGATAACGGTGTGCCTTGGCGGGGTTCATGGGGGCGGCACGCGCGAGATCGCGCAGCATCATCGGGCCATCGGTGTGCGTGAGCACTTCCAGCAGCCTGAAGCCGACTTCGATGGACTGGATGCCCGAGCGCGCGGGCGCATCCAGCTCGCCATCGGCATCAGGCTCCAGGTCGAGATCGGTGTCGGCGGGCAGCGGTGACATGGTGAGGGGTGATGGATCGGTTCGGGCCAGTTTAGCCGATGCTCGGTGTACCATCCGCGCAGCCTTTCTCCATACAACGCTCATGAAACTCGCCACCCTCAAGGATGGCTCGCGCGACGGCCAACTGGCCGTGGTCTCGCGGGACCTGAAGACCGCTCACTTCGCCACGCACATCGCCGGCACGCTGCAGCGCGCGCTGGACGACTGGGCCTTCCATGCACCGCAGTTGCAGGATCTGTACGACCAGCTCAACGCGGGCCGTGCGCGCCACCCGTTTGCGTTCGACCCCGCCAACTGCATGGCGCCGCTGCCGCGTGCGTACCAATGGGCGGACGGCTCGGCCTATGTGAACCACGTTGAACTGGTGCGCAAGGCGCGCGGCGCCGAGATGCCCCCCGAGTTCTGGACCGACCCGCTGATGTACCAGGGCGGCTCAGACGATCTGGCCGGCGCGCATGACCCCATCGTCTGCCGCAGCGAAGCGTTCGGCATCGATTTCGAGGCGGAGGTCGCCGTCATCACCGGTGACGTGCCGATGGGCACTGAACCGGCTGCCGCTGCCGAGAGCATCCGCTTGATCATGCTGGCCAACGATGTGTCGCTGCGCAACCTGATTCCGGCGGAGCTGGGCAAGGGTTTCGGCTTCTTCCAGAGCAAGCCCGCGACGGCGTTCTCACCCGTGGCCGTCACGCCCGATGAATTGGGCGAGGCCTGGCGCGAGCGCAAGGTGCATCTGCCGATGACGGTGCGCTGGAACAACAAGAAGGTTGGCCAGCCCGAGTGCGGCACCGACATGGTGTTCGACTTCGGCCAGCTGATCGCGCACATCTGCAAGACGCGCAACGTGCGGGCAGGCAGCATTGTCGGCTCCGGCACGATTTCGAACGTGGACCGCAGCAAGGGGTACGCGTGCATTGCGGAGAAACGCATGCTGGAAACCATCGAATCCGGCGCGCCCGTCACCGAATACATGCGCTACGGCGACACCGTGAAGATCGAGATGTTCGACGCCAATGGCGTGTCCATTTTCGGGGCGATCGACCAGGAAGTCATCGCGCCGGGCACGCAGGCGTAAGACTTAGGCGGATTCCGGTGCTGCCTTCGGACGGCGCCCGCGCTTGGGCGCCGCGGCACCGGCTGTCAGCGCCTGCCCGTGATACCCCAGACGAAGGGATAGCGTCCGCCCCGCCTCGCGCAACAGCCGCGCGGCGGGCCCCTCGAGGCTGGAATCGAACACGCTGGACAAGCCTAGCGCCGTGATCGCCCCGGCCAGCTTGCCCTGCGAATCGAGCACCGGCACGGCCACCGAATCGATGCCGTGCACCAATGTCCCGCCGATGCGGGCCACGCCTTCCTGTCGAACCGCCTGCCAGCGCGCGCGGCAGTTCAGCCAATCAGTCAGGCCGGCCTTGCCGGCGCCGGGGCCGCGAAGTTCTCGGTCGATGAGCGAGACGATCTGGATTTCCGGCATCCACGCGGCGCATGCCTGGCCCGTGGCGGAGTTCAGCAGCGGCATGACCGAGCCGACCCGCACATTGACCGCCACCGGCCGGCCGCTGTCTTCCCAGCGCACGATGACGGGGCCGCGCGCGGTCCAGATCGACAGAAACACGCTTTCGTTCAGCCGCTCAGCCAGCTTGGGCAGCAGGTTGCTGCCCTCACGCACGAAATCCACGTCGGACAGCGCCGACAGCCCCACCTGCAACGCCTGCGTGCCCAGCCGGTAGCGGGCGGAGGCGGGGTCCTGCTCCACAAAACCCATGCGCTCCAGCGACACCAGGTAGCGGTGAACCTTTGCGCGCGGCATGCCAAGTTGCCGGCCCAGTTCGGAGACGGCGTGGGCGCCACCGGCATGCGCCATTGCCGAAAGCACGCTCAGCGCGATCTCGGCGGACTGGATGCCGGCGCTGGTGCGTTCCGGCGCGGCGTCTTCTGTGGGCAATTCGTCGCGCGAGGCATCTGGCGGCAGCGGGTCGTCGATGGGCATCTTGAAGTCTCGGGTGTCGCTTTATAAGATACGCGTTACGTAAAAGGATACAACCGGCGCGGCGGCCTGCGCGCTGGAAAAGACCTCGAGAACCCGGGAGACGCCATGAAGCTGTCGATCTTTTCCGTGCAGGACCACTATCCCGACCGGCCCCGCAGTCTGCCGCAACTCTACACAGACGTCATCGCCCAGGCGCGCCACGCCGAAGCGCTCGGCTACGACACCTTCTGGGTGGCCGAGCATCACTTTCACGAGTACGGCGCCGTCCCCAACCCGGCGGTCTTTCTCTCGCATCTGGCCGCGCAGACCCAACGGCTGCGGCTGGGCACGGCCATCTCGATCCTGACCTTCCATCATCCGGCCACGGTGGCCGAGAACTACGCGATGGTCGATGCGCTCTCGGGCGGGCGGCTGTCGCTGGGCGTGGGCTCCGGCTACCTCAAGCACGAGTTCGAAGGCTACGACGTCGACCCCGCCATCAAGCGCGAGCGCTTTGACGAAGCGCTGATGCTCGTCGAGCGCTTGCTCGCCGGTGAGCGCGTGCACCACGCGGGACAGTTCCACACGCTGCGCGACGTGCGCCTCAACGTGCTGCCTGTGCAGGCCCGCGTGCCGATCCACGTGGCGATCCTGCGGCGCGAGGCCGCGTATCACATTGGCCGGCAAGGGCGGCGCATGCTGTTCGTGCCGTATGCCTCGGTTGAATGCTTCGACGACATCCGCACGTTGATGGACGATTACCAGCGCGGCCTGGCCGAAGCGGGCATTGCCGACACGCGCGGCATGGCGGCTGTCGCGCTGCACACGCACGTGGGCCCGACCGAAGCCGCCGTGCGCGCGACGGCCGCCGACCCGTTCGACCTGTACGTCGCCACGCGGCTCTACGCGCGCCGCCAGACGTACGACGATGTGCTGGCCAGCGGCCTGTCGCTGTTCGGCACGCCCGATGCGGTGGCCGAGAAGCTCGCGCGGCTGTCCGACATGGGCGTCGATCATGTGATGGCCCTGCACAACTTCGGGCTGATGCCGCAATCTGCGGTGCTCGAATCGATGCGTGCGTTGATGGAGGATGCGCTGCCGCGCGCCGGCATCACTGCGCTCGCTGCCTGAAGCTGTCTAGCCTGGGCGACTCCGCATCGCCAAACCGCCGCAAAACCGCTACGCTCTTTGCCAAACCACGGGAGGAGACCCGCAATGCAGCGACATGCTGGCGTACTGGTTGGTTTGGCTTTGCTGTCTTCCGCCGCGCTGGCGGACATCCGCATCGGCGTCACGGTGTCGGCCACGGGGCCGCAGGCCTCGCTGGGGCAGCCGGAGAAGAACGCCACCACGCTGTGGCCGCGCGAGATCGGCGGTGAGAAAGTCGACGTGATCGTGCTTGACGATGCGTCGGACACCACGCGCGCGGTCACCAACACGCGCAAGCTGATGAGCGAGTCCAACGTGGACGTGATCGTGGGCTCGTCCACGACACCAAATACGCTGGCGATGATCGACGCGGCGGCCGAGGGCAAGACGCCCGTGATCTCGCTGGCCTCGTCCGCCCGGTTGATCGAGCCGATGGATGCCAAGCGGCGCTGGATCTTCAAGACGCCGCATTCGGACTCGCACATGGCATCGCTCATTGCCGAGCACGCTGCAGCGCACGGCGTGAAGACCATCGCCTACATCGGTTTTGCCAACGCGCTGGGCGAGGCGTTTCTGGCCGAGGTGCAGCGCTTTGCCGATCTGAAGCACATGCGGATCACCGATACCGAGCGTTTTTCGCCTACCGACAACAGCGTGACCGCGCAGGTGCTGCATCTGCTGGCCAACAAGCCCGACGCGGTGGTGATCGGCGGCTCCGGAACGCCTGCCGCGCTGCCGGCCCGCGCGCTGGCCGAGCGCGGCTACACCGGCAAGATCTACTTCAATCACGGCGTTTCCAATAACGATTTCGTCAGGCTGTGCGGCAAGGACTGCGAAGGCGCCTACGTGCCGACTGGCCCCGTCATGGTCGCCGCCGAACTGCCCGACACCCACCCCGCCAAGAAGCAGGCGCTGGATTTTGCGCGCCGCTACGAGGCGGCCTTTGGCAAGGGCAGCGTGTCGATCTTTGCCGCCTACACGGGCGACATCGGCTTGCTGTTGCAGCGTGCGGTGCCGGTGGCGCTCAAGCGGGCCAAGCCGGGCACGCCGGCCTTCCGCGAGGCGCTGCGCGACGCACTGGAGCAGGTGCGCGACCTGCCCACCAGCACTGGCGTGGTCAACATGAGCCCGGAAGACCACGTGGGCCTGGACCAGCGCGCGCGCGTGATGGCGCAGATCCGCCGCGGACAATGGCGCCTGGCCGACACCGCGAAGTGACGACGGCGCACATCCCGCGTTGCACGCGCAGTCTCATCCGCTATGCTTGATCCATTACCTCGGACACCATGACTTCGCTCGCTCCCCGCTTTGCCCGCTACCAGGCGCTGACGCTCGTCCAGCACGGCCCGATCCTCGAAATCGTGATGGGCGCGGCGCAGTCGGCCAACCGCAAGCTGTCCACTGCAGATGCCGGCCTGCACCGCGAGCTGGCGGAGATCTGGCGCGATGTATCGGCAGAGCCTTCGGTGCGCGTCGCACTCATCCGCGGCGAGGGCAAGGGCTTTTCTGCTGGCGGCGATCTGCACCTTGTCGAGCAGATGGCCGAAGACTTCGACGTGCGCACCCGCGTCTGGCACGAGGCACGTGATCTCGTCTACAACGTCATCAACTGCGACAAGCCCATTGTCAGCGCCATGCACGGCCCGGCTGTGGGGGCAGGGCTGGTCGCCGGATTGCTGGCCGATATTTCGATCGCCGCCAAAGACGCCCGCATCGTCGATGGCCACACGCGCCTGGGGGTGACGGCGGGCGACCATGCAGCGATTGTCTGGCCGTTGTTGTGCGGCATGGCCAAGGCCAAGTACTACCTGTTGCTGTGCGAGTCCATGACAGGCGAAGAGGCCGAGCGCATTGGGCTGGTTTCGCTGGCCGTGCCCGAAGCAGACCTCGTCAACCGCGCATTCGAAATCGCCGAACGCTTGGCGGCGGGTTCGCAGACGGCCATCCGCTGGACCAAGTACGCGCTGAACAACTGGTTGCGCATGGCGGGCCCGAGTTTTGATACATCGCTGGCGCTTGAATTCATGGGTTTTGCGGGCCCCGACGTGCGCGAGGGTATTGCGAGCCTGCGTCAGAAGCGCCCCCCCACGTTTGATGGCGCCTGATGGGAAACACGCCCGCGCGCCCGACCCCGACCGATTTGTAGGAGACACCATGTTCACCCAGATGCCCAATTTTGCCGAAGGCGGTTTTGAGTTCCTGCGCAAGTTGTGGGGCGGCGGCTTTGCCGGGATGGCAGGTGGCGGCATGCCCAACATGGCCAGCTTTGCCGCGCCGCCGATGGATCTCGAGGAAATCGACAAGCGCATCCATGACCTGCGTGCTGTTGAGAGCTGGCTGCAACTGAACGCCAGCCTGCTGCGCACGGCAATCCAGGGCCTGGAAGTGCAGCGCGCCACGCTGGTGGCCTTGCAGACCTTTGGCTCCGCGCTGTCGCCAGATGCCATGAAGTCTGCGTTCGACGGCCTGACGCCGGGTGCGTCCTCGACTGACGAAGAATCCAAGCCCGCGTGGCCGCACACGGCCGCCACAGCCAAGCCGGCCGAAGACGAACCGCCACCCGAAGACGACGCAGAGGCGGACGAAGACACCGACGACGACCAAGCCGAAGCCCGCGCCGAAAACGCCCAGGCTCAGGCCCACGCCGCCGCGCAGGCGCAAGCTGCCGCACGCGCTGCCGCGGCCGCGCTGGACCCCTCGCCGTGGTGGAACATGCTGCAGCAGCAGTTCAACCAGATCGCCAGCTCCGCAGCGGCGGCCATGCCGATGCCGCAAAACCTGATGCCGGGTTTCCCGGGAGGCTTCCCCGGGTTTGCCGGTGCGCCGGGCGCGGAAGGGTTGGATGCGGCGCCGGAAGACATTGAAGAGAAGACGGCGCCGGCCAAGCCCAAGCGTGCTGCCGCCAAGCCGGCGCAGAAGCCGGCCGCCAAGGCGCCTGCGGGCAACCCGGCCAAGCCAGCCACCAAGAAGGCCCCTGCCAAGAAAACGCCAGCGAAATCTGCGCCGCGCAAGTCCACCAACGACACGCCCTGATCGATGTCGCCAGACTGCACTGCGCTCTTGATGATGGGCGGCGGCGCGCGCGCCGCCTATCAGGTTGGTGTGCTGCGCGGCATCGCGGGGTTGGCGCAGGAATATGCGCCCGGTGTGGCACGCACGCCGTTCGACGTCATTTGCGGCACATCGGCGGGCGCGATCAACAGTCTCGGTCTTGCACGCGGCGCGCAGGATTTCACGCTCGCCACCGAGGCGCTCACCCAGCTCTGGGGCAGCCTGCATGCCGATCGTGTCTATCGTACGGATGTCGGCCGCGTGGGCTCCAGCGGTGCCCGGTGGCTGACCGCACTGGCATTCGGCTGGATGACCGGCCGCACGCCGCGCGCGCTGTTCGACAATACGCCGCTGCGTGAACTGCTTGAGTCGCAACACGACGGTCAGCAGGTGCAGGCCGCATTCGACGCCGGCGCGCTGCGCGCGCTGGCCATCACCGCGCTGTCATACACCACTGGGCGCCACGTCACGTTCTATCAATCGCCGCACGTGGTGTTGCCGTGGCGGCGTTCGCAGCGGATTGCGGTGGCAGACCAGATCGGCGTGGCGCACATGCTCGCCTCGTCGAGCATCCCGTTCATCTTCCCCGCCGAGCCGGTGCCGCTCGAAGGCAACGACGAATGGTTCGGCGACGGCACGATGCGCCAGATGTCGCCACTGAGCCCGGCCATTCATCTGGGCGCGAACCGCATTCTGGTGGTGGGCGCCGCGTCTCGCTCGCAGCCGGGCTGGTACGACACGGTGCCGGCGTCCGGCTATCCGTCGCTCGCGCAGATTGCGGGGCAGGCGCTGGCGAGCATCTTTCTCGACGGGCTTTCCGCCGATATCGAGCGGCTCCAGCACGTCAATGCCATGGTGGCGCGCAACCCCGAGATTGCCGACGCGCGCGACGGCTGGCGCAAGATTGAAGTGCTGGTGATGGCGCCGTCCGAGCGCATCGAGCTGATTGCCTCGCGCCACGTGCAGCGCCTGCCAGGTACGGTGCGCGCGCTGCTCAAGCCGTTGGGCGGCACCGAAGCGCGCGGCGCGGCATTTGCGAGCTATCTGCTCTTCGAGCCGGAATTCACTCAGGAACTGATCGACCTGGGCGAACGCGATGTGCAGGCACGCCGCGACGAACTGGCCGCGTTTCTGTATGGCGCCATTCCGGACACGATGCGCGCAGCGTGATCAGCGCGACGAGCGTGTCGACGGTTCAGCCAGCAGCGCATCGATGCGCTTCATCAGCGCGGGGTCGCTCGGCTCGACGCTGCTCGGGAACACCGCCGCGACGCGGCCGGTGCGGTCCAGCAGGTATTTGTGGAAGTTCCATTTGGGCGGCTGGCCTGTCTGCGTCGCGAGCCACGCATATAGCGGCGACGCACCCGGGCCAACCACCGCCGTCTTCGAGAACATCGGGAATTTCACGCCGTACGTGTTGTAGCAAAAGTCGGCGATCTGCTTGCTGTTGCCGGGTTCCTGCTGAAAGTCGTTCGATGGGAAACCCAGCACCGTCAGGCCCTTGTCGCGATACTTCGCGTACAGCGCTTCGAGCCCTTCATACTGGTGGGTGTAGCCGCAATAGCTGGCGGTGTTGACCACCAGCACGACGCGACCGGCGTACTGGCAAAGATCTTGCGGCGCATCGTCCTGCAAGCGCTTGACGCGAAAGTTCAGGCTGGTAGGGCAGGCGCCTGCGGCGGCCGATGCTTGCATGGTGGTTGCGGCACTCGAAGTGGCAGCATGCCCCGTGCGTGGCAGCAGCAATGCGATGACCGCAATGGCAATCGCAATGGCGATCATCAGCAGATGATGTCGACGCAGCACCCCCGACGCATGCAGTTGCAGGCGCGGGCGTCGCCCGGAAACGGTGGCGGAAAACAACATGGCGAATCTCCAAAAGCGGACGCTCAGCCGACGGGCCGAAGTTTGTCTTTAGTCTAGGGTATAACGCCCCGGGGCCGCACATGGTGAAATGTGCTGTATGCGTCGCGCGTCATTCGCCGCACGGATTGCAGCGCTTTCTATACTGAAGGCCTTGCCGGGCGGCGGCCCGGTCCGACACAAAAGACGACGGCCAGCGTGCTGCCGATCACATCGCGGTGTACCGCGAGACAACGCGCGGCCGCATCGCGCGTCAGGGGGTCGCCAAGCCACGTTGCGGTTGTGGCGTCGGCAGGCCTGTTGTCACGAGGAAACGGGCAGACACAGAACTTTGCTCCGGCAACCCCGAAAATCGGGGGTTGGTCAAGCATGTCTGCTAGAATCCGCCTGCAAATTCAAAGGCTTACCATGCTCTATCCCGAATTGTTCAAGTCGTTGGAAGCGGTCCGCTGGAATATGGAAAAGGATATTCCGTGGGACACGTTCGATGCGTCGCTGTTGACCGACGCGCAAGCGCAGACCATCAAGATGAATGCCATCACCGAGTGGTCAGCCCTGCCTGCCACCGAGATGTTCCTGCGTGACAATCGCCACGATTCCGATTTTTCGGCGTTCATGAGCGTGTGGTTCTTTGAAGAGCAGAAGCACTCGCTGGTGCTGATGGAATATCTGCGCCGATTCCGTCCGGACCTGGTGCCGACCGAAGAAGAGCTGCACAACGTGCGCTTCGAGTTCGATCCGGCCCCGCCGCTGGAAACGCTGATGCTGCATTTCTGCGGCGAGATTCGTCTGAACCACTGGTACCGCCGTGCCTCCGAATGGCACACCGAGCCGGTCATCAAGGCGATCTACAAGCATCTGTCGCAGGACGAAGCCCGCCACGGCGGCGCTTACCTGCGCTACATGAAGAAATACCTCGGCCAGTTCGGCGACAGCGCGCGCAGCGCATTCGCCAAGATCGGTGTGCTGATGGCCTCGGCCCGCCGTACCGAAAAGCCGCTCCACCCCACCAACCTGCACGTGAACAAGGCGTTGTTCCCGCAAGACACGGTGCAATCGCGCCTGCCGAACCCGGACTGGCTGGAGCACTGGCTCGACGAGCAGATCAAGTTCGATGCCGGCTGGGAAAAGAAGGTCATCGAGCGCATTCTGCACAACATGGGTCTGCTGTTCGAGCGCACCTTCGAAACCGTGCAAGACCTGAATCGCTACCGCAAGGAACTCAACGCACGTCTGCTCGGCTCGACCGAACAAGCTGCCTGACCCTTGCCAGTGGCAGTGAGCGGCCCATCGATTCGATGGGCCGTTTTGTTTTTCACCCCGATTTCGTTTTCGCCATGACCGCTCGCCAGCCCGCGCCCGCCTTTGAACAGAAGATCTGCGACTCCGCCGACGTGGAGGCCCGCGTGCGCGCCTTGCCGCGTCCGATCGTCTTCACCAACGGCGTGTTCGACATCCTGCATCGCGGACACGCTACGTATCTGGCGCAGGCACGTGCGTTGGGGGCGTCGCTGGTGGTGGGCGTGAATACCGATGCCTCGGTGCGGATGCTGGGCAAGGGCGATGACCGCCCGCTCAACACGCAGGACGATCGCCTGGCCGTGCTGGCTGCGCTGGAAGCGGTGAGTCTGGTGGTGTTGTTTGCCGAGCGCACGCCGGTCGAACTCATCCAGCGCGTGCGTCCCGACATCTACGTCAAGGGCGGCGACTACGACATCGATGCGCTGGAAGAAACGCGCGTGGTGCGTAGCTGGGGCGGTACGGCCCTGGCGATTCCGTTCGAGCATGACCGCTCGACGACGGCGCTGCTCAAGCGCGTGCGCGCGACGTCCTGAGCGTTTAGCGCGATGCCGTGACCGCCGCGCAAGCGTGGAGGTCTTCGGCGCCCAGGGTCTTCTTCAACGCGGCCAGTTGGGCCGCGACGCCCGACGCCGCATCGGCGGTGGTCGTCACACGCAGCGAGGTCTGTGAGCCAAGCCGACGCGTTTGCGTGACCACGGCGGTGCGCACGTCCTTGGCGCGCAGTTCGTCCAGACGCTGCTGAGCGCGCTCCTTGTCGCGGAACAGGCCCAGCGACACCACAAACGTATTGCCTTCCTGCACGATGGCTGAATCCGCAACGTTGCGGCGCTTGAGTTCGGCCACCTTGCGATCGGCATCGTCGCGCGTGTCGCGGGCCGGCATGTGGACCCACCAGCGGTTGTCTTCCTGGCGCGTGATGCGCTCAACCTGCACACCCGCCAGTTGCTTGAGCTGATCGATGCCGCGCGTGGCCTGTGCTTCGGTCAGGCCGCCGAGCTCGGTGCAACTGCCGCTGCTGTCAGCGGCGGTAGCGGTGGTCAGAGCCGTACGCTCGATGCTGGCTTGCGGGCCCGATGCGGCAGGCGTGGAAGCCGCCGGCTGAGAGCCTGGCGCCGATTTGGGTACGGCGGCGGCCGGTGCCGAAGCGGGTGCCGGTTCGAGAATACGGATCTCTTCGGTGCGGATCTGGCGGCGCATGCGATCGGGCTCGCGCTCGCTCTCGAACCACGCCTTGGATACTTCTGGCCCGAACACGCCGGTATTGGCCGCGAGCAGAACGCCGTTGACGAGCAGCAGGAGCAGCAGGGCGAGGCGAAGCGTCATGGTGCGAACGGACGTGGATTCGGACGGTGGCTCGGAATGCAGGAACACAGCGGCAACAACGGTAAGACGTCAGACGAAAACAGCAGCCCGGCCGACCGAGGCTAGGCCAGCGTCGCGGCGCCTTCCCGGCGCGCGCGCGCCAGTACCTGCAGGCCGAGCAACACGAGATTATCGTGCATCTGGAACGGCATGCGCAGATGCGGCCCCAGCGCGGCGCGTGCTCCGCCGCTCAGCACGCAGCGTGCCGGGCCGGGATATTGCTTCTGCAGTGCCATCCACGTCTGCGCAATTGCACCCGCCTGGGCGATGACGCAGCCCAGCGCGATGGCGTCCTGCGTATTGTCGGCCCAGGGCGGCGCAACCACGTCGCCCGCACTCAGGTAGCTGACATCCACTTCGGGCAACTGCGCTGTGTTGCGTGACAGCGCGCGCATCATCAACGTGAGGCCGGGCAGTATCAGGCCGCCCGCAAACAGACTGTCGGGCGTGACGATATCGAGGGTGGTGGCGGTACCTGCCGTCACCAGCAGCAGGGCCGTGTCGGGCCACAAGTGGCGTGCGCCGACCGCGCCGATCCACCGGTCAGTGCCAAGCTGCGTTGGGTCGCGATACCCGTTGCGCAGGCCGGCGGTGGCGTCTTCCGACGCGGCAATGCGCACGCGCGCCCCGTCGAATACGCGGGCGATGCGCGCGGTGAGTGCATCGCGCAGTGCCGGGCCGGCCACCGCGCTGATCCATACCTCGGGTGGGGCAACGCCGGCGGCGTGGCAATCGCGCCAGTCTTCCACCAGTTCAGCCAATCGATCGTGTGCGCGGGCGCCGGCATGCTGCCACGGCGTGCCACCCGGTTCTTCGGGCAGGGCGAGTTCGGCGTCGGCGCCGCCGGCAATCCACGCCCACTTGATGCGTGTGTTCCCTGCGTCGATCAGCAACAGCGGACGGGCGGGAGCGGCGTGCGTGGCAGAGACCTTCAGGCGCGTCATGGCTGCTCCGCGTCTGCGCTGCGCAAGGAGACCTCGCCGCTGTGGACCCACTGCACCCGTCCGCCCGATTCGATCGCCAGGCGGCCTTGCGCGTCGATGCCATGCGCCACGCCCTCGAGTACCACGGTGCCGTCCTGCCACAGGCGCACCCGCTCGCCGGCAAAGGCATCGCGGGCGGCAAACGGCGCAACGAACGGCGCCAGGCCCTGTACGCCGAAGCGCTGCAGGTGTTCACCCAGCGACGTGAGCAGCGCCGAAAACACGGCATTCGGCTCCGGCGCATCCACCAGTTCTTCCACGCCCGACAGGCCGCGGCCCAGCGTGGCTTCCAGCACGCGCGGCCGTTCCAGGTTCAGGCCGATGCCGATGACGGCCCAGGTCCGGCCCGGCTCGGTTCGCACGGTCTCGACCAGGATGCCGGCCAGCTTGCGCCCCGCAATTTGCACATCATTGGGCCATTTCAGGGCGAGCGCCTGTCCGCTGCCGCCCCGGACTTCCGCGTACCCAGCCACGGCGTCGGCGACGGCCACGCCCACGGCCAGGCTCAGGCCGCCGAGCTGTGCGGGCTCGCCCGCAAAGGCGCACGCGATGGAAAACGTCAGGCCGTGGTCACCACCCCACGGGCGGCCCTGGCGGCCGCGTCCGGCGGTCTGGCGCTGCGCGGCCAGCACGCGTGCGCCCAGCAGCGGGGCGGCGCCGGCATGGGCCGGAATCGGCGTGCCGGCAGGCCAGGCGGCATCACGCACCGCGGCCATCAGATCGGCGCTGGTGGAGCCGGTGGCTTCAACCACATCGATGGGCCAGCCGGCGGCCGGGCCGCTGGGCTGGATGCGCTCGCGCGCAAGGCGCCACCGCACGGAGGGTTCGGCAAGAGACATAAAAAAACGGGCGATCAAGTTCGCGCTAAGAATGCGCGCATTGTACGAGCGGCCATCCAAACAGGAGCGCGGCGCTTGCTTCAAGCGACGAAAAGGCCTCACAGTGTGGCAGCCAGTGTGACAGCCTTTGGCGGCGCCTTGGCTACAATTCCACCGATATCCGGCATCACTGCTTACGGAGAACCGTTTGATCACCTGCCGTACACCGCAGCTTGAGGTGCGCGTTGTCGATGGACGCTCTGTCGCCTTTCTCTCCGGCGACTGGACGACGCTCGCGCTGGCCGAGCGCGCCGGCGTGCGCAGCGCGCGTCAGCAGATCCGCGCCGGGCTGGACAACGCCAACGCGTGGTGCCTGACCGAGGTGGGCCGTATCGACCACTTTGGCGCGCAACTGCTGTGGCGCGCATGGGGCAACCAGTGGCCCGAACACCTGGATGCCCGGCCCGACCAGCGCCGCATGCTCGATCGGGTTGCCAAGCTCGACCCGGGCGGCTGGAAGCAGCGCCTGGCGCCGCGCATGAACCCGGTGGCGATCCTCGGCGAGGGCATGCTCGACTTTTTCGATCACGCCCGTAACGGCATCGCCATGGTCGGTCAGTTGATGTTCGACTTCGGCAGGTTCGTGCGCGCGCCGCATCGCGGCCCGTGGCGCGAGATCTCCGCCAACATCTACAGCACGGGCTACAAGGCGCTGGGCATTACGGCGCTGGTGGGCTTTCTCATCGGCATCGTGCTGAGTTATTTGTCGGCCAACCAGCTGCGCGTGTTCGGGGCCAGCATCTTCATCGTCAACATTTTGGGGATGGCCATCATTCGCGAGCTCGGGCCGGTGCTGGCGGCGATTCTGGTGGCAGGGCGATCCGGCTCGGCCATCACGGCGCAGATCGGCGTGATGCGGGTGACCGAAGAACTCGATGCGATGCGCGTGATGGGCATCTCGCACGGCTTCCGGCTGATCCTGCCCAAGGTGATTGCGCTGGCGATTGCCATGCCGCTGCTGGTGGCGTGGACGGATCTGCTCGCGCTGGCGGGCGGCATTCTTGCGGCCAAGTTCCAGCTCGATATCAGCCCGACGTATTTCATCACCTCGCTGCCCGATGCGGTGCCGGTGGCCAACCTGTGGCTGGGCATCGGCAAGGGCGTGGTGTTCGGCATGCTGATTGCGCTGGTGGCGTGCCACTTTGGTTTGCGCATCCAGCCCAACACGCAGAGCCTGGGCGAGGGCACGACCACGTCGGTGGTGGTGTCGATCACCATCGTCATCCTCGCCGATGCCGTGTTCGCCATCCTCTTCAAGGACGTCGGGATATGACGCGGCCCCGCCATCCGCATATCGAGCATGCCGGAGCGCCGCCGGCGATCACGCCCGCGCGCGAACGCGTGATCGAGGTGCGCAGCGTCACCAAGCGCTACGGCAAGGTGACCGTGCTCGACAACATCGATCTGGACGTGTTTCGCGGCGAGGTGCTTTCTATCGTCGGCGGTTCGGGCAGCGGCAAGACGACCCTGCTGCGCCAGGTGGTGGGGCTGGAGAAACCGACTTCGGGCACGATCCACATCTTTGGCGAAGAACTGACCTGCCAAGTGGGCAACGAACTGCAGTCGATGCGCAACCGCTGGGGCATGCAGTTCCAGCACGGCGCATTGTTCTCGGCGCTGTCCGTGATCGACAACGTGGCGTTGCCGATGCGGGAATTGCGCACACTGCCCGACGCGTTCGTCCAGCGCGTGGCGATGCTCAAGCTGCAGATGGTGGGGCTCAAATCAACCGATGCCGACAAGATGCCGTCGGACCTGTCGGGCGGCATGATCAAGCGCGTGGCGCTGGCACGGGCGTTGTCGCTGGAGCCGGAACTGGTATTTCTGGATGAGCCGACCGCGGGGCTGGACCCGCGCGCATCGGACGATTACGTCGCGCTCATCCGCGAGTTGCGCCAGGAACTGGGCCTGACCGTGGTGATGGTGACGCACGATCTCGACACCCTGGTGGCGCTGTCCGACCGCATTGCCGTGCTGGCGGATCGCAAAGTGGTGGCGGCCAAGCCGCTGGAGCAGATCATTCAGATTGATCATCCGTTCATCAAGGAATACTTCCTGGGTGAGCGGGGCAAACGGGCCCTGATGGCGCTGGGCCCGCAGATGACGGAGGCGGTGGCTGCAGCCTCGCTTTCGACGCAGGAGGATTGATGGAAAACAAGGCCCACGCATTCCTGGCCGGGCTGTTCACGATCGGGCTGGTCATCTTCATCGGGCTGGCTGTCATGTGGTTCAACCGCGACCAGACCGTACGCGTGCCGTACGACGTGGTCACGCGCTCAACCGTCAACGGGCTGAACCCACAGGCTTCCGTGAAATATCGCGGCCTGGACGTCGGCAAGGTCGACAGCATCCGCTTTGACGACAAGGTGCCGGGGCAGATCGTCGTGCGCGTGCTGGTCGACAAGGATGCGCCCATCACCACCACGACATATGGCCGCTTGGCGTACCAGGGCGTGACGGGTCTGGCCTACGTGCAGCTCGACGACCGCGGCTTCGACAACAGCCAGCACGCGCCCAGCCCGGTGCGCCTGGCCACATCTCAGAAGGACCCCGCTCGCATTCGCATGGAAGCCGGCTTCCTCGACGAACTGGACAAGCGCGGCGACCAGATGCTCTCCAAGCTCGATCAGACGCTGAACTCGCTGTCGATCATGTTTGACGACGAGCACCGCCAGCAGGTCACGGCGTCGCTGCAATCGTTCCAGAAAACGATGGACGCCTACAGCACGCTCGCGCAGCAGGCGGAACCGACCATGCGCCGCTTGCCCAAGATTGCTGACAACCTCGATTCCACGCTGGTGGCCACGCGCAAGCTCACGCAGTCGCTGTCCGACCCGAAGGGGCCCTTGATGACGACGCTTTCCGGCGCCGGGACCGATCTGACGGCGGCTACGCAATCGATGCAATCTGCCGCCAACGTGCTGACCTATGAAACGCTGCCGCAGCTCAACGGGTTTGCGCGTGAGGCCCGCCAGGCCGTGCGCGGCTTCGACCACGCCGTGACGGACTTCAACGCACGGCCGCAGAGCGTGCTGTTTGGCCCCGCGCCCGGCGTGCCCGGCCCCGGTGAGACCGGCTTCACCGCGCCCGCCGCCCGCGCTCCGGCCCAGCCCTGAGGAGATTCCATGCCGATGTTGTCTGCTGTGTTCCGCCGCGCGCACGCGCTGCCTGCTTTGATGGCGCTGTCGCTTCTGGCGGGCTGCTCCAGCACGCCCGTGGCGCCCGCCGCCCTGTATGACTTTGGACTCGCGCCAGCCACCAGCGCAGGCGCACGCCTGCCCACCGCCTTGCGCGTGGCCGATGTGGCCGGCCCCGGCTGGATGGATGGCAACGCCATCTACTACCGCCTCGCCTATGCACAAAGCCAGCGCACCGACGCCTACGCCAACAGCCGCTGGGTGGAGTCGCCCGTGAACCTGTTCGACGCGCGTTTGCGCAACGCGGCGGCCGCGCGCGGCCATGTGGTCGGCTATCCCACGACCGATGTGCCGAGCTTGCGCGTCGAGCTGGTCGACTTCTCACAGGTGTTCGACAGGCCCGAAGCCAGCCGCGGCGTGGTGCGCCTGCGGGCAACGGTGTCGCTGGCGCGCGGCGTGATCGACCAGCGCGTGGTGCAGGCTGATGCGCCCGCGCCCAGCCCTGACGCAGCGGGTGGGGTGACGGCGCTCACGCAGGCGTCAGACAAGGCCATCGGCGAGGTGCTCGACTGGGTGGCGAGTTTGCCGCTGGCGGCGTCGACTACGGCCGCCCCTGCAACACCCGGGGCCGCATTTGGTACGCGCCGGCGCTGATACCTCAACCTCTCAACCGGATGGAGGAACCATCCGTGAAGAGCGGCATCGGACGCTATCATGGGCGGTTTCTTCCGGGCACGTCCGCTCCTCTTCCTAGATAGTTTCTTCCGGTGACGGACTTCCACTCGCAACCCGCCGCACCCACTCCGCATCGCCACTCTCCGCTTGCACGCGCCGGGCTGGGGTGGTTCGTGCTGCTGGTTGTCTACGCCAGCCTGTATCCGTTTGCCGGCTGGACAGACACCGGCGTTTCGCCGTTTGCCTTTCTGAGCGCACCGCTGCCGCGCTACAACACCGGCTTCGACCTGCTCACCAACGTGTGGGGCTACATGCCGTTGGGCATGCTGACGGTGCTGGCGCTGCATCCACGCATCACCGGCTGGCGCGCGGTGCTCGTGTCGCTGCTGGCGGGGCTGCTGCTCTCGGGCGCCATGGAGGCGATCCAGACCTATCTGCCCACGCGCGTGTCGTCCAACGTCGATCTGGCGACGAATACGCTGGGCGCCTTGCTGGGCGGCATCGTCATGCTGCCGTTTTCAGCGCGGCTCATCGACCGGGGTGGGCTGCGCCGGCTGCGCCGCCGTTGGTTCGAGCCGCATGCGACCTTTGCGATCCTGCTGATGCTGGTGTGGCCGTTTGCACAGATTTTTCCCCAGGAATTCCTCTTCAGCATGGGCGGGGTGATCCGCAGCATCCTGCTCGATCCATCGCCGGATGCGTTTGTCGTCAATTTCCTCAACGGGTGGTTTCCGGAGCTGTTTGACTGGCAGGACAAGCTGACGGCGCACCCGGAAGCACTGCAGCGTCAGGAGCTGCTGGAAGCGCTCATCACCGCTTGCAGCTGGATCGGCTCGGGGCTGCTGGCCAGCGTGGCCATGCGCCGTGGGGCGCCCATGCTGCGCCTGCTGGCTGCGTTGCTGGCCGGCGCGCTGCTGGTGAAGGCGGGGGCGACGGTGTTGCAGTTTCCGCTGGGCGGCGCGTGGGATTGGCTCTCATCCGGCGCGCGTTTCGGGCTGGTCGTCGGCTCGCTGGTGCTGGTGTTGCTGGTGCGCCTGCCGCGTTGGCTGCGCGGTGCGCTGGCCATGGCCCTGCTGATCGCGCTGATCATCCTGTCCAACGTGTTGCCGCCGAGCCCGTATTCGTGGGTGTCGGCACAAAGCTGGCGGCTGGGGCGTTTCGTCCACTTCAACAGCCTGTCGCAATGGATCGGCTGGCTGTGGCCGTTTCTCGGCCTCGGTTACCTCGCCTGGCGCGCCGAGCAGACGCAGCTGCAGCGGCGCGCCGGACGTCAGGCGCGTTGAGCGCGCGCCGCAGCCGATGCTGCATGTGGTGAGGCTGCGCGGCGTATTACCAGCAGGACAAGCAGTGCCCCCAGGTACATGGCGGTCATGGCGACAAAGCCCGCACGCCACCCAAACAGACCCGTCAACAACGCCGCCACGCCCAAGCCGATGAGCGCACCGCCCTTGGCTGCGCTGCTGCACAACCCCAGGGCAAAGCCTTGACGATCTTCCGGGCTGCTTTCTGCCACCAGGCTATTGAGGACCGGTAGCAGCCCGCCAAGACACAGGCCCCACGCCAGGCGCGCAGCGATGAACGCGGCTTCCCCTTGCGCGACGCCCTGCCAGAGCGCAGTCATGCCGCAGACGGCGGTCAAGACGCAGACGCGCCCCAGCGTGACATGTGTGGGCAGACCCGCAAAGCGCTTTGCCCACCAGCGCGCAGACAACGCCAGTGTCGCGGCCGTGGCGCTGTACGCCAGACCTGCCAGCATCACCGACCCATGCAGCGTCTCGGTGATATACGGCGCGAGGAAGCTTTGCGGCATGACGCGCGCGGCCTGCACTGCCACCATGCCGAGCAGCAGGCCGATCACCAAACCGCCCAGCGGCGCGCGACGTGCCTGGCGAGCATCGGTGTCCCGCTCGGTCTCGGATCTAGGCGCGGGCTTGATCGCGGGCAGGCAGAACATCGCCAGCGGAATGCACGCCAGGATCACGACCGCCCCCGCCGTGTTGGCCATCCGGAAGCCCATCAACCCCACGAGCCATGCGCCGACCGGCGGCGCCATGAAGCTGCCACACGCCGTGACGGTCTGCAGATCGGCGAAGACGCGTCGGCGCATGTCGGCCGGCGCCACTCGCATGGCGTAGATCTGTGCGGCCGCCAGGAAGCCGGCGAGGCCACCTTGCACCGTGCGCGCCAACAGCACGCTCGCCGCCGAGTCTGCATAGACCGACCACAGCTGTGACGCCGCCAGCGCGACCAGCGCCCGCAGGATCATCGGCTTGGGCCCGACACGGTCGGCGAGGCGCCCCCACCATGGCGCGGTGACGAGCGTGGCGGCCATCGGTGCAAAGTACGCTGCGCTCGCCACCCACGCGAACGGCACGTGCGGCACCGGTGACAGCTCGCGCAGGAACAGCGGCCAGAACGGCCCCGTCATTTCCATTGCGCCCATTGAAAGGGCCTGGATGACGAGGAGCCACCGGATGGCCCCCCGCCACGCATCCACAGTCGTTGGCGGGTTCATGCGCGAGCTGCTGCAGCCAACGGATTGGGCAACGCGGCGTGCATGTCGTCGGACTGGTCGCGCAGGCGCATGCGGACGAACGTCTTGAACGTCCATGGCGCTTCGAGCAGCGCGTGGCGCTCGTGCGCCCAGGTGTCGGCATCCAGCGCTGGGCGGTTCGCATCGAACACGGCCTGCATGGCCTCATGCCATTGGCGCAGCCCCACCGTGTTGCCATGGTCCGGGAACAGCGCCAGCGCCAGTTCACCGATGTGGCAAAGCAGGAAGGCGTGGATGAGCTTCTTGCGTGGGATGTCCCGATCGGGATACGTCGTGTGGCCGGCGCGGAACGGTTCGATCGAGAAGCCCTGTGCCTGCAGCGTCGGCAGCGCGATCTTCACGTCGCCAAAGTCACGCACCACCAGCCGCTCCGGCATGCCGGCCTCGCTGATGACGACGAAGGTGTTCTGCTGATGCGCTTCCAACGCAATGCCGTAACGCAGATAGAGGCCGACGATGGCCGGAATGGCGACGCGCAGATAGGCGTTGAAGAAACGTGCGGCCCGCTCGGTGCGGGTGCCATCGGCCTGGCGCGCCAGCACGGTGTCGAGCAGCAGGGGCGCCGCTGCCTGCGTCATGTCTGCGGTGAAATCCGGCGTGAAGAGGGCACCGACCGGCAGCAACCGCGCGTTGCCGGCAATGCGCGTGGTGGGGTTGTCGCGCACGATCATCGACAGATGCCGGGCGCGATCGTCATCCGTGCCGGCCACGTGGATGCCGTGGCGTTCGGGCACGATCGACAGGACGCTCGCCAATCCTGCGTCGGTCGCGAGGATGCGTTCCAGCAGGGCGCTCACGCGTGGCCCCATCACGGCCGACTTGGGGGATACGGTGCGCTCAACGCTGGTCAGCCGCATGCTGATCGGCAGCTTGAGCATCGGGCCGCCCGGCGCGTCGGTCGCGGCCACGGTGCGGAACGACATCGTCGGGCGGGCGGCAATGCTGATGCCCGGCAGGTTGATCAATTCGCCTGCGGCAAATTCAGCGGCGAAGGTCTCGCCGAGCGTCGTGTCGCGCTGCCAGGGGTGGACGGGCAGCGGCAGCCACGCTTCGGGCGCGAGCTGGCGTGCCAGCAAGGCTTTGCGAAACGCCGCCATGGTTTCGGGGAAGGTCGCCGCGAACCAGTGGGCGTACGGCTGCACACCCTCCATCGTGGTGACCTGCAGGCGATGGGCCGCCACGGCCACCACGCCGATGGACACCTGCGCCTCGAACTCTGGTGAGAGCGCGATGACCTGTTCGGGCGCGAGCCCCAGCCGCGTCTTGTAGGCCGGATGCCACGGATGCCCGCCGGTGCCCCACTGCTCGGTACGCGCCAGGGCGTGCGGCGTGCCGTCGCCGCAGAGCAGGGCGAGCGCGTCTTGCGACGCCGCAACGCGATGCTCGGCGGCGAGACGCTCACCCCAGACCAGTCGATAGGCCTGGCACAGCGTGTCGTTGTCCTGGCTGTTGTCCAGTTCCGTGGCGAGCCGGGCGATGGCGGCCAGGCGGTGGGCGTCGGTGGCATCGCCAATATCCAGCATGGGCGCGAGCCAGTTGAGCAGGGCGGATGGACGCTCAATAGGCGTTGGCGGGCGGTCGTGCGCCAGCACAGCGACGTCGCCCGTCAATGTCCAGCTCCCGAGCGCGCCTGGCCGCAAACCGGTGAAGCGCAATAGCACGCGCAGCTGCCAGATCGGCAACAGCGTCACATCGGCGCGTGTATCGGCGATGAGCTGGTCTGCGTTGAGCAGCGCTTCACGAAACAGCGCCTGGAGCAGGCGCGACAGCACCCGCCGCCGTGCCAGTTGTTGTGCCGCTGACCAATGTTCGGCCTGCACGCCCACTTCGAGCAGCGCGGGAATGGATTCAAGGCGGAAGTTGCCGGCCGCGGCGGCAGCGGATGCGGTTTGAGTCTTGGCGGCGGTATCAGATCGACGTTGCACGAGGGCTCCTACGGGACATGAGCGTGTGCAGGCGAGCGGGGGCTCGGCCCTGCAGCACAGGGGGTCCAGATGTAGGGGCCGCTTCTGAGGCAGGCGGGGCATGCAGCGACCCGGTGGGCGCTGCAAGGGGTTATCCGTCTAGGTTTGTGCGCCAAGGCGCCATTTGGTGCGCTGCAGTGTAGGTGAGAATGATTCGCAGTTGCAACAAAATTTGATGACTTTGAGGGGGGCGGGTGACGAAGCCGGCGCGTGAGTCATCTTCACGCAACCGACATGAATCCTTTCTACCTTAGCGCCTGGTGAGTAGACGGCCGCGCCGCACGGTTCGGCCCGCTGAAGTCATCAGGAGGTCATCTGCGGGTGCCTCCCGTGATCCACACCGTCGACTGATCTCGTTGTGTGCGCTCAGTCAGTCGCTGCCCCGTGTTGTCCCCCCACCCCCCCAAAAAACACAGACATCAGGACGAGAACATGACCTCCAACAGTCGCCGTGGTTTTCTCCGTTCCGCCGCCCAGTTGGCTGCTGCATCCGCAGCCATGGGCGCGGTGCCCGAAGGCATTCGCCAGGCGCTGGCGATTCCCGCCCATAACGCGCACCGCAATATCGAAGACGTGCAGCACATCGTGATCCTCATGCAGGAGAACCGATCATTCGACCATTACTTCGGCACGCTCAAGGGCGTGCGCGGGTACGGTGATACGCGCACCGTCACGCTGCCCAACGGCAAGAGCGTGTGGCACCAGCCGATGGCCGGCGGCGTGGGCGAAGTGCTGCCGTTCCGCCCGAGCGCGCCCGATCTGGGCCTGCAGTTCCTGCAAGACCTGCCGCATGGCTGGAACGACACGCACCTCGCCGTCAACGGCGGGCGTTACGACGGCTGGGTTCCGCACAAGGGCACCACGACGATGGCCTATCTGACGCGCCAGGACATTCCGTTCCACTACGCGCTGGCCGATGCGTTCACCATCTGCGACGCCTACCACTGCGCCACGCCCACGTCGACCGACCCGAACCGCTACTACATGTGGACGGGCTATGTCGGCAACGACAACGTCGGCGGCGGCCCTGTCATTGACAACGCGGAAGCGGGCTACGGCTGGTCGACATATCCGGAAGTGCTGGAGGCCGCCGGCATCTCGTGGAAGATCTACCAGGATATCGGCACGGGCCTGGACGCCGCAGGCTCCTGGGGCTGGACGAGCGACGCCTACATCGGCAACTACGGCGACAACGCGCTGCTGTACTTCAAGCAATACCAAAATGCACAGCCCGGCAGCCCGCTGTACGACAAGGCACGCACCGGCACCAACGCCGCGGCCGGCGACGGTTACTTCGACATCCTCAAGCGCGACGTGCAGAACGGCACGCTGCCGCAGGTGTCGTGGATTGCCGCGCCGGAAGCGTTCTCCGAGCACCCGAACTGGCCGGCCAACTATGGCGCCTGGTACATCGACCAGGTCCTGCAGATCCTGACCTCCAACCCCGAGGTGTGGAGCAAGACGGCGGTGTTCGTCACCTACGACGAGAACGACGGCTTCTTCGACCACCTCGTCCCGCCGTTTGCATCGTCGGGCAGCAACGGCCTGTCGACGGTCGACACCACGGGCGAATACTTTGCGGGCAACAGCACGTACGGCGCCGGCAGCTACGGCCTGGGCCAGCGCGTGCCGATGCTCGTGGTGTCGCCATGGTCCAAGGGCGGCTACGTGTGCTCGGAAACGTTCGACCACACGTCGATCATCCGTTTCATCGAACAGCGCTTCAAGCGCACGCACAACGTGCGCTCGCCCAACATCTCGAAGTGGCGTCGCGCTGTGTGCGGCGATCTGACGTCGGCGTTCAACTTCGCCACGCCCAACGAGGTGGTGCCCACGCTGCCGAGCACCGCCGCCTATGTGCCGAAAGACAAGTTGCGCCACGCCAGCTACGTGCCGCTGCCCCCGCTGGTGCAGGCCTTGCCGAAGCAGGAAGCCGGCCTGCGCCCATCGCGTGCGCTGCCGTACGAGCTGTTCGTGCGCGGCCGCCAGGATGAAGCCGCCGGCAAGTTCCAACTGGAATTCGTGAACACCGGCGACGTGGGCGCCGCCTTCCTCGTCTACACAGTCGGCAGCCCGGACGCGCCGCGCACCTACACGGTGGAAGCAGGCAAGCGCCTGTCGGACAAGCTGGCCGTGAACGCGGGCGGCGCCTACGACTTCACGGTGCACGGCCCGAACGGCTTCCTGCGCCGCTTCGTCGGCAAGCTCACGCTGTCGGGCCTGCTGCGCCCGCATGGCCGCGCGTTGGAGGTGAAGGAAGGCTACGATGTGGCCAACGGCAACCTGCAACTTCGCCTCATCAATCATGGCCGCGCGCCTACCGTCTTCACCATCAAGAGCGCGTACACGGGCGAGAGCGTGCAGCGGGAAGTGCGCGGCGGTGACGATGCGTCGGTATACCTGGACCTGCGCAGCCAGCACGCCTGGTACGACCTGACCGTCACGGCCAGCAGCGATGCCGGTTTCGCGCGTCGCCTCGCCGGTCACGTTGAAACCGGCCGCGTCAGCGCGTCTGATCCGGCGCTGAGCGCATAAGCGGTATCCAAGCAAAAACGGCCCGCCGGCGTGGTCTGCCGGCGGGCCGTTTTTTTCGTCGCTTCTGCGTCAGAGCTGCTTCGTGTACGTGCGTGCTTGGTACAGCGCCAGCGCGCTCAGCCCGACGATCAACAAGATCGCCAGCACATCGGCAAACGGATAGCCCCAATACTGCGTCATTGCGTGGTCTCCTTCGGTTCGATGTCCAGCAGGCCGGTATCGGTCATGCGTTGACGGCCAAACTCGGTGATGGCGTAGCGGAAGTGCACCTTGCCGGTGGCTTCGTCCAACGTGTCTTCAGCGGTTTGCACCAGGCCGCCGGAGTACAGATCCGCGAGAATGGCGCGAATGCTGCCCGTCCAGTATTCGTCTTCGGGTTTGCCGTATTCGATGCAGGTGCGATGGGCGATATCGCTGTCCCACAGCGTGTCGCTGCTCGCGAGCAGTTGCAGGATGTAGCCCTTCATGTGCAGTTTCATGCGTGCGTCTCCGTGGTTGCAGGTGCTACACCGCCGCGGATCACTTCCAGGTTTTCCGAGCTTTCCGACACCATCACGAAGCCGCCAAAGATCACCAGCGCCAGCCCGATCAGGAAATACCACTCCGGAAACTGCAGCGTGAAGATGGCCGTGAAGAGGGTGGCGAACATTGCGTAGAACGCGCCAAGCGCCTGCCCGCGCCCCACGCCGATCAGCGGAAACGACTTGTACCAGGCCACCGCGCAGAACGAGAAGGTGACGCCGCCCACGACCAGCCACAGCAACGCCTTGCTGTGGACAATGCCCGAGGCAATCTCCGTAACGGGCACGGGCACATGCGCAAACAGCGCGATGGCCGGCAGGATGAGGACGACCCAGTAGATGGCCTCGGCGGTGTAGCGGATGGAGACGCCGCAGTCGGGGTCCGTCACATCCATGGCGCGGCCGACGATCGCGCCTTCCAGGCCCCAACCGATCGCCGCCATGGCGCCACCCAGGTAGCCGATCCACTGATGGCTGCCGCTGTGCGATTCGGCCACCAGTGCCGGGCCGTAAATCGCCACGCCGCCCAGAATGATGATGGCGATGCCCACCGCTGCCCGCGCGCTGATGCGCTCGTTGTACCAAAGCTTGGCTACCGTCGCGCCCACCACTGGATACAGCAGCCCGGCCACAGCCGCGAACACGGCACCGACATAGCCCATCGCCAGATACGAACCGAAGTTGGCCATCAGTCCGCCGACGACTGCCGCAATGAAGTACCAGCGCGAGATCTTGCGAAACTGGCCGAGGGTGCGGAAGTAGTCGCTCAGCTTGCCGAGGGAGCCGAGCCACACCCACTGGAAGATCATCACCATGACGCTATGGAACGCCGTGATGACAGCCGCGCAGACCAGGAAGACGCGCGGGTCCGAAAGGTCCATCCCGGCAAACGGGGATTCATGCCAGACGGCCGTGCCGGGCACGTACCAGGCGCCCCATAAGACCGCGGCCCAGAGCGCCCAGCGGTAGCCCCACTGCAGCGTGCGTCGATGATGTGCCGCGCGGGCGGCGGAGGAAGAAGCCAAAGCCGATCTCCTTGTTCTGTAAGCGCCAGTTCCGAAAAAGCGGGATGTGGCGCTTGAGTTACTGGAGGTTCATAAATGAACTGATAGTTTTCTGGGGTCTATGCCGGCCCTCCAGGCATGCCGGAAGAAGTCGCACTGAGCGACCGGGGTTGTGGGTAGGCTACGTCTGTGACGTCAGGGCGGGGCCGGGGCTACGACGCGCCCGTCTCGGGCACCGTGTCGACCACGGTGATCAGATGTAGGGGCGTGTCTGTAGCCGGATCGCGCGCCAAGGACGTGGTGATGCGCACCGGCACGGCGGAGCCATCCCCACGTACCAATTGCAGCGAGAGCGCATACGTGGGCACCGTGCCGGCGAGCAATTCGCCGTATTGGCGCAAATGGCGGGCGAGGTCGTTGCGGTGGGTGAGGTCAAGCAGCGTGCGCTGCTGCAGCGCCGTTTCGGGCTGGCCCAGCAGCGTGCACAGCCATGGGTTGGCGCGCAGGCAGCGGCCTTCCAGGCTAACCTGCGCGATACCGACCGGCGCCTGCTCGAACAACGTCCGCAACTTGGCCTCGCTGTCGCGGAAGGCGGCTTGTGCTTCCACTTCGGCGGTAATGTCCTGCGCCGCACCGATCATCGTGGGCGTGGCTGCCGACGGGTCCTGCGCTTCGCCTTCTTCACGAAGATGGCGAAGCGAGCCGCCGGGCAGGGTGATGGTGTATTCGACGCGATACGGTTGGCGCGAGGCCACGGCGCGGTCCAGCACGGCCTGCACGCGGGCACGGTCTGCGGGAACGATGGCGTCCAGGTAGCGCGCCATCGTCACCGGCGTGGCTTGCGGGACCCAGCCGAAGATCCGGTAAGCCTCATCTGTCCAGCGGCACGCGTCGCTGCCGGGTTCCCAGATCCAGCTGCCGAGATGGGCGATTTGCTGTGCCTTGGCCAGCAGCGCCTCCGAATCGCGCAAGGCCGCTTCGGCGGTGTGGCGCTCGGTGGTGTCCAGGCTCAGGCCGATCATTTTGATTGGCCGGTCCTGCGCGTCGCGCACCAGCGTCGCTCGCGAAACGATCCAGCGGACCACGTCCGGCGCCGGCGCAATGCGAAATTCATGCTCGTACACGCCGCCCGCACTCAGGTTCTGCGAGACCGCAGCCTGCACTCCGGGCACGTCTTCAGGGAGCACGCATTGCCAAAAATCTTCCAGCGTGCGGATCGGCCGACCAAACAGGCGCGCGACATTGGGTGAATACGCCACCGCGTCCGTCAGCAGGTTCCACTCCCACGTGACCACGCCGGAAATCTCCTGCGCGAAGGTCATGCGCGCCTCGCTTTCCATGATCGCGGCGATGTGTTTCTGCCGGCCCTCGCGGGCGCGGGCGTCGGTCGTCAGGCTCGCTTCCAGGTCGGCGAGGGCGCGGTCGCCGTAGCGCAGCCACAGCCAGTTCACGTTCAGGAAGCGGGCCAACGCGAGCAGGTTGGCGTATTCGATCTCGCCGCCGCGCGTCCATTTGTGGACAGCGGAGGGCGACACCCCCAGCGCTGCCGCCACTTGCTTGAGCTGGATGCGGCCGCGCGTCAGCACGCCTTTGAGGCGGCCGGCAAAGCTGTCGTCATCGAGCGGGCCGTCTGGCGGCGGAAGTGCTGCGGCGGTCATGGGGCGGATTTACTGGAAGTGATTCGCGAAAGTATAGCGCGCTGTCTATAGGAAAAATTTATAGCTATGTGATGTTGTTAGGTCATAACGATTGGCCTGAAGCAACTAATTTTTCCTAGACTAGTCCAAAATTCTCCAAAGGTAAATAAAAACACCAACAGTGAATTTCAGGGTCGCCGCATCGGAACGCCGTCTGACAGGACGCCCGGTGCCGGCATTTCAGGCGCCGACTTCTTTGCGCGCCAACCATCCTCATGGGTACTGGATATGACGCAAGCTTCCCTTTCCACCGATTTCCGTTCCGCCGCGCTGGCGCCCCGTCTTGATCTCTATATCGACGGCCAGTGGGTCCAGCCCGAAGGCGGCGTGTACTGCGATATCGTTGATCCCGCCACCGAAGGCGTTCTGACGCAGGCGGCGGATGCCTCAGTGGCCGATGTGCAGCGTGCCATTGCCGCTGCCCGCCGCGCGTTTGACGAAGGCCCGTGGCGCCAGACCGGCACGCGTGAGCGCGCCCGCCTGCTCAACCGCATTGCCGACGCCATCGACGCCGACGCCGAGAACCTCGCCACGCTCGAATCGCTCAACACCGGCAAGACCATCACCGAAAGCCGCTGGGACATGGACGGCATTGCGGCGACCTTCCGCTATTTCGCGGGCCTGGTCGCCACAGAGTCCGGTCTCATCAACGAGGCACCGAACACCGTCATCAGCCGCACGCTGCGCGAGCCGGTGGGCGTGTGCGGCCTCATCACGCCGTGGAACTACCCGCTGCTGCAGGCCGCCTGGAAGATCGCACCGGCGCTGGGCGCGGGCAACACCGTCATCGTCAAGCCGAGCAACCTGACGCCACTCACCACGCACCGCTTTACCGAGCTGCTGATAGAAGTCGGCGTGCCGGCGGGCGTGTTCAATCTTGTCACCGGTGCGGGCGAGGCCGGGGCCGAGCTGTCGCGCAACCTGGACGTGGATCTCGTTTCGTTCACGGGCGGCGCGGTTGCCGGTGCGGCGGTCATGAACGCGGCCGTCGGCAACTTCAAGAAGATCGCCCTGGAGCTGGGCGGCAAGAACCCGAACATCATCTTCGACGACGCGGATTTCGATACCGCCGTCGACTACGCGGTCAACGCGGCGTTCTTCCATGCGGGCCAGGTGTGCTCGGCCGGATCGCGCCTGATGCTGCAAGACGGTATCCACGACCGCTTTGTCGATGCGCTGGTCGAGCGCGTCAAACGCATCCGCGTGGGCAATGGCTTCGCTAATGGCACGGAGATGGGCCCGGTGCAATCCGCATTCCAGCGCCAGAAGATCATCAACATGATCCAGGCCGGCGTGCAGGAAGGTGCGGTGCTGCGCTGTGGCGGCAAGGCGCCGGAGGGCAAGGCGTTCGAGCGCGGCTTCTGGCTGGAGCCGACCGTGCTCGCCAACGTGCGCAACGACATGAAGATCGCCACCGAAGAAATCTTCGGCCCGGCGCTGACCGTTGAGCGCTTCTCCACCGAAGAAGAAGCGGTGCGCCGCGCCAACGCCACGCCGTTCGGCTTGGCCGGCGCTGTGTGGACGGCCGACCTGAACCGCGCCAACCGCGTGACCCGCGCACTGCGTTTCGGCACCGTGTGGGCCAACGACTATCACCCGTACTTTCCTGAAGCGCCGTGGGGCGGCTACAAGGCCAGCGGCATCGGCCGCGAACTGGGTCGCGGCGGCCTGGACGAGTACACCGAACTCAAGCACAGCTACATCAACCTCGCTCCGCAGCCGATGGGCTGGTTCGGCGCGGACGCTGCGTAAGAACGGGAGGGCATGTTTTGACTACAACCACCGTACAGGAGTACGACTACATCATCGTGGGTGCGGGCTCTGCCGGCTGTGTGCTGGCTGCGCGCCTGACCGAAGACCCCTACGTGACCGTGCTGCTGCTCGAGGCCGGCGGCCCCGACCACCGCTGGGATTTCCGCACGCAGATGCCGGCGGCGCTGGCGTATCCGCTGCAAGGCACCACGTACAACTGGGCCTACGAAACCGAGCCCGAGCCGCACATGAACAACCGCCGCATGGCGCAAGGCCGCGGCAAGGGGCTGGGCGGGTCGTCGCTCATCAATGGCATGTGTTTCATTCGCGGCAACGCGATGGACTATGAGCGCTGGGCGAGCGATTTCAACTTGGCCGACTGGACGTATGCCGACTGCCTGCCGTACTTCCGAAAATCGGAAACGTATGACAAGGGCGCCAACGACTGGCATGGAGATTCCGGTCCGCTGCAGGTCACCACGCCCAAGCAGGACAACAGCCTGCTGTTCCACGCCTTTATCGAAGCCGGTGAGCAAGCCGGCATTCCCGCCACGGACGACCTGAACGGCTATCGCCAGGAAGGCCTGGGCCCGATGGACCGCACCGTGACCGCCAAGGGCCGCCGTGCCAGCACATCGCTCTGCTACCTCGACGATGCACGCAAGCGATCCACGCTGACGGTGCTCCCGCGCGTGCTGGCCGATCGCGTGATCTTCGATGGCACGCGTGCCGTGGGCGTCGAGGCGCTGATGGACGGCAACCGCGAAACATGGCGTGCGCGCCGCGAGGTAATCGTCACCAGCGGCGCCATCGCTTCGCCGCAGTTGCTGCAGCGCTCAGGCGTGGGCCATGCGGACGAGCTGCGTGCGCTGGGCATCCACTCGGTCGCACATCTGCCCGGTGTAGGCGAGAACCTGCAGGACCACCTGGAGATGTACATCCAGTACGAGTGTTTGCGTCCGGTGTCCATCTACGAAAACACGCTCTGGTACAACAAGCCCAAGGTCGGGCTGGAGTGGTACATGCACGGCACCGGCCCCGGCGCCAGCAACCACTTCGAAGCGGGCGGGTTCATCCGCAGCGATGACAGCTTCGAATGGCCAAACATCCAGTACCACTTCCTGCCGCTGGCCGTGAACTACGACGGCAGCAACCCGGTGAAGATGCATGGGTTCCAGTGCCACGTGGGTTCGATGCGCTCGCCATCCAGAGGCTACGTGAAGCTCGCTTCGCGCGACCCGCGTGACAAGCCGCGCATCCTCTTCAACTACATGGCGCATGACGTGGATTGGCGTGAGTTTCGCGCTGGTGTGCGGATCACGCGCGACATCATCGCGCAGCGTGCGTTCGACCAATACCGCGGTCGCGAGATCAGCCCAGGCCCGAGCGTACAGACCGACGCCGAGATCGACGCCTTCGTACGGCAACACGCCGAGACCGCGCTGCATCCGTCCTGCACCTGCCAGATGGGTTCGGCAGACGATCCGATGGCCGTGGTCGACAACGAAGGCCGCGTGCATGGCTTGCAGGGACTGCGCGTGGTCGATGCCTCGATCATGCCGCGCATCGTCACCGGCAACCTGAATGCGCCGACGATCATGATCGCCGAGAAGATTGCCGACCGGATTCGCGGTGTGGCGCCGCTCGCGCGATCGGATGCGGCGTTCTATGTGCATGGCAAATCGCCGCTGCAGGCGCCGGCCAAACCGCTGGTCGCCAGTGAACTGGTGGTGGCCTGATGCGCTGGCGGAAAGTCGTGACGATGCTGGGTGGTGCGGCGGCGTGTGCTGCCCCGCTGCCCGCACTGGCGGATGATGTGCCGGCCGGCGAGGACAAGCGCTGGTCGGCCAATGCATCCGTTGTCTCGCAATATGTGTCGCGCGGCCTGCGCCAGACATGGGGAAAACCTGCCCTGCAAGCCGGCATCGATTACACCGCGCCGAGCGGCTTCTACGCCGGTGTGTTGGGTTCCCAAGTTAGCGACCACGTCATCGCAGGCGCGCATGCCGAGATCGATACCTACCTCGGCTATGCCACGACCGTTGCGCATGGCGTGGAATTGACCACCGGGCTCTACCGCTACTGGTATCCCGGTGCCCGCTACGACAAGGCCGCTGGCGGCGGCCCCGCCACCGGCTACGACTACACGGAATGGATGGTCGGCGCGGGCTGGCGCGGCGTGTCGGTCAAGTTATGGACGACGCTGTCGAACTACTTCGGCTTCGATGGCAATTCGCTGGCAGACGGCATCGATCGCGGCAGCCGCGGTTCCACCTACGCCGAAGCCAACTGGGCCGTGCCCTTGCCGAACAACTTCACGCTCGGACTGCACGTCGGCCACGAACACGTGCGTAACCACAGCGCATTCAGTTTTACCGACTACCGTATTGAACTCTCGCGGCCCATCAACAAGTTCTTGACGCTGTCTGCTGCTTTGACCGGCGCGGACGCACCTGCCTATGCCCATCAATTCTCAGCCCGCAACGGCACGGATCGCATGACGCTCGGCCGACGCACGGTCGCACTCAAGCTGACGGCGACGTACTGAGTGGCGGGCGACGGCGCTTTACCTGCAACCCTTTCTCCTCAACCTCTGCTTTCAAAGCACACACCATGGCCTCCCTGGGTTTTACCGACGTTGTCGGTCTGGTCGGCGTCGCCGCTTATGTTTCTGCGCACTTTGGCGTACAGGTCCTGCATAAGCCGCCGACCGGCGCATTTGCCGTTCGCCTCAACCTGCTTGGACCGATTTGCATCCTGATTTCGCTGATGGGGTCGTTCAATCTTGCGTCGTTTCTCACCCAGTTTTTCTGGCTGGCATTGACGCTGATGGGTTGGTGGCGCAATAAGCAGGCGGGGCGCCCGGTAGTGGAACCCGCTGGCGCGCCGCGCCCGGGACATCCAGCGCAGCAGTAGGTTCGCCGCTCACAGTCAAAACCGCGTCGACGTACGCGGTTTTCCTTGCATGGCAGCTAGAAAAAAGTTGTGTGAGTGTGACCCATGGATCTCTAGATAAATGGCAGGCTCTGATCAATTGTTGATTTATGAAGAACAGTCTTTTCTTCGATCTGACATTTATCCATAGAAGGCAACGATCTATTCTGATCACAAGCGCAACGAACTGAGCGCAACCGAATATCCAGACAGATCAGGAGCCCATCATGAACACCCGTCTCGCAACCGCCTTCTCCCGTAACGCTTTGCTGGCCCTGGTGGCCACGGTCTCGGCTTCCGCCGCTCTTCTGACAGCGCAGCCGGCCGCCGCTGCTGTCCAAAGCAGTGCCGATCCGTACACGCAAGGTGCTGTCGCCAAGGCTGATCCGTACACACAGGGCGCTGCCGGCAAGTACGACGTCTATACCCAAGGTGCCGACCGCCAAGCTGATACCTACGGCTACCTGTCGTGGAAGAACGATCGCTTCGACCCGTACACCCAAGGTGCCGTCGGCAAGGCTGACCCGTACACCGATGGTGCAATCGCCAAGGCCGATCCGTACACCGACGGCGCTGCTGCCAAGTACGACGTCTACACGCAGGGCGCCGATCGCCAGGCCGACACCTACGGCTATCTGTCGTGGAACGGCGATGCCTCGTATCCGAAGGACGCCGCTTCGCAAGCCTGATCGAGCCGCACCAAAGCAAAAGGGCCTTGGGTTTTACCCCAAGGCCCTTTTTGTTTCTGCAGCGTTCCGGCTTGGTCAGACCACGCCGGCTTCGTGTGCCTGCTGATCCGCGTGGTATGAACTGCGCACCATTGCACCAACCGCAGCGTGCGTGAAGCCCATCTCGTACGCCTTCTCTTCGAACATCTTGAAGGTGTCGGGGTGCACGTAGCGCAGCACCGGCAGATGGTGGCCCGACGGCGCCAGATACTGGCCGATGGTCAGCATATCGATGTCGTGCTCGCGCATGTCGCGCATGACTTCGAGGATTTCCTCATCGGTCTCGCCCAGGCCGACCATCAGGCCGGACTTGGTCGGCACGTTCGGGTTGCGGGCCTTGAAGTCCTTCAGCAGCTTGAGCGAGTGCGCGTAGTCCGCACCCGGGCGCGCCTGCTTGTACAGGCGGGGCACCGTTTCGAGGTTGTGGTTCATCACATCGGGTGGGCATTCCTGAAGGATGTCCAGCGCCTTCTCCAGGCGGCCGCGGAAGTCCGGCACCAGCACTTCAATGCGCGTGGCCGGCGACAAGGCCCGGGTGCGCGAAATGCAATCGACGTAATGCTGGGCGCCGCCGTCACGCAGGTCGTCGCGGTCGACGCTCGTGATGACGACGTAGTTGAGCTTGAGCTCGGCGATCGTCTTGGCCAGGTTTTCTGGCTCGTTCACGTCGAGCGGGTCCGGGCGGCCGTGTCCGACATCGCAGAACGGGCAGCGGCGCGTGCACTTGTCGCCCATGATCATGAACGTGGCCGTGCCCTTGCCGAAGCACTCGCCGATGTTCGGGCAACTCGCCTCTTCGCACACCGTCACGAGGTTGTTGGCGCGCAGGATGTCCTTGATTTCGTAGAAGCGCGAGTTGCCGGTGGCGGCGCGCACGCGAATCCAATCCGGCTTCTTGAGCTTCTCGGCCGGCACGATCTTGATGGGAATGCGTGCGGTCTTGTCGAGCGACTTCTGCTTGGCCGTGGCGTCGTACGGCTTGTTCGGCGGGGTGGCAGGGGTGGCGACTTCAGTGGCGCCGGCGGCGGAATCGGTCATCGTGTTCTCCGCACGGGCTTGCGGCTCGTGCATTTCCGGGCGCTAAGCGGTAGCGGCCTCGGCGGGGTGCGCTTGCGCGCGTTGCTGCAATTGGGCGACCAGCGCATTGGCCAGGTCGCGGGAAACGGTTTGCCAGTCGTTCGCATCGACGGCGCGTCCGGACGCATCGCGGGCGCCGGCGGTCACCATATCGACGGTTTCCAGGCCGGCATAGCCGCACGGGTTGATCTGCGTGAAGGGCGACAGGTCCATCGCCAGGTTCAGGCTCACGCCGTGGTAGCTGCAGCCGTTGCGGATCTTCAGGCCCAGCGCGGCGATCTTGGCGCCAGCATGCGGCCCGCCCGACAGGTAGATGCCGGGGGCGCCAGCCTTGCGTTCGGAGGCGACATTATACGTGGCGAGCGTCTCGATAACGGCCGCCTCAATGGCATCAACCAGCGCCTTCACGAACAGCCCGCGGCGGCGCAGATCCAGCAAAAGGTAAGCGACGACTTGGCCCGGGCCGTGGTAAGTGATCTGGCCGCCACGATCGACTTTCACCAGCGGGATGTTGCCGGGAGCCAACAGATGCGCCGGATCGCCCGCCAAGCCGAGCGTGAACACCGGAGGGTGTTCGACCAGCCAGATCGTGTCGGGTGTATCGGGGCCGCGCTGTGCGGTGAAGGTCTGCATTTCGTCGAAGCAGGTGGCGTAGTCCTGCAGGCCGCGCTCGACGATGTCAATCGGAATCATGCCCGCGAGTGTAGCGCAGGGCAGGTTCGGGCGCCCTGCGCCTTTGTCCGCTTCGCCTGCAGGGTTGAGCCAAAAAAGATGCCGACGCGATGGGAGGCATCGGCGCCGGCATCGGCTTTTGCGGTATCTGCCGCAAAAGGAGACTCAAAACAGATTGCGGACTCAGGCGGCCACGACGGGCGTCTCGGCGTGCTCGTTCCACCCAAGCGCGGCGAGCGTGTGGCGCCACCCGTTGGTCACGTGCCACGGCTTGCGCGGCATGTGGCCGTCAGTCGCTTCGACTGCCAGTGCCACGGGGCCGAGGGCTTTCGGGTCTACCGAGACGACGATTTCTTCACCGCGCTTCACGGCAACGCTGCCGCCTGCGTGCAGCCATTCGTCGCCGGCTTTGTTCTCATGTGTGACCCATACGTCGCGCCCGTAGGCTTCTTCGACGCGCAGATTCTGGTTGGCCGGCATGCGCAATGCCACCACTTCGCCGGGCTGCAGAGTGAATACAATTTTTGTTAGTACAGCTTTCATGATCGGCTCCTTCACGGCAGTGCGATGGGGCCTTGCCGTTGAAGGAAGTCTAGGCGCTTGGTTGCCTTGTACCAAACGATATATATTGCGTTTCTTGATAGTGCAGCTCACATAAAAACCCTGCAGCGCTACGAAAATCCGGAGGGAAAGATGACCGAAATCCGCGAACCGATGCGCTTGCCGTCACTTGGCGCGCTCCGGGTGTTCGAGGCGGCGGCCCGCTATGAGAGTTTTTCGCGTGCGGCAACGGAGTTGTTCGTTACGCACGGTGCCGTCAGCCATCAGATGCGCACCCTGGAAGACGAGTTGGGCGTGCCGCTGTTCGAGCGGCGCGGCAAGCGCGTCATGCTCACGCACGCGGGCCGCGCCTATGCCGATCGGGTGCGCGAGGCGCTCGACCAGATCGCCCAGGCCACGCACCAATTGCGCGCCGGCAACCGCGACAACCGCCTGGCCATCAGCACGATGCCGTCGTTTGCAGCGCGCTGGCTCACGCCGCATATCGGCACCTTCATCGAGCGCCATCCCGAGTTGGAGGTGGAGCTGTTCTCCAGCCCCGCGCTGGTCGACTTCGCGCGCGAAGAGGTGGACGTGGCGTTGCGCATGGGTTCGGGCAACTATCCGGGCCTGTACGTGGAAAAGCTGCTCGACGATGTGTTCTTCCCGATCTGCAGCCCTGCGTTCAACGGTGGACGTCTGCCACGCACGCTGGCCGAGATGGCGAGCATGACCCTGCTGCGCAGCGAAGGCGAGGCATGGAAGCCATGGTTCGATGCGGCCGGCGTGGAGGGCTTTGTGGAGCCGCGCGGCGGGCTGATGTTCCAGGATTCGTCATTGCTGCTGCAGGCCGCGGCAGCGGGGCAGGGGATTGCGCTGATCCGTCCGACGCTGGCCTTCAATGACCTGCTGACCGGCCGTGTGGTGCGCCTGTTCGAGACGACGATCCCGTGTCCGTGGAACTACTACTTCGTGTGCCCGCACAGCGCGCTGCAGACGCCCAAGATGCAGGCGTTCCGCACGTGGCTGCTGCCGGAGATTGCTGCGTTCAAGCTCAAGCTGGCGGGGCTGATGAACGACAACGCGGTCTGCCTGGGGCACGTGCCCAAGGGCTGAGGCCCGGGCATCAAAAAAACGCGCTGACACAGCAAAACGCCCCGGCATGACCGGGGCGTTTTGCATTCTGCCGGGTGGCGCAGAGGTGCGTTACAGCACGATTTTCACCATCGGATGGCTGGTCAGCGCCTGGTACAGCGCGTCCAGCTGTTCGCGGCTCGTCGCACGCACGATCACCGTCAAGCCCAGGTAGTTGCCGCTCGAAGACGGGCGTTTTTCCAGGCGCCCTTCGTGAAACTCCGGATCGTGCAGGCGGACGACCTCGACGATGGTCGCGGCAAAGTCCTCATGCATCGGCCCCATCACCTTGATGGGGAAATCGCTCGGGTACTCGATGAGCGACTGTTCGGGCGGAATGTGGCCCGGCGGGGGAGTGTGAGAGGAGGTCATGTCGAAGTAAGTGGGGGCGATTACTTCTTTTTAAACCACAGCTTGACCGCGTCGATCGTGCGGCCGACGAAGCCGGCTTCCGGCACCGCTTCCAGTGCCACGACCGGGAATTCCGACACCACGGTCGAGCCGTCCATCACCTTGACCGTGCCCAGTTGCTGGCCCTGGGCGATCGGGGCGATCAGCGGGTCCTTGCGCTCGAGCACCGGCTTCAGGCGTGCGCCTGCGCCCTTGGGCACGGTGATCCACTTGTCCTCCGACACACCCAGCTTCACGTTCTTGGCCTGGCCCTTGTACACGTCCGGCGTCTGCAGCGCTTCCTTGGCCTTGTACAGGCGCACGGTATCGAAGAACTGATAGCCGTAGTTCAGGACCTTCAGGCTCTCCTGTGTGCGGATCGCGTCGCTCTTGGTGCCGACGATGACGGACAGCAGGCGACGGTTGGCGCCCGGGACGTCCGGCAGCGGACGGTTGGCCGAGGTGACGAGGCAGTAGCCGGCCGATTTGGTGTGGCCCGTCTTGCCGCCGTCGACGGTCGGGTCAAGCCACAGCAGGCGGTTGCGGTTGGACTGCTTGATGTTGTTATAGGTGAAATCCTTCTGCGAGTAGAACTTGTAGTCCTGCGGGAAATCCTTGATCAGCGCCGATGTCAGGATCGAAAGATCACGTGCGGTGGAGTAGTGATTCGGATCGGGCAGGCCCGCGGCGTTCGCGAAATGCGTGTTCTTCATGCCGAGGCGCTCGGCTTCGCGATTCATCAGCATCACGAAGTTGGTCTCGGTGCCGCCCACGGCCTCGGCCAGCACCAGGGCCGCATCGTTGCCCGACTGGATGATCAGACCTTGCGTCAGCTCACGCACAGAGACGGGTTTGCCGGCCTGCAGGAACATGCGTGATTCGTCGGTCTTGACGGTGCGCACGGTCTCGGTGGGCGTGATCATCTGGTCGTACTTGAGCTTGCCGTCGCGCACGGCTTCGAAGACCAGGTAGGCCGTCATCAGCTTTGTGAGCGAGGCGGGCTCGATGCGTTCGTCCATGTTCGCGCCGCCGAGCACCTGGCCGCTCGTCACGTCGGTCAGCATCCACGAGCGGGCCGCCACTTGCGGGGCTGGCACCGGCTGCGCCATGGCGGGCAGGGCGGTGACCAGCACGGCGGCCGCCACAGCGGTTGCGGCGGCGGAATGGAGGGCGAGGGGCGTGAAATGGGCGAAGCGGGTCTGCATGTCGGGTCCTGCGGTCTGCTTGGAGTTCAAGGGCGCCGCCTGCCAGAAAAAACGGGGGGAGGCGCGGCGTCCGGAAAGTCAACGGGTGAGTGTTACGGTTTTGGCGCCCAGGCGCCGGTAATGAGCTGCCGGATCAAATGCAGCTTGCGGTGGAAGAAATGATCGGCGCCCGGGATGACGATCACGGGCAGTTCCTGAGGTCGCGCCCAGTTGAGCACGTCGATCAGCGGCACGGTGTCGTCCTGTTCGCCGTGGATGACGATGGTGTCTGCCGGCACCGGCGCGACATCCCAGCGGGAGGTGGCGGTGCCGACCAGCGCCAGGCGCTCGGCGGGCGTGCCGGCTTCGGCCAGGCGGCGAGCGACCTGCGACACGACAAAGCTGCCAAACGAGAAGCCGCCCAGCGCCAGCGGCAGCGTGGCCACGTCGGCGGACCATTCGGTTTGTGTACGCATCCAGTCGAGCACGGCGAGCATGTCGTCCTGCTCCCCGATACCGTTGTCGTGCGTGCCCTCGGTCTTGCCCACGCCGCGAAAGTTCAGGCGCACCGTCACATAGCCCAAGCCGACGAAGGTGCGAGCCAGCGTCTGCGCGACCTTGTTGTCCTTGGTGCCGCCGAACAGCGGATGCGGGTGGCCGATCAGCGCCAGGCCGCGCGGCGCGGTGTCCGGCTGGTCGATCGACAGGTCGATCTGCCCGACGGGGCCGGGAATCAGGCGTTCTTCGGTATGAACGTTCATGGAGAAGGGAAAAACAGGTGCAGTAAAGCCGGGCTCACGCGTTGGCGGGGCGGTCGACCATCAGCCGTTCGACCGGTTTGCCTTCAACCAGATGGCTCTGGATGATCTCGTCGATGTCTTCCTTGTCGACAAAGGTGTACCAGACGGCCTCGGGGTAGACCACCATGACGGGGCCGAGTTCGCAGCGGTCCAGGCAGCCGGCCTTGTTGATGCGCACGCGGCCTTCGCCGTTGATGCCGAGTTCCTTGCAGCGCTTCTTGGCGTATTCCTGCATGGCCTTGGCGCCAAAGTCGGCGCAGCAGCGCGAGCCGTCCTCGCGTTCGTTCAGGCAGAAGAAAACGTGGTGCTTGTAATGACTGCTCATGGGCGGACCGAGAAGACTGGGAGGGCTGTGTGACGGTGCGCGCGGCAGGATGCAAATGGCTTCCTGGCGTGGCGCACCCATGTGGATTTGCGTAACGAGCCGGCATTATACGGCCCCGATGCGCGCCTTTCTCCATGAGGGCGGTGCGATGGGACGGCGCCGTGCTGCATCGCAACATGTTTTCCGGATGTCTGGACACGCGCTGTGCGCGGATTCCGGGATTGACGACGGCTGAGGCGGGTGCCATCGTAGTCACACCAAGCTGGTACAAGGGCTGGCGGGCAGCCGGCCCTTGAAATTGACGTTGGCATAGCCCTTGCAATAAAGAGCGACCTGCTGCGGGAGGCGCCGGAAACATCGGCGTATCGAGGCAGGAGAGAGACCACACCAGGGCGGGTCGGACCGGGCGAGCAACTGAGCGCACGGCCGGTCTGTGACACTCGAGGAAGACATGAAAAAACCGTTCTATAAAATCCTGTACGTACAGGTGCTGGCGGCCATCGTCATCGGCGTTCTGCTAGGCCATTTTTCGCCCGCACTTGCCGTCAAGATGAAGCCGCTGGGCGATGGCTTCATCCAACTGATCAAGATGGTGATCGGGCCGATCATCTTCTGTACGGTCGTCTCCGGCATTGCCGGCATGCGTGACATGAAGAAGGTGGGCCGCGTTGGCGGCAAGGCGCTGATCTACTTTGAGGTCGTCTCGACCTTCGCACTGGTGATTGGCCTGGCTGCTGGCCACATCTTCAACCCGGGCGCGGGCTTCAACGTTGATGTGAACACCATCGACGCCAAGGCCGTTGCCCAGTACGCCGCCAAGGCGCATTCGGCCAGCACGGTCGACTTCCTGCTCAACATCATCCCGAGCACGGTGGTCGATGCCTTTGCCAAGGGCGACATCCTGCAGATCCTGCTGATCGCGCTGCTGTTTGGCGGTGCGCTGTCGGCCATCGGCGACCGCGCCCAGGTGGTGACGGACTTCATCGATCAGATCTCGCACGTGTTCTTCCGCATCGTGCACATCATCACGCGCGTGGCCCCGCTCGGTGCCTTTGGCGCCATGGCCTTCACCATCGGCAAGTACGGCGTGATCTCGCTGGTGCCGCTGCTGAAGCTGGTCGGTACGTTCTACCTGACGGCCATCATCTTCGTGGTGGTGGTGCTGGGCATCATTGCGCGGCTGGTCGGCTTCAACATCTTCCGCTTTGTGTCGTACATCAAGGAAGAACTGCTGATCGTGCTGGGTACCAGCTCGTCGGAATCGGCGCTGCCGCACCTGATGGAGAAGATGGAGAAGCTGGGCTGCTCGAAGTCGGTGGTGGGCCTCGTGGTTCCGACCGGTTACTCGTTCAACCTGGACGGCACCAACATCTACATGACGATGGCGGTGATCTTCATCTCGCAGGCGCTGAACATCGAGCTGACCTGGACGCAGCAACTGACCATCCTGGCCGTTGCCATGCTGACCTCGAAGGGCGCTTCGGGCATCACCGGCGCCGGCTTCATCACGCTGGCCGCAACGCTGGCCGTGGTGCCGGATATTCCGGTGGCGGGCATGGTGCTGATTCTCGGTATCGACCGCTTCATGAGCGAATGCCGTGCCCTGACCAACATCACCGGCAACGGCGTGGCCTGCGTGGTGATCTCGGCCTGGGAACGTGAACTGGATCGCGCCAAGCTGGCTCGCGTGCTGTCGGGCGACCGTAGCGATGAGCGCGTGCCGGCCACCCCGGCAGTTTGAGCGATCCAATCCGGCTGGCGCCTGCGGGCGCCGGCTACTGAAAGCGCAAAGCGTATGATTGCGGGGCCAGTCCTTCCAGACGGCCCCGCTTCTTTTTTGGAATGCACCTCGTGAAGCACCTCGGCGACATGCCGACTTCAGGCATGGCTTTGGAAGGCACGGCAACACTCTCTGCCGCCGACCTCCAGCCGATGTCCGATCCCGATTTCTCCTTCACCAGCGCCTCCGGCTCGCGACGCGGCTTCTGGTGGCTGGTGGCGCTCGGGCTCGTGGTGGTGATGGCCGTGGTGTGCGCGACCACGTTTGTGGTGGCGTGGAACCGGGGCCTCGCGCAGGCCCAGCAGGCCGCCGGTGGGCGGGTCGATCGCTATGCGGCCAACCTCAAGAGCACGCTCGACCGCTACGAATACCTGCCAGCGCTGGTGGCGCTGCATCCGTTCATCCACGATCTGCTCGCCAATCCGACGCCTGCCAATGTCGACCGCGCGAACCGCTATCTGCGCGAAGTCAACGATCGGGCGCACGCCACTGCGACCTACGTGATCTCCCCCAGCGGCAAGGCGCTGGCCGCATCCAACTACAACCAGCCTGACAGCTTCGTCGGCGCTGAATATCTGTTTCGGCCGTATTTCCAGCAGGCGGCGGAAGGCCACGTCGGGCGCTTTTACGGCATTGGCATCACGCGAGAAGAGCCCGGCTATTACATCTCGCAGCCCGTCATGCAGGACGGCCGCGTGATCGGCGTGACGGTCGTCAAGCTCAACCTCGAATGGTTCGGCCGCGCCAGCCACGACGCGTCGGAACCCGTGATGGTGGCGGACGAGAACGGCGTGATCTTCCTGTCCTCCGTGCCGGCGTGGCAGTACCGTACGGTCGAACCCCTCACGTCGAAACTGCAGGCGCAGTTGGAAGCGACGCGCCAGTATTACCGCAAGCAGATCACGCCACTGCCGCTGCAACCCGAGGCGCCGGCCTTCCTGCGATTGACCGGACGCTTGCCGGAAGGCGCAGAACTGATTCGCGTTGGCGGGCGTACGAACGCCACGCGCTACCTGCAGGTTTCGCGCGACCTGGTCGAGCCCGACTGGACGCTGATGTACCTCACGCCCGTGGACCCGGTGATGAGCGCCGCGCGTAGCGCGACCGTGGCGGCGGCGTTTGCCTTTGCGTTTGCGTGTTTGCTGCTGTTCTATTGGCGCCAGCGCCGGCTGCGCATGATGGAGATGCTGCGTAGCCGCCGCCTGCTCGAAGCCGCATATGACCAGCTCGAACGCCGTGTGGAAGACCGCACGGCCGACCTGATGGCCACCAACGAACAACTGCAACACGAGATCGTCGATCGCACCCGCGCCGAGGCCGAACTCCGCGCCACGCAGGACGAACTCGTGCAGGCCAGCAAGCTCGCCGCCTTGGGCCAGATGGCCGCCGGCATCACGCACGAACTCAACCAGCCGCTGGCCGCGCTGCGCACGTTCTCCGACAACACGCGCATCCTGCTTGAGCGCGGCCAGCACGGCGCCGCCACGGACAACCTGCAGGCGATTGCTGACCTGACCGAGCGCATGGGCAAGATCACCGCGCAGCTCAAGCTGTTTGCGGGGCGCTCGCGGCGCAAGGTGGTGGATGTGCAGGTGCGCGTGGCGCTCGATCACACGCTCGCGCTGCTGCGTCCGCGCCTGGGCGACGTGGCACTCGAACTGCACTGGCATATCCCCGAAGCAGATGCCGTCGTTCGCGCGGATGAACTGAAGCTGGAGCAAGTGCTGATCAACCTGATTGGCAACGCGCTCGATGCGATCAACGCCAATGAACCCGCGCGCGCCGGACGCATCGACATCAACATCGGCCTCGCCGAGGGCGCGGCGTCGCAGTCGAACCAACTGACCATCGCCGTGCGCGACAACGGCCCGGGCATTCCGCCCGACGCCATGCCGCACCTGTTCGAGCCGTTCTTCACCACCAAGGAGATCGGCCAGGGGCTCGGCCTTGGGCTGGCGATCTCCACCAGCATCGCGCGCGATTTTGGCGGCTCCCTATCGGCCGCGAACATGCCCGGCGGCGGCGCGCAGTTTACGCTGACGCTGGTACGCGCCGACGTCTCCTCCGCGGCGTCCACCTGATCCGTTTTCCATACAGATACGAACCATGTCCGAAGGCTTGAACGTTCTCTTCATCGAAGACGACCCGCCTGTGCGCCAGGCGACCGCGCAGAGCCTGGAACTGGCCGGCTTCAACGTGCAGGCGTTTGGCAGCGCCGAAGAGGCCGTCGGCAAGATCGACGCGAATTTCCCGGGTGTGGTCGTGAGCGACCTGCGCTTGCCCGGCGCAAGCGGCCTGGACGTGCTCGCGCACTGCCAGTCGTTCGGCACGGGGATTCCCGTGGTGCTCGTCACCGGCCACGGCGACATCACGATGGCCGTGCAGGCGATGCGCGAAGGCGCGTTCGATTTCATCGAGAAGCCGTTTCCCGCCGAACGTCTGACCGAAACCGTGCGCCGCGCCGTCGAGCGCCGCGCGCTGGAGCTTGAAAACCGCGCACTGCGCCGTGAACTGGCCGGCCCGGCCGCGGGCACGCGCATCATCGGGCGCTCGCCTGCGATGGGCGCTGTGCGCGCGCTGATCGAGAACGTCGCGACCACCGATGCGCCGGTGCTCATCAACGGCGAGACGGGCACGGGCAAGGAGCTGGTCGCGCGCAGTCTGCACATGCTCTCGCCGCGTCATGACAAGCCGTTCATTGCGCTGAACTGCGGCGCCGTGCCCGAACAGATTTTCGAGAGCGAGATGTTCGGCCACGAAGCCGGTGCCTTCACCGGTGCCGGCAAGCGGCGCATCGGCAAGCTCGAGCATGCCTCGGGCGGCACGCTGTTCCTCGACGAGATCGAGAGCATGCCGATCGCGCTGCAGGTCAAGCTGCTGCGCGTGCTGCAGGAGGGCGCGCTGGAGCGGCTGGGCTCGAATGCCTCGGTGCGCATCGACGTGCGGATTGTTGCGGCCGCCAAGGGCGATATGGAAGCGCTGATTGAAGCGGGTGGTTTCCGGCGCGATCTGTACTATCGCCTGAACGTTGTCGTCATCGATTTGCCCCCGCTGCGTGAACGCCGCGAAGATATCATCCCGCTGTTCGAACATTTCCTGCTCGAGGCCGCCGTGCGCTATCAGCGCCCGCTGCCGATGCTGGCTGAGCGCCAGCGGCACGAGCTGATGCAATCGAACTGGCCCGGCAACGTGCGCGAACTGCGCAACGCGGCCGATCGTCTTGTGCTGGGCGTCGGCCGCACGCCGGTCGTGCCGGATGCATCGGAAGACGGCATGCCGCTCAAGGAGCGCGTCGAACGCTACGAGCGCACCGTCATTGCCGAAACGCTGGCGCGCACGGGCGGTTCGGTGCACCAGGCGGCGGATATTCTGCAGGTTGGCCGTGCGACGCTGTATGACAAGATCAAGCGATACGGCCTTTGACTTGGCACGCCCGCAAGCAACAACGCCCGGCATCGACCGGGCGTTTTCTTCTCGCGCTCAGCCAAGAATCGGATGCGCATCGGCCACCGGATATCCGCGGTCGTCCGTCGGAATTCGCTGCGTCTGAAAGGCGATCAGCAGTGCCTGAAACTTGCCGTCGATTTCCACGATGACAGCACCGTCTTGCTGTGTGCCGTTCTCGCGCGAATGGTCCTTCACACCCGGCGTATGCACGACCGGGTTGCCCTGGTTCATGTGGGTTTCGTGCAGGCCGTTGTGCTGCGGCTCGAACAGGAAGCCAAAGCCGTAAACCATCACGTCGGTGCGCGGTGGCCAGCCTTTGCGGTCGTCGTCGCCCGAGCTCCCGTGGTAGATGTAATCGATCGGCGTGGCGGTGCGGTCCAGCATCAGCATGTCGTCAACGAGCGCGTTGATGTCGTTGCGCTCGGTCTCGGTATCCAGCGCGATTGGCCGCATGTTCGGAAAGTCGACCAGCCCGGCGTCGCGCACGTAGTCCAGGCGCGGGAAGCCGTTCTCGTGCAGCCCGGGGGCCAGCGCAGCCAGGTCGGCGATGATGGGCAACTGCAGATCGGCCGTCCACTGATACAGCACGTGATAACCGGCGGCCCCGGCGCCCGGCATGCTCGAGTCGGACTTCACGTTGGCAAGCACCACGAACTCCGAGCCATCCGGTGCTTCTACCACGATCGCGTAATGCGGATTACCGTTGTAGCCCTCCAGATACGGCACGCCGAATTTCAGCTTGCCCTTGAACATGCAGTAGTGATTGGCCATGCGCACTCCATCGAACCAGACATTGACGGACCGCCATTGCAGCAGGCCCGCGTGAACCTAGTGTGGAACCTGTGTCGCCCGAAAACAAAAACGCCCGGCATCAACCGGGCGTTTCGTTTGGATCGGGGATGGCGCGCTCAGGCCTGCTTGCCCAGCGTCTGCTTGAGCAGCGCGTCGAACGACGACCATTCCGGTTCGCCCACGTAGCGCTTGAGGATGCGGCCATCGCGGTCGACCAGGAACGTGGTCGGCGTGAGCTGCACGTCGCCGAAGGCCTTGGCGGCGGAGCCGTCGGCGTCCATTGCGACCTTGAAGGGCAACTGGCGCGTCTGACTGAAGTTCATCACATACATCGGCGCGTCGTAGTTCATCGCCACGGCCACGTATTCCAGACCTTCGCCCTTGTACTTGTTGTACGTCTGGATCATGTTGGGCATTTCCTTGATGCACGTAGCGCAGCTCGTGGCCCAGAAGTTGACGAGATAGACCTTGCCCTTCAGGTCTTGCGTCGAAAGCTTTTTCCCATCCAGCAGCGTGAAGGTGGCGGCGGGCACCTGCTGCGACGGCGAGAACGCACGCCAGCCGAACCAGCCGGCCACTGCCAGCACCAGCACGATCACGGGGAGCAACCAACGGCGACCGCCTGACGTGGCGGGAGCTGGCGCTGTGGTTGCGGAGGAAGTCAGGGTCGAGGCCATGGCGGCAACGGGTCCGGAAGGAAAATCAAGCATCTATTGTAGGCCCGCCGTGCCAGCGCCGCATGTCGGCCGCGACAATCCGTCCGCAATGGGATTCTTGCATCACTTTTCCTCGGTGAGGGCCGCTTCGTATAAGGCAAGGTCCGTTGAAGAAAAGCAGCAAAAGGTGATCACGTCCAGACCGGTGCCGTGTTCTCGCGCGGCGCGTACGGCAATCGGTGCCGCCAATTGCGGCGGGAAGCCGTACACGCCGGTGCTGATGCACGGGAATGCGATGCTGCGTACGTCGTGCCTGCGCGCCAGTTCCAGGCTGTTGCGGTAGCACGCGGCCAGCAATCCCGCCTCGTCTTGCTGGCCGCCGCGCCAGATGGGCCCGACGGTGTGGATGACGTAGCGGGCGGGCAGCCGAAAACCAGGCGTGAGCTTCGCTTCACCGGTGCGGCAACCGTGGAGCGCGCGGCATGCCTCCAGCAGTTCCGGTCCGGCCGCGCGATGGATAGCGCCGTCCACGCCGCCTCCGCCGAGCAGCGAGCTATTCGCCGCATTGACGACGGCATCGCAGTCAAGCGAGGTGATGTCGGCGCGCAGGGCACGCAGGGCGACGAGCGGGGTTGGCATGGCGGGTCCTTCGCGGAGGAGGCTGGTCACTCTGTCCGATAATAGGCGGCTTGGAGCTGGACAAAAAACCTACAGGAGGCGACGTGGCAGTCACAGCAGGGGCAGGCTGGCGGATCGGGTTGGGCGCGGTGGCCTGTGCGCTGCTGATGGCCTGTTCGCCCAAGTACGACTGGCGCACGGTTCATTCCAACGAAGGGGCCTACGCCGTGGATTACCCCGCCAAGCCCACCGCAGAAGCCAGGCCCATCGCCATCAACGGCCAGCGCATGCCGATGACGATGCAGGCCGCCAGCGTTGACGGCACGCTGTTCGCCGTCGGCGTGGTGGAACTGCCCGCGGATGACCCGGTCTGGCGCCAGCGCGCGGTGGAAGCGCTGCGCAATGGCATGTCCGCCAATCTGAAGGGCCGTGTGACCGAGCGCGACATCGCCGTGCAGACCGCCGCACAGCCGCCGTTGTCATTGCCGGCGGTGGAATTGATCGCCCAGGGGGCGGGCGGGGACGATCCCGCGCCGCGCCGGCTGACCGCGCGCGTAGTCGCGACGGGCAAGCGCGCATACCAAGCTGTCGTGCTGGAATCGGGTGATGCCGCACGCGATGCCCGCCAGCAGGAACAGGTCGACCAGTTTCTCTCCAGCTTCCATCCGTACTAGATCCTGGGCGCGCCCGAGCGAACTCGCCGCAGCCGGTGCACAATCGGCGTCTTCCGCTTTACCGCAACACAATTCACGACATCACGGGGAACCATCATGACGTTGCAAGTCTGGCTGGCTTTTTTTCTGGCCGCCTGGGTGATCGCCATCTCGCCGGGGTCGGGCGCCATCCTGTGCATGAGCCACGGCCTGACGCATGGGGTGCGCCGGACGTCGGTCACGATTGCGGGACTGGAACTGGGCATTGTGGTGATTCTGTTCATTGCGGGGGCCGGGCTGGGCGCGCTGCTGATTGCTTCGGAGCACGCCTTTACGGCCATCAAGATCATCGGCGCGATGTACCTGATCTATCTGGGCATCGTGCAATGGCGCACGCCCATTCAGATCGCCAAGCCGGCTGACGGCGAGCCCGTGAAGGTTTCGGGCAGTGGCGCGCGCCGCCGCTTCCTGGTGGGACTGCTGACCAACCTGACGAACCCGAAGGGCATTCTGTTCATGGTGGCCGTGCTGCCGCAGTTCATCGATCCGGCCAAGCCGCTGCTTTGGCAGCTCGGCATCCTGGCGGCGACGATGGTGTTCGTCGACCTGATTGTCATGCACGGTTATGCGCTGCTTGCCTCGCGAGCACAGCGACTGTTCCGCAATCCGCGCGCGCTGCGTTGGCAGAGCCGTTTCTTCGGCGGCATGCTGATGAGCATTGGCGCAGCGCTGTTTTTCGTGAAGCGGCAGACTGCCTGAGTTTCAAACGCCGCCCCCGGGCGACCCGCCAAGTGGGTTCAAGGCGCAGTGCGTGGATGAAGGCTAGTCTGCCTTCACCCCGCGCCGATACTGAATTGCCTCGCCCACATGCGCTGCATCGATCTGCTCGTCGCCTGCCAGGTCGGTAATCGTGCGCGCAAGCTTGAGCACGCGGGCATACGCGCGGGCCGACCACGAAAAGCGCGTCATCGCGTGACGCAGCAAGCCATCGGCCGCATCGGTGCGGCTGCAATGCAGATCGATTTCGTGACCACCCAGCAAGGCGTTGCGTTTGCCTTGCCGTGCAAGCTGTCGCGCGTACGCGGCAGAAACCCGCTCGGCCACGTTGAGCGTCGGTTCGCCAGGCGGGCCATCGAGCAACTCTTCCTGCGAGGGCGTGGGCACCTCGATCTGCACATCGATACGATCAAGCAGCGGCCCCGAAATGCGCGCCTGGTATCGCTCCACCTGATCCGGCGTGCAGCGGCACGCCCGCAGCGGATGCCCGCGATAGCCGCACGGACACGGGTTCATTGCGGCAATCAGCTGGAAGCTGGCAGGGAAGTCCGTCTGATGCGCGGCGCGTGAGATGGTGATGTGGCCGGTCTCCAGCGGCTCGCGCAGGACTTCGAGCACGCGGCGCTCGAACTCTGGAAGTTCGTCGAGGAAGAGCACGCCCTGATGCGCCAGCGAGATTTCGCCAGGCCGTGGCGTATTGCCCCCGCCGACCATCGCCACCGCAGATGCCGTGTGGTGCGGCGAACGGAACGGCCGCACCTTCCAACGCCGCGCGTCGAAGCCGCGCGTGGTCAGGCTCATCACGGCGGCGGCAGAGAGCGCCTCGTCATCGCTCATGTCCGGCAGCAAGCCGGGAAACCGTTGCGCCAGCATCGACTTGCCGGTGCCGGGCGGCCCGATCATCAACATGGAATGTCCACCGGCGGCGGCCACTTCCAGCGCGCGCCGCGCTTGCGGTTGGCCCCGTACGTCGGCCAAGTCGGGATAGTGAATGTCCGCGTCGACCGGGGCCGGCAGCGCAGGCGCGAGCTTGCGGTCCGGCGCGCTCAGGTGGTCGCACACCTCGATGAGCGTGCGCGCGGGCAGGACTTTGGTGCCGCTTACGAGCGCGGCTTCGGCGGCGTTCTCGGCGGGCAATACGAAAGCCCGGGCGAGCGGTGCGTCGCCATCGGCCGAAGCGGGGTTGCGCGACAGCGCATATGCCATCGCCAGCGCACCGCGAATCGGCCGCAAATCGCCGGAGAGCGACAATTCACCCGCAAACTCATGTGCGTCCAGATGCGTGTGCGGAATCTGGCGGCTCGCGGCGAGAATCCCCAGTGCGATGGCCAGGTCGAACCGTCCCGATTCTTTCGGGAGATCCGCCGGCGCCAGGTTGACGGTGATGCGTCGTGCCGGAAATTCAAAGCGGCTGTTCTGGATCGCCGCGCGTACGCGATCCTTGCTCTCCTTCACCTCGGTGTCGGGCAGACCGACGATGGTGAACGATGGCAGGCCATTCGCCAGATGGACCTCAACGGAGACGGCTGGCGCATCGATACCCGAGAGCGCGCGCGAACGCAGTACGGCGAGGCTCATTGCGCGGCCCTCCGAGGGATCTCACTGGCGAGGCGGAGGGCGTGGCATCGGTGCATGGCGTGGCGGAGCGTGACGGTTGCGGAACCCTCCACTGTGCCAGCCGCGTTGCGCCGCCATGTTCGCCGGCATCCAAATTTGACGATCGCTGGCGACATGAAAAGCGAAAAAAAACCGGAGCACTGGGCTCCGGCTTCGTTGTCGGCAGATCAACTCAGGGGAAGGCCGGCATGGCCGTGTCTTCGCCGCTGAAGTGGCCTTCGGGATGCGTCTTCTGCAGCAGTGCGCGTACCTCGTTCACGCGCGAGCGCGGCACATCGACCATCAGCAGGATCTGCCCATCCTCCACTGCCTGCTTGAACGGTTTCAGGCGGCTGTTCGGCACCGAGCTGCCGATCATGCTCGAGGCCCAGGCGCCAAACAGTGCCCCAACCACCGTGGTAATGCCGACCATGCCCCACTGCGGCCCATCGCCGACGATCGGGAAGATGGCCGCCACGATGCCTGCGAGCACGCCCGCACCCCCGCCGATCACCAAGCCATTCTGGGTGGCGTGGACGATGTCGGAAGTCTGGAGGATGTTGGCTTCGTGCAGGCCGGTGAGATCGACGCCTGGCTTTGAGACGAAGTGGATATGGCGCTCGGTGATACGCGCCAGCAGGAGGTCATTCATCACGCGCCGGGCGCTGACGACGTCCGGCATCAGGAAGTAGAGGCGATGCTGCATGATCTTCTCCTCAAGCGCGGTACGCGCGCGTCTTAAGGACGTTCTAGATCAGTTCGCCAGCCGCAACAAGGCGGCGCATTGATCTTTTCGCTGTGCGTCGCATCATGGGTGCCGCGGCCGGCACAGCGATCATGCGGATGCGCGCCCGGGGCTACACCGGGTCGGATTACTGATCTGCGGGCGCGGCGGACTTGAGTTGCGCTTCCAGCGCGGCCACGCGCGTTTCGAGTTCTTCCAGTCGCGCACGCGTACGCGCCAGCACTTGCGATTGCACGTCGAATTCCTCCCGCGTGACCAGATCGAGCTTGGAGAAGCCCTGCGTCATCATCGCGCGGACGTTCTTCTCGATGTCGGCCGCCGGCGAGTTGCGCAGCGCTTCGCTTACGCGGTTTTGGAAGTCGGAAAAGAGATCGGTCGGTTTCATGTTGTTTGCTCCGTAGGTCATGCTGTCTGCGCCAAGCCGGTGCATGCACCGCAACTGTGCGAGGAAATTGCTGTGCCGTGGTGCGAAGGCCTGCGTTTGGCGCGTGGTTTCGGTGCTGCCGGCCGCGATGGTACCGGCTGAGCGCTTCGAACGGCACACCTTGCGTCAAATCTCGCTGCGATGCGGCATTGGCGGCGCCACACAAACGGGGACAGAACGGCGAGTCGCAGTTTCCGGTCCCGGCCGTGCAGGCCACTGCATAAGGCTGAAATCACTCTATCACATGGTTTTTATCGCGCCATGGCGGTGTAGGCCCCCATGGCGGAAAGCCGCCTCTAGCAACCTTTGGCGGGCAGCCGTTGCCGCCCGGTGCGACCCGTCCCCAATTTCTTCCGCTTTCCGCTGCCGGGGCAGCGTGACGCTGCAACCGAAGACACCCTCCAATCCGACGACATCAACATGGCATGACAGTTGCAGAACTGGTGCGATTTTTTTTCCATTGCCGTTGCGACTTTCTAAAGGGGGAGAGCCGTCATGAAGAAGTTTGCGTACGCAGCCAGCCTTGTACTGTTGACCGGTGCCGTTGCCGGTGTGAGCCAATCCGCCATCGCGCAGTCCGCACCTGCGGCTGATGCGCCGGCCGCCGCGCCCGCGCCAGCACCTGCCGCGCTCACGGCCAACGTCACGCTGGCCAGCCAATACCGCTATCGCGGCATCATGCAGACCAATAACAAGCCGGCCATCCAGGGCGGCTTTGACTACGCCATTCCGGGCGGTGTGTTGCCCGAGGGCTTCTACATCGGTAACTGGAACTCGTCGATCAGCTGGTTGAGCGATTCGAACTCGAACGTCTCCGCGCCGATCGAGATGGACTTCTACGGTGGCTACAAGACCGAGATCGTCAAGGACGTGCCGATCGACGTGGGGGTGCTGCAGTACTACTACCCGGGCAGCTATCCCGATGGCTTCACGCGTCCGCACACGACCGAAGGCTATGCGCAGATCGGCTACGGCCCGATCACGTTCAAGTATTCGCACGCGTTTTCGAACCTGTTCGGCACGCCCGATTCGCATCACAGCCAGTACTTCGATCTGTCTGGCAACTTCGACACCGGCTTTTGGGGCCTGACGCTGAACCTGCATGCCGGCTACCAGCAAGTGCCGCACCAGGCCGTGCGCGCCTCGTATGCCGACTGGAAGGTCGGTGTGACGAAAGACTTCGGCAACGGCTGGGCGGCGTCGCTGGCCTATATCGATACGAACGCTTCGCGCGCCTTCTACACGAACACGCGCGGCAACTACATGGGCAAGGCCACGGCCCTGCTGTCGATCACCAAGACTTTCCAATAACGATGCGCGGCGGTGCTCCGGTGCCGCCGACCGAGGAGGAACCAGCATGAAACTCATCATGGCCATCATCAAGCCGTTCAAGCTCGACGAGGTCCGCGAGGCATTGTCCGAAGTGGGTGTGTCGGGCATTACCGTCACGGAAGTCAAAGGCTTCGGACGCCAGAAGGGTCATACCGAGCTTTACCGCGGCGCGGAGTACATCGTCGACTTCCTGCCTAAAGTAAAGATCGAGGTGGCCGTGCCCGACGACGTGGTCGAGCGCGCCGTCGAGGCCATCGAAAAATCTGCGCGCACCGGCAAGATCGGCGACGGCAAGATCTTCGTGGCCGAGGTCGAACAAGTCATCCGCATCCGCACCGGTGAGACCGGCGGCGACGCCCTATAAGCCCCAATCCGCCAAGGAAAAGGTCAAAACATGAAAACCTGGTTCACACGATTCCTGACGGCTGGGGCCGTCGTTGCCGTGCTCGCAGGCGCCGTGATGTCGGCGCCGGCCGTGGCACAGGACAAGCCGGCGGCTGAAGCTTCGGCGCCGGCTGCCGCGGCCGCAGCCTCCGAGCCGGCCGCTGCTGCACCGGCTGCAGCGCCCGCCGCCGCGGCTGCTCCGGCCGCCGCAGCTGCTGCGCCTGCTGCACCCGCCGCCGCTACGCCTGTTCCCAACAAGGGCGACACGGCGTGGTTGCTGATCTCCACCGCCTTCGTCATCCTGATGACGCTGCCGGGTCTGGCGCTGTTCTACGGCGGCCTGGTGCGCAAGAAGAACATGCTGTCCGTGCTGATGCAGTGCATGGGCATCTTCTCGCTCATCATCATCCTGTGGGCCGTCTACGGCTACAGCTTCGCGTTCACCGAGGGCAACGCGTTCTTCGGTGGGCTGGATCGTCTGTTCCTGAAGGGCCTGACGCCGGATTCGGTGGCAGCCACCTTCAGCAAGGGCGTGGTGGTGCCGGAATACGCGTACTTCGCCTTCCAGGGCGCGTTTGCGGCGATTACCTGCGCGCTGATCATCGGCGCCTTCGCCGAGCGTGCGAAGTTCTCGGCTGTCCTGCTGTTCGTGGTGCTGTGGTTCACCTTCAGCTACCTGCCGATCGCACACATGGTCTGGTTCTGGCCGGGTCCGGACGGCTTTACCGACGCCAAGGCGGCCGAGGTGATGACGGCCAAGTCGGGCTGGCTGTTCCAGAAGGGCGCGCTGGACTTTGCCGGCGGCACCGTGGTGCACATCAACGCCGCAGTGGCTGGTCTGGTGGGCGCCTTCCTGTTCGGCAAGCGCATCGGCTTCGGCCGTGAGGCGCTCAAGCCGCACAGCCTGACGCTGACGATGGTCGGTGCCTCGCTGCTGTGGTTCGGCTGGTTCGGCTTCAACGCCGGTTCGGCCCTGGAAGCCAACGGCAGCGCCGCACTGGCCTTCGTCAACACGCTGCTCGCAACCGCCGCAGCCGTGCTGTCGTGGAGCTTCGGCGAGTGGTTCGGCAAGAGTAAGCCGTCGATGCTGGGTGCTGCATCGGGCGCCGTGGCCGGCTTGGTTGCCATCACGCCGGCTGCCGGCTTTGTCGGCCCGATGGGTTCGATCGCGCTCGGCATCATCGCCGGCCTGCTGTGCCTGTGGGGTGTGAATGGCCTCAAGCGCATGCTGGGCATGGACGATACGCTCGACGTGTTCGGTGTGCACGGCGTGGGCGGTATCCTCGGCGCGCTGCTGACCGGCGTGTTCGCGGCACCGAGCCTCGGCGGCACCGGCATCTACGACTATGTCGCCAACAAGGTTGCCGACGATTACTCGATCGCCGGCCAGCTGTGGATCCAGTTCCAGGGCGTGGCGACCACGGTTATCTGGTCCGCAGTGGTGGCGTTCATCTCGTACAAGATCGTCGACGCCATCGTCGGCCTGCGCGTGCCGGAAGAAGAGGAGCGCGAGGGTCTGGACATCACGTCCCACGGCGAAACTGCCTACGAAGACTGATCCGCTTACTCATCCTGCAAAAGACCCGGCTGCGCGCCGGGTTTTTTGTGTGCCAGCCCTGAGCCGGACGTCCTTAAGTCCGATGTAAAAAACCTTCAATTGCCTCTCGTTATGCGGGCGCTTACATTGCAGACGTGGTTTCCTCCACCTGCAGAACGCTCCCCGTATCTGTCAGGCTATTCCCCAAGCGCGGCAGCCCCGCGCTTTTTTTTTGTCCGCTTTTTTTTGTGTGGCCTGCTGCACTGCCGCACTGCGCCTCTTGCGAATCCTCGCTCCTGACCGCATATCGATAGCCCGCTGTCGTCTGCAAGCTATTGCCTGTTCCTCTACAATCGGAGTGGGCGATAAATAACATCAATAGGAAAGGGTATGGTTCCGCACTTGATCACCGCGCTGAACGGGCCGCTGCTTGAGCTCGAGCAGAAGATTCTTGACGCCACGCCCGCCATCGAACGCTGGTTCCGCCTGGAATGGCAGGAACACACGCCGCCGTTCTACTGTTCCGTCGATTTGCGCAACGCCGGCTTCAAGCTGGCCCCGGTCGACACGAATCTCTTCCCCGGGGGCTTCAACAATCTCGCGCCCGAGATGCTGCCGCTGGCCGTGCAGGCCGCCATGGCCGCGATCGAGAAGATCTGCCCGGACGCCAAGAACCTGCTGCTGATTCCCGAGCGCCACACGCGCAATATGTTCTACCTGCAGAACGTCGCGCGTCTGTCGCAAATCATGCGACAAGCGGGGCTCAATGTGCGCCTCGGCTCGCTTTCCGAGGACATCACCGAGCCGACCCCGATCGACTTGGCCGATGGGCAGCGCCTGGTGGTCGAACCGATCAAGCGCATCGGTACCAAGGGCCGTCGCGTGGGCATGGAGGACTTCGATCCGTGCTCGATCCTGCTGAACAACGATCTGTCGGCTGGCGTGCCGCCCATCCTCGAGAACATCCACGAGCAATATCTGCTGCCGCCGCTCCATGCCGGCTGGTCGCAGCGTCGCAAGACCAACCACTTTGCCGCCTACGACGAAGTGGCCAAGAAGTTCGCCAAGCTGATCGACATCGACCCGTGGATGGTCAACCCGTACTTCACCAAATGCAGCGGGCTGGACTTCCATGAGCGTGCCGGCGAGGAAGAGCTGGCTCACGCCGTGGAGACGGTGCTCAAGAAGACTGCCAAGAAGTACAAGGAATACGGCGTGACCGAGACCCCCTACGTGGTGGTCAAGGCCGACGCCGGCACCTATGGCATGGGTGTGATGACCGTGCGTGATCCTTCCGAGGTCAAGGGCCTCAACCGGAAGGAGCGCAACAAGATGAGCGTGGTCAAGGAAGGCCTCGAGGTCTCCGAGGTGATCGTGCAGGAAGGCGTGCATACCTTCGAGAAGATCAACGAGGCGGTGGCCGAGCCCGTCGTCTACATGATCGACCGCTATGTGGTGGGCGGTTTCTACCGGGTTCACACGGGCCGCGGCGTGGACGAGAATCTCAACGCGCCGGGCATGCATTTCGTGCCACTGCCGTTTGCGTCGAATTCGCTGCCGGACAGCCATGCAAAGCCCGGCGCCGGCGAGCCGAACCGCTTCTATATGTACGGTGTGGTGGCGCGCCTGGCGCTGCTGGCTGCCTCGCTCGAGCTTGAGAAGACCGACCCCAACCCGCTGATCTGATCGGCCGTACCCCGCTGCAGAAGGAACTGCCATGCGCATCCTGTTCATCGTCGATCCCCTGTCGACGTTCAAGACCTACAAGGATTCCACCTTCGCGATGATGCGCGAGGCGGCGGCGCGCGGCTACGCCATCTACACGTGCCTGCAGTCGCAGCTCACGCTGGCGAACAACGTGGTCGAAACCGTTGCCACGCCCATCGCCCTGACCGGCGACGAGCACGACTGGTATCGCGCCGGTGATGCGCGCCTGCTGCCGCTGACGGGCTTTGACGCGGTGCTGATGCGCAAGGACCCGCCGTTCGACATGGAGTACGTCACCAGCACGTGGCTGTTGGAGATTGCCGAACGTCAGGGCGCGCGCGTGTTCAACAAGCCGCAGGCGATTCGTGATCATTCGGAGAAGCTCGCCATCGCGCAGTTCCGAGAGTTCACCGTGCCGACCGTCGTGTCGCGCGATGCCAAGCGCTTGCGCGAATTCCACGCCGAGCAGGGCGACGTCATCTTCAAGCCGCTCGACGGCATGGGCGGTGCGGGCATCTTCCGCGTGGGGCCCGATGGCATGAACCTCGGGGCGGTCATCGAATCGCTCACCGACAACGGCGCGCGCACGATCATGGCTCAGCAGTACATTCCTGCGATCCGTGAGGGCGACAAGCGCATTCTCTTGATCGGCGGTTCGCCGGTGCCGCATTCGTTGGCGCGCGTGCCGATGGCCGGTGAAGTCCGCGGCAATCTGGCTGCGGGTGGTACCGGCAAGGCGCAGCCGCTGTCCGAGCGTGATCAAGTGATTGCACATGCACTTGCGCCCGTGCTCTGGCAGCGTGGACTGCTGCTCGTCGGCCTGGACGTCATTGGGGATTACCTCACCGAGGTCAACGTCACCAGCCCAACCTGCTTCCAGGAAATCACTCAGCAGACGGGCTTCAATGTGGCCGGAATGTTCATCGATGCACTGGAGCGCGCCGCGGGCAAGAGCAGCGGATTGGCGCGCAAGCCTGCCTGAAATGGCGGCATGGCCCCTCCGCCGAGGGTCCTCCACAAGGGGGAGGTCCGGTACAAGGCCGCTCAATTGCGCCAAATGGCCCTGATACAATCGGCGTTATACCGATTCGCTTTTCGATCATGGCAGGGATTCTGATCATCGCTCATGCGCCGCTGGCAAGCGCACTGCGCGATTGCGCTGCACACGTCTATTGCGGTCAGCCCGAGCGGCTGGGCGCAATCGATGTCCTGCCCGATGCCGAGCCGGCTGCTGTGCTGGCTCAGGCGCGCGACAAGCTCGCCGAACTCGTTGAGGCCAACGGCGCGCTGGTGCTGACCGACATCTTTGGGGCCACGCCCGCCAATATCGCTTCGCGCCTTGCCGATCCGGGCCGCGTGCGCGTGCTGGCTGGCGTGAATCTGCCGATGCTCGTGCGCGCTATCTGCTATCGCTCCGAAAAACTCGAACAACTTGCCGCCAAGGCCCTGGCCGGTGGCGCGCAAGGCGTACTGCAGGTCGGCTCGACAGCCGTTCAGAACCAGGTTGCCAACCATCCGGACAAATATGCTGCAGAGGGATATCACCATCATCAATAAGCTCGGGCTGCATGCCCGCGCCTCCGCCAAACTCACGCAGCTCGCCAGCAAGTTCGACAGCCAGATCAAGATGTCGCGCAACGGCCGTCAGGTCGACGCCAAGAGCATCATGGGCGTGATGATGTTGGCGGCCGGCATCGGCTCCACCGTCACCCTGGAGATCGACGGCCCCGACGAGCACGACGCCATGGATGGTCTCGTCGCGCTCATCAACGATCGCTTCGGCGAAGGCGAATAACTCGCCCGCCGCATTCCACTTCAACGTCGCTCTGGCCAGCGTCTATGCCTTTTACCCTGCACGGTATTCCGGTCTCGCGTGGCATCTCCATCGGCCGCGCCCACATGCTGGCGCGTGCGGCGCTTGATGTGTCGCACTATCTGGTCGACGAAGACAAGGTCGACGCCGAGGTCGAGCGCTTGCGCAGTGCCCGCGCCACCGTGCGCACCGAATTGGCAGCGCTCAAGCGCGATCTGCCCACCGATGTGCCCGAAGAGATGGGCGCCTTCCTCGATGTGCACGCGATGATTCTGGATGACGCGTTGCTCTCGCAGGTGCCCGAGACCTTGATTCGCCAGCGACGCTACAACGCAGAGTGGGCGCTTACAACGCAACTTGAAGAACTGATCCGCCAGTTCGGTGAAATCGAGGACGAATACCTGCGCGAACGCAAAGCCGACATCGAGCAGGTGGTCGAACGGATTCTGAAGGTGCTGGCCGGCGCACCCGCGCTGGCGCCCGCGCCAGTGGCGGTTGGCTGCGATCCGGATGCCGGCATGATCGTCGTCGCGCACGATATTGCGCCGGCCGACATGCTGCAGTTCCGCGGCCAGACCTTCGCCGGTTTCGTGACCGATCTCGGCGGCCGCACCTCGCACACCGCCATCGTGGCGCGCAGCCTCGATATTCCGGCGGCCGTGGGTGTGCATAACGCGAGCACGCTGATTCGCCAGGACGACATCGTCGTCATCGACGGTGACAACGGCATCGTCATCGTCGATCCGAACACGTCCATCCTTGAGGAATACCGCCATCGCCGCAGCGAAGGCGAATTGCAAAAGAAGCGTCTCGAACGCTTGCGCCATACGCCCACCGTCACGCTCGACGGTACGCAAATCGATCTGCAGGCGAACATCGAAATGCCGGAGGATGCGGCCGCTGCCGTCAAAGCGGGCGCCGTGGGTGTGGGCCTGTTCCGCTCCGAGTTCCTCTTTATGAACCGTCGTGGCGCGCTGCCCGACGAGGAAGAGCAGTTCCGCGCCTACCGCACCGCCGTTGAATCGATGATGGGCCTGCCCGTCACGATCCGCACCATCGACATCGGTGCCGACAAGCCTCTGGACATCCGCGACGACGTGTTCGAGACCGCGCCCAATCCGGCGCTGGGTTTGCGTGCGATCCGCTGGTCGCTGTCGGAGCCGGCGATGTTTCTGACGCAGTTGCGCGCGCTGTTGCGGGCGTCTGCGTTCGGGCCCATCAAGATTCTTGTGCCGATGTTGGCGCACGCTCGCGAGATCGACCAGACGCTGGAATTGCTGGCACGCGCCAAGGCTTCGCTCGACGCCGACGGCCTGGCCTATGATCCGGGCATCAAAGTCGGCGCCATGATCGAGATTCCGGCCGCCGTGCTGATCCTGCCGGTGTTTTTGCGCCGCATGGACTTCCTCTCGATCGGCACGAACGACCTGATCCAGTACACGCTCGCCATTGACCGTGCCGACAACGCGGTTGCGCATCTGTATGACCCGCTGCATCCGGCGGTGCTGCAATTGATCGCGCGCACCATTCGCGAGGCCCATCAGGCGGGCAAGCCGGTTTCGGTGTGTGGCGAGATGGCCGGCGACGCCACCATGACGCGCCTGCTGCTGGGCATGGGCCTGACCGAATTTTCGATGCATCCGTCGCAACTGCTGAGCGTCAAGCAGCAGATCCTGCGCGCGGACCGCCCCCGCCTGATGCGCGAGGCGGACCGCCTGCTGCACGCCTGCGAACCCGCCGAAATCGAAGAGGCGCTGGGCGCGCTGGCGCGGGCCTGACACGCGGTTCTCTCAAGCGCCGGCTGCACCTAGTGTCGCGCTGGCGCATCGCGCTCACGGGGCGCCGTCCTCTGCAAGTGATTGAAATTGCACGTCTTTCTCTCAAAAGACGGCTTGCCTGCACCTGCATGACCCTCCGCGCAGAATGGGGTCGAACAAGAATTGTTCTCATTTCGATTCTCTGTTATTCTGGTTTTACAGCGCGTTCTGAGCGCTGCGGAGGAACCCCCGTGTACGTCTGTATCTGCAACCAAGTGACCGACCGCGAAATCCATGGCGCCGCCCGTCTCGGCGTGTCGACGATGGACGAACTCGCTGAAACGCTCGGCGTGAGTACGTGCTGCGGACAATGCCGGGACTGCGCCAAGCAGGTGCTTGCCGAAGCGGTGAGCTGTGTCCCTGTCGATCAGATTTTGGGCCGTGCCAGCACGCATGCCATAATCGAACGTCGCGACGAGCCCGTTGCCAATGATCAGGCCATTGTGGCCGGTGCATTGGCTGCCTGATTTCCCCCCGTTTTCTGTCGCCGCGAATTGCCGCCCAGGCGTTGAGCCTCGGCGGCATTTGTTGCTTGCTGGTCAGGCACAGGGCTCGCCTTGAACGGACGCGTGCGTGCGTCCATCACCGCAGTTGCACTTTGCTGGAGCCCCAAGAATGAAAGGCGATAAGAAGGTCATCCAATATCTGAACGCCCAGCTCAAGAACGAGCTGACCGCCATCAACCAGTATTTCCTCCATGCGCGCATGTACGGCCATTGGGGGCTCAAGCGCATTGGGGACCACGAATATAAAGAGTCGATCGGCGAGATGAAGCATGCCGATCGCCTGATCGAGCGCATCCTGATGCTTGACGGCCTGCCCAACCTCCAGGACCTCGGCAAGATCTTCATTGGCCAAGACACGAAAGAGATCATCGAGTGCGACCTGAAGCTGGAGCGTGCCGCACACGGCACCGTGGTCGAGGGCATCGCTTACTGCGAGTCGGTGAAGGACTACGTCAGCCGCGAAATTCTGGTCGACATTCTGGATGACACCGAAGAGCACATCGACTGGCTGGAAACGCAGCTCGAGCTGATCGACAAGGTTGGTATTCAGAACTACCTGCAATCGCAGATGGAGCCCGAGGGCGAGTAAGCCTCGTCGGCGGCAAAAAAAGAAGGAGGCCTCGGCCTCCTTTTTTGTTGTGCGTGTTCACCGCCTCAGTGTGTGCCACCGCAGACGGGGCATGACGGCTGGCGCGCGATCCGCATCGTCGTCCACTCCATCGATAGACCGTCGAGCATCAGCAGGCGGCCGGCAAGCGGACGGCCGATACCGGCGATCAGCTTGAGTGCCTCCGCGGCCTGTACCGTACCGACCATGCCCACCAGCGGCGAGAACACGCCCATCGTTGCACACGCTACTTCGGGTGCAGGCTCGTCGGGCGGGAACAGGCAGGCGTAGCAGGGGCCGCCGGCACGGCTGTCGAATACGCTGATCTGTCCGTCAAAGCGGATGGCGGCGCCCGATACCAGCGGCACGCCAGCCTGCACGCAGGCCAGGTTGGCGGCCTGGCGAGTGCCGAAGTTATCGGAGCAATCCAGTACCACGCTCACGCCATCTAGGCGTGCAACGATTGCATCCGCATCGAGCCGGCGCTGCACGGCATTCACGCGAACGTCCGGGTTCAGCCGGGCGATGGCCGCCTGCGCGGATGCCACCTTCGGTTGCCCGACCGATTCGGTAGTGTGGATGATCTGCCGCTGCAGATTGGTCAAGTCCACCGTATCGTCGTCGACGATGGTGAGCGTGCCCACGCCTGCCGCCGCTAGATAGGGCAGGGCCGCAGCACCCAGCCCGCCCGCACCGATGACGAGCGCGTGGCTCTCAAGCAGGCGCGTCTGTCCTTCGATGCCGATTTCGTCGAGCAGGATATGGCGCGAGTAGCGCAGCAGTTGATCGTCGTTCATGGTGGTGCAATGAAAAAGGCCGTGCAGTGCACGGCCTCGTAAGTTTGCCAGTGTTTGCCGGCCGGTGTCTTAACGGGCGCCGGTGGGCTCCGGTGCGGGCTGCACGCCGCTGGCGGGACCATTCGGCTTCGGTGCGGCCGGCTCGGAAGCCGGCGCCGCCTTGCCCTTGGGCAGCTTGGCCGGCGCGCTCGATTCCTTGGCCGCCGGCGATTTCACCGCCTTGTCCGGCACCACAGCCGCCGCCGCTTCCAGCACCGACTTCGAACGCTTGACCGGCTGACCCTTCAGGTCGGCAACCGCTTGTTGCAGCATGAAGTCTTCTGCTGAACCAAACTCGATCGGCTTCTTGTTGCGTTCCTTCTCGCGCTGCTCGGGCGTCTTCTTGGCGTTTTCCTCTTCCAGTCGACGCAGTTCTTCGATGCGGCGCTTTTCGCGCTCGGTCATCTCGGCTTCTTCCGATTCCTGCTTGTTGTGCAGGTGGCGTTCGGTGTCGATTTCGCGCGTGATCAGCGCATCGTCCGGGTCGCCGTCCGGGTTCTGGTCAACCGGAATATCCGGGCGGATGCCCTTGGCCTGGATCGACTTGCCCGACGGCGTGTAGTAGTACGCGATGGTCAGCTTGATGCCGGTGTCGTTCGACAACGGACGCACCGTCTGCACCGAGCCCTTGCCGAATGTCGTCTTGCCCATCGTCTTGGCACGGTGATGATCCTGCAGCGCGCCGGCCACGATTTCGGAGGCCGAGGCCGTGTACGCGTTGGTCAGCACGATGATCGGCACCGTCTTGAACTCGGGGTCCAGACCGACCAGCGGATCGGAATCGAAGTTGCTCAGGCGGTAGTTGGCGAAGGTCGCCTTGTACGTACGCTTGGCATCGGGCACCTGGCCGTTGGTCGATACCACCGTCACGTCCGGCGGCAGGAAGGCAGCCGACACGCCAACTGCAGCCTGCAGCACGCCGCCGCCGTTGTTGCGCAGATCCAGGATCAGGCCCTTGAGGTGGGCGTCTTGTTTGGCCAAGTCGTTGAGCTTCTTGGCCAGGTCCGGCACGGTGCGTTCCTGGAAGCTGGTGATGCGCACCCAAGCGATGCCGTTGTCCAGCATCTTGGCCTTGACCGACTGCACCTGGATCTCGGCGCGGGTGATGGTCAGCGGGAACGTGCGCTCTTCCTTCTTGCGGTAAATCGTGAGCGTGACCTTGGTGCCCGGCGCGCCGCGCATGCGCTTGACGGCTTGCTCCAGCGGCATGCCGCGCACGGGCTTGTCGTCGATGCGGGTAATCAGGTCACCCGGCTGCACGCCAGCGCGGAAGGCGGGGGTGTCTTCAATCGGGTTGATGACCTTGACCAGGCCTTCTTCCTGCGAGATCTCGATGCCCAGACCGGCGAAGCGGCCCTGGGTACCTTCCTGCAGCTCCTGGAAGTCCTTCTTGTCCAGGTAGGCGGAATGCGGGTCGAGACTGGCAACCATGCCCTTGATGGCTTCGGTCAGCAGCTTGTCGTCGTCCACGGGCTCGACATACTCGCGCTTGATCTGGCCGAAGATGTCCGCCATGAGCCTGAGTTTCTCCAGCGGAAGCGGCCCGACCGTCGCGTTTTGCGCAGTGGCGGAGAGCTGGAGCGTTGCCAGCACCCCGGTGACGAGGCCGATGGCGATCAAGCTGATGTTCTTGAGCGAAGTTCGCATGTGTCGAGCGTGGACGTGGGAACAGTAGATAAACATGGCCCGGGACGGCTCGCGCACATCCCGGGCTACAGGCTTCGACAGTATAAAGGCGTTGGAGTGCCGTAGCGTCCGTTACGGATTATTTCGACTTGCCCTGGCTGGCCACTGCGGCAAGCGATGCGGCAATCGCTTCCTGGTCGCCCAGGTAGTAATGGCGGATCGGCTTGAGGTTGGCGTCCAGCTCATACACAAGCGGCGTGCCGTTGGGGATATTGAGGCCGACGATGTCTGCGTCGGAAATGCCGTCCAGGTACTTCACCAGCGCGCGGATGCTGTTGCCGTGCGCGGCGATCACCACGCGCTTGCCGCTCTTGATGGCCGGTGCAATCGATTCATCCCACAGCGGCAGCACGCGGGCGACGGTGTCCTTGAGGCATTCGGTCAGGGGCACCTGTTCGCGCGTCAGGCCCGCGTAGCGCGGATTGCCGAAGACGTCGTTCGTGGCGCCGGGCTCGAGGGCGGGCGGCGGCGTATCGTAGCTGCGGCGCCAGATCAGGACCTGCTCGTCGCCATATTGCGCGGCAGTTTCGGCCTTGTTCAGGCCCGACAGCGCGCCGTAGTGGCGCTCGTTCAGGCGCCATTCATTACGGGTCGGGATCCACATCAGATCCATTTCATCCTGCACGTGCCACAGCGTGCGGATCGCGCGCTTGAGCACCGAGGTGTAGGCCAGGTCGAACGTGAAGCCGGCTTCACGCAGCAGTTTGCCGCCTTGGCGGGCCTGGGCGATGCCTGTGTCGGTCAGGTCGACGTCGACCCAGCCGGTGAAGCGGTTCTCCAGATTCCACGTCGATTCGCCGTGGCGGATGAGGACGAGCTTGTGCATGACTGCCATGATGAGAAGTGAGAAAACCTGCGTGTGGCTAGCTGCGGCGACGTATCGTACGTCATCGTGCAGCCGCCGAAACCGACTATTTTATAATGCCGCGAGCATTGGGCTCCCGAATCGTTCGGCTGATGTTTGCCCACTAGACTTGCCCCGACCCATCCCAGGAAACCGATACCGTGAAGTTCTTCGCCGATTACAACAACCTCGCACTGCTTGCCGTCGCCATCGTTTCGGGTCTGCTGCTGCTCTGGGCGCCCATCCAGCGCCGTATCGCGGGCGGTGGCGGCGCCAAGGTGAGTGCTCCGGTGGCCACCCAGCTCATCAACCGCCGCAATGCAGTGGTGGTGGATGTGCGCGAAAGCGGTGAGTACGCAGCCGGCCATTTGCCGCAAGCCAAGCACGCGCCGCTCGGGGAGCTTGAAGGCAAGGCTTCCGGGCTTGCAAAGAACAAAGAGACCCCCATCATCCTCGTATGCCAGACCGGCCAGCGTGCTGGCCGGGCGCAAGCAGTCCTGAAGCAAGCCGGTTACAGTGAGGTGTATTCGCTCGAGGGCGGATTGGCCGCTTGGCAGCAAGCGGGCCTTCCGGTTGTGAAATAAAGATACGAGGTTGAAGTTATGGCGCACGTGGTCATGTACAGCACCACCGTCTGCCCCTATTGCGTGGCAGCGGAACGACTCCTGAAACAGCGTGGTGTCGAGCAGATTGAAAAGATTCTCATCGATCGCGAGCCCGGCAAGCGCGAGGAGATGATGACGCGCACGAACCGCCGCACGGTTCCGCAGATTTATATCGACGAGCGCCACATCGGCGGCTTCGATGATCTGTCTGCGCTGGACCGCGAAGGTGGCTTGGTTCCGTTGCTGGTTGCCTGATTCGGCGCCCCCGATCTGGCGAGCTGCACACCACACAAAAACGCCCGGCTTTGACCGGGCGTTGTAGTTTTAGGCCGGCGCTCATAGCGGGCTCCATTTGGTCATGTACCATACGCGTCTTGCGCGGCGGACGCTTCCGCCAAGCACTGACCACATTCCATTTGAAGGCGAGTCATGAGCGACCAGCAACAGCAGCAACCGGGCCAGGATGGCCAGCCGTTCTTCAACATCCAGCGCGTCTATCTGAAGGACCTGTCGCTGGAACAACCGAACTCGCCGCACATCTTCCTCGAGCAGGAACAGCCGTCTGTGGAAGTGCAGGTCGACGTCGCCGCTTCGCAGCTGGCTGAAGGCGTGTTCGAAGTGACCGTCATCGGTACGGTGACGACCAAGGTGCAAGAGAAGGTTGCGTTCCTGGTGGAAGCCAAGCAAGCGGGCATCTTCGATATCCGCAACGTGCCGGCCGAACAGATGGACCCGCTGCTGGGCATCGCCTGCCCGACCATCGTGTACCCGTACCTGCGCTCGAACATTGCCGACACCATCGGTCGCGCCGGCTTCCAGCCGATCCACCTGGCCGAGATCAACTTCCAGGCGCTGTACGAACAACGCCTCGCCGCTGCCATGGAGCAGCAAGGCCAAGCCGGCGGCGCCGGTCTGGTGATGCCGGACGGCTCGCAGGCCACCCACTAAGTACGAGGCGCACTGCGCCAAAGGCCCGCGCTAGCCGCACGCTTGCGCGGGCTTTTTTTTGCTCGACCTTTGCCTGACCGATGTTGAACACGCGCATGCGAATTTCCGTTTTGGGTGCCGGTGCCTGGGGCACTGCCTTGGCCAGCCACGCCGCGCAATCGCACGACGTCGTGCTGTGGGGGCGTGACGCGAACCTCGTCGCGCAGATGGCCGCCACGCACATCAATGCCCCGTATTTGCCGGGCGTGAAGCTGCAGGCGTCGTTGCGTTTTTCTGCTGATTTGCAAGCTGCACTCGATCATGCGGCGGGCGACGACGGACTCGCCGTCATCGCGTCACCTGTTGCCGGGCTCGCCGACCTGACCCGCACGATTGCAGCGCACGGCCGTGTACGCAACGTGATCTGGCTGTGCAAGGGTTTCGACCCCGAGACCAGCGCATTGCCGCACGCTATCGTCGCTGATGTGTTGAAGGCATCGGGCCGTACCGACCTCGCTGTGGGTGTGCTGTCAGGGCCGAGCTTCGCCAAGGAAGTCGCGCAGGGTTTGCCATGCGCCATGACCGTCGCCTCGACCAGCGAGGTGCTGTGCAAGCTCACGCAGCGCGGCTTTCACCATCACGCGATGCGCGTGTACGCGAGCGATGACCTCGTCGGCGTGGAAGTGGGTGGTGCGGTCAAGAACGTCCTGGCCATTGCGACAGGCGCCGCGGATGGCCTGGGCCTGGGGCTGAACGCGCGCGCTGCACTGGTGACCCGCGGGCTGGCCGAAATGACGCGCCTTGGCCTGGCGCTCGGCGGTCGGCTGGAAACATTCATGGGGCTGACCGGCATGGGCGATCTGCTGCTGACCGCCACCGGCGATCTGTCACGCAACCGCACGGTCGGGATGCAGCTCGCGCAGGGCCGCTCCTTAGACGACATCCTCCACAGCCTCGGTCACGTTGCGGAAGGCGTGCGCTGTGCACGGGCCGTGGCCGCCCTGGCACGCGCCAAGGGCGTGGACATGCCGATCACCTTCACCGTCTGTGAAGTCCTGTTCGAGGGGCTGTCCGCCGCGAAAGCTGTCGAGCGCCTGCTCCAGCGTGACGCCAAATCCGAATCGGAACGCTAATCACACTTCAATAAGGGGGGGCGCCCGCTCAGGCGCCGCCCGCGAACCCGTTTTGCCGCCACGCCTCGAACACCACCACCGCCACGGTGTTCGATAGGTTCAGGCTGCGGTTGTCTGGCCGCATTGGCAGGCGAATCCGCTGGGAAGCGGGAAACGACTCGCGCCGCTCCTCCGACAATCCGCGCGTTTCCGACCCGAAGACAAACCAGTCACCCGGCTGGAACGCCATGCTGGCAAACGGCGTTGAGCCGCGCGTGGTGAGCGCGAACATGCGCGTGGGATCGGGCTGCGCATCGCGCAGAAAGGCGTCCCAATCAGCGTGCACGCGCATCGTCGCGTACTCGTGATAGTCCAGCCCCGCGCGGCGCATGCGGGCATCTTCGAGCGGAAAACCCAGCGGTTCGATCAGATGCAGCTGCGCGCCCGTGTTGGCGCACAGGCGGATCACATTGCCCGTATTGGGCGGGATTTCGGGCTCGACAAGGACGACGTTGAACATGATGGGGCGGCAGGAGGCATTTCGGCGGCGAGCTTATCCACATTGGGAAGGGTTGTCACCTCGCCACAGCTTGGCACAGGTAGCGCGACACAATGTCGCATAAGCACGTAATCAGGGCGTGCGCAAGGCGACAACGTTGGTGATGCGGCTGGCGCCGGCGCGTTTGAGTTGCGTGGCGATCTCGCCCAGGGTCGTGCCGGTGGTCATCACATCATCAACGACGCCGATGTGGTGCCCCACGATGCGCGCTGGTTCGGCGACAACGAATGCACCGAGCAGGTTTGTCAGCCGCTCGGCACGGTCCAGCGTGGTCTGTGCGGGGTTGTCGCGCACACGGTTCAGGGCGTTGGCGTGGGCAGGAATGTTCAATTGGTGCGCCAGCCTGCGGGCAATCTCCCACGCCTGGTTGTAGCCGCGCGAGTGCAGGCGTGCAGGCGAGAGCGGCACCGGCAGCAGTACGTCAGGCAAGTCGCCCGGCGCAGCGGCGAGTGCGTTGCCCAATTGGCCGGCCAGCCAAGCCGCCAGCGGCAACTGCGCGCGAAACTTCAAACCGGTGACGAGGTGGTCAAGCGGCCAGTCGTAGTCTGCAATGACGACAGTTGCGTCAAAGTCGGGCGCGCCGGCCAAACAGGCGTGGCAATGTCGAGCGGTGTGCCGCGACTCCAGCGCAATGGCACATTGGATGCAGCGCCGCCTGTGCAACTGCGGTGCCAGATCGCCTATGCAGCCGCTGCACACCAGGCCACCCTGAACCGCGCCGCAAAGCGCGCAGGCGCACGGCAACAGATGACGCAGGCCGGTGCGAAACCATGCCGATAACGCGTGTTTATGCATACAAAAAGCCGCTATCCAAGCCGATTTGCGGCCACAGCGCTATCGGACGGCGCCTCAAACTGCGGGCCGGTATACTTGGCGACCGCAGTATCCCGCCCCGTCTTGCCGATGTCTGATCCCGCTCTGTCCCGTCCAGCCGCCTTGCGGCGCGCCTTCGATCGCCGCGCCGCGCGTTTTGCCGACGTGGATTTCCTGCTGCGCGAAGTGGGCAGTCGCATGCAGGACCGGCTGTCCTATATCAAGGCCACGCCCGCGCGTGCGCTGGATTTGGGCTGCGGCCTGGGGCAAGGCTTGGCGGTACTGCGTGCGCAATATCCAGACGCACAGATCTGCGGGGTCGACTGGTCTTCCGCGATGCTGGCGCAGGCGCAGAAACTCGACCCACAGCGCAACGATGCCGGGTGGCTCGGCCGGCTGCTGAAGAAGCGGCCAGTCTTTGACTTTGCCCAGGCGGACTTCCGCGCGCTGCCGTTTGCCGCGGCGTCGTTTGACCTGCTGTGGTCGAACCTGGCGCTGCACTGGGATCCGGCGCCGCACGCGATCTTTCCGGAATGGCACCGCGTCACCACGGAAGGCGGCCTGCTGATGTTCAGCCTGTTCGGTCCCGATACCTTGCGCGAGCTGCGCAGCGCCCTGGCTGGCATCGACGCGGGCGTCCACACGCTGCGCTTTGTCGATATGCACGACATTGGCGACATGCTGGTGCATAGCCGCTGGTCCACGCCCGTCATGGACATGGAGCAGCTGACGATTACCTACGAAACGCCGCAGGCGCTGCTGGCCGATGTGCACTTGCTTGGCGGCATGGCCGGCTTGACCGACGAAGCGGGCCGCGGCTTGGCTGGCGCCGGTCTGCACACGCCGCGCTGGCGCCAGCGGCTATTCGACGCGCTCGATGCGCAACGCAATCCCGATGGGCTGATTCCGCTCACCTTCGAAATCGTTTACGGCCACGCTTGGAAGCTTGCGCCGACCCAGCGGCAGGCGTTGGACGAGCAGGGCAGGGCGATGATTCCAATCGATCAGATCGGCCGCAAACCGCGCGCCTGAAACGGTTTTAATGCGGAAACGGCATTGACCGCACGTTGTCAAGCCGGGACTTGCATAAAGGCGCTTTACCTTGTTTGGGGTCAATCGCGGCCATATAATGCGCCAGTTTGTCGCAGCAGTCCCCCAAAGGCCTATCCCGTTTTTTGCCACGGGCGAACCGTTCGGGTATGCATCCGAGGCAGGAGTGGTTCAATGCACGACATTGAAACCGCGCTCCACCCAGCATGCGGCGCCTCCACCATCTCGGAATCGCCGCGCAAGAACTGGCTCATGAAGCGAAACTGCTCGCTTTCGACCCGCCAGATCGGCTGGTTCACCCCCTTGGTCGTCATTCCCCCGTTCGTAATCGCTTGGTTTTTTGTCTGGCAACGCGCGTGACTGGTGTCGCCTGATGCGGGGCTGGAGGTCGCGATTCTCGGATGGGCATTGCTGTACTATGCCCGCCACGCCTCCGATTATGGGCAAGTCAAGCTGGAGATGGCCGGCCCGTGATCTAGCAGGTGAGCGTCAGGCGGCGCAAGCTTGCGGACGAGCTTTCCCGGTGTTGGGACACGGGCAACCAACCCAGGTCTCATGAGCCGCGCACCGGGGCAGAGTGGAATCTGTCAATTGGGTAGATAAAAAATGAAAATGTTGAATAAGACATTGGCAAGTTTGCTGGCGGCAGGCTCCCTCCTCGCCCTCAGTCAAACGGCCCAGGCACTGGAAGACATGCCGGGCGGCCCCGCAGTGCGGCAACTCAATCTCGCGCCTCCGGTCACCAAGATCGCTGCCGAGATCCATTGGCTGCACTGGATGATGCTGATCATCTGTATCGTGATCTTCATCGGTGTATTCGGGGTGATGTTCTACTCCATTTTCAAGCACCGTAAGTCGGTGGGCCACAAGCCGGCGACGTTCCACGAAAGCACCACGGTTGAAATCATCTGGACCATCGTGCCGTTCCTGATCGTGATCGGGATGGCGCTGCCGGCCACCAAGGCCGTGGTCGCAATGAAGGACACCACCAATTCCGACCTCACCATCAAGGCCACCGGTTACCAGTGGAAGTGGGGTTACGACTACCTGAAGGGCGAAGGCGAGGGCATTTCGTTCCTCTCCACGCTCACCACCCCGCGTGACCAGATCAACAACCAGGCGCCCAAGTCGAACACGTACCTGATCGAGGTCGACAACGAACTGGTCGTGCCGGTCAATCGCAAGGTGCGCATCGTCACCACCGCCAACGACGTGATCCACTCGTGGATGATCCCGGCGTTTGGCGTCAAGCAGGACGCGATCCCGGGCTTCGTGCGCGACACATGGTTCAAGGCTGAGAAGGTCGGCGTGTATCGCGGCCAGTGCGCTGAACTGTGCGGCAAGGAACATGCCTTCATGCCGATCGTGGTGCGCGTGCTTTCGCAGGACGACTACACCAAGTGGGTCGACGGCAAGAAGAAGGAAATGGCCGCCAAGGCCGATGACCCGACCAAGACCTACACGCTGGAAGAGCTGAAGTCGCGCGGCGAGAAGGTCTACACCGCCAACTGCGCGGTCTGTCACCAGCCCAACGGCAAGGGCGGCGGTCCGTTCCCGGCGCTCGATGGTTCGAAGATCGCGAATGGTCCGCTGGCTGACCACGTGAATATCGTCCTGCATGGCAAGAATGCGATGCCGCCCTGGGCTTCGGCACTCAACGATGTGGAAATTGCCTCCGTCATCACGTACGAGCGCAACAACTGGGGCAACCACACGGGTGACCTGCTGCAGCCGACGCAAGTGAAGGACGCGCGCGGCGGCAAGATGCCCGAAGGCGGTGGCGCCAAGACCGCCGCAACTGAATCCGCCGGCAAGGTGGCGTCCCAACAAGCGAACGCGGCTGAAGACCGCAACGCTGGCTGATTGATCGTCTGCGTGACGAACCGAACCCTAGGAGTTCCTCGATGAGCACCGCTGTTACGCACCCGCAAGATCACGCGCACGGTCATGGAGACGACCACGCGCACGACCATCCGCATGGCTGGCGCCGTTGGCTGTTTGCGACCAACCACAAGGACATCGGTACGCTGTACCTGCTGTTCTCCTTCATGATGCTGCTCTCGGGCGGCACGCTGGCCTTGCTGATCCGCCTTGAGCTGTTCCAGCCCGGCCTGCAGTTCTTCCACCCGGAGCTGTTCAACCAGTTCACCACGCTGCACGGCTTGATCATGGTGTTCGGCGCGATCATGCCGGCCTTCGTGGGCTTTGCGAACTGGATGATCCCGTTGCAGGTTGGCGCGTCCGACATGGCGTTTGCGCGGATGAACAACTTCAGCTTCTGGCTGCTGCCGCCTGCGGCAATGCTGCTGGTGGGCTCGTTCTTCGCACCGGGTGGCGCCACGGCTGCCGGCTGGACCCTCTATGCACCGCTGTCGGTGCAAATGGGCCCGGGTATGGACATGGCGATTTTCGCGATCCACATCATGGGCGCATCGTCGATCATGGGCGCGATCAACATCATCGTGACCATCCTGAACATGCGCGCGCCCGGCATGACGCTGATGAAGATGCCGATGTTCTGCTGGACGTGGCTGATCACGGCGTACCTGCTGATTGCTGTGATGCCAGTGCTGGCGGGTGCGATCACCATGGTGCTGACCGACCGCCACTTCGGCACGAGCTTCTTCTCGGCTGCCGGCGGCGGTGACCCGGTGATGTACCAGCACATCTTCTGGTTCTTCGGGCACCCCGAGGTGTACATCATGATCTTGCCGGCGTTCGGCATCATCAGCCAGATCGTGCCGGCCTTCGCGCGCAAGCCGCTGTTCGGCTACAGCTCGATGGTGTATGCCACGGCGTCGATCGCCATCCTGTCGTTCATCGTGTGGGCCCACCACATGTTTACGACCGGCATGCCCGTGACCGGCCAGCTGTTCTTCATGTACGCGACGATGCTGATTGCGGTGCCGACCGGCGTGAAGATCTTCAACTGGGTGGCGACGATGTGGCGCGGCTCGATGACGTTCGAGACGCCCATGCTGTTCGCAATCGGCTTCATCTTCGTGTTTACGGTGGGCGGCTTCACGGGGCTGATCCTGGCCGTGGCCCCGATCGACATCCAGCTGCAGGACACGTATTACGTGGTGGCGCACTTCCACTACGTGCTGGTGGCCGGTTCGCTGTTCGCACTGTTCGCAGGCTTCTACTACTGGGGTCCGAAGTGGTCGGGCTACATGTACAGCGAGACGCGCGGCAAGATCCACTTCTGGGGTTCGATGATCACCTTCAACCTCACGTTCTTCCCGATGCACTTCCTGGGCCTGGCTGGCATGCCGCGCCGCTATGCTGACTACCCGCAGCAGTTCGCCGACTTCAACGCCGTGGCGTCGATCGGAGCCCTGGGCTTCGGCCTGATGCAGGTGTATTTCTTCTTCTTCGTGGTGCTGCCGTCGTACCGCGGTGGCGAGAAGGCTGCCGACAAGCCGTGGGATGGCGCGGAAGGCCTGGAGTGGACCGTGCCGTCGCCGGCGCCGTTCCACACCTTTGAAGAACCGCCGCACGTGAAGTAATGCAGGTGTCGCGGGGCGGCTTGCCAATACTGGTGCCGGCCCCGCGATCCTCCGGACAACGATGTCGAATCCAGAAAAAAGCCCAACACCCGAGCAACGCGCAGCCAATCGTCGCCTGGGGCTCATCCTCGGCACGATCGCGTTGGTTTTCTTTCTGGGTGTGATTTTCAAGCGCGTGGTGTTCGGCTAGCCCGACAGGCGACGCGCCGATCGCTGGACCGAGATTTCGCGAGACCCCTATGAGCCAGACACCGGCGCAGCCGGACCCGACCCAAAACGACAAAGCCCTCGAGCGCGGCCTGAACAGGTCCATGCTCGGCAAGCTGGCCGTTGTGGTCGTGATCATGTTCGGCTTCGGTTACGCGATGGTGCCGCTGTACAAGAAGATCTGCGAGCTTACGAACATCAACGTGTTGAACACACGTGATGAAGATGGCGGCGCGCTGCGCAACTCGCAGATCGACAAGACGCGCACGATCACGGTGGAATTCGATTCGAACAGCCAAGGGCCGTTCCGCTTCCGCCCCGTCAAGAACAGCATGGATGTGCACCCCGGCGAGATCAACCAGATCGTCTACGAGGTGGTGAACAAGGAGGGGCGCACGGTCGAGGCGCAGGCCATCCCGAGTTACGCGCCCAAGCAGGCAACCGAGTTCTTCAAGAAGATCGAGTGTTTTTGTTTCAAGCAGCAGACGCTGAAGGCCAACGAGTCACGCGAGATGCCGGTGGTGTTTGTGATTGATCCGGATCTTCCCAAGGACGTGAAGACGATCACCTTGTCCTACACTTTCTTTGAAATCCACGCGCCGTCGGCCATTGCGCCGGCGATGCCGAACAAGGGAACGTGAGGACATGGACGAACTGAAGGAAGCGACCAAGCGACGCGCGTCATTCGCACAGACGATGAAGGCGGTGTTCTGGTCCTTCTTCGGTGTGCGCAAGGGCCGCGATCATGACCGCGACATGGCGCAGTTGAATCCCGTGCACGTGATCATCGCGGGCATTCTGGCGGCGGTCATGTTTATCGTTGTGCTGCTGTTGATCGTGCGGGCAGTTGTCGGTTGAGGATTGAGAAGGTTGAGGAGACGGCCCTCGCAGCATGGGCTGGGCAACATCAAGTGGATTCCTAAAAAAATAGAGCTGGAGAAAAAGAGATGAGTGCGAATCGAGCAAACGCTCCGTACTACTTCGTGCCCGGGCCGTCGCGGCATCCGATTACGGCAAGCCTCGGCCTGCTGATCGTGCTGTTGAGCTCCGCTGCGTGGGTGAATGCTCAGCCCTGGGCCCCGTGGACGTTCCTGATCGGCCTGCTGTGGTTCCTCTTTGTGCTGCGTGCGTGGTTTGCCGACGCCATCTCCGAATCCGAGACCGGCAAGTACGGCGACCGCGTGGATGCCTCGTTCCGCTGGTCGATGAGCTGGTTCATCTTCTCGGAAGTGATGTTCTTCGCGGCGTTCTTCGGCGCGCTGTTCTATGCCCGCACGATTGCCATGCCGTGGCTCGGCGATCTGAACAACAAGTTGCTGTGGCCTGACTTCAACGCGCTGTGGCCGAACGCCGGCCCGGCCGGCACGGTTACGCCGTTCACGACGATGGGTCCGTGGCCGATTCCGACCATCAACACGGCGCTGCTGCTGACTTCCGGCGTGACGCTCACGTGGGCGCACCATGCGTTGCGTGAAGGCAAGCGCGCCCAGGTCATCCAGGGCCTGCTGCTGACGATCCTCCTGGGCTTCACGTTCATGGGCTTCCAGGCGTTCGAGTACATCCACGCCTATCACGAACTGAACCTGAAGCTGACCTCGGGCATCTATGGTTCGACGTTCTTCTTGCTGACGGGCTTCCACGGCTTCCACGTGACGATGGGTGCGATCATGCTGTCGGTGGTGCTGGGCCGTGTAATCAAGGGGCACTTCACGCCAGAGCATCACTTCGCGTTCGAAGGTGCCGCGTGGTACTGGCACTTTGTGGACGTGGTGTGGCTGGGTCTGTACGTGGTGGTGTACTGGCTGTAAGGCAGTATGGGATTGGGGTGGCGCTGCGCCGCCTCGTAACCCTGCCCACGACAGGCGAAGACAATGCCGCAGACGGGACACCGCTGCGGCGTTTTCGTTTTTCTGGCGTGAGCGATTTGCTCGCGGCTATTGGCCGAAGCGGATGCCGGTGCTGTGAATCCACCCCAGCCGGTTCGCGACCAGGATGAAGATGAATAGCGCGATCGAGAAACCGACGCGGAACATCAAGGAGCGAACGGTGCGGTTGCTGTGGCCCTTATCGCGCATCAGGAAGAACAGTGCGGAGGCAAGGCTGCCGAGGATCAGCAGAAACGCAATGGCAACGACGATGCGCATGGAGGGTTACGGGTTGGACGATGAGGGGTTGGAAATGGCTGCCAAGCATTATCTCACCGAGGCTACGCAATGACCGTGCGCGTGCCGATGCGGCGTTGGTTTGCGCCCGTGCCGATGCTGGCGGGTGTGGCGCTGATCGCGCTCACGTGCTCGCTTGGCCGTTGGCAGCTTTCGCGTGCGCACGAGCGCATTGAGCGGCAGGCCCGTATCGTGGCGCTGGAAAATGCGCCCGCGCAGCGCATCACCGCTCAGCCTGTGACGGCAGATTCAGTGATGTACCGACCGGTGCTGCTGCGCGGAACGTTCGACGTGGCGCACACGGTGCTGTTGGAAAATCGCCCACACGTCACCAACGACGTATCGCGCCCCGGCTTCGAAGTGCTCATCCCGCTCAAGCTGGAAGGGGCGGGCGGGCGGGCAGTGTTGGTCAACCGGGGCTGGTTGCCGCGCGATCCGGCCGACCGCACGCGCATCGCGCCGTACACCACGCCAACGGGCGAAGTGCAGGTCGAAGGGATGGCGGTGCCACATGCCAGCCGCGTCTTCAGTCTGGGCCGTAAAGACGGCTCGGATGAAGTTGGCCAGCGACTTAGGCAGAATATCGACCTCGACGCTTTCTCGCGCGAAATCGGTGTGCCGCTCCAGCCGTTTGTGGTGCAGCAGCAATCCGACGCGCAGGACGGCCTGTTGCGCGATTGGCCGCGCGCAGACCTGGGCGCCGACCGCAATTACGGCTACGCATTCCAGTGGTTCGCAATGGCAGCGGCGGTACTTGGGTTAATGGTCTTCTACAGCGTGCGGCGTTATCGCCGCTTGGCGGGCACCTCTGAGCCCGCTTGAACACGAACTCGCGTTGCGGCTTAGTGCCGCAGCTGAATGTATTGGGAATCACATGGTGAATCAGGAATCCGCACCCGGCGCGCCCGGCACACTTGGCGCGTCCGAAGACCCGCGCATCGACGCGCGCACGCGTCGCGGCCGCTTGATGATGCTGTTCCTGCTGCTGGTGTGCGCCTCCCCGGTGATCGCCTCGTACCTTGCGTATTACGTATTCACTCCGGCGGGCGGCAAGGCCGCGTACGGCGCGCTGGTCGATCCGCAGCGGCCTATTCCTGCCGGTCTGATGGTGCAGGACGAGCACGGCGCTGAAGTGCCGCTCGCGAGCCTCAAGGGGAAATGGCTGATGGTATCGGTGGATCGCAGCGCCTGCGACGACAACTGCGCGCGCAAGCTTTTCACCATGCGCCAGTTGCGCATCGGCCAAGGCCCGGACCGCGACCGCATCGTCCCCGTCTGGCTGGTGACCGACCGCGGAGACATCGACCCGCGCCTGATCAAGGCCTACAACGACGATTACGGCGCGGTGCGCTTTCTGCGTGCGCCCGAACTGCCGAAGAACTGGCTTGGCGATGGCAAGACGCCGCCCACGGACCACCTCTTTCTGGTCGATCCGCTTGGCAACCTGATGATGCAGTTTCCGAAAGATCCGGACCCGAAGAAGGTGCGCGGCGACATGACGCGGCTCTTGAAATACTCGCGCATCGGATAAGCCATGCTGCTGCAACTTGCTTCCATCGGCATCCTGATCGCGCTGATCCCGCTGTGCTACGTGCTGGTCAAAGGGGATCGCAACAAGTACCGCAAGCTGGTGTGGATCACCGCTTTCCTAACGCTGGACCTCATCATGTTCGGCAGCTTCACGCGCCTGACCGATTCGGGGCTGGGCTGTCCGGATTGGCCGGGCTGCTACGGCACGTCCAACCCGTTCCATGCACGTGACGACATCCATGCCGCGCAGGCCGCCATGCCGAGCGGCCCGGTCACGTGGATGAAGGCGTGGATCGAGATGACGCATCGCTACTTCGCGCTTGCGTTGGGCGTTCTGATCATCACGCTGGTGGTGCTCGCGTGGGTCAAGCGCAAGGAACTGAAGCAATCTCCGTGGTATGCGACGGCCGTGCTGGCGTTGGTATGCGTGCAGGGCGCCTTTGGCGCCTGGACGGTCACGCTCAAGCTGCAGCCAGCCATCGTGGTGACGCACTTGCTGCTGGGCATGTCGCTGCTGGCCGCGCTGATCTGGCTCGGCTGCAAGAACGATGCACCCCGGGTGGTGGATGAGCGTGGCGCGTCGTTGCGCACGGCAGCGGCCATCGGGCTGGTGCTGCTCGTTGTGCAGATTGCGCTGGGCGGCTGGGTCAGCACGAACTACGCTGTGCTGGCCTGTACCGATTTTCCGCTGTGCAACGGCCAGTGGGTTCCGCCGATGGACTTTGCGCACGGCTTCACGTTCTGGCGCCAGCTCGGCAAGACTGCCGGCGGCGATTTCATCTCGCACGATGCGCTGGTCGCCATCCATTGGACGCACCGCGTGTTTGCAGTCGTCGTGCTGAGCTATCTGGCGTGGCTTGGCCTCCGCGCACGTCGCATTGGCGGCATTGGCCGTGTGGCAACGGTGCTGCTGGTCGTGCTGGCCGTGCAATTGGCGACCGGTCTCTCAAACATCGTGCTGGGGTGGCCGCTGCTGGCCGCCGTGGCGCACAACGGCGGCGCGGCCGTGCTGCTGTTGCTGATGGTGCGTCTGCATTACCTGATCGGGCTCGCGCAAGCGCGGGCGCCGGTGCCTGTGGCGGCTGCCGTCGTCTGAACGCTGTCTGACCGTTTTTTATGAATACCGTGGCAACCCCAACAACTTCCACTCAACTTCCTGGCTGGCGAACGACCGCATCGCAGTATGCGGCGCTCACCAAGCCGCGCGTCACGCAGCTTGCTGTGTTCTGCGCCGTGATCGGCATGTTCCTGGCCACGCCGGGCATGGTGCCGTGGCCGGTGCTGATCGGCGGCGCGGTCGGCATCTGGCTGTTTGCCGGCGCGGCCTTCGCCATCAACTGCCTGGTCGAACGCAAGATCGACGCGATGATGCGTCGCACGGCTTGGCGCCCGTCGGCCAGCGGTGAGTTGGGCACGCGGCAGATCCTGGTGTTCTCGGTGGTGCTCGGCGGTGCGGGCATGTGGACGCTGCACGTGTTCGCCAACGACCTGACGATGTGGCTGACTTTTGCCACCTTCATCGGCTACGCGATCATCTACACGCTGCTGCTCAAGCCGGCCACACCGCAGAACATCGTGATCGGCGGTCTCTCGGGGGCGATGCCGCCGGCGCTGGGCTGGGCGGCCGTCGCCAACAGCGTGCCGGCCGAGGCGTGGATCCTGGTACTGATCATCTTTACCTGGACGCCGCCGCACTTCTGGGCGCTCGCGCTGTACCGCCGCGCTGACTATGCCAAGTCGGGCCTGCCGATGCTGCCGATCACGCACGGCGAGAAATACACGCTGCTGCACATCCTGCTGTACACGCTCATCATGATCGCGGCGACCATCCTGCCGTTCGTCTACGGCATGAGCGGCTACATCTACCTGGCGACAGCCCTGGTGCTGGGCTTCGGCTTCCTCTCGTATGCGTGGCGCATGTACCGCAAGTATTCCGACGCGCTGGCGCAGAAGACTTTCCGCTACTCGATCATCTATCTGTCGATCCTGTTTGCCGCGCTGCTGGTCGACCACTACTTCAAGTTCGGCCCGGCGCTCACGCAAAGCGCGGCGCTGTGACGCACAGGGACGCCAGCAGGCATGTGCCGTTGGCGCTACGCTAGCCGGTCCGCTTCCAACACGATGACCATGCTCTCTTTCCGACACCTCCGCGCCGCGCTGTTCGCCATGCTGGCGGTTGCCGTGCTGGCGCTCACGGCATGCAGCGACAAGCCCGCCTTCAAGAATCTCGACATCACCGGATCCAAGAGCTTCGGCACCGATTTCTCGCTGACCGACCACACCGGCAAGCGCCGCACGCTCGAAGATTTCCGCGGCAAGGTCGTCGTCATGTTCTTCGGCTACACGCATTGCCCTGATGTCTGCCCGACCACGTTGGCTGAGTTGCGCGCCGTGATGGACACCCTCGGCAAAGACGCGGACCGCGTCCAGGTGCTGTTCGTCACCGTCGACCCCGAGCGCGATACGCAAGACCTGCTGGCCAAGTACGTGCCCGCGTTCGACCCGCGCTTCATCGGCCTGCGTCCGGCCAACGAGACCGAACTGAAGAAGGTCGCGTCCGACTTCAAGGTCTTCTACAGCAAGGTGCCGGGCAGTTCGCCTGACAACTACACCATGGATCACACGGCCGGCAGCTACATGTTTGATCCGAAAGGCAACCTGCGCCTGTTCATCAAGCACGGTCAGGGCCCCGAGCCGATCGCCCACGACATCAAGCAATTGCTGGCCGACTGATCTGCTGCCAGCCCCCAAAGAAAAAGCCCGCCAATTGGCGGGCTTTTTTATGGCGAGGCGGGCAGCTTAGGCGAAGGCCTGCAGGGCACCCTTCATCTTCTTCATCGCGGCCGATTCGATCTGGCGAATGCGTTCTGCCGACACACCAAACTCGTCAGCCAAGTCGTGCAGCGTCGAGCCGCCCGATCCGTCGTCGTTCACGTTCAGCCAGCGGGCTTCGATGATGCGGCGGCTCCGGTCGTCCAGCTTGGCGAGGGCGGCTTCGATGCCTTCGCTTTGCATGCGGTCGTTGCTCCGCGCTTCGATCACGCGGGTCGGCTCGTTGTGCGTGTCGGCCAGGTAGGCGATCGGGGCGAAGGACTCTTCGCCGTCGTCCATCTGGCCTTCAAGCGCGATGTCGCCGCCCGAGAGGCGCGTTTCCATCTCGCGCACTTCGGCGCCCTTGACGTTCAGTTCGGCGGCCACGGCGTCGATCTCATCCGACGTGAAGGTCGCTTGCGCATCCTGCTTGTGGCTGCGCAGGTTGAAGAACAGCTTGCGCTGGGCCTTGGTGGTAGCCACCTTCACCATGCGCCAGTTCTTCAGGATGTACTCGTGCATCTCGGCTTTGATCCAGTGCATCGCGTACGAGACGAGGCGCACACCCTGATCCGGATCGAAGCGCTTGACGGCCTTCATCAAGCCGATATTGCCTTCCTGGATCAAGTCGGCATGCGGCAGGCCGTAGCCGAGATAGCCGCGGGCGATCGACACCACCAGGCGCAGGTGCGAGAGCACCAGGCGGCGGGCGGCATCGAGATTGTCGTTGTCGCGGTATTCGCGGGCCAGGCGTTGTTCTTCTTCAGCCGACAGCATCGGCACACGATTGACGCTCTGGATGTAGGCGTCGATGTTGCCCAGGTTGCCGGGGAACGCCAGCGCCCATCCATTGCCGGCGTTGCCGGACGGCTGGGTGGCGATTGCGGAAACGGTATTCACGGGGATGACTGCGTTCACTCAGGACTCCTGTCGAAATCCAGTGGAGGTTTGGAGAGGCATCTTAGCACTCCAACCGGATGAGTGCTAATAGGACATTCTTGTCCGGTTAATAGTTCCCGTAAATCAGGGTGTCTTCATCAATAGTGTGATGTTTGCGCCGCAACAAAAGCGCGTCATACCCACTCATAGACCGAGGCGGGCGGCATCGGTTCTCGACTATGCCGCCGTGTTGCGGCCGCGTGACTTCGCCCAATAAAGTGCGCGATCGGCTTCGCGCAGGGCGGCGTCTGGGTCGCGTACTTCCGGGCCCGGGCAGGCGACGCCAATGCTCGTGGTGACGTGCAGCACCGTGCCATCAGGCAGGTGGATGGGCGGACGGATCGCTCCGACGATCTTCTGCGCCGTGTGCAGCGCATCATCCGGAGCGTCAATCGGGTCGAGCAGGATGATGAATTCGTCACCTGCGAGGCGGGCGACGGTGTCGGTGCGGCGCACGGCACGTTGCAGGCGGTGCGCGACCTCCACCAGCACAGCATCGCCGGCGGCGTGGCCGTAGGTGTCGTTGATGTGCTTGAAGTGATCCACGTCCAGATACAGCACGCCCAGCGGCGCGGGCAGACGCTGACGGCGTTCCAGCGCGGCGCGCAGGCGCTCGTAGAGTTCGTAGCGGTTTGGCAGGCCGGTGAGCGCATCAAAGCGCGCCATGCGCGACAGCTCCATCTCGCTGCGCTTGGCTTCGGTCACGTCCTGCACGAAGGCGTAGAGACCGCAGCGGCCGTCGCGGGCTTCACCGGCATCGGGCACGAGCTGGCCGCGAAAATGCCGGGTGCGGCTGCGCGGGCCGTTGGCGTGGGCCTTTTCGTACCATGGCGCGGTGATCTCGAATTGGACGGATTCTCCGCGCTGGGCGCGCACCAGATACGGTGCCAGCAAGGCGTACGTGCCCGGCGTGAACACCCGTTCCGGTGTCTGACCGCAGACCTCCTCGGGCGTGCGCTGCAGCCAGCGCGCATGCGTGACGTTGCAGAAGGTGAAGACACCGTCGGGGTCGATGTGCGACACCAGCAGCGGCGCGTTGTCGAGCACGAGCTTGAGCGCCCGTTCGCTGCGCCCCAGGGCCAGCTCGGCACTCGTGCGGGCCGTCAGATCCTGCAGTACCGAGAAATAGCCGCGCAGCGTGCCGCGATCATCGTAGTCGGGAAAGTAGTGGCCGCTCAGGTAGCGGGGCACGCCGGTGCGCATGGACTGGATCTCGAATTGCACCGGGTAACCGGCCAGCACCTCCGTCATATAGGGCAGCAGCGCGCGGTAATCCTCGGGGGTGTAGATCTCGCGCACGTGGCGGTCGAGCATCTCGTCTTCACTGCGGCCGAAGGCTTCGAGCAGCGTGCGGCTGGCAAAGCGCACGATGCCGTCCGAGTCGACGTAGCTGAGCTGCGCGGGCACGTTGTCGGCCACCAGGCGCAGTTGTTCGCGGCTGGCGCGCAGGGCGTCACGGCGGCGTTCCAGGCTTTCGTTGGCGGTGCGCAGTGCGCGCTCGGACGCGGCCAGCCGGTTGGCAAACGGCCGCACCGTCAAGCGGATGGCCAGCACGCTGCCGATCATCAGGCACAGCATGAAGGCCGCAAGCCGCTCGAACTGCACGCGCATCGGGGCATACAACTCAGCGCTGGCGATCTTGCTGATCAGTGCCAGACCCGTGTGGCCGATGGGCGTGTAGCTGAACGACGTCGGCATGCCATGGATGTCCTGCCACTGGCCGTAGCCGGCCTCGCCCGCCAGCGCCAGGCGTGATGGCAGCGGCCGGTGGTCGACCGTAAGCGGCGGCAGCTCGAACACATAGGCATCGAAGCGCTGCGGAAACGACATGGCGCGGCCGCGCCCATCAAAGCCCGACATCGCCAGCGTTTCCGTCATCCCCGTACCGCGTTGGCTGTTGTAGCGGCCTGTCATGTGGGCGAGCGGTTGCTCGGCGACCAGCCAGCCGATCTGCGTGCCGTCTGCCATGACCGGCGTTTCGGTACGCATGGCAAAACCGTGTACCCATTGCAGCGTGACACGCTCGGGCGCGAGGCCGGCGTGCAGCCGAATCGACAGCTCGGGTTCAAGCGTCTGCGTCCCCAGGCTGACGATGCCCTCGCCCGCGAGCGTGCGCAGTTGCAGGTACGAGTAGCCTTGCTCGCGATACGCCTGCAACGCACTCTCGCTGCGCAGGCGCGCTGCGTTGTCAGCCGGATGGCGCAGCACTTCCTGGATGTGCGTGGCGGCGGCCACCAGGCGGGGGCTTTCCGCACGCATGGCCAGCAGTCGGTCGAACTCTTCGGCGTAGCTGGACAGGGCTTGTGCCCGTGTGGTGCCGAAAGTCAGCGTGGCGCTGTCCACCTGGATGATGAACGCCGTGATGGTGGCCGCCAGACCTGCCAGCACCACACAGCCGCCGCTGATCCACACGATGGTGTCTTCCGGCGACAAGCGCAGGCGCAACAGGCCGGGGTACCGGGCTACCGCGGCGCACAGTGTGCCCGTGAGCACCAGCAGCGAGCAGACAGCAGCCGCGTCCGGGGCACGCCACCGCAGCCACGCCGGGTACAGATACTCAAGTGCCATGGCGCGGCCGAGGAGGTCGCCAGCGCAGAGCAGCATCGCGAAGCCCAGGAGGCCCCAGAACCACTGCGCGCGATGCGGTTTGCGCAAGGTGGGCACGAGGCTCAGTGCGGTTGCCGAGGCGGCCATCGCCAGCGCGTGGCTGGGGTGCATGCCGCCAATCCACCCGGTCACCCATTGGCGATCGAACCAGGCGTGCAGGCCAGGAAAATCCAGTCCGATCGGCCGGCCCGTGATCATCTCGGCCAGCCGCAGCGCGGACAGCAACGCGACCGCGCCGCTCAGCCCGCGTGCTGTCGGATCTGCCCAGCGGGCGTTTGGTCGCACCGCCCCAACGAGCAGCGCCCCCAAACCAGCGCCCAGCAGCGTCAGGTTGATCCCCGTGGCAAACACGATCAGCAGGCGGTCCGTGCCGAGCTTCACCGCCCATGGCCAATGCTGCAGCCAGCCGACCATCACGGTCAGCCCAATCAGGACGAGGAGAAAGCCGATGCCGCCGGCAATGGCGACAAGCGGCCGGCGAGGAACCATGCAGGTGACGCGTGAGCGGGGCGGTTTCAGGGCGGATGTCTTCTAACCGGAAGATCGGCGGAAAACCGCGCCGCTTGAGCGTTTCCACCCAAAAGGGTGGGCTGAATTGCCATGTCTGCAATGTTGAGTGATCGATGCGCAAATGAATGCGATGCACTCGACACATCGCGTCACCTCGCGTGCCGTCACGCAAGTTAGCTACACTGCCCGGACATCGCAGACACCGTTACAGGAGCCGTCATGACCATCGTCGTCAGCAAGGACACCGAAGGCCTTTTCCGCCACAAAGTCACCTTCCCTGAAGGCGTGACCTACACCGACGTGCCCAAGCCGGCGGGCGAAGGCAGTGCGCCCGATCCGCACGCCTACTTCGATGCGGCCTTGGCCAGTTGCAAGGCGCTGACCGTCTCGCTGTATGCGCGCCAGCGCAAGTACCCGCTCGACTCGATCGACGTGGCTGTCGAGCACGACGGCAGCCAGGAGCGTCAGGGCCGTTACAAGCTGCGTACCGTGCTGACCCTGCACGGCGATCTGAGCGACGAGCAACGCGCCGACCTGCTGCGCGTGGCCGGCAAATGCCCCGTTCACAAGCTGATGACCGAGGTGGAGATCAGCGTCGACACCGAACTCGCCGAGCGCGCTTGAGGAGCCTCCCACCATGACTTCCATTCAGCACATCATCGGCCCGCACGTGCGCGACCTGGGCGGTTTCTCGGTCAAGCGGGTGCTGCCATCGGCGGCGCGCCAGACGGTGGGGCCGTTCATCTTCTTCGATCACATGGGCCCCGTCGATTTCGCCCCCGGCGAAGGCATCGACGTGCGTCCGCACCCGCACATCGGGCTGGCCACCGTTACGTATCTGTTCGACGGCAGCATGGTCCACCGCGACAGCCTCGGCAGCGTGCAGACCATCACGCCTGGCGACGTGAACTGGATGACGGCCGGCAACGGCATCGTCCACTCCGAGCGTTCCTCGCCCGAGGGGCGCGAAAAAGGCGCGCGCGTGCATGGCATCCAAACCTGGGTGGCGCTGCCGAAGGATCAGGAAAAGGTGAACGCCAGCTTCGCCCACCATGCGGCCGACACGCTGCCCAAGCTCGAATGCCCGGGCGTGCAGGGCGTCGTCATCGCGGGGGATGCATTCGGGCTGACGTCGCCGGTGAAGGTGAGTTCGCGCACGTTGTATGTGGCGCTGGAGCTGGCGGCCGGTGCATCGCTGGTGATTCCGCCCGAGCATGCAGACCGTGGGCTGTATCTCGTCGACGGCGCTGTCACCATCGACGGCGAGACGCTCGACCCGCACCACCTTGCCGTGCTGGAACCCGGCGGTGACGTGACGCTTACCGCGCAGGCATCGTCACGCTTGATGCTGCTGGGCGGTGACCCGACCGACGGCCACCGCCACATCTACTGGAACTTCGTCGCCAGCGACAGGGCCGACATTGAAGACGCCAAGCAGCGGTGGGAGGCCGACGCCTTCGCCCACGTGCCGGGCGAGACGGAGCGGATTCCGCTGCCGTCCAAGTAAGACCAATCGATCAATCAGGCAGCCTGCGCTGGTCGTGCACAGCGCACGATCGCGCGGACCTGCTTGGCGATCGGCTCCGGCACCGGTTGCTTGCCGTCGAGCACCGCCTCAATCCACCGCGCTGTTGCCGCCACGTCCGTCCCCACAGGCAATTCAGGCGGCGTATCGCTTGATCCTTCCACCGCCTCAATCACGGTTTCGTGCGCCCCATCCTGCAGCCACTCCACCGCGCTGCCACGCCGCGCATCGGCCACCGCCTCGCCTTCGGTGCCGCGCGCGAGCAGCACATTGGCCGGATGGCGCAGGAAGTAATCGGTGAGCGTGTCGCGGTATTCGGGGTGCGTGTAGCTGACCAGCCGTAGCGCCTCGTGCGGCGCGTGCCCGCCGATGGGCTGCAGCATCTTCACCACCGTATGGGCCGAATTGCGTAGGCCGACGATCTCGCGCTTGTCCAGCAGCGACGTCAGCTCGGGCGAGAGCACGTCGATCGGCACAAACGCCAGGCGGTCGCTCTCCAACCGCTCGCGGGCGTCGTCCATGTGTTCGCAGACGGGCCAGCCGAGCGCTTCAAAGAGCGCCGCCGTGGTGATGCGGCCGTCGAAGCGGCGGATGCCGTGCACCAGCACCGGCACCCCTTCGCGCGCCAGCAGCTTGGCCAGCAGCGGCACGAGGTTCGGCTGGCGGCGGGCGCCGTTGTAGCTCGGGATAACGACCGGCAGCGCGTGCTCGGGCGTGTCCGGTGCCGGCAGCGGCCGGCAGTGCGCATGCGTGGCTTCCAGCATGCCATCGAGTTCTTCCGGGGTCTCGCCCTTGATGCGGTAGGCCATGAGGATGGCGCCGAGCTGCACGTCGGCGATGCGGCCTTCCAGCATGGCGGTGAAGAGCGCCCGGGCATCGTGCTTGACCAGTGCCCGCGCACCGTCTGCGCCGCGGCCGATTTCCTTGATGAAGCGGGCGGCGGGGAAGGGGCCGTTGGCGAGGGCGTCTTCAGTGGCGGTGTCGGGGAGGATGGGGGGAGCGGGCATTGTTCATGGCGCGGGTGATTGGCTTGGGGTTGATCATAGCGCTGTGGGTTGTGTGCTGGCGCCATGGGTCGGTGCTTTTTTGGGACTGGTGGTGCATCCCTTGTTTCATCCCCTGCCGGGGCCGACTCACTTTCTTTGTCTTGCCAAAGAAAGTAACCAAAGAAAGGCGCGCCCGAGATGGCGAAAGACTCCTTGAATTTTCGTAACCGGGCGGAGGCGGGGAAAACTCGCTGCGCTCAGACAGTTCCCCGCCTTTCTTCCGCCCGCTTACGAAAATTCAAGGCGCCATCAAGGGCAGGAACGTCAAAGGCCAAACACACGGCTTGCTGAGCTGAGCGCCGAAACTTGCGCCGAGTGCGGAGCGACAAACGGCGGAAACGACGGGTTCGGTGCGCAAGACGAAGTGCCGCCCAGGCAATAGATGGTTTGCTTTCCCCTTGCCCTAGATGGCGCCTTGAATTTCTGTTGCAGGGAGGAAAAAGAGGGGAGGCCTGTCTGAGCGCAGCGAGTTTGCCTCCCCTCCCTCCCTGCGACAGAAATTCAAGGGATGGGTCGCCATCTCGGGCGCGCCTTTCTTTGCTTACTTTCTTTGGCAAGACAAAGAAAGTGAGTCGGCCCCGGCAGGGGACGAAAGGGGGATGGGCCACCAACATCAAAACCAAAACCCAACAACAAACCTCAAGCCGCCTCCGCCACCGGATGCCTCTGCTTCCGATAAAGAAAATCCAACACCGCCGTCCGACAAGCGTGATAAGTCGGATCCTCCGCCAACGCCATCCGATCCCGCGGCCGCGGCAAATCCACCGTCAACACCTCACCAATCGTCGCAGCCGGCCCATTCGTCATCATCACGATGCGATCCGCCAGCAGCACCGCTTCATCCACATCGTGGGTGACCATCACCACCGTGCTGCCGGTAGCCGCAACGATCTTCAATAGCTCATCCTGCAGATGCGCCCGCGTGAGCGCATCCAGCGCGCCAAACGGCTCGTCCATCAGCAGCACCTTGGGCTCCATGGACAGCGCCCGCGCAATCCCCACGCGCTGCTTCATCCCGCCAGAGATCTCATGCGGATGCTTCTGCTCGGCATGCGACAAGCCGACCAGCGCCAGCGCCGCATGCGTGCGATCACGCAACTGCGCCTTAGTCTCGCTCTTGCCGAAGACGCGCTCGACGGCGAGATACACGTTGTCAAAGCACGTGAGCCACGGCAGCAGCGAGTGGTTCTGAAACACCACCGCGCGATCCGGCCCCGGCCCGGCAATCTCACGCTCCGCCAGGATGAGCCCACCCGTGGTCGGTCGTGTGAGCCCGGCAATGAGATTGAGCAACGTCGATTTGCCGCAGCCCGAGTGCCCGATCAGCGCGATGCACTCACCGCGCGCAACCGTCAGGTCGATGTCGCGCAGGGCGACGAACGGACCGCGCTTGGTCTTGAACGTCTGCCCGACGTTTTCAATGCGCAGGAATTTGTCTGTCATGGCGCTCCCCCAATGTCCTCAAACCGCGTCGTACGAGAAGCGCCGCGCAATGGCCAGCAGCGCGTGCTCCAGCAGCAAGCCCACCACCCCGATCACGAAGATTGCGATGACGATGTGCTCGACCTTCAAGTTGTTCCACTCATCCCACAGCCAGAAGCCGATGCCGACGCCGCCGGTGAGCATCTCCGCCGCCACGATCACCAGCCATGCGGTGCCGATGGACAACCGCACGCCCGTCAGCATGTACGGCAGCACCGCCGGAAACAGCACGCGCGTGAACACCTTCCACTCCGACAGGTTCAGCACGCGCGCCACGTTCAGGTAGTCCTGCGGCACGCGCGTCACACCCACGGCGGTGTTGATGACCATCGGCCAGATCGAGCAGATGAAGATCGCCCAGATGGCCGCCGGGTTGGCCGACTTGAACAGCAGCAGCCCGATCGGCAGCCACGCCAGCGGCGACACCGGCCGAAGCAGGCTGATGATGGGCGAGGCCATCGCATTCAAAAACGCAAAGCGCCCGATGAGGAAGCCCGCCGGAATGCCGATGACGGCCGCCATGCCGAAGCCCGCGCCCACGCGCGCCAGCGACGCCAGCACGTTCCAGCCCACGCCCTGATCATTCGGGCCATTGCGATAGAACGGATCGGCAAACAGCGCGACCGCCGCTTTCCACGTCACCGCCGGTGTCGGCAGTGCGGGGATGGCCGTGGCGATGCCCTGCCATGCCAGCACAAACAGAACAAAGCCCAGCACGGGCGGAAAGCCGCGCACCACGGCGGCGACAAACCAGTCGCGCGCAACAAACCGGCGACGTTCAGGGGCGGCATCGGACTGCACGCCGGACAACGTTTTGACGAGCGTGTTCATGTCGGACTCCATCGACGTGAGGAACCGCAATCAGAAATTCGGAAGTTCAGGAGGGCGGCGGCGTCAGGCTTTCAGCTTGAAGCCGTCGGCATAAGCGGCGGGGTTCTTCGCATCCCACACCACGCCGTCGATCAGCTTGGCCGTGCGCATGTCGCTCTTGGGCAGCGGCGTGCCGGTGGCGGTGGCCGCCTGCTTGTAGATGTCGATGCGGTTGATCTGCTTGGCCACGGCCAGGTAATCCGGATGCGCTTTCAGGAGGCCCCAGCGCTTGTGCTGCGTGAGGAACCACATGCCGTCCGACAGGTACGGGAAGTTGACTGCGCCGTCGTGATAGAAGCGCATCGGGTCCGGGTCGTCCCACGTCTTGCCCAGGCCATTCGAGTAGCGGCCCAGCATGCGGTCGAGAATGATGTCCATGTCGGTGTTGACGTAGGACTTGGCGGCGATGGTCTCGGCCGTCTTGCGGCGGTTCGACGCGGATGCATCGATGAACTTGCTCGCCTCCAGGACCGCAGCCGTGAGGGCACGTGCGGTGTTCGGATACTTCTGCACAAACTCCGCTGTGGTGCCGAGCACCTTCTCCGGGTGGTCTTTCCAGATGGCCTGTGTGGTCTCGGCGGTAAAGCCGATGTTGTCGGCAATCGCGCGCGCGCCCCACGGCTCGCCCACGCAGAAGCCATCCATGTTGCCCACGCGCATGTTGGCCACCATCTGCGGCGGCGGCACGGTGATCGCCTTCGCATCCTGCAGCGGATGGATGCCGTGCGCGGCCAGCCAGTAGTACAGCCACATCGCGTGCGTGCCGGTCGGGAAGGTCTGCGCGAAGACGTATTCGCGCTTCTCCTTGGTCATGACCGCACGCAGCGATGCGCCGTCCTTGACGCCTGCTGCCTTGAGCTTGTTCGACAGCGTGATCGCCTGGCCGTTGTTGTTGAGCGTCATCAGCACGGCCATGTCTTTCTTCGGGCCGCCAATGCCGAGTTGCACGCCGTAGATCAGGCCGTAGAGCACGTGCGCCGCATCCAGGTCGCCCGACGCCAGCTTGTCGCGCACGCCGGCCCAGGAGGCTTCTTTCGACGGCGTGATCTTGATGCCGTACTTCTTGTCGATGCCGAGCGTGGACGCCATGACCACCGAGGCGCAGTCCGTGAGCGGGATGAAGCCGACCTTCAGCTCCGTCTTCTCGGGCGCATCGGAGCCCGCGGCCCAGGCGCCGGCGCGCACCAGCGGATCGATCAATGCCACGGCACTGCCTCCTGCAATCGTCGCCGCGGCTTTCATGATGCTGCGGCGCTTCGGGTTGATCGGGTTGACGAGAGCGTCGGTCTTGTCTGGCGCGGCCATCCATGGCTCCAAAGAAAAGGCGTCCCGACGCGCGCCATCGCCCCATCGCCAAGGAAGGGTCGCAGAGCCGTGCGTCGGGACGCCGTTGTCCCTTGCCGATACCCACGTTGGCACCGGCTTCGCAGCGACACTTGCAAGGGGTATGCCAACGTTGAGCGACGGGTTTCGGCGATCCGGGTTCAGAGCGCCACGCGCCGAGCTTTTTTCTCGGTGTTCCGAGCTCGGAGCTCGGCGTGCGAGGCTTTTTGCTCGGCAGATGGAGTTCGGAGCTCGGCGCGTGAGGCTTTTAGCTCGGCGAATGAAGCTCGGAGCTCGGCGCGTGAGGCTTTTAGCTCGGCGGTTGAGGTTCGGAACTCGGCGTGTGAGGCTTTTAGCTCGGCGGTTGAGGTTCAGAACTCGACGTGCGAGGCTTTTCGCTCGGTGATTGAGGTTCAGAACTCGACGTGCAAGGCTTTTAGCTCGGTGATTGAGGTTCGGAACGCCGCGTGTGAGGTCCGGAACACCGCGCGCGACTGGTGCGTTTCCGGCGCCGGAGTTGTGCGGCGCACCAAAACTGGGCGGTGGCCCGGCCGCTCAACTGGCCATCACATCGATCACGCGTTGTGCGGCTTCCACCAGCTTGATGTTGCGGTCCATCGCCATCTTGCGCAGGCGTTTGAAGGCATCGTCTTCCGACAGGTTCATCTGCTTCATCAGCAGGCCCTTGGCGCGCTCCAGCACCTTGCGTTCGGCCAGTTGCGTCTTGGCGGTGTCCAGCTCTGCGCGCAACGCACTTTCGTGCTCGAAGCGAGCATAGGCCACGTCCAACACCGCCTTGACGCGCGTGGGCTTGATGCCGTCCACGATGTAGGCGGTGATCCCGGCGGCAAACGCCGTCTTGATGCGTGTGGCGTCGTCGTTGTCGGTGAACAGCACGATCGGGCGCGGCGCGTGCTGGGTGGCCACGCAGACGTGCTCGATGGTGTCCCGCGCCGCCGACTCGGACGCGACGATGACCATGTCGGGTTGTGTCTCGGCGATGCGCTCCGGTAGCGTCAGGTCGGCATCGGCCAGGCCCACGTCAACGAAGCCGGCCTCGGCCAGCCCTGCGCGGATCAGCTCCAGGTTGATCTGTTCGGCATCGAGCGGATCGCGCACCAGCAGCACGCGCATCGGCGCGGCCGGGTGCGGGGCGGCGGGCGGGGCAGATGGGGCGGGCGGTTTCGTTTGCATGGTGCAAAGTGGGGCAGTGTGCACGCCACTCATGCAAGAACCGCGCCGGGCCGGTGCGGGTGTATTCTCGCAAACTCGTCGGTCGCCGGGGGGCGGTGGCCGCAGTGTCCCCACCTGTTCCAATCCAGCTTAGCTTCAGGAGACCCGTATGACCGAGTTCGTCGTCACCCCGCCCGCCGTCAACGGAATTCCCGTCCGTGGTGGGCAGGGCCAGTTTCCGGTGCGCCGTGTGTACTGCGTCGGCCGCAACTACGCCGCCCACGCCCGCGAGATGGGTTCCGACCCCGACCGCGAGCCGCCATTCTTCTTCTGCAAGCCGGCCGACGCCGTGCGCTACATCCCCGACGGCGAGACCGGACAGTTCGTCTACCCGACTGAAACCAAGGATTGCCACTACGAGATCGAACTCGTGGTCGCCATCGGCACGGGCGGCCGCGATATCTCCGTGGAAACCGCTGCCAACCATATCTACGGTTACGCCGTCGGCCTGGACATGACGCGCCGCGATTTGCAGAACGCCGCCAAGAAGGGCGGCCGCCCGTGGGAAACCGGCAAGGCGTTCGACGGCTCCGCACCCATTGGCCCGATCGTGCCGGCAAAGGATGTCGCCCACGCAGATAAGGGCGCCGTCACGCTGTCGGTCAACGGGCGGGAACACCAGCGCGGTGATTTGTCCGACCTGATCTGGTCGGTGCCGGAAACCATTGCGTATCTGTCGCGCCTGTTCGAACTGCGCCCCGGCGACCTGATCTACACCGGCACGCCGGAAGGCGTCGGCCCGGTGGTCGTCGGCGACCTGATGGTCGGCAAGATCGACGGCGTGGGTGAGCTGCACGTGAAGGTCATTTGATAGACCCGACAGAAGAGTCAGAAGCCATGTCGATCAAGCTGTACAACTATTTCCGCAGTTCGGCGTCGTTCCGCGTGCGCATCGCACTGGAGGTCAAGGGCCTGTCGTACGACTACGCGCCGGTGCACCTGCTCAAGGGCGAGCAGATGGCGCCCGACTTCGTCAAGCTGAACCCCGATGCGCTGGTGCCCGTGCTGTGCGACGGCAACGACGTGCTGAACCAGTCCTTGGCGATCGTCGAATACCTGGAAGAGACGCACCCCGAGCCCACGCTGCTTCCGGGCTCACCGAGCAACCGCGCGCACATTCGCGCGATTGCATTGGCGATTGCGTGCGAGATCCACCCGCTCAACAATCCGCGCGTGCTCAAGTATCTGAAGAACACGTTCAACGTGGAAGAAGAGGCGCGCAACGACTGGTATCGCTACTGGGTGAAGCTGGGGTTTGCGGCGTTGGAGAAGCGGCTGTCACAGTCGCCGCCGACGGGCGCTTACTGTGTTGGCGACACGCCGACGCTGGCCGACGTGTGCCTGGTCCCGCAGGTGTTCAACGGCAAGCGATTTGATGTGGCGGTGGAGGATTACCCGACGCTCGCGCGCATCTTTGAGCACTGCATGGCGCAGGAGGCGTTTCAGAGGGCTGCGCCTGGGGTGCAGCCGGATGCGGCTTCCGCGTAATCTGCAGCGTTACTGCGCAAAACAAAAACGCCCTGATCAAATCAGGGCGTTTTTACGTTGAAGCGTTGTGCGCGAGGATGGTCAACCCAACAGCGCATCCGCAAATTCGCGCGCAGAAAACGGCTGCAGATCCTCGACCTGTTCACCCACGCCGATGAAGTACACCGGCACCGGCCGCTGCCGTGCGATGGCGGCCAGGATGCCGCCCTTGGCAGTGCCATCCAGCTTGGTGACGATCAGGCCCGTGAGGCCCAGCGCTTCGTCAAAGGCTTTGACTTGCGCGAGGGCGTTCTGCCCCGTGTTGCCGTCGATCACCAGCAGCGTTTCATGCGGCGCTGTGGCCATCGCCTTGGCGGTCACGCGGCGCACTTTCTTGAGCTCTTCCATCAGGTGCAGCTGCGTCGGCAGGCGGCCGGCGGTATCGGCCATGACGATGTCGATGCCGCGTGCGCGTGCGGAGTTCACTGCATCGAAGATCACCGCAGCCGGGTCGCCCGATTCCTGAGCCACCACTGTGACGTTGTTGCGCTGTCCCCAGACCACGAGTTGCTCTCGCGCGGCGGCGCGGAACGTGTCGCCCGCGGCCAGCAGCACCGACTGGCCGTAGGTCTGGAAGTGCTTGCACAGCTTGCCGATGCTGGTCGTCTTGCCGGCGCCGTTGACGCCCGCGATCATGATGACCATCGGCTGTTCGCGGCCAAGCACCATGGTTTTTTCCAGGGGGTGCAGCAGCTCCACCAGCAGGTCGCGCAGGGCGGTTTTCACGCCTTCGGCGGTTTCAATGCGCTGGGCCTTGATGCGGCGGCGCAGTTCCCCCAGCAGGTATTCGGTGGCGTCGACACCGGCATCGGCCATCAGCAGCGCGGTCTCCAGCTCTTCGAAGAGCGCTTCGTCGACCTTCACGCCGACGAACAGCGTGGTCAGACCCTTGCTCGTCTTCGACAGGCCGGAGCGCAGGCGCGACATCCAGCCCTTGCGGGCCTGTTCGATGACGGCGGGCGTGGGCACGGTTTCGACGTCGTCGGCTTGCACGTCGAGCACAGGCTGCTCGGCAGGTGCGTCAGGCATGGCCACGTGGGCCGGCGCGGCGACAGGTGCGGCTATTGGCGCAGGTGCAGGTGCAGCGACGGGCTGAGGTGCTGCAACCGGTGCGGGTACGGGAGCGACGGCAGGGATGGCAGCCGGGGCAGGCGCCTGCGCGGCTTCGGGCGCCGCGGCGGGCGTGGGTTCGGCGGCCGGTTGGGGCTCTGCCTTGCGCTTCTTCCAGAAACTAAACATCGTAAAAGGCAGTCTATTTCGCCGTTAGAATCAAGCGTCGAATTTTATCAGACAGCCCATATGCGCTCTTCCATGCGAATCGTTTCAAACCGGGCCCGGTTGCGAGCCTGGCAATTGGCCGCGACGGCCCTGGCGGCGGGCCTGCTGGCCGGCCATGTTGGCGCGCAGGAGTTGGCAGCCGCACCAGGGCGCCCGGTTGCCACCGCCAGCGTTGCCAAGGTGGGCGCCAGCCAGTCCGACACGCACGAATACAAGCTGCCGAACGGCCTGCAATTGATCGTCAAGGAAGACCACCGCGCCCCCACCGTGGCGCACATGGTCTGGTATCACGCCGGCAGCATCGACGAGCACAACGGCACCACAGGCGTCGCCCACATGCTCGAGCACATGATGTTCAAGGGCACCAAGGCTGTTGGCCCCGGCGAGTTCTCCCGCCGCGTGGCGGCCATGGGCGGCCGCGAAAACGCCATGACCACGCGCGATTTCACGATGTACTTCCAGCAGATCGAGAAGTCGCATCTTGGCGACGTGATGGCCCTAGAGGCGGACCGCATGGCCAATCTCCAGCTGACCGACAAGGAGTTCAAGCCGGAGATGAACGTGGTGAAGGAGGAGCGCCGCATGCGCATCGACGACTCCGCCCGTTCCACCGTCTACGAGCAGATGCTCGCCACGCTGTTCAACGCCGCGCCGTACCGCAACCCGACCATCGGCTGGCCGGGCGATCTCGACACGATGACGGTGCAGGACGCGCAGAACTGGTACCACGCCTGGTACACGCCCAACAACGTCACCGTCATCGTTGCGGGCGATGTGAAACCCGACGAAGTCTTCCGCCTGGCGCAGCGCACCTACGGCAAGCTTAAGCCGCATGCATTGCCGCGCCGCTATGCGCAGGAGGAGCCCAAGCAGATTGGCGTGAAGCGTATCTGGGTGAAGGCGCCGGCCGAGAACCCGTACGTTGTGCTGGCGTACAAGGTGCCGCGCCTGAGCGATGTGGAAAAGGACGTTGACCCGTACGCGCTGGAAGTCCTGTCGGCCGTGCTCGATGGCTATGACAACGCGCGCCTGTCGAGCCAACTCGTCAAGGGCGAAAAGCGCATTGCCGACGATGTCAACGCCGGCTACGACGGCCTGAACCGCGGTCCGTCGATCTTCCTGATGGACGGCACGCCTGCCGACGGCCACACCACCGCCGAGATCGAACAGGCGCTGCGCGCGCAGATCGAGCGCATCGCCAAGGAAGGCGTGACGGACGCCGAACTGAAGCGCGTGAAGGCACAAGTTGTGGCCGCGCAGATCTACAAGCGCGACTCGGTGTTCGGGCAGGGCATGGAGATCGGCATGAACGAGATGAGCGGCCTGTCGTGGCGGTCCATCGATCGCCAGCTTGAAAAGATCAAGGCCGTGACGTCGGCGCAGATCCAGCATGTGGCGCAGACGTACTTCAGCGAAGACAACCTCGTCGTCGCCACGCTGCTGCCACAACCGATCGATCCCAACAAACCGGCGCGCAAGCCTGTTCCGGGCATGCGCGAAGAAGGAGGGCTGCGTTGATGCGCGCCATGTCTCTGACCCTCAAGACGGCGCTGGTCGCCATTGTTGCAGCGGCGGCCCAGAGTGCCCTGGCCGCGCTGCCCATTGAACACTGGACGGCGCCGACCGGCGCGCGCGTGTTCTTCGTGCCGAGCCCGTCGATCCCGATGCTCGACATCAATCTCGACGTGGACGCGGGTTCGCGCTATGAGCCGGCTGCGAAGGTGGGCCTCGCCTCGCTCACGGCCGGCATGCTCGACAAGGGCGTGGCCGCGCAGGGCAATGCACCCGCGCGCGATGAAGCGGCGATTGCCGATGCGTTTGCCGACGTGGGCGCGAGCTTTGGCGGCGGTGCCGGTGGTGACCGCACGAGCCTGCGCCTGCGCACGCTGTCCGACCCCGTCGAACGCGGCCCGGCCATCGCGCTGATGACACAGATTGTCTCGGCGCCGACTTTCCCCGACTCGGTGCTCGCGCGGGACAAGCAGCGCTTGGTGGCCGCCATCCGCGAATCGCTGACCAAGCCGTCGGTGCTGGCCGAGCGCGCGTTCGGCAAGGCCATCTACGGCACGCATCCGTACGGGCAGACCGCTTCGCCGGAAACGGTGGAGAGCATCACGCGCGACGACATCGTGCGCTACTACCATGCCAACTACACGGCCAAGCGCGCGGTCGTGACGCTGATCGGAGCGATCAGCCGCCAGGAAGCCGAGGCCATCGCCGAGCAGATCACGCGCGGCTTGCCCGCTGACGGCGCCACGCCGCCGGCGCTGCCCGACGTGAAGATGCCGCTGGCGAAGGCGGAGACGATCCGCATTCCGCATCCGGCGCAGCAGGCGACCATCATCCTCGGCCAACCGGGCATTGCGCGTGGCGACAAGGATTACTTCCCGCTGCTGGTTGGGAACTATGTGCTGGGCGGCGGCGGTTTCAGCGCACGGTTGACCAACGAAGTTCGCGAGAAGCGCGGCCTGACGTACAGCATCGGCAGCTATTTCGCACCGGCTGCGCAGCCCGGGCCGTTCGAGCTGGAGCTGCAGACGCGCAAGGACCAGACGGAAGAAGCGCTGGGCGTGGTGCGTGACACCGTTGCAAAGTTCGTCGCCGACGGCCCAACCGACGCGGAACTGAAGGCCGCCAAGGACAACCTCGTCAACGGTTTCCCGCTGCGCCTGGACAGCAACCGCAAGTTGCTGGACAACGTGGCCAACATCGGCTGGTACAACCTGCCGCTCGACTACCTGGATACGTGGACGCAGCGCATCGCGGCGGTCACGCGTGATCAGGTGCGCACGGCATTCCAGCGTGCGCTGCAACCGCAGACCATGGCGACGATCGTGGTGGGCGGTCCGGATAAGGCCGCCACGAACTGACGCATGGCGGCTGTATCGGAAAAAACCGGCGGCATCCCCCGCCGGTTTTTGTTTGCGCTCGTTTTATGAGGCAACAGCCCCTAAAATCGCGCCCATGGCACCTCGTACCCCCAGCTCCAAAGGCCCCAAGGCCAAGACCGCCACGTCGCATGCGCGCGCACCGCAGCAGGTTCGCATCATCGGCGGGCAATACAAGCGCACGCCGCTCCCCGTCGTCAACGCCGAGGGCCTGCGCCCGACCAGCGACCGCGTCCGCGAGACCGTCTTCAACTGGCTCGGCCAGGACCTGACCGGCTGGCGCTGCGCCGATCTCTTTGCCGGCACCGGTGCCCTTGGCTTTGAGGCGGCTTCGCGCGGCGCCGCGCACGTGACACTCGTCGAAAACCACGCCCCGGCCGTGCGCGCGTTGCAGGCCATACGTGACAAGCTTGGCGCGAGCATGGTCGACATTGTTTCGGGCGACGCCTTTGCTTGGCTCGCCCGCCAGCCCGATGCCGCGCTCGATGCGGTGTTCATCGATCCGCCGTTTGCGCAGGATTGGGCACTGCGTGCGTTGGAGGCCGCGACGCGGGTGGTCAAGCCAGGAGGCGTGATCTACGTTGAAGCGGCGCAGTCGTTGGTGGATGGGAGTACTGATTCACATGGCGACCCGCCGGCCGCTAGTGTCGCGCTGCCGGCCGATCTGGTGCTCCATAAACACCTGCGCGCCGGTGCGGTGCATGCACATTTGCTGCTCCGCAAAAACGGTTAAACTACGCCGCTCGCAACCGATGCATGAGCATCGGGCGGCACCTGCAAGGCGGGTACGCCCGGTGTATGTCGGTGGCACAGGCGGCAGGCTCGGGATCTGCCGCGCTCGATAACGCAACGGTGTCCGAACGCAGTACCGGCGCGGCCATGTCCCACGCCGACGCTTGCGGATGCTCTTTTCCCCTTGGTGGAGGAACCATGGTGATCGCGGTTTATCCCGGCACTTTCGATCCGTTCACGCGCGGCCACGAAGACCTCGTGCGGCGTGCGTCCAACATCTTCGACGAGCTGATCGTCGGGGTGGCGCAGAGTCCGAACAAGCGGCCGTTCTTCGCGCTGGAAGAGCGCATCGAGATCGCCCGTGAAGTGCTCGGCCATTACCCGAACGTGCGGGTGGAAGGGTTTTCCGGCCTTTTGAAGGATTTCGTGCGCAAGAACGGCGCGCGCGTCATCGTTCGGGGCCTGCGCGCCGTGTCGGACTTCGAATACGAATTCCAGATGGCCGGCATGAACCGCTATCTGCTGCCCGACGTGGAAACCATGTTCCTCACGCCGTCGGATCAATACCAGTTCATCTCGGGCACGTTCGTGCGAGAAATCGCCGTGCTTGGCGGCGATGTGAGCAAGTTCGTGTTCCCGTCGGTCGAAAAGTGGCTCAAGGAAAAGACCGGCAAGACGGAGGGGTCGGGCAAATCGGAATAAAATGACGCTTTGGCGAGCGCGGGCTCGCCGGCCATTTCAAGGAAGGCATCATGGCGCTCATAATCACCGATGAGTGCATCAATTGCGACGTATGCGAGCCTGAGTGCCCCAACGGCGCGATTTCGATGGGCCCGGAGATCTACGTGATCGACCCGGGCAAGTGTACCGAATGCGTCGGCCACTTTGACGAGCCTCAGTGTCAGCAGGTCTGTCCGGTGGATTGCATCCCCAAAGACCCGGCCCATGAGGAAGCGCACGAGCAGTTGATGCAGAAGTACACCCAGCTCACCTCGGCACCACCACGCGCGGCGTGAGCACAAAAAAGAGACGGCTTTGGCCGTCTCTTTTCATTGGTGCCTGCCGTTTTGTTGGCAGCACGTCTATTGGATCGGCAGCAGATCTTCCGGTCCTTCGTACGCATAGCCCGGTTCGCAGACGATGCGGTAGTGCGGGTAATGCGGATGCGGTGGGCGCGGCACGATCGGTGTGGGCGCCAATGGTGCTTGCGCGAACGGCTTCGGGCCATTGCCAGGTTGGCGCAGCGCGCCCGCAACCGGCGCGGGAGGTTGGCGAATGACCGGCATCGGCGTCGGATAGGGTTGCGGATATGGCACCGGGTACGGCAACGGCCCCACGTAGACGCGATGGCAGTATCGAACGCCTTCCTGCGCAACCACCACTCTCTGCCGTTGCTCGCGGCGTGCCTGTTCGGCCGCCTGCGCGGCCATCTGGGCTTGGCGAGCGTCTTCCGCAGCCTGCGCTTTGCGGCGCGCGGTTTCCATCTGCTGCACTTCAGCGGCTTCGGCGCTGGCGCGTTCGCGGGCAGCCTTTTGATCGGCGGCGCTGGGCGTGTTGTCGATCATCGGCACTGGCTGGGCGCGCCTACCGCAGGGATGGTCGGAATAGGTCGTCTGGCCGTTCTCGCTGCAGCGATACACCTGCGCTTGCGCCGGCAGGCTAGCCGCCAGGCCGAGCGCCAGACCCGCCAGCACGGCGGCGCGTGAGGTCAGTTTGGCAAACGGTGTCATGGCGGCCTCCTCGGTGTCGGCGGATCAGCGCGCGGTGTGCAGGCGCATCATGGCCTTCTCGGCGTTGCCGGCAATCAGTTCGGGCAGCGCGTCCAGGCTCTGATCGATGGCGCGGTCGATGAGGTCCTGCTCTTCCTTGCGAGGTGCTTTAAGCACGAAGTTGGCGACATCATGCTGACCGGACGGTGCCGTGCCGGGCGGCAACAGGTTGCGCGGGTGGCCGATGCCCAGCCGCAGCCGCCAGAACTGTTGTGTGGTCAGGTGTGCGGCAATGTCCTTCAGGCCGTTATGCCCCCCGGAACCGCCGCCGAGCTTGAGTTTGACGGCGCCAGGCGGCAGATCCAGTTCGTCATGCACGACCAGGATTTCATCGGGCATGACCTTGTAGAAGCGGGCCAATGCCACGGTGGCCAGGCCCGAACGGTTCATGAAGGTTTGCGGCTGCAGAAGCCACACCTCGTTACCCCAAAGGTTGGCGCGCGCGGCATAGCCGTGAAAGCGCGTCTCGTTGCGCAACGTCACGTTGCCCATGCGCGCGAGTTGGTCGACCAGCCAGAAGCCAGCGTTGTGTCGCGTCGCCGCATATTCGGCGCCCGGATTGCCGAGCCCGACGATGAGTTTGATCATGCGATTCGTATCAGGTTGGGGTGCAGGAAGCGCCCCTTGATCCTACAAGGATAGCTGCTTTCCGCAGCCTGAAAGCGGTGTGGCTCGCCCCGCTCAGGCAGAAAAAAAGCCCGGCGAGACGAGCTCGGCGGGCTTTTTCGCTCGCACCGAAGTGCGAGGTGCGGCAACTTAGGCTGCCGGCTTGTCTTCGCCTGCAGCGGCAGCGCCTTCTTCGGCGGCGGCGGACTTCTCGCCAGCCGGCACGCTGATGTTGGCAACAGCCGGGTTCTCATCGCCACCGTGGGTGAGGATGGTCACGCCCTTCGGCAGCTTCAGGTCAGCGATGTGCAGGGTCTGGCCGATTTCCAGCGTACCCAGATCCACTTCGATGAACTCCGGCAGGTCCGCCGGCAGGCACGACACTTCAACGTCGTTCAGGATGTGGTTCACGATGCCGTGGCCCAGCTTCACGCCCGGTGCGGTTTCCTGGTTCAGGAAGTGCAGCGGCACCTTGACGTGGATCTTTTCCTTGGCCGACACGCGTTGGAAGTCGACGTGCAGAACCAGTTGCTTGAACGGGTGCAGTTGGAAGTCGCGCAGCAGCGCCTTTTCCACCTTGCCAGCCACTTCGATGTCGAGGATCGACGAGTGGAAGGCTTCTTTCTTCAGTGCGTGGTACAGCGCGTTGTGATCGAGTTCGATCAGCTTCGGCTCGGTGCCAGCACCGTAAATGATGGCCGGGGTCTTGCCGGAATTGCGCAGGCGGCGGCTCGCACCAGTGCCCTGAACGCTACGCTCGAAAGCGACAACTTTCATGATTGCTCCAAACGAAAAAGACGACTCGCGACCAAGCCGTCTGGTGAACGGGGCGCCATATTGCGCCCCGCAGACACCGCAGAAGTGCCGTCTAATCGACGTTTTCTGCAGTAAAGCCTTGAATTATAACAGTAAGCCGCCTGGCTGCCGAATTATTCAGCAAACAGCGACATGATCGAGTCACCGCGCACGATGCGGGTGAACGTCTCGGCCAGCAGCGGTGCCGTCGAGAGCTGGCGGATCTTGCCGCACTTGATGGCGTCTTCGCGCAGCGGGATGGTGTCGGTCACGACCACTTCGTCGAGCGCCGAGTCTGCAATGCGGGCAGCCGCGCCGCCCGACAGCACCGGATGCGTGCAATACGAAAACACTTGTTTGGCACCGCGCTCCTTGAGCACCTGCGCCGCTTTGCACAGCGTGCCGCCGGTGTCGATCATGTCATCCATGATCACGCAGTTGCGGCCGTCGACTTCACCGATGATGTTCATCACCTCAGCCACGTTGGCCTTCGGGCGACGCTTGTCGATGATCGCCAGATCCACGCCGAGTTGCTTGGCGAGGGCACGTGCGCGCACCACGCCGCCGACGTCGGGCGACACCACCAGCAGATCTTCGTAGTTCTTCTTGCGCAGGTCTTCGAGCAGAATCGGCGACGCGTAGATGTTGTCGACCGGGATATCGAAGAAGCCTTGGATTTGGTCAGCGTGGAGGTCCATCGTCAGCACGCGCTCGACGCCTGCGACTTCCAGCATGTTGGCCACGACCTTGGCGGTGATCGCCACACGCGCCGAACGCGGGCGACGGTCTTGGCGGGCGTAGCCGAAGTAGGGGATGGCGGCCGTGATGCGCCGGGCAGACGCGCGCTTGAGCGCATCGACCATCACCATCAGTTCCATCAGATTGTCGTTGGTCGGGGCGCAGGTGGATTGCAGGATGAACACGTGCTTGCCGCGCACGTTCTCCTGGATCTCGACCTGGACTTCACCATCGGAGAATCGGCCGACGAGGGCCTTGCCTAGGGGAATGCCTAGGTGCTTGACGACAGCTTCGGCGAGTTTCGGGTTGGCGTTGCCGGTAAAAACCATCAAGCCTTCGCTGCTCATCGGGGCACCTGTTTTTCGACTTCAGACGCGCCGGTCAGTTAAAGCACCAACCGGGCTATTGCTGGGAACATGAGGAAGAAAATGGCAGGGGCGGAAGGATTCGAACCTACGCATGCCGGAATCAAAATCCGGTGCCTTAACCAGCTTGGCGACGCCCCTACACAACCTATCGGTTACCGCCTCCATTGCAGAAGCGATAACTGCAAACCTTACACAGCAAATCTTGCGAGCGGGTGATGCGTCAGACCTGCCGCACACCGACCTTCCCATTCGGAAGGCACCTGATCCGCTACCGCTTGCGCATGCTCGACGTTGTCGAACGGAGCGAACACGCAGGCACCGGATCCGGTCATTCTTGCCAGAGGGCTGAATTGACGCAGCCAGACAAGTGCTCGGGCGATTTCGCCGTATTTCCTTTCCGCCACTGCTTGCAGGTCGTTGCGACCGTAAGCGAAAACAATTTGTTGGTCAGGAAAGTCCGTAATTATGGTGAGTGGCGTATCGCGTGTCAACCCTTCATCGGAAAAAATTGCGGGGGTGGGTACATGCACGCGTGGGTGAATCACCACGAAGGCGGCCGGCGGCAGCGTGACAGGTGTGAGTTTTTCACCGATTCCCTCGGCGAAGGCGTTCTGGCCGAACACGAAGAAGGGCACGTCGGCGCCGAGCTTGAGGCCGATCTTCATCAGTTGTGTGCGCGGCAGGTCGAGGCCCCAGAGACGATTGAGCGCAAGCAGCGTGGTGGCGGCATCAGACGAGCCACCGCCAATGCCACCGCCCATCGGCAGGCGTTTCTCGATGGCGATGTCGACGCCGTAGGTGCAGCCGGTTTCCGCTTGCAGCAGGCGCGCGGCCCGGATCACGAGGTCGTCATCGGCGGGCACGCCGGGGATATCGGTGATGCGCACGAGACGGCCGTCGGTGCGGCGCGCGAAATGCAGCGTGTCGCTCCAGTCAATCAGCTGGAAGACGGTTTGCAGCAGATGGTAGCCATCGGGCCGGCGGCCGACCACGTGCAGGAAGAGGTTGAGCTTGGCGGGCGCTGGGCAATCACGCAGCTCGACGGGTGCGGAAGACATGATGAAGCGAGGCGTTACCGGTCGAGCACGAGCCGCACCGAGAGCGGGCCATTGGTGCCCTGCGGGCGGTCAAGATCGAGCCGGCGGATGCTGGCCTTGGCGCCGTCGGCATTATTGCCGTCGTCAGTCCAGGCGACGTAGTGGACGGTCCAGCCGTTCTGCTCGATGGTTTCGGGGCGCGATTGCGCGTCACGCGCCACGCGTGCCGGTGTACCGGGAGCGGGGCGGGCGCGCAACCAGTCCCGCAGGCCGGAGACCGGCAGCGAAAAGCCGAGCGCATCCTGCATCAGCGTGTCGACTTCGGGGGCGCGGCGCGGCGGCTGGTTCGGCAGTTCGAGCGTGGCGCCCTGGTTGCTCTGGCTGACGATGGCCAGCGTCTGGCCCAGTGGCGACATCAGCTCAAGCTGCACATCGGGTCCGCGCTCACGCCAGAGGAAGCTGCCGACGGCGCTTTGCTCGGCATTGTTCTGCGTGTAATGGGCTGAGAAGCGACCCTGATAGCGCGTGATGGTGGCATCGGCGTCTTGCGCGCCGGCGAAGAGATCGTTGGCCGGCCGCAAGGTTGTGCAGCCGTTGAACAGCGCGCAGCCAGCGCCAAGCATCAGCGCGCCAAGCGCGCGCGTGAACCGCATCGCCATCAATTTGCACTCACGGGAACATTGGGCACCGGCTGGCCGAAGCGGCGCAGCGTGTCGCGCAGCGTGGAATCGTTCACGTCCAGCTTGGACGCTTCGGTCCAGATCTGGCGCGCGTCGTCCTGCTTGCCCGATTGCCACAGCACTTCGCCCAGGTGTGCGCCGATTTCGGCTTGCGGGGCGGCAGCCCACGCCTTGCGCAGGATGTCGGTGGCGGCGGGCAGATCGCCGCGACGGTATTTGACCCAGCCGAGGCTGTCGGCGATGTAGGGATCGTCCGGCGCCAGCGACACCGCTTTCTCCAGCAGCTCCTGCGCTTCCTGCAGGCGCACGTTTCGATCGGCCAGCGAGTAGCCGAGCGCGTTGTAGCCGATGGCCTGGCCGGGGCGCAGGTCAATCACCTTGCGCAACAGCGTTTCCATGTTGTCGTAGTGGCCGTCGTGCTCTTCGAGCATCGCCAGTTGGTACGTGTATTCGACGTTGTCCGGATCGGTCTTGAGCAGCTCGTTGACGCGGGCGCGGGCGCGGCCGTAGGCCTTGGCGTCCATCAGCATGCCGATTTCTGCCTGGCGGATGCCGTCCATCAGTGCCTGGCGGCGCGGGCCGTCGGGCACGTCCTCGGAATCGGCGACGAGCTCGTCGAAGGTCTGCTGTGCCTCGTCGATACGGCGCAGCTTGCCGAGGAGCTGGCCGCGCTTGATGCCCGCTGCCAGTGCGGTCTGGCCATCGGCGTCGCCGTTGGCGGAACCGGTGATCTTGTCGACCCAGCCCAGCGCGGCGGCGTAGTCGCGCTTTTCTTCAGCCAGTTGGGCGAGGCCCTGGTAGCCAGGTTCGGGGCTCAGCGTGGGCGACTTGGCGGTGGCGACGACGTATTCCTTTAGGTAACGCTCGGCGTCGTCGTACTGGCGCTGTTGCAGGTTCAGCAGGCCCAGGGCAAGCGTGATGCGCGCATCGTTGGGCGCGATCTTCTTGAGTGCTTCGAATTCAGCGCGCGCCTTGTCTTGCTGATTGCGCATGAGGTACAGGCGGGCGAGCGTCAGATGGCCGTCGATGGAGGCTGGTGCTGCTTTCAGGAAGCTGCGCAGGCCAGCGATGGCGGCATCGGGATCGCCATCGGCACGCAGTTCGGCGGCGAGGATGGCGGCGTCTTCATAACCGGGGCGCAGCTTGAGCGCGGCGTCCAATTCCGTCAGCGCGCCGGGGACATCCTTGGCGGCAACCTTCGCTCGTGCCAGGGCCAGATGCGTTTCGGGGCGCTGCATGTCATGCGAGGCGATACGCTGCAGCGCGCCTACGGCACCCGCCGGATCGCTGCTCTTGGACATCTGCTGCTGCAATTGCAGCAGGGCATCGGCACGCTGGCCGGGCGAGACCTTGTTCAACTGCGCCTGCAGCATCGGTTCGACTTCCGACCACTGGCCCGTGGCCACCAGCAGGAGCTGCTGCACCTGGCGTGCCGGCATGGACGTCGGTGATAGCTCCACCCACAGGCGCGCGGCGGTCAGGGCTTGCGCGGGGGAGCGTGTCAGAAATGCGATTTCCGTGGCGCGCTGGGCAAAGCGGGGGTCGCGCGTCTCCTGTGCGAGTGCGAGGTAGGTGCGGTACGCCGGTTCGACCAGCCCGCGCTGCAGTGACACCTCCGATGCCAGCACGCGGTACATGATGTCTTCAGTGAGCGCGACACGCGGCAGATCTGTGCGCTCCGAACTCAGCAGACCAGTACGCGGGCGCGAGCGCTCAATTTGGATGGCTGCGCGGCCGCCTGCGCCGCTTTCCTGCGCCGCTTGGGCAACGAGTGGTGCGCCGGCAGCCGACTGCGACGACCAGGCCGGCAGGCTCATCAGCCCTCCCGCCACCAGCGCGGCCAGGAGGGCCGTTCGGCTGCGCGGAAATCGCTGCGGGCGTTGCATCGCAGGCGAACGTGAGAGGGCGTGAGGCATGGTCTCGAAGCTCCGGATAAGGGTTCAGGGCATTGTAGCCTGACCGCTACAATCGCCCGCATCGTAAAAAAGGTTGGAGCAGCACATGGGATGGAGGTTCGATGCCTGAGTTGCCGGAGGTCGAGGTCACTCGCCTGGGTTTGCTACCCCATATTACGGGGCGACGTATCGTGCGCGCCGTGGTGCGCCATCACGGCTTGCGCTGGCCGATCGATCCTGCGCTGCCGGAATTGCTCGCGGGCCTGACTGTTACGCGCTTGCTGCGCCGGGGTAAATACCTGCTCATCGAATGCATGCCCGCGGTAAGCCAATCCGCAAGCCATGCTGATGCCGCAGGTGGCTGGCTGCTGATTCACCTGGGCATGACCGGCACGTTGCGCGTGCTGGAGGCGCCCGTGCCGCCCGGCACACACGATCACGTCGACATCGACCTGGCCGACGCAACTGGCGTACTCATCACACTGCGCTATCGAGACCCGCGCCGCTTTGGTGCCGTGCTCTGGCACGCCGGGGACGAAGCCGGCTTGGCTGAACATCCGCTGCTGCGCAATCTGGGCATTGAGCCGTTCGATGCGCGATTCGACGGCGACTGGATGTTTGCCCGCACGCGCGGGCGCCGGGTTGCCATCAAGTCGGCGCTGTTGGCAGGCGACATCGTGGTCGGCGTGGGCAATATCTATTGTTCGGAGAGCTTGTTCCGCGCCGGTATCCGGCCGACCACGGCGGCGGGCCGCATCAGCCGGCCGCGCTATGCGGCGCTGGCCGAGGCCATTCGCGTCACGCTGGCCGATGCCATCGCACGGGGCGGCAGCACGCTGCGCGATTTTGTCGGGTCAGACGGACAGAGCGGCTACTTCCAACTCGAAGCCTTCGTCTACGACCGCGCCGGTCTGCCGTGCCGCGTGTGCGGCACGCCGATCCGCCAGATTGTCCAGGGGCAGCGCTCCACGTTCTATTGCCCGACCTGCCAGCGCTGATCGGTCTGCCAAGGGCATCGAAAGCCGCCTGAAAACGTGGTGCTGGAGCGATCCGACTGCCTTTTCGCAAGGTTTTTGAAGTGGGGTGTCCGGCCGCCGATGGCATCCCGCAACACTTGTCTGCCCGGGCTGGAGAACCTTGCGGAAAGTTCGCCCGGAAGCTGGCGGTTCGCTGTATCGTTCCACCTAAATTTGTGCATTTCTGTGCCGTAATTGGGCGGAACAGCGATGTCGAGGGGCGCGTGCATTTTTCTTTGCGGTCGGGTCGCGCACACAATAAGACAGAACGATGAACAACACACTGAGCACACAGTTCGAGCAGTACAGCGCCTGGCGCGCTTCGGTACTGCAGTCGGTGGGGGAATTCCAGGACTGGCTGCAAGCCCAGGAGCTGTACGACGCCCAGGCTGACATGCGCGCGCAGCGCATTCGCGGTGTCCTGCGCAGCGACAAACTGAAGGTTGCCTTTATTGCCGAGTTCTCGCGCGGCAAGAGCGAGCTGATCAACGCCATCTTCTTTGCGGATTTTGGCCGCCGCATTTTGCCGTCGTCGGCGGGCCGGACCACGATGTGTCCGACCGAGCTGATGTACGACGAAAGCTATCCGCCGTCGATCCGCCTGCTGCCGATCGAGACGCGTCTGCATGATGCATCGACCGCCGATTTTCGCGATGCGGGCAGCCACTGGCTGTCCGTGCCGCTCGATCCGTCGTCGCCCGAGGGCATGCTCGAAGCGTTCCGCCACGTGGTGGAAACCGTGCGCGTGCCCAAGGAAGAAGCCGAGCAGCTGGGCCTCTATAACGACGCGGATCCGGATGCCGCGTTCTCGGTGGATGCCGCTGGTACGGTCGAAGTGTCGAAGTGGCGTCACGCGATCATCAATTTCCCGCACCCGATGCTCAAGCAGGGGCTGGTGATCCTGGATACGCCAGGCCTGAACGCCATTGGTACCGAGCCGGAGCTGACGCTGCGCCTGATTCCGGATGCGCACGTCGTCGTGTTCGTGCTGGCGGCGGATGCCGGCGTGACCAAGAGTGACCTGGAACTTTGGCGCTCGCATGTGGGCGGTGGTCAGCGCAAAGGCTGCATCGCGGTGCTCAACAAGGTCGACGGCCTGTGGGATCCGCTCAAGTCCGAAGAGGAAGTCGAGAGCGAAGTCAGCCGCCAGATCATGACGACCGCGCAGGTGCTCGATATCGATGTCGAGCGCGTGTATCCGGTGTCGGCGCAGAAGGGCCTGGTCGCCAAGGTCAGCCATGACCATGAACTGCTGGCCAAGAGCCGGCTGCCGGAGCTGGAGTCGGTGCTGTCGGATCAGTTGATTCCGCAGCGTCGCGAGATCGTTACCGAGCAGGTTCAACTGGCGGTGAAGGACATGGCCACCGGCGCGCAGCAACTGCTGCAGATGCGCCGCCGCGACATCGTCGAGCAGTTGTTCGAACTGCGCGGCCTGCGCGGCAAGAACCATACGATGGTCAAGCACATGTTGATGCGCGTGCAGGGCGAGAAGGAAGAGTTCGAGCAGAGCATCGCCAAGTTCCAGGCGCTGCGTACGGTGTTCGGCCGCCACAGCGCAGAGATCATCAAGAGTGTGCAGCTCAAGCAGATCCGCTCGACGATGCGCGAAGCGCGCGAGAAGATGAAGGAGCGCGTGTTCTCCCGCGGCCTGCGCGACGACATGGACAAGCTGTTCGGCCACCTGACCGGCCTGGTGCGCGACGCAGCCAATCGCATCGATCAACTGCACCAGATGGTCGACGGCATGTACAAGAAGTTCAACGCCGAGCACGGCTTCACGCTGTCGCCGCCGCTGCGGTTTTTGGGCACGCGCTACGATGCCGATCTGAAAGAGACGCTGATGCTGGCGCACAACCACTTTGGCGCGTTCAGCTTCCTGACGCGTCCGAAGCCGCAGCTCGTGCACGGCGCGTTCTCGACGGTGGCCAGCCGCGTGCTGGATACCTTCCAGGACATGAACCGCGATATCGAGATCTGGCTGAAGTCGGTCATGACGCCGCTCGAAGCGCAGGTGCGCGATCACCAGAAGCAACTGCGCAAGCGCGTGGATTCGATCGAGCGCATTCACGAGGCCACCGATACGCTGGAAGCGCGCATCACCGAACTCGAAGCGCTGCTCAATACGCTGGATGAGCGCAGCGGCACGATCGCCCAGTACACCGATCGCATTCTTGCGGCCGGGACGATTCTGGAGCGGCAGTCGGTCGCGGCCTGACGCGCACCGTCGGTTACGGAGAAGGCGCCTGCGGGCGCCTTTTTTGTTCTGGTAGGATCGCCGCCAGCGCGCATCTTCTGCTCGCCGCTTCCTCATCACACGCATGACCGCCACCCCTCGCCGCACGCGCCGCGCCGCACAACCTGCTGCCGTTTTGCCTTCGCTTCCCGATGATTTCGCCGTGCGCGTGATCGCGTGGCAGCAGCGTCATGGCCGCCACCACTTGCCATGGCAGAACACCGGCGACGCGTATCGCACGTGGCTGTCAGAGATCATGCTGCAGCAGACTCAGGTGAGCGCGGTGCTGGGCTACTATGCACGTTTCATCGAGCGCTTCCCGACCGTGCAGGCTCTGGCCGCTGCGCCGGCAGACGACGTCATGGCTGCTTGGGCCGGCCTGGGCTATTACACACGCGCGCGCAACCTGCATCGCTGCGCGCAGATCGTGGTGGCGGAGCACGGCGGCATCTTCCCGCGCGATCCCGACGTGCTGGCGACGTTGCCGGGCATCGGCCGCTCGACCGCCGCGGCCATCGCCGCGTTTTCGTATGGCGTGCGTGCGGCCATTCTCGATGGCAACGTCAAGCGCGTCTTCGCGCGCGTGTTCGGCATCGACGGCTTTCCTGGCGACAAGCGCGTCGAAGACACCATGTGGCGTATCGCCGAAGCCGTGCTGCCTCCGGCAGACGGCATTCAACCGTACACGCAGGGTTTGATGGATCTTGGGGCCACGGTGTGCACGCGCGGCAAGCCGGCATGCTTGACCGGCGAACGCGCCTGTCCGCTCGAATCGCTATGCGAAGCGCGCAGTACCGATCGCGTGACGGAGTTGCCCGTGCCGCGCCCGCGCAAGGCGATACCCGAGCGTGCCGCGACACTCGTCATCGCGCTGCACGAGGATGCGGTGCTGTTGCAGCGTCGTCCGCAACGCGGCATCTGGGGTGGATTGTGGTCCTTGCCGCTGGTGGGCGAGATGGACGACGCGCTCGATGCGCATCCGTTGGACGCGGGCGCCGTGCGTCGTGCTGCGCAGGCATACGGCGCTGTCTCGACCGTGGAGACGGCCGGCGCGCTCACGCACACCTTCACGCACTTCCGTCTGCATATGCACCTGCTGCGCGCGGACGTCACCATGCCCGCTCCGCTCGCCGAGGACTGGCGCTGGGTACCGCTCGCGCAACTCAATTCGGTGGGATTGCCGGCGCCGGTGAAGTTGGCGCTGGAGACGCTGGTGCAGCCAAGCCTGATCTAGCCAGTTCGGCCGGGCTTGGCTGATAAGGCATCACAGAATGTGATGCTGCTTCATGTAGCGATGGACGATCTCGATGCGCATCCCGGCGTCCATCAGTTCCATCAGTTTCTGCTTGGCCTTGAGCGGCACCGGCAGCAGTTCGCACAGCCGATTCGCGACCCAGCTCGGACTGGTCCACTCGTAGGGCTCCGCCATCGGGACGTTGCCGTCTTCGCGTGAGCCGAGCGTCGTGATGATGCGGCGCAGGGCGCCCACACAGTCGTCGAAGAGTTCGCCCTTGCAGTCTTCCACGTCGGTGCCGATGGGCTCCACGGTGCCGCGCATGAGGCCGTTTGGCGTGGTCTCGAACGTCAGCACCTTGAAGCGCTGCGTCCCGCGTACCTTGATCATTAGCAGGCCGAGCTGCTCCATGTCGCATTCGACGATATGGGCGATGCAGCCAACGTCGACCGGTACGGTCGGGCCGTCTATGGTGGCGACTTCATTGCCGCGCTCGATCAGGCAGACGCCGAACGGCGTCTTGTCGCGCAGGCACGTGCGCACCATGTCCATGTAGCGGGCTTCGAAAATGCGCAGCGGGAGAAGGCCGCCCGGAAACAGCACCGTGTGCAACGGAAAGAGCGGCAGCTCGGTGGGCAGCGGCGGCAGCGGCGAGAACGGCGAGAGAGCGATGTCTTCTTGCATGGACGGGCTTTCAGCAGGCGGCGGCAAGACCTTCGCGGGCGCCGCGCAACAAGCCGCATCCAAATGAAGCTGACCGACGCGCGGAGTGTGTCCGGCGCGCAGTTCAGCCGTCTACGGCCAATTCGCGGTGGCGGACCAACACATTACCATGCGCGCGGAAGTACGTGGCAAGCCGTTCCGCGATGTACACGGAACGATGCTGGCCGCCGGTGCAGCCGATCGCTACAGTCAGGTAGCTGCGGTTGTCGGCGATGAAACTCGGCAGCCACTTTTCCACGTAGGCGCGGATGTCCTCTGCCATCGCAAGCACCATCGGCTGGCTTTGCAGGAAATCGACGACGGGCTGGTCGCGCCCCGTGAGTGGGCGCAGTTGCGTGTCGTAGTATGGGTTGGGCAGCGAACGCACGTCGAAGACGAGATCGGCGTCGGTCGGTACGCCATGCTTGAAGCCGAACGATTCGAACATCAACGTGATGTCGTGCGGCTCGTCGCTGATGAATTCCTTGATGTACGCGCGCAGGGCGTTTGTGCGCAGCGTGCTCGTGTCGATGCGATGGGCCGGATCAGCAAGCGGGCTCAGCAGCTCGCGCTCCATTTCGATCGCTTCGATAAGCGAGGTGTCCAGGCCCTTGGTGGCCGCTTGCACGTTGGCGGCGGTATCAGGGCGGCCGTTACGGATCGACAGCGGATGCCGGCGGCGCGTCTCGGAATAGCGCTGCACCAGCGCGTTCGTGCTCGCAGTCAGGAACAGCATGCGCACGTCGTGTTCCTTGCGCAGCACGGTGACCGTCTCGGGCACCTTGCGCAGCGATTCACGGCTGCGGATGTCAGTGGCCACGCCCAGATGCGTATAACCCTGGTCCGCCAGATAGCGCGCCAGTTCGGGGATGAACTGCGCGGGCAGGTTGTCGACACAGTAATAACCTGCGTCTTCGAGCACGTTCAGGGCGACCGATTTCCCTGAACCCGACATACCGGTGATGAGAATGATCCGCATGCCGCGAGGATAGCATCCCTGTGTTGCAAAGCAGCGACCAGTAAAAAAGGCGACCGATCTGGCCGCCTTTTTTGAAGCGAAGCTAAAGCAATACTCAGCCCTTCGAGAGGCACTCTTTTTGGGCTTTCTTGTACTCGTCGCCCTTCTTGCCCTTGTTGGCCTTGGAGCAGGCTGCCATCTTTTCCTGCTGCGTCATCGGCTTGGCGGCCGCAGCCGGCTTGTCAGACAGGCAGCCTTTCATGAACGCCTTGCGCTCGTCGCCCTTCTTGCCGGCGGCGTCCATGTTGCATTGCTTCATCTTGTCTTGCTGCGAATTCTTGGCTGCCGGAGCGGCAGCAGGTGCGGCCGGCGCGGCTGCCGGTGCGCTACCTTGGGCGAATGCCTGGCCAGCCAGGAACGGGAGCGCCAGGGCGCAAGCGGCAATCAGTTGTTTCATCGTCGTGTTCTCCTTGGGTACCGTCAGAAGAGCGGGCGAAGACGGCCGCCGCGCTCGCGATGAACGCCGCCGCGTGCGTGCTCGGCGCATTCCCTCCCACAACGGAGAGGCCGCATGACGGGTTGACGTTTCCCACCAAAAACTAGGGTAAAACCGGCCCGATCGCGAAACTTTGTGGCGACTTTGTTAAAGCAGGCGACCCTGAGGCGAGTGCGAGGCAGCTTCGGCCTGCATGGCGGCGCGCTGGCGGTCCATGAAGTCGCGCAACGTATCGATGCCGCGCAGGCGCAGGATCGTGTTGCGCACGGCGGCTTCGACCAGCACGGCCAAGTTGCGGCCGGCTGCCACCTGGATCTTCACCATGTGAATGGGCAGCCCGAGCACATCGAGGTATTGCGAATCGAGTGGCAGGCGCTCGAACTCACCATCGTTGCGGCGCACGAGCTGAACGATGAGCTTGATCTTCATCTTCCGGCGCACCGCCGTCTCACCGAAAATCGTCTTGATGTCGAGCAGCCCCAGACCGCGCACTTCCAGCAGATTCTGCAGCAGCGGCGGGCAGCGGCCTTCGATAAAGTCCGGCCCGAGGCGCACGAAATCGACTGCGTCATCGGCTACCAGACCATGACCGCGCGAGATCAGCTCCAGGCCCAATTCGCTTTTGCCCAGGCCGGAGTCGCCCATGATCAGCACGCCCATGCCGAGGATGTCGAGAAACACCCCGTGCATTGTCACGCGCGGTGCCGAGATGCGCGACAGATACAGACGCAGATGATCAATGACAGCGGCTGACGAAATCGGCGATGTAAACAGCGGTGTGGAAGAGCGCGTGCAGCGCAGTTCCAGATCGGGCGGCGGATCCACGCCATCGGCCACGACCAGGAAGGGCGGTTCCAGCAGGATCAGCTCGCCCATCTGCCGCTTGCGGTTTTCTTCCGATAAGCGCTGGTAATAGGTGATCTCGGGCTTGCCGAGCACCTGGATGCGATTCGGGTGGATGAGGTTCAAGTGCCCGACCAGATCCGCCGCAGACGTCGCTTCCTTGGCGAAATCCACGTCGAACGCGCGGTCCGCGCCCTCCAGGCCGGCGACCCACGACAGCTTCAAATCAGCTGCGTTGTCGTCAAAGATCGATTGGGCGATGACGCCGGTCAGTTCCATAGCAGGGCACAGTGGTGCCGACGGGGCATAGCGCGTTCGCAATCGGTTGCGCTTGCCACCGATTGCGCTGCGATCAGGGCCGCCAGTCGGTCAGTAGCTGGTGAATCGCCTCGGGCGACGGCAGGGTGGCGAGGCCTTCGCGCATGTCTCGGTCGGACAGCAGTTGGGCGATTTCAGAGAGGATTTCCAGATGTTGCTGGGTCGCCTGTTCGGGCACCAGCAAAAAGATCAGCAACGAGACGGGTTTGCCGTCCGGTGACTCAAAAGGCACCGGCTCGGACAGGCGCATGAATGCAGCCAGCGGTTGCTTGAGCCCTTTGATACGGCCATGCGGAATGGCCACGCCGGCTCCCAGGCCCGTGGATCCAAGCGACTCGCGCGCAAACAGGTTGTCGGTGACGACTGCGCGCGTCACGCCGTGGTTGTTCTCGAACAGCAGGCCGGCCTGTTCAAATACCCGCTTTTTGCTGGTTACGCTGACGTCGAGGGCAATGTTCCCGGGCGGCAGCAGTTTGGCCAAGCGATTCATGTGCAATGCGTGAAATGAGCGGCGTCCTTCTGCACCAAGATGGCGCGCGGACAATGGGGTCATTATAGACCACGTGCCGCGCGGCTTTGTGCGGCGCACCAGTGGTGCACCGCGCAGGGCAGAGAAGCGAATCCCCCAGGGGCTGCGATCAGTCGGTGCCGGCAATCTGCGCGCGGCATCGACCCTGTTTTTGCCAGCATCGCGCCAAAAACCGCGCCACGCCAGCATTCATACTTTCGTCAGATTTTAGCCCGACTTAAATCCGTTGCAATCGGATTCGTCACGAATGCACCACGGCATAAAAAAACCGCGCCAACTCGGGGCGCGGTTTTTGCGGTGCCGTCCTGCTATTGCTGCATCTGCACGGCCTGGAAGGCTTGGTGCTTCATGCTGTCACGATCGTGCCCCTGCACGCGGTCCTTGTACTTGATCACTTGCCTGTCCAGTTTATCGACGAGTAGGTCGATGGCCGCATAAAGATCTTCATGGTGTGATTCGACGAAGACGTCCTTACCCTTGAGGTGCAAGTTGATTTCCGCGTACTGACGCCGATCCTTCTCCTTGTGGTTATCGACCGATAGCAACACGCTGACGCCAATCACCTGATCGAAGTGCCTGATCACACGCTCCAGTTTCGTTTCCACGTACTCACGCAAAGCGGGCGTGATGTCCAGGTGGTGTCCACTGAGTTTGAAGTTCATAGCGGTTCTCCTTCTCAAGATGAGCCGCACCGGAACTGCCCGCGATGCGGCTATAAAGACTTGCGCAAATTCACTGCAGGGATCTTGAGGGCTTCGCGGTATTTGGCCACCGTCCGACGGGCCACCACGAATCCTTGTTCGCCTAACAGCTCGGCAATTCTGCTATCGGACAGAGGATTCTTCGGGTCTTCGGCTCCTACAAGTTGCTTGATGAGCGCGCGTATCGCAGTGGATGACGCAGCCCCGCCGGTTTCCGTCGATACATGGCTGCCGAAGAAGTACTTCAACTCGAACGTCCCCATCGGGGTCGCCATGTATTTGTTGGTTGTCACACGGGAGATCGTGGACTCGTGTAGACCCAGTGTATCGGCTATTTCCCGCAAAACCAAGGGGCGCATGGCGATTTCGCCGTGCGTGAAGAAGCTCTTTTGACGCTCGACAATGGCTTGCGAGACACGCAGGATCGTATCGAAGCGCTGCTGGATGTTCTTGATCAGCCAACGTGCTTCCTGCAGCTTCTGCTGTAGATTGGCGGCGCCCGATTCACCGCGGCTGCTGCGCAGGATCTGCGCGTACATGTCGTTGATGCGCAGGCGCGGCATCACATCGGGATTCAGTTGCGCCATCCAGCCTGCGCTTGTCTTGCGCACGATCACGTCAGGCACCACGAAATCCGCCTCGGCGCGACCGAACGCATGACCCGGGAACGGTGCCAGTGAACGGATCAGCTCATGCGCTGCTTTCAGTGCGGGTTCGTCGACAGACAGTGCCTTCTTCAGGCGCGTGTAGTCACGCGCAGCCAGTAGTTCGAGATGCTGATTGACGATGATGAGCGCCAGCGCCTTCGCGGGCGAATCGAGCCGGTGCAATTGCAGTGACAGGCACTCGGCGGCTGAGCGTGCGCCAATGCCAGGCGGATCAAAACTCTGCAGCATGCGTAGCGCGGCTTGCAGTTCGTCGAGTTCGACTTCGAGTTCGGCAGGCAGATCCGCGAGGATTTCGTCGAGTGTGCCTGCCAGATAGCCTTCGTCGTCGAGCGACTCGATCAGGAAAATGACGAGGCCCTTGTCGCGTATCGACAGCTTGAGCGGTGCGAGCTGTTCCATGAGGAATTCGCGCAGGCTTTGTTCGGCCTCGCGCAATTGCAGCGGGGCGCGGTCGTCTTCGTCGGATTGCGGTTTGCGGGCGAAGTCGTCAAGGCTCCAGTCGGAGCGGTCGGAACCGTAATCGCTGTCGAAATCGGCGCCGTTGTCGTGACTGTTCTCGTAGCTGTCGGGGGTGTCGCTGCTGTCGCCACCGTTGGGTGCGGGCGGAGGCGATTCGGTGGGCAGGGGCGTGGCACTGTTGCTTTGCAACGCGTTCACGGAGCCGTCCGCGCCGATGCGTGCGGAGGTGTCGAGCCACTCGTTTTCCCGCTCCAGCAGCGGGTTTTCAGTCAGGGCCTGCTCAACTTCCTGCTGCAGTTCGATGGTCGACAACTGCAGCAATCGGATCGATTGCTGCAACTGCGGCGTGAGCGCGAGATGCTGGGAGAGACGGAGCTGGAGCGACTGTTTCATGCGGGCTATTCTATGCCCAACACTCGGTCGATGGAACGGATTTTGCTTTAAGGTGCGGCTTTGCCACGTCCTTAAGGCGTAAGCGTGCAGCGTGGCTTACATCCGGAAGTTATCGCCCAGATAGACCTTGCGTACATCCTCGTTTTCGATGATCTGTTCCGGCACGCCTGCAGCCAGCACGGTCCCTTCGCTGATGATGTACGCGTGATCGCAGATGCCCAGCGTTTCGCGCACGTTGTGATCGGTGATCAGCACGCCGATGTTGCGGTCTTTCAGGAAGCTGACGATGCGTTGAATCTCGCCCACCGCGATCGGGTCGACGCCGGCAAACGGTTCATCCAGGAGGATGAAGCGCGGCGACGAGGCCAGAGCGCGCGCAATTTCCACGCGGCGGCGCTCACCGCCCGAAAGCGACAGCGCGGGGTTGTCGCGCAGGTGAGCGATCTGCAAGTCGTCGAGCAGGCCGTCGAGGCGGCGGTTGACTTCGTCTTGCGAGAGCTTCTTGCCGTTCTGCTCCTGCAGCTCGAGCACCGCGCGGATGTTTTCCTGCACGTTGAGCTTGCGAAACACCGACGCTTCCTGCGGCAAATACGACAGGCCCATGCGCGCACGCTGGTGGATCGGCAGGCGGCTGATGTGTTGGCCGTCGAGCACGATGTCGCCGGCGTCGAGCGCCACCAGGCCGACGATCATGTAGAACGAGGTCGTCTTACCTGCACCGTTGGGGCCCAGCAGGCCGACCACCTCGCCACTTTTCACGTCAAGCGACACGTCCTTGACCACGGTGCGCGTGCCGTAGCGCTTCTTCAGATGGCGGACGACCAGCGTGCTGGAAGTCGTGGCCTGCGGCGCTGCAGTTTTGGGGGCGAGGGTGGTGGCAGACATAAGCAGAACAAAAAAGACAGGCGGTGCGGATCAGGGCTTGGCAGCCGGGCTGGATGCCGCCGGTGTGCCAGGCGTGCTCGTGCGCGGTGCTAGAACGGCGCGCACGCGGCCCGACGGATTGGCGGAGGTGGCGTTTTCCGCGCCGCCCGAGGCCGTGTAGAACTCCTTCTGGCCGTCGTATGTGATCACGGCGCCGCGGATCTCGTCGAGCTGCGTAGCGCCTTGCAGGCGCTCCATGCGCGCCCGGGTGATCAGCTTGGAAATCTCTTGCTTGCCGTCGTATTCGATGCGCTCGCCCCAACCCTGGATGTATTCGTCGACGTTGTCCCGCTTCTGGCGAATGAAGGCCAGGTTGCCGGGCTTGGACGTGGCGACGGCGTAGTTGTAGCCCTCCGGATCGGTTCTCAGATCGGCCTCGTCGGAGCGCAGCACCATGGTGCCCTTGGTCAGCACTACGTTGCCGGTCAAGTGATAGACCTGCTTCAGATCGTCGTAGCTGGCGTTGTCGGCTTCGAGCACGAGCGGCTTGTCGCGGTCGGCACGCTCGGCGTGTGCGGGCAGGGCCGGTAGCAGCAGCGCAGCGACGATGGCGAGGCCGGCAGCACGGAGGGAATCAGTCATGGGGATCACGTCGGAGAAGGGCGCGGTCGGTGGGCGTTGTCAGGTGTCGGGGGCAGAGTTTACTGCTTCGGCGCCCCCAGCCCTTCGATTCGGCCGCGCACGTTGCCCAGCAATTGTACTTGGCGCGTCACGTTGTTGAAGGTGAGGCCGTTGGCGTTCATGATCGACGGCCCCCGGTGCAACTCGACCGGCTTGTCGGTGCGCACGATGTCGTCGTTGAGCAGCACCTGGAAGTACGTCGAATCGGCCGTCATCAGCGGGTCCTGGCGGGCGTCGGGGCCCTGCGCGCGGATGACTTTGGCATTGTTGTACAGATCGATGATGGTGCCGTCGCCGTTCATCTTGCCGAGGTCTGCGCGGGCGGTGACCTGCGGGCGGTCGGGCGCATACACGCGCAGTGCGGGATACGTGACGTCGTAGGTCAGGTCGTCCTCATAGTGGTTCATGTGGACGCCGGTGAAGCGGTATTTGGTCGTGCCGGTCTCGTCCAGCGCGGTGGCCGAGATGCCGTCCATGGTGTAGTCGGCGATGTGGCGCTTGGGCTGGGTGGCGGCTTCGTCCGTTTGCGGGGTGTTGACCTGCACAAGCAGGAACGTGACGCCGCAGACGATTGCCATCAGCAGGATCGGCAGCCCGCGCAGCATGACCTGCAGCACGGTGGAGACGAGGCGTTGGGAGCGTTCGCTGGCCATGGAGTCAGAAGGATTGCGGGGCCTGCAGCAGTTGCGCAAGCAGGGCGTCGTAGGCGCCTTGGGCCTTGAGGATCAGGTCGGCGACTTCGCGCACTGCGCCGCGTCCGCCCGTGGCCTGGGCCACATAGTGGGCGCGGCTGCGCAGTTCGGCATGGGCCTGGGCGGGGCAGGCGGTAAAGCCCACCATCGTCATCACCGGCAGGTCGGGCCAGTCGTCGCCCATGTAGCCGGCGTCGGTGGCCTGAAGTTGCGTGGCGGCCAACAGGTGGGCAAATGCCTCGCGCTTGTCGGCTACGCCTTGGTACAGATGTTCGATGCCGAGTTCCCCGGCGCGCCAGGCCACGATTTCGGATTGCCGTCCGCTGATGATGGCCGGCATGACGCCGGCCTGTGCCAGCAGCTTGATGCCGTGGCCGTCCAGCGTGTCGAACGCCTTGCTGATTTCACCCTCAGGACCGACCAGCAGGCGGCCGTCGGTCAGCACGCCATCCACATCGAACACCATCAGACGCACGCGCGCGGCGCGTTCCATTGCCTGCGGAAAGCGTGCGTCGATGTTGCTGTGGACGCTGTCGGTGGGAAACGGGGCCGGGGTGGTCATCAGCGGCGTGGGCGGGTCAGATGACCTTGGCCCGCGTCAGGTCGTGGATGTGCAGCGCGCCGACCAGCAGGCCGGCGGCATCGACCACCAGCAACTGGTTGATACGGTGCGTTTCCATGACTTCGACGGCTTCAACGGCGAGCTGGTCGGGGCCGACCGAGCGCGGGTTGCTGTGCATGACCTCGTGGATAGGCACGGTGCGCCAGTCGCGCGGAGTTTCGAGCAGGCGGCGCAGGTCGCCGTCGGTGAACACGCCCACGGCGCGGCCTTGCGCATCGACCACGGCGGTCATCGCCATGCCCTTGCGGGTGATTTCCATCAGCGCCTGCGACAGCGGCGTGTCTTCGTTCACGCGCGGGATGGCGTCGCCGGCGCGCATGACGTCACGCACGTGCGTCAGCAGCTTGCGGCCGAGCGATCCGCCCGGATGCGAGCGTGCGAAGTCTTCGGCACCGAAGCCGCGCGCGTCGAGCACGGCCACGGCCAACGCATCGCCCAGCGCAATCTGCGCGGTGGTGCTGGCGGTAGGGGCAAGATTCAGCGGGCAGGCTTCGACATCGACGTGGGAGTTGAGCACCACGTCGGCGTGCTTGCCGAGCGAGGACTCCGGGTTCCCCGTGACGGCAATCAGCTTGGCGCCCAGCCGCTTGACCAGCGGCAGGATGACGTTCAGCTCCGACACTTCGCCGGAATTGGAAAAGCCGATGAAAACGTCGTCGCGGGTGACCATGCCGAGGTCGCCATGGCTGGCTTCGGCCGGGTGCACAAAGAAGGCTGGCGTGCCGGTGGAGGCCAGCGTGGCGGCAATCTTGCGCGCCACGTGGCCCGATTTGCCCATGCCGGACACGACGACGCGGCCTGTGCAGCCGAGCACCATTTCGACCGCGCGCGCAAAGTCGGCGGACACCTGGGTTTTGAGACCGAGGACGGCTTGCGCTTCGATGTCGAAGGTTTGCTGCGCCAGCGCAAGCGCTCGATCCGGATTGAAATTCGCTATCATGGCGGCGAAGTATAACAACGATTGACATTGTCCTCGGCCGCTGGCGGCGCGTTGGGACTTGGCTTGCGGGGAGGTTGGCGGAGCGTGCGGGCGCTTCGTTTTGCTGCGCCGCGGCATTCAGCTTGCAAATCACTTTTCTGCCCGTCGCCACGCCGTCATTTTTTGCTCTGCGGCGTCTCGCGTAGCACGTTCTTCGTTTATATCCTGGCATCGGTCTTGCAACGCCTACGTGCTCGCTTGCGCACGCACCGTCCTGATGCGCGGGCGCTGGCCCTCCTGTCCAACTCCTTTCGATTGGTTTTTCGCGTCGCATGCATTCGCCGCTGGAACTCACCCTCGTGTTGCTGGCCGCCGCCGTGATCGGCGTGGTGTTGTTCCGGATGCTGCAATTGCCGCCGATGCTGGCGTACCTCGTGGTGGGCGTCCTCATCGGGCCGAAGGCGACCGGGCTGGAATCCGATACGGCGCAGACGCGCTACCTGGCGGAATTCGGGGTGGTCTTCCTGATGTTCTCGATCGGGCTGGAGTTCAACCTCTCCAAGCTGCGTTCGATGCGGCGGCTGGTGCTGGGGCTCGGGGCGTCGCAGGTGGGGCTGACCATCCTGCTCACGATTCCGGTTTCGATGGTGCTGTCCCACTGGTATCCGCTGTCGTGGCAGGCAGGATTGGCGCTGGGCGGCGCGTTGGCCATGTCGTCCACGGCCATCGTCTCAAAAATGCTGGCCGAGCGTCTGCAGCTCGAGACCGAGCACGGCCGCAACATCATCAGCGTGTTGCTGTTCCAGGATCTGGCGGTCGTGCTGCTGCTGATCGTGGTGCCGTCATTGGGCAAGAACCCGACCGACCTCGTGCTCGCGCTGTCCATTGCCGCGCTCAAGATCACCGTCGCGCTGGTGCTGATCCTGTTCCTGGGGCAGAAGCTGCTCTCGCGCTGGTTCCACCTGGTGGCGGCTCGGCGCTCGCAGGAGCTGTTCATGCTGAACCTGCTGCTGGTCACGCTGGGCATGGCCGCGCTGACCGAGCGGCTGGGCTTGTCGATGGCGCTGGGCGCGTTCCTGGCCGGCATGCTGGTGTCGGAAACGCCGTACAAGCTGCAGGTGGAAGAAGACATCAAGCCGTTCCGGGATGTGCTGCTGGGGCTCTTCTTCGTGACGGTCGGCATGCTGCTGGACCCGCGCGTGGTCTTCGAGCACTGGGCGCTGGTGCTGGGCCTGGTGATGGCGCCGGTGCTGTTCAAGTTTGTGCTGATTGCGCTGCTGGCACGTGCCTTCGGTTCGGGAGGCGGCGCGGCGATCCGTACGGCGCTGGGGCTGGCGCAGGCCGGTGAGTTCGGCTTCGTGCTGCTCAACCAGATCGACGGCATGAGACTGATCGACCCGCTGCTCGGCCAGGCGATCCTGGCGGCGATGCTGCTGTCGATGCTTCTGGCGCCGTTCCTGATCCAGTACAGCGACGTGATCGCCATGCGGCTGTCGCGCACGGACTGGCTGATGCAATCGCTGGCCATGACCAAGATTGCCGCGCAGAGCATCGCCACGGAGCGCCACGTCATCATCTGCGGCTACGGACGCAGCGGCCAGAACCTGGCGCACATGGTGGAGCAGGAGGGCATCGGCTATGTCGCGCTCGATCTGGACCCCGACCGGGTGCGCGAAGCCGCAGCCGCGGGCGAGCATGTCGTCTACGGCGATGCCGCCCGGCGCGAGTCACTGGTGGCCGCCGGTATCCACCGCGCAGCGGCGGTCGCCGTTACGTATGCCGATACGGCGTCCGCATTGAAGGTGCTGCACCACGTGCAGGCGCTGGAGCCGACCCTGCCCGTGATCGTACGCACCATCGACGATGCCGACCTGGATCGGCTGCAGCAGGCTGGCGCCACCGAGGTCGTGCCCGAAATTATCGAAGGGAGCCTGATGCTGGCCTCACACGCGCTGGTGCTGCTGGGCGTGCCGCTGCGCCGCGTGGTGCGGCGTGCGCAGGAGATGCGTGATGCACGTTACAGCCTGCTGCGCGGCTACTTCCATGGTCAGGATGACGAGGAAGACATGCTGGAGCGCGACGCCGTGCGCCTGCATTCGGTGCCTTTGGCCAAAGGCTCGCCTGCCATTGGCCACAAGCTAGGCACGATGGGGCTGGAGACGTTCAAGACCTCGGTCACGGCGATCCGGCGCCAGGGCATTCGCGCGCTCGATCCTGATCCGGACACCGTGCTGGAGTTGGGCGATATCGTTGTGCTGCGCGGCACCCCCGAGGGGCTGCAGATGGCCGAGGAGCGGCTCTCGCCGCGTTGATGCCAGCGCTTACTTGATGAACGCTTCCAGCAGCGGCCCGCGCGAGCGGCGCGGTGGCGGGGCATCCGCCATGTTGGCCGGCAGGCCGTCCAGCACCGCCGCGGCATCGAGCGAACTGATCGACACCCGCGTATCGGCCGGAATGCGCCCCTCCTGCTTCAGCATCAGATAGCGCAGGCAGCAGACGCGCAGGAATGACGCGAAGTTCGCCACCTCGCCGCGACGCTCGAACAACTCGTCATAGAGCTTGCTGATGAGCTGGTTGACCGTCAGGCCGTCGCGCTGGCCGATCTCTTCGAGCACCTCCCAGAACAGGCACTCCAGCCGCACGCTGGTCGCCACGCCGTGCAGGCGTAGCGAACGCGCGAGGCTGTCATACGAATGGGGATTGGCGCGGATGAAGATTTCGCACATGGCCGGGGGCTCCTGGGGCGCCCGGCGTGCGGGCAACCGGATCAGTGTAGAACCCGCGTGCCCAGGACTTCAAGAAACTGTGCCAACCACGCCGGATGTGCCGGCCAGGCGGGCGCCGTGACCAGCTTGCCGTCGGTGTGGGCCTGGTCGACGGGGATGTCCTTGAAGGTGCCGCCCGCCGCCGTGACTTCCGGGCCACATGCCGGATACGCCGAGCACGCCTTGCCTTCCAGCACACCCGCCGCCGACAGCAGCTGCGCACCGTGGCAGATGGCCGCGATGGGCTTGTCCGCCTGGGCGAAGTGCCGAACGATATCCAGCACGCGGGCGTTCAGCCGCAGATATTCGGGCGCACGGCCGCCGGGCACGACAAGTGCGTCATACGCTGCCGGGTCGACCTCTGCCAAGGTGGCGTTGACGGTGAAGCGATGACCGGGTTTTTCGGAGTACGTCTGCGCGCCTTCGAAATCATGGATGGCGGTCGCGACGGAATCGCCAGCGCGCTTGTCCGGGCAGACGGCGTGCACCGTGTGGCCGACCATCTGCAGCGCCTGGAAGGGGACCATGACTTCGTAGTCCTCCACATAGTCGCCGACCAGCATCAGAATTTTCTTTGCCATTGCCGTGTCTCCTGTATGGTTGGGGTTTGCCCATTGTGGTTCGGCGCCATTCGGCCCGGGTGGTAACCCATTACCGCAGACCACGTTTCCTGCTTTCCGTTTTTGCCATGAACCAGGTTCCCCCTCACCAGGCGGCGCTGCTCACGCCGTCATCCATTCCCGCTTCCACCGAATTGGGCGATGTATCGCGCTACCTGCGCGACCGCATCCGCACGGTGCCGGACTGGCCGCAGGCCGGGGTGATGTTTCGCGATATCACGCCGCTGCTGCAGGACCCGAAGAGCCTGCGCGTGCTGGTGGACGTGTTCGTCCATCGCTACATGGGGCAGGGGCTGAACCTGGTGGCGGGCATCGATGCGCGCGGATTCATCCTCGGTTCGATCGTGGCGTATGAGCTGAACCTGGGCTTCGTGCCGATCCGCAAGAAAGGCAAGTTGCCGTTCAACACGGTGGCCGAGGAGTACATGCTCGAATACGGCAGCGCGACGGTGGAAATCCATGCCGATGCCTGCAAGCCCGGCGATCGCGTTCTCTTGATCGACGACCTGATCGCCACCGGCGGCACCATGATGGCCGGCAAGCGCTTGCTTGAGCGGCTGGGCGCCACAGTGGTGGAGGGCGCGGCGATTGTCGACCTGCCCGAATTGGGCGGCTCGCAACTGCTGATCGACGGCGGGCTTCCGCTCTTCACGGTCTGCCGGTTTGATGGGCATTGAGCGGCCACCCGCTGCCTGTGCGTGATGCGGCCAGCCGCATACGCTCATGTGACAAAAATATGACGTTCTGCTGCCGCGCGCAGTAGCATGATCGTTTCCATTTTCCCTGCGCCCCCGGGAGACGTCGATGCCCCACGTATTGCTGTTCCTGCTGACCTCGATCGCCATCACGGTGATGCCGGGGCCGGACAACCTGCAAGTGATCGCGCGCGGCGCAAGCCAGGGCCGTAAGGCGGGTCTGTCGGCGGCGGCGGGGTTCGCGTCGGGCTGCCTCTTTCATACGACGCTGGCGGCACTCGGGCTGGCCGCAGTGCTGCAATCGTCCCCTGTGGCGTTCCAGGCGATTCGTTGGCTGGGCGCGGCGTATCTGATCTGGCTGGGCGTCCAGGCCCTACGCAGCAAGGGCAGTATCGGCCCGAATCATGCTGGAGCGCAGGCGGCGCCAGACCTCTGGCAGGTGTATCGACAGAGCGTCTTTGCCAATTTGCTCAACCCGAAGGTGACGCTGTTCTTCGTGGTATTCCTGCCGCAGTTCGTCGATGCGCAGGCCGGCCATGCTGCGTTGCAGATGTTGCTGCTGGGCGGGGTGTTCATGGCGCAGACCATCGTTGTGTTCGGCGTCTACGGTTGGTGCGCGGCCGTGCTGGGCGGTTGGATGCGCCGTACACCGCGCGCCTCGCTATGGCTCGACCGGGTGAGCGGTTGTATTTTCATCGGGCTGGGGCTGCGGGTTGCCCTGACCAAATAAGCACGACTGCACGGCATCAATGATCACCCTGCTTAAGCTGCTTTCCGGCGTCGCCCTGTTGGTATGGGGCACGCAGACCGTCAAGGTCGGCATGTTGCGCCTGTACGGCGCGGACTTGCGTCGCCTGCTGTCGCGCAGCGTCTCGAACCGGTTCTCTGCGCTGTTGGCCGGCATCGGCGTGACGTGCCTGGTGCAGAGCAGTAACGCCACGGCCACCATCGTCGGGGCGTTTGTTGCGCAAGGGCTGATGGGCGTGTCGTCGGCGCTGGCGATTCTGCTGGGCGCCAACGTGGGCACGGCCATCATGGCGCAGGTGTTCGCTCTGGATTTGTCGTGGCTGTCTCCGCTGCTGATCTTCTTTGGCGTGATCCTGCATCTGTCGCGCAAGGGCAGCTCGGTGGGGCACTTTGGGCGGGTACTGATCGGGCTCGGGCTGATCATGATGGCGCTGGAGCTGATCTCGGTCGCGTCGAGCCCGATGGTGGAAGCCAATGCGCTGCGCGTGCTGCTGAGCTCCTTCTCGTCGGACACCGGCCTGAACATGCTGATTGGCGCGGTGCTTACGCTGCTGTGCTATTCGAGCCTCGCTGTGGTGCTGTTCTGCGCGACGCTGGCGACGTCGGCCGCGGTGTCGGTCAAGGTGGCCTTCGCGATTGTGCTGGGCGCAAACATCGGCAGTGCCGTGGCCGCGTTGGCGACCACGCCGTCGTCGAGCCAAGCCGCGCGCCGCGCAACGCTGGGCAACCTGCTCTCGCGCATGCTGGGCGCCGCGCTGGCACTGCCTTTCCTTGGCAAGCTGGCCGAGTGGGCGCCGCACGCGGGCGTCGCGCCACAGCACGTGGTCGTGGCGTTTCATGTGGTGTTCAACGTGGCGCTGGCTGTGCTGCTGATCGGCTTCACCGATACGATGGCGCGGCTGTGCGCACGCATCCTGCCGGGCGGCGCGCACATCGACGATCTCGTTGCGCCGCGCTATCTCGATCCTTCTGCGCTGGCCACGCCAACGTTGGCGCTGGGCAACGCGGCGCGCGAGGTGTTGCGCATCGGTGATCGCGTTGAGCACATGCTCGACAACACCCTGCGTGTGCTCAAGACCAACGACGTGCGCCTGCTGCAAACCACCCGCGCCATCGACGACGAGGTGGATGCGCTCTACACCGCCATCAAGCTCTACCTCACGCAGCTGAGCCACGAAGCGCTGGACGCGCGCGAGGGCAAGCGCTGGGCCGACATCATCTCGCTCACCATCAACCTGGAGCACGCCGGCGACATTCTCGACCGCCTGCTCCAGGACGTGCGCGAGAAGAAGATTGCGCACAAGCTGGCCTTTTCCGAGGCCGGCATGGAAGAGCTGGAAGACATGCACGCGCGCCTCGTCACGAACTTGAAGCTGGCACTGTCGGTGTTCCTGACGGGCGACCTGCGCAGCGCGCAGAAGCTGATGCTGGAAAAGGCCCACTTCCGCGATCTGGAGAAACGCTACTCGCGCAGCCACCTCACGCGAGTGTCCGCCCAGACAGCCGAGAGCATCGAGACCAGCTCATTGCATCTGGACATCATCAGCGATTTCAAGCGGTTGAATTCGTTGTTCTGCGCGGCCGCGTATTCCGTGCTGGATGAAGCCGGGGCGTTGAACCGCAGCCGCATGAAAGACGCGGACGATGTAGAGACCGAGACGGCGCCAGCCAGCCACTGACGCCTGCATGCTCAAAAAAAAGCGCAGCCGAAGCTGCGCTTTTTTGTTGCCGGATGACCGCGCTCACTTCCGCTTGAGCAGCGGCGCGAGGTACTTGCCGGTAAAGCTCGCCTTGCTCTTGGCCACATCCTCGGGGGTGCCCTTTGCGATGATCTGCCCACCGCCCGCACCACCTTCGGGGCCCAGATCGAGCAGCCAGTCCGCCGTTTTGATCACGTCGAGGTTGTGCTCGATGATCACGATCGTATTGCCGTGGTCGCGCAGCTTGTAGATGACCTTGAGCAGCAGCTCGATATCGTGGAAGTGCAGGCCGGTGGTCGGCTCGTCCAGGATGTACAGGGTGCGGCCCGTGTCGCGCTTCGATAGCTCGAGCGACAGCTTCACGCGCTGCGCCTCGCCGCCCGACAGCGTGGTCGCCGATTGACCCAGGCGGATGTAGCCCAGCCCCACATCCAGCAGCGTTTGCAGCTTGCGGCGCACCACGGGAACGGGCGCAAAGAATTCGTGCGCCTGCTCCACCGTCATCTCCAGCACTTCGGTGATGTTCTTGCCCTTGTAGAGCACTTCGAGCGTTTCGCGGTTGTAGCGCTTCCCGTGGCACACGTCGCAGGGCACGTACACGTCGGGCAGGAAGTGCATCTCGACCTTGAGCACGCCGTCGCCCTGGCACGCCTCGCAGCGGCCGCCCTTGACGTTGAACGAGAAGCGGCCGGGGTCATACCCGCGCTCCTTGGCCGACGGCACGCCCGCAAACAGCTCGCGGATCGGCGTGAACAGGCCCGTGTAGGTGGCCGGATTCGAGCGCGGCGTGCGGCCAATCGGCGATTGGTCGACGTTGATGACCTTGTCGAAATGCTCCAGACCGTCGATGCGGTCGTGGGCTGCCGGCTCCGGCGTCGAGCCATACAGATGGCGCGCCACCGCGTGGTACAGCGTGTCGTTGATCAGCGTCGACTTGCCGGAGCCCGACACGCCCGTGATGCATGTCAGCAGCCCGACCGGAATATCGGCCGACACGTTCTTCAGGTTGTTGCCGCTGGCGTTGATGATGCGCAGCCAGCGTTCTTCATCGGGCGCCGTGCGCTGCTTGGGCACCTCGATGCGACGCTTGCCCGACAAGTAGTCGCCCGTCAGCGACGCCGGCGATTGCTCGACTTGCTCGGGCGTGCCCTCGGCGATGATCTGGCCGCCGTGCACGCCGGCACCGGGGCCGATGTCGACCACGTAGTCCGACGCGCGGATCATGTCTTCATCGTGCTCGACCACCAGCACCGAGTTGCCGAGATCGCGCAGGTGCTTGAGCGTGCCGATCAGTCGATCGTTGTCGCGCTGGTGCAGGCCGATGGACGGCTCGTCCAGCACGTACATCACGCCGGTCAGCCCCGAGCCGATCTGCGACGCGAGGCGGATGCGCTGTGCTTCGCCGCCCGACAGCGTATCGGCACTGCGCTCCAGCGACAGGTAATCGAGCCCGACGTTGTTCAGGAAGTTCAGCCGCGCGGTGATCTCCTTGACGATCTTGTCGGCAATCTCGCGCTTGGCGCCGTGCATGTTCAGCGTCAGGAAATACGTGAGCGCATCGCGCAGCGGCCAGCCGTTGATCTCGTAGATGCCGCGTGCCTGGTCGGCCTCGCCGATCTTGACGAAGCGGGCCTCGCGGCGCAGGCGGGTGCCGTGGCATTCCGGGCACGGCTGGTTGTTCTGGTACTTGGCCAACTCCTCGCGCACGGCAATGGAGTCGGTCTCTTTGTAGCGCCGCTCCAGGTTGGGGATGATCCCCTCGAACGCGTGCTCGCGCACCGTGGTCTTGCCGCGCTCGTTGATATACGTAAACGGTATCTGCTGCTTGCCCGAGCCGTGCAGCACGATCTGCTGGGTCTCGGCCGGCAGGTCTTCAAACGCAACATCGATGTCGACGTCGTAGAACGCCGCCAGGCTCTGCAGCATCTGGAAGTAAAACTGGTTGCGCCGGTCCCAACCCTTGATGGCGCCCGAAGCCAGCGACAGATTCGGAAAGGCCACCACGCGTTTCGGATCGAAGAAGGTGATCTGGCCCAGGCCGTCGCAGTGCGGGCAGGCGCCCATCGGGTTGTTGAACGAGAACAGCCGCGGCTCCAGCTCCTGCAGCGAATACGAGCAGATCGGGCAGGCGAACTTGGAGCTGAAGCCGTGCTCCTTGCCTGTGTCCATTTCCAGCGCGATGGCGCGGCCGTCTGCCAGGCGCAGCGCAGTTTCGAACGATTCGGCCAGGCGCTGCTTGAGTTCCGGGTTGACCTTCACGCGGTCGACGACGACCTCGATCGAATGTTTGTCGTTTTTCTTGAGCTTGGGCAGGTTGTCGACTTCGTAGACCTTGGCTTCGGCTTCGTGCGCGGTACCGCCGCCCGAGCGGATGCGAAAACGCACGAAACCCTGTGCCTGCATCGCTTCAAACAGGTCGACGTGCTCGCCCTTGCGGTTGGCCACCACCGGCGCCAGGATCATCAGCTTGGTGTCGGCCGGCAGCGCCAGCACCGCATCGACCATTTGCGACACGCTTTGCGCTTCCAGCGGCTGGCCGTGGTCGGGGCAGTAGGGCGTGCCGGCGCGCGCATACAGCAGACGCAGGTAGTCGTGGATCTCGGTAACGGTGCCGACTGTGGAGCGTGGGTTGTGGCTGGTGGCCTTCTGTTCGATGGAAATGGCCGGCGACAGACCTTCGATCAGGTCAACGTCCGGTTTTTCCATCAGCTGCAGAAATTGCCGGGCGTACGCCGACAGCGATTCCACGTAGCGCCGCTGCCCCTCCGCATACAGCGTGTCGAACGCGAGCGACGACTTGCCCGACCCCGAAAGCCCGGTGATCACGATCAACTGGTTGCGCGGTAGATCGAGGTTGATGTTCTTCAGGTTGTGGGTGCGGGCCCCACGAATCTTGATTTCGTCCATGTGCGGCTGAATGCTGCTGAATGCGGCGTCGGAGTGCAGACCGCCTGCGGCAATCGGCGGGAGGCGTGGAAAAGGGTAAGCCTGCTAATATACCGAACTTCGGTTTTGCTGGTATCTGCTCCCAGATGGGGCAAGCCGTGAAACCGTTCAAGTGTCCTTGTCGCCGCTTTTTCTGGTTTTCGCGGCGGTTTTCGCACCATGTCCTCCGCCTCCCCATCCATGACTTCCGCTTCCGGCCGCATGAACGGCCTTGAGCTGCGCGCGGCCGCTTCGCTGGCCGGCATCTTCGCGCTGCGCATGTTGGGTTTGTTCATGATCATGCCGGTCTTCGCGGTGTTCGCGAAAACGCTGCCCGACGGCAACAACACCCAACTCGTCGCCTTCGCCATCGGCGTGTATGGCCTCACGCAGGCGGTGCTCTATATCCCCTACGGCTGGCTATCGGATCGCTTCGGACGCAAGCCCGTCATCGTCACAGGGTTGGTCATCTTTGCGGTGGGCAGCTTGGTGGCCGCGTTTTCGCACAGCGTCGCTGGCATCGCCGTGGGGCGCGCCATCCAGGGCGCGGGCGCGATCTCGTCGGCGGTGATCGCCTTCGTGGCCGACCTCACGCGCGAGGAGCACCGCACCAAGGCCATGGCCATGATCGGCGGCAGCATCGGCCTGTCGTTTGCCGTGGCCATCGTGAGTGCGCCGATCATCTTCCGCTGGGTCGGCATGCCAGGCATGTTCACGGCGATTGGCGTGCTGGCCATCGTCGCCATCGGCGTGGTGGTGTGGGTGGTGCCCAACCCGCCGCGTCCGCCCGAGCATGTGAAAGCGCCCTTCCGCGAAGTTTTGCGCAACCCTGAACTGCTGCGCCTGAACTTTGGCGTATTCGCCCTGCATGCCACGCAGACGGCGTTGTTCGTCGTGCTGCCGCACATGCTGGAAGCCGCCGGCCTGCCGGTTGATTCGCACTGGAAGATCTACCTGCCGGTGATGGGCGTGTCGTTCGTGCTCATGGTGCCGGCCATCATTGCCGCCGAGAAGCGCGGCAAGATGAAGATCGTGCTGCTGTCGGCCGTGGCGCTGGTGATGGTGGCGCAAGTGGCTCTGGGCGAGGTCAATCCGACGCTCGCCGCGCTGGCGATTGCGCTTCTGGTCTACTTCCTCGGTTTCAACGTGCTGGAGGCGTCGCAGCCGTCTCTGGTGTCGAAGTACGCGCCGGGCGTGCGCAAGGGCGCGGCCATGGGCGTGTACAACACGACGCAGGCGCTGGGCTTGTTTGCGGGCGGGGCTGGCGGTGGTTGGATTCTGCTGCACGCGGGGCAGCATGCGGTATTCCTAAGCTGCGCCGCACTGGTTTTTGCCTGGCTTATAATTGCGAGCCCCATGCAAATGCCGGCGCTGCGCCGACACTGAAAACCAGTTCACGATCCTGCTGCGCAGTCCGATCTTGGCTCTGCGATGCTCGCCGTACTCATGTACGGCTGCGCTTCTCAAACCAACCTCGGACCGCTCGCTACGGATCGTGAACCGGTTTTAACCACCGGGCCCAACGGCGGCATCACTTCAATTACCTTCGGAAACTCATCATGGCGTCCGTCAACAAAGTCATCATCGTCGGCAATCTCGGCGCCGATCCTGAAACGCGTTACATGCCCAGCGGCGACGCTGTCACCAACATTCGGGTGGCAACTACCGACCGCTACAAGGACAAGGCCAGCGGCGAAATGAAGGAAGCCACCGAGTGGCACCGCATCGCCTTCTTCGGTCGCCTGGCTGAAATCGCCGGCGAATACCTGAAGAAGGGCTCGTCGGTCTACATCGAAGGCCGACTCAAGACCCGCCAGTGGGAAAAGGACGGCCAGAAGCAATACAGCACCGAGATCGTCGCAGACCAAATGCAGATGCTCGGCGGCCGCGGTGGTGAGGGCGGCGGTGGCGGTGGCGGCGGTGCCGGCTACTCGCGCGGCGGTGAAGGTGGCGGTGGCGGTTACGGCGGTGGCCGCAGCCAAGGTGGTCAGGGCCAAAGCCAAGGCGGTGGCTACTCCCGCGGCGGTGAAGGTGGCGGTCAGGGCGGCGGCGCACGTCGTCAACCGGCACCGTCGAACGGCTTTGAGGATATGGACGACGACATTCCTTTCTAAGTCCGTCTCGCCAGAAAACAAAAACCCGGCAGTCCGCCAAGGATGCCGGGTTTTTTGTTGCCTTAGGCGCGCAGGCCCGCAGCCGTTCTAGTCGCTCTCACAAGGCTTCTTGAAGAGGTGTTTCACGCCACATTTCGTGGCATGCGCCGCATTCTTAACGCCGTGGCCGACCGCTCGCGCAGCGTTGGCCGTCGCATGCCCGGCTTCCTTCGCCGCATGGCCGGTCTTGCGGGCCGCTTCCTTCGTGTCCTGCTTGATGTTCTCCTTGGTCTCGGACAAATCGGCATGGGTAAGGGGGCTGAGCAGCGCCAGCAGCAGCGCAGGGATCAAAAGCAGACGACCTTTCACGGCGGAAATCCTCACAAACAGGTTCATGCAACGGACGCGTCGAGCACCACAGCGGCGCGGCCGGTCAACAGGATGCGTGCGCCGCTGCGCACGGTGAATCGGTACAACACGTTGTTGCCGTCGCCACCGACGCGTTCGGCTTCGATGTCGAGCGGCGAATCGATGGTGTCGAGGCGCGGCACGTGCGCTTCAACGCTGCGCACGCTGGCGAGAAAGCCGGCGCGCGGGCGTGCTTGCGCAGCATCGCACAGGGCGCCATGCACGGCCATCGCCTGAGCGGCGTACTCGATGCCGCAGACAGCAGCCAACTGGCCGTGCGAGCGCAACGGGTTGGCGGCGTCACGATGGCTGGTGGCGTTGCAATGGATGTGGGCGTCGTCCCAGGCGACGACGGTGTCGAGCAGGCACATCGCGCCACTGTGCGGAATGCGCGCGGCGATCCAGTGGCGGTCGAGCGGCGGAGATGGCTGCGCGCTTGACGTCATGGCGTGCCGAAGGTGATGTCGACCCGCACGCGGGTATCGGGCAGATAGTCGAGCACGACGTTGGCTGCGCGCCGTGCCGCCAACGCTTCCAGCAGTGGCAGCGCGCGGGCCGCGGCGTTGCCGTGCCACAGCGCTTCCAGCTCGGGTTGCGCCAGCGCTGTTGATACCGCGTCGGTTAGCGCGACATCAATGCGCGCGAGCGTGCGCGGGCCTGCTTCGGGCGCGAGCACCAGCGCCACCGCAAACGTATCCGGCACGGGCCGCACCGCGTTCAACGGTTCGGGGTAGTCGCCGTCATATGCGATCAGCAGGGTGGGTGTGGCGTCAATCGCGACTTGGCAGAGGCTGTCCAGTAGGCCGGCGGCAAAGCTGCCGTCGTATGCGCACAGCACATTGGACGGCGCCATCGCGTGCGTGGCGATGCTCCAGTAGCCGGCCGGCGCGTTGTGCACGGAGTTGTGGAAGCGCGTGGGCGAGAGCTTGCGATCGTCGCCCGCCAGGGTTTCGCAGATGGCGTGGCAGTTATGGCCGTCGCCGCCGGACGAGCTGAAGACGGTGGCCAGCGAGGCGGCATCGCGTCCGCTGGCTGCGACGGCCTCGTGGCCGACCGCGAGCGCGAGCTTGACCACGGGCCCCGTGCGGCGGCGCTCGACCGATGGCAGGCCGTCCGGCGGCGGCAACTCGGTCGGTGCGTGTGCGTAGGGCGCACGGCCTGCGAGCACGTCGGCCGTGTGCGGCCAATCCCGCAGGCCGGGGCCCAGCACGCCGATGCTTTCGATAAAGGCGCTCAGTCGGGTCATGATGACAGGCCCACGTGGTCTGCACGGCCGAAGACCAGGCTGCAATTCGTGCCGCCAAATCCAAAGGCGTTGCTGAGCGCCGCGCGAACACCTGCGTGACGGCTCGTCGTCAGGTAGTTCACGGCCAAGGCCGGATCGCACTGCGCAGTGTTGATGCAGGCCGGCAGCAATTGATGGCGCAGCGCCAGCGCTGTGATCACCGCTTCCAACGCACCTGCCGCGCCCAGCGTGTGGCCGGTCGCGCCCTTGGTCGAGCTGCACGCCGTGCCGTCGAACATCGCTTGGATGGCGCGCGCCTCCGCTGCGTCATTGCTGGGCGTGCCGGTGCCGTGCAGGTTGATGTAATCGATGTCTGTTGCGGCCAGGCCGCTTGTGGCCAGCGCTTGCGCCACGGCAGCGCGGGCGCCCAATCCTTCGGGATGCGGCGATGACATGTGATGCGCATCGCTCGATTCGCCAATGCCGAGCAGCAGGATCGTATCGTCGTCCACCGCGCCCTTCGCCTCAGGGGCGCGCTCCAGCAGCGCAAAGGCTGCCGCCTCTCCGATGGAGATGCCGTCGCGCGCCGCATCGTACGGCCGGCACGGTTGGCGCGACAGCAGCTCCAGCGAGTTGAACCCGTACAGCGCGGTCAGGCATAGCGAATCGACACCGCCCACGACCGCCGCATCGATCAGGCCCGCAGCCAGCATGCGCCGCGCCGAGGCAAACACCTTGGCCCCCGACGAACATGCCGACGAGACCACCATGGCCGGCCCGCTCAATCCAAAGTAGGCCCGCACAAACGCTGCGGGCGAATAGATGTTGTGCGTCTGCGCGTAGTGAAAGCTCGCCGGCAGCGCGCCCGTTTGCGGATCGCGCTGCTGGTAGGCGCGTTCGGTTTCGAGAATGCCCGACGTGCTGGTGCCGATGAACACGCCGACGCGCGCGGCGCCATGGCGAGCCTTGGCGGCTTCAACGGCTTCGGCAAAACCGTCCTGAGTGAGGCCGATCTGGGCGAGCCGGTTGTTGCGGCAGTCGAAATCAGCCAGATCCGCGCGCACGGGCGTCGCGTCGGCGCCAGGCACTTCGCCGATCCACGTGTCGAGATCGGCGCGCGGGAACTTGCACGGCGTGAGCCCGCCACGTTGCCCGCGCAACGCGTCGAGCGTGGCGTCAAGGCCACGTCCGAGGCAGCTTGTGGCGGTGAAATGCGTGAGCAGGACGGGCTTCACTGGGGATGATGTCGCGGCAATTGTGGGGTGGGATGGTTCGGCAGACTGGTGTGCCGATCGTCAACAAATTTTATCAAATGGTCATTTGCGGGCGGGTGGCCTGCGCGGGCTGAGCCGGGAGGGCAGCGCGCAACGTCGTCCACTGCAATTGCGCGTGCGCGGCGGCTTCAAGCACATTCGGCAACACGGCCAGCAAAACGGGCGAGCCGTGTGCGTCGTGCGCCGCATGGCCATCGTGAAGCAGCAGGATGTCTTGCGGCGCCAGACCGTGCAGCAAGCGGTGGGCAATGGCTTCGGCGTTGCGGGAGCGGGTGTCGAAGCCGCGGCGCGTCCAGCTCGCCAGCTGCAGACCAAGCTGACACAGCACGGGCTCCAGAAACGGATTGCGCAGTCCGGCCGGCGCGCGGAAGAACAGCGGGCGCGTGCCGGTGATCTGCGTGAGCGTGTCTTGCGCGGCAGCAATCTCGCGCCGCAACGCGCCCGGCCCCTGCAGCGAAAACGTATGCCGGTGGCGCTGACTGTGGTTTTCCACCGCGTGTCCGCGCGCCACGATGGCCTCGACGCAGTGGGGGTGCCGCTGCGCCAATTCGCCGATGCAGAAGAAGGTGGCCTTGGCGCCGTACTGGTCGAGCATGTCCAGCACGCGCGGCGTGACATCGGGGTCGGGGCCGTCGTCGATGGTCAACGCAATCTGCTGGCCGGCCGTGGCGGGCAGATGCGTCCAGTTCGGGCCGAGCCAGTTGCTGCGTGGCCACAGACCGCCGGCCATCAGCACGAGATGCGAAGCGATGACGCTGCCGCCGGCCCACGGCCATGTCGATGGGGCGGCCGCAACGGCAACCGCCGCGCCCGCGTGCAGCGCCAGCGCGCCGTTGATCAGCGGGGTCGGCTTCCAGCGGCGGGCCGCGCCAGGCGATGTGGTGATCGGTGAGTTCATGCGGCGGCGTGCTGATCGTGATGGGCGCGCGGCGCGAGGATGGCGGCAAACACCAGCGCGAGCATGGCGCCCGGGCCGACGGTCAGCCCGAATGTTTCCAGCATCGGCACGCGGGAAAACGCCAGCAGGCCGAAGCCGGCCACGGTTGCCAGGTTGGCTACCAGCAGTGACACCAGCGTCTGGGGCGCAATGGCCTGCGTGCGTTGATTGAAGAACAGCGCGTAGTTCGAACCCACGGCCACGATCAGCAGCATGCCGACCAGATGCAGGATGGTCAGCGGCACGCGCGCCACCGCAAAGCCGGCCGTCACCACCAGCACCGCCGCCACCAGGGGCGCCAACGCGCGAAGGGTGCGCTGCGGTGAGCGCAGCGCCACGAGCAGCAGCAACGCGATCGCCGCAAAACCGGCGAGCGACAGGCGAAGGTCTTCCCGCACGTAGTTCACGTACAGCCGATCGGCCTCGGCCTTCATGTCGACGAAGAGGGCGCCCGGCACATCCGCATGCTCCACAGCGGTGCGAATCGGCGCGGCATCCAGGCTGGATGCGTTGAATGCGCTTTTCAAACTGGCCGGCGCAGCTGATGGTGCGCGCAACGGCAGCATGGCGCTCCATTGGCCGGCGCGTTCTGTCAGCAGTGCGTCCACCGCCAATGCCATCGATGTGCCCTTCAGGTCCGCGCGCCGTAAAAGTGGTTGCGCGCGCGCTGCATCTACATCGGCGACAAACGGGGCGAAGAGATCGGGCTTCACGCGGATCGGCTGATCTTCAACGGCGCCGCGCATGCGTGCCGCCAGCGTGTCAGAGGGGGGCAGGCTTGCGAGGCGCGCGCGCTGCGTGGCATCGCTCGGCAGATAGCGCGCGGGGTTCTCGAAGCCGGCGAGCACGCCGTTGTCCACCAGCGGTTGCAGTTGTGCGGCCACTTTTTCGGCACCTTCAAGCGCGGCTTGCTCGGTCGTGGCGGGAATCACCACCAGATAGCGCACGTCGGGCGCCCCCACATCTGCGCGCAGGCTGGCGTCGAGCGCCTGGCTCTTCGCAGGTACGGGGCTCAGCGCAGCGAGTTCGCGGCTCCACAGGCCATCGCGATGCAGCACCAGCGCCGCACATGCACCCCCGAGCACCACCGCCAACACCCAGCGCAGGCGGGGCGCGGCAGACGTCGCCCGTGCCAGACAGGCGCCCACGCGCGATACATCCCGCGTCGCCACGTCTGCACCACGCAGATGCGGCAGCACGTAGCGCGTGACAAGCGCAGCCGTCACCAACCCGACAATCGAATACAGCCCCAACTGCACGAGCCCCGGAAAGCCCGAGAACAGCATCGACGCAAAGCCGCACACCGAGGTCAGCACACCCAGGCGGATGGTCGGCCAGTACGTGGCAATCCATGCACGCAAGCTGTCGTTGGGGGTGGCGCCACGCAGGCGGGCCGATTGCACGAAGAGGTAGATCGAATAGTCGACCGCCTCGCCGATGAGCGTGGTGCCGAACCCGAGCGTGAGCCCGTGCACCGCGCCAAACGTAAGACTGACCGCCGCTACGCCTGCCGCCACGCCAGACAGCACCGGCAGCAAGCCCAACGCTACCGTGCGAGGCGATCGGTACACCATCAGCAGCAGCGCCACCACCAGCACGAGGCTGACGGTGGAAAGCCGCTCGACGTCGCGCTTGATGGTGTCGCGCGATTCAACGGAGAACACGCCCGGGCCCGTCATCAGGATGCGTGCTGAGGCAGCGTTGGGCACCTTGCGTGCAACCGCATCGAACGTGCGGCGCACGGTATCGATGGCCTGCGCCTGAGCGTCGGTGTCGGAGCCGGCTGCCGTTGTCTGCACGACCAGCACGGCACGCTGGCCATCGCGCGACGCCCACACGCCGTGCATTGATGACGGCAGCGCGGTGTTGTCGAGTTGGCTGACAAGCGCCGCCACCTCGCCGGTCGGGTCGCGCGGCAGCATGCTCTTGGCAAACAGCCCGGCTGACGAACTGAGCAGGTCCAGACTCTCGCCCAGCGCCGCGTGCAGGCCTTCAGCGGAAAAGCGTTGCGGCGTGACAGCTGGGCTGAGCACGTAGCGGTGGTCGAAGATGAACTGACGGTCGCGCGCCTCGCTCACGGGCTCACCGTTGTTGACGGCGCTGAATTGCGGGTCGGCACGCAGCGATGCGGCGAGCTGCTTTGAAAGCGCTGCGCGGGCGGCCGCGTCGCTGCCCTCGATGCCGACGAGGATGAGTCGTGACACCAGCCCCTCGCGCAACTGGTCGACCAGCACGCGCTGCTCCGCACTCGGCGAGCGCGGCAGAAACGCCGACAGGTCCGCCGTAAAGCTCGTCCGCCCGATCACGACCGCGCACAGCAGCAGGCCGGTCAACCAAACCAGCACGGCGGGCCGCTGCAGGGCGTGCAAGCGATTCATCTGCGCGGCGTCCTTAATTGCCCGGCACGCGTTGCAGGCGCATCAGCGAGTGATCGCCGTCGGCCTGGCGGATGGCGACGCTGCGCAGCACATCGCGCGTGCCCTCCAGCGTGATGGTGCTGACCACCTGCCGCATGCGTGCGTCGAGCGGCGAGAGGGTGAGCGTCCAGTCATCGCCGTGGCCAGCAATGGCGACCTTGTAGATCGCTTCGAGCGCATAGCGGTTACCGGCCAGCGTCGCGCGGATGCTCTCTATAAAAGCGCCCAGCTCGGGGTACTGCGACAGCGGCATCGTGAACTTGCGCTGGTTGCGCTCCACGGTCAGCTTGTCGCCGTCAATCACGAGGTGTTCGGGCTTGGGGGCCAGCGTGTGCTTTTCCAGATGATCGGGCGCCACGAACACCAGCTCGCCGGACGATTCAATGGGTTGTTGCGCAATCGACAGCGTCTTTGTTTCTGTAAACGTGGCGCGCCCCGACTTGTTGCGTGCAAGCGTGGACATGAGGCGGTCGAGCGTCCAGGCGGTATCCGCTGCGTGGGCGGCCGTTGCCAACATGCTGGCCGCGAGCATGGCCAGAAGGGCGCGGAGGAATGGGCGCATTGCAGTCATGGCGTTTGGGTGGTCTGGCGCTCGGCCGGGGTGGCATTCTGCGCGTCGGCTGCGTCGGCATCCTGCCAGAAGTCGAAGTAATTGAACCAGTTGTACGGCGCTGCGCGGCAGTAATGTTCAACGCGCTCAACGTAGCGGCCGAGCGCGGCCTGCACGGCGGCTGCGCGATCTTCGCGGCGCACGTCGGTGAAGTCCGCCAACGGATCGAAATGCACGGCGTAGCGATTGCCGCCCAAGTGCAGCCCTGTCATGAACAGCACGGGGCGCTTGAGCATGGCGGCCATGTGCAGTGGCCCCAGCGGAAACGCTGCCGGGCTACCGAGAAAATCCAGCCGCTGGACGGATGGCCCAGCATCGCGCAGCAGCGTGCGATCGGCCAGCATGCCGACGAGCCGGTTGTCGTCCAGCGCCTCGCGCACGTGCAGCATGGCGTCTACGCGCCCCAGCGGAATGACCTCCGGCGCCGCCGCCGGGTTGATGGCGGCAACCGCGGCGTTGATGTTGCGTGCGTTCTCTTCATACATGGCGACGGCCACGCGCAGATCGGGCACGGTGCGGCCGAGCGCGCGCACCACCTCGAAGCTGCCCAGGTGCGCGCCCAGCAGGAATGCACCGCGCCCCTGCGCCAGCACGTCGTGTATGTGCTGCTGGCCCTGCAACCGGATGTCGAACAGGTCGAAGCGCCCGCTGATCAAGTAGATGCGGTCATGGATGGTCGTGCCGAAGGTGAACATGTGGCGGAACACGTCGCGCAGCGTGGCTGGCCGGCCGAGGGCGCGGCGCAGATAGTCACGCGAAGCACGTCGCGCCTCCGGAGAGGCCGCCACGAAGTACACCGCAATCAGCCACAGCAGGACCCGGCCGAGCGGCCGCCCAAGCCGCAGCGAGAGCCACGTCATCGCGCGCAGCAGCGCGAGGTTGCTGCGCTCCGGACGCTCGGCCCAGTCGGTGCGCTTCATGCCGCAACGCCCTCCGGCGCCGATGCGGACAGCACGCCGCTGGCCACGTCGCGCTCGCCCGCGCGGATGGTGAAGCGGACGGCGTTGCTCGCCGTCGTCTCGAACGCGAGGTCGAGCAACTCCCCGGGTGTCGCAGGACTGAGAAACTTGGCCGAGCTGATCTTGCACGCATCGAGCGAGCGGCCCAGCGCCGCACCAATCGTGTGGAGCGCATGGTCGAGCAGCACCACACCCGGCACGATCGGGTGGCCTGGAAAATGCCCGGGCAACGCCGGGTGATCTGCGGGAATGGTGAAGCGCATGGCGGGCTTGTCTGCGTTGCGGTGCGAATGCTGTGCGACCAGCGCGGCCAGCACATCGCGCGCCAGTTTGCCGGTTTCGTTGCGCGGCAGCGCGTCTACCAGCAGCAGCGGGCGCGGCAGGAATGCTGCATCGATGCGGTCATGCAGGGCGCGCAGCACGTCCGCCGCGCTCAGGCCCGGCGCCACGACCAGTGCCACCAGGCGCGTGACTGCGGCGCTGCCGTGCGTATGCGGGGCGGTGGATGCATCGTCCGGCATGTAGAACACGCCGTCTTGCACACCGGCAATCGCGTTGAGCTGATGATTCAGATACGCCAGCGACGAGCGCTTGCCGGCAATGTTGATCAAATCGGTCTTGCGGCCGTGCAGGAGAAAGTGCGTGTCGTCGATCAGCTCAATCACATCGCCCATCGGCACAGGGGTTTCGACGTGGCCGCCATCGGCCCACACCGTTGGGCCATCGTCTTCGGGCGTGCCGGCGCGGGATTCCATGCGGATGCCGGGGTACAGATGCCATGCGGTGTCCTGCGCGGTACGGCGCGTTGCGACCTGGCCGGTTTCGGTGCTGCCGTAGATTTCCAGGAGCGGTGCAGACAGGCGCGTCTCGGCCTCCCGCGCCAGCGCCTGCGACAGCGGCGCAGTGGCCGACAGTACGAGCGATGCGCTCGGCAACGCGGCGTTCGATGCCAGCAGCGCCCGCAGATGCACCGGCGAGGTCACCAGCACGCGTGGTTGCGGTACGGCCTCAAGCGCCTCGCGAATGTCCGCCGGATAGAACGGCTGCCGGTTGCTGAATGCCAGACCGCCCTGCAGCGCCAGCAGCACCGTCACCTCAAACCCGTACATATGCTGCGCTGGCACGGTGCCGACCAGCGTGAAGGCGCGCCCGTCGTCCAGGCCAAGGTGCGCGACTGCCGTGCGCATGCAACGCACCAGCGCGCCCCATGTCTTGCGATGCGGCACCGGCGTGCCGGTGGATCCCGACGTGAACAACACCGCCATGACTTGCGACGCGTCGATCTGCGGCACGTCAACGAGCGTTGCTTCGACCGTCAACGCATCGGGATAACGAAAGCCCGGCAGGTCGACCGGGCAGGCGGGCGCATCGTGCAGGCAAAACACATCGGGCGCGAACGCCGAAAGCTGACGCACCATCTGCGGCGTCTGCATGGGCGGCAGCAGACTGATCTTGCCGGCCAACAGCGTCGCGCACAGCCCGACGGCAAAGCGGTAACGGTCTGCGCACGCGTTGAACACGTGGCCGCCCGGCGGCAGCGTCGCGGCCAGCGCCATCACATCGGCCACGAACGCACGTGCGGAGACGGGCGCGCCGTCACGCCAGGCCAGCGTGTGTTCGAGTGTTGGATGGGAGACCAGCGGGTAAGTCGGCATGAAGCGAACCTTGAGGGCGTGTGGGTTCAGCGGGAGCGCTCTGTGGCGACGGGTGTGGCGTGCCCGGATTGCTGCGATTGTCGATAGGCGCGTACCGCATCGAACAGACTGGAGTGTGGCTCGCCGCGCAGCACGATGCGGCGGCACAGGTATTCCGCCACGAACATCGCGCCCACCAGCGGCAACGACAGGTAGTTCGCAAACGTGGACCACGTTACGGTCGAGGCCGCGGCAAATAGCAGCGTGGACACGGCGGCGGTTGCCAGGAAGAACAGCGTCCATGCGAGCGTGACCCGCCGCGAGTAGCGCGCGATGCGAGGCGTGAGCGTGCCGTGCACCATGTGGGCAAAGCGCGTGCACAGCGGCTCGCGTCCTGCCACCAGCGTGCGGCCGAAAACGTAGGCCATCATCAGGTTGAAGCTTGCATGTTCTGCGTACAGGCCCCAGTCAAAATGCGCTGCCAGCGGCGCGCGGGCCGCCCACAGCATTCCGCAGACGAGCAGCCACAGCGGCAACACCCATGCCCGATGCGTGGAACGTGTGGCTGCGACCAAGGCAATTGCCAACGGCGGCACGAGCGCCATCGCCAGGCCTATGCCATGCGCGCCCGGCGTGGCCGCTGCGTAATGCGCACCGGCCTGATACGCCACGACCGCGCCCACGCCCGCAGCGCCCCGCGCAAAGCGGGTCAGTCGCTGCATGGCAGAGCAGGGTGGGAGGAGCGGCGCTGCATGGTGATCGTAGGTGGGTGCGGCAGTTTCATCGTAGGGCGGAGCACATTCTAGGGCCCCGGGCCGGTCTCGCCCGAACCGGCGCCGGCGTGTTTGTAACCGGATGTACGGCGGCCGGCCGGCCCTGCCGTCGCGTCCCTTGCCGCTTTGCGGCGCCCCGCAAGCCGTTGAATCGTTTGCGTCACTTCGGGCAGGCGCCGCCATATGCGGTCTTTGTCACGGTTTCGCGCTATACGGGGTGTGACCCTTCGTCTAGAATCCGCGTAGCTTAAACGACCCCCTTTCACAGGCTGGGCTGGACAAGGCAGGGGCTTCGGGCAAGGAGATCGTTGCGGGCTCTGGCCGCAATCCCCGCCGCACGCCGCCTGTGGTTGCAAGACCGATGAACGACCTGGAAAAAGAGCTCGCCGCGCTCATGATCGGCGAACTGAATCTCGAAGACATTCAACTCGATGCCCTGACCGCCGACACACCGTTGTATGGCGAAGGGTTCGGGCTCGATTCCATCGATATCCTCGAAGTGGCGCTGCTGATCTCGAAGAAATACGGCTTTGAGCTGCGCTCGGGCGATCCCGATAACCAGAAAATCTTCGCCTCGCTGGGCTCGCTCGCGGCCTACGTGGCAGAACACCGCACGCGATAGGCTCGCGCCAGCGCCCGACGCATTCCGTTTTCAACGTTTGGCCGGACCGACGCCATGCCGATGACCGGCGCTTCCACTTCGCACCTCGTTCTGATTCCAAGCTACAACCCAGGCCCCAAGGTTGACGACACCGTGCGCAGTGCGCGCGCGCAGTGGAACCCGGTCTGGGTGGTGGACGACGGCAGCACCGACGGCAGCACCGAACGTCTGCAGGCGATGGCCGCGCAAGACCCGGGGCTGCGCGTGATTGTGCTGCCGCGCAATCGCGGCAAGGGCGTGGCCGTACTGGCCGGGCTGGAAGCCGCTGCCGCTGCGGGCTTTACCTACGTGCTGACCATGGACGCCGACGGGCAGCATCCCGCCAACCTGATCCCCGAATTCATGGCTGCCTCGCAGGCGGCGCCCGACGCGATGATCCTCGGCCAGCCGGTGTTCGACGCAACGGCGCCGCAGATACGTGTGCACGGCCGGCGCCTCTCCAATGGCTGCGCAGACATCGAGACCCTGTGGGCCGGTATTGGCGATACGTTGTTCGGCTTTCGCGTCTATCCGATTGCACCGCTGGCCGCGATCATGCGCCGGCATATATGGATGCGCGGTTTCGATTTCGACCCGGAAGCGGCGGTGCGCCTGTGCTGGGCGGGCGTGCGTCCTGTCCGGCTGGCGGCACCAGTGCGCTACTTTCGCGCACACGAGGGCGGGGTGTCGCATTTCCGGTACCTGCGCGACAACATCCTGCTGGTCGGGATGCATCTACGCCTGGCGGCTGAGGGCATGCTGCGCTTGCCCTCGATGATTGCGCGACGGGTGCAGCGCGGCTGGTAGCCTGCGGCGGCCGGGTTTAGACCGCTTCGGTGGTCGCCCTGGCCTGGTTCAGAAGGGTTTCTGCGGCCTGCCAGGCCTGTGACGCGGCGGACGGATCGCCAATCGCGCGGGCGTCGGCCGTGGCGCCTGACAGCAGCATCACATACACGCCCGCGAGCTGTCGCGCCGCATTGGCGGGCACCACATCCTTGAGCAGCGTTTCCATCATTGCCAGCAGATCGTCGCGGTAGCGCACTGCCACGTCGGTCACCTTGGGGCAGGTGGCGCCAAACTCCGCCAGTGCGCGCTCGAACAGGCACCCTGCAAACTCGGGGGTGCGGAACCACGTGCCGTACCAATCGAAGATGCCCTTGAGGCGGGCAGTGGCGTCGGGCATGGGGCTGAGCGTCTCGGCAATGCTGCCCATGACGAAGGTATAGCGCTGCTCCAGCACTTCCTTGATCAGATCTTCCTTGCCGGCAAAGTGCCGGTACAGCGTCATCCGAGCGACGCCGGACTCGTCGATGATCCAATCGACGCCCACGGGGTGAAAGCCGTGCTTGGAAAACAGCTCGCCGGCCTTGTCCACCACCTGTTGGCGCTTACTTGCGCGCATTGCTACCTCTCTTGATTGCCGAGCCGCATCTTAGCATCGGCCCCTTGTTGCGACCTTGGCGGCTTGCCCCGAAAACGGTCGGCTGCAGCGTGTTGTTGCTTCGTCAGCTTTACGCTTTGATAACACAACGGCACACGCTTCACGCTAAAGTAGACCGATCTATATCATGTGCCCGCAAATCCTGCGGGGGCGCGGAAGAGAAAGCGTTGCGCAGCCGATCTGGCGGCTGCCGGTTTTGCGAACGGGATCGCAAAAACGACCGGCACTCGCCAGGCTCTCAACGGAGTTTCTCTCCAATCAACAGCAACAATAAAAATGAGGGTCAGGCGAATGCGGAATCGTTTGCTGATGTTGGGGGTCGTGTCACTGCTGGCAGCGTGTGCCCAGCCGCAGCCGCCCAGCGATGTGGTGCGGGTGTGCGATGACCGCGGCTGTGCCGATCGGCCGAAAGCCCAGGTGGCGTTTGATCAGGCAAATATCCCCGACGAAGATCCGCGCATTGCGGCACTCAAGGAAGTTGCCAAGCGGGAGCCCAAGGCCGCGTACGACCTGGGCCTGCGCTATTTCCGCGGCGACGGCGTCCGCCAGGACAGCTACCAGGCGCTGAACTGGATGCGCGAGGCTGCCGAGCACGGCAACCTGCAGGCGCAAAAGGCGCTCGGCGCGTTCTACCTGTTCGGGCTGGAAGAGATGGGCTCCGACCCGCGCGAAGCTGAAAAATGGCTGTCGATTGCCGTGAGCCGCGGCGACAAAGAATCGAAGAAGCTGCTTGAGCAGGCACGCGCGGCCAAGAAATCCGACGAAGACGACTACAAGTGGCGCACGCAATGGCGCAGCACTTACTACGGCTATTGGTATTCGGGTTATCCGTACCTCGGCGTCTGGCGCCAGACGAGCTGGTACTGGTACTGAGCAGACGCCGCAGTCATCCGTTTCAAAGCGTTTCAAGGCCGTTCGGGGAGGGGGAAAGCCTGTTGCACACCCCGTACGCCTGATCAAGGGGGGCTTATTGAGTCGCAGGACGCATAAGCCGAACATCGACTCAATGTGAGCCACACAACAATATGAAAACCAATCTTCTCAGCCGCACTGCCAAGGCCGCAGGCGTAGCACTGATCATCTCTTCCCTGGCTGCGTGCGCAGGCGGCGGCATGGTGACGCCGGGCGGTCAGAACGCCGGCGTGAGCGGTGCTGCAGCCGGCGGCTCCAGCGTGGGTGCAGACCCGACGCTCGAGCGCTGCGCCTCGCCGCTGGGCACCATCGCCATGGATGATGGCCGCAATGCCGACTGGTACGGCCAGTTCGGCAGCGCCACCAAGGTGACGACCATCGACCCGCTGCTGCGCATGGCCGTGCAGCAATCGAACTGCTTCGTGATCACGTCGATCGGCAACCAGAAGACCGACGCACGCCTGTCGCGCATCACCGATCTGCAGCGCAACTCCGGTGAATACCGTGCCGGCTCCAAGCAGCAGAAGGGCCAGCGCGTGGCGGCTGACTACTACATGGAGCCGCAGATCATCATCAACGACTCGCCGATCGGCGGTGTGGCGGGCGCCGTGGGCGGCCTGCTGGGCAACAGCGCCATCGCCGCGCTGGCCGGCAGCGTGAGGTCGAAGGCTTCGGTCGTGACGCTGACGCTGTTTGACGTGCGCTCGGCCGTGCAGATCGCAGCTGCGGAAGGCAGCTCGACGGCGACGAACTATGGCGCCGTGCTGGCCGGCTTCGGCGGCGGCGTGGGCGGCGGTCTGGCCGGCTTCTCCAGCACGCCGGAAGGCAAGGCCACGGTGGTCGCCTTTATCGACGCGTGGAACAAGATGGTCGTCGCGTTGCGCAGTTACAAGGCGCAGGACGTCAAGGGCGGCCTGGGCCGCGGCGGTCAGCTCAAGGTCAACTGATCGGGCTCAACGGGGCCCGCACTGAGAGGGGACTCCAGCGCCCGAAGGTGCGAAAGCAAAAAGCCTGCGGCGGTTGCGTCGCAGGCTTTTTGCTTTTGAAGCGGGGGTGCGCTCAGCGCGCGTCTTTCGGCTTGTCGCCCTTGGGCAGGCTTGCTGCTACGGCTTGAGAGACGGCGTTGCCCCATGGGGACACTCGCGTCCAAGCAGGGTGGGAACCGATTGTCTGGGCAGCGCTTCCTCGCTAGCCTGAGACTTTGCAGCGGAGGGTTGCGCGATGAGCTGGCAGAACTGGGTCGTCTCAAGGATGGTGCGCAACCAGGTCAAGAAGCCGACCGAGCGGGAACCCTTCGACCCCATTGCGACCCGCCTGCACGCTGAAAAGCGCAAGATGCCCGTACCGGTCGAGCTGCCGCCGGACTGGCGCATCGTGCCGGCCCATGGCGCTGGCGGCGACGGCCTCACCGGCGAATGGATCGAACCCGCTGATCCCGACCTGCATGCCGATGCGCCCGTCGTCCTTTATCTGCATGGCGGCGGCTATTTTTTCTGCAGCCCGCGCACACATCGCCCGATCACCATTGGCCTCGCCACGCATGCGCGGGCCCGCGTGTGCGTCCCGGACTACCGACTGGCACCCGAACATCCGTTTCCAGCACCGGTGGAAGATGCGCTCTTCACGTATCGCACGCTGCTTGCGCAGGGCGTGGCGCCATCGCGCATTGTGGTGGCCGGCGATTCCGCGGGCGGCGGGCTGGCGTTGGCGCTGCTGGTGGCCTTGCGCGATGCGGCTGACCCGCTGCCCGCCGGCGCGGTGCTGTATTCGCCGTGGACGGACCTGGCAGCCACCGGCCAGAGCCTGATCGACAACGATGAATCCGACGTGATGTTTCGCGGTGCCTGGATGGCGCACGGTGCGGCGCTGTACCTGGGCGATTCGGGCGCGCCGACGGACCATCCGCTCGCCTCGCCGTTGTATGCCGATTTCACGGGCCTGCCCACGCTGCACTGCTATGTCAGCACCAGCGAAGTGCTGCGCGATGACACCCTCCGAATGGCCGAGCGCGCGAGGGCTGCCGGGGTATCCGTTTCGGTAGAAATGGGGCGGCGGCTTCCGCACGTGTGGCCGATCTTCTATCCTTTCCTTCCAGAGGCGCGCGCAGCGCTCAAACGATCGGGCGAGCAGATCAGGCGATTGGTCGCCGCCCAGCATGAGAACCGAGAACCGGTGGAACTGACACCGGCATGACCCAACCGATGGCGCCCCTGCGTAGCCCGGTCGGGATGCGCAAACGGGGAGCCCAGCATGCGTCGGGTGGTGGTATTGGGATTGGTGCTGGCCGCGGCGGCCGGCGCCTGGCAATGGAGTCGGCTGCATCGGCTGAGGCTGGCGGATGTGCGTTTTGCGCCGATCGAAAATGTCGCCGCCGCGACAGGCACTGCGGGCGGCCCCACCTTCAATGCCAACAAATCGCACTGGCTCAAGGCGTGCGACCAGGCGCTCGGCCCGATGCGCGTGGAGGTGCGCGCCACTGAAACGCCGCTGTCTTTCTCCAACGACCGCTCGGTCGATCAACTCACCGCCGAAGCGCCGCCGTACGACCGCTCAGCGCGTGTGCTGGGCAAGACGTACGCGACGCTGGTCGCACGCTTCGACGTCAACAGCCGCTACATGGCCATCGCCACACAGCCGGCTACGACCTGCCTGCGGCCGTCCATCTCGGTGGAGCTTGTACTGAACAACTTCCGGGTGACGGTGGCGCGCGAATTTGCGCCGGGCACTTGCGCGTACAACGCCATCCGCGAGCATGAGTTGCGGCATGTGGCCGTCAACCGAGCGGTGCTGCCGCACGCCGCCGAGGTGATCCGCAAGGAGATCGAGAGCGAATACGGCGGCCGGCTCTACTTTGGAGACCCAGACCGCATTGCCGCAGATCTGCAGGCAGCGCTCACGCGCCATTGGCTGCCGCGCGTGCAATCGCTGATCGAACTGGGGCTGCAGGCGCACGAGCAGATCGATACGCCGCGTGAGCAGGAGCGCATGAGCCGCGTGTGCAACGGCGAGGTGCAAGCCGTGTTGCAACAACTCAGGCGCGGCTAGCCCTGATCGGGCAGGTTCAGGCGGCCGGGCGGTGCGCGGCGCGAGCCTGCAGTTGCGTGACAGCCTGGTCGACGATGGCTTCGGGCGGCAGCGCGATGTCGACGATGACCGCGTCGGTGGGCTCTTCCAGTGCCTCGAACTGGCTGCGCAGCAGGTTCGGGTTGAAGAAGTGGTCTTTCCGTGCAGCCAGACGGCTTTGCAGCAGATCGAAGTCGCCCTTCAGATAGACGAACTCGGCATTGCCGGCGGGGCCGCGCAGCACGTCGCGGTAGCGTTGCTTGAGCGCGGAGCAGGCAACCACCAGCGATTGTCCGGAGCTGGTCTTCTCATCCATGTAGGCGCGGATGGATTCGAGCCAGGGTTTGCGGTCGTCATCGTTCAGGGGGATGCCGGCGTGCATCTTGGCGCGGTTGGCCTCGGAGTGGAATTCGTCGCCATCACGGAAAGCACAGCCGAGCCGCTCGGCAATCTTCTGGCCCACCGTGGATTTGCCGCAACCCGAAACACCCATCACTACTACGATCATCGTCATTCCCTACGTGCAAGAAAGCGCAAAACGTCAGGCCGGCATGTTAGCGCGTTGATGGCGGCATCCACCGATTTTTGCTGCTGCAGCGCAGCAATTGTTCCGCGTCATTGTTCGTCCGGCAACGGATTGCCAAATACGTCAAGCTGCGTCAAATTGCGGTGGAAGCATTGGTTACAAATCATTCAGAACAAGGCCCCAAAAAGGCCAACGTTGATTGGAGGAGACATCCATGGCTGGTGAGGTTTTCGACGCGCGACCGCGCAACGGTGTGTCGTATGTCGTGGGCGATACGGCGGTGCCGCTGGCGCACGTGACGGTCTCGGCGTTGCTGGCGGAAACAGTACGCCGCTGCCCCGACGACGAGGCGGTTGTGTTCCGCGAACAGAACGTGCGCTGGACGTGGCGTGCCTTTGCCGAACAGGTCGATGCGTTGGCCGCCGGCCTGCACGCGCTGGGGCTCGAACGGGGAGACCGCATCGGCATCTGGTCGCCCAACCGCGTCGAATGGGTGCTCACGCAGTTCGCGACAGCGCGCCTGGGGCTCATCCTCGTCAACATCAACCCGGCATATCGGCTTTCAGAGCTGGAGTACGCGCTCAATAAGGTCGGCTGCAAGGCCATCGTGGCGGCCGAGGCGTTCAAGACCTCCCGCTATCTCGAAATGCTGCAGACGCTCGCGCCAGAACTGGCGACCGCGCAGCCCGGCGCGTTGAACGCGGCCAAATTGCCGGCGCTGCGTTGGGTCATCCGGATGGGCGAGGCCGAAACCCCCGGCATGCTGAACTTTGCCGACGTCATTGCGCGCGGAAAAAGCGTACCCGTTGATGCGCTGGATGCCATTACGACCAGGCTGTCGCCTGACGACGCCATCAATATCCAGTTCACCAGCGGCACGACCGGCGCGCCCAAGGGCGCCACGCTCACGCATGTCAACGTGGTGAACAACGCGCGCTTTGTTGCCATGGCGATGAACCTGCAAGAGGGCGATCGGCTGTGCATTCCCGTGCCGCTGTATCACTGCTTCGGCATGGTCATGTCGGTGCTCACCTGCACGGCCACGGGCGCGTGCATGGTGTTTCCGGGCGAGGCGTTCGATCCGCTGGCCACGCTGCGCACGGTGGCGGAAGAACGCTGCACGCAACTGCACGGCGTGCCGACGATGTTCATCGCGCAGCTCGATCATCCGGATTTCAAGAGCTTTGACGTATCGACGCTGCGCGGCGGCATCATGGCCGGATCGCCTTGCCCTATCGAGGTGATGAAACGCGTGGTGTCGGAGCTGAACCTGCGTGAAGTCACCATCGCGTACGGCATGACGGAGACGAGCCCGGTGTCATTCCAGAGCGCCGTAACGGACCCGCTCGACAAGCGCGTGACCACTGTCGGCCGTATCCAGCCGCATCTGCAGGTCAAGCTGGTGGATGGCGCGGGAGAGGTCGTGCCCGTGGGCGAAAAGGGCGAGCTGTGCACGAAGGGCTATTCGGTCATGCTCGGCTACTGGGACGACGAGGCCAAGACCGCCGAATCCATCCACGACGGCTGGATGCGCACGGGCGATCTGGCAACGTTCGATGCCGAGGGCTACTGCAACATCGTCGGCCGCGTGAAGGACATGCTCATCCGCGGCGGCGAGAATGTGTATCCGCGCGAGATCGAAGAATTCCTCTTCCGGCATCCGAAGGTGCAGGCCGTCAACGTGTTTGGCGTGCCCGACCCGAAGTACGGCGAAGAGGTCTGCGCGTGGATCGTGCTCAAGCCCGGCCAGCAGGCCACGGAAGAAGAGATTCGCACGTTCTGTCAGGGCCAGATCGCGCACTACAAAATCCCGCGTTATATCCGCTTCGTCACCGAGATGCCGATGACGGTGACGGGAAAGGTGCAGAAGTTCGTCATGCGCGACCGCATGATCGAAGAACTCAAGCTGACGGTGGCCGCCACGGCCTAAAACCGGAGCTTGCGGTTTCGCCGCTGAAATGCCAACCGGTTGCGCGCGGCTTTTCGTTGCCTTGACGATGCTTGCCGCGCGCAGCTTTGTTCGCCTGCCTGGGCAACGCCCGGGGTAAAAACCGAGACACGATTCCCGCGTGCGTCTTGCTGATAGGGGGCACTCGCAATCAAACGGCCACATAAGGCCGCGTGTTCGCGATGTGCATGCCATCGAGGCGCGCAACACGACGCGACGTGCGCCACGGCACGCTCACCCGCCGGCGACCCACCGCTCACGCAATGTGAACGACGAGGCGGCGGTGTATCACGCCTGAAACACCCACCCAATCGTCCGTCTCAAACATCTTCGCTGCGCGCATGCGTGCGTGTGGTTTGCGTCTTCGCGCGAAGGTCATGCGTGCCATGGCTGCCATGCGTGACACGACGGTGTATCGGTGCCGCAACCGAAAAGGCGCCAACAGCCCCCCAAAAGTTGCATGTGTCGACACGATTGCGTGGCACGGCGCGCGCCCATGTATGCGCGTGCCGGTGAAACTTTTGCGTTTTCAAACGCTTAGAACACCCGTGTGGGGCGGGCCGGGAAGTTGGCACCGATTATGCAAACGAGCCGCCCCGGGGTGGGTCATGTTTTTCCCACAGGCAGAGCGCGCCGGCCTCACTGGCTGCGTTTCCAGCCGTCCCTCTCACCTTTATGGAGTGCGTTATGAAGAAGACCTTACTGGCCACCGCGATCGCCATGGGATTGGGGGTCTCTGGCGTTGCATTGGCCGACATCGGGAACACGGCGTCCGGCGCGGGTGACAAGACCCAAACCAATACGTCAACCATCAACAGAACCAACACCAGCACAGACACGACGACGAACACCGCAACCACCACAACCACCACGGCAACCGATAACTCGAATCAGCACAACAACCAAAGCCAGGGCAGTAACCGCGACAACAGCGGCTGGGCCAATGCAGACGGCTATGGCACCGCCGCCGCCAACAACGGCGGTATGGCAACGGCAACATTCACCAACTCCTTTAACACAAGCAAGGCAATTGCAGTTTCGAAGCTGGATGGCACCGTCACCAACATCAGCGTGTCGGGCATCGGCAACGTCGCCACCGACAATGGCGGCTCGGCCAATGGCGGTGCCGGCGGGCGTGGCGGATACGGCTACGGCGGCACAGGCGCTGGCGGCAATGGTGGCGCTGGCGGTGCAGGCGGCAGCGGTGGCGCGGGCGGCAGCTCGGGCAGTGTCACGCACGGCAGTGCGACCAACGGCGGCGCAGTGGCCGGCAACGGTGGCAATGGCGGTGGCGCTGCAGGCAACGCAGGCGGCGGTGGTAGCGGCGGCAGTTCCGGCACGCTGTCGGCGAGCTTGGGCGCGGGCCTGGGTGGCTTGGCAGGCAGCGCCAGTGCGGCGGGCGGTGGCGCTGGAGGCAGCGGCGGCGGTGCCGGTGGCTCCAATGGCGGTGACGCCAATCACCATCACGGCTCAGGCTCAGCAACGGGCGGCGCTGCAGCCGCGGCCGGCGGAAACGGCGCGGCGGGCGGTAACGGCACCAGTGGCAGCTCTACAGCGTCTGGTGGCGCAGGCACTGGCACGAGCGCGGCCACCGGCACCAGCACGGGCGGCGCAGCAGGTGCGGGCGGTGCAGCTACCAACGTGGCCGGCAATGGCGGCGCAGGCGGCAGCGCGACCAACGGCAGCGCAACCAACGGCGCGGCATCGTCCACTGCGGGCAATGGCGCTGTGGGTGCAGTCGGTGCGGCCGGCGGTGCAGGCGGCGTGGGCAATGGCGGTGTCGGCAACGGTGCGGTGGGTGGCACCGGCGGTGCAGGCGGCACGGTCATGGTGGACGCAGGCACGTTCAACATGTCCAACGCCATGACCAGTGTCGGCCAGTCCGCTGCCGGGGTGATGATTGCGAACCAGAACAGCGGCTTTGCATCTCTCGTCCAGCAAAGCGTCAACGTGCAGGCCAACCTGAATGTCGGCCATTGAGTCGACATCGGGTGTGAGCGGGGAAGTGCCGCTGCGCGTGCGTTGATGTTGCGCGCATGGCGGTGGACAGGGCCGGACCGCATCCGTGGTCCGGCCCGCAGTTGGAGCGTATAGGAGACATTCGATGCGATCCGACAGAAGAACCACAGCAGGATGGGCAGCATGGTGGTTGGCATGCGGCCTGGCAGGGTGGCCAGCGGCAGCGGCGATGGCGGCGGACGATGCGTCCATCGCAGACGGTGCTCAGACAGCCAATACGGAAGCGGTGCGTCCCCCGGTCGCCGCGGCCGTGTCGGTGCCTGGGTTCGGTCATGCGGTGGGTGCAGATCGGCTCGACAGCTATCGCGGCGGCACGCAGGATCTCTACCAGACCGTCAATGACGCGCGCCTGTCGGGCACCGTGAGCGACAACGCCGCCGTGAACGTGGCGACGGGGTCGAACATCGTGCGCGACGGCTCGTTTGCCAACGCCAGCGGGATCCCCACGGTCATCCAGAACAGCGGAGCGAACGTGCTGATCCAGAACGCCACCATCGTCAACGTGCAGTTCCGGCCTTGAGTTCGTTGTGAAGGACGGAATGATGCGCAAGGCGTGCGGTGCAGTGCTGATGGCACTGATGTGCGGGCCCGCGTTGGCGGGCGCGATCGACATGCTCGGCACGGGCGGCGGCACGTATGCCGTGCCCGTGACGAGCATGAAGGCCGCGCGCTATCTGCGCACCGTGCATCAGCGCTTCGACTTCAGTTGCGGGTCGGCCGCAGTGGCGACGCTGCTCACGTATCAGTACGGCTATCCGGTGAGCGAGCAGGCTGTGTTCCAGGCCATGTACGAGCATGGCAACCAGGAGAAGATCCGGCGAGAAGGCTTTTCGCTGCTCGACATCAAACGCTATCTGCAGTCTGTGGGCTTTGAGGCCGATGGTTTCGAGCAGCCGCTGGATGCATTGAAGGACGCCCACTTGCCGGCCATCGTGCTGTTGACCGAGAACGGCTATCACCACTTCGTGGTGGTCAAGGGCGTGCAGGAAGGGCGCGTGCTGGTGGGCGATCCGGCCATGGGCACACGCGCGATCCCGCGTGCGAGTTTCGAGAGCATGTGGGACAACCATTTGCTGTTCGTCGTCCACAACCGCGAGGCGGGGGCGACGTTCAATGCCGCATCGGATTGGCGCGTGGCACCGCGTGCGCCGCTGGAGGAGGGCATGGACCGCAGTGGCCTGGGAAACATCGTCGTTCCCAAGCACGGTCCTTCCGACTTCTGAGCATCGTCTGCATGGCAGTCCGGTCGTCCGGCAGGAGGGCATCATGAAGCGGTTTGGCAAGATGGCGTGGGCCGGCTGGTTTGCGCTGGCTGCGGCCGGGCATGCGTTTGCTGCCGGCATGGATGGCATGGATGACAATCCCGTCCATGCCTGGCACGCCGTGTCCGAAGACAAGCTCGACGACATGCGCGGCGGGTTTGATGTGCCCTCGCTCGCAGGGCTGCGCATCTCGTTCGGCATCGACCGGGCGGTCTACGTCAACGGCGATCTGGTGGCGAGCGCATCGGTCAACATCCCCGATGTGGCACGCATGACGGCCACCCAGGCGCAGCAATTGGCCTCGGTGGTCAACACGGTCAACCTCGTGCAGAACGGCCCCAACAATGTCGCACCGCCCGATGTGAGCGCGGGCGCGGCAGCGGCGGCCACGGTCATCCAGAACAGCCTGAACAACCAGACGCTGCAGGCGGTGACGACCATCAATGCGGCGGTCAACAGCCTGCCGCAATTCCGTCAGATGAATCTAGCCAACGTGCTGCAAGGCGCGTTGGCCAACGTCGCCACCACACTGCACTGAGTTAGAACTGGATCGGCAGGCGAAGCGTGACGGTCAAGTCAGGCGTGTCGCGCGTCAGGCCTGCCCCCACCGACAGATTCAGCGACATCTTGGGCGAGAGGCGGTACGAATATCCGACCAGCAACGTTCCCAGAATTGTCCGCACCGAGCCCGGCACACGCTGGCCGTTCTGCTTGGTCGGCGCGATGATGCTCTGGTCGTAGCCAATCGAGAACGATGCCTTTTCGTTCAGCGCCAGCCCCATGCCGAAGTTCAGGCCGATGATGTCGCCGGCTTTCACGTTGCCCAGGAACTGCTGTGAGCCGTCCACCAGGTTCAGGCTCACGTCCTTGCGCTCGAAGTTGTGCAGGTAGCTGATGCTGCCGAAGAAAACCGCCGGGTCTGTCGGGAACAGCCACGTCAGCCCCGGCTGAACGGCGAAGAAGCCCGAGCCCGTGGGCTGCTGCAGAGGCAGGCCGGTGCCCGTGGTGTTGCTCACGCAGCGCGTCACGCAATCGGTGGTGACTTCAAACGGATCCTTGCCGGTGCGTGTCTTGAAGCGCAGCCAGCCGATGTAGAACGGCTTGTCGACGCCGCCCGCATTGATCTGGTAGCGCGCGGTCAGTTCCACATCGCCAATGCCGCGCCCATGCGAGCTGAAGGCGTTGTCTGTCGCGGTGCCGGTGAACAGTTCGCGGCTGACGGTGTCGCTGGCGCTGTACACATAGGGCACGCGCGCTTCCAGTTCCCAGCGCCGTGCCAGGCCGTAACGCAACGCAACCGTGCCCGTGAGCGTGGTGGTCTTGACCTGCCGTACGTCGATCAGCCCGATCAGCAGCGCGGGGATGATGGTGTAGCCCACCAGCGCCACGCGGTCGGACGACGAATACGCCATCTGCAATGACGGCTCGACGACGACCTTGCCCGGCGGTGTAAGCGCGCTGGGCTCATCGAAGATCTGCGCGATGCGTGGCGGCCGGTCAGGCGGCTCCGGCGGTTTGCCGACAGGCGTGGTGCCGGGCTGGTCGTTCTGCGCAATTTGCGATGCGTCGCCTGCCGCGCCAGGGGCACCGGCACCGCGCACGGTGTCGAGGCGGCCATCGCTCATGCCGAGCGCGCGCCGCATGCGCCGCAAGTGCGTTTCCTGTTGCTGGATCGAGCGCTTGAGTTCCTGCAGGCGCGCCTGCGTATCGGCAAGCTCGCGCTGCAGCGCTTCCAGGCTAGGTGGCTTGTCGTCCACCGGCTCGTTGGTCTGTGCAAGTGCCGACCTGCCGCACAGCAGCAGGCATGCGCACGCAACCGCGCGAAGCGGCCCCCATGGTGCGTTCTTCATGGCAATGTCCCCGTCGAGAGCGCCCTGTCCACGAAATGCGGATGGGCCCTTCACGATTTCCCCCGGGTGGCGTACTGCGGATACCACTATAGGCGAGCGGTCGTGAAACGACAGGGCGGAGCCGTCCACAAAATGGACGAGGCCGAACTGCCCGTTTGGTGGATCGCTCAGGCAAGAAAAAAGGCGCCCGAAGGCGCCTTGCGTGTCTTGCGTAGCGTCAGCGCTTACTGACGTGCATTGCGCAGGTTATCCGGCCACGGCGTGTTGTAGTTTGTGCGGAACGGGTTGATGTCCAGCCCGCCGCGCCGCGTGTAGCGCGCATACACGGCCAGCTTGACGGGCCGGCACTGGCGCAGGATGTCGGTAAAGATCCGCTCCACGCATTGCTCGTGAAACTCGTTGTGCTCGCGGAACGAAATCAGGTACTTGAGCAGCCCTTCCTGGTTGATCGGCGCACCCACATAGCGGATTTGCACGCTGCCCCAGTCCGGCTGGCCCGTTACAAGGCAATTGGACTTCAGCAGGTGCGACACCAGCGTTTCTTCGACCGGGCTTTCTTCCTCATCGGCATGCAGCAACTCGGGCGTGGGCTGGTAGACATCCGTTTCGATGTCCAGGCGGTCGAGCAGCAGGCCATCGAGCTCGCCCATCTTCTGCCGGGCAAATTCCTCCTGCGGCACGATGCGCACTTGCACCGGCGCGCCGCACGCCTCCGACAAATCGTGGTGGATCAACTGCTGCAGCGCTTCGTGCGACGCCACCTTCGTCTGGTTGAACGAATTCAGATACAGCTTGAACGATTTCGATTCAACGATGTTGGGCGAGTCCGCCGGCACGATCACGGTACCGACAGCCACCTGCGGCTTGCCGCGCAGGTTCAGCCACGACAGCTCGTACAGGTTCCAGAGATCCACGCCGAAGAAGGGCAGGGGCGTGCCGGCGGCGAGGCCGATCTCGTCGCGCTTGCCCTGGCGCGGAATCGGAAACAGCAGGCTCGGGTCGTACTCCGTCTTGTAGGCGGAGGTCTTGCCCAGCGGCGAATGTTCGGGTTGGTTGCTCATCACAAAAACAGGCTGTAGACGGGGTTCTCGCTTTCGTCCCAATAGGTATAGCCCAGCGTGGCGAGGAACGCCTTGAACTCGCGCTTCTCGTTCTTCGGTACCTGGATGCCGACGAGGATGTTGCTCGAATCCGCGCCCTGATTGCGGTAGTGAAACAGGCTGATGTTCCAGTTCGGGCTCATGCTCGAGAGGAATTTCATCAGCGCGCCGGGCCGCTCGGGAAACTCGAACCGGTAGAGATGCTCGTTTTCCGCCAGCGGCGAACGCCCGCCCACCATGTAGCGGATGTGCTGCTTGGCCAGTTCGTCGTTGGACAGGTCCAGCGTCGGGAAACCGTGTTTGCGGAAATTCTCGGCAATCTTGTCGCCCTCTGCGCGCGACGCAATTTGCACACCCACGAAGATGTGCGCGGCGTCCTTGCTGGCGATGCGGTAGTTGAACTCCGTCACGTTGCGCGACCAGCCGACCAGCTCGCAGAAGCGCTTGAAGCTGCCGCGCTCTTCGGGAATCGTCACGGCAAACACGGCTTCGCGCGCCTCGCCCACTTCGGCGCGCTCGGCCACGAAGCGCAGGCGGTCGAAGTTCATGTTGGCGCCGCTGGCCACGGCCACCAGCGATTCGTTCTTCAGCTTGTGCGTCTCGGCATACTGCTTGAGGCCAGCCAGCGCCAGCGCGCCGGAAGGTTCCAGCAGGCTTCGCGTGTCCTGGAACACGTCCTTGAGCGCCGCGCAGATGGCATCCGTATCGACGGTGATGATCTCGTCGACCAGCTCCCGCGTGATGCGGAAGGTTTCCTTGCCCACCAGCTTGACCGCGGTGCCGTCGGCAAACAGGCCGACGTCTTTCAATTCGACGCGCTTGCCCGCCGCCACCGAACGCGCCATGGCGTCGGAATCCACACTCTGCACGCCGATCACCTTGACGTCCGGCCGTACGGCCTTCACGTAGGCCGCAACGCCGGAGATCAGACCGCCACCGCCGATCGAGCAGAAGATGGCGTGAAGGGGCTGCGGATGCTGGCGCAGGATTTCCATGGCGATCGTGCCCTGACCGGCAATCACGTCGGGATCGTCGAACGGGTGCACGAAGGTATAGCCGTGCTTTTCCTGCAGCTTGGCGGCGTGGTTGTAGGCGTCGGAATAGCTTTCACCGTGGAGCACGACCTCGACCCACTCGCCGCCGCGCGAGCGCACGCCGTCGATCTTCAACTGCGGCGTCGTCACCGGCATGCAGATCACGGCCTTGCATTCCATCCGGGCCGCGCTGAAGGCCACCCCCTGCGCGTGGTTGCCCGCCGACGCCGTAATCACCCCGCGCTTGCGCTCGGCCGGCGTGAGCGAGGCCATCTTGTTGTAGGCGCCGCGCAGCTTGAACGAGAACACCGGCTGGTCATCCTCGCGCTTGAGGTAGACACGGTTGCCGGTGCGCGCCGACAGGTTTGGCGCGAACTTCAGCTCGGTTTCCACCGCGACGTCATAGACCTTCGCAGTCAGGATTTTCTTCAGGTAATCGATGGCCATGGTGCGGACCGGGTTGGACGTGAACAGAGCCCGTAAGCCTATCACGCGGCGTCTTGTGCGCCTTGTCGGACCGGCGTGCCGGTCGGTACACTGCCTCGGCCGCGTCCGGGCGGGCGCGGCGCATCATCGGCGAGAGGCCTCCATGAACACCCCGTCGTCTTCCTCGGAGCGTGCCGGGCGCGCACGCCGCGGTCGCAAAGTCTGGTCTGGCACGCAGCACGTCATTGCCTACGGCATGCCTCCGCTGGGCTGGCGTGACCTTTATCACCACGCGCTTGAAGTCAACTGGCCGACCTTTTTCGCGCTGCTGGCGACGATGTTCCTGGCGCTGAATGCGGTATTCGCGGGGCTGTATTCGCTGGGTGACGGCGCGATCGCGAACCAGTCGCCGCCGGGCTTCGTGGGGGCCTTCTTCTTCAGCGTCGAGACGCTGGCCACGGTGGGCTATGGCGACATGCACCCGCAAACGCTCTATGCCCATGTCATCGCCACGCTGGAGATCTTCATCGGCATGTCGGGCATCGCCATGGCGACGGGGCTGGTATTTGCGCGGTTCTCGCGCCCGCGCGCCAAGATCATGTTTGCCCGCAACGTTGTCGTGCGGCCGCTCAACGGCAGGTCCACGCTGATGCTGCGGGCAGCCAATGCCCGCCAGAACGTCATCGCAGAGGCCACCGCCCGGCTGCGCCTGATGCAGGACGAGGTCTCGCCCGAGGGCTACTCGATCTACAAGATCCACGACCTGAAGCTGGAGCGCAGCGAGCACCCGATCTTCCTGCTGGGCTGGGTGATGATGCACGTCATCGACGAAACCAGCCCGCTGCATGGCGCCACCGCAGAATCGCTCGCCGCCGGTGACGCCTTGCTGCTGCTCACCATCGAGGGCGCCGACGAGACCGCCGCGCAAACCGTGCAGGCGCGCTATTCCTGGCGGCATGACGAGATCCGCTGGAACTATCGGTATGCCGACCTCATCCGCGACGAGGGTGGCGTCACGTCGGTCGACTACGACAACTTCCACCTGATCCATCCGATCGAGACGCCCCCGCAGGCACAATGAGCGGCTTGTCCGATTCCAACGCGCACTCCCCGTGGCTCTGAACCTCGTCTGGCTCGCCTTCTTCCTCGTTGCCTTCGTTACCGCATGCGTTCAGGTGGTGCAGGGCGACATGGAAGTCTTCTCGCGCATGTTGACCGGCATGTTCGATGCCGCGCGCACCGGTTTCGAAATTGCGATCGGCCTGACCGGCATGATGGCGCTGTGGCTGGGCATCATGCGCGTGGGCGAGCGCGCCGGCGTGGTCGATCTGTTCGCGCGGCTCGTGAACCCGCTGATGCGGCACCTGTTTCCCTCCGTGCCAGCCGGCCATCCCGCCAACGGCGCGATGATGATGAATGTCTCGGCCAACGTGCTGGGGCTGGATAACGCCGCCACGCCGCTTGGTCTACAGGCCATGCGCGAGTTGCAGCAGATCAACCCGCAGCCGCAGCGCGCCAGCGATGCGCAGTTGATGTTCGTGGTGCTCAACACGGCTGGCGTGACGCTGGTGCCGACGTCCGTGATCGCCATCCGCCAGGCCATGGCGGTCAAGCAGGGGCTGGTCGGCTTTAACGCGGCAGACATCTTCCTGCCGACCTTGCTGTCCACGTTCATCGGCTTCTGCGCGGGCATTGCGGCGGTGGCGTGGTACCAGCGCATCAACCTGTTCAAGCCTGCGCTGCTGGCGTATTTCGGCGGCTTTGTCGCGGCGATGGGGCTGCTGTTTGCATGGCTGCGCCAGTTTCCGCCGCAGCAGATGGCGGCGTGGATCGGACTGATCGGCGCGGGCGCCATCCTCACCATCGTCGTGGCGTTCCTGGTCTGTGGGGCAATTCGCCGCATCAACGTGTACGAAACGTTCGTCGATGGCGCCAAGGATGGCTTTCAGGTGGCGATCGGCATCGTCCCTTATCTGGTGGCGGTGCTGGTGGGCATTGCCGTGTTTCGCGCGGCGGGGTGCATGGATTTCCTGATGCAAGGGCTTTCCGCGCTATTCGCGCACCTGGGCATCGACACGCGCTTTGTGCCGGCGTTGCCCGTGGGGCTGATGAAGACGTTGTCCGGCGCCGGTGCGCGCGGCCTGATGGTCGACGTGATGACCACGTACGGCGTCGATTCCTTCCAGGGCAAGCTGGCCGCCATCATCCAGGGCTCGACCGAGACCACGTTCTACGTGCTGGCGGTGTACTTCGGCAGCGTCGGCATCAAGGACACGCGTTATGCATTGGCGTGTGGCCTGTGGGCCGACCTGATCGGGCTCATTGGCGCCGTGCTGGTCGCCTATCTGTTCTTCGCCTGAGCGGCTAGGGCGGCCCCCAAGCGACGCCGCGACCGCCCGCCCTCTACAATCGACCGCATGGAACAGTGGATCGACACGCTTTTTGCCACGCTTGCCCTGCCCAAGGTCGGGCTGCCTGCCATCTTCGTCGTCAGTTTCATCTCGGCGACCCTCCTGCCGCTGGGCTCAGAGCCGGCGGTTTTTGCTTACATCAAGCTCAATCCGGACATGTTCTGGCCGGCCATCGTAGTAGCCACGCTCGGCAACACGCTGGGCGGTGTGGTCGATTGGTGGATGGGCTACGCGGCCAAGCTGGCGCTGGTGCGCTACCACCTTGCGCGCCGCCGCCGTCAGCACAACACCGAGCACGCCCAGCACGTGCCGCACCCCAAGCGCCACCGCGAGCCTCCGCTCGATAAAAAATACTTCCGCTGGATGCGCCGCATTGGGCCGGCGTCCCTGTTGGTGTCTTGGCTGCCCGGCATTGGCGACCCGCTCTGCACGCTGGCCGGCTGGCTGCGCCTGAAGTTCTGGCCCAGCGTCATGTACATGGCCATCGGCAAATTCCTGCGCTATCTGGCCATGACTGCGGCCTTGATGACCCTCCCCGACGGCTTCTGGCACGGCATCCTCGGTTGGATCAAGAGCGTGATGATGTGACGTTTGCGTGGTGCATGCGGCACTTTGGCGACCTTGCGCTTTTCGCAAGCCATTGAAAACGCGGCGGTTTTGCCGCCCATGTCACCGGCAGGGATACCGTTGCTGCGACGCATCAACGGCGCACGTTGCAGTACAATCGCCCTTTAAAGACCGCGCGGCTTGGGCCCTCTTTGCCGCGCCCTCCCTCCCCAGCGGCACGCCATGAATGCCCCACTTCTGATCGACGCCAAACTCACGGCGCAGGACGCTGCGCCCCGGCTGCGCGAGATTCCCTACAACTACACCTCGTTCTCGGATCGGGAAATCGTCATCCGTCTGCTGGGCGAGTCTGCGTGGCAAATCCTGGACGAACTGCGCGCCGAGCGTCGCACCGGCCGATCGGCACGCATGCTGTACGAAGTGTTGGGCGACGTTTGGGTGGTGCGCCGCAACCCCTATCTGCAGGACGACCTGCTCGACAACCCGAAGCGCCGGCAGATGCTGATCGACGCACTCAATCACCGCTTGGCGGAGATCGAGAAGCGCCGCGTGGCCGACCACGATTCGCACCACGACCCCGTGGGCGACGAGCGTGCCAGCAAGGTCGAGCAACTGGTCGTGCATGCACGCCGCGCCGTCAAGGCATTCCAGGAAGAATTCGCCCAGGTGTACGACCTGCGCCGTCGCGCACAGAAGGTGCTCGGCCGCGTCACCGCGAAGGACAACATCAAGTTCGACGGCCTGTCGCGCGTGTCGCATGTGACCGACGCCACCGACTGGCGGGTCGAATATCCGTTCGTGGTGCTCACGCCCGATACGGAAGAAGAGATTGCCGGGATCGTCAAGGGCTGCTTCGAGCTGGGTCTGACCATCATCCCGCGCGGAGGCGGCACCGGCTACACCGGCGGCGCCGTGCCGCTCACACCGTTCTCGGCCGTCATCAATACGGAAAAGCTGGAGCGGCTGGATGCGGTCGAGATGACGGACCTGCCGGGCGTCGACCATCCCGTGGCGACCATCTACTCGGGCGCCGGCGTGGTCACGCGTCGCGTGGCAGATGCGGCTGACAAGGCTGGCCTCGTCTTCGCCGTGGACCCGACTTCGATCGACGCGTCGTGCATTGGCGGCAACGTCGCCATGAACGCGGGCGGCAAGAAGGCCGTGCTGTGGGGCACCGCGCTGGACAACCTCGCCTGGTGGCGCATGGTTGACCCGGATGGCAACTGGCTCGAAGTCCAGCGCCTCAATCACAACCTCGGCAAGATTCACGACGCGCCGGTCGTCACGTTCGAGCTGAAGTGGTTCGACGGCAACGCGCCGGTCGGCGCCAAGCTGCTGCGCACCGAAACGCTCACCATCGAAGGCCGCAAGTTCCGCAAGGAAGGGCTCGGCAAGGACGTCACCGACAAGTTCCTGGCCGGCCTGCCCGGCGTGCAGAAGGAAGGCTGCGACGGCATCATCACGAGCGCGCGCTGGATCCTGCATCGCATGCCCAAGTCGATCCGCACCGTGTGCCTGGAGTTCTTCGGCCAGGCGCGCGACGCGATCCCGAGCATCGTCGAGATCAAGGACTACCTCGACGCCGAGACCAAGAAGCCCGGCGGCGCAATCCTCGCCGGTCTGGAGCACCTGGACGAGCGCTACCTGCGCGCGGTCGGCTACGCCACCAAGAGCAAGCGCAACGCGTTTCCGAAGATGGTGCTGATCGGCGACATTGTTGGCGACGACGATGATGCCGTGGCGCGCGCCACCTCGGAAGTGATCCGTCTAGCGAACGGCAAGAGCGGCGAGGGATTCGTGGCCGTGAGCCCCGAAGCACGCAAGAAGTTTTGGCTCGACCGCTCGCGCACGGCCGCGATTGCGAAGCACACCAACGCCTTCAAGATCAACGAAGACGTGGTGATCCCGCTCAATCGCATGGGCGAGTACACCGACGGCATCGAGCGCATCAACATCGAGCTGTCGATCAAGAGCAAGCTCAAGCTGACCGACGCGCTGCTGGATTTCTTCGCTGGAAGCAACCTGCCGCTCGGCCGCACCGACGACGCCAACGAAATCCCCAGCGCAGAACTGCTGGAAGACCGCGTGCAACAGGCGCAGCAACTGCTGCGTGCCACGCGCGCACGTTGGCAATACCTGCTGGACCATCTCGACACGCCGGTCACCACGGCGCGCGCAAGCCTCATCGGCCTTGGCCTGGGCTACCTTGCGCAGACCATCGACGACCGTCTGGTGAATCAGCCCGACGCTAACCTGTTCCACCTGCTGCAGGATCGGACGATCCGCGTGTCGTGGAAGGCGGAGATTCGCGCAGAGCTGCGCAAGATCTTCAACGGCGGCGAGTTCAAGCCGATCCTCGACGAAGCCCAGGCGATCCACAAGAAGGTGCTGCGCGGCCGCGTGTTCGTGGCGCTGCACATGCATGCCGGCGACGGCAACGTGCACACCAACATCCCCGTCAACTCGGATGACTACGACATGCTGCAGGACGCCCACAAGGCGGTGGCCCGCATCATGACGCTCGCGCGTTCGCTGGACGGCGTGATCTCGGGCGAGCACGGCATCGGCATCACCAAGCTGGAATTCCTCACCGACGACGAGATCGCCGACTTCGCTGCCTACAAGCGCCGCGTCGATCCGAACGGCCGCTTCAACAAGGGCAAGCTGCTGCGCGACATCAACGACCCGCAAGGCCTGGCCGCTGATCTGCGCAACGCCTATACGCCGTCGTTCGGCCTGATGGGGCATGAGTCGATCATCATGCAGCAGAGCGACATCGGCGCCATCTCGGAGTCGATCAAGGACTGCCTGCGCTGCGGCAAGTGCAAGCCGGTGTGCGCCACGCACGTGCCGCGCGCCAACCTGCTGTACAGCCCGCGCAACAAGATTCTTGCCACCTCGCTGCTCATCGAGGCCTTCCTGTACGAAGAGCAGACGCGCCGCGGCGTGTCGGTCAAGCACTGGGAAGAATTTGCCGACGTGGGCGACCACTGCACGGTCTGCCACAAGTGCGTGACGCCGTGCCCGGTCAAGATCGACTTCGGTGATGTGTCGATGAACATGCGCAACCTGCTGCGCAAGATGGGGCAGAAGAAGTTCAACCCCGGTACCGCAGCGGCGATGTTCTACCTGAACGCGACCAACCCCGAGACGATCAACCTCACGCGAAAGGTGATGTTCGACTGGGGCTACAAGGCGCAGCGTCTGGGCAACGACATCCTGAAGAAATTCGCGAAGAAGCAGACCGCCCGTCCGCCCGCTACGGTCGGTAAGCCGCCGGTGCGCGAGCAGGTGATTCACTTCATCAACAAGAAGATGCCGGGCAACCTGCCCAAGAAGACGGCGCGTGCCTTGCTGGACATCGAGGACAACGAGATCGTCCCGATCATCCGCAACCCGAAGGCGACCACGCCGGACAGCGAGGCGGTCTTCTACTTCCCGGGCTGCGGCTCGGAGCGCCTCTTCTCGCAGGTGGGTCTGGCCACGCAGGCAATGCTGTGGCACGCCGGCGTGCAAACGGTGCTGCCGCCGGGCTACCTGTGCTGCGGTTATCCGCAGCGGGGCACCGGCCAGTTCGACAAGGCCGAGAAGATCGTCACCGATAACCGCGTGCTGTTCCACCGCGTGGCCAACACGCTCAACTACCTCGACATCAAGACGGTAGTGGTGAGCTGTGGCACCTGCTACGACCAGCTGGCCGGGTATGAATTCGACAAGATCTTCCCGGGTTGCCGAATCATCGACATTCACGAATACCTGCTGGAGAAGGGCGTGAAGATCGACGGTGTGCAGGGCACGCGGTACATGTATCACGACCCCTGCCACACCCCGATCAAGACCATGGACCCGACCAAGCTGGTCAACCAGCTGATGGGCGGCAACATCGGCGCCGACGGCCAGACCCGCGCGATCGAGAAGAACGACCGCTGCTGCGGCGAGTCGGGCACGCTGGCGATTTCGCGCCCCGACATTTCCACGCAAGTCCGCTTCCGCAAGGAAGAGGAGATGCAGAAGGGCGCCGACAAGCTGCGCAGCCTTGGCCAGACCAACGGCCAGGGCGAGGCGTTCAACGGCGACGTGAAGATCCTCACGAGCTGCCCGGCGTGTCTGCAGGGTCTGTCGCGCTACACCGAAGATGTCTCGGTGCAGGCCGACTACATCGTGGTCGAGATGGCGCGTCATGTGCTCGGCGAAACCTGGCTGCAGGACTACGTTGCGCAGGCCAACGCCGGCGGCATCGAGCGCGTGCTGGTGTGACGACGATCGAGCGGACGCCAGGCTGCGCGCTGTGCGAGGCGGATGGCGGCGAGCCCGTCTGGCGTAATGCCAAGGCGCGCGTGGTGCTGGTCGAGCACGCGCGCTTTCCGGGCTTCTGCCGGGTCATCTGGAACGACCATGTGGCCGAGCAGACCGATTTGTCCGATGCCGATCGCCACTGGCTGATGGAAGTCGTCGCCCGGGTCGAGCGCGTGCTGCGCGCCGACCTGGCGCCGGACAAGATCAACCTCGCCAGCTTCGGAAACTTCGTGCCGCATCTGCATTGGCACGTCATTCCGCGCTATCGGTGGGATACACATTTTCCGGAAGCCGTGTGGGGCCCCGATCAGCGCGCGCCCGATACCGCGCGCATGGCCGAGATCACGGCCAAGCTGCCGGCGCTGTCGTACGCGCTGCAAGCGGCGCTGGCCGACGCTTGAGCCCGTCGGCGATAGCGTCGGGTAACGCCTGGTAACGCATCGCCACGTCGTGCGCGGAACCCCTGTGGCGCGCACAACGTCTGACTCTCTTTCTGTTGCGCCAACGCCCTCGCCATGACGACTCCGCGCACCGCCGCCACGCCCGATTCCCACAAGGATTCCATCTCCGAACTGACCGTCCATCATGGGCGGCTCAATCTCTCGGAGACCTGGCAACTGATTCGTCCGTACTGGTTTTCGGATGATCGCCACAAGGCGTGGGGTCTGCTTGCCCTGGTGATCGGTCTGAACCTGTTCCTGGTCTACATGAACGTGCTGTTCACCGATTGGAACCGGCTTTTCTACAATGCGCTCGAGCAGAAGAACTACGGCGAGTTCTGGGCGCAGCTGCTGCGTTTCTCATGGATTGCCGCGCTGCTGATCATTGGCTCGATCATGCGGCTGTACTACTCGATGATGTTGCAGATGCGCTGGCGGACGTGGATTACCGGCAGCTTCCTCGACGACTGGCTCGGCAAGCAGGCGTTCTACCGCCTCGAGCAGACGCGTAGCGCCGACAACCCCGACCAGCGGATTGCCGACGACCTGCGCACCTTCACCGATGCAACGCTCACCTTGGCGCTGGGGTTCCTGAATTCGGCTGTGACGCTGGTGTCGTTCTTCGGCATCCTGTGGGCGGTGTCGGGGCCGCTGGCGTTCAGCCTGGGTGGCCACGACTTCGTGATTCCCGGCTACATGGTGTGGTTTGCGCTGCTGTACTCGATCGTGGGCTCGGTCATCATCCATTTCGTGGGGCGGCCGCTGATTGGGCTGTCATTCCAGCAGGAACGTTACGAGGCGTACTTCCGTTTCCTGCTCGTGCGCGTGCGCGAGAACAGCGAGAGCATTGCCCTGTACCGCGGTGAGCCGACCGAGAAAGCCATCCTGAGCGGCCGCTTCGAACGCATCCGCACCAACTGGAATCAGTTGATGGACTACACGCGGCGCCTGACTTTCGCCAGTTCCGGCTATGCGCAGTTCGCCATCATCTTTCCGTTTCTGGTGTCGGCGCCACGCTACTTTGGCGGCACACTCACGCTGGGCGGGATGATGCAGGTCGCCACCGCGTTCGGGCAGGTACAGGACGCGATGTCGTGGTTTGTCACGAACTACCGCACGCTGGTCACCTGGAAAGCGTCCACTAACCGCCTGATCGAATTCCAGCGCGCCATCCGCGCCGCCGAGCGCGAAGAAGAGCACCGCGCCGGCGTGCGCGACGTCGAGGTCGAAACAGCGGCCGTACCCGCTATCGAAGCCCGCGGTCTCGCGCTGAACCTCCCGAACCGCAAGCCCGAAGATTTGCTGGTCGAGCCATTCGACATGACGCTCGCACGTGGTGAGCGCGTACTCGTCAATGGCCCGTCGGGCTGCGGCAAAAGTACGCTGGTCCGCGCCGTGGCGGGTATCTGGCCGTATGGCAGCGGCCGCATCGAGGTGCCGGACGATGCCCGCGTCCTGTTCCTGCCGCAGCGCAGCTATCTGCCGTCCGGGACGCTGGCCGATGCGCTTTCGTATCCGGATCTGGCCACCCAGTACACCGCTGAGCGTCTGACCCAGGTGTTGAACGCGTGCCGGTTGCCGGCACTGACCGACCTGTTGGACGAGGTGAGCAACTGGAGCCTGCGCCTGTCCCCCGGCGAGCAGCAGCGCCTGGCTTTTGCGCGGGCGTTGCTGCAGCGCCCCGATTACCTTTTCCTCGACGAGGCCACCAGCGCACTCGACGAAGACACCGAGGCGTTCATGTACAGCCTGATGCTCGAATCGATGCCTGATGTGACCATCGTCAGCGTGGCACACCGCAGCACGGTGGCACGATTCCACCATCGCCGCCTGCGCTACATCCCCGAGGGCGATCCGTTGACTGCGGTAAGCTATCGGGTGGTGGAAGAGCCTGCGCACATGGCACTGGCAGCTTCCTGAAACACAGTTTTTTGACTCGACGAGACGTTTTTCATGGCCGGACTTTCCGCCGACACCCCGCACCCGACCGGCATCACCGTGCATACGCAATCACGCGTGCTGGAGATCGCCTTTGCCGATGGCAAGCAGTTCAGCCTGCCGTTCGAATACCTGCGCGTGCTGTCGCCGTCGGCCGAAGTGCAGGGGCACGGGCCCGGCCAGGAAGTGCTGCAGACCGGCAAGCGCGAGGTGGGCATCGTCGGCGTCGAGCCGGTGGGCAATTACGCGATCCGGCCGCTGTTCTCCGACGGCCACGATTCGGGCATCTTCGATTGGGCTTACCTGTACCGCCTCGGCATCGAGCACGACATGCTGTGGCAGGCCTATCTCGATCGCCTGGCCGCTGCCGGCGTCGACCGTGACGCCCCGATGGCCGAGAACGCCGGTCACGCCTGCGGCCACAGCCACTGATTTCCGATTCACTTCGCAGCGCCTGCGCGCTGCATCCGTATCCCTTTCTGTCATGAGCCAAACCCACTTCGGATTCCAGCAGGTCGAAGAGCAGGAGAAGGCCGGCAAGGTTGCCGGCGTGTTCCATTCCGTCGCGAGCAAGTACGACGTGATGAACGACCTGATGTCCGGCGGCCTGCACCGCGTGTGGAAGATGTTCACCATCGCCCAGGCAGCGGTGCGCCCGGGCTACAAGGTGCTCGATATTGCCGGGGGCACAGGTGATCTGGCCAAGGCTTTTGCGCGCCAAGCCGGCCCCACCGGCGAGGTGTGGCTGACCGATATCAACGAGTCGATGCTGCGCGTCGGCCGTGACCGCCTGCTCGACGCCGGCGTGCTGACGCCCACTGCGCTGTGCGACGCCGAGCACATTCCCTTTCCGAATGCTTACTTCGATGTGGTGACAGTGGCTTTCGGCTTGCGCAACATGACGCACAAGGATCGCGCGCTCGCTGAAATGCGCCGCGTGGTGAAGCCAGGGGGCAAGGTCATGGTGCTCGAGTTCTCCAAGGTGTGGCAGCCGCTGGAGAAGGCCTACGACCTGTACTCGTTCAAGGTGCTGCCGTGGTTGGGCAGCAAAGTGGCGGGCGACCCCGAGAGCTACCGCTACCTGGCCGAGTCCATCCGCATGCACCCGGATCAGGAAACGCTCAAGCAGATGATGGAACAGGCCGGATTGGACTCGGTCGAATACTTCAATCTGACAGCGGGGGTCGTGGCGCTGCACGTCGGCCGTCGCCTCTAAGTGTTTCCGTCGTTCCACCAGATGGGCGATGTAGCGCGCTGCGGCGATATGCCACGATCCTTCACATTGAATTTCGGCATTGACGTCTTCATCTAACGGCGTCACTGCCATTGGAGAGAAGACAGCGATGAGTTTGCACTGGGGTGGAAAATTGATGGCGGGCGCGCTGGTCGCGACGCTCGCACTGGGCACGGCAATCGACGCCAACGCTAAGCGCATGGGCGGCAGCCGCAGCATCGGCAAGCAGTCGTCCACCGTGACGCAACGCCAACAGACGCCGCCGGCCACAACGCCGTCGCCGACACAGCAGGCCACACCCGCCGCGCAACCCTCGCCGGCTGCACCGGCTCCGACGGCGCCGGCCGCAAAGCCCGGACGTAACTGGGGCGGCATGCTGGGTGGCTTGGCAGCCGGTCTGGGTATCGGTTATCTGCTGTCGAAGTTCGGTCTGGGCGCGGGCCTTGCCTCGTTGTTGTCGAACCTGATCCTGATCGCGCTCGTCGCGTTCGTGGTGATGTGGATCATCCGCAAGGTGCGCGGCAGCCGTCCGCAAGGTCCGGCCTACGCCACGGGTGGCCCGTCGCTGGGCGGCGACCGTGAGCCGTACGTGCCGCAACCTGCCGCACCGGCCCCGCAGGCTTCCGCACCGGCGGCCGCATCGCTCAACACCGGCAATACGTCGGGCCTGGGCGCTGGCGCGGCAACCGCTGCGCAGTCGTGGAACCTGGGTGGTCCGGCGGCTTCCAGCGCGCAGGCCCTCAACGCGCAGCCTGCTGCGGCCGCACCGCAGCAGCCGTGGGGCGTGCCGGCAGATTTCGACACGCAAGCCTTCCTGCGCAACGCCAAGGTCTACTTCATCCGCCTGCAGGCGGCTTGGGATGCCGGCAATCTCAATGACATCCGCGAGTTCACCACGCCGGAGATGTTTGCCGAGATCAAGATGGACCTGGCTGACCGCGGCACGTCGCCCAACAAGACCGACGTGGTCTCGGTCGAAGCCGAAATGCTGGGCATCGAAACGCAAGCCCCCGAGTACCTCGCGAGCGTGCGCTTCTCGGGCATGATCCGCGAAGAAGCCAATGCGCCGGCGCAGCCGTTTGCCGAGGTATGGAACCTGACCAAGCCGACGCAGGGTGCGGGTGGCTGGGTGTTGGCGGGTATCCAGCAGCTGCAGTGATGCTGTAACAACTTGAAGCGCCGCAAAACGGCCGTTTCAACATTCCCCGTAAAATAGGGCCCGACCATCTGGTTCGGGCCTTTTTTGTTGCCCCCGCCAGCCCGCTTCTTGCTGCTTTCTTGCTGTTTTTGCGCACCATCACCGCATGTCTTCGACAGCCACTTCGTCTCCGTTTCCGCTTGTGCTGATGCAGCCGCTGCTGCTCGCGCTCAACCATCTGCTGCGCCAGGAGCCCTGGGCGCAGGAGACACTGCGCCCGTTCGCGGGCCGCGTGGCGCGCTTTAACCTGGCGCCCATGTCGATGACCTTGCAGGTGGATGCCACCGGCTTGGTGACCGCTCCCGACCCTGATGTTGAACCGGCCGTGACGGTTGTCGTACCGCTCGCGGCCGCTGCGGGCGATTACGCCACGGGCGGGCAGGCCGCCGTGCTCAAGCACGTGCGCATCGACGGCGAGGCCGAATTTGCCAACGTGCTGTCCACGCTGCTGCGCAATCTGCGCTGGGATGCGGCGGAAGATCTCTCGCGCGTGTTTGGCGATGTGATCGCGCAGCGTATGGTGAGCGGCGCGCAGGCCGCCCGCACCGAGGCCACGCGCGTCAGCCGTTCGCTGGCGGAATCGGTGGCGTCGTACCTGACCGATGAGCAACCGACGCTCGTGCGCCATGCGCGCCTCGCGCAGTTCGCCGCCGACGTGGCGGCACTGCGTGATGCCGAAGCGCGTCTGGTCAAGCGGCTGGAGCGGCTCGAAAAGCTCCCGCGACCTGCTGCCCGGACCGCTCGTCAGGGTGAATCGGCATGACGCGCTTCTTCCGGCTGGGCAAGATTGTTTTCGTCATCCTGTATTACGGGCTGGATCAGCTCGCGTTGTCGGGCTTCAAGAGCCGCCGCATTCGCGCGCTCGTCTGGCTGCTGACGCTGGGTCGCAAGCCCAAGCTCCCGCGCGGTGAGCGCCTGCGCCTGGCGCTTGAACAGCTCGGCCCCATCTTCGTGAAGTTCGGGCAGGTGCTGTCGACGCGGCGCGATCTGCTACCGCCCGACGTGGCCGACGAGCTGGCCAAGCTGCAGGATCGCGTGCCGCCGTTCGACCCGAAGGTTGCGGCAGCCATCGTGGAGAAATCGCTCGGCAAGCCGCTGTCGGCGCTGTTCCATCGTTTCGATCATCACCCGGTGGCGAGCGCGTCGATCGCGCAGGTGCATTTCGCCACGCTGCGCGGCGGCCCGGACGACGGCCGCGAGGTGGCGGTCAAGGTGCTGCGCCCGGGCATGCTGCCCGTGATCGACAGCGACCTCGCGCTCATGCGGGACTTGGCGACCTGGATGGAAAAACTGTGGGCCGATGCCAAGCGCCTGAAGCCGCGCGAGGTGGTCGCCGAGTTTGACAAATACCTGCACGACGAGCTTGACCTGATGCGCGAGGCGGCCAACGCCAGCCAGTTGCGCCGCAATTTTGCCAAGTCCGACCTGTTGCTGGTGCCGGAGGTCTTCTGGGATTGGTGCACGTCTGAAGTGTTCGTGATGGAGCGCATGCACGGTATGCGAATCTCGCACACCGAAGAGCTGCGCGCCGCCGGCGTCGACATGCACAAGCTCGCGCGCGACGGCGTGGAGATTTTCTTCACACAGGTCTTCCGTGACGGCTTTTTCCATGCCGACATGCACCCCGGCAACATCCTGGTGAGCGTGGCGCCCGAGACGCTGGGCCGCTATATCGCGCTGGATTTCGGTATCGTCGGGGCGCTGTCGGAGTTCGACAAGAACTACCTCGCGCAGAACTTCCTGGCATTTTTCCAGCGCGATTACCACCGCGTGGCCGTGCTGCACATCGAGTCCGGCTGGGCGCCGGAAGAGACGCGCGTGGAAGAACTCGAAGGGGCCATCCGCGCATGCTGCGAGCCGTATTTCGATCGGCCGCTGGGTGAAATTTCGCTGGGTCTGGTGCTGATGCGGCTGTTCCAGACCTCGCGCCGCTTCAACGTGGAAGTGCAGCCGCAGCTCGTGCTGCTGCAGAAGACCCTGCTCAACGTCGAGGGCCTTGGCCGCCAGCTCGATCCGGATCTGGACCTGTGGAAGACGGCCAAGCCATTCCTCGAACGCTGGATGCACGAGCAGATCGGCTGGCGCGGCTTTGTCGAGCGCCTGAAGGTGGAGGCGCCGCAGTGGGCCAACAAGCTGCCCGACTTCCCGCGGCTGGTGTACCAGATTCTGGATCGCCGCTCCCGCGAGGATGGCAACGCGCAGACCGCGGCGCTCACAGCGCTGCTTGCCGAGCACAAGCGCACGAACCGGCTGTTGTCCGCAGCCTTGCTGTTCGTCGGCGGCTTCGCGGTCGGCATCATTGCGACGCACGTGCTGGCCTGGATGGGCCGTTACTGAACCGCTGTCAACTTTCGAGCGCCATGGCCCAACCGCCCGTCTTCCAGTCTCGTGACGCCGCCGATCCCGCTTTCTGGGACGAACGCTTCAGCCGCGAGCACACGCCCTGGGACGCCGCCGGTGTGCCCGCCGCGTTCCGGCAATTCTGCGAAGCGCAGCCCGCGCCGCTTTCCACGCTGATTCCCGGTTGCGGCAACGCCTACGAAGCCGGCTGGCTGGCCGAGCGCGGCTGGCCGGTCACGGCCATCGACTTTGCGCCGAGTGCCGTGGCATCAGCCAAGACCGTGCTGGGTTCGCACGCCGACGTGGTCGAGTTGGCGGACTTCTTCCGCTTTTCGCCGCCTCGTCCGGTGCAATGGATCTACGAACGCGCTTTCCTGTGCGCCATGCCGCGTCGTCTGTGGCCAGATTACGCCGCGCAGGTGGCAAAACTGCTCCCGCCTGGCGGGTTGCTGGCCGGCTTCTTTGCCGTGGTGGAAGGCCGAGAGGCGGCGCCCAAGGGGCCGCCGTTCGAGACCACGCAACCCGAGCTGGATGCGCTGTTGTCGCCGGCGTTCGAGCGCATCAGCGATATGCCCATCGCCGAGGCCGATTCCATTCCGGTGTTTGCCGGGCGTGAGCGCTGGCAAGTCTGGCGCCGCCGCGCCGATTGATGCGTTTTCCCGGTCAGTGTTGGTGCAAAGCAACATGGGCCGTGGTCAACAAAAAGCCTGCCGACGCCCGTTGCGGGCGGGTGCCTGGAAATCGGGCAAACGGGGCGGCGTTCGTGGTCGCGCCGATGCCCCGGCACCCGGTCCCATCGCTATAATCCGGCCACTTTGCCCGCGCCCAGGGGCCCAAAACCTGGCCGCCATGGGGTTTTCCAGCTTCTTTCCGCGCTGCCATGCTGATCTGGTTTGTCATTATTTACTGGGTAATTTCGGTCGGTATCGGCCTATGGGCTGCACTGCGGGTGCGCAATACCGCCGACTTCGCCGTGGCTGGCCGCAGCCTGCCGTTCTACGTCGTGACGGCAACGGTGTTCGCCACGTGGTTTGGCTCCGAGGCGGTGCTCGGGATTCCCGCAGAATTTCTCAAGGATGGCCTGCACGGTGTGGTGGCCGATCCGTTTGGCTCGTCGCTGTGCCTGATCTTGGTGGGTTTGTTCTTCGCCAAGCCGCTGTACCGGATGAACCTGCTCACCATTGGTGACTTCTATCGCAACCGCTTTGGCCGCGTGGCCGAAACGCTGACCACCTTGTGCATCGTCGTGTCGTACCTGGGCTGGGTGGCGGCGCAGATCAAGGCGCTGGGCCTGGTGTTCTACACCGTGTCTGACGGCGCGGTCTCGCAAGACCTCGGGATGATGATTGGCGCGGGCAGCGTGCTCGTCTACACGCTGTTCGGCGGCATGTGGTCGGTGGCGGTGACGGATTTCATCCAGATGATCATCATCGTGATCGGCATGCTGTACATCGGCTGGGAGGTGTCGGGGCAGGCTGGTGGCGTGGGCACGGTGGTGGCGCACGCGGCGGCTTCGGGCAAGTTCTCGTTTTGGCCGGCGTTCAACCCGATCGAGGTCATCGGCTTCGTGACGGCGTGGATCACCATGATGCTCGGCTCGATCCCGCAGCAGGACGTGTTCCAGCGGGTGACATCGTCGCGCACCGAGCGCATCGCCGGCACGGCGTCGGTGCTGGGCGGCGTGCTGTACTTCATGTTTGCGTTCGTGCCGATGTTCCTGGCGTATTCCGCCACGCTCATTGACCCGGAGATGGTCGCAAAGTACATCGACACCGATTCGCAGATGATTTTGCCGAACCTGGTGCTGCAGCATGCGCCGATCTTCGCGCAGGTGATGTTCTTCGGCGCGCTGCTCTCAGCCATCAAGAGCTGCGCGAGTGCGACGCTGCTGGCGCCGTCCGTGACGTTTGCCGAAAACGTGCTGCGCCCGCTGTTGCCCAACATGGACGACAAGCGCTTTTTGCGCGTGATGCAGGCGGTGGTGCTGACCTTCACGGTGCTGGTGACGTTGTTCGCGCTGAACTCGCATCTGTCAATCTTCCACATGGTCGAAAGTGCTTACAAGGTAACGCTCGTGGCTGCTTTCGTACCGCTGGCCTTCGGTCTGTTCTGGAAGCGTGCGACCAAGCAGGGCGGTCTGCTGGCCATCATCCTGGGCCTCGCGGCATGGATCTGGTGCGAAGTGTTCCTGCCCGATGCGATGCTTCCGCCACAATTGGTTGGCCTCCTGGCCAGCTTTGGGGCGATGGTCCTGGGCTCGCTCGGACCGCAGTGGATCGCGAACCGCGCGCCGACCACCAAGGCGGCCACGCAGGCCTGAGCGCCTTGCTGCAGGCGTGCGCGGTGTGCCACTTTGTCGCGCATCGCCATCGCCCGATCCGAATCTACGGTCGGGAATTCCCGCAAAAGGGTTTATAATTCAAGGCTTTGCGCGCCAGCACTTGTATGGCGCGCAGTTGCCCCAATCTTTCGCAAGCCCGTGCGTATTTCCCGCACTGCGTTCGCGGTCTGGGCGGGCAATCCAATCGCTTACTTGTCATTTGTTTGTTCCAGGGTGAGGACACCATGCCGATCTATGCTTATCGATGCGACGCCTGCGGCCACGCCAAAGATGTGCTGCAGAAGATGAGCGACGCGCCGCTGACGGATTGCCCCGCATGCGGCGCGCCGGCGTTCAAGAAGCAGCTCACTGCTGCCGGCTTCCAGCTCAAGGGCTCGGGCTGGTATGTGACGGACTTCCGCGGCGGTTCGGGCGGTGCATCGGCTGCGGCGCCCGCGACCGGTACGGCGGCCAAGGCGGATGCCGCTGCGCCCGCCGCCGCACCGGCCGCGTCGTCGGACAGCGCGTCGTCCAGTGCGAGCACGCCGGCTGCGTCCGGTGGTTGCGGCACGTCGTGCGCCTGCCACTGATCGCATCGCTCACCTTTCGGTCCATCGCTCCATGAAACAGAAAACCAGCGCACTCAAGACATGGTTCCTGACCGGTCTTCTGGTGCTTGTCCCGCTTGCGATCACGCTGTGGGTGCTGTCGCTCATCATCGGCACGATGGACCAGAGCCTGGCGCTGCTGCCGTCGGCATGGCAGCCCGATCAGCTATTTGGCCGGCGCATTCCTGGCGTGGGCGCGATTCTCACGCTGGCGTTCATCCTGATCGTGGGCGTGCTGGCGCACAACTTCATCGGCCAGAAGCTGGTGCTGTGGTGGGAAGCGCTCGTGGGCCGCATTCCCGTGGTCGGCCCGATCTATTCGAGCGTGAAGCAGGTGTCGGACACGCTGCTTTCGTCCAACGGCAATGCGTTCCGCAAGGCCCTGTTGGTGCAATACCCGCGCGAAGGCTCATGGACGATCGCGTTCCTGACTGGCCGCCCCGGCGGTGATGTCGAGAACCACCTGCAGGGCGAGTACGTCAGCGTGTACGTGCCGACTACGCCCAACCCGACATCGGGCTTCTTCCTGATGATGCCCAAGGCTGACACCATCGAGCTGGACATGACGGTGGATGCGGCGCTCAAGTACATCGTGTCGATGGGGGTCGTGGCGCCCGAAGCGCTGCCGCGCCGCATGGACCCGCCCGATGCCTCGCCACAGACGGAGGACCGGTCGCCGGCTCAAGAGCCGCGCGACCCTTCGAATCCGACCGCGCTGCCCGCAGAGGGCGGCGCCATCGCGGCACCCTGAGCCGGCGATACGAACGAAGTCGAATCGACCCCGGCCCCCCGATCAACTTTCACGCGCGACGCTTTCTTGGCGGCGCGCTTCGCGGAAAAACACAACATGCAAATGCGTACTCAATACTGCGGTCAGGTCACCGAACAACTGCTCGGCCAGAGCGTCACGCTGTCGGGCTGGGCCCATCGTCGTCGTGACCACGGCGGCGTGATCTTCATCGACCTGCGCGACCGTGAAGGCCTGGTGCAGGTCGTGTGCGACCCGGACCGCCCGGAGATGTTCAAGGTCGCCGAAGGTGTGCGCAATGAGTTCTGCCTGCAGGTGAAGGGCGTCGTGCGCGCCCGCCCGGAAGGCACCACCAACGCCAACCTGACCAGCGGCAAGGTCGAAGTGCTGTGCCACGAGCTGACGGTGCTCAACGCTTCCGTCACGCCCCCGTTCCAACTGGACGACGACAACCTGTCCGAAACCACGCGCCTGACGCACCGCGTGCTGGACCTGCGTCGCCCGCAGATGCAGTACAACCTGCGCCTGCGCTACAAGGTCGCGATGGAAGTGCGCAAGTACCTGGACGACAAGGGCTTCATCGACATCGAAACGCCGATGCTGACCAAGAGCACGCCGGAAGGCGCGCGCGACTACCTCGTGCCCTCGCGCGTGAACGCCGGCCAGTTCTTCGCGCTGCCGCAATCGCCGCAGCTCTTCAAGCAGATGCTGATGGTGTCGGGCTTTGACCGCTATTACCAGATCACCAAGTGCTTCCGCGACGAAGACCTGCGCGCTGACCGCCAGCCCGAATTCACCCAGATCGACTGCGAAACGTCGTTCCTGACCGAGCAGGAAATCCGCGACCTGTTTGAAGAGATGATCCGCACGGTGTTCAAGAACACCATGTCGGTCGAGCTGGACGCCAAGTTCCCGGTGATGGAGTTCCGCGAGGCGATGGCCCGCTTCGGTTCGGACAAGCCGGACCTGCGCGTCAAGTTGGAATTCACCGAACTGACCGACGCCATGAAGGACGTCGACTTCAAGGTGTTCTCGGGCCCGGCCAACGCCGAAGGCGGCCGTGTCGTGGCACTGCGCGTACCGGGCGGTGCTTCCCTGTCGCGTGGCGATATCGACGCCTACACCAAGTTCGTCGAAATCTACGGCGCCAAGGGCCTGGCCTGGATCAAGGTCAACGAAGTGGCCAAGGGCCGTGACGGCCTGCAATCGCCGATCGTGAAGAACCTGCACGACGCGGCGATCGCCGAGATCCTCAAGCGCAGCGGCGCACAGGATGGCGACATCCTGTTCTTCGGTGCTGACCGCGCGAAGGTCGTCAACGACGCGATGGGTGCGCTGCGCCTGAAGGTAGGCCATTCGGACTTCGCCAAGAGCAACGGGCTGTTCGAAGACGCCTGGAAGCCGCTGTGGGTGATCGACTTCCCGATGTTCGAGTACGACGAGGATGACGCGCGCTGGGTTGCCATGCACCACCCGTTCACGAGCCCGAAGGACGAGCACCTGGAATACCTGGAAACCGATCCGGGCAAGTGCATCGCCAAGGCGTACGACATGGTGCTCAACGGCTGGGAAATCGGCGGCGGCTCGGTGCGGATCTATCGCGAAGAAGTGCAGAGCAAGGTGTTCCGCGCGCTGAAGATCAACGATGAAGAAGCGCGTGCCAAGTTCGGCTTCCTGCTGGACGCACTGCAGTACGGTGCGCCTCCGCACGGCGGTATCGCGTTTGGTCTCGACCGCGTCGTCACGATGATGGCCGGCGCGGACTCGATCCGCGACGTGATCGCCTTCCCGAAGACGCAGCGTGCGCAGGATCTGCTCACGCAGGCCCCGAGCCCGGTCGACGAAAAGCAATTGCGCGAATTGCACATCCGCCTGCGCGCCGCCGAGGCCAAGGTGGCTGCACCGACGGCCGCAACGAGTGCCTAAGCGCCCGCGCTGACGCTCCACAACGAACCGCGCCGCCTGACAAGGGCGGCGCGGTTTGTTTTTGGGCGCCTGCCAGGCAACGCGCAGCAATCGGGAACATTGCGTGCTAAACCGAATCTTTCGTTTCTGTCACGTTGGGTGACAACGAAGGAGGAGTGTTTAGATGGACTACATCGACTTTGCGCGCACATGGGTCGTCGCCCACGCGGAGTTCCTGCTCACCTGGCTGATCGCCGCGCTGGTGGTGATGCTGCTGGCCTGGATCGAAATCCGCCGCGCCACCCGGCGCGCCGCCGTGGCGATGGCCGAGGCTGTGGCCACCACGGTTGCGGCCTGCGTGCCAGAGATCGCGGCAGCGGCGCAGAGCGCACATCCCGGCGTACCTGTATCGGCGACGTCTCCGGGTCTGGCGGAGGCGATGCGCGCGCTGGGTCACCTTGCGGCAGAGCGGATGCGGTGGCTGCACGCGGTCGCCAACCTGCGTCTGCCCGAAACGGCGTTGCCTCCCGCCGCACCAAGCATGCCGGTGCATCCCCTTGTCTACGACACGCCGCGCCCCCTGGCCGAAGCTCACTTGGCGGCAGAACTCCGCTTTGCCGACCACGCGCGTGTTCTGCAGGCCGAACGCCGCGCCCTGCAAGCGCTGGAGACCGCTGAACGTGAGGGCACCAGCGAATTGCATCGCATCGAGCGCGAGACCTCGGCCATCGTTGAACGCTTCGATCAGGCCAACGCTCAATCGGAGCAGACGGATGTGCAGCGCTTCCTCATTCAGAAATTCAACACGCTGGGCAATCGCGAACGCGAGTTGACCGCACAGCTCGCTGCGCTGCGCCAACAAATCGGCGAGCGTACAGAAGCGTTGTGGGCGCAATCACAGCGCGCGGCCGAAGACTATGCTGCGATGCTCGATCCGCTGCTGGCCGCGGCCCGCCGCGAGTTGGGTCACGAAACGGTGGCGGATGAGACGGCGCTGTGGCTCGCCCGCACGCGCACGGGTCAAGGGCCGCTGCGGGCCGCCTGATTGTTGCCACGGCATGGCGGCACGCTGAACGTCACGGTGGCACGCTTCTGGCTGCGGTAAGCTATTGCCTCGCAGCGCGATCGCGCCGCCCATCGAAGCACGCAGCAACCGCACCCATGTCGCACAAGATTCCCGTCTCCGTTCTCGTCGTCATTCACACGCCCGATCTGCATGTGTTGGTGATGGAGCGGGCAGATCGTCCGGGCTTCTGGCAATCCGTGACGGGCAGTTGCGATGCGCTCGACGAACCCCTGTCTGATACCGCCCGCCGCGAGGTGTTCGAAGAAACCGGTATCGACTCGGCCCAGCATCATCTGATCGATTGGGGCCACCACATCGAATACGAGATCTACCCGCATTGGCGGCACCGTTACGCACCGGGCATCACGCGCAACACCGAGCATTGGTTCGGTTTGCTGGTGAGCGGCAAGGTGCCGGTGCGGATGTCCCCACGCGAGCATGTGCAGGCCGAATGGCTGCCCTACCAGGATGCCGCCGCGCGGTGCTTCTCCCGCAGCAACGCCGAGGCCATTTTGCAGTTGCCCGAACGCCTTGCTGCCTATCACGCGCGTCAGGCCGCACTGACAAAGGACCGAGCCTGACATGCTCCGTTTGCGCGTTGCCACCTACAACATCCACAAAGGCGTGACAGGCATCGCGCGGCGCGTGCGCGTGCATGACGTGCGGCAGGGCCTGCATACGATGGACGCCGACATCGTCTTCCTGCAGGAAGTACAGGACCGCAACGACCGCCTGGTTGCCGCCGAGCTGTTCGATCCGAACTACACGCAGCTGCGCTACCTTGCGACCGACGTCTATCCGCACTCGGTCTATGGCCGCAACGCCGTCTACGAGCATGGCCACCACGGCAACGCCATCCTCTCGCGGTTCCCGATCCTGCTGTCGGAAAACCTCGATATCTCCGACCACCGTTTCGAGCAGCGCGGCCTGCTGCACGCCGTGACCGATCTCGGCTTTGGAGAGGTCCATTTGCTGTGCGCTCACTTCGGCCTGTTTGCCCGCAGCCGGTTGCGGCAGGCAGAGGCGCTCGTCGATCGCGTGCGTTCCGTCGTGCCACCGGATGCGCCGCTGGTGGTGGCGGGTGATTTCAACGATTGGAACAACCGGCTCGATCGCATGATCTGCCAGGCGCTGGGTGCGACCGAAGTGGCCGACAAGGCCGCCGATGCGCGCCCGGTGCGCACTTTCCCGAGCCACATGCCCTGGTTGCGGCTGGACCGCATTTACGTGCGCGGGTTTGAGATCGAACGTGCGCATGCGTTGACGGGCCGCGAATGGGCGCAGCGCTCTGATCACGTGCCCCTGCTGGCGGAACTGGCACATTCATGAGGGTCGTTCGCGATGCAGGGCCCCTGCGCTCGGAGTGGCGGCGGGGTAAGCCCCTGCCGGGCAACGACGTCGACCTGCTGTGCGGCGGTGCCGAGTTCTTCCCAGCCTTGATCGAGGCAATCGACGCCGCGCAACGCCGCGTTGCGCTCGAAACCTACATCTACAGCGACGACGCCACCGCCCACAGCGTGACAGAAGCGCTCGCCCGCGCGGCGCGCCGCGGCGTGGATGTCAACCTGACCATCGACGGCTTCGGCACCGGGCTGCTGCCCGACAGCATCGGCGCAATGCTCGAAGCGGCGGGCGTGAGCTTGCGCATCTATCGTCCGGTGCGCGGCTTTCGCCTGCAGCGCCGCTACTTGCGACGGCTGCATCGGAAGATCGTCGTCATCGATGACGACGTGGCGTTCGTGGGCGGCATCAACATCATCGACGACCTGAATCACGCGCCATTTCACGACGCTGCGCTGGGGCCGCGTTACGACTTTGCAGTGCGGGTACGCGGGCCGCTGGTCGCGCAGATTGCGCTGACCGTCGACCGGCTCTGGTGGCAGATGGGCGTACGCGCTGGCATGCGGGAGGTCGGTGTCACAGGCGTCGCCGCCGAGTTTCCGGTGATGACGGATACGCCGCGACCCCGGCATCGCGGAGCATCCGGACGGGAAAGTGAGCGCGCACCGGGCACCGTGTTGGCTTCGCTGGTGCTGCGTGACAACGTCCGTAACCGGCGTGCGATCGAACGCGAGTATCTGCGCGCGCTGGGTGTGGCGCGGCACGAGGTGATCATTGCCAACGCGTACTTCCTGCCGGGCGTGCGTTTCATGCGCGCGCTGGCTGCATGCCGACGGCGCGGTGTGCGCGTGCGGCTGTTGCTGCAGGGGCAGGTCGAATATCGGTTGCAGCACTACGCGACGCGGTCGCTGTATCACATGCTGTTGCGCGACAACGTTGAGATCCACGAATACACGTCCAGCTTCCTGCATGCCAAGGTAGCCGTGGTGGACGATCGATGGGCCACGATCGGCTCCAGCAACATCGACCCGTTCAGCCTGCTGCTGGCACGCGAAGCCAACGTCGTCGCGTGGGATGCGACCGTGGCCAACGAATTGCGCGGCGCACTTGAAGACGCGATCACTCATCACGCACGCCGCGTCCTGGCTGATGAGCACGCCGCGCGCCGCTGGTGGTGGCGCCTGGCAGATTGGTGCGCCTACCGCCTCGTGCGCCTTGGCGTCGTCATCAGCGGGCGCGCAGCGCAGTATTAGCGGTGCAGACACCTGCAAAAACATAACAAGACGGAGGAGACATGCAAGTCATCACAGCCGATGAGGCGGCGCGGTTGGTACAGCCGGAGTGGACGGTCGCATGCGCCGGATTTGTCGGCGCGGGCCATGCAGAAGCCGTCACGCACGCGCTGGAGCGGCGCTTTCTGGCCACCGGCGAGCCGCGCGATCTCACACTGGTCTACTCCGCCGGACAAGGCGATCGTGCCACGCGCGGCGTCAACCACTTCGGCAATCCCGGGATGACGCGCTGTGTGGTCGGCGGGCATTGGCGCTCTGCCACACGACTGGCGGACCTGGCGCTTGCCGAACAATGCGATGCGTTCAACCTGCCCCAGGGCGTGCTCACGCATCTGTACCGCGCCATCGCGGGTGGCAAGCCCGGCGTGCTGACCAAGATGGGTCTGCACACCTTCGTCGACCCACGCACGGAGCTTGACGCGCGCTACCACGGCGGCGCCATCAACGCCCGCGCCAAGGCAGCACGCGCTGCTGGCACAGCCTCGTGGGTTGAGTACGAGCGCTTTCGCGGCGAAGACTATCTCTTCTACCCCAGCTTTCCGCTGCACTGCGTCTTTCTGCGAGGCACGGCCGCCGATCCGCGCGGCAATATCAGCACCCACGAAGAAGCCTTTCACCACGAACTGCTGGCCATGGCGCAGGCCGCACGCAACTCGGGTGGCATCGTCATCGCGCAAGTGCGTCGGCTCGTCGATCGGCACGACAACCTGCAGGCGATCCACGTGCCGGGCATCCTCGTCGATTACGTGGTCGTCGCCGACGATGAAACAGAACACCAGATGACCTTCGGAGAGGCGTTCAACCCGACCTATATCCGCCCCTGGCAAGGTGAGGCGATCCAACTCAAGGAAGACGCCATCGAAGCGAGCGAGGCGCTGGAGACGAGCCAGCACGGCGCGCTCGATGCCCGCACGCTGGTGCAACGCCGTGCCGTGCTGGAACTGATGGCGCAGCAACCGCGCGTCGTGAACCTGGGCGTCGGCATGCCCGCAGCTGTCGGCGCACTGGCTGAACAGGAGGGCGCGCGTGGCTTTACGCTCACCGTGGAGGCCGGCCCAATCGGCGGCACGCCGGCAGATGGCCTCAGCTTCGGCGCCTCGGCCTATCCTGAAGCCGTGGTGGACCAGCCTGCGCAGTTCGACTTCTACGAAGGTGGCGGCATCGATCTCGCCATCCTCGGGCTGGCAGAGTTGGACGGTGCCGGCAACGTCAACGTCAGCCTGTTTGGTGAGGGCGGTGACACCGTCGTCGCAGGTGTCGGCGGCTTCATCAACATCACGCAGAGCGCGCGCTCGGTCGTGTTCATGGGCACGCTCACCGCTGGCGGCCTTCAAGTCGAAGCCGAGGACGGCAAACTGCGCATCGTGCGGGAAGGACGGCTCAAGAAGATCGTGCCCGCCGTCTCGCATCTGACCTTCAACGGTGAATATGCGGCGCAATCAGGCATTCCCGTGCGCTACGTGACCGAACGCGCCGTCTTCGAGATGCGCGACGATGGCCACGGCACACGGCGCCTTACACTGACCGAAATCGCTCCCGGCATCGATCTGCAGCGCGACGTGTTAAACCAGTGCGCTGCGGAGGTTGCCGTGGCAACTGATCTGCGTGAAATGGACGCTCGCATCTTCCGCCGTGGCGCCATGTGCGCAGGCATCACGCCGGGCTGAATTTCCGCCAGTTTATTTACTGATGAGTAGCACTAGAAAATTCATCAATTATGCTGCGCCGCTCGCGTTTTCTGGGTGCGGCGCACATCCTGCAAAGCCTTTCAAATAAAGGGTTTGCACGATCTGCGCTGCACTGCGAAAGATGGCGATTCCGTATTGCCATTTAGATGCCGCTTTCTAATAAAACACTTGCCGCTCCAAGGGCCCCTGTAAATAATTGAACGACCGTTCGATTTTGGGCTAGAGTGTTTGCGCAGGCTGGTTTACAGTCCTGCCCGGCATGCGAAAGGCGCCCCGCAAGAAGCCATTTATTTCGCGTGTCACGCCCCAGAAAAGAACGGAGAGAAATCATCATGCGTCACCCGACCGCTCGTCTCGAATCGAATCACGCAGCAGCCACGCCGATGCGCAAGGGCGAGCTGACGCGTGCAGCGATTCTCGATGCCGCGCTGGAACTGGCCTCGCGCGACGGACTGGAAGGATTGACGATCGGTGTGCTCGCGGAGCGCATGCAGATGAGCAAGAGCGGGGTGTTCGCGCACTTCGGCTCGCGTGAGGATCTGCAGGTGGAAGTGGTTCGCGAGTATCACAAACGGTTCGAGCAGGAAGTCTTCTACCCGAGCTTGACGGAACCGCGCGGTCTGCCGCGCCTGTGGAGCATGGTGCGACGCTGGATGGAGCGCCGCATTCAGGAAGTGACCACGGGCTGCATCTACATCAGCGGCGCGGTGGAGTACGACGATCGTGCCGAAAGTCCGGTGCGCGACGAACTCGTCAAGAGCGTGACGATCTGGCGTGCAGCATTGGCCCGCGCGATCGCACAGGCAAAGGAAGAGGGCCACCTGCGTGCAGAAGCGGACCCGCAATTGATGCTCTTCGAGATGTACAGCCTGGAGTTGGGTCTGCATCACGATGCGCGTTTCCTGCGGTTGCCGAACAGCGCCGAGCTGGCCATGGTGGCGCTCAACAAACTCATTCAGTCTTACCGAACCTGACGCGGCATCGCACACCTAGCGGTCGCGCAGTACACACCAAGGAGTTGCAAGATGGGTCAATACACCGCACCGCTGCGTGACATGCAGTTTGTTCTCCACGAGCTTCTCGGCGTGGAGGACCACCTGAAGCAAATGCCGCAGCACGCGGAGATCGATGCCGACACCATCAATCAGGTGATCGAGGAAGCCGGCAAGTTCTGCTCCGAAGTCATCTTCCCGCTCAATCAGTCCGGCGATCGCGAAGGCTGCACGTACCACGGCGACGGCGTGGTGACTGCTCCGAAGGGCTTCAAGGAAGCGTATCAACAGTACGTCGAGGCCGGCTGGCCCTCGCTGGGCTGCGATCCGGAATACGGCGGTCAGGGCTTGCCCATTCTGATCAACAACGCGCTGTACGAGATGCTGAATTCGGCCAACCAGGCCTGGACGATGTATCCCGGCCTCTCGCATGGCGCGTACGAAGCGCTGCACGCGCACGGTACCGACGAACTCAAACAGCGCTACCTGCCGAAGCTGGTGTCGGGCGTGTGGACCGGCACGATGTGTCTGACCGAGCCGCATTGCGGCACCGACCTCGGCATTCTGCGCACCAAGGCCGAGCCGATGGCCGATGGCTCGTATGCCATTACCGGCACGAAGATCTTCATCTCGGCGGGCGAGCACGACCTGGCCGAAAACATCATCCACCTGGTGCTGGCACGCCTGCCGGATGCGCCGGGCGGCACGAAGGGCATCTCGTTGTTCGTAGTGCCGAAGTTCATCCCCGATGCCAACGGCAACCCGGGCGAGCGCAACGGCGTGAAGTGCGGCTCCATCGAACACAAGATGGGCATCCACGGCAACGCCACCTGCGTGATCAACCTGGATGGTGCCAAGGGCTGGATGGTCGGCGAACCGAACAAGGGCCTGAACGCCATGTTTGTGATGATGAACGCCGCCCGCCTGGGCGTCGGCATGCAGAGCCTGGGCCTGACCGAAGTGGCTTACCAGAACTCGGCTGCCTACGCCAAAGAACGCCTGCAGATGCGCAGCCTGTCGGGCCCGAAGGCACCGGACAAGCCGGCCGACCCGATCATCGTGCACCCGGACGTGCGCCGCATGCTGCTGACCCAGCGTGCGTTTGCCGAAGGTGGCCGCGCATTCAGCTACTGGATCGCCCTGCAGATCGACCGCGAGCTGTCGCACGAAGACGAATCCGTGCGCAAGGACGCGGCTGACCTGGTCGCGCTGCTGACCCCGATCGCCAAGGCCTTCCTGAGTGACAACGCATTCATCTCCACCAACGAAGGCATGCAGGTCTTCGGTGGCCACGGCTACATCGCCGAGTGGGGCATGGAGCAGTACGTGCGCGACGCCCGCATCAACATGATCTACGAAGGCACGAACACCGTGCAGTCGCTGGACCTGCTGGGCCGCAAGATCCTCGGCGACATGGGCGCCAAGATGAAGAAGTTCGGCAAGCTGGTGCAGGACTTTGTGGAAGCCGAAGGCACCAACGAAGCGATGCAGGAATTCATCAACCCGCTGGCCGACATCGGCGACAAGGTCCAGAAGCTGACCATGGAAATCGGCATGAAGGCCATGGCCAATCCGGACGAAGTGGGCGCAGCTGCTGTGCCGTACCTGCGCGTGGTCGGCCATCTGGTGTTCTCGTACTTCTGGGCCCGTATGGCCAAGATCGCTCTGGAAAAGCAAGACAGCGGCGACACCTTCTACAAGGTCAAGCTGGCAACGGCGCGCTTCTACTTCGCCAAGCTGCTGCCCGAAACGGCTTCGCAGATTCGTATGGCACGTGCCGGCGGCGCCACGCTGATGGCACTCGAAGCCGACCTGTTCTAAGGAAACCAGCCCACGATCCGACTGCGCGGCGCGATCTTGGCCTTGTGATGCTCGCCGTACCCATGTACGGCTGCGCTTCTCAGGCCAACCTCGAGCCGCTCGCTATGGATCGTGAACAGGTTTCAACGCCTCTTTGTGTCGCTCCCGCTTGTGCGGGGGTGATAACTCCTCTTCTTTCCGCGAGGACACCATGACCCGCACTGAACTCTCCACCAGCGCGCAGCCGCAGGCCGGCCAGCGCTCCAACTTCCTCGTCCGGCGCGTTGCTGTGCTGGGCGCCGGCGTGATGGGCGCGCAGATTGCTGCGCACCTGGTCAACGCCAAGGTTCCCGTCACGCTGTTCGATCTTCCGGCCAAGGAAGGCCCGAAGAGCGGCATCGCGCTCAAGGCCATTGAAAACCTGAAGAAGCTGTCGCCGGCGCCGCTGGGCATCAAGGACGACGCCAACCTCATCCAGGCTGCCAACTACGAAGACGACATCGAGAAGCTGCGCGACTGCGACCTCGTCATCGAGGCCATTGCCGAACGCATGGACTGGAAGCACGACCTGTACAAGAAGGTCGCGCCGCACATCGCCCCGCACGCGATCTTCGCGTCGAACACGTCGGGCCTGTCGATTACCGAACTGTCGGATGGTTTCGATGCCGAGCTGAAGTCGCGCTTCTGCGGCGTGCACTTCTTCAACCCGCCGCGCTACATGCACCTGGTCGAGCTGATCCCGACTGCCCACACGCGCGGCGACATTCTCGACAAGCTGGAAACGTTCCTCACCTCCGCGCTCGGCAAGGGCGTGGTGCGCGCGAAGGACACGCCCAACTTCATCGCCAACCGCGTCGGCATCTTCTCGATCCTGGCGGTGTTTGCAGAATCGGCCAAGTACGGCATTCCGTTTGACGTGGTGGACGACCTCACGGGCTCGAAGCTGGGCCGCGCCAAGTCGGCGACGTTCCGCACGGCGGACGTGGTGGGTCTGGACACGATGGCCCACGTCATCAAGACAATGCAGGACAACCTGAAGGACGATCCGTTCGCCCCGGTCTACGCCACGCCGCCCGTGCTGGCCAAGCTGGTCGAGGCGGGCGCCCTGGGCCAGAAGGCCGGCGCCGGTTTCTACAAGAAGGAAGGCAAGGAAATCAAGGTGCTGGACCCGCAAAGCGGCCAGTACGGCCCGAGCGGCAAGAAGGCAGATGACATCGTTGTGCGCATCCTGAAAAAGGAGCCCGCCGAACGCCTGAAGCTGCTGCGCGAATCGACCAACCCGCAGGCGCAGTTCCTGTGGGCAGTCTTCCGCGACGTGTTCCATTACATCGCTGTGTATCTGGAGCAGATTGCGGATTCGGCTGCGGAAGTCGATCTGGCGATCCGCTGGGGCTTCGGCTGGAACAGCGGCCCGTTTGAAGACTGGCAAGAGGCGGGCTGGAAGCAAGTGGCCGAGTGGGTGAAGGAAGACATCGAAGCCGGCAAGGCGCTGTCGAACGCAGCGCTGCCGCAATGGGTGTTCTCCGGCCCCGTGGCGGACAACGGCGGTGTGCATTCGTCACAGGGTTCGTGGTCTGCGAATCAGAGCGCGTTCCTGTCGCGCAGCACGCTGCCGGTGTATGGCCGTCAGGTGTTCCGTGCACCGATCAAGGGTGCGACGACGGTCAACCCGCTCACGTATGGCAAGACCATCGAAGAGACCGATGCCGTGCGCATCTGGGTGGACGACGCGGCAGGCCAGGACGACGTGCTGATCGTCTCGTTCAAGAGCAAGATGAACACGATCGGACCGAGCGTCATCGACGGTCTGACGCGTGCCGTTGATCTGGCTGAAGCCGGCTACAAGGGTCTGGTGGTGTGGCAGCCGACGTCGCTCAAGCTGGGTGCGCCGGGCGGTCCGTTCTCTGCCGGTGCCAACCTCGAAGAGGCCATGCCGGCCTTCATGATGGGCGGCGCCAAGGGCATCGAGCCGTTCGTCAAGAAGTTCCAGGACGGCATGATGCGCGTGAAGTACGCCGGTGTGCCGGTCGTGTCGGCCGCATCGGGCATCGCACTGGGCGGTGGCTGCGAACTGCTGCTGCACTCGGCCAAGCGTGTGGCTGCACTGGAAACGTACATCGGTCTGGTGGAAGTGGGCGTGGGCCTCGTGCCGGCAGGTGGTGGCCTGAAGGAAGCTGCGCTGGCCGCTGCCAAGGCGGCACAGGCAGCAGGCAGCACGAACATCCTGCAGTTCCTGACCAACCGCTTCCAGGCCGCGGCCATGGCCAAGGTGTCGTCTTCCGCGCTGGACGCGCAGAAGATCGGCTACCTGCAGCCGACCGACACCATCGTCTTCAACGTGCACGAACTGCTGCATGTTGCGCGCAACGAAGTGCGTGCGCTGTCCGATTCGGGCTACCGCGCGCCGCTGCGTCCGGTCGGCATTCCGGTGGCAGGCCGGTCGGGCATCGCCACGATCAAGGCGTCGCTGGTGAACATGCGTGATGGCGGCTTCATCTCGCAGCACGACTTCACGATCGCCTCGCGCATTGCTGAAGCCGTGTGCGGCGGCGACGTTGAAGCCGGCGCGCTGGTGGATGAAGACTGGCTGCTGGCGCTGGAGCGCAAGGCCTTCGTGGATCTGCTCGGCAGCTCCAAGACCCAGGAACGCATCATGGGCATGCTGCAGACCGGCAAGCCGGTGCGCAACTAATTGCCGCGACGACAGAGAAACAGGAGTTTCATCATGACCAAGCAACTGCAAGACGCCTACATCGTCGCCGCGACGCGTTCCCCGATCGGCAAGGCGCCGAAGGGCACGCTCAAGAACCTGCGCCCGGACGATCTGCTGGCGACCATCCTCAAGAGCGCCGTCGCCCAGGTGCCGAACCTGGACCCGGCGCTGATCGAAGACGCCATCGTCGGCTGCGCGATTCCGGAAGCGCAGCAGGGCCTGAACGTTGCGCGTATCGGCGCGCTGCTGGCCGGCCTGCCGAACACGGTGGGCGGCGTGACCGTCAACCGTTTCTGTGCCTCGGGCCTGACCGCCGTGGCGATGGCGGCCGACCGCATCCGCGTGGGTGAATCCGACGTGATGATTGCCGCGGGTGTGGAATCGATGAGCATGGTGCCGATGATGGGCAACTCGCCGTCGATGTCGCCCGAGATCTTCACGCGCGACGAGAACGTGGGCATTGCCTACGGCATGGGCCTGACAGCCGAGAAGGTCGCCCAGCAATGGAAGATCTCACGCGAGGCGCAGGACGCGTTCTCGCTGGCGTCGCATCAGAAGGCGCTGGCCGCGCAGCAAGCCGGCGAGTTCAAGGACGAGATCACCCCGATCGAGATCATCGAGAAGTTCCCGAACCTGGGCACGGGCGCCATCGACATCAAGACGCGCACGATGTCGCTGGATGAAGGCCCGCGTGCCGATACGTCGGTTGAAGGCCTCGGCAAGCTTCGCGCCGTGTTCGCCAACAAGGGCAGCGTGACCGCCGGCAACAGCTCGCAGACCTCGGATGGTTCGGGCGCGCTGATCCTGGTGTCGGAAAAGATCCTGAAGCAGTTCAATCTGGTGCCGCTCGCGCGCTTCGTATCGTTTGCGGTGCGCGGTGTGCCGCCGGAAATCATGGGGATCGGCCCGAAGGAAGCGATTCCTGCCGCGCTGAAGGCGGGCGGCCTGACGCAAGATCAGATCGACTGGATCGAGCTGAATGAAGCATTTGCCGCGCAGTCGTTGGCCGTGATCCAGGACCTGGGCCTGGACACCAGCAAGATCAACCCGCTGGGCGGCGCGATCGCGCTGGGCCACCCGCTGGGCGCGACCGGCGCCATTCGTGCGGCCACGGTGGTGCACGGCCTGCGCCGCCGCAACCAGAAGTACGGCATGGTGACGATGTGCGTCGGCACCGGCATGGGTGCCGCAGGCATTTTCGAACGCATGTGACCCCACGCAAGGGGGAAGGATTAAGGCCTTCCCCCTGCTTGCTAATCGCCCGTCTCACCACGCATGATTGCGCAGGCGCGCGCAGCATTACATAACAAGCGCGCCGAAGAATGCGGCCGGCTCCAAGCCGGTATCGCAATAGAAGCGGAGCCACGACTCCGCAACAGAGGAGACACACCACCGGGTCACCGGCGGTGCATCAAGAGGAGGGCGCGCGATGGGCAACACTGTCGGCGACACAATCGTATTGACCGATGCGGCATGCGATATGCCGCGCTCGATGATCGATCAGCTGGGGTTGGGCGTGGTGCCGTTCCGCATTCGTGCGGGCGAATTGTTCGTAGAAGACCGCCGCGACGAGGCGGCGCTGCCGCAGCTCTATCGCAAGTACCTCGTCGACAAGCAAGATCACTATGCCGAATCGATTCCGCTGCTCGAACGCGAGATCGAAGACTACCTGCTCAAGCACGTGGTCACGCAGCACGACCGTGCCTTGCTGCTGACGATTGCCAGCTCGCGCAGCCATTTCTACAGCCACGCAACCGGCGCGGTGGTGGGCACCACGGCCAAGAGCTTCAAGCCACGCAAGGATGCCGGCCGCTCGGGCCTGTTCGAGTTGACGGTGGTGGACACGGGCGCCATCGGTCCAGGCCAGGCGCTGATGGTGCACGAAGCCGCGCGCATGCTGCGCGAGGGCGCGGAAGTGCGTGACGTCGTACACGTGATCGAGAACCGCCTGCGCGATGCCTCGCACGTCTACCTCGTGCCCGATGAGTTGCTGTACATGTACACCCGCGCCAAGCAGAAGGGCGAGAAGAGCATCACCTGGGGCCGCTACATGATGGGCACGGCGTTCAACGTGCGCCCGCTCATTCATATGCACCGGGGCGAGACGGAGGCCATCGCCAAGGTGCGCGGTTCCGATGAAGGCATCCGCCGTCTGATGGCGCATACCGAAACCATGATCGCCGAGGAGCGTCTGGCCACGCCGGTGGTGGCGATCACGTATTCCGGTTCGCTCGACACCGTGCGCCGCATGGAGCCGGTGCAGGCGTTGATGCGAACCGCACAGGACCACGGCGTGGAAGTGCTGCTCGCGCCGATGAGCCTGACCGTGGCGTTGAACGTGGGGGCGAACGCGTTCTCCGTCGGTTATCTGTCTGATTCTCCTGTGCCGATTTAGCGGCGCAGGTTTCACCTGGAGTTTTCATGTCGATTCGTACCGAGACCGCAGACGGCGTCCTGACGCTCACCTTTGACCGCCTGGACCGCAAGAACGCCATCACGGCCGCGATGTACCAAACGCTGGCCGATGCCCTGGTGGCCGCCGAGACCGATCCCGCCATCCGCGTGATCGTGCTGGCCGGGCACGAGAGCGTGTTCACGGCGGGCAACGATCTCGAAGACTTCATGAAGAACCCGCCCAAGGACGAGAGCGCCCCCGTGCACCAGTTCCTGAAGGCGATCAGCAGGGCGACCAAGCCGCTAATTGCTTCGGTGAGCGGCGCGGCTGTCGGCGTCGGCACGACGATGCTGCTGCATTGCGATCTCGTCTACGCATCCGAGACGGCCAAGTTGTCGATGCCGTTCGCGCAGCTGGGCCTCTGCCCGGAAGCCGCATCAAGCCTGCTGCTGCCGCAGCTGGCGGGCTACCACCGCGCGGCGGACAAGCTGCTTTTCGGTGAGCCTTTTGACGCGACCGAAGCGCGCGAGCTGGGGCTGGTCAATCGCGTGCTACCGGCCGGCGAGCTGGATGCCTTCGTGCGCACGCAGGCGCGCAAGCTGACGCTGCTGCCGCCCGCATCGCTGCGCGCCACCAAGCGCCTGATGAAGGAAGGCGCCACGCCGCAGATTGCCGAGCGCATGTCGGTGGAAGGCAAGCAGTTTGGCGAGATGCTGCGCGCGCCGGAAGCGCGCGAGGCGTTCACGGCGTTCTTCGAAAAGCGCCGCCCGGATTTCTCCAAGTTCAATTGAGCGAATCGCTCACCCGCAAAAAGAAAACCCGGCGCGAAGCCGGGTTTTTTTGTTGGGCGTTGCCGTTCAGAGCGGCGGCAGCACGCGCGGCTTGCGCGTCTCGTCGGTGGCCACGTAAGTGAGGGTGGCTTCCGTGACCTTGACGGTGGCGTGGCTGCCGTTGGCGTGCATGCGCTGCGCATAGACCTCCACGTCCACGGTGATCGACGTGCGACCCGTCTTGACCACGTTGGCGTAGAAGCTCACCAGATCGCCCACGTACACGGGCTGCTTGAAGACGAACGAGTTGACGGCGATCGTGGCGACACGGCCGTTGGCGCGCACCACGGCGGGGATCGACCCGGCAATGTCCACCTGCGACATGATCCAGCCGCCAAACACATCGCCGTGGACGTTGGCGTCGGACGGCATGGGCATCACCCGCACGGCGGGCTGCTTGTCGGCGGGCAGCGTGACGGATTCAGTGGTGGCTTGGGTATCGGACATGATGATGCACGGCAGCATTGGAGCGGAGGGAAGGCCCACCAGCGGGCCCAGGGCGCGCGCAGGTGATCGGTGGGAGAATACACAATCCGCCATTTTATTGCACCGCACATGCGCCGCTTTCCCGCTTCTTCCGAACCGCCTCCGCCGGGGGCTGCCCGCGGCGACTGGCGCACCATCAAGAGCCTGCTGCCGTATCTGATGGCCTACAAATGGCGTGTGGCGCTGGCGCTGTCGTTCCTGATCGCGGCCAAGGTGGCAAACCTTGGTGTACCGATGGTCATGAAGCGGCTGATCGATTCGATGAACGTCTCGCCGTCCGACCCGCGCGCGCTCCTGGTGGTGCCGGTGGGCATCATCATCGGATACGGCCTGCTGCGGTTGTCGACGTCTTTGTTCTCTGAGCTGCGCGAAATCCTGTTCGCGAAGGTGACGGAGAGTTCGGTGCGCACGCTCGCACTGCAGGTGTTCCGCCATCTGCATGCGCTGTCACTGCGTTTTCATCTGGAGCGCCAGACCGGCGGCATGAGCCGCGACATCGAGCGCGGCACGCGGGGCATCCAGTCGCTCATTTCCTATTCGCTGTACAGCATCCTGCCGACGCTGGTGGAAGTCGGCCTCGTCATCACGTATTTCTTCGTGAAGTACGACGTGTGGTTTGCGCTCATCACGTTCTGCGCGCTGATCAGCTACATCGTCTTTACGGTGACGGTGACGAACTGGCGCACGCACTTCCGCCGCAAGATGAACGAGCTCGATTCACGCGCCAACCAGAAGGCGATCGATTCGCTGCTCAACTTCGAGACGGTCAAGTACTTCGGCAACGAAGACTACGAAGCGCGTCGCTACGACGAGAACCTGAAGCACTACCGCGCTGCAGCCATCCGCTCACAGAACTCGTTGTCGGTGCTCAACTTCGGCCAGCAGTTCATCGTCGCCACCGCGCTCATCCTGATTCTGTATCGCGCCACGCAAGGGGTGGCGGCGGGGCACATGACGCTGGGCGACCTCGTGCTCGTCAACACGCTGATGCTGCAGATCTACATCCCGCTCAACTTCCTGGGCGTGATCTACCGCGAGCTGAAGCAGGCCGTGACCGACATGGACCGCATGTTCAACCTGCTGCAGACCAACCGCGAAGTTGCGGACAAGCCTGACGCCCCACCGCTGGTGGTACACGCGGGCGAAGTCCGCTTCGCGCATGTCGACTTCAGCTACGAGGCCAAGCGCCAGATCCTGTTCGATGTGGACTTCACGATTCCTGCCGGCACGACCACGGCGGTGGTTGGGCAGAGCGGTTCGGGCAAGTCGACGCTCGCGCGCTTGCTGTTCCGCTTCTATGACGTGAAGTCCGGCGCCATCCAGATCGACGGTCAGGACCTGCGCGACGTCACGCAATCCAGCGTGCGTGCGGCCATCGGCATCGTTCCGCAAGACACGGTGCTCTTTAACGACAGCATCTACTACAACATCGCCTACGGCCGTCCCGATGCGAGCCGCGAAGAGGTGATTGAAGCCGCCCGCGCGGCGCAGATTCACCACTTTGTCGAATCGCTGCCTGATGGCTACGAGACGCAAGTCGGCGAGCGCGGCCTCAAACTCTCCGGCGGTGAGAAGCAGCGCGTAGCGATTGCGCGCACGCTGCTCAAGCGTCCGCCGATTCTCGTCTTCGATGAAGCGACGTCCGCACTCGACTCGCGCACCGAGCACGCCATCCAAGAAGAACTGATGCGGCTTGCGCAGAACCACACCACGCTGGTCGTTGCGCACCGGTTGTCGACCATCGTGCGCGCGCACCAGATTCTGGTGATGGAACACGGCCGCATCATCGAACGCGGCACGCACGAATCGTTGTTGCGAGCGGAAGGTCGCTACGCGCAGATGTGGCGCATGCAGGCACGCGAGCCCGAACGCGTGGCCGAAGAAACAGAAGACACCCGAGCAGGTTGAGGGAGAGACAACGCGATGGAACTCAAATGGCTGGAAGACTTCATCAGCCTGGCGGAGACGCGCAGCTTTTCGCGCTCGGCCGAATTGCGGCACGTGACGCAGCCGGCGTTTTCGCGGCGCATTCAATCGCTTGAGGCGTGGCTCGGCAATGAGCTGATCGACCGATCAAGCTACCCCACACGCCTGACGCCCGCCGGAGAGGTCTTCTACGAACAGGCGTTGGCGATGCTTGCCCAGGTGAGTGAGACGCGGGCCCTGATGCGCGGCCAGCGTCCGGCCAGCGCGTCGACGATCGACTTTGCCGTGCCGCATACGCTGTCGCTCACGTTTTTCCCCGGCTGGCTTGCACAGGTGGAAGAGAAGATCGGCAAGCTGCAATGCCGGCTGCGCGCGCTCAATGTGCACGATGCGGTAATGACGCTGGTGGAGGGCGGCTGCGATCTCGTGATGGTCTATCACCACGCGCGGCAAATGATCCAACTCGACCCCACGCGCTACGACATGCTGGTGCTGGGCACCGAGCGGCTCTCGCCGTTCTCCAAGCCCGACGCAAGCGGGCGACCGATTTACCGGCTTGTTCCCACCGCACGCAAGCCGATCGCCTACTTGAGCTATACGCCCAATGCCTTTCTGGGGCGCATGGTGGATGTGCTGCTGGAAAACTCGCCGGTGGCGCCGCTGCTCGACAAGTGCTACGAAACCGACATGGCCGAGGCGCTCAAGGTGATGGCGCTGGCGGGACACGGCGTGGCCTTCCTGCCCGAGAGCGCGGTGCGTGAGGATGTGGCAGCGGGCCGCTTGGTGCGCGCGGAAGGCAAGGGCGGCGGCACGTTGTCGATCGAGATGGAAATCCGGCTCTATCGTGAGCACCCGCAAAGCGGCGCACACGACCGCCGGCACCCCCAGTCCAAGCGCAAGCGTGAGCTGATCGACACGTTATGGAGCGCGCTGGCGGGCTGAACCGGCTGTCGGGTTCAATTGTAGGGTTATGCGCCCAATGCATAACCCGATGTAAAAACGGCATTGGATTTCGTTCTGAGCGGTCCCTAAGCTGGCGGGCATTTTGTGGGACTTGAAGGGCCTTACCGAGGCCCAAAAAAGGAAGACAGCCATGTCCAATGTCGCATCTCCGTCGACACTCCAGCACGCCATCCCGTCCTATCTGCCGGCCGACAATCTCGGCCCGTGGGGCATCTACCTGCAGCAGGTCGATCGGGTCACCCCCTATCTTGGCTCGCTCGCTCGTTGGGTTGAAACGCTCAAGCGCCCGAAGCGCGCGCTGATCGTCGACGTGCCCATCCAGATGGACGACGGTCGCATTGCCCACTTCGAGGGCTACCGCGTGCAGCACAACACGTCGCGCGGCCCGGGCAAGGGCGGCGTGCGTTTCCACCAGGACGTGACGCTGTCGGAAGTGATGGCGCTGTCGGCGTGGATGTCGGTGAAGAACGCGGCCGTGAACGTGCCGTACGGCGGTGCCAAGGGCGGTATCCGCGTCGACCCGCGCAAGCTGTCTTCCGGTGAACTCGAGCGCCTGACCCGCCGCTACACCAGCGAGATCGGCATCATCATCGGCCCGAACAAGGACATTCCGGCGCCGGACGTGAACACCAACGCGCAGATCATGGCGTGGATGATGGACACGTATTCCATGAACGAAGGCTCCACCGCCACCGGCGTGGTGACCGGCAAGCCGATCGCACTGGGCGGCAGCCTGGGCCGTCGTGAAGCCACTGGCCGCGGCGTGTTCGTGGTGGGCAGCGAAGCCGCACGCAACCTTGGCATCGACGTCAAGGGCTCGCGCGTGGTGGTGCAAGGCTTCGGTAACGTGGGCAGCGTGGCCGCCAAGCTGTTCCACGACGCCGGCGCCAAGGTCATTGCTGTGCAAGACCACAAGGGCATCGTGTTCAACGGCAACGGCCTCGATGTCGACGCGCTCATCAAGCACGTTGACCACAACGGCAGCGTGGCCGGCTTTGCCGCAGAGACCGTCTCGCAAGACGACTTCTGGGCACTGGACTGCGAATTCCTGATCCCGGCCGCGCTGGAAGGCCAGATCACGGCGAAGAACGCGCCCCATATCAAGGCAAAGATTGTCGTGGAAGGTGCAAACGGCCCCACGACGCCCGAGGCCGACGACATCCTGCGCGACCGGGGCATCCTGGTCTGCCCGGACGTGATTGCCAACGCCGGCGGTGTGACGGTCAGCTATTTCGAATGGGTGCAGGATTTCTCGAGCTTCTTCTGGACCGAAGACGAGATCAACCAGCGCCTGGTACGGATCATGCAAGATGCCTTCCGTGGCGTCTGGCAAGTGGCGCAGGACAACAAGGTTACTCTGCGTACGGCGGCGTTCATCATCGCCTGTACGCGGATTCTGCAGGCCCGCCAAGAGCGCGGTCTGTACCCCTGATCGGCAACGCGCTGGTCAATACCGGCGCGGTGCCCCAACAGGGCGCTGCACTGGTCTATCGCGTTGCTGCCGATCAGGCGGCCATGCGCGACGGTTGAAGAAAGCCGGTGCTCATGGGACGAACCATAACGTTCCAAAGCACCGCACCATGAGAAGGGCGATGGCACCATCGTCGTCCTTCCCATCCTCAAGTCGGGTTCGTTAAGCGACAGAGAGCGCACATCGGGCGGGCTTTATTTCCCCTTGTTTTCCTTAGCAATTGGCGGTGATCCGCTCAAGCATCGGGCCTGCGTGCCGATGTTGCAGAGCGTTGCCGTGTTTGGCGCTGCGCGTCTTTTCCGGATTTTCGGAAAAGCACAACGTAAGGTATCCGGTTGCCTGGAAAACGCGGTTGCGGCAGGGTCCGCGCCAGAGGAAAAACTCCGTTGGATTCAACGATTTAGTGGCAACACCAATACTGTCGGCAAACGTTTTTTGGTACAGTCCCGTCTTTCTCTTTCATGGTCAAAAGGAGACTTTCATGAACCTCGCCAAGCTGGCAACCGTGGTTGCAGCCGTTGGTGTTGCCGTTGGTACATTCGGCAGCGCTGCCCACGCAGAAGAGCTGACTGGTACGCTCAAGAAGATCAAAGACACCGGCACCATCACGCTGGGCGTGCGCGATTCGTCGATTCCGTTCAGCTACAACGTCGGCGGTGTCCGCACGATCGGTTATTCGTACGACGTCGCCACCAAGATTGCCGAGGACGTGAAGAAGCAACTCGGCATGAAGGATCTGAAGATCAACGAGATCCCGGTCACTTCGCAAAACCGCATCACGCTGCTGCAGAACGGCACCATCGATCTGGAGTGCGGCTCGACCACGAACAACCTCGAGCGCCAGAAGCAGGCATCGTTCACGAACACCATCTTCATCATCGGCACGCGCATCATGGTGAAGAAGGATTCGGGCATCACCGACTGGGCACAGCTCAAGGGCAAGAACGTCGTGACCACCGCCGGCACGACGTCGGAACGCCTGCTGCGCAAGATGAACGATGAAAAGCAGATGGGCATGAACATCATCAGCACGAAGGACCACGGCCAGTCGTTCCTGACGCTGGAATCGGGCCGCGCTGTTGCGTTCATGATGGACGACGCCCTCCTGTATGGCGAGCGCGCCAAGGCCAAGAACCCGGCTGACTGGGTGGTCGTGGCCAAGCCGCAATCGCGCGAAGCCTACGGCTGCATGGTTCGCAAGGACGACAAGCCGTTCAAGACTTTGGCTGACAAGACCATCGCCGGCATGATGAAGGACGGCTCGATCGCCGCCGAGTACAAGAAATGGTTCGAGCAGCCGGTTCCGCCCAAGGGCGTGAACATGGAGTTCCCGCTGTCGGACGACATGAAGGCGCTGATCAAGAACCCGAACGACAAGGCTCTTGACTGATCGGCTCCCTCAACGGGCCTGATACAAGCGTCACCGAAACGGAAGGCAAAGGCCGGTTAACAGGTCTTCACCCTTCCGTTTCTTTTTGAGGGAACCATCATGAATTACCACTGGAACTGGGGTGTCTTCTTTACGGAAGCCGCCCAGAATCAGACCTATCTCGACTGGCTGCTGGCGGGGTTGAAGACGACCGTCGTACTCGGCCTGTCTTCCTGGATCATCGCGCTCGTCATCGGCTCCGTGCTGGGCGTGCTGCGTACGGTGCCGAACAAGTGGCTGTCGGGCCTTGCCGCTGCGTACGTTGAGCTGTTCCGCAACATTCCGCTGATCGTGCAGCTCTTCATCTGGTACTTCGTCATGCCCGAACTCGTGCCGGGTGGCGACTACATCAAGCAGATGAACCCCAATACGGCGATGTTCCTGTGCGCGATGCTGTGTCTCGGTACCTTTACCGCGGCGCGTGTCTGCGAGCAGGTGCGCTCCGGTATCAATTCGCTTCCGCGCGGTCAACGCAACGCCGGCCTGGCCATGGGCTTCACGCTGGCGCAGACGTATCGCTACGTGATGCTGCCGATGTCGTTCCGGATCATCGTGCCGCCGCTCACGTCGGAGTTTCTGAATATCTTCAAGAACTCGGCCGTGGCATCGACCATCGGTTTGCTTGAGCTTGCCGCACAAGGCCGCCAACTGGTTGACTACACCGCGCAGCCGTACGAATCGTTCATCGCCGTGACGCTGATGTACATGCTGATCAACCTGACCGTAATGGGCCTGATGCGCTGGGTGGAAGCACGTTCCCGGCTGCCTGGCTTCATCGGTGGCAAGTAATCGGGCGAGGACTCTTCATGGCTTATCAATTCGATTTCTCGTCCATCAACGCCGACAACATGCGCGTGCTCGGCGAGGGGATGGTCCTCTCGCTCCAGATTACGGGCACGGCCATCCTGGTCGGCATCGTCTGGGGCACGCTGCTGGCGATGATGCGCCTCTCCGGCATCAAGCCGCTCCAGTGGTTCGGGCAGGCGTACGTGAACCTTTTCCGGTCCATCCCGCTGGTGATGGTGCTGTTGTGGTTTTTCCTGATCGTGCCGCAGTTGCTGCAGAAGATCTTCGATCTGTCGCCGGCAACCGACATGCGCATGACCTCCGCGCTGGTCGCTTTCGCGCTATTTGAAGCAGCGTATTACTCGGAGATCATCCGCGCCGGTATCCAGAGCGTGTCACGCGGGCAGATGTTCGCGGCCTATGCGATGGGCATGACGTACGGCCAGGCCATGCGTCTGGTGATCCTGCCGCAGGCATTCCGCAACATGATTCCGCTGCTGCTCACGCAGGCCATCGTCCTGTTCCAGGATACGTCGCTGGTGTATGTGAGCGCGCTGTCGGACTTCTTTACGCAGGCATACAACATCGGTGAGCGCGACGGCCGTATCGTCGAACTGCTGCTGTTTGCCGGCTTGTGCTATTTCGTGATCTGCTTCGGCGCCTCCGTGCTGGTGAAGCGACTTCAGAAGAAGGTGACCCAATGATCGAGATCAAGAACGTTTCCAAGTGGTACGGCAGCTTCCAGGTGCTGACCGACTGCACCACCAGCGTGAAGAAGAGCGAGGTGGTGGTGGTGTGCGGCCCGTCGGGTTCGGGCAAGTCCACGCTCATCAAGACCGTCAATGCGCTCGAGCCGTTCCAGAAGGGCGAGATCTTCGTTGACGGCACTTCGGTGGGCGCCAAGGGTACGAACCTGCCGAAGCTGCGCTCGCGCGTGGGCATGGTGTTCCAGAACTTCGAGCTGTTTCCGCACCTGTCGATTACCGAGAATCTGACGATCGCGCAGCAAAAGGTGCTGGGCCGCTCGAAAGAGGAAGCCATGGCCAAGGGGCTGAAGTATCTGGATCGGGTGGGCCTGAAGGCGCACGCAGCCAAGTACCCAGGGCAACTGTCGGGCGGTCAGCAGCAGCGCGTGGCTATCGCACGTGCGCTGTCGATGGACCCGATCTGCATGCTGTTCGACGAGCCGACCTCGGCACTGGACCCGGAAATGGTCAACGAAGTGCTCGACGTGATGGTAGAACTGGCCAAGGAAGGCATGACCATGATGTGCGTGACCCACGAAATGGGCTTCGCTCGCAAGGTCGCCAACCGCGTGATCTTCATGGACCAGGGCCGCATCGTTGAAGACTGCGAGAAGGAAGAGTTCTTCGGCAACATCGACGCTCGTTCCGACCGTGCCAAGCAGTTCTTGTCGAAGATCCTGTCGCATTGAAAATCGCTTCACGATCCTACTGCGCGCCCCGATCTTGGCCCTGCGATGCTCGCCGTACCCATGTACGGCTGCGCTTCTCGGACCAACCTTGGGCCGCTCGCTACGGATCGTGAACCGATTTAAGCGCCGGGTTGGAGGCAACAAAAAGCCGCTCTCTCAAGAGCGGCTTTTTTACGGGCACTGCGATGTCAGGTGCAGGCGGTGTTGGCTGCGTTGGCGATCTGCACGGCTTCTGGAATCGGCACCTTGGTCGCCATCGTGGCCTGGCCCGATTCGAACATCAGCAGCTCGCCCGGCACGAATTGCGTCCAGACTTCGTTGTCGGTGAGCGGCGCGGTCGCGATGACGGCCACGCGGTCGGCAGGTGTCGTGTATTTGGCGAAGTCGATCGTCATGTCGGCGTCGATCAAGTGCGCCGTCGAGAACGGCCACTGCCGCACGATGTAATACAGCCGCGTAGAGCAATGCGCAAACTGCGCCTGCCCGTTGCACAGCAGGAAATTGAACACGCCGTAGCGGGTGATTTCCTTGGTGATGTCAGACAGCGCGTAGAACAGTTCGTTGAGCGGCGGCTGTGAACCCGGAAAGCGCTTGCGCAGCGCCTGCATGATGAAGCAGAAGGCCAGTTCGCTGTCGGTATCCCCCACGGGCTGGTAGACGCCCGAGAGGAACGGCGAGAAGTTCTTCAGGTCGCCGTTGTGGGCAAAGATCCAGTGCCGGCCCCACAGCTCGCGCATGAAGGGGTGGCAGTTTTCCAGCCGCACCGTGCCCTGCGTCGCCTTGCGGATGTGCGAGATGACGTTCTTGGACTTGATCGGATAGCGCTTGACCAGCTCCGCCACCGGCGAGGTGCCGGCCGACTGGTTGTCGATGAACAGGCGGCAGGCCTTGTCTTCGAAGAAGGCGACGCCGAAGCCGTCGGCATGGTGGTCGGTCACGCCACCGCGCGCGGCGAACCCGGTGAACGAGAACGTCACATCGGTTGGTTCGGCGCAGTTCATGCCCAGCAGCTGGCACATGGTGGGGGAAAAGTCGGATGCAATAAAATAGCCATTATCCTGCCGGCCGCCGGGGGTGCCAAGCGCCTTCGTCTTCACGGCGCCGCGCCTGGCTGCCGGGCGTTGCGCACATGCCGCAACCCACCCGCACCCGACTGCCTTAACCGGAAGCCATTCCCATGAAGCTCGACCGCACCGCCGCCCGCGCCCTCCTGCTGGAGAGCTACGCCGCCGCCGTGGGCGCGGCCGATCCGCTCAAGATCGTCGCAAACTTCCTCCCGCCACCGCATGTCGGCGGCAAGACGCTGGTGGTTGGCGCCGGCAAGGCGGCTGCCTCGATGGCGCTGGCTGTCGAGCAGGCCTATGCCGGCCGCGCACAGATCGAAGGCGTGGTCGTCACGCGCTATGCGCATGGGCTGCCGACCGAGCACATCCGCGTCATCGAAGCCGGGCACCCGGTGCCGGACGAAGCCGGCGAGCAGGCGGCGCAGGAAATCCTGGATCGCGTCTGCGCGCTTACCGAGAACGACCGCCTGATCGTGCTGGTCTCCGGCGGCGGCTCCAGCCTGCTGTCCCTGCCAGCCGAGGGCATCCCGATGGGCGATCTGAGGGCCGTGACACGCGAACTTCTGCGCTGCGGCGCGCCAATCACCGACATGAACATCGTGCGCAAGCACCTGTCGCGTATTCAGGGCGGGCGGCTAGCCGCTGCATCCCGGGCGCCGGCCACGACGCTGATCGTCTCCGATGTGGCGGGCGACGATCCGAGCGCCATTGGCAGCGGCCCGACCGTGCCGGATGCAAGCACCTACTCCGATGCGCTTGCCATCATCAAGCGGTGGGGCGCACAGATGCCCGATACCGTGCGCGCGCACCTTCAACGTGGAGCACGCGGCGAGATTGCCGAAACGCCCAAGCCCGGCGACGCCTGCTTTGCACGCGTGACCAATCACGTCATCGCCACCGCGCAACAGAGCCTCCAAGCCGGCGCGCAGGTGTTTGCGGCGCGCGGTATCCACACGGCCATCCTTGGCGACACGGTGACCGGCGAGGCTCGCGAGGTCGCCCAGGTATACGGGGCGCTGGCGCGCCAGGTGCGCCAGCACGGCACGCCGTTTGTGGCGCCGGTAGCACTGATCTCCGGTGGCGAATGCACGGTGACGATTCCGCCGGGCTTGACGGGCGGTCGCGGCGGGCGCTGCGCGGAGTTCCTGCTCTCGCTCGGCGTCACGCTCGAAGACATGGGCGACGTCTATGCCCTCGCCGCCGATACAGACGGCATCGACGGATCGGAGGACAATGCGGGGGCGCTGCTCGACCCCGACTCCATCGCTCGCGCGGCCGCCAAGGGCGTCGCCGCCCGCGCCGCGCTCGACGCACATGACGCCTACGGTTTCTTTGCCGCCGCCGATGATCTGATCGTCACCGGCCCGACGCGCACCAACGTCAACGACTACCGCGTCATCCTCATTCTCTGATTCACGTTTTTGCTGACCGCTTCCGCACGCACCATGACCGACACTCTTACGATCGTCCGCCCCGATGACTGGCACCTGCACCTGCGCGATGGCGATGCCCTCGCCGATGTGGTGGGCGACACCGCGCGCCAGTTCGGCCGGGCGATCATCATGCCGAACCTCAAGCCGCCCGTGACCACGACTGCGCAGGCGCGCGCCTACCGCGAGCGCATTCTCGCCGCGTTGCCCGCAGGCACGCAGTTCGAGCCGCTGATGACGCTGTATCTGACCGACAACACCTCGCCCGAGGTGATCCGGGAAGCCCGCGCCAGCGGTTTCATCCACGGCGTGAAGCTGTATCCGGCCGGCGCCACCACCAACAGCGACGCTGGCGTGACGGATTTGCGCCGCTGCGCCAAGACGCTCGAAGCCATGCAGGAAGTCGGCATGCCGCTGCTCGTACACGGCGAAGTGACCGACCCGACCGTCGACATCTTCGACCGCGAGGCCGTCTTTATCGACACGGTGATGTTGCCGCTGCGTCGCGACTTCCCCGCGCTGAAGGTCGTGTTCGAGCACATCACCACCAAGCACGCGGCCGAATACGTGCGCGATGCGGAGGGCCCGGTTGGCGCGACCATCACCGCGCACCATCTGCTGTACAACCGCAATGCACTGTTTGTCGGCGGCATCCGCCCGCATTACTACTGCCTGCCGGTGCTCAAGCGCGAAACACACCGTCTGGCACTGGTGGCCGCGGCCACCTCGGGCCACCCCCGCTTCTTCCTCGGTACCGACAGCGCGCCGCATGCCAAGGGTGTAAAGGAACACGCCTGCGGTTGCGCCGGCTGCTACACCGCGCTGCACGCCATGGAGCTGTACGCCGAGGCCTTTGAAGACGCCAACGCGCTCGACAAGCTCGAAGGCTTCGCAAGCCTGCACGGGCCGGACTTCTATGGCCTGCCACGCAACGCCGGCACGCTCACGCTCACGCGCTCGCAGTGGCAGCTTCCCGCCGAAGTCCCGTTCGGTGAGCAGACGCTGGTGCCGTTGCGCGGCGGCGAGATGCTGCGCTGGAAGTCTGTCTGACTGACTTGGCGATTGACTGCTTACGTGCGATCGACTGGAGCCATCCGGCGTTCGCACCGCTCGCGGCGGTCGGCGTCCCAATTGCACGCGCGATTGAGGAAGGCGCCGATCTTCGAGACGCACTGAACGCACATTCGGCCGCGCAGGTAATCCGCACCGCTGGAGGCCATGCCCTGCGCTTCGTCCCGCAAGATGCCTTGCCGGCCGACACCGCTTACGAAGCACACATCGCCGCCACCGGCGGGGTGCCGACGCGGGACAACCTCCACGATTTCTTCAACGCGCTGATCTGGCTGCATTGGCCGCGTGCCAAGGCGGCACTCAACGCACGCCAGGCGCGGGCGATTGCGCAGGATGGGATTGGCGCGGCACGCGGCGCCGTCCGCGATGCCGCCACGTTGCTCGACGAAAACGCCCTGATCTTCCTGCACACCGAAGACGCATCGGAGCGAAGCCTGACCGGCTTCGATTGGCGCGGCCTGTTCGTGGAGGGCAGGGCAGCATGGGGCGCCACCTGCGCCGTTCTGCCGTTCGGTCATGCGCTGCTGGAAAAGCTGGTCGCGCCGTACAAGTCGATCACCGCACATGCGTGGCCGCTGCACGTGGCTGCGTTGCCGGCAGATTGCACGTCACTCGACGCAGCGCTGGCCGAGACGCTGCTGCACGCCGATCTCGCGCCCCGCCATTTCCGCCCGTTGCCCGTCATGGGGATTCCGGGCTGGTGCGATGCCAATGTCGACGCCGGCTTCTATCTGGATACGACGGTCTTTCGGCCAGGCCGGCGGCGCTTCGTACCTGAACAGTGCTAGACTCGCGCCTCGCGAAGCGGACCAGACAACCGCTGCTTTCGCCGCCTCGTGCGACGGAAGGGGAGGAAAGTCCGGACTCCATAGAGCAGGGTGATGGCTAACGACCATCCACGGTGACGTGCGGAATAGGGCCACAGAGACGAGTCTTCGCCCCAGGCTTCGGCCAGGGCGAAGGGTGAAACGCGGTAACCTCCACCCGGAGCAATCCCAAGTAAGCAGGCGATGAAGCGGCTCGCTGAGTCTGCGGGTAGGGAGCTTGAGCCGGCTGGCAACAGCCGGCCTAGAGGAATGGTTGTCACGCCGCTGGTTTCGGCCACGCGGCGCACAGAATCCGGCTTATCGGTCCGCTTCGCTTCTTATTCCGATGCCGTCGGCTGGCTGGCCAAGTCCACCAGCTCTAATGAGTGCGTGATCTCGGCCGTCTTGGCCAGCATGATCGACGCTGAGCAGTACTTCTCGTGCGAAAGCTGCACGGCGCGTTCCACCGTTTCCCGCTTCAGGTTTCGCCCCGTCACCGTGAAGGTGAAGTGGATGCGCGTGAAGACCTTCGGGTCGGTCTCGGCGCGATCGGCATGCAGCTTGACGCTGCAGCCTTGCACGTCCTGCCGGCCTCGCTTCAGGATCAGCACGACGTCATAGGCGGTGCAGCCGCCGGTGCCCAGCAGGACCATTTCCATCGGGCGCGGTGCGAGGTTGCGGCCGCCCCCGTCGGGCGCACCATCCATCGTGACGAGATGGCCACTGCCGGTTTCCGCCAAAAAGGCCATGCCATCCGGGCCGGTCCAGCTCACTGTGCAATCCATGTCCAATCCTTGTGCAGAGGGTCGGCCAGCGCCGACGAAAAGCCACATTGTAGCCATCGGCCCGCGCATGCGTTGCCAGCCTAGGGTGAACGCGGCTTGACAGTGATACCTGCGCAAAAAGGTGCAACCCGTCTTCTGTGCACCCAAATCGCGCCAGAATTCGAGGGATATCTCTAGTGCGCACCAGATCGGAAGATCTGAAAGTTTCACAAGATATTGATTTTGAAAGGAAATTTTGACATGTTGCCGATGAAATTTGCATTCCGTATTACGAAATGCAATTTCGTAGTGCAAATTCCCTTGCGCGTGCCCCAGAAATGGGTATAATTTGCACCATTGGATCGGCTGATGCGGTGCAACCCACCAAGTCAACGATCAGCAGGTGTCTCCTCCACCCTCCTCCTTTGGTGGATTCAAACCCAAGCTCAATGGCTTGGGTTTTTTTTTGCCTTCAGGATTTGCGCGCACCTTTTCCTTGTGTCAAGGAGACCGTGCACGGTACAATCGAAATCTTTTCCGGATTGCCCGCGGAAAAGAAATTCAGAGAGCCCGCACCAACAAGCGGGAAGGCGGGCCGGCGATGACCTCGCATGAGGTTGCGCAGGCGTCCGCAAGACGATCCGTTCGTGAGCAGTCTGAACGTAAGTTCTCAGCGCGATACGGGTCCACTCGGGCACTGACTCAATATTTGGAAAAATCATGAAGACCTTTTCCGCAAAGCCCCATGAGGTGAAGCGCGATTGGTACGTGATTGACGCGACGGACAAGGTCCTCGGGCGTGTCGCCAGCGAAGTGGCACACCGACTGCGCGGCAAGCACAAGCCCGAATTCACTCCGCACGTCGATACCGGCGATTTCATCATCGTCATCAATGCAGCCAAGCTGCGCGTGACGGGCGCCAAGACGACCGACAAGAAGTACTATCGCCACTCGGGTTACCCGGGCGGTATCTACGAAACGACGTTTGGCAAGATGCAGCAGCGTTTCCCGGGCCGCGCCCTGGAGAAGGCTGTGAAGGGCATGCTGCCGAAGGGTCCGCTGGGCTACGCGATGATCAAGAAGCTGAAGGTTTACGCCGAAGGCTCGCATCCGCACGAAGCTCAGCAGCCGAAAGCGCTGGAAATCTAAGGGGCCTAATCCATGATCGGAAACTGGAACTATGGCACCGGCCGCCGCAAGAGCGCTGTGGCACGTGTCTTCATCAAGTCCGGCAAGGGCGACATCATTGTCAACGGCAAGGCCATCAACGAGTACTTCGCTCGTGAAACCTCGCTGATGATCGTGCGTCAGCCGCTGGAACTGACCAACCACGCAGCTACGTTCGACATCAAGGTGAACGTAGTCGGCGGCGGGGAAACCGGCCAAGCCGGTGCGGTGCGCCACGGCATCACCCGTGCCCTGATCGACTACGATGCAACGCTCAAGCCCGCCCTGTCGAAGGCCGGTCTGGTGACGCGCGATGCACGCGAAGTCGAGCGTAAGAAGGTTGGTCTGCGCAAGGCCCGCCGCGCCAAGCAGTTCTCGAAGCGTTAATCCGCTTCCTGCTGCTTCAGCAAAAAACCACACCCTCTGGTGTGGTTTTTTGTTTTTGAGGATTCGAACCAAACAGTGTGATCTTCGCGGCGCCTTGCTTACCCTTTGCAACAGCTCCGACATGTCCCCGGGACTACAATTCACATTTCGTTAGCGTTCGGCCCGTATGATGCAATCCGCTGTTTCTCCTAATCCGATTCTGATCTGCAAGGCGGGTCAGGAGACGTGCACGTGAAGGCGCGTCGCTTGCTGCATCGTGCTTCCGTGCTCGCGCCGAACGTCACGGTACGTTCGCGCTTGCCTTGGCCTGTAACGGTGTTGTTGATTGCGGTGGTCCTTGGGCTTGCGGCCGCGGCGGCACTGTGGGCGTTCGAAGAAGGGCGCCGCCTGACCGGTCCGCACGATGCTGATTTGCGTGCAATGAACCGCGAGCTGACCGCCAAGCTGGCTGCCGTGCAGGCCGAACGAGACAAGCTTTCTGCATCCGCCGGCACCGTGGACGCACGTCTGGGGATCGCCGAAGGTGCCCAGGCGCAAATGGCGGAGCAACTCAAGGCGCTGGAAACCGAAAACGCGCAGTTGAAGGAGGATCTGGCTTTCTTTGACAGCCTATTGCCGGCGCCCACCAATTCCGCCGGTATCTACGTGCGCAGCTTCCGCATCGCGCCGGACGAGGCACAGCCGACGCGCATGCGCTTCCGGGTTCTGCTGATGCAGGGAGGCGGAAAGGCGTTCGCGCCGGTCTCCGAATTCGAGGGGCAATTGGCTCTCACGCTGAACGTCGTGCAGGGCGGCAAAGCTGCTACGATCGATTTCCCAGGCACGGTGGCCAGCGGATCGCCCGCCACCAGCGCCCGCGTCAAGCTCACGCACTACCAGCGCCTCGAGGGCTGGGTGGATGTGCCCCCTGGCACCACGGTGCAATCGGTGATGGTAAAAGTGCTGCAGAGCGGCAAGATCAAAGCGAGCCAGAGTTTTTCCATCTGACAGGCATTGTCCTGTCGAGGATCCGTACACAGAGGAGTCGACGATGCTGTTTGGCAAAAAGAAAGGGCTGGCGATCGAAACGCTACTGGGGGCCCGTACCAAGCTGGAGGGGGATCTGCGCTTCTCGGGCGGTCTGCGAATCGACGGCGAAATCAAGGGCAACATCTATGGCGATCCTGACAAGCCCAGTATGTTGGTCATTACTGACAGCGCTCGTGTCGAGGGCGAAGTGCACGTCGGCCATCTGATCCTGAACGGCACAGTGGTCGGCCCCGTGCATGTGGCAGAGCTGCTGGAGTTGCAGCCGAAGGCACGCATCGAAGGCAACGTGCAATATGCGGCGCTGGAGATGCACCAAGGGGCCGTCGTCATGGGCACGTTGACGCACGCGGCACCAGGCGATGTGAAGTTGCTGCCCAATCTGAAGCTGGCGTCCAATCAGGATTGATCACATCGCCCGCTGGCCGTTGCTGGCGCACCGCACAATGCCCACTTGAAACGCAAGGCTTCGGCACGATTTGCAGCTTGCGCTTAAAATACAAGCAAGTTTCAGACGTTCCCACAGGAGATTTTCATGAACGCAGTCGCGCAGGCAGCCACGCCCGATGTGAACGAGGTTCCGGCTCCGCTGGTCTTTACGGACAGCGCTGCGGACAAGGTCAAGCAGCTGATTGAAGAAGAAGGCAACCCGGAGTTGAAGCTGCGCGTGTTCGTGCAAGGCGGCGGGTGCTCGGGCTTCCAGTACGGCTTCACCTTTGACGAAGAGACCAACGAGGACGACACGACCATGACCAAGAATGGCGTGTCGCTCTTGATCGACTCGATGAGCTACCAATATCTGGTGGGCGCCGAGATCGACTACAAGGAAGACATCAACGGCGCGCAGTTCGTCATCAAGAACCCGAATGCTTCGACCACATGTGGTTGCGGCTCGTCGTTCTCGGTCTGACGCCACATCGCTGTAAAGGAAAAAGCGCACTTCGGTGCGCTTTTTTTTTGCCTGCAGACAGGGCGCTCAGGCCGGGTAGATTGCGCCGAGGATGCGACCGCCCGATGCGCCGGTCGCCGTGTGCAGGTTGCCGTGGGCGCGGAGCACACACTGTCGCGCGAGCCACGCAAAGGCCAATGCCTCCACCTGATGCGCGGGCACACCGAACGCATCGGTCGGCGCGACTCGAACGCCCGGCAATCGCTGCGCGATCCGTGCCATGAGCGCGCCATTGCGGGCGCCACCACCGCAGACCAGCAGTGACGCAGCCCGCGGAGCATGGGCACACACGGCATCGGTGATGGTGTCGGCAGTGAGGGCGAGTAGCGTCGCTTGAACATCTTCAGGGCGAACAATGTTCAGCGCATCGCCGAGGGTTTGCTGCAGCCACGCCGGGTTGAACAGGTCGCGGCCGGTGCTCTTGGGCGGCGGGGCTGAGAAGAACGGCTCGGCCTTCAGACGCGCGAGGAGCGTTTCGTCGATGCGTCCGGTGCGAGCCCAGGCGCCGTCGGCGTCGTAGCGGGTATCGCGGTGCGTGTGAACCCAGTAGTCCATCAGCGCGTTGCCCGGGCCGCAGTCGAAGCCGAGTACGGCGTCGCGCGCGTCGGAAGCCTGGGGCGGCAAGACGGTGAGGTTCGCGATGCCCCCGATGTTGCATACCACGCGCCACGCGTCGGGCAGGCCGAATAGCGCGCGATGCAGCGCAGGGACAAGCGGCGCGCCTTGCCCGCCGGCGGCGATGTCGCGGCTGCGGAAATCGGCAACGACGTCGATGCCGCTGCGTTCAGCCAACACCGCCGGATGCTGGCTCTGGCGCGTGTAGCCGATGCCGTCATGCGCGCCGGGCTGATGACGGATCGTCTGCCCATGGGCGCCGATGGCCTGTACGTCGTGCGCGGCCAGACCCGTACCGGCAAGCAGCCGGGCGACGCATTCGGCGTAGACCATGGCCAGTGCGTTGGCGGCCAATGCTTCGCGATGGATCTCGTCGTGGCCTGCATGTTGCAGGTCCAGAAAGCGCTGGCGCAGTTCGGGCGAGAAGGGCACGTAGGCGTCGGCGAGGACGGCTGGGTGTTCGCCGGAAAAGTCCGCCAGCACGCCATCGACGCCGTCCAGGCTGGTGCCCGACATCAAGCCGATGTAGCGGTTGCTGGGAAGTGCGATGTGGTTGGGATGGCTCATGCGCGACAGCTTACCAGCGCAATGGCGGGCCAAACGGACACATCACGGTAAAATCCAGGGATTGCGCGGCCGGCACTTCAATTGATGTCGGCCATCGTTCACGCCCCGTTTCCCTAATTGTTGATCCGTTCGCGCCGTTTTCCATGTGCGGCGCGGTGACCTCTCTTTTTGCCATGACTGCATCTGACACTTCCGCCGTTTCCGACAACACCACGCCGGCCAAACCCAAGTACCCGGTGACCCCGGAGGTGGCGCACGCGATGGAAGTGTCGCTGCGCGGCTGCGACGAATTGCTGATCGCTGCCGAGTGGGAGCAGAAGCTGGCCAAGAGCGCCGCCACCGGCGTGCCGCTGCGCATCAAGCTGGGCCTGGACCCGACGGCGCCCGATATCCACATCGGCCACACCGTGGTGCTCAACAAGATGCGCCAGCTGCAGGATTTGGGGCATCAGGTGATCTTCCTGATTGGCGATTTCACGTCGACGATCGGTGATCCGTCCGGCCGCAACGCCACGCGCCCGCCGCTCACGCGCGAGCAGATCGAGGCCAACGCGCAGACGTACTACCGTCAGGCCAGCATGGTGCTGGATCCGAGCAAGACGGAAATTCGCTACAACAGCGAATGGTGCGATCCGCTGGGCGCGCGCGGCATCATCCAGCTCGCCGCCAAGTACACCGTCGCCCGCATGATGGAACGCGACGATTTCACCAAGCGCTACAAGGCGGGTGTGCCGATTTCGGTGCACGAATTCCTTTACCCGCTGATGCAGGGCTACGACTCGGTCGCGCTCAAGTCCGACCTGGAGTTGGGCGGCACCGACCAGAAGTTCAACCTGCTGGTCGGTCGAGAATTGCAGAAGGAATACGGCCAGGAGCCGCAGTGCATCTTGACGATGCCGTTGCTGGTAGGCCTGGACGGCGTCGAGAAGATGTCCAAGTCCAAGGGCAACTACGTCGGTATCAGCGAGGCGCCGAACGAGATGTTCGGCAAGCTGATGAGCATCTCCGACGACCTGATGTGGACGTACTACACGCTGCTGTCGTTCCGCCCGCTGGCCGAGATCGACATGATGAAGGCGGAGATCGCGCTGGGCCGCAACCCGCGCGATTGCAAGGTGCTGCTGGCCCAGGAGATCGTTGCCCGCTTCCATAGCCAGGCCGATGCCGAGCGCGCGCTGGAAGACTTCAACCACCGCGCACGCGGCGGCGTGCCGGACGATATTCCGCAGATCGAGCTGGCAGGCGCGCCGCTGGGCATTGCGCAACTGCTCAAGCAGGCGGGCCTCTGCCCGTCCACGTCGGATGCTAACCGCAATATCGAGCAGGGCGGCGTGAAGATCGACGGCGCCGTCGTCAGCGACAAGGGCCTGAAGGTGGAAGCCGGCACCTTCGTGATGCAGGTCGGCAAGCGTCGCTTTGCGCGCGTGGTGCTGAAGTGATTGGGCTGATTCAGCGGGTGTCTGAAGCGGCGGTCCGTGTGGATGGCCGCGTTGTCGGCGAGATCGGCCCGGGACTGCTGGCGCTGGTCTGTGCCGAACGCGGGGACACCGCCGCCGAGGCCGACCGCCTGCTGGAGAAACTGCTGAACTACCGTGTGTTCTCCGACGCGCAGGGCAAGATGAACCTGCCGGTGCGCAACATCGACGGCAACGGGCAGGCAGGCGGCTTGCTGGTGGTTTCGCAGTTCACGCTGGCAGCCGATACCAAGTCCGGCACGCGTCCGAGCTTTACGCCCGCTGCCGCTCCGGAAGATGGCCGCCGCCTGTACGAACACTTCGTGGCGCGCGCCCGTGCGCAGCATCCCATCGTGGCCACCGGCGAGTTTGGCGCAGACATGAAGGTGTCGCTCGTCAACGATGGTCCGGTCACATTCTGGCTGCAGGTGGCGCCGCAAGTCGCTCCGTCCGCCGCAAAAGCGGCCGCGCCGGAAGCGGTCAAATCTGTCTGATTCGTTCGGGAACCTGTGATGCCACGCGCCGCCGCCATTCCTCTGCCGATGCCGCAGATCACCCACATCGTGCTCATCCGCCACGGCGAGACCGACTGGAACCGCGAACGCCGCCTGCAAGGCCAGCTCGACGTGCCGCTGAACACGCAAGGGCTGGAGCAAGCGGCGCAGCTCGGCAAGGCGTTGGCGCGCGAGCGGTTCGATGCGGTGTATGCGAGCGATCTGTCGCGGGCCAAGCAGACGGCGCAGGCCCTGGCAGATGAAGTGGGTGTGACCGTGCGCGACGACGCCGGTTTGCGCGAGCGCTGCTACGGCCAGTTCGAAGGTCTGACCTACGCTGAAGTCGCCGCGCAGCATCCAGCCGACTTTGATGCCTGGCAAAACCGCGTGCCCGAGTTCGCCCCGCCTGGCGGCGAGACGCTGACTGAATTCCACGAACGTGCGGTCGAGACAGCGCTTCGCTTGATCCGTCGTCACCCCGGCGAGCGCATCGCGCTGGTTAGCCACGGCGGCGTGCTCGATTGCCTGTACCGCCACGCCAACGCCATGACGCTCACCGAGCCGCGCCAGCATGAGCTGCGCAACGCGAGCATCAACCGGCTTTCATCCGATGGTCATCAGTTGACCGTGCTGCAATGGGGGGATGTCGCGCACCTGGATTTGCTGGTGCTCGACGAGGTGGACCGCCGCGTTCCTTAAACCTTCAGCCGGAACGGCGTGAAGTCGGTGTCGCGGTCGTAGTAGTCTTCGTGCTCGACGCGTTTGAGGAAGGCGACGACCCGGTACGTGAGGGGCGTCGCCACGACCTCCCAGCCGGTCTTGAGGATGTATTGCGCGATGGCCACGCGAAGCACCTGCTGGTGGGGCCAGATTCCGTAGAAGGCGATCACGTAGAACAGCGAAGAATCCACTGCCTCGCCTACCACCGTAGACCCAATGAGCCGGGTCCACAGCCATTTTCCCTCGGTAGCGATCTTCATCTTCGCCAGCGTATAGCTGTTGGCAAAGCTGCCGCACCAGAACGCGATGAGCGACCCGGCGACGATGCGGGGCGTGTTGCCGAACACGTCGTTCAGGCTCTTCTGGTAGTCCGCCATGAAGGGCGCTACCGGTAGCGCCAGCACGACCAGCGACATGAACGACGCGAAGATCAGTGCGCCAAAGCCCGCCCACACCACGCGCCGGTCGCGCCCGTAGCCGTACACCTCGGTAAGGATGTCGCCAAAGATGTACGAGATCGGGAAGAACAGCACACCAGCGCCAAACGTTACCGGCCCGACGATCGGCAGTGTGACCTGCGCCGCCTTGGCCGCGCCGATCAGGTTCGAGCACAGCAGCACCGTGACAAAGGCTGCCATGACGAAGTCGTAGTAGCGGAATGTGCGGTTTGGGTGGTGCGGGGCGGCGGACATGTCGGGGGCGGGCGGAGGTTTATTCGTTGTCGTCCCAGAGCTCACGAACTGGGCCGCTCTTGGGGGCGCCCAGCCCGAAATGCTGGTACGCCGATGCGGTGGCGACGCGCCCGCGCGGCGTGCGTTGCAGGTAGCCCTGCTGGATCAGGTAGGGCTCAAGCACGTCCTCGATCGTGTCGCGTTCTTCGCCGATGGCGGCGGCGAGGTTGTCGATGCCGACCGGGCCACCGTTGAACTTGTGCAGGATGGCTTCGAGCAGCTTGCGGTCCATCAGGTCGAAGCCAACCGTGTCCACGTCAAGCATGGCGAGGGCCGCATCGGCCACTTCGCGGGTGATGATGCCGTCGGCCTTGACCTCCGCATAGTCCCGCACGCGGCGCAGCAGGCGGTTGGCGATACGCGGCGTGCCGCGCGAGCGCTTCGCAATTTCTAGCGCGCCTTCGTCGACGATATGAGCGTTCAGCAGGCCCGATGAACGCGTGACGATCTTCGCCAGTTCGGCAGGCGTATAAAACTCAAGCCGCGCGACGATGCCGAAGCGGTCGCGCAGCGGATTGGTCAGCATGCCGGCGCGCGTGGTGGCGCCCACGAGCGTGAACGGCTGCAAATCCAGCTTGACCGAGCGCGCCGCAGGGCCCTCGCCGATCATGATGTCGATCTGGTAGTCCTCGAGCGCCGGGTACAGGATCTCTTCCACCACGGGCGAGAGCCGATGAATTTCGTCGATGAAGAGGACGTCGTTGGCTTCGAGGTTCGTGAGTAGTGCGGCCAGGTCGCCTGGGCGCTCCAGCACGGGGCCGGAGGTCTGGCGCAGGTTGACGCCCATCTCGCGCGCAATGATGTGCGCCAGCGTCGTCTTGCCCAAGCCCGGCGGCCCGAACAACAGCACGTGGTCCAGCGCTTCGCTGCGGTTCTTGGCCGCGGTCATGAAGATGTCGAGCTGGCCGCGCACCTTTTCCTGGCCGACATATTCGTCTAGCAGCTTGGGGCGCAGCGCGCGCTCGAACGCCTCCTCGTTGGGGGAGGCGGGGGAGGCTGAGATGATGCGCTCAGCAGAAACAGCCTTGGCGGCGAGCTTATCGGTTTCGATCATGACGGGCAGACGGCGCCGGGACAGCGCGAGCAGGCCATTCTACCGTTTCGCCGCGCCTCGGGCGTCAGCCCTTGGAGAGCGCCTTGAGCGCCAGCTTGATGCCTTCGGAGACGCCCGTACCGGCCGGCACTTGCTTGATGGCGAGCGCCGCTTCCTTGTCGGAATACCCCAGCGCCAACAAGGCGTTGAGCACGTCAACCGCGTCGTCCGAGACGGCGGGGCCGCCGGCCACCGCACCCAGGTCGGCGCCCAGCTTGCCCTTGAGTTCGAGCAGCAGGCGCTCGGCCGTCTTCTTGCCAATGCCCGGGATGCGCGTCAGCCGCCCGGCTTCCTGAAGCGTGACGGCCTGCGCGAGTTCGGCCACCGACATGCCCGACAGCACCGCCAGCGCGATGCGCGCGCCGATGCCGGAAATCTTGATGAGCTGGCGAAAGGTTTCGCGCTCGGCGGCGGTGCCGAAACCGTAGAGCAGGTGCGCGTCCTCTCGCACGATCTGCTGCGTGAGCAGGACGACCTTCTCGCCGGTGGCGGGCAGGTTGTAGAACGTGCTCATCGGCACGTCGATCTCGTAGCCGACGCCGTGGCAATCGACCAGCAGGTGCGGCGGGTTCTTTTCGATCAGCGTCCCGGCGATGCGTCCGATCATGGGTGGGGTTCCTCCTCCAAAACGGGACGCAGTGTAGCCGAAACCTACTGCGCGGCCCGATCCAGGCTCGGCCGCTCGCTACGGTTCCGACGCGCGAAGACTAGCGTTTGAAGGTCGACACGGCCTGACGCCCGACGGCAGGATCGTCGGTGAAGAAGCCGTCGACGCCAGCGCGCAGGAATGTCTGGATCTCCGTCATCGAGCCGTTGACGTTGCGCGTGTTGTCCGCACCGCTGCGCAGCGACGGCGGCAAAAAGGTGTTCTCGGGGCGGAACGTGTACGGGTGGACGAGCAGCCCGGCGTTGTGCGCGTTGCGGATCAGATCGGTCGGGTCGGTCAGCTTGCCGTTCGCGTCGAGGCCCATGATGCTGCTTTTGTCCGGGCCGACACCGTTAGCGTATGCGGCAATGTCGCGCATGCCTTGGCCGGTCATCATGTCGCCGAAGGTGCGGCCGTCTTTGGCGACCACAAAGTCGTAGGGCTGTCGTCCGGATGAGCCCATCAGCTGCACGAGCTTCCAGTTTGGCTGGCTGCTGCCGATCTTGTTGCGGATGGCCTTGAGGTTGGCGACTTCGAACGACTGGATGTAGACCGTCGTACGGCTGGCGGTGAAGGCATCGCGGCGCAGGCCGTCGATCAGCCGGTCTTCCAGCGGCAGGCCGATCGACTGGAAATACGTCGGGTGTTTCGTCTCCGGATAGATTCCGATGTTGCGGCCGAGCTTGGCGGATTGGTCACGCGCCAGCGCGATGATCTCGTCGAGTGTGGGGATGTCGAACTGATCGTTGTAAGCGACGTTGTCGGGGCGGATGCTCGGGATGCGCTCGCGTGCGCGCAGCGTTTTCAGTTCACCGAGCGTGAAGTCTTCGGTGAACCAGCCGGTGACGCTCTGGCCGTCGATGGTCTTGGTGGTCTTGCGGCCGGCAAACGCTGCCACGTCGGCCACGTTGGTCGTGCCGGAGATTTCGTTCTCGTGGCGCGCAACCAGCACGCCGTCCTTGGTGGAGACGAGATCGGGCTCGATGATGTCGGCGCCATCGTCGATGGCCTTCTGGTATGAGGCCAGCGTGTGCTCGGGCCGCAGTGCAGGCGCACCGCGATGGCCGATCACCTGGACGGTGGCGATGGGCGTGGTGTTGCCGCCGCCGCCGCCGTGGTTGTATTCCAGCCGGCAGGCCGACAAGGCCAGGGAGGCGCTCAAGACGAACGGGCTCAGCAGGATGAGACGGCGCAGCATCGGAGTCTCCTGAAGACGGATACCCGCATGGTAGTCGCCGTGTATGCGCGCAGCTACCCGTCGTCCTTAAGAATCCTGTCAGCCGACGAGGCGCCCGCGCCGCACGCGCAGCCCCTTTTGTGCAAGCTGCGGCGCCAGCCCGGCCATGGCGGCCAGTGTCTCGCCGCCGTGCGCATGACAGATGGCCACGCCCAGCGCGTCAGATGCATCCGCGCCGGGTTTGCCTTCGAGGTTGAGCAGGCGCACGACCATTTCCTGCACCTGGTCCTTGTTGGCGCGGCCGTAGCCGACCACGGCCTGCTTCAGTTGCAGCGCGGTGTATTCGAACACCGGCAGGTTGCCGCTCATCAGGCCGCAGATCACCGCGCCGCGCGCCTGGCCCAGCAGCAGCGTCGATTGCGGGTTGACGTTGACGAACACCTTTTCGATGGAAGCGCAGTCCGGCCGGTATGTGCTCACCAGTTCAGAGACCCCGTCGTACAGCGTCTTCAGGCGGCTGGGCAGGTCGGCGTTGCCGTTGCTCTTGATCGTGCCCGAGGCCACGTAGACGAGCTTGTGGCCGTGCCGTTCGAGCACGCCGAAACCCGTGGTGCGAAGGCCGGGATCGATGCCGAGGATGCGCATGAAATGGAGCGGAGCAGAAAAGAAAAACGGGGCAGGCGCCAGTCTACGCCTTGCCCCGCTGATCGGTCGAACGACCGTGCCGTTTAGTGGCGGAAGTGGCGCGTGCCCGTGAAGATCATTGCCACGTTGCGCTCGTCGGCGGCGGCGATGACTTCATCGTCGCGCACCGAGCCGCCCGGCTGGATCACGCACGAGGCGCCCGCGTCGACCACCACATCCAGGCCATCGCGGAACGGGAAGAACGCATCCGACGCCACAGCCGAACCGGCCAGCGTCAGGCCCGCGTTCTGCGCCTTGATGCTCGCGATGCGGGCCGAATCCACACGGCTCATCTGGCCGGCGCCCACGCCCAGCGTCATGCCGCCGCCGCAGAACACGATGGCGTTGGACTTGACGAACTTGGCCACGCGCCAGGCAAACATCAGGTCGTCCATCTCCTTCGGGGTCGGGTGGCGCTTGGTCACCACGCGCAGCTCGCTCGGCTGCACGTTCTTGGCATCCGGGCTCTGCACCAGCAGGCCGCCGCCCACGCGCTTGAAGTCGTACGCGTTCACACCCTTGCCCAGCGGAATCTCCAGCACACGCACGTTTTGCTTGGCAGCAAACACCGCACGCGCGCCTTCCGAGAAGCCCGGGGCAATCAGCACTTCCACGAACTGCTTGGCCACCACCTGCGCGGCTGCTTCATCCAGCGGCACGTTGAAGGCGATGATGCCCCCGAAGGCCGAGGTCGAATCGGTCTTGAAGGCCTTCTCATACGCTTCCTGCGCGGTACCGCCGATGGCCACGCCGCACGGGTTGGCGTGTTTGATGATCACGCACGCCGCGCCCTTGGCCGGGTCGAACGACTTCACGCATTCCCACGCAGCATCGGCGTCGGCGATATTGTTGTACGACAGCTCCTTGCCCTGCAGTTGCGTGTAGTTGGCGAGCGCGCCGTCCACGACCTTCAGGTCGCGGTAGAACGCGGCGGACTGGTGCGGGTTCTCGCCGTAGCGCATTTCCTGCACCTTGTCGAAGGCCAGGTTCAGCGTCTGCGGATAGGCGCTGCGCGTGCTGTGCGACTTGTCGGCGCCCAGGCTCGTCAGGTAATTCGTGATCGCACCGTCGTACTGCGCGGTGTGCGCGAACACCTTCTTGGCCAGCATGAAGTTGGTCTCGTAGCCAACCGTGTTGTTGTTGGCCTGCATTTCGGCCAGCACGGCGGCGTAGTCGGCCGGGTCAACGATGACCGTCACATCGCGATGGTTCTTGGCGGCCGAGCGCAGCATGGTCGGGCCGCCGATGTCGATGTTCTCGATGGCGTCGGCCAGCGAGCATTCGTCCTTGGCCACCGTTTGCTGGAACGGGTACAGGTTCACCACCAGAAGGTCGATGGTCGGGATGCTGTGTTCGGACAGCGCGGCCATGTGCTCAGGCAGGTCGCGGCGGGCCAGGATGCCGCCGTGCACCTTCGGGTGCAGCGTCTTCACGCGGCCGTCGAGCATTTCCGGAAAGCCGGTGTAGTCCGCCACTTCCGTCACGGGCAGGCCGGACTCGGCGAGCAGCTTGGCGGTGCCGCCGGTGGAGAGGAGCTTGACGCCGCGCTCGTGCAGGGCACGGGCAAAGTCGACGATGCCGGTCTTGTCGGAAACGGAAAGCAGGGCTTGCTGGATCATGGTGGAAACGCCGGTGGGCGGGTGTGGCGCTGGGTTTGCCAAACTGGCAGGAGGCGCCGTCAGAAAGGAAATCGGTTCAAAGGCCGGCCTGCGACCTCAGATGAGGCCGTGCTGCTGCAACTTCTTGCGCAGCGTGTTGCGGTTGATGCCGAGGTAGTCGGCCGCCTGCGACTGGTTGTTGGAAGCCCATTCCATCACGGTTTCCAGCAGCGGCCGTTCAATGGCCTGCAGCACCATGTCGTAGACGTTGGACGGGTTCTCGCCGTCCAGGTCGCGGTAATACGCATCCAGGCTGTCGCGGATGCAACGTTCGATCGGGTTGCGGCTCATGCGGCAAGCAGTTCCTTGTTGTTGTCGTTGTTGCCCGTCGTGGGGTGGCCGCCACCGGTGGTCTGGTCTTCGTAGACCAGGCGGTCGGACAGCGCACGCTGCTCGTCGAAGAACGCGTTGACCGCCGCCAGCTGGGCCGCGGTGTCTTCGATGGTGTTCATGCGGTGGCGGAACAGGTTGGCCCCCGCCAACCCGCGCGTGTACCCGGCGATGTGCTTGCGTGCGGTGCGCACGCCGGTGTATTCGCCATAGAACGCGTAGTGCTCTTCCAGATGCGCATTCATGATGCCGCGAATCTCTTCCACTTCCGGTGCGGGCAGCAGCGTGCCGGTCTGCAGGAAGTGGGAAATCTCGCGGAACAGCCACGGGCGCCCCTGCGCTGCGCGGCCGATCATGATGGCGTCTGCGCCCGTCACGGCCAGCACGTGCCTGGCCTTGGCCGGTGTGGTGATATCGCCGTTGGCGACCACCGGAATGCGTACCGACGCCTTGACCGCGGCGATGGTGTCGTATTCCGCTTCACCGTGATACAGATCGGCGCGCGTGCGGCCGTGCACGGTCAGCATGCTGATACCGGCGTCCTGGGCAATGCGCGCCACGCTCAATGCGTTGCGGTGTTCGCGGTCCCAACCGGTGCGGATTTTAAGCGTCACCGGCACGCGATCGCCCACCGCACCTACCACCGCCTCGACAATGCGCTGGACCAGCGGCTCGTTCTGCAGCAGTGCAGAGCCGGCGGCCACGTTGCACACCTTCTTGGCCGGGCAGCCCATGTTGATGTCGATGATCTGCGCGCCGCGATCGACGTTGTAGCGCGCGGCTTCGGCCATCATCATCGGCTCGGCGCCGGCGATCTGCACGGCGATCGGCTCGACCTCGCCCGTGTGGTTGGCGCGCCGCATCGTCTTCTCGCTTTTCCACAACTGCGCGTTGGACGCGACCATTTCCGACACCGCATAGCCCGCGCCCAGCCGTTTGCAGAGCTGGCGGAACGGGCGGTCCGTCACACCCGCCATGGGCGCGACGAACAGGTTGTTGCGAAGGGTATGGGGTCCGATCTGCAAGGCTGGCGAGAAAGACGCGGCTGAAAGAAACGAAAAATCACCCCTTCCGCCCAGAGTCGAACGACGATCGGGCGGAGCGACGGGAGTGAAAAAATGCGAGGACGGGATTTTACCGCCAAACCGCCGGATTGCCTAAATGTTGTGCACAAACTATGCGGCAGTGCGGTCGGCGGCCGGGTGCTTGCCGTGGCTGGCGCTAGCGGAACCGTTGCAGGCCGTAGGCGTGGGCGTCGATGAAGGGTTTGCGCTCGCTGACCAGATCGGCGATGAGTCGGGCGGTGCCCGGCGCGCCTGTCACGCCCAGGTGGCCGTGCCCGAACGCAAAGAACACGTTGCGGTAGCGCTCCGAACGGTCGATCACGGGCAGGCTGTCGGGCAGGGAGGGTCGATGGCCCATCCATTGGCTGTCATCCGAGAATCTGAGGCCCGGAAAGAGCTGCTGGCCCTGCTGGATGAGGATGCGGGCGCGGCGATAGTCAGGCGGCGCGTCCAACCCGCCGATCTCCACGGTGCCGGCAATGCGCAAGCCGCCTTCCATGGGCGTGGCGATGAACTTGCGCTCGCAATCCATGATCGGCCGCGAGGGCTGCACGGTGGGAGCGCGCAGCGTGGCGTGATAGCCGCGTTCGGTGTCGAGCGGAATGCGGATGCTGGTGAGCTTGGCCCCCAGCCGCATCGACCATGCGCCTGCGCACAGCACAAGCTTCGACACGGGCAGCGTGCCGCAATCGGTGTGCAGCCGCGTCGGGCCGCCGTAGTCGCTTCGGCCGAATTCCACGTCCAGGACCTTGCGGCGCAGGAAGGTGCCGCCGGCCGCTATGAAGTTGGATGCCAGCGTCTTGACGAGCCGTTCCGGGTTGATCGTGAAGCCGTTGTCCGGCAGCAGCAGACCGGATTGGATGTCGGCAGCCAGCGCAGGCTCCAGTTCGCGCGCTTCGCCGGCGCTCAGGGCTTGCGAGCGCACGCCGGTGGCGTCGCGAATGGACTGCGCCAGCACATCGCCCGACGAACGCGCCAGCGTGCGCCACACATACAGGTGGCCCGCCTGGCGGATCAGGCCGTCGTATTGCGCGGCGTCGAGCAGGTTGCGATAACCGGGGAAGGTCGCGCTGAAGAGGCTCGCCAGAGGCTGCGCCGTCGCACGGGCTTGCGCCTCGTTGCCTGCGAGCACCCATTGCAGCAGCCAGGGCAAGGCGCGCGGCAGATAGGGCCAACGCACCGTCAGCGGACCCATCGGATCGGCCAGCCATTTGGGCACCTGCTTGAGCATGCCCGGCAGCGCCATCGGCACGACCGACGCCACGCTCAGGCACCCGGCGTTGCCGAACGAGCAGCCTTCGCCAATGCCCGCCTGATCGAGCAGCGTGACCTGATGACCCTCCCGCTGCAGCTGCAGCGCGCATGCCGTGCCGACAATGCCGGCGCCCACCACGGTGATCTGCTGGCGATCGCCCGCAGTGCTGACCTCGGCAAACGCCATCCGTTAACCTCGCTGCCCGAACATCATCTGCCGGGCCAGCCCGTGTTTGAGCGGCGGCAGGCATTCCAGCAGCGTAAGCGCGGCGCCGCGCAGGTGGCCAAACGGCCGGCCCGGCACGGCAAACGCGCGCGGCAGCAAATCGGTCAGGCCGATGGTGACAGCGCGGTCAAACGCGCGTTCGCGCGCGAAACGGGCGAGGGTGGCTGCCGTTGCCCCATCCCGAAGCGCACGCGCCATTTCGAATGCATCGCGCAGGCCGAGGTTGAAGCCCTGGCCCGCCACGGGGTGGATCGTCTGCGCGGCATTGCCGATGGCGGCGACGCGGCGGTCGATCGGAATGCGCTGCGCGTGCAGCCCGAGCGCGAATGTGTGGCGCGGGCTGGCGTGCGTGAAGCGGCCCATGCGCTCGCCGAAGGCAGCGCCCAGTTCAGCGAGGAAGGCATCGTCGGGCAACGCTGCGCGTCGGCGTGCTTCGTCGGGCGCGCAGCACCAGACGAGCGCGTAGCCAGGGCCTTGCGCGTCATCTTGCGGCAGCAATGCGAGCGGGCCTTCGGGTGTGAAGCGCTCCCATGCCCAGCCTTCCAGCGGCGCGCTGCAGCGCACGTGCGCGACGATGGCGGTCTGGCCGTAATCGCGGCGCCGTGCGTGGCCGATACCGCCTTGCTGCTTGCGTGCGTCGTCGAACAAGCCGCCTTCGGCCTGGATGACGACTTCGGTTTCGATGGCCAGCGGATGACGCCCTTCGCGTAGCGCCCGCACGCGTGCCGGGGCGACGGTGCCGTCGGCTCGCGGCAGTTGTTCGACGCGCTCCACGGGCGTGTGGTCGTAGCGGGTGAGGCGGTTTGGGTGGCGCTCCATCTGCGTGCCAAGTGCGGCGTTGAGCGCGGCGCTCAGGTCGCCGTATTGCACGACGTGGCCGAGCGCCGGGACGTCGTAGTCTTCGCGGCGGATATGGGCTTGCCCGAAGTGGCCGCGTTGCGAGACGTGGATGTGCGTGATGGGCGTGGCGCGCTTGGGCCACCCGCCAATCTCCTGCAGCAGCACGCGCGAGCCATGCGAGAGCGCCAGCGAGCGCGGGTCTCGCGCGGCGGCTTCAGCATCCCGCGCATCGAACAGGGCGATGCGCCAGTCGGTGTCGCGCAGCAACCAGTTGGCCAGCGCCAGCCCGACGGGCCCGGCGCCGACGATGGCGACGTCGAAGTCCGGCACCGCGCTGCTTGCTGTGATGCTGTCGGTCATGCCTGGCTCCGCATCACCAGTTCGATTTCGTCCGGGGCCACGGGCACGTCGCGCGTGATGATTTCGCAGCCTTCGGGCGTGACGATGGCGTCGTCTTCAATGCGGATGCCGATGTGCCAGTACTGTTCCGGCACGCCAGGCGCGGGGCGCACGTAGATGCCGGGTTCGACGGTCAGCACCATACCGGCTTCCAGCGGGCGCCACGGGCGTTCGCCTTCTGCAGGCGCGGCGGTGCCGGGTGTGCGGTATTCGCCCACGTCGTGCACGTCCATGCCGAGCCAGTGGCCGGTGCGGTGCATGTAGAACTGGCGGTATTGGCCACCGGCGATCACGTCGTCAAGCGTGCCGACCGTGTTGCGGTCAAGCAGGCCGGTGTCGAGCATGCCTTGCGCCAGCACGCGCGTGGCGGCATCGTGCGGCACGTTGTACGGCACGCCCGGGCGCGTTTCGGCCAGGGCGGCTTCCTGCGCGGCAACCACAAGCGCATACAGCTCGCGTTGCGGGCCCGTGAAGCGGCCGTTCACCGGGAACGTGCGCGTGATGTCCGATGCGTAGCCGTCCAGCTCGCAGCCCGCGTCGATCAGGCAGAGATCGCCGTCGCGCAGTTCGGCATTGCCGGCGCGGTAGTGCAGCACGCAAGCGTTGGGGCCAGTGGCAACGATGGAGTTGTAGGCCACGCTTTGCGCACCGTGGCGGCGGAATTCGTACAGCAGCTCGGCTTCGAGATGGTATTCACGCAGGCCGGCACGTGAAGCCTGCATGGCGCGCACATGCGCTCCCGCGGAGATGCGGCCGGCACGACGCATGATGTCGAGCTCGCTCGGGTCTTTGAACAGGCGCAGCTCGTCGAGGATGGCGCGCACGTCCAGCGCCTGGTGTGGCGACGACACACCTGCGCGGCCTTGCATGCGCACCGCGTCGAGCCAGCGGCGCATGCGGCGGTCGAATATGCCGCTTTCAGCCAGCGGATAAGCGACGGCCGCAGCGTTGGCGAGCAGCTTGGGCAGCGTCGCGTCGATCTCTTCCACCGAGTGCGCCTCATCCAGGCCGAAGGCTTCCTTAGCGGCTTCGGGGCCGAAGCGGAAGCCGTCCCAGATTTCGCGCTCTTCATGCTTGGGCCGGCAGAACAGCACGCTGCGCGCGGGGGCGCTGCCAGCGGGGACCACGATGGCAAGCACCGCTTCGGGCTCGGTAAAGCCGGTCAGGTAATAGAAGTAGCTGTCGTGCCGGTAGGGGTAGTCGCTGTCGCGGTTGCGCATCGCCTCAGGTGCGGTCGGCACGATGGCGACGCCGCCATTGCCACCCGATGCCGCGCGCAGCCACTGCACGACGCGCTCCCGGCGCTGGCGATAGGTCTGGAGGAAAGCGAGTTCGGTGGCGGACATAGCGTGTTTTCCGGCAGCAGAAAGGATGCGTCGATTGTAACGCCGCGCCCGGCGGGCATTCGGAGGAGGGGCATTGCCACACCCGAAAGGAGACTTGTGCGCTGCGGACGGTCTCTCCTAAAGTCTCGGGCGGCCGCCGCCGTTAATACTGACCTGTTTTGCATCCCGGTTGCGACCTCCGCTTGCAGTGGACTGGCCGCATTGGATCGGCCTGCCCAGGAGAACCGATGCTCGCCAGCAGTTACAACCCTCTTCTTGTCCTGCTTTCCCTCTTCGTGGCCATCCTGGCGTCATATACGGCGCTGGATATGGCAGGACGTGTCGTCACTGCGCAAGGCCGCGCAGCGTCGTGGTGGCTCATCGGCGGCGCATCGGCAATGGGGCTGGGTATCTGGTCGATGCACTTTGTCGGCATGCTGGCGCTGAACCTGCCGATCCCGGTTGGATATGACGTTGGCATCACGCTGACCTCGCTCGCTATCGGCATTGGAGCGTCGATGTTTGCGTTGTGGCTGGTCAGCCGGCGTGAATTGCCTTGGCCGCGCCTGGCAGGCGGTGCGCTGCTCATGGGCGCGGGTGTCGCGGGCATGCACTACACCGGCATGGCCGCGCTGCGCATGAACCCCGGCATTCAATACAACCCCGCGAGGTTTGCGCTGTCGATCGTGATTGCCGTGCTGGCATCGGGCGTGGCGCTGTGGATCGCGTTCCGCCTGCGGCGGCAGGCGCGGCGCGTTCGTGCACTGCGTGCCGGTTCGGCGGTGGTGATGGGCGTGGCCATCGTCGGCATGCACTACGTGGGCATGTCGGCGGCCGCGTTTCCATTCGGCAGTGTGTGCGGCGCTGCGCACACCGGGGCGAGTGCCGAATGGCTGGCGCTGGTCATCATCATCGTGACGCTGGCGGTGCTGGCCATCGCGCTCATCATCTCGGTGCTCGACTTGCGCATGGAAGCGCGCACCGCCTTGCTGGCGAACTCGCTGGCCGCGGCCAACAAGGAGCTGGCCTACCTTGCGCTGCACGACAACCTGACCAAGCTGTCCAACCGCGTCCTGCTGGAAGACCGCCTGACGCAGGCGATCCGCACGGCTGAACGCGAGAAGCGCCGCTTCGCGCTCATGTTCATGGACCTGGATGGCTTCAAGGCCGTCAACGATGTCTATGGCCACCACGTGGGCGACCTGCTGCTGATCGACGTCGCGCAGCGCATCGGCGCGCGGGTGCGGCAGCAGGACACCGTCGCGCGTGTGGGCGGCGACGAATTCGTCGTGCTCGCCTATGTGGACGATCCGGAAGACGCCGGCACCCTGGCCGACGCGCTGCTGGAAGTGGTGCGCGAGCCCTTCATGGCGGGCGGTCACGAGTTGCGTGTTTCCACCAGCATCGGCATTGCGATCTATCCGGACGACGGCGGCAACCAGCACGATCTCCTGACCAATGCCGATGCGGCGATGTACCACGCGAAGGGCCTGGGCCGGAACGCCTACAGTTTCTTCGAGCCGTCGATGAACGCCGACGTGCATCAGCAGTTGCAGCTCGTGCAAGACCTGCGCCGCGCGGTCGAGCGGCACGAACTCGTGCTGCATTACCAGCCCAAGTTCAACGCGCCCAACGGGCCGATCATGGGCGTGGAGGCGCTGGTGCGCTGGCAGCATCCGCAGCGCGGCCTGGTGCCCGCCGACGAGTTCATCCCGCTGGCCGAGAAGACCGGGCTGATCGTGCCGCTGGGTACGTGGGTGCTGGATGAAGCCTGCCGCCAGATGGCGCAATGGCACCGCGAGGGGCGCACCGGCTGGACCGTCGCCGTGAATCTCTCCGCGCTGCAGTTCAGCCACGCCGCGCTCATCGACACCGTGCGCGACACGCTCGCGCGCCATGCGCTGGAGCCCCGCAGCTTGACGCTGGAGATTACGGAATCGACCGCCATGCGCGACGTTGACGCAAGCCTGCAGATCCTGCAGCAGCTCGATGCGATAGGTGTGCGGATTTCGATCGACGATTTCGGCACCGGCTATTCGAGTCTGCTGTATCTCAAGCGCTTGCCTGCCAGCGAGCTGAAAATCGATCGTGGCTTTGTGCGCGACCTGGCGCACGACACGGAAGACGCGGCCATCGTCTCGGCCATCGTGGCGCTGGGCCAGACGCTGAACCTGCGCATCGTCGCAGAAGGTGTGGAGACGGCCGAGCAGCAGGCGTTTCTTACGCGGCTCGGTTGTCACTCGCTGCAGGGCTACTTGTTGGGCCGCCCGATGACGGCGGAATCGCTGAGCGCCGCGATGGCGTAAGTGCTTAGCGCGACGCGACTTCCGCGTCGAGCGCGGCGAGCTGGGCCGGCGTCCCGACGTTTTCCCAGCGACCGTCGAAGCGCTCGCCCGTAGCGCGGCCTTCGGCGATGGCCTGGTGGTACAACGGCGTCATCGCCAGCCGCGTGCCAGGCGTGATGCCGGCAAACAGGCGCGTGTCGTACAAGCCGATGTTGCCGAACGTGAGACGCTCGGGGCCTTCGGCGTGGAGTGTGCCTTGGTCATCCAGAGCGAAATCGCCGCGCAGGTGATAGGGCGGATTGGGCACCATCACCAAATGCATGCCGGGTATCGCTTGCGCCGCCATTGCGGGCGCACGGTCGCATAGCACGGTGTAGTCGTAATCGCAGAACACATCGCCGCTGACAGCAATGAATACGCTGTGCCCATCGCCGGCATGCAGCAGCGGCATCGCCTGGGCGACGCCGCCTGCCGTTTCCAGCGCTTGCCCTTCCGGTGAATACGCGAGGCGCACGCCCCACGCGCTGCCATCTCCGAGCGCGGCTTCGATCTGCACGCCGAGCCAGGCGTGGTTGATGACAATGTCGCGCACGCCGGCTGCAGCCAGGCGCTCGATCTGCCAGACGATCAGTGGTTTGCCGCCCACGTTGAGCAGGGGTTTGGGCGTGTGGTCGGTCAGCGGGCGCATGCGGTCGCCACGGCCCGCCGCAAAAATCATGGCGCGCGTCGTCGAATTCAAGCCATCACCTTCATGAGAATCAGCAGCACGGCCATGCCGCCGACGATGGTCCACATCGCGCTCTTTGTCACCCGTGCGATGACGATGGCGACGGTGCCGGCAAGCAGACGGGGGTTGTCGACCGACACTGCGAGCGCGCCGTCACGCATCAGCAGATCGGGCGCGATCAGCGCGGTCAACATCGCGGCCGGCACGTAGGGCAGGGCGCTGCGGAACCACATCGGCAGGGTCATGCGCCCTTCCAGCGCGATGAACGATAGGCGGATCAGGTAGGTGGCCGCGCCGGAAATCAGTAACACGCCGAAGAGGATGAGGGCTTTCATGCGGTGGCCCCCTTGTCGGACGGTCGGGCGAGCAAGCGCTCAACCAGCGCGCCGACGGCGATGCCCACACATGCCGCGCTCATCAGCCCCAGCTTGTGCGGCCAGCCCGTCCAGGCCACGGCCAGCGCGGCGCCGGTCACGGCAGCGGCCAGCTGGGCACGCGTGCGCAGCGCCGGCACCACGATGGCGATGAACGTGAGCGGCAGGAAGAAATCAAGCGGCCACGAGGTCGGCACCTGCGCGCCCAGCACCACGCCAACGATCGTCGACGCCTGCCAGCTGGACCACAGCGCCACGCCAGCGCCAAGGAAGTACCAGTGGCGGTAGGCGGCTTCCTCGCTGCCAGGCTGCGCGGTGACAACGCGGCGGTTCATGGCGGCGAACGCCTCGTCGGTCAGCAGATAGGCGATCAGCCATTTCCAGCGGCGCGGCAAGTGCGCGAGCGCCGGCGCAATGCTGGCCGAATACAGCGCATGCCGCAGATTCACCATCGAGACTGTCGCCGCAATCACCAGCGCGGGCGCGCCACCGGCCCACAACTGCACGAGGATCATCTGCGAGGCGCCACCGAAAACGATGGCGCTCATCACCACGGCAAGCCACGCGGGCATGCCGGCGGACGTGGCCAGCACGCCGTAGATCAGGCCGAACGGCACCACACCCAGCAACATGGGCGCGAGTGCCAGCATGCCGGCGCGAAACTCGACGGCGCGGGAGGAGGCCATCAGAACGTATAGCCGATCTGCTGCGCGCGATCTTCGAGTTGATCGAGCAGGCGGGCCAGCGGCGCCAGCGCGTTGTAGCGGCTGCATACACGGCGCAGGTAGGCGATGAAGCGCGGAGTGTCTTCTACGTAGCCGGTCTTGCCGTCGCGGTAGCGCAGGCGCGCGAAGATGCCGGCTACCTTCAGATGGCGTTGCGCGCCCATCCATTCGAGCGCGCGGTAGAACTCGCCGAAGTCGTCGTCCACGGGCAGCTTGGCGGCGCGGGCCGCTTCCCAGTAGCGCACGGCCCAATCGAGCTCCTGCTCTTCGTCCCACGACAGGAAGGCGTCGCGCAGCAGCGAGGCGGCGTCGTAGGTGATCGGGCCGTAGACGGCATCCTGGAAGTCCAGCACGCCCGGCTGCGACGGGTCGGCCACGTTGATCATCAGGTTGCGCGGCATGTAGTCACGGTGGACGTACACGCGCGGCTGGGCCAAGGCGCTGTCGACCAGCAGCTTGAACACCTTGTCGAGCGATTCGCGCTGCGCGGCGTCCAGCGGGCGTTGCAGGTGGCGCTCGACATACCAGTCGGGAAACAGCGACAGCTCGCGGCGCAGCAGCGCTTCGTCATACGGCGGCAGCTCGCCTTCGCGTGAGGCCAATTGCCAGCGCACCAGGGTATGGATGGCCGGGCGGAACAGCGTGTTGGCGTAGGCGAGGTCGAAATCGTGCTCGCGCAGCGATTGCAGATACGTTTGCGGGCCCAGATCGGTTAGCAGCAGGAAGCCCCGCGCGAGATCCCGCTCCAGCACCTGAGGTGCATGCACGCCGGCCCCATTCAGCAGGCCCGCCACGTGGACAAACGGGCGGCAATCTTCCTGCGGCGGCGGGGCGTCCATGACGACCAGCGTGCCGGGTTTGCCACTGACTGCGCTGTCCAGGCGGAAATAGCGGCGGAAGCTGGCATCGGCCGAAGCGGGTTGCAGCGTGTCGATGCGCAAGCCGTGGGCGGCGGGCAATGTGCCGAGCCAGTCGCGCAGTTGGCCAAGGCGTGCGTCGGTTGCGCCTGCTGCGGCGCCAGGGGTCGAAGCCATGCTGAGAGAATGCTGGAATGAGGCTGGAAGGAAGCCCCGTATAATACCCGACCGAGTTTCGCCGCGAGCGAGCGCCGGCCCTGTCCAGGCCGCGTCCGGCGGCGGGATTGATCGCAGTACTGACTGATTTTGTGCCTGTGCGTGCCGTTGCGCGCGCGGCCCTGTTCCCGATCTGCATGACCGAACCGAACCGAGCCAGGAAAAACCGGCAGCGCGCTGCTGTTGCCGCGCCCGATCAGCGGCCCGCCAACCGGCGTGGCACGCTGGCATTGCGCCCGCTGGTATTTGCGGTGGCCGGTGTCTGGACAGCGACGTCCGCGGCGCAGAGCGCGGACACCACGCAAGCGACGGCGCCTGCTGTCACCCCGGCCTCGTCGGTCACAGCCCTGGCCACGTCCGGCCCGACCACGCCCGGCGGCAGCCCGCTGGTGCCCAAGATGGCCGAGCCCGTCCAGCGCCCGGACAACACCGTCCCGACCTTTACCGCGGCCGACAAGATGGACGGCCGCACCAACGAAGACATCCACCTGCGCGGCCATGGCGAACTGCGCCGCAACGGTTCGGTGCTCAAGGGCGACACGCTCGACTACAACCAGGACACCGACGTTGCCACCGCCACCGGCAACGTGCGTCTGTTCAAGGGCGGCACGCTCGTCACCGGCCCGGACGCCAAGCTCAAGGTCACGGCCAACGAAGGCACCATCAGCACGCCCACGTACGAGTTCCACACGACCGGCGGGCACGGCACCGCAGACCGCATCGATTTCATCGACAAGGACAACAGCCGCATCACGCGCGGTACGTACACTACGTGCTCGCCTGACAACGTCGACTGGTACTTCAGCGCAAGCCGCATCGACATCGACAGCGACCGCCAGGTCGGCACTGGCCGCAACGGCGTGCTGCACTTCTTCGGCGTGCCGGTGTTTGCCGCGCCGATCATGGACTTCCCGCTCAATGACGACCGGCGCAGCGGCTTCCTCGCCCCGGTGTTCGGCTACAACAGCCGCAGCGGGACAGACATCACGCTGCCGTACTACTTCAACATCGCGCCGAACCGTGATCTGACGTTGTACCCGCGTCTGCTGAGCCAGCGTGGCCTGCAGCTTGGCGCCGAGTACCGTTATCTCGGTACGTCGTACAACGGCGTCCTGCGCGGCGAATTCCTGCCCGATGATCGTGAGGCGGGTCGCAATCGTTGGTCGATTTCGGCATTGCACACCCAGCGCCTGGCGCCTGGCCTGACCGGCTACATCAACTACAACAAGGTCTCCGATAACACCTACCCGGATGACCTGGGCCGCAGCATCGTCACGGCGACGCAGCGTCAGTACACCCAGGAAGGCGGGGTGACTTACTCGTTCGGCGACTGGGTTGCGTTGGCGCGTGTGCAGAAGTTCCAGACGCTGTCGACCGCCACAACGCCACTGGCAGCACCGTATGAGCGACTGCCGCAGCTGAGCCTGACCTATAACAAGTACGACCTTGGCGGCTTTGACGTTAATTTCCTGACCGATTACACCCGGTTCTCGATCCCAACGGCCAATACTGTCCAGGGCGAGCGGCTGTTCATGCAGCCGACGATCAGCTACCCGATCATCCGTCCGGGCTGGTACGTCACGCCGAAGTTCATTCTGAACACCACCGCATACCGCCTGGATCGTCCTGCAGGCGATACGCAGGACACGCAGATCAATCGCACGCTGCCCACGTTCTCGCTCGATTCGGGCATGACGTTCGAGCGCGATGCGCCGCTGGTCACCAAGCTGTTTGGCGTCAACTACATCCAGACGCTGGAGCCGCGCGTGTTCTATGTGTACACGCCGTATCGCGATCAGTCGCAGATTCCGTTGTTCGATACCGGTCAGTCGGACTACAACCTCGGCCAGATCTTTACGGAGAACCCGTACACCGGCTATGACCGCATTGCCGACAACAACAAACTGACGGCTGGCGTGACCACGCGCTTCATTGAGGCCGAGTCAGGCATTGAGCGCTTGCGGGCCACGATCGCGCAACGCATCGATTTTGAAGGACAGCGCGTGACGTTGGCGGGGGCGGCGCCGACGTCGGTGCGCCGCTATTCGGACCTTCTGGGCGCGACCACGATCCAGATGTTCCGCGGCATCTTTTTCGATACGAACCTTCAGTACAATCAGGACATCGACCGCATCATGCGCTCGACGGTCGCGTTCAGCTGGAAGCCGGAAGCCAACAAGGTGATCAACCTGGGCTACCGCTATTACCGGCAAGATGCCAATACCGGCCAACTGCCTCTGGAACAGGCCGATATCTCAACGCAGTGGCCGATCACACGGCGCCTGTACGGTCTGGGCCGCATCGGTTACGACCTGGATGCGCGCAAGCCGTCGGATATGCTGCTTGGCCTCGAGTATGTGGCGGACTGCTGGGTCGGCCGACTGGCGGTACAGCGCTACAGCAATGCGGTTTCGGGCTATACGACGCATATCTTTGCCCAGATCGAATTCAAGGGTTTGTCGAAGGTGGGGAACAATCCGATCGACGTGATTCGTCTGAACGTGCCCGGCTACCAGCCGGTGACCGCGCAGCCGATCACGCCGTCCGTGCTGGATCAATATGAATAACGACATCATGGCTTTCCAATCGACCGCTTTCGCCACGCGTGTGGCTCCTCTGGGCCGCTTGCGGGTTGCTACCGGCGTGCTGGTCGCGCTGATCGCGGGGACCACGCTGTCGCCAGCCGTCCACGCGCAGCAGGCGCAATCGGCAAAGAAGAGTGCACCGGTGCGCGGCATCTTCGCCAACCCGGGCTCGTCGCCAAGCCAGCCGCTGCTGCAGGGCACACTGCCCGAGCCGACGGCTCCGGGTGCGCCGCGCAGCCAACTGGTCGACGAAGTGGTGGCCGTGGTCAACACCGACGTCATCACGCGCCGCGAACTGCTGAACCGCGCGGATCTGGTGGAGCGCACGTTCCGCGCACAGAACCGTCCGCTGCCGCCGCGCGCCGATATGCTCGGTGAAGTGCTTGAGCAGCTGATCCTGGAGCGCGTGCAGGCGCAGAGCGCCAAGGAAAGCGGCATCCGCGTGTCCGACGCCGACGTGGATCGTGCCGTGGAAAGCGTGGCCCAGCGCAACAACCTGTCCGTGCCGCAGCTCAAGAGCAAGCTGAAGGATGCCGGCATGACGTACGACAAGTACCGCGACGACCTGCGTCAGGAAATCCTGCTGGCGCGCTTGCGCGAGCGCGAGGTCGACTCCAAGGTGCAGGTCTACGACGGCGAGATCGACAATTATTTGGCGCAGCAGGGCGGCGGAACGGCCCCGGCTGGCGAGCAGCAATACAACGTCGCGCAGATTCTCGTGCCGGTCGCGGAAGGCGCCACGGATGCGGAGAAGGCTGCAGCGCGCACCAAGGCCGAAAGCCTGCTCAAGCAGGCGCAGGGCGGCGCGGATTTCGCCAAGCTCGCGCGTGACAATTCGGGTGCGCAGGATGCCTCGCAAGGCGGCGAGCTTGGGCTGCGTCCGATCGGTCGCTTGCCGGCTGTGTTCGCCAACGCCGTGGTCGACATGAAGGCGGGCCAAGTGGCGAGCCAAGTGGTCGAAAGCCCGGCCGGCTATCACGTGATCAAGCTGTTGGAGAAGCGCGCACCGAGCACCGCGATTGCCGCCAAGGTGCAGCAGACGCAAGTGCGCCACATCCTGATCAAGACCGGTCCGACGATGTCTGCGGACGACGCGCGCCGCCAGTTGGCAGGCCTGCGTGACCGCATCGTCCACGGCTATGACTTTGGCGATGCGGCGCGCCGGTATTCGCAGGACGGTTCGGCCGGTGCAGGTGGCGAGCTGGGCTGGGTGTCGCCGGGCCAGCTGGTGCCGGAGTTCGAGCAGGCGATGAACCAGCTCAAGCCGGGTGAGGTGTCGCAACCCGTGCAGAGCCAGTTCGGTGTGCACCTGATCCAGGTGGAGGGCCGCCGCGAGGCAGAGGTGTCGGGAGACCGCGAGCGCGACTACGCACGCTCGGTGATCCGCGAGAAGAAGGTGCAGGCCGCCTATGAGGATTGGCTGCGTGAGCTGCGCGACTCAGCGCACGTGGAATACCGCGTGAACCGCCAGCAGTAAGCTACGGATATCCGCATCGCTCACGGCCGCCTGCGGGCGGCCGTGGCGTTTCTAGATCGACCGGAAACCATCGCAGGAAAGCGCTGCATGTTGAACATTGCCATCACCACCGGCGAGCCCGCCGGTATCGGTCCCGACATCACCGTGGCTGCGTTGCTGCACCTGGCGCGGCAGGCCTCGCCGCGTTACGCCGATGTGCAGTGGCATGTGATTGGCGATGCGGCATTGCTGCAGGCGCGCGCTGACGCGATCGGGCAGGGCGATTTCTGGCGCGTTGCGTCCACGGCGCTGACCATTGTGGAGCGCCCGCTGGGTGCGCCGGTGCGCGCTGGCGTGCTCGATGCCGCCAACGGCCGCTATGTGCTGAACCTGCTCGATGCCGCCATCGACGGCTGCCAGATTGGCACGGTGGACGGCGTCCGCTACGACGCGATTGTCACGGCGCCAGTACAGAAGAGCACGATCAACGACGCAGGGGTGCCGTTTACCGGCCATACCGAATACCTGGCGGAGCGCAGCCACACGCCGCGCGTGGTGATGATGCTCGCTGGCCCGCAGCCGGCGCACGACAACGCCATGCTGCGTGTGGCACTGGCGACGACGCACTTGCCGCTGCGCGAGGTGCCGGACGCCATCACGCCCACGGTGCTTGATGAAACGCTGGACATCGTGCAGCGTGATCTGCGTACGCGCTTCGGCTTGGCCGCACCGCGTATCCTCGTGACGGGGTTGAATCCGCATGCGGGTGAATCAGGTCACCTCGGCCGCGAAGAGATCGAGGTGATCGAGCCCGCCATCGCGCGTGCGCGTGCGCGCGGAATCGATGCGCACGGTCCGTATCCTGCCGATACGCTGTTCCAGCCGCGCCTTCTGGCTGACGCCGATTGCGTGCTGGCGATGTACCACGACCAAGGCTTGGCGCCGCTCAAGTACGGCACCTTTGGGCACGGCGTGAACATCACGCTGGGCCTGCCGTTCGTGCGCACGTCGGTAGACCACGGCACGGCGCTGGACTTGGCAGGCACGTGCCGCGCCGAGTTCGGCAGCATGATCGAGGCGATCGATACCGCCATCGCCATGGCGCGGCACACGGCGCGTTCCTGAGTTTCTTCACCTTTTCGATTTCGAGTTCGCAATGGCACGATCCACGACCGGCGTTCACCAGGGGCACCAGGCCCGCAAGCGCTTCGGCCAGAACTTCCTGGTCGATGACGGCGTGATCCACGCCATCGTTGCCGCCATCGATCCGAAGCCCGACGATTTGCTCGTCGAAATCGGCCCGGGCCTGGGCGCACTCACCGTGCCGCTCATGGAGCGTGTGCGCACGCTGCAGGTGGTCGAGCTGGACCGCGATCTGGTTGCGCGCTTGCAGAAGCGTTTCGGCGATCGGCTGATCGTGCATGCAGGTGATGCACTCGCGTTTGATTTCGGATCGCTGGTGGAGGCGGGCCGGCCGCTGCGCATCGTCGGCAACCTGCCGTACAACATCTCGAGCCCGCTGCTGTTCCATCTGGCCACGTTTGCCGACCGCGTGCGCGATCAGCATTTCATGCTGCAGAAAGAGGTGGTCGACCGCATGGTGGCCGCGCCGGGTAGCAAGGCGTTCAGCCGGCTTTCGGTGATGCTGCAGGTGCGGTACTACATGGAGCTGGTGCTGGATGTGCCGCCGGGTTCGTTCAACCCGCCGCCCAAGGTGGATTCGGCGGTGGTGCGGATGATTCCCTGGCCGGCCGATAAATCGCCGTATGCGCCGGTCGATATGCGCGCGCTAGGCACGGTGGTGACGATGGCGTTTTCGCAGCGGCGCAAGGTGTTGCGCAACACGCTGGGCGCGCTGCGCGACGTGATCGATTTCGAAGCGCTTGGCTTTGACCTGGGCCGTCGCGCGGAAGAAGTGCCGGTGGAAGACTTCGTGGCGGTGGCGAATGCGCTGCCGGCCAACCGAATCGCCGGCAGCGTTTCCGAGCTTAGCGAAGATTGACGAGCAGGATGCCCGACAGCACGAGCGCCGCGGCCAGCGCAAACCGCAGGCCCACCGGTTCGTGCAACAGCAGCACACCAAACGCCACGCCAAACATCGGCGTCAGGAACGAGAACACTGATAGCCGCGATGCCAGGTAGCGGCGCAGTAGCCAGAACCACGTCAGGTAACTGGCGAATGCGATCAGCACAGACTGGTAAGCGAGGCTCGCCAGCGCCGTGGGCGTGAGGTTCGCGGTAAAGACCTGCCCGGTGCCGGCGGCCATCAACAGCAGCAACACGGCGGAAACAGCCAATTGGTACAGCAGCGTCTTCGCCGCCGGGGCTTCGGAGAGCTTGCTTGCGCGCACGACGATGGTCGTCGCGCCCCATAACGCGCCTGCTGCCACGCCCAGCGCGTCACCCAATGAGGTTGATGGCCCGGCTGCCGGGTGCAGGACACCGTCGGCAAACGCCAGCACGATCCCCCCAAACGCAATGCCGATGCCGGTCCACTGGCGCGGGCGCAGGTGCTCACCCGGGACAAAGAAGTGCAGGCCGAGCGCGGTGAAGATTGGTGCGGTGTAGAGGAACACCGCCATGCGCGAGGCGGTCGTGTAGCCAAGACCGATGAAGATGCACAGGAACTCGACGCCGAAGAGCACACCGGCCATCAGGCCGCCGGCCAGCGTGCCGTCACGCAACGAGAGGCACGTGCCGCGCCACAGCGCAAAAGCGAACACCAGGACCGACGCGATGGCCGAGCGCACGCCGGCTTGCATGACGGGGCCCACGTCATGCGCAGCCACCTTGATGGCGACCTGCTGAAAGCCCCAGCACATGCACAACACCACCATCAGGCCGATGGCGGTGCCGTCCAGCGGCCGGCGGATGGCGTCAGTGGCGGTTGCCATCGGGCATCGAGCGTGCCTGGATCAGCTCGATCTTGTAGCCGTCCGGATCTTCCACGAACGCAATGATGGTGCTGCCGCCCTTGACCGGGCCCGCTTCGCGCGTGACCTTGCCGCCCGCGTTGCGGATCTGGTCGCAGGCTTGCGCGGCATTGTCGACCTCGATTGCCAGGTGGCCGAACGCCGAGCCGAGATCGTATTCGCTGACGCCGTAGTTGTAGGTCAGCTCGATGACCGTGTTACCGGCCTCCGGGCCGTAGCCGACGAACGCGAGGGAGTATTTGTATTCCGGGTTATCACTGGTGCGCAGCAGCTGCATGCCGAGCACCTTGGTGTAGAAGTCGATCGATCGCTGCATGTCGCCGACGCGCAGCATGGTGTGGAGCATTCGCATGGGATTTCCTTCCTGGGGGACTGCGGAAGGCCATATTGTAGGAGGGTGTGGCGGAGCCTGCAGGCGAGGATTTTTATGCAGCCGCATCCCTCACACGCCGTTGCGGCGTGGGCGAGGCGAATCAGAACGCCGGCAAGTATTCCGGCGGATGCGAGCGCAGTTGCTCCCGGGCCTCACGAAACTCAGGAAAGATCGACTCCACCGTATCCCAGAAGCGCGGGCTGTGGTTCATTTCCTTGAGGTGCGCGAGCTCATGCGCAACCACGTAGTCGATCAAGCTCAGCGGGAAATGCACCAGGCGCCAGTTCAGACGGATCTTGCCGTCGGCGGTGCAGCTTCCCCACCGCGTGGCAGCTGAAGACAACGCATACGCGCTGTGCCGCACACCCAGGCGCTCGGCATACACCTCAAGTCGTTCGCCGAAGAGGCGTCGCGCCTGCGTCTGCAGCCAGCCTTGTACGCGGTCCTTGATCTGCTGCTCGGTGGTGCTGGGCGGCAGGCCCAGGTGCAGCATGCTGGTGTCGGCATCGAACATCAACGCGCCGATCGGCGACTCCAGCTTGAGCGTGATCGTTTTGCCGAGGAACGGCAGCCCGGCGCCGTCCTGCCACTCCATGGGCGGCAGCATGCGGCGTGCGGCGTTCGCGCGCCATTCGGCCAGCTTGGCGAAGATCCACTTCTGCTTTTCGGCGATGGCGTGTTCGATTTCGGCGAGTGTGACCCAGCGCGGTGCCGTGATCGACAAGCCGCGATCATCGATGACAAAGCCGATGGTGCGCCGCGACGAACGCTTGAGGTTATAGATCAGCGCACGCTCGCCCAGCGTCAGGCGGCGCTGATTGGGGCCGAGCGGTGCGGTGGAAAAGTCGAGTGCGGGCGGTGCGAGGAGGGATGCGTCTGGCGACTGCGATGGCGACGGGGCTTCGGGCGCGAGCAGCGGCAGTTCAAGCTGGACGCTGTCGGCGGTGGTGGGCGAAGTCGGTGGGCGCAGCAGTTTCATGCGTGCTCGCGGTAGCTATCAGCGTCGATTCTACGCATTTCTGCTTCGATCCACGCTTCGACTTCGCGGTTGAGTTCATCGCTGGTCTTGCCGGCGCTCGATATGGCTGGCCCGACCGACAGCGTGATCAAGCCCGGGTGCTTCAGGAACGAATTGCGCGGCCACACGCGGCCGGAGTTGTGCGCGATGGGGATGACCCATGCGCCGGTATCCACGGCAAAGCGCGCACCGCCGCTCTTGTAGCGCGGCTTCGGGTCGCCGGAGCGTGTGCGCGTGCCTTCGGGAAACATGATCACCCATGCGCCATCGGCAAGGCGCTCCTTACCCTGGCGCGCGACGGAAGCGAACGCATTGGCGCCGTCCTTGCGGTTGATGTGCACCATCTTGAGCATGCCGAGTGCCCATCCGAAGAACGGCACATACAGCAGCTCGCGCTTGAACACGTAGCACAGCGGGCGCGGCATGGTCGCAACATAGGCCATGGTTTCCCACGCCGACTGATGCTTGGAAAGCAGCACCACCTGCTTGTTGGTGGCGACGGCTTCCTCGATGTTCTCCCAGCCCTGGTATTGCCAGCGGATGCCGAGCAGCCCGCGCGCCATCCAGATGGCGGACTTCGTCCAGCCGGACACCATCCAGAAACGGCGGTGCGGGTTCATGAACGGAAAGACGATGAAGCAGGCCACCGCGTAAATCGGTGTCCAGACGATCAAGAAGACCAGGTACAGCAGCGAACGGATAAAAGTCATCGGGGGCGCATTGGGGGCGAATTCAAGGGGCGCGCGTGGGCGTGCCCTGGGGCGCAGGGGACAGCAGCGCACGCGCAAACGCACGCAGGTCCTCATGAATCTGGGTGCCCGGGGGCAGGTCTCCGGCATCGCGGGTCTTGGCGCCCTTGCCGGTCAGTACGAGGTGAGGAACGGCGCCGACTTCGACGCCGGCTTGCAGGTCACGCAGCGAGTCACCGACCACCGGCACGCCCGTGAGGTCCATGTCGAACCGGCGAGCGATCTCGCGAAGCATGCCGGACTTGGGCTTGCGGCACTCGCACGCATCGGCGGCGGTGTGCGGGCAGAAGAAGACGGCATCGACGCGCCCGCCGTAGGTGGCGAGCGCCTTGTACATCTTCTCGTGCATGGCGTTGAGCGCGGCGGCCTCGAACAGGCCGCGCCCGATACCCGACTGGTTGGTTGCCACCACCACCTGGTAGCCGGCCTGGTTCAGCTCGGCAATGGCTTCCAGGCTGCCGTCGAGGGCAATCCATTCGTCTGGCGACTTGATGAACTGGTCGCTGTCGCGGTTGATGACGCCATCGCGGTCGAGGATCACCAGTTTGGGAACATGGGGCATGGTGGGCTCCGAACGGTGCTTGGGGTGCCGATCAGGCGGCCAGCTTGGAGATGTCCGCGACGCGGTTCATCAAGCCGTGCAGTTCACCCAGCAGCGCGAGGCGGTTGTCGCGCAGCGCGGTGTCCTCGGCCATCACCATCACGCCGTCAAAGAAGGTGTCGACTGCTTCGCGCAGGCCAGCCAGCGTCTTGAGCGCGGTGGTGAAGTCGCCGCGTGCGAAGGCATCGTGTACCTGCGGCTCCGACGAGGCCACGGCCTGGTGCAGTGCGCGCTCGGCGTCTTCCTTGAGCAGTTGCGGCTGCACTGCACCGATGGCCACGTCGGTCTTCTTCAGGATGTTGGTGATGCGCTTGTTGGCGGCGGCCAGCGCTTCGGCCTGCGGCAGGGCAGCAAAGGCGCGTACGGCTTCGAGGCGCGCGACGATGTCGTCCAGGCGCTGCGGGCGCTGGCTGACCACGGCTTCCACCTCGTTGGTGCTGTAGCCCTTGTCCTTCAGGTAGCCGCGCAGGCGGTCGTACAGGAAGTCAGTGATCGCGGCCAGGTCGGGCTTGACGGCCGCGATGCCGTCGAAGCTGGCGGCGGCAATCTGCAGCGCATCGTCAATCGTGAGCGTGAGCGGCTTCTCGATCAGCATGCGCAGGATGCCCAGCGCGTGGCGGCGCAGCGCGAACGGGTCTTTCTCGCCGGTGGGTTGCAGACCGATGCCCCAGATGCCGACCAGTGTTTCGAGCTTGTCGGCCAGCGCCACCACGGTGCCCGTGGCGGTGCTGGGCAGTGCGTCGCCGGCAAAGCGCGGTTGGTAGTGTTCTGAGCAGGCCAGCGCCACGTCGTCGGGTTCGCCATCGTGGCGGGCGTAGTACGTGCCCATCGTGCCCTGCAGCTCGGGGAACTCGCCCACCATGTCGGTCAGCAGATCGGCCTTGGCCAGCAATGCGCCGCGCGAGGCGTGTGCGACATCCGCGCCAAGCTTCTCGGCCAGTTGGCCCGCGATGGCCTGCAGGCGCGATACACGCTCAAGCTGCGTGCCGATCTTGTTGTGATAGACCACGCGCGAGAGCAGCGGCACGCGGTCGGCCAGCGGCTTCTTCTTGTCCTGCTCGAAGAAGAAGCGCGCGTCGGCCAGGCGCGGACGCACCACGCGTTCGTTGCCTTGAATGATGGCCTCTGGCGTGCTCGTGGCGATGTTCGAAACGATCAGGAAGCGGTTGCGCAGATGGCCCTGTGCATCGGTCAGCGCAAAGTACTTCTGGTTCGTCTGCATGGTCAGGATCAGGCACTCCTGTGGCACGGCGAGGAACGCTTCCTCGAAGTGGCAGGGGTAGACCACGGGCCATTCGACCAGTGCGTTCACTTCATCCAGCAGCGCTTCGGGCATGACCACCGTATCGGCGCCGGCGGTTTTGAGCAGCTCGGCGCGGATGGCTTCCTTGCGCTTGCCATAGCCGGCGATGACTTTGCCCTGCGATTCCAGCGTGCTCGCATATGACGTAGCGTCTTGGATGACGATCTCGCCGGCCGACAGGAAACGGTGGCCCAGCGTCACGTTGCCCGATTGCAGGCCGAATGCGCTGACGGGGATGATTTCGCTGTCGAGCAGTGCGATCAGCTTGTGGGCTGGGCGCACGAACTGAACGTTCTCACCGTTCGGGCGCTGATACGTCATCACCTTCGGGATCGGCAGGTTGGCGATGGTCTGCGAGAGTGCCGTCTGCAGGCCGTCGGCCAGCACGGCGCCGCGCGCGGTATAGCGATAGAACAGCGCTTCGGCCTTGCCGTCAGGCGCGCGTTCGAGCGATTCCGGGGCGATGGCGTCCACGCCCACGGTCTTGGCCAGCGCAGCCAGCTTCTTGACGAGCGGCGCGGCGGGCTTGCCCTCGGCATCGAAGGCGATGGTCACGGGCAGCACCTTCTCGCGCAATTCGCGATCAGGCGCGGTGCGGCGCACGCCGGTGATCGATGCGGCCAGGCGGCGCGGCGTGGCAAAACCTTCCACGGCGGCGCCCTCTTCGAGCAGGCCTTGCGCCGACAGACCGTCAAACAGGCCGCGCGCAAACGCCTCGCCCAGGCGGGCCAGCGCCTTGGGCGGCAGTTCTTCGGTCAGCAGTTCGATCAGGAGGGTGGACATAGCGTTTGAATCGGTGACGTCGTTGTTCTGCGCCGCTTGGTGTTCAGATCAGTTGCGGCGGTACGTTGTGTTGTTCAGCTCAGTATTCAGTGATCAGCAGGGCGAGCCGGGCACGGGTTCCACGCCCGAGAGCAGCCACACGCCGTTCTGCTGCTGGAACTGCAATTGCGTGCCGGCGCACTGGCCCGGCGGCGGTGGCGGTGCAATCGGCGCGGGCGTGGTGCCGGGCGCGGCAGCATCGCGGCGCAGGAAGCGGGCTGACAGCAAGCCGCGTCGCGCGTCGTAACGCACCTCTTGCAGCGTGCCGGATACGTTGAATTCCAGACGACTCGGCAATTGCCCCGCCGAGCGGAACACGCGCGCACGGCGCTGTGCCTTCACGCCCGAGCCTTGCCACTCCACCCACGTGAGCGGGAAGCGCAGGGCCGTTGCATACGTGCGCAACGGCACGCGATGCCAGCCGAGGTCACGCGCGCCGGACAGGTCGCAGGCCATCGTGCGCACCAGGCTCGTCCACTGATCGAGCGATGGCGGAGGCGGTGTCCAGGCCGTGTTCAGCGCTTGCTGCAGCGGCTTGGAATCGGCCACGCAAAGCTGCGTCAAAGTGTTGGGCACGACGAAAACCTTCTCCGTCGATGCCGCCTTGGACGTGCGATGCCGTGCCGCTTGTGCAACGCTCGCCGGTAGCGCCAGCGCGGCGATGGACGCTGCGGTCAGCAGCGCCAGGCCACGCCGTGCTCGGTTGGCCGTCATGCGGCCTCCGTGGTCTTGGCGGCGGCAGCGGCCGTGCCGCACATCGGGAAACCCAGGCGTTCGCGTGAGTCGTAGTAAGCCTGCGCGACCAGACGCGACAGGTTGCGGATGCGGCCGATGTAGGCCGCGCGCTCCGTCACCGAAATCGCGCCGCGCGCGTCCAGCAGGTTGAAGGTGTGGCCGGCCTTGAGCACTTGCTCGTAGGCGGGCAGGGCCAGCTGCACGACAGGTGCGTCGCCCTCGGCAGCAGCTTCGCCTTCTGCGCGCACGCCCATCAGGCGCTTGGCTTCGGCTTCGTGCTCGGCAAAGCGGCGGAACAGCACGGTCGTGTCGGCCTGTTCGAAGTTGTAGGTCGATTGCTCGACCTCGTTCTGGTGATAGACGTCGCCGTAGGTCAGGCGGCGCTTCACGGGGCCGTTCGGGCCCGGCTCTTCCCACTCCGTCCAGACCAGGTCGTAGATGTTCTCGACCTGCTGCAGGTACATCGCCAGACGCTCGATGCCGTAGGTGATCTCACCGGTCACGGGCTTGCAGTCAAGGCCGCCGACTTGCTGGAAGTACGTGAACTGCGTGACTTCCATGCCGTTGAGCCACACCTCCCAGCCCAGGCCCCAGGCGCCGAGCGTTGGGTTTTCCCAGTCATCTTCGACAAAGCGGACGTCGTTCTGCTTCAGGTCCAGGCCCAGCGCTTCCAGCGAACCGAGGTACAGGTCGAGGATGTTTTCCGGCGCCGGCTTGAGCACCACCTGGTACTGGTAGTAATGCTGCAGGCGGTTTGGGTTCTCGCCGTAGCGGCCGTCCTTGGGGCGGCGTGACGGTTGCACGTAGGCGGCACGCCAAGGCTCCGGGCCGATCGCGCGCAGGAAGGTGTGCACGTGCGACGTACCGGCGCCGACTTCGAGGTCGATCGGCTGCAGCAGGGCGCAGCCCTGGGCGTCCCAGTACGACTGCAGCTTGAGGATGAGTTGCTGGAAGGTGAGCATGGTGGAACCCGTTGGTCCGCGGCGGCACGGAACGTGCGTTGCACCGCGCGACGGTGGAATGCAGCGGCGGGCACGAGAAGCGCCTGGCTCCGTGCCCGCCGTAAAACATTGAATTTTAGCGTTTTTTGTCAGCGACTCCGGAAAGTGGCTCGAAAGCCCTCCGGACGCTGAACGATCAATCTGCCGATGCCCGGCGGCGGCGCACAAATGCCACCAGCAGAACCAGCGCACCCAGGCACAGCGCAGGCGCGTTGCCGGCCCGCACGAATGGCGTCAAGCCCTGCATGCCTTGCACGTCGGTCTGCAGTGTGCCAAGCGTGAAGACGGGCAGGCGCGCCTGCACGCTGCCGTCCGGTCGCACCACGGCGGTCGCGCCCGTGTTGGTGGCGCGCAGCATCGGACGGCCCGTTTCCAGCGCGCGCATGCGCGAGATCTGCAGGTGCTGGTCCAGCGCGATCGTGTCGCCAAACCACGCAAGGTTCGTCACGTTCGCGAGCATCGTGGCGGGCTGGTCCGCATGCCGCAGCGAAGCGGCAATCTCCTCGCCAAACAAATCCTCGTAGCAGATGTTGGGCGCGACGCGCTGATCGGCCACCGCCATTGGCGGCTGCACGGGCAGGCCGCGCCGGAAGTCGCCCAGCGGCATGTTCATCATGTTGACGAACCAGTGGAAACCGAAGGGGATGAACTCGCCGAAGGGCACGAGGTGGTGCTTGTTGTAGCGGTACACGCCCTGGAATTGCGGGCCGATGCCGAACACGCTGTTGGTGTAATCGACGCGCGAGTCCTCGCTGGCGGCACCAAAGAGCACGCTGGAGCCGGTGGTATCCACATAGGTGCGAATGGCCAAGGCGATGTCCTGCGGCATCTCCTGGATCATGATCGGGAAGGCCGTCTCGGGCGTGACCACGAGTTGCGCGGGCCTCTCCGTGACCATCTTGGTGTATAGCTCCAGCGAGCGCTCGATGCCGGTCTGCTGGAACTTCACGTCTTGCGGCACGTTGCCCTGCAAAAGACGTACGGAAATGGGCTTGCCCACCGGCTGCGTCCACGCAACGCTGTGCAGCGGCCAGCCGGCCACCAGCACGAGCGCGCCCGCAATGCCCGCCAGCCAATGCAGGCGGCGTTCGGCCGCGACACACAGCAGGCCGGCCAGCACGGCGGCGATCAGCACGATGCCGTAGACGCCTACCAGCGGCGCGTAGCCGGCCAACGGGCCATCGGTGTGCGCGTAGCCGCCGTTGATCCAGGGGAAGCCGGTCCAGACCGTGCCGCGCAGCCACTCCGTGACGGCCCATGCCGCGCCAAACACCAGCGCGGATGCGGCGCCGGACCACCGCCCGCGTCGCGTCATCCACTGCCATGCCCACACCGCCAGCGCCGGATGCAGCGCCAGATAGCCAGCAAACAGCAGCACGGCCAGCGCGGCCATCCATGCCGGCATGTCGCCGTAGACATGCATGCTGATATAGAGCCACCACACGCCCGACAGGAACCAGCCGAGCCCGAATGCGTAGCCAACGTACGCCGCATCACGCAGGCGCGGCGCGCGCTGCACCAGCGCGGCAAGCCCCGTCAGCGAGAGGATCTGCAGCCACCACCAGTGGTTCGGCGCGAACGACAGCGTATGCATGACGCCAAGCAGCGCTGCCATTGGCATCGCAAAACGTAGCCGCGCGAGCGGCACAGCTGGGGCGTCCTGCCGACGGGACGGTGCGGCAGGGGAAGAGAACTGAGCGGGCACGGAGGGATCAGGCGGGGTGGGAACCAGAGGTGTCGGCCGTGGCATTGCCGCCGGCCGGCGCGGTGAGGCGGCGCACGAGCAGCACCTGCACTTGGCGCGCATCGGCGCGCAGCACGTCGAACTGCAGCGTGCCCATGACGATCTTCTCGCCGCGGTGTGGCACGCGGCCCAGGTGATTGGACAGCAGCCCGCCCACGGTATCGACGTCTTCGTCGGAGAAATGCGTGCCGAAGGCTTCGTTGAACTGGCTGATTTCGGTCAGCCCGCGCACCCGCATGTGGCCATCGGCGGTCGGCAGGATGTTGTCTTCTTCCTGGTCGAAGTCGTATTCGTCTTCGATGTCGCCGACGATCTGCTCGAGCACATCTTCGATGGTGATGAGGCCGGCCACGCCGCCGTATTCATCGACGACGATGGCGATGTGGTTACGGTTGACGCGGAAGTCGCGCAACAGCACGTTCAATCGCTTGGATTCAGGGATGAACACGGCCGGGCGCAGCATGTCGCGCACATCGAAGCCTTCGTCCGTATAGAAGCGCAGCAGGTCTTTGGCGAGCAGGATGCCGATGATGTTGTCGCGGCTGCCCTCGTATACGGGGAAGCGCGAATGCGCGGCTTCCTGCACGAACGGGATGAATTCGGACGGCGCGTCGGCAATGTTCAGCGCGTCCATCTGTGCGCGCGGAATCATGATGTCGCGCGCGCACAGGTCTGAGACCTGGAAGACGCCTTCGATCATCGACAGGGAGTCGGCGTCGATCAGGCTGCGCGCATGGGCGTCTTGGAGGATTTCGAGCAGCTCGGCCCGCGATTCGGGCTCGGGCGAGATGAGGTCGGTCAGGCGTTCCAGCAGCGTACGGGGTTTGTCGGCTGGCTTCGGACTGGGATACGGATCATTCATGGCGCGGTCGCGCGTCGTTAAACATCGGCCCAGCATACACCAAAAGCCCTGCCGTCCCGATGACGCGGGGTGGCCGCCCGACCTCCGGAAGTGCCTTTTATTTCACATCCGGAGGCCGGGTTCGGGCGCGTTAAGGACGGACCTTCTGCCGAAGGGGGAGCGGTCAGTCGCGTCCGCCGTCGCCGCCGCGTTGCTGGCCGTTGCCGTTCGTGTTGCTGCCATCGTTGCCTTGATGATTGTCGTTCTGGCCCGGGCCGCCGTCGCCCTGACCATGATGCTGGCTGTGCCCGCCGGAGTCGTCGCGTTCGCCGCCGCGATCGTGGTCACCGCTGCGGTTGCCGTCGCCGCCATGATCGTGGTCACCGCCGTGGTTGCCGTCGCCGCCATGGTCGTGATCGCCACCACGGTTGCCGTTGCCGCCATGGTCGTGATCGCCACCGTGGTTGCCGTTGCCGCCATGGTCGTGATCGCCACCGTGGTGTCCGTCGCCGCCATGGTCGTGGCTGCCACCGTGATTGCCATCGCCGCCATGGTCGTGATCGCCGCCGTGATGACCGCCGTGGTCATGATCGTGGTCGTGATCATGGTGGTGCCCGGGATGGTGATCGCCTCCGTGGCAGCTTCCGCACGGCGATGGGACTGGCGATGGGCTCGGCGTTGGCGTTGGGACTGGCGTCGGCGTCGGCGTCGGCGTTGGTGCAGGTGTGGGCGTCGGTGTCGGTGTCGGTGTCGGTGTGGGACTCGGTGTCGGCGACGGTGTCGGTGTGGGACTCGGTGTCGGCGACGGACTCGGCCCGGGGCTGGGTGTTGGGGCCGGAGTGGGGCTGGGGCTGGGCGATGCGCCAGGTGCCGGTGCCGGTGCCGGTGTGGGACTGGGCTTGGACGGCGGCGTGTTGTTGCCGTTGGGTGGTGGCGCGTCGTTGTTGCTCGTCGGCGCGGTTGCGGCAGGTGCCGGGTCCGCAGGATGCGAATTGCTGTGATACCGGCCCAGGGTGCTCGCGCCGCCGTAGGCCGTCCAGCGTCCGGCGATTTCCATGTCGACGCCCGCGAGCCAATGGTCGCCTGTGGCACCGACGCCCACCAGTGCCTTGCTGCTCGCAAAGTCGTAGCCGCCGCCAATGAGCGCCTGCACGCTCGTGCTGCCCACCACCGCCTGCACGCGCGGCCGGATGGTGCCTTGCGCGACCATCAGGTTCACCTCTGCGCCGACCACGTTGTTGCTGTCCGAAATGTTGACCGTACGGCAGCCGACCACCGCGCCCGGATGCCACGCGCCGTCAAAGACGACGACGATGCCCGCATAGCACGATTGCTTGTGATCAGCGTGTGCGATGCGCGGCGTGACCGCGAGCGCCGTGCCGACACCCACGCCAACCAGCAGCGTGGCCCACGGAATGCTGTCCATGAAGCGTTGACGCATGATGACCTCCCCGCGTGGCCTTGCCCGTCTGTGCGCGGGCTGGCCGATGGCGCTCGTTTGCGCCGAATTCGTGAAGCGCGCTCGAGCGGCGGCTTATGCGTGGAGGATAGAAATCGCTACGGCAAAACCCATGCGCCATACGGAGAGCGGCGAGGGTCCCGGATGGCCGACGGCCTGTGCGATGTGTATGCGCGATTCGAACGGCGCAAGCCTGCGCCGAATGGCGGAGGAAAACCCGTAAACCGTTGTCAGGACTGGTTTTTTCTTAATGCGGGTTGATTCAGTGTTGAAACGGCATGCTGCAAGAAAGGAACATCCAAAAGCAAAACGCCGGCGCGAGGCCGGCGTCTGAACATCAAGCGTGTGGCGCTTTAACGATCTGCGTACGGATCGGCAAAACCCAGGTCGCGGAGGATCTGCGTTTCGATGCCTTCCATTTCCTTTGCATCGGCGGCGTCTTCGTGGTCGTAGCCCTGGGCGTGCAGCGCACCGTGCACGATCAGATGCGCGTAATGCGCGAGCAGCGGCTTCTTCTGTTCCTTCGCTTCCTTTTCCACCACCGTGCAGCACAGCACGATGTCGGCGGAGACCGGGTCTTCGGCGCTCTCTGCGTAAGAGAAGGTCAGTACGTTGGTGGCGTAGTCCTTGCCACGGTAGGTGCGGTTGAGCGTGCGGCCTTCTTCTTCGCCGACAAAGCGCACGTTGAGCTGCGCATCGGCAAACAGGGCGGGGGCGATCCACGCCTCGATGTCCTGCTCTTTGGGCAGCGCCTTGCGTGCGGCGGCCTTGAGTTCGTCGCCGTACTGCACGGTCAGGTCGAGCGTGAGCATTTGAGCACCGTCGAACGTGTCGTCGAGGTCTTCGGTTCGCTCGGTTTGTACCGGTTCTGCTTCAACGCGAAGCGTGATGCTGTCATGGTGCTCGGGACGCAGCGACAGCATGGCATTCGTGTTGGTGTCCGAATGCTCCGCGACGAGCGTGATGGCGCCATCGGCAGTGTCGGGCACGCTGATGATCAGGCTGCGGCCGTCGGCGAAGGCGATGCGCAGGGCGCTGGCATCCAACGTCTTTGGTTTGCCCTTGGCGTCGAACACGTCGACACGCGGGCCGGTGGCTTCGGGTTGGGTCTTCTTGGTTTTGGTTTTAGCTTTGGCCACGGTCAGGCGTCCTTGTGCTGTGCATGGAATTCGTCATAGGCCTCGACGATGCGGGCCACCAGCGGGTGCCGCACTACGTCGACGCTGGTAAAGCGCGTCATCGCCACGCCGCGCACGTCACGTAGCACGTGCTGCGCTTCGATCAGGCCGCTCTTCTGGCCGCGCGGCAGATCGATCTGCGTGGTGTCGCCGGTGATCACCGCCTTGGAGCCGAAGCCGATCCGCGTGAGGAACATCTTCATCTGTTCCGGCGTGGTGTTCTGGGCTTCGTCCAGGATGATGAAGGCATGATTGAGCGTGCGCCCGCGCATGTAGGCCAGCGGTGCGATCTCGATCATCTGGCGCTCGAACATCTTCTGCGTCTTGTCGAAGCCGAGCAGGTCATACAGCGCGTCGTATAGCGGGCGCAGGTACGGGTCCACCTTTTGCGCGAGATCGCCCGGCAGGAAGCCCAGGCGTTCGCCGGCTTCCACCGCCGGGCGCGTCAGCACGATGCGCTTGATGGCGTCGCGCTCCAGCGCATCCACCGCGCAGGCCACGGCCAGATACGTCTTGCCCGTACCTGCCGGGCCGATGCCGAACGACAGGTCGTGCGAGAGGATGCTGCGCAGGTACGCACGCTGCATCGGGGTACGGCCATGCAGATCGGTGCGCCGCGTGTGCAGCACCGGCGACAGATCATTGCCGTCCGGCTCGTCGGCGCTCGATTCCGGCAGGTAAGCACCATGTGCGGCGACCTGGCGGGTTTCCACCAGGCCCAGCTGGATGTCGTCCACCGACAGCGGTTCGCGCGCGGCGTTGTAGAACGTCTCCAGCGCGTTGGCCGCGCCTTGTGCGTTGGCGCCGCGCACCGTGAACTTGCTGCCGCGCCTGTTGATGGTCACATCCAGCGCCTGCTCGATCTGACGCAGGTTTTCGTCCAGCGGCCCGCACAGGTTCTGCAGGCGCGTGTTGTCGTTCTTGGGCGCTGTGAATTCTGCGATGGTGGGTTTCATCAAGTCGGGTCGTGTTGATGATCAGTGGGTTGCGCTGGCCATACGCTGTTCCGCCACTTCGCCACGCAGCGAATGCGGGAAGGCGTGCACGATGCGTACGTCGAGCATCTGGCCGATCAGCTGCTCGCGGCGCGCCTGCGGCAGGTCGGGCAGCGCAAAGTTGACGACGCGGTTGTTCTCGGTGCGGCCGTGCAGTTCGGTCGGATCCTTGCGCGACGGGCCTTCCACCAGAATGCGCTGCACGCTGCCGACCATGCCCTGGCTGATGCGCGCTACGTTTGCTTCGATGGTCGCCTGCAGATGTTTCAGGCGTTCGAGCTTGACGGCCTGCGGCGTATCGTCGGGCAGGTTGGCGGCCGGCGTGCCGGGGCGCGGGCTGTAGATAAAGCTGAACGACGTGTCGTAGCCGATCTCGTGAATCAGGTCCATCGTCTTGGCGAAATCCGCATCCGTCTCGCCCGGAAAGCCGACGATGAAGTCGGTGGCGATCGAGATGTTCGGCCGGATCGCGCGCAGCTTGCGGATGCTGCTCTTGTATTCGAGCACCGTGTAGCCGCGCTTCATCGCCATCAGGATGCGGTCGGAACCGTGCTGCACGGGCAGGTGCAGGTGGTCGACAAGCTTCGGGTTGGTGGCATAGGCCTCGATCAGGCGGGAGCTGAATTCCTTCGGGTGGCTGGTCGTGTAGCGGATGCGCTCGATGCCCGGAATCTCGGCCACGTATTCGAGCAGCAGCGCAAAATCCGCCCGCTCGCTCGTGTCGCCCATCTTGCCGATGTACGCGTTCACGTTCTGGCCGAGCAGCGTGACTTCGCGCACGCCCTGTTCGGCCAGGCCGGCCACTTCGGCCAGCACATCATCGAACGGGCGCGAGACTTCTTCGCCGCGCGTGTACGGCACCACGCAGTAGCTGCAGTATTTCGAGCAGCCTTCCATGATCGACACGAAGGCGCTGGCGCCATCCACGCGCGCGGGCGGTAGGTGGTCGAACTTTTCGATTTCGGGGAACGACACATCGACCTGCGACCGGCCCGTGCGGCGGCGCGCTGCGATCAGGTCGGGCAGGCGGTGCAGCGTCTGCGGACCGAACACCACGTCTACGTAAGGAGCGCGCGCCACGATGGACGCGCCTTCCTGGCTGGCCACGCAGCCGCCCACGCCGACCACGAGGTCCGGCTTGAGCGCCTTGAGCGCCTTGACGCGGCCGAGTTCGGAGAACACCTTCTCCTGCGCCTTTTCGCGCACGGAGCAGGTGTTGAAGAGGATCACGTCCGCATCTTCGGGCGTGTCGGTGGGGACGAGACCTTCAGCCGCGTTGAGCACGTCGGACATCTTGTCCGAGTCGTACTCGTTCATCTGGCAGCCGTAGGTTTTGATGAAGACTTTTTTCATGTGCCGTTCACAGTGGTTGACCTGGGGGCACGTGCTTCGTGGGGTGTTCTGACTACTGGGACTGCGTTTGCGCCTGACTTTGCGCAGCCACCGCAGCCTTGTAATCGTCATCGCTGACAACCCAGGCGGTCAGCAACTGCTGATACAGGTCGAGCTGATAGCGCACCTTGAACGTCTGGCCGACCACCGAACCCGGCGGCAGCAGGCGCCCATCCAACGACAGAATCCGCACGCCCGGGGCGAAGCGGACGTCGGCGCTGCTACTCCCAAAGCCCAACAGCAGGATGCGGACGATGCCGGTGCTGCCGGTACTCAGCGTGCCGGCGTTGGCCGAATTGACGGTCAACTGGGCCGCCGGAGCCGTCGCCGGAACGTTGCGCAGCACCTGCGCATGAGACAGCAACGGCGCCGATGCCGCAGCAACGGCAGCAAAGGCGAGGGCGAGGACTTGGCGTCGGGTGCGCATGGCGTCATCAGGAGAAAGCCACCGCCGGGTGAGCGACCCGGCACACGAAACACGAGACAACCCGATATTGTAGCGTTCCGGGCAGAACTCTTATAGCGCTTCGGCAATCTTGGCGGCCAGCGCGACACCGCTCAGGAACGCGGCCTCCACGCGTGGGCCTTCGCACCAGTCACCGCAGGCACCGAGGCGCGCGGCCGCGTCCCAGTGGCAGGGCATGCCGGCAGACTCCTCGACCAGCGCGTGCGGCCACATGTGCGCGGCCATCAGATCGGGCTCCGGCGTACCCGGGAAGGCTTCGGCAAAGCGGGCGTGCATGGCGTGCAGCACCTGCTCCGGTGTGTCCATAGCATGCGCAGCCGACCAGCCCGGCGACGCATGCACCACCCAGGATTCATCGACCATGACGCGCCCCGGCTTGGTGTTGTCGCGGGCGGCCCAGGCCAGCATGTCGTCGTCGATGCGGATGCCGTCATATGGCAAATCCAGCGGTTGCGCAAAGCCCATCATCAGCGCCCAGCATGGGGCGTAGTGCACCGGGGCGATGGCTTCCTGCAGCGACGCCGGCGTGGCGCCATGAAACAGCGCCGGTAGTTCGGGCGCGGGCAGGGCCAGCGCGATGATGTCGGCGTGGGTGGCGTCCGTGCCATTGCGCTCAATCGTCCAGCGCCGGCCATCGTGCGTCACACGCGTGACGGCGTGGCCGAAGCGCACATCCAGCGGCGCGGCCAGGCTGCGCACCAGCGCGCCCATGCCGGGCAAGCCGACGTAGCGGGCTTCGTCGCGTGAATCGGCTTGCAGGGCGTCGGCCGTGCGATGGCCCCAGCGCGCGGGCCAAGGCAGCACCGAGCCCTGACGGCCAGCGGCATCCACCGCGCGGCGGAAGGCCTCGCTGCGCACGTTGAACGACTGCGCTCCGTGATCGAACGCATACGCGGGGGCGGACTCGGGCAGCACCGTGGTGGCCAGCCGGCCCCCGACCCCGCCCGAGCGCTCATAAACCGTGGTGGCAATGCCTTCCGCGGCAAGCGCGTTGGCACAGGCAACACCGGCAATGCCGGCTCCGACGATGGCGATGGAAGGCTGGCTCATGGATGTGACGTAGGTGCGGAGCGGAGAATCCGGGAATCGGCGCGCAAATCGGCGCGTAACAGTCCGCCATGATATCGGGTGTCGCCCCAATGAAAAACGCCACCCGGAGGTGGCGCTTGCGATGTAGCAATTCTGCGGCTTAGAACTTGTAACCCACCGCCAGCCCGAACACGATCGGGTCGACCTTGATGTCGGTCTTGTTGACCGCCAGCACCTGGCCTTGCTGGCTGCGGATCGTGATGGTGGAGGTCGTCTTCAGCGGCAGGTACGACACCGTGCCGATGGCGGTCCAGTTCTTGGCGAACTCATACGACACGCCCACGTTGGCGACCGGCGTCCAGGAGCTGGACGTTTCTGCCGTCACCTTGGCCGGGCCCGTCGGAACCTGGCCCATGCCAAGCTGCAGCACCTGCCCCAGGTTCTGCAGGCCGTTGACGAAGTTCTGGTTCAGCCTCAGGTTGGTGAAGAAGTTGTAGCTGACACCCGCGCCGACGAAGGGGCGCAGCTTGCTTTCCTTGGTGCCGAAGTAGTACTGCGCGACGATCGCCGGGCTCCATTCGCGCACGGTGGCGACCGGGTTGTTCTGCGGCAGGCCCAGGTTGATCAGCGTCAGCGGCCCCACCACCGGCACCGGCGCGATCACATTGCCGCTGCCATACAGGTTGAACTTGGGCGGCACGCCACCCACGAACGTACCGGCGATGTTGTCGGTAAAGAAGTGCGTGAACGTGAGCGACAGCGTATTGGCGTTACTGACTTTCACGTCAGTTCCTGGCGACTGGTAGGTGCCGAGACCCAGCGCGCTGGTGGTGGTGGTCAGGGGCGTGGCCGAATCCATCGGACGGATGTAGAACCAGCCCAGTGCCATGACGTTGCGGCCCCAGACGTAGTTGTCCATGAAACCGCTGAAGCCGCCACCACCGCTGCTGATGCCACTGCCGCTACCGCTGCTGGCGCTTGCAGCCACGTTGGCCTCTGCGGTGGATTGGGCGTGAGCCAGGGGGGCGGCAAGGGTGCTGGCGGCAGCGCAGGCAAGGGCTGCAGCAAGGCGACGGGCGGTGCGGTTCATGTGGTTGTCTCTCTGGATTGGATTGTTATCACGCCTTGGTGTGGCGATTTGTGTTTCCGCAGCATAACGCAGCGCTTTTGTTCGGTTGCGCTGCGATGATCGAAGTTTTCCTCTAGCGTGTACGCACGCAACAAGGGGTTTCCCCTAGTCTCGTTTCATACTCTCCACCGGTCGGCGGAGCCTTGGCCCACAACGGTCTCCGGGCTGCTGTCTAAAATTTGTATTCCGGATTTTTAGGGTTGAAAGTCTGGTCGTTCCAGGTCTTGCGCGTCACGCTCTCAATGACGATTTTCTCGACCTGATTGCCCGATTCATCCCACGCTTCTTCAATGCGCACCCACGGGTTTTTGAGGTCGAAGTACAGGCGCACGCGCTTGGCGTAGAACGTGGGCGGTCCGCTTGGCGCATCCCAGGTCAGCCGCAGCATGCGCTCACCGTCTTCGGTCACCATTTTGGCTTCACTGAACTTGCCGCTGCCGCCGGCTGCCACGTGGGCACGTCCGTCGCGTTCGAGCGTATCGACGATGAACTGCAGCCCAAGCTCCCGCGCCGTGTGGTTCGACTGTGATCTGGCCAGCGAGCCATCCAGCGCACTCCAGATCGACACGAAACCGACGAGCCCGCCCAGGTGGCCGTACATCTCGTCCTTGCGCACGGTTTCGTCGTAGATGATCTCCTGACCGGCGTGCGCCCCGCCCTTGAGCCAGCGCGCGTAGACCTGGCGCGGTGCGTTGCGGTAACGGATGAGCATGAGTGCCGGCTGGCTCTGCCACTGGTCTTTCACGCGTTCCTGGCGGCGCATGCGGTATTCATATTCGGGCAGCTTGGCCACTTCGCCCTTGAGCCAGCGCACCAGCGTTTCGGGCTTCATGGCTTGCGCCATGGCGAGGACATCTTCGTCAGACCAGCCCGCGAACGCGTTGGCGTGGACCTGGCTGCCGAGCCAAGCCGTCTGCCTGGCGATGTCCATGGCGGCAAAGCTGCCAATGGCCGCCGATTGCGATGTAGCCGTTGGTGCGGCTGCCGCAGGTGGGGAAGCATCCGACGTGGCAGGCTGGGCCCAGGCGTGTGCGGAGCCTGCCAGCACCGTGGCCAGGGCGAGGGTACGCAAGCGCATATGAGTCTCCGGTGTTGTTGTTATTGCTGCGCGTGCGCGCGGGCGCGCTTGATGTCCGGATCGGCATCGCGCAGCTCGCGGCGCAGGATCTTGCCTACCGTCGACTTGGGCAACTCTTCGTGGCGGAACTCGACGATGCGCGGCATCTTGTAGCCGGTCAGATGGGCGCGGCAGTGTTCGAGCAGCGCGGGCTCGGTCAGTGCGCCGGTGCGCGGCACCACGATGATCTTCACGCGTTCGCCGGCCACCGGGTCGGGCACGCCAATCGCCGCCACCTCCAGTACTTCGGGGTGCAGCGCCACCACGTCTTCGATCTCGTTCGGGTACACGTTGAAACCCGAGACCAGGATCATGTCCTTCTTGCGGTCGATCAGGCGGATGTAGCCGTTGGCGTCCATCACGCCGATGTCGCCGGTCGAGAACCAGCCTTCAGCGTCGATGGACTTGGCGGTTTCTTCCGGGCGTTGCCAGTAGCCGCGCATGACTTGGGGCCCACGCACCTGCAGTTCGCCGGGCTCACCCAGCGGCGCGATCGTGCCGTCGTCGCGCTTGAAGCGCACTTCGGTGGATGGCGCGGGCAGCCCGATCGTGCCGCTGAATTCGGTCACGTGCGGTGGGTTCATCGACACGACCGGCGAGCACTCCGTCAGCCCGTAGCCTTCAACGATGGTATGGCCTGTCACCTCTTTCCAGCGCTGCGCAATCGCGCGCTGCACTGCCATGCCACCACCGATGGTGATCTTCATGGCCGAGAAATCGCGCTTGGCGAAGTCGGGGTCTTCCAGCAGCGCATTGAACAGCGTATTCACACCGGCAATGCCCGAGAAGCGCTCGTTGCGCAGGATGAAGATCACGCGCTTGGTGTCACGCGGATTGGCGATCAGGATATTGCGCCCGCCCAGCGTCATGAACATCAGCAGGTTCACCGTGAGCGAGAAGATGTGATACAGCGGCAGCAGCGTGACGTTGGTTTCCACGCCGCCGTTGAGCATGCTCTTGGACCACTCCTCCGCCTGCAGCAGGTTGGCGATGATGTTGCGGTGCGTGAGCATCGCGCCCTTGGCCACGCCCGTGGTGCCGCCGGTGTATTGCAGGAAGGCGATGTCTTCCGGCGCCAGTTGCACCGGTTGCATCGCGCGTGAGGCGCCTCCGGCCAGCGCATCGCGCAGCCAGACCGGCGAGGGCAGCTTGTACGGCGGAACCTGCTTCTGCACGTGGCGCATCACGAAGTTCAGCGCGCGGCCCTTGAGGTTGAGCCCACCGCCCATCAGGTCGCCAATGCCGGTGATGACGATGTTGCGGATCTGGCTGCCGGGCAGCGCCTGCTCCAGCGTGCGCGCGAAGTTCTCCAGCACGACGATTGTCTGCGCGCCGGAATCGCGCAACTGGTGCGCCAGCTCCGGCACCGTGTACAGCGGGTTGACGTTGACGACGATGGCGCCGGCCAGCAGCGTGCCGAACAGGCACACGGGGTACTGCAGGCTGTTGGGTAGCATGATCGCCACGCGGTCGCCCTTCTTCACGCCGCGCGATTGCAGCCATGCCGCAAACTGCTTGGCCTGGCGTTCGCATTCGTCGTAGGTCATCTCGGTGCCGACACTCACGTAGGCGACGCGCGTGCGGTACTTCTCCACCGATTCACGAAACACCTCGGCCAGCGAGTGATAGCGATCAGGGTTGATTTCGGCGGGCACGCCCTCGGGGTACGACTTCAGCCAGATGCGGTCGGTAAGGCTGTTGCGGTCGGCAACGGTGTTCATGGTGTCTCCGTCCATGAAAGACGCGGCGTGGTTTTGTTATGTGCCGCGCGGGTTTTTGAATCTTGATAGACCCAGGCCGTTCCCGTTATTCGGCCCGAGCGGTTTAGTGCGAGATCGTTTCGGGGCGCTCCAGAATGGCAACGACGCCTTGTCCGCCCGCAGCGCAGATCGACACCAGCCCGCGTCCGCTGCCGCGCTGCGCCAGCATTTTGGCCAGCGTCGCGACAATGCGCCCGCCCGTGGCGGCAAAGGGATGGCCCGTGCCGAGCGAGCTGCCATTCACGTTCAGCTTGCTGCGGTCGATGCTGCCCATCGGGGCGCTGCGGCCCAGTTTTTCGCGGCAGTATTCGGGCGATTCCCAGGCCGCAAGCGTGCACAGGACTTGCGCGGCAAAGGCTTCGTGGATCTCGTAGTAATCGAAATCCTGCAGCGTGAGCCCCGCGCGTTGCAGCATGCGCGAGACGGCATAGGCAGGCGCCATCAAGAGCCCTTCGTTCTGCTCCGGCGTGCCGCTGAAGAAATCGACGGCAGCCGTATCCGCGCAGGTCATGTAGGCGAGCACGGGCAGGTTGTGCGCGCGTGCCCAGTCTTCGCTGGCAAGCAGCACGCACGATGCGCCATCGGTGAGCGGCGTGGAATTGCCGGCGGTCATGGTGCCGGCCGCGCTGCGGTCAAACACCGGCTGCAGCTTCGCCAGTTGCTCGAGGGTCAGGTTGCTGCGCAGGTTGTTGTCGCGATCAAGCCCCAGGTGCGCGGTCATCAGGTCGGTGAAGAAACCGCGCTCGTAGGCGGCCGTGAGGTTGTGGTGGCTGCGCAGGGCCAGCGCATCCTGGTCTTCGCGGCGGATGCCCCAGCGCTTGGCCATCAGTTCGCAATGTTCGCCCATCGACAGGCCGGTGCGCGGCTCGCTGTTGCGCGGCAGCAGCGGACGCACGAACATTGATGGCCGCAGGCCGGCCAGCGCTTTGACGCGCGCGCCGGTGGACTTGGCGCGATTGGCCTCCAGCAGAATCTTGCGCATCTTCTCGTTGAGCCCAACAGGCGCATCGGAGGTGGTATCCGTGCCGCCGGCAATACCCACGTCGATCTGCCCCAGCGCGATCTTGTTGGCGACGAGGATGGCGGCTTCCAGCCCCGTGCCGCATGCCTGCTGGATGTCGTACGCGGGTGTCTGCTTGGCAAGCGTGGTTGAGAGCACCGTTTCACGCGTCAGGTTGAAATCGCGCGCGTGCTTGATGACGGCGCCGGCCACGACTTCATCCAGGCGCTGGCCGTGGAGGTTGAAGCGGTCGATCAGGCCCTGCAGTGCGGCGGTCAGCATCTGCTGGTTCGATGCCGTGGCGTAGGCCGTGTTCGAGCGCGCGAACGGAATGCGGTTACCCCCGAGGATGGCGACGCGGCGCACCTGCGCGTTGACGAGCATGAATTCAGTCTCCCGTGTTTTCTTGTGGTGCTTGCGGCAGCGTCAGCATGCCGCGCAGATAAGGTTTGTCGCCCGTGGCGTTGCGCACTTCAAACGCGCGGCCGGGAGCGGCTTCGTTGCCTTGCCACAGCGTCGCTGCGCCTGGCAGGGATAGCGGCGTTTTGAACTCGGCTACCACTTCGCCCTGGGTGAGCGGTGCCGCCGGCAGCAGGGCGGCCAGCGCACGCGCCTTCGTCCACATGCCGTGGGCAATGGGGTGCGCGAAGCCGAACAGCTTCGCGCCGATGTTGGATACGTGGATGGGGTTCCAGTCGCCCGACACACCGGCGTAGCGTCGGCCGGTATCGGCAGGCACATCCCAGTGGCCGATGGGCGACAACTCCTGCGCATTTGGCAGCGCGATCAACGGTGCGCCCTGCGGAGAAGACACCCCTACGCGCAGGTAGGTGGAAAGCGATTCCCATATCACCGCACGGCCCCTGATGACGGCCGTCTCAATAGCGAACGCCTGCCCCCGTGCATGGTGGAACAACCGGCGGGGGCGTACTTCCACGCGCACGCGCTCGCCAGCCTGCAGAGGCTGGTGCTGGCGGATCGTGTTGCACAGGTGCACCAGGCCAATCACCGGATAGGGAAACGCCGATTCCGTCATCAGCATGAGTTGCAGCGGAAAGCCCAGAAGATGCGGATACGTCATCGGCACGCCATGCGCGGGCGAGAATCCGCACACCGTTGCGTACTGGGCGATGTGTTCCGCTTCGAGCGGCACTTCCTGCCGTACCAGGGTGTGGCGCGGCAGCGGGCCGCCGCGCTTGCCTTTGCGTTGCGACAGCAGCGCGCGCCAGGCCAGTGCACCCGGCGACGGCGGCTCGGTCACCAGCGTCTGGGTGGCGATCATCGGAAGGGGCAGGGCGAGCGAGCGCATGGTCGCCTCAGGCTCCGAGCAGGCTTTGCCCGCACACGCGCACGATGTTGCCTGTTACGCCGTTCGACGCGGGGTTGGCGAACCACGCAATCGTCTCGGCCACGTCGACCGGCTGACCGCCTTGGCTCATCGCGTTCATGCGGCGGCCGGCTTCACGGATGGCAAACGGCACGGCCGCTGTCATCTGCGTCTCGATAAAGCCCGGCGCAACGGCGTTGATGGTGATCCCGCGTTCTGCCAGCAACGGTGCGCCAGCCTGCACGAGGCCGATCACGCCAGCCTTGGACGTCGCATAGTTGGTCTGCCCCAGGTTGCCCGCAATGCCGCTGATGGACGACACACACACGATGGCGCCCCCCGCAAGCAGCGCATTGGCCGCAAGCAGCGCGTCGTTGATGTGCAACTGCGCGGTGAGGTTGATATCCAGCACACTGCGCCAAGCGGGTTCGGTCATGCGGGCGATGGTCTTGTCGCGCGTGATGCCGGCGTTGTGCACGAGGATGTCGATGCCGCCCAATGCAGCAAGTTGCTGCGCGAGCAGGGCGGGCGTTTCCGGTGCGGCAATGTCGTAGGTCATTGCTTCACCGCCGATTTCCTGGGCGACGGCGTTCAGTGCTTCCTGTGCGGCGGGCACGTCCAGGCATAGCACGCGTGCGCCATCTCGTGCCAGCACGTGCGCAATGGCTGCACCGATGCCGCGCGAGGCGCCTGTCACCAGCGCGGTGCGCCCGGCCAACGGTTTCTGCCAATCCACCGGCACCGCTGCGGCGCGATGCACGCGCACCACTTGCCCCGATACATACGCCGAGCGCGCCGACAGCAGAAAACGCAGCGTCGACGCGGCTACGTTTTCCGCACCCTCTGCCACGTAGACGAGCTGCGCTGTGCAGCCGCGCCTGACTTCCTTGCCCAGCGAGCGCGTGAGCCCTTCCAGTGCGCGCTGCGCGATCGCTGCCTCCGGCGTCTTGCAGTCTTCCGGCGGACGGCCGATCACGACCACGCGCCCACAACGGCCGATGGCCCGGACGCCATCGTGGAACACGTGATACAGCGCATCGAGCCCGTCGACCGTCGCAATGCCCGTGGCATCGAAGACGATGCCGCCAATGCGGTCAAACGCGTCGCCGTCCTTGCCCGTGGGCGCGACAAAGCGGCCCGTGATCTGCCCGTGCCGGTTGGCGGCGCCGAGCCATTCCGGATCGCTTTCATGAAAACGCGTGGGTACGCCGGTCTCGGCAAACAGCGCGGCGAGCGTCTCGCGCATGGAGCCGCCCGGCGCCGCGCCCATCAGGAACGGCCCGACAAATTCCGGTTCCCCCGGCACATAACGGCGCAACGGCACCGGCTGCGGCAGGCCAAGGTTGGCCGACAGCCACTTGCCGAAACCGGAACCGACGAAATCGAGGTACTTGTCTTGCATCGTTGTTGTTGTCGTTGATCAGGCCCGGGCCATCAGGCTGCGCGGCGCTCGGCGGCCTGCAGCGCATCGAGCGCATCCTTGCGGCGCTGCAGGTCGGCCATCAGGTTGAAGTCGGGCGGGAAGTCGTCCACGGCGACTGCGTGCTCACCGTAGCGCGCGTAGTCGCACAATTGCTTGCGTTCGTCCTCGTCGATGAGGTTCTGTGCGACGGCTTGCGCGGTCCAGGCTTCGAAGTCGGGCAGGCTTTGTGGCACCGGCGGCAGCTTGCCAGCGCGGATGGCCGGCTTCAAGCGTTGCTCGATCGCGTCCACCGCGGGTTGCAGGCGGAACGCCGCTTCGCCATAGGCGATCGGGTCGACTTCGGGCGTTGGGCAGTACGAGTCGGCCAACAGGCGATCGCGCACGGCGCCCGGCGTTTGCATCAACTCGGCGACCTGCGCGGCCAGCGCATCCGACGGCTTCCGATACGGCGTCCCGAACGGGAAGATCAGCGCACGCAGCAGCGCTGCGATGCCCGCGTTCGGAAAGTTGGCCAGCACGCCGTCCAGCGCATCGTGCGCCTTCACCAGCGCGTCCTGCACCGACCAATGCACGAGCGGCGCGTCCTCGGAGGGGCGGCCCTCATCCTCAAAGCGCTTGAGCGTGGAAGAGATCAGGTACATCTGCGAGAGGATGTCGCCCAACCGCCCCGTGATGCTCTCGCGGCGCTTGAGCGTGCCGCCCAGCGTGAACATCGACACATCGGAGAGCAGCGCCAACGCAGTCGAGAAGCGGTTGACGGCGCGGTAATAGCGCTGCATTTCCGGCGCCGCATTGTCCGGCGCGCTTGCCACGCGGCCGCCCGTGAGCGCATGCAGCAGCGAGCGCACCAGGTTGCCCGCGATGAACGCACCATGGCCGAACAGCGCCGTGTCGAACGCACGCAGGGTCTCGGGGGAATCGCTGCCTTGCGCGGCCGTCATCTCGCGCAGCACATACGGGTGGCAGCGAATCACGCCCTGCCCGAAGATGATCAGGCAGCGCGTCATGATGTTCGCGCCTTCCACCGTGATGGCGATCGGCACCTGCTGATACGCACGCGCCAGGAAGTTGTTCGGCCCCATGCAGATGCCTTTGCCGCCGACGATATCCATCGCATCGGTCACCACATCGCGCGCACGTTCGGTGACGTGGTATTTGGCAATGGCGGAGATGACCGAAGGCTTCTCGCCCAGGTCTACGGCCAGCGCGGACAGGCGCCGAGCCGCATCCATCATGTACAGGTTGCCGCCCATGCGGCCGAGCGCTTCCTGGATGCCCTCGAACTTCCCGATAGGCGTACGGAACTGGCGGCGCACAGCGGCATACGCGCCGGTGCTGCGCACAGCCAGCTTGGCCATGCCCACGTTGGACGACGGCAGCGAGATCGCACGGCCCGCTGCCAGGCACTCCATCAGCATGCGCCAGCCGCGGCCGACCTGCGCCTGGCCGCCGATCACCCAGTCGATGGGAATGAACACGTCCTTGCCCCAGTTGGGGCCGTTCTGGAACACGGCGTTGAGCGGCCAATGGCGACGCCCGGTGTTCACGCCCGGATGCTTCGTCGGAATGAGCGCGCAGGTAATGCCGGGCTCCTTGTCGCTACCGAGCAAGCCATCCGGATCGACCGCGCGGAAGGCCAGCCCCAACACCGTAGCGATGGGGCCGAGCGTGATGTAGCGCTTGCTCCATGTCACGCGAAAGCCCAGCGTTTCGCGGCCTTCGTGCACGCCGCGGCAGACCACGCCCACGTCGGGAATGGCCGCGGCATCGGAGCCGGCATACGCGTTGGTCAACGCAAAGCAGGGAATTTCTTCGCCGCGTGCGAGGCGCGGCAGGTAGTGGTTTTTCTGCGCTTCGGTGCCGTAGTGCAGAAGCAGCTCAGCGGGGCCCAGCGAGTTCGGCACCATGACCGACACGGCTGCGGCAGAGCAGCGCGTCGACAGCTTCATGATGACCTGTGAATGCGCGTATGCCGAGAAGCCTTTGCCGCCGTATTCCTTCGGGATGATCATGCCGAGGAAGCCGGCACGCTTCGCGTAGGCCCACGCCTCGGGCGACAGGTCCTGCCAGATCTGCGTGCTTTCCCAATCGTTGGCCAAGTCGCAGAGCTTTTCGGTCTCGACGTCGAGGAAAGATTGCTCTTCCGCCGACAGGCCCGGCGGCGGCGAATACAGCAATCGCGACCAGTTGGGCCGGCCGGAAAACAGTTCGGCATCCCACCAGACGGTGCCCGCTTCAATGGCGTCGCGCTCCGTTTGCGACATCTCCGGCATGATCTTGCGGAACATCGCCAGCACGGGACGTGTGATGAGCGCGCGGCGAAGCGGCTTGAGCGCGAGCACCAGCGCCGGCAGCACAAAGACGATGGCGAGTACCGTGGTCATCACGGGGCCGACCAGGCCCAGCCAGGCTCCCGCCACCAGCCACACAGCGGTTGCGACCAGCCAGGCGAATGCCGAGGCTTCGATGCTGGCGAGCCCGAGCACGCCGATGCAAAGCAGGACGATCCAGATCGTCGTCATGAGGGTCTCCATTCGATGCGTCTATGTGCCGGATGTCTTGAACATGGGCGGCACCTGCCGAATGCCCGAGCGACTCCCGTGCCCGCACACGGGAGATCGGGGCCGGGCCTGGGTTGTCAGGCGTTAGGGCTGCGCCAAGGGCGCATCGGATTGGCCGGGAAGATTGCGCGAGCCGCATTGCTGCGGCGAACGGCCAATGCCCGGGTGCGCGCGGAGGGCGCGGGGCCATCGCCATCGCTGTCATCGCTGTGATGATCGTCGTGTGCATCGGCGCCGAGATCGTCGTGGTCGTCTGCGGCGTCCTCGGCGCTTGCGCGAGCGGCGGGTGTGCGGCCGAACAGGTCACCGGCAAAGGGTGAGGCAGTGGTGTGCGTCGGGCTGCGTTCTGCGCTGCGGCCGTTGCCGTGCCCGGCGTGGCGCCCTGAACCGCCGTTGCCGCTGTCGTTGCCATTGGCGGCATCGTCCGCTTGCGCGACGGGCGTGGGCACCTGGGCTTCGGCCAGTTCGACCACCTGATCGAGCGCACCGGCCTCGCCGGGCAGGGGAGCGTTGAGCGTGGCCACCACCAGCGCCGTCAGGCGTGCCAGCAGCGAGGCATCGTTCATCGTTTTGCCCTGCGTGAACAGCGGAAGCAGGTTGTTGAGGTCGTCGCCGGCCAGCACCCCGGCAAGCGCCTTGAGCGCAAAGTGCAGGCGCCAGCCCAGTTCTGCGCGCGGCAGGTGCGGCAGCGCACGCGAAAAGGCTTCGAAGAAGCGATCGAACACCAGCGCGTAGTGACCGAGCAGGTAGTTCTGCACGAACGGTGAGGTGTCGGAATACACGCGCCCCATCAGGCGCAGGAACGCAGGGCCGCCGGTGTCGGGGTTGCGCGCCATCTGCAGCGCCGGCACAAACAGCGCGCCGAGCACGTGGTCGCACGTCAGTTGTTCCTTGGTCCAGCGTTCTTCGCACGCGGTCAGCAGCGCTAGCCGGCGCGTATTGAGCGGGTCAAGCCGGCGCCCCAGCACCGACTGCATCAACGCTTCCTTGCTGCCGAAGTGATAGTTGACCGCGGCCAGATTGACCTTGGCGCGCGCCGTGATCTGCCGCAACGACATCGCCTCGTAGCCGAACTCGATGAACAGCAGTTCGGTGGCTTCCAGAATGCGGCCCTTGGTGTCTCCTGCTCCAGGACGTCCCATGTCTCCTACCTCGTTTTTTTAGGCCTGATATCGGGCTCGATTGCTGCAGTGCAGCGCTCGAACGTACGATTCAAACATGTGTATGGGGTTGCCCGGGCATGTTAGGAACAGACGTTTGAAAACGCCAAGCGCCCAATTCGAGCGGGCACTCTAGAGAGGAGACGGTGGCCAAGCCAACGTATGAAACACGTGGCTTTAAAAGTGAGTGGGCGCAAACATCGAAAAACTGGAGCGAGGTTTGCGCCTCCCCTGTGGTGACCTGGGCGGGTCAGCCGGCTGGCCGATGGAGCGATGTCAGGCCGCCGAAGAATGCGGCGGCGTTCTGTGCAAGGGTAGGCAGGTGATAGCCGCCTTCCTGGACGACCAGCGTCGGCAGCCCGATCGCGCCAACGGCCTGGCCAAGCCGGCCGAACCCCTGCGTCGAAACATCCACCTGCGATTGCGGGTCTTCGCGATAGATGTCGAAGCCGAGCGAGAGCACCAGCGCATCGGGCTGGAAGCGCTCGAGTGCGGCAATCGCATCGCCGAGCTTGTCGAAGAACACCGATTCCGGCGAGCGATGCGGCATCGGCAGGTTCACGTTCAGGCCCACCCCGTCGCCCGTGCCGCGCTCGTCATCAAAGCCGGCAACCACCGGATAGAAGTTGGTCGGATCGCCATGAATGGAGACGTACAGCACGTCGGCACGGTCGTAGAAAATCTCCTGGATGCCCTGGCCGTGATGCATGTCGGTGTCGAGGATGGCGACGCGTTTGAATTTGCCCCGCAGCGCCTGTGCGGCAATTGCGGCGTTGTTCAGGTAGCAGAAGCCGCCGGCTGCCTCGCGGCGCGCATGGTGGCCGGGCGGGCGGCACAGCGCGTAGGCCGTGCGCTCGCCATGGAGGATGGCTTGCGCGCCGGCTGCTGCGCTCTGTGCCGACCAATACGCCGATCGCCATGTGTTCTTGCCGACTGGGCAACTGCCGTCTGCCAGATAGCGCGCGGCCTGGGCCAGCACGCCGCGCAGCGCATTGGGTTCGCGCACGAAGATGTTGGACATGACCTCGTCGCCCCAGTCTTCGGGCAGGCGCTGCCAGTCGGCATGGGCGTCCTGCAGGAAGCGCAGATAGGGCTCGCCATGCACGGCGGTGAGCGGCGCGATGCCGTGGTCTTCGGGGCGGGCAATGGTAAAGCCGAGGTCGCGCGCCGCCTGCAGCAGATTCAGCGCGCGCTCCGGCACTTCCTGCGGCGTGCGCATCTTGCCGCGCGAGTAGTAGCTCTGCGGATGGTGCAGAAGCTGTTCAGGGTGAAAGAACGTCAGCATGGGTGAAACAAGGGTGGGGAGACTGTTATGCGCCGACTGCCTCGCCGGCAGTTGCACGACCGCGCTGGCGCACATCGATGGCGGCAATGCACACCAGCGAGATGCCGGCGAGCAGCGTGTAGAACACCGCCAGCGGCCACCATTCGCCATGGAAGCGCTGCGCGAGGATGGTGCCGACCAGCGGCGTGAGCCCGCCCGCCACCGCGCCGCACACCTGGTATGACAGCGATATCGCGGAATACCGCACGCGCGTTTCGAAGACGCCGGACACGAAGCCTGCAATGACCGAGTAGAAGCTCGCCATGCACACCACGGCCAGCGCAATGCCCAGCACCATCAGCGGCGCCTGGCGCGTCTGCACCAGCAGGAACATTGGATACGGCGATGCCATTGCCAGCAGTGCCATCAGCTTGAGGAAGCGTGCGCCGCCAAGTTTCTCCGCCAGCCATGCCGCCAGCGGCTGCGCGAGAAACTGGATGAACGCCACCACAAAGAGGCAATCGAGAATCAGCGTTTTCGACAGCGACAGATACTGCGTCGTGTACGCGATCATGAACGTGTTGGTGAAGTACACACCCGCAATGCCGATGGTGTTGGCGCCAATGCACAGCAGCACCGGCACGCGAGCTGTGCGCCAGACTTCGGCGATTGGCAGCTTGGCCGTCTTGCGCTGCGCCTGCACCTGCGCAAACTCGGGCGACTCGTTCACGCCCAGGCGGATCGCCACGCCCACGAGCAGCAGCACCGCGCTGGCGAGGAATGGCAGACGCCAGCCCCAGTCCATGAACGCTTCCTTGTCCATCGACGTGACAAGGCGGAAAGCCAGCAGCGAAAGAATCAACCCGGCCGGGCTGCCGAGTTGCGCAAACGATGCGAAGAACGTGCGGCGGCCCTTGGGCGCGTGTTCGCCCGCCATCAGCACCGCGCCGCCCCATTCTCCACCGACCGCAATGCCCTGCACCACGCGCAGCAGCACCAGCAGCACCGGCGCAAGTGCGCCAGCGGTGGCATGTGTCGGCAGCAGCCCGATACCGATGGTCGCCAGGCCCATCATCGTGAGCGTGATCATCAGGGCTTTCTTGCGGCCGATGCGGTCGCCCCAGTGGCCGAACACGATGCCGCCAAGGGGCCGTGCGAAAAAGCCCACGGCAAACGTGCCGAACGAAGCGAGCGTGCTCAGGAACGGATCGCCACCCGGAAAGAACAGCGGCCCAAACACGAGCGCAGCAGCGGTGGCGTAGATGTAGAAGTCGTACCACTCGATCATGGTGCCGACAAAGGCGGCGGTGGCCGCGCGCGCAGGCTGGCGCCCGCCGGGTTGAGACGGTTGCATGGTGTAGCTCCTCACAGATTTTTTAGCCCGCCGCTTCAAGGCGACGATGCGTGTTTATTGCCGCTTGACGGGTATTAGTCAAATTCTGAATACTTATTGTTCGCATAAATTCAACTCATATTCGCCGCCATGGATCCGTCCGCCCTTGATCCCGCGCTGGTCAGCGACCGGCTTGACTGGAACCTGCTGCGCACTTTTCTCACCATCGTCCACGAGCGGAGCATCAGTCGCGCGGCGGTGCGGCTGCACATCACGCAGCCGGCCGTGAGCCTTGCGCTGCGGCGGCTCGAAGATCAGCTCGGCCACACGTTGATTGAGCGGCGCGGCTCGCACTTTCGCCTCACGCGCGTTGGCGAAGACGTGTTGCGCATCGCCACCGATGTCTACGGCAATGTGTCGCGGCTGGGCTCAGAGCTGGGTGAACCGCAAGACGATGTGAGCGGCGTGCTGCATCTGCTGACGGTCAGCCGCATCCAGTCGGGCGTGTACGACGAATGCCTGGCGGCGTTCCATCGCCATCACCCGCGCGTGGATCTGCAGGTGGAAGTGATGCGCAGTACGGACATCCTCGATGCGCTTGCGCAGAAGCGCGCGGGCATTGGGCTGAGCCTGTGCCGCACGCCCGTCGAAAAGCTCGAGCGGCAACTGTTCCTGCGCCAGCGCTATGCCGTGTTCTGCGGGCGGCATCACCGGTTGTTCGGGCGGACGGGCTTGTCGATCAGCGATCTGCTCGGCGAAAACTTTGTCTCGTTCATGAGCGACCAATTGGGCGATGCGCTATCGCCGCTGGCGGTGTTTCGGGATCAGCAGGGATTCACCGGCCGCATCGTCGCCACGTCACCGAGCCTGGACGAGATCAAGCGGCTGGTGTTTGCGGGGTATGGGATCGGCTGCCTGCCCGAGCACATCGTGGCGGACGATGTGGCGCAGCAGCGTTTGTGGCGGCTGCCGCCTGAAGAGGGCGTTGCCGACATCGATCTGTACCTGATGTGGCACAAGGAGCGGCGTCTGGCGCCAGCCGAAAACGCGTTCCTAGCGCATTTCCGGCGGTATATGGCGCGGTATTCGTTGGCCGAGCGGCTCGGGGATGTGGTGAATGCGCCGTTGGCGGCATTGCGGGCGCCGGTGGGGTAAACACCATCACCTGTTAAACTAGCGCCCTTCATGCAGTCCCCGGGGTCCAGTCGCCCCGTCACCTACCCAGGCTTTGTCCACGATTGGCGCACGAACGAATGCGCGGGACACGCCGGTCCAATCGCTTTTCCATGTCGTTTTCCGAACTCGGCTTGTCAGACAAGCTGGTACGCGCCGTGGCCGAACTCGGCTACGCAGAACCCACTCCGATTCAACGCCAGGCCATCCCCGCTATTCTCAAGGGCGGTGACCTGCTCGCCGGTGCACAGACCGGCACCGGCAAGACCGCCGGTTTCACGCTGCCGCTGCTGCACCGCCTGTCTGCCTCGCAGCCCAACAAGGTGCAGACGCCGCAGGGCATGCGCTTTCCGATCCGCGCGCTGGTGCTGACGCCCACGCGTGAGCTTGCCGCGCAGGTCGAAGAAAGCGTGCGCGCCTATGGCAAATACCTGCCGCTGAAGTCGATGGTGATGTTCGGCGGCGTCGGCATCAACCCGCAAATCGATGCGCTCAAGCGCGGTGTCGATATCGTCGTGGCCACGCCGGGCCGCCTGCTGGACCACGTCGGCCAGCGCACCATCGATCTGTCGCACATTGAACTGCTGGTGCTGGACGAAGCCGATCGCATGCTCGACATGGGCTTCATCCACGACATCCGCAAGATCCTCAACATCCTGCCGCCCAAGCGCCAGAACCTGCTGTTCTCGGCCACGTTCTCCGACGACATCCGCGAATTGGCCGATCGCCTGCTCGACAAGCCGGCGCTGATCGAAGTCGCGCGCCGCAACACGACAGCCGAAACAGTCGAACAACGCATCTACCCGGTCGACCGCGAGCGCAAGCGCGAATTGCTGGCCAAGCTTGTGCGCGACAACGACTGGCACCAGGTGCTCGTCTTCACGCGCACCAAGCACGGCGCCAACCGCCTGGCCGAGCAGCTCACGCGCGACGGCATTCCGGCGCTGGCGATCCACGGCAACAAGAGCCAGGCGGCACGCACGCGTGCGCTGTCGGAGTTCAAGGCCGGGACGCTGCGCGTGCTGGTTGCCACCGATATCGCCGCGCGCGGTATCGACATCGACCAACTGCCGCACGTGGTGAACTTCGACTTGCCGAACGTGCCCGAGGACTACGTACACCGTATCGGCCGCACCGGACGCGCGGGTGCACAAGGCGAGGCGATCTCGTTGGTCTGCGTGGACGAGCACGGCTTGCTGCGCGACATTGAGCGCCTCATCAAGCGCGAACTGCCGCGCACGGTGCTGGAAGGTTTCGAGCCGGACCCGACCATCGCGGCGGAGCCGATTCCGAACGGGCGCAACTCGGCGGGCCGTGGCGGCAACGCGCGCGGTGGCCGCCCCGGCGGTGGGCGCAGCCAGCAGCCTCGCCAGGCCAGCGGCAACGCTGCGCCACGCGAGCCGCGGGCTCCGCGTGAGCCTCGCGAACCGCGTCGCGAGTCGAGCGGTAACAGCCAGGGCCAGGGCCAGAATCAAGGCCAAGGCCAGGGTCGCAATGGTGCCGGCAGCCGCCAGCGTCAGGCGCAAGGTCAGCAAGGTCAACGTGACGGCCAAGCTGCGCCGAAGCCGCGCAATGGTCAATCGCAAGCACGCGGCCAACGTCAGGGTAATGGCCAAGGCCAAGGCCAGGGCGGTGGGCAAGGCGGGCAGGGTGGACAACAACGCCGGGCATCGAACACGCAAGCCGCGCAGCCAGCCCACAAGGGACAGCCGGCCAAGCAGCCGTTCAACGGTTTGTTTGCCAAGGCGGCTGCGTTGCTCGGCGGCCGTAAAGCCTGACGTTCATGCACGACGACGGCCAACCGGCATCCGCTGAAGCGCCCTACGATGGCCTGACGCCCGACAGCATCCTCGATGCGTTGGCGCAGGTCGGGCTGATGCCGGACGGCCGCATGTTCGCGCTCAACAGTTACGAAAACCGCGTCTACCAGGCCGGCGTGGAAGACAGCGCGCCAGTGGTGGTCAAGTTCTACCGCCCGGGCCGCTGGACCGAGGCGCAGATCGTCGAAGAGCATGCCTTCACGGCAGAACTCGCGGCGGCGGAAATCCCCGTGATCGCGCCGCTGGAAATCGACGGCCGCACGCTGCACACGTTCGAGCGCTGGCACTTCGCCGTCTTCCCGCGCTGTGCCGGACGCGTGCCGGCCATCGACCGCGACGACACGCTGGAATGGATGGGCCGTTTCCTCGGTCGCATTCACGCCATCGGCGCGCAGCGGCCGTTCCTGGCCCGGCCCGCACTCGACATCGACACCTTCGGCGTGCAATCGCGCGACTGGCTGCTCAAACACGATTTCATCCCGCCCGATTTGTTGCCGGCCTGGCGCAGCGTGGCCGACGCTGCCCTCGACGGCGTGCGCCGCTGCTACGACCGCGCGGGCGACGTTTCGCTGCTGCGCCTGCACGGCGATTGCCACGCTTCAAACGTCCTCTGGATCGAAGAAGCCGACGCCAAGCAGGGTGATCCGCTGCGCAGCGCGGGCCCGCATTTCGTCGACTTTGACGACAGCCGCACCGGCCCCGCCGTGCAGGACTTGTGGATGCTGCTCTCGGGCGATCGCGCGTCGATGCAATCGCAGCTCGCCAGCCTGCTTGCCGGCTATGAAGACTTCTGCGAATTCGACACGCGCGAGCTGTATCTGGTGGAAGCGCTGCGCACGCTGCGCTTGCTGCACTACAGCGCATGGCTGGCGCGTCGCTGGAATGATCCGGCGTTTCCTGCCGCGTTTCCGTGGTTCAACACGCAACGCTATTGGCAGGACCGGGTATTGGAATTGCGCGAGCAGATCGCGCTATTGGATGAACCGCCGCTCTGGTGAAACCGAGCGGCGGTTTTTCTTTGAGGCTTGGGCTTAGGCGAACTTGCCGGCCTGGAAGTCTCGAACAGCCTGGAAGATCTCTTCCTGCGTGTTCATCACGAACGGGCCGTACTGCGCGATCGACTCGTTCAGCGGCTTGCCAGCCACCAGCAGTACGCGCGCCTCAGCATCTCCCGCACGGATGACCACGCCATCGGCGCCTTCCGTGTTGGCGAGGATGGCCATCTGCTTGTCTTCCACGCGCTGCAGCCCAGCGTTGCCAGATGCTTCTGCATCGCCTACCAGCGCGCTGCCACGGAACACGTAGACGAACGCGTTGTGCCCGGCCGGCAGCGGCTGCGCAAACGACGCACCCGCCGGCAGCGTGATGTCGAGGTACAGCGGCTGCGTCGCTTCACGCGTCATCGCACCTTGCACGCCTCGCGATTCGCCAGCGATGACACGCACGGCCACGCCGTCTTCCGTCGTGAACTCGGGAATCTCGTTCGACGGAATGTCCCGGTACCACGGCGTCGTCATCTTGTCGCGGGCAGGCAGGTTCAGCCACAACTGGAAGCCTTCCATCACGCCATCTTCCTGTTCCGGCATTTCAGAGTGCACGACACCGCTGCCGGCGGTCATCCATTGCACGCCGCCGTGTTGCAGCAGGCCTTCGTGGCCGGCGCTGTCGCGGTGGCGCATGCGGCCCGCGATCATGTACGTCACCGTTTCAAAGCCACGGTGCGGGTGGTCGGGAAAGCCGGCCAGATAGTCGTTCGGGTCGTCACTGCGAAACGCGTCCAGCATCAGGAACGGGTCCAGCCGGCGTTGCAGGTTGTTCGTCAGCACGCGTGTGAGCTTGACGCCCGCGCCATCGGAGGTGGGGCGGCCCGTGATGATCCGCTCCACGCGGCGGCCACGTTGCACTTGCGGTTGCACGAGGGTTTCCATGTTGTTCTCCTGAAATCGGGCATTTGTCATATGCCAAATGTAGGGTGGTTGCCCGGTTTGCACTAGTCGGTTATTGTGGGAAAAAATGTTGCTCCCGGCGAGACAATCACAATCCCAGGCCGGCGCGCATCACGATAAGAGGAGGAAACCATGGATCTGAACCAATTGGCGCTATTCGTGCGCGTGGTTGAAGCGGGGAGCTTCACGGCAGCGGCAACGCGGCTCGATTTGCCCAAATCGTCCGTCAGCCGGGGCATCGCGGCGCTTGAACAGGATTTGAACGTACGACTGTTACAGCGCACCACGCGCACGCTGCATTTGACCGACGCTGGCCAGAGTTTGTATCAGGTGGCGTCGCATGCACTGGAAGACATCGAACGCGCCACGACCTGCGCCGGCGAACTGCAAGACCTGCCGCGCGGCAAGGTGCGGATCACGTCTTCGGAAGACGTCGGCCGCCTGCTGGTGGCGCCCGTGGCGGCGCGCTTCATGCAGCAGTATCCGGACATCGATCTGGACGTGGTGCTGACGCCGCGCAATGTCGATCTCGTGCAGGAAGGGTTTGACCTTGCCGTCCGCGTCGGGCGCTTGGCCGACAGTTCGCTCGTGGCGCGGTCGCTTGGCGTATTGCGCATCGGCTTGTTCGCCTCGCCCGATTACCTGCAGCGTCGCGGGGCTCCGGACACCGTGCAAGGGCTGGCCGACCATTGCTGCCTGGATTTTCGCGGCACGGGCCGCGGCGAAACGCAATGGCGCCTCGTCGGCCCCGATGGCCTGAAAACCGTGGCCGTGCGTGCGCGTCTGAATTCAGACAGCCTCATCTATCTGGAAACGTTGATTGCGTCGGGCGCCGGCATTGGCCCCCTGCCGCTGTACGCGAGTGCCGTGGCGCGCGCCAACGCGCCGCTGCCGCGCCTCGTGCGCGTGCTGCCCGACTACGCAACCAGCGGCGAGCCGATCAACCTCGTCACGCCATCCGCGCGGTTCGTTCCCAAACGCGTTCGGTTGCTGATCGACATGCTGACCGAGTCGATTCGGCAAGAGCTGGAAAACGCTGATCCCACCTGAGGTGTCGCGGCCCGGAAGCCGGGCGCGTCAAATGTTGTCACGAGTGCTCCGCATACGCATATCGCACGGCATCATGCGCTTCGCATGTGCGGACCAGTACGTCGGACCCTCCTTGACGTCACCCCCCGTAAGCGTCCCAGTGTTTCCCCCCGGTGCACTGCGATGTGTCCGGCACATGCGACCCTTGGGTGTTTCCGATCCCGTCACGTCGTGGGAAGCACCGCCGCCCGGACCTCGTCGTCCGGGCTTTTTTTTGTCCACATTCCGCGGAGTGGATACGGCATTGCGTGGCTCCAGGGGTCTTCACAAATTAGGACTCTTCTCATGGTTCGTAGCAAACCTCGCCATGAAAATTGCAGACACGTAACACATGCAACGGATCGTGCTGAACGCGACTGTTTGGGCGCAATCACGCCCGCACCCTCCAGCGCGCATGTGCGTCATTTCCACGGAGCAGAACATGCGTATCGCCTTGCTTGAAGACGATCCCTTCCAAAGCGAAGTCATCGTCCAGATCCTGTCCCAGTCGGGCCACGACGTGGTGACCTACAGCGATGGCGCGACGTTGCTGCGCATGCTGGGCCGATCGTCGTACGACATGCTGATCCTCGACTGGCACACGCCGGGCATGCTCGGTATCGATGTGCTGAGCGTGGTGCGCAGCCGTCACAGGGAGGTCCTGCCGATCCTGTTCGTCACGGCCGAAGAAGGTGAAAAGAGCCTCGTGCGCGCACTCACGCACGGCGCCGACGACTACATCGCCAAGCCGTTCCGTATTGCCGAGCTGCGTGCGCGTGTCGATGCGCTACTGCGCCGTGCGTATCCGATTCCGTATGGCCGCCTGCCGTTCGCGGTGGGGCCATACCACTTCAATCCACAGCGCCAGCAGGTCACGCTGCACGGCGAGCGCGTTGCGCTGACGGCGATTGAGTTTCAGTTGGCATTGCTGCTGTTCTCCAACGTGGGCCGCACGCTGTCGCGCGACCACATTTTTGGGCAGGTGTGGGGCCGCAACTCGTCGGAGTACACGCGCACGATCGATAGCCATGTGTCGCGCATCCGTATGAAGCTGAATATCGAACCGGAAAACGAGGTGCGCTTGGTGGCGGTGTACAAGCACGGTTATCGGGTGGATCACCTGAAGCCGGCGGACGACATGAATGGGCTGTCGGACATGGAGGTCGCGTCGTACGGCGTCTAAGCGCAGGCCGATCGCGCAACCCAGGATGGGCGCCACCGCTGAAACGCGGCGGCGCCCAATTTGTTTTCTATCGGCTGGTATGCTCGATGCCTCTCATTATTTGAGCGAGGCCAGTGTGCCGCTTGTGAATCTCAATGCAGAGGCCGACGCGCTGCCGCGCGCATGGTCCTCTCGCGTGCTGGAGCGCTTTGGCGGTGGCAATTTCAAGGTGCTGCGCATGGACGGCACGCCGTATCCCGACGAAGTGCACGAGTATGCCGAAGGTCTGCTGGTGATCGATGGCGAGCTGCGCCTGCGCATCGACGGCGATGCGGTGACGGTCTCTCGCGGCGAGCTGTACGTCGTGCCCGCCGGCGTGCCGCACAGCGTGGACCCTGGCAGCGCGGGTACGTTGGTCATTCTGGACGTATAAGCGGGGCGTCGCGTGCCTCCGCGAGTTGCTTGATCCGCTGCAGCATCATCCGGCGGATCAGCCCGCTCGGGATGCGGATCAGTACCCAGTAAGGCGTGAAGCGGCGGCGTGCCGGTGTGTCCGAGCAATGCACGCACGTGCGCGTGGTCAGCAGCGTGCCGGCGCCGTCGGGTTCGGCGACGAACGTCATGACCAGCTTGGCGATGTTTGGCTCCGAGAACGCGCGAAATGCGCTGGCTTCAACGCGGATGAGCCCTCCGGCAGCTTCCCAGAAGCGACCGACCAGGCCCAGCGCGAATTCGCGATCTCCATCGCGGCCAAGTACCGTGAAATCGTGCAGGCCGAATCCAGCATCGATACGTCGCGCATTGGGCCTGCCCATCGCGGCGGCGATGCGCGCCGGGATGGCGCGCAAGTGCAGGAACATTCGGGCCAGCGGGAAATCGGTAACGTCAAGTTGCGAAACCATGTCGAGCACGCGCCCCGGTGCTGCATTGACGCGTATGCGGTGTTGCTCGCTGAACTGATGCTCTGGAAGGAAGGTGTGCAGCAGGCTCATGGTGATCGACGGCGTGGTGTCATGCCTGTGATTTTTCGCTGGCAGTCGTGGAAGCGGCGGCCGGGGCGAATGCGGCGTCGCGAGCGGGCGGTTCGGCCAGGCTGCGTTTCATCAGCCATGCAACACCCGGGATGCGCAAACCGGTGGCAAACACCACGTCTCGCATCCAGCCTCCATATTGAGACTGGAAGCATGGCGTAAGCGCACGGCTCAGCGTCTGATAGGCCTGCACGGTACGCAGACGACGGGCGTGATAGGCGAGGGCGCCATCGGTGGCGCCATGCGCGTGCACGCACGCTGCGATTGCCAGGGCATCTTGCGCGGCTAGCGTGGTTCCCAGACCGAGCTGCGGGCTCATGGCATGCGCGGCATCGCCGATCACGCAGTAGGGCGGTTTGGCCAGCGCGCGCGGCCATGTGTGGCGATAGACGGCAAAAGGCATGTCGTCGTGTGAGCCGATCTGCTCGACCATGGGCGCAGCTTGCGGCCACAGGCTCAACACATGCGCCTTCCACTGCGTGATGTCGGTCTGGCGCCAGGCGTTGACGGCATCGCTGGGCAGGCTCCAGAACATCGACAGGCGCGTGCGGCTGCCATCCACGTCAGTGGGCAGCAGGCCCATCATCTCGCGCGTGCCGCGAAAGCGCTGCTGCAGCACGCGCGGGTTCCAGCCATCTACCCATCCTTGGAACCACAGCGTGCCCCATCGGTAGGTGCTCGACGGGCCGGCCAGGCCTGCAGGTTCACGCAGCGCAGACGCCGCGCCATCGGCAATCACAAACAGGTCGAAGACCGATTCGCCCTGTTCGTGCATGACCCGCGCCCGTGGGCCATCAAGAAGCAACTGCTGGATCGCGCAACCAAAGTGGAATGATGCGCCCGCGTGCACGGCGGCGTCGTACAGCATGGATGACAGCGCGTGCCGCGTGACGGCGCGGCCGGGTGCATCGGCGTAGTCAATGTCGAGCAGCCGCCAGCCGCGATGGCTCAGACCGATCAGTCGGTCGACCGGCGCGCCGATACCCTCAAGCTCGCGGCCCACGCCGAGCGCCTCCAGCGCGCGGATGCCCTGCGGCTGGATCAGCAGGCCCGCGCCCATGGCGGTCAACTGCGGATGCTTTTCAAAGACGTGCACGTCGTGCCCATGACGGGCAAACGCGATGGCGGCGGCGAGGCCGGCGTTACCGGCGCCGGCAATGCCGATGGTCAGCGGGCGGGGTGCGGTCATGAAGCGTGGCAGATCGTTTGCTCAGGATGATAACGATACGGCACGCACGTTAAGGCTGTTCGTGCACGCTGCGGAGATAATGCGCAGACCTCACGCCCACCACACAAACCGGACGCGCCATGCAGATCAAATGGCTGGAAGACTTCAAGGAACTGGCCAAGACCCGCAGCTTCAGCCGCGCGGCCGAGAACCGCAACGTCACGCACCCCGCATTCGGCCGACGGATCAAGGCGCTGGAAGAATGGGTGGGCACCGCGCTGGTCGAGCGCAGCGAGCATCCGGTCACGCTCACAGCGGCGGGGCGCTTGTTTCTGGATGCGGCGGCCAATGCCGTCGACGGCCTGAACGATGCGCGCTTGCTGCTGCGCGAGGCGCAATTGCCCGTGGCGCTCAAGATCGGCACAGGGCGTACGCTGGCGCGCACCTTCGTCCCGGGCTGGTATGAAACGCTGGCACGCCAACGCGGCGTGTTTCCGCTTAGCGTGACGACGGGCGGCACGCAGGAGGGCGTCCTGGCACTTGCCGATGGCACCGTCGACCTGCTCATCGCCTACGCCAGCCCGCAGGCCGATGCGCTGCTCGATCCGCGCAAGTACGACCATTGCTTGCTGGGCAGCGAGACGCTCGTGCCGGTGAGCGCGCCCGACAAGCGCGGTCGCCCGCGCTTCACGCTGCCCGGTTCGGCCGCCGCGCCGCTGCCGTGGCTGGCCTTTGCGCGGGGGCTGACGTTGCGGCAGATGCTTGACAGCCATTTGGCTGCCGCCGATCGCAAGGCGCATCTGCAGCCCGTGTTTCAGGCCGATTTTTACGAGGCCGTGGAAGAGATGGCCCTGCGTGGATTCGGCATGGCTTGGCTGCCGTATCGCCTGGCCAAGCCGCACCTGAATGCGGGTGAACTCCGCCCCGCCGGCGATGATGCCTGGCACATCCACGTCAACATCCGCATGATGCGCGTGCGCAGCAACCAGAGCGCGCTGCTTGACGAGGTATGGCAACTGGCCGTTGACAAGGCCAACAACAACGCCCGCACCGACCTCGCCTGAGGCGCATCGCAAAAAGCCCAACCTTGTGCCGAAACGGCACAAGCCGCATCGGCGCGGCACCTAGACTCCTCCGCAACCTTCGCCCGCCAGCGCAATCCAGCAAAACAGGCGGACCGGCACAGACCACGGGGAGACAACCATGCCAGCGCACACCCTCAATGCGAGCGGCGCATCCACACGCGCCACCGACACCCATCGACATCCCGCGCCCTGGCGTGCCGTACTGGCAGCCAGCGTTGGCAACGCGCTCGAATACTACGATCTGCTGATCTATGGCTATTTCGCCATCACCATCGGCAAGCTGTTTTTCCCGACGGGCGATGCGTGGAGCTCGCTGATGCTCTCGGTCGGCACGTTTGGCGTGTCGTTCATCATGCGGCCGCTCGGTTCGATGGTGCTTGGCAGCTATGCAGACCGCGTGGGCCGCAAGGCCGCGCTGACGTGGTCGATCCTGCTGATGATGCTGGGCACGGCGATGATCGCGTTTGCACCGACGTATGCGTCGATCGGGCTGTGGTCGCCGGCCATCGTGATCGTGGCGCGCCTGCTGCAGGGTTTTTCGGCCGGCGGAGAATTCGGTTCGGCCACGGCGTTCATGATCGAGCACGCCGACGGCAAGCGCATGGGCTACAACGCGAGCTGGCAGGCCGCCACGCAGGGCCTTGCCACATTGCTGGCGGCAGGCTTGAGCGCATGGCTGACTTATGCGCTGACCACCGCCCAGGTGGAGTCATGGGGCTGGCGCGTGGCGTTTCTGTTCGGCTTGCTGATCGGCCCCATTGGCGTCTACATCCGCCGTCATACGCCGGAAACGCCGGAGTTCATGGCCATGCAGGCGGAAGCGCCAGCTGCGCTGCAGGAGCGCTCGCCGCTGCGCGACACGCTCACGCAGGGTCTGCCCGGACTGCTGCTGGGCGCGGGCGTGGTGGTGGCCGTCACCGCATTCAATTACGTGCAGAAGGTCTACATGCCGACCTATGCCATCAATCAACTCCACATTGCGACCAGTGCGTCGCTGGTCTGCACGATGATCACCGGCGCGATGCTGATGGTGATGGCGCCGGCGTTCGGGTTGCTGGCGGATCGTTTCGGCAGCATCCGCGTGGTGTCGATTGCGATGGTGGTGATTGCGCTGTCGACGTATCCCATGTTCGCCACGCTGGTCGCGCAACCGACGTTCTGGACGCTGCTGATCATGCAGGCGATTGTGGGCGTGCTGTTGGCCGCCATCCTGGCGCCGCTGCCGGCGCTCCTTGCCGACATCTTCCCGACGCGTACGCGCGGCACGGGGCTGGCGCTGAGCTACAACCTGTCGGTAACGATCTTCGGCGGGTTCTCACCGCTGATCGTTACGTGGCTGATTGGTGTTACGCACATCAAGACGTCGCCAAGTTTTTATGTGTTTGCGACCACGCTGATCAGCCTGGCTTCGCTGTGGATGCTGCGCGGGCGCGCTCGTGCGGACCGAACCTGAACAGACTTCTCGTCACACCGAAGGATTTCGCATGCTGACCCTGGAGGCGCTGCGCGCCACGCTGCCGGTCTACCCGATCGAGTTGCACAAGCCTGATATCCGCCGTTGGAAAGCCGGCACGCACGGCATTGATTACGTACATACGTTCGACAGCGGGATGCCTGGCCCGCACGTGATGATCAACGCGCTCACGCATGGCAATGAGCTGTGCGGGGCGATTGCGGTAGATGCGCTGCTGACGGCCGGCGTGCGGCCGGCGCGTGGCCGCCTCACGCTGTCCTTCGCCAATGTGGAGGCGTACGAGCGTTTCGATATCAACGATCCGGATGCCACGCGATTTATCGACGAAGACCTGAACCGCGTGTGGTCTGCCGACAAGCTCGACGGCCCCGGCAACACGCTGGAACTGCGTCGCGCGCGTGAGTTGCGCCCGGTGATCGACACGGTCGACTACCTGCTCGATATTCACTCGATGCACGAAAAGGCCGAACCGCTGATGCTGACTGGTCCGCATGCGAAAGGCGTCGCGTTGGGCCGGCAGGTCGGTGCGCCTTCGCACCTGATGATCGATGCCGGCCATGTTGCGGGCCGACGCCTGCGCGATTACGGCGGCTTTGGGGATGCCGCCAGCCCGAAGAACGCGCTGCTGATCGAATGCGGCCAGCACTTTGAATGCGCGAGCCGCGATGTGGCGCTAGACGCGTGCGCGCGTTTCCTGGTAGCGCTCGGCACCGTCGACCCATCGACGGTATCGGATTGGCTGGGGATTGCGCCCGCGCTGGATGTGCGATGTATTCGAGTGACGGATCCGGTGGTCGCCAAATCCACGGCGTTCCGCTTTGCCGACGACTATCGCGGTATGGAAACCGTTGAGCGCGCGGGCACCGTCATCGCCACCGATGGAGAACTGCAGATCATCACGCCGTACGATAACTGCGTGCTGCTGCAGCCGTCGCTGCGGCATCTGGCGCCCGGCGTCACCGTGGTCCGGCTGGGCAAGCCGGAAGGCACGGCTTAAGCGCCCAGCATGGCGCGCAACGTGCCGAGCACAACCTGCCGGCAGTTGCGCACCATCTTGTCTTCGGGATCGCGATAGCCTGTCAGAAGCCATGCTGCACCGACGTTGGTCAGGGCACCCACGAGCGCTAGACCGATGATGCGTTGATCGGCGCGCAGCCCGGCATCGTCGTCATTGTGGGTGCCGGGCAGTTGGGCATTCGCCATGATTTGCTTGCCGAACTCCAGCAGGTTGCGCTGGTAGGTCGCGTCCGTTTCCGGGCTTACGCCCATCACTTCCAGCAGCAGCACGCGCGCCGCGCAAGGGTCACGCAAGAAGGCGAAAAACGCGTGCAGGCCGGCGTCGATACGAGCTTCCAGCGTGCCTTGCGCAGCGGCGGTGGCTTCTGACACCTGGGCGCGCAGGTCTTCGGCATGTTGCTGGTAGGTCGCGCGCAGCAGCGCTTCGGTGCTGTCGAATGCGGCGTAAAAGTACCGGTCATTGAGCCTCGCTTCCTGGCAGATCGCCCGCACGGTGGCCTTCCGAAAACCCGCCGTGCCGAAGACGCGCGTGCCGGCGCGGATCAACGCATCCCGGCGTTCTGCAGCACGTGCTTCTGGCGCCACACCACCATACGGGCGGCCTTTCTTGGCGGGTGCGTCGGCCGTTTCAAGTGTTTTCTCCATTTCGCTATTTGACGTCAGGACGGCCAAAAATTAAAGTGGTGACGAATCACACCACATTTAGTGCGAAATTTGCCACGCCTGCCCCACGGCTGCAAACAGGAGACCGCATGGATACGACGATGGAGCGAAGCGCCAGCCCGGGCGCGCCCCGCAATCGGGCAACCGCACCCGATACAGACCTCGACGTGCTCATCGTCGGCGCGGGCCTCTCGGGCATCGGCGCGGCGTATCACCTGCGCGAGCGCTGCCCGTCGGCACGCTTCGCCATCCTTGAAGGGCGCGAAACCATCGGTGGCACGTGGGATCTGTTCCGCTATCCCGGCATCCGATCCGACTCCGACATGTTCACGCTCGGCTACAGCTTCCGGCCGTGGCATAGCAGCAAAGCCATTTCCGACGGCCAGACGATCCTCGATTACATCCGCGACACCGCACGCGTGTTCGGCATCGACAAATCGATCCGCTTCCGCCACAAGGTGACGGGCGCGAGTTGGGATTCCACCGCCGCGCGCTGGACCGTGCAAGCCCAGCGCAGCGATGGCGCCCGCGAGGAACCGGTGCAGTTCACCTGCAAGTTCCTCTACATGTGCAGCGGCTACTACGACTATGAAGAGGGTTACGCCCCGACGTGGCCCGAGATGGACGCGTTTCAGGGCCGAATTGTCCATCCGCAGCATTGGCCGAACGATCTGTCGTATGCCGGCAAGCGTGTGGTGGTGATCGGCAGCGGCGCCACGGCCGTCACGCTGGTGCCTGCGATGGCCGGCACCGCGCAGCAGGTGACGATGCTGCAGCGCTCGCCCACGTACATCGTCTCGCGGCCGGAGCAGGATGCCGTGGCCAACACATTGCGCCGCTGGTTGCCGTCCGGCCTCGCTCACCGGCTGGTGCGCACCAAGAACGTGCTGCTGACGATGTACTTCTACAGCCTCGCGCGTCGCAAGCCGAAGGCATTCAAAGACTTCATCATCCGCATGGCCGGCAAGCAGATCGGTCCTGGGTTCGACGTGCGCAAACACCTCACGCCGCGCTACAACCCGTGGGACCAGCGCTTGTGCCTCGTGCCGGACGGCGATCTGTTCAAGACGATCCGCGCGGGCAAGGCGTCGATTGCGACCGACGAGATTGCATGCTTCACGCCGACCGGCCTGCAGCTCAAGGGCGGAGAGCATCTGGATGCCGACGTGATCGTCACGGCCACGGGGCTCAAGCTGAAGGTGCTGGGCGGTGCGGCCATCACCGTCGACGGGCGTGCCGTGAACCTGGCCGAGACGGTGTCGTACAAGGGCATGATGTACAGCGGCGTACCGAACCTCGCGTCGTCGTTCGGCTATACGAATGCCTCGTGGACGTTGAAGGCCGAGCTGATTGCGCAGTACGTTTGCAGGCTGCTCAACCACATGCAGTCCAACGGGTTTGATACCTGCGTGCCGCGTCTGGACGACGAAGCCATGAGCCGCGAGCCCGCCGTCGATCTGACGTCCGGCTACATTCAGCGTGCCGCCGGCATCCTGCCCAAGCAGGGCGACAAGCAGCCGTGGAAGTCGTATCAGAACTACGCACGCGATCTGATGATGCTCAAGTTCGGCACACTCGCCGACAGCGCCATGCAGTTTGAACGCCGCGCCCAGCCGATCGGCGCGGCACAGCCCGCTTAACCGCCTGCCGCATCGGGGACACAATGACCAGCACCATTCTTGGCGTCATCGCATTTGCACTCCTGGCGCCTATTGCGTTCACTTTCTTTATCGCGCGCCGCGTCACAAAAGGGTTTCCGCCTGAAGGCAGGTTCATTGATGTCGGGGCAGACCGCGTGCATTACACCGATCGTGGCCAAGGCCCCGCCATCGTGTTCGTGCATGGCTTGTGCGGCAACCTGCGCAACTTTGCGTATCTGGATATGGATCGGCTGGCGCGCTCGCATCGCGTGATCGTGATCGATCGGCCGGGGGCAGGGCGGTCCGTGCGCGGGGCGGATTCGCCTGCCAACATCTACGCGCAGGCGCGCGTGGTCGCGCAGTGCATCGAGAAGCTTGGACTCGACAAGCCCGTGCTGGTGGGGCATTCGCTTGGTGGGGCGATTTCACTGGCGGTGGGGTTGAACCATCCGCACGTCGTTCGCCGGCTCGCGTTGATCGCGCCTCTCACGCACGCTGAGAGCGCACCGCCCGGTGCGTTCGGGGGCTTGGTGTTGCCGTCGCCGCTGGTGCGCAGGCTGGTGTCATGGACGCTTGCGATTCCCCTGTCGATCATCAATTCTCGCAAGGCGATCGCCGCGGTGTTCGCGCCTGAAACCATGCCGAGGGATTTCCCGTTCAAGGGCGGCGGCTTGCTGGGGCTGCGTCCGCACGTGTTCTATGCGGCATCGTCGGATCTCGTTTCTGCGCCGGAAGATCTGCCCGACATGGAACGCCGCTATGCCTCGATGACCGTGCCGGTTGACGTGCTGTACGGTCGCGGTGATCGCATCCTCAACGTCAAACGCCAGGGCGAAGCGCTCAAGCAGAAGCTCGATCGCGTGAACCTGCGCATCATTGACGGCGGCCATATGCTGCCCGTGACGCAGCCGGCGTTGACGACGGATTGGGTGTTGGCGGTTGCCGCTGCGGCGCCTGCGTACGCCGAGGCGCTTGCGTAGCCTGGGCCCTATGCGGGGCTAGGGACGCGCGGAAGCAGCAGAAAAGCAAAAAGCCCTGCCGAAGCAGGGCTTTTTGGTATTTGGTGGCGAATCAGGGACTCGAACCCCGGACCTGCGGATTATGATTCCGTCGCTCTAACCGACTGAGCTAATTCGCCGAAGAAGCGGGATTCTACCGTCTTCGGCGAATATGTCAACCCCCTGCGTCAGTCGTTGCGATAAATATCCACATCCTTGGTTTCACGCACGAACAGCACACCAATCACGAAGGTGATGGCCGCGATCCAGATCGGGTACCACAAACCGTGATAGATATTGCCGTTCTGGGCCACCAGGGCGAACGAGATGGTCGGCAGCAGGCCCCCGAACCAGCCGTTGCCGATGTGATACGGCAGCGACATCGACGAGTACCGGATGCGTGTCGGGAACATCTCCACCAGCATCGCCGCGATCGGGCCATAGACCATGGTCACGTAGATCACCAGGATCACCAGGATCACCAGCACCATGATCGTGTTCATCTGGGCGGGATCGGCCTTGGCCGGATAGTTGGCCGCCTTGAGCGACTCGCTCACCTGCTTCTTGAAGTCGGCGATCTTGGCCTTGCTCTCGGCGTCGAAGTTCTGGCCGTCTGCCGTGCGCGTGGCGTTGAGCGAGGTGATCTGCTTACCCGCGATCGACACCGAAGCGACCGTGCCGGCCGGGCCTTCCACCGTCTCGTAGCTGGCCGACGACTGCGCCAGCGTGCGCTTGGCGATGTCGCACGACGAGCGGAAGTCCACCTCGCGGGCGATCGGGCTGCCCTGGAACGAGCACTCCTTCGGGTCGACCGTGATGGTGATCTGCGCGGTCTGCTGGGCACGCTCCAGCGCCGGGTTGGCGTAGTGCGTGAGCGCCTTGAACAGCGGGAAGTAGGTCAGCACCGCCAGCAGGCAGCCGGCCATGATGATCTTCTTGCGGCCGATGCGGTCCGACAGCGAGCCGAAGAACACGAAGAACGGCGTGCCGATGGCAAGCGCCACGGCAATCAGCACGTTGGCCGTGAAGGCGTCGACCTTCAACACCTGCGTGAGGAAGAACAGCGCGTAGAACTGGCCCGTGTACCACACCACCGCCTGGCCGGCGGTCAGGCCGAGCAGCGCCAGGATCACGATCTTCAGGTTGCGCCATTGGCCGAAAGCTTCCGTCAGCGGGGCTTTGGAGGTCTTGCCCTCGGCCTTCATCTTCTGGAACGCGGGCGACTCGCTCATCGACAGACGGATGTACACCGACGTTGCCAGCAGCAGGATCGAAACCAGGAACGGGATGCGCCAGCCCCAGTCGTCGAACGCCTTGCCGGTCAGTTCACGCACGGCCAGGATGACGACCAGCGAGAGGAACAGGCCCAGCGTAGCCGTCGTCTGGATCCACGACGTGTAGGCACCGCGACGCCCGTGCGGCGCATGCTCGGCGACATACGTGGCAGCGCCACCGTACTCACCGCCCAGCGCCAGACCTTGCAGCATGCGCAGCGCGATCAGAATGACCGGTGCGGCAACGCCAATCGTGCCGTACGACGGAAGCAGACCGACGACGAATGTCGACGTACCCATGATGACGATGGTCACCAGGAACGTGTACTTGCGCCCGATCATGTCGCCCAGGCGGCCGAACACCAGCGCGCCGAACGGGCGCACCAGGAAGCCGGCGGCAAACGCCAGCAGTGCAAAGATGAAGCCCGCCGTGGGGTCCAGGCCCGAGAAGAACTGCTTGGCGATGATGGCCGCCAACGAGCCGTAGAGATAAAAGTCGTACCACTCGAACACCGTCCCCAGCGACGAAGCGAAGATGACCTTCTTCTCCTCCTTTGTCATGGGCGCGGGCTGTACACGCCCAGCGGGCGCGTTCGGTGCACTTTGCACGGTTGCCATGTTGTCTCCTGTTTTTTTCGTAGGTCGTCCCGCTGGGCACGGACATGACAACGCAAACGCTTTTCGCCCGCGGAAGTGTCAACGATTGTGGTAGCCGAAACTTACGGCGTTCTGACAGGCATGTGCTTTTCAATGCACGCGATCGGTGGCCGAGATTTCAAGAAAATCAAGCACTTGGACTCGCCTCGATCGTTCAGTGGGATGCGTGCGCTGCATCATCCGGGAGCCGCCTTGTGCCCGCAGTGCCAGCCGGTATGTGCGCCTCCTGCGAATGTGCATACGCACAAGATGCACGCGCGTTGCCACCGTCGTTTGGGGCGAAGGGACCCGGCCCGCGGCCCATTTGCCGCTGGACGTTGCGCACTGTTTCTTACGTTGTTTTGCGGCGCTAGGGAAAACCACTATCGCAGTAAACCGCCACCGGCGGCGTGAGTAAGAGTTCAGTCAGTTTCGCTATCCAGAATCGCCGCACACATTCCAAAAGCAAACCAGGAGACAGGCGATGCAGGATGGATTGGTAGGAAAAATCGAGGCGCATCCGAAATACGCGCAGCTCAAACAGCGGCGCAACAAGCTCGGAATCGTTCTGACAGTGCTGATGCTGGCTGTGTACTACGGCTACATCGCGCTGATCGCGTTCGATAAGGCGTTTCTCGCCAAGCCCGTGGGTACAGGCGTGATGAGCGTGGGCGTGCCCGTCGGTATGGCGGTCATCGTCTTCACCATCGTCATTACCGGCATCTACGTGCGCCGGGCCAACAGCGAATACGACCAACTGACGCAGGACATCTTGAAGGACGTCGCCAAATGAAGAAGATGCTTTCGATTCTGCTGGTGGCGCTGCTGGCCGCTGGCGCCTGCGGAGCGGCTCTGGCTGCCGGCGGCGATGTCGGACAGACCGCCAAGCAGGAAACCAACACCACGGCCATCGTGCTGTTTGCTGTGTTCGTGGCCGGCACGCTGTGGATCACGAAGTGGGCAGCCAAGCGTACGCGCTCCGCGGCAGATTTCTATACGGCGGGCGGTGGTATCACCGGTTTCCAGAATGGCCTGGCCATCTCGGGCGACTACATGTCGGCAGCGTCCTTCCTGGGCATTTCGGCGGCCGTGATGACCTCCGGCTACGATGGCCTGATCTATTCCATCGGTTTTCTGGTCGGCTGGCCGATCATCACGTTCCTGATGGCCGAGCGGCTGCGCAACCTCGGCAAGTTCACCTTTGCGGACGTGGCGGGCTACCGGTTTGAGCAAGGCCCCATCCGCAGCTTTGCCGCAGTTGGCACGCTGGTGGTGGTGGCGTTCTATCTGATCGCGCAGATGGTCGGTGCAGGCCAGCTCATCAAGCTGCTGTTTGGGCTGGATTACTGGATCGCGGTGGTCATCGTGGGCGCGTTGATGATGGTCTACGTGCTTTTTGGCGGTATGACCGCAACCACCTGGGTGCAGATCATCAAGGCGTGCATGCTGCTGGCCGGCGTGACCTTCATGGCGATCATGGTGATGGCGCAGTACGGCTTCAGCCTGGAAGCGCTGTTCGCCAAGGCCGTGCAGGTCAAGACGGCCATTGCAGCCAATGCCGGCAAATCGCCCGATGAGGCAGCCAAGATCGGTCTGTCTGTGATGGCGCCGGGCGGCTTCATCAAGGATCCGATCTCGGCCATCTCGTTCGGCATGGCGCTGATGTTTGGCACCGCTGGTCTGCCGCACATCCTGATGCGTTTCTTCACGGTGCCCGATGCCAAGGAAGCACGCAAATCGGTCTTCTGGGCAACCACCTGGATCGGCTACTTCTACATCCTGATCTTCATCATCGGCTTTGGTGCGATCACGCTGGTCTTGACGAACCCGGAACTGTCTGACGTGGCCAAGGGCGTCATCAAGGGCGGCGCGGGCACGGCCAACATGGCAGCGGTGCTGGTGGCCAAGACGGTCGGCGGCGATGTGTTCTACGGCTTCATTTCGGCCGTGGCATTTGCAACGATCCTTGCGGTGGTGGCGGGTCTCACGCTGTCGGGCGCTTCGGCGGTGTCGCATGATCTCTACGCTACGGTCTTCAAGCACGGCAAGGCCAACAGCGCAGATGAACTGAGGGTGTCGCGCATCACCACGCTGGTGCTCGGCGTGATTGCCGTGTTGCTCGGGATCGCTTTCGAGAAACAGAACATCGCGTTCATGGTGTCGCTGGCGTTTGCGGTGGCGGCGTCGGCCAACTTCCCGGTGTTGTTCCTCTCGATGCTGTGGAAGGGCTGCACCACGCGCGGTGCGGTCATTGGCGGGTTCCTCGGGCTGATCTCGTCGGTGGGTTTGACGATCGTTTCGCCGTCGGTGTGGGAAGCCACGCTCGGTTATCCGAAGGGCTCGGCGTGGTTCCCGTACACGTCGCCCGCGCTGTTCTCGATGACGATCGGCTTCGTGGGCGTGTGGCTGTTCTCGGTGCTCGATAGCAGCGTTCGCGCCAAGAACGAGAAGGCGTCGTTCGCCGCGCAGCAGGTTCGCTCTGAAACGGGCCTCGGTGCGGCTGGCGCATCGGGCCACTGATCGGCGATTCGCCACGCTGACGGGAGGCGGGTGACGCGATTGCATCGCCCGCCTTCAAGGCAACCATGCCCAGCGCTTTCAACTTCACCGTCTGGCCGTTCGACTGCCTCAACCAGGACGAGCAGCGCCTGGTGCGCGATGCCGTCGACATCGGCTACTACCCGCAAGGGCAAATCATCCTCGATACGGGTGCCGCACCGCTGCACCTGTTCTTGATCATCAAAGGCCGCGTCGCCCAGTACGACGGCGACGAGCTGATCGCTACCTATGGACCCGACGATTGCTTTGACGGCCGGGCGCTGGTAGCCGGCAAGGCGAGCAGCCGCTTCGTCGCGGCTGAAGAAGTCGTCGTCTATCAGGTTGCGCGCCAGGCGGTGCGTGACCTCATTGCGGCCAACGCCACCTTTGGCGCGCTGCTGTTCTCGGACCTTGGCAGTAAGCTGAGCGCCATTGCACAGCGGCAGAGCATGGAGACGATGCAGTCGCTGGCCGTCTCGCATGTGAGCGATGCCTTCATCCGGCCCGCCCATTTTGTGGATGCCGCCACCGACGTAGTCTCCGTGGTCAAGCTGTTCCAGGCACACAACACTTCCAACGTGCTCGTGCGTGATGGCACGAGCAGCCCGCCGCGCGTGGGGATCTTCACACGCAGTTCCTTGCAGCGCGCCGTCCTGCAGGCCGTACCGCTGGATCGGCTGCCGGTCGGGCAGATGAGCCAGTTCTCGCTCATTACCGTGCCGGCCTCCGCGCAGATCGGCGACGCCCTGACACTGATGCTGCGCCATCGCGTTCACCGGCTCGTCGTCACGCAGGGGGACGACATTCTCGGTTTGCTCGAATCGCTGGATGTATTCAGCTTCCTGGCCAATCACTCGTATCTGCTGACGGTGCAGATCAACCTCGCCCAGGACTTGGCCGCGCTCGCGCAGGTGGCCGCGCAGATCACGCGGATGGTCGCGCTGCTCACCCGTGGCGGCTCGCGCATTGACCACGTTGCCAGCCTCGTGCGCGAAATCAACGCCCGCCTGTTTGAACGCGCCTGGCAGATGATCGCCCCCCGGGAACTGGTGGAAAACAGTTGCCTGTTCGTCATGGGCAGCGAGGGGCGCGGGGAGCAACTGCTCAAGACCGATCAGGACAATGCGCTGGTGCTGCGCGATGGCTACGTGCCTCCCGCTGATCTGCAGCGCATCGTCACGCGCTTCTCCGATGCGCTGGCCGCGTTCGGCTATCCGCCTTGCCCGGGCGGCATCATGCTCAGCCGGCCCGAGTGGTGCATGAGCGCGAGCGACTTTGCGCGACGCATTCGCGAATGGCTGATCCTGCCGAGCCCCGAGGGCTTGATGCATCTGGCCATCTTTTTCGATGCGCATGCGGTGTGCGGCGATGCCGCCTTGCTCAAACAACTGCGGCGGACGCTGCTGGAACTGACGATCGACAATGACGCGGTACTTGGCCGCTTTGCCGCTGCCATTGAAGCCTTCAGTGCCGCGCCAGGTTGGCGGGATCGCCTGCTCGGGTTTGGCGATTCCGACCCAGTGCTCGACGTAAAGAAGGAGGGCATCTTCCCAATCGTCCACGGGGTGCGCAGCCTTGCGCTGGCCCACCGCATACTCGACGAGACCGGCACTGTGCCGCGCCTGGATGCATTGGTGCGCGCCGAGGCCATCGACGCGCACATGGCTGCCGAGTTGAGCGAGAGCCTGCATTTCCTGATGACGCTGCGGCTCAAGGCCGGGCTGGCGGAAATCGATACGAATCAACCGGTGTCGTGCGACGTGCACCTGTCGCGCCTGTCGTCGTTGGAGCGCGATCTGCTCAAGGATGCGCTGAGCACCGTCAAACGCTTCAAGGCGCTGCTGCGGCAGCGCTGGCGGACCGAGTGGATGTGAAGATGGACGGGCAGTCATGAATGGACGGCTCTCCGACTGGCTGCAGGCACTGCAACGGCGGCGCCAGTTGCGCAGGTTGCGCGATCCGGCGTTTCGCTTCCTGTTCGAGGCCCCGCCACCAGACGAGTGGGTCGCGCTCGATTGCGAGACCACTGGCCTGAACGTGCGCACCGACGAGATCATCTCCATCGGCGCCGTCCGTATCGTCGGCAATCGCATTCTGACCAGCCAGCGCCTGGAATTGCTGATCAGGCCGCGCGGGGAGATGCGCGCAGATAGCATCTGCGTGCATCGTCTGCGCAACCGCGACCTGGACAGCGGTGTATCGATCGAGCAGGCCGTTCATGCACTGCTGCACTTCATCGGCAGCCGGCCATTGGTGGGTTACTACCTTGAGTTCGACGTGGCAATGCTCAATCGGGTGGTGGCGCCCATGCTTGGCATCGGCTTGCCGCAGCCCAAGATTGAAGTCTCTGCCCTGTATTACGACTATCAGTTCCGGCAGCTGCCGCCGTATCGGCAACAGGGCGACCCCGATCTGGATCTGCGCTTCGCCACTGTCATGAAGGGATTGGACTTGCCGACCTGGGACGCGCACGACGCGCTTAACGACGCGGTGATGGCGGCGTTGGCCTTTGTGAAGCTCCGCCATCTGGGTGCCGCGTAACGTCCGGGTCAGATGGACGGCGGATGGGATGACTTAGATGCCTCGCCTTGCGCCGTTTCGTCGTCTTGTGTGGCTGCATCCGCAGCGCGGTTGGTGCGCCACGCATAGAGGACTGTAATCAGCACATACACGATGGGCGCACCCTGTGCGCCGACCCAGTAGGCGAACGTCCAGTCCGAGTTGAAGAAGTGCGTCGACAGGTCGCGCGCAAAGAACGCGACCACGAACGTCACCACAAACCACACCGCGAGCAGCGCCGCGATCCAGCGCATGTTGGTAATCCACCGGCGGCGCGCCGGGGTTCCGGGCGTAATGCTCATGCGTTGGTTTCCTCGCCCCGCGAGCAGAGGTGCAACGTAATGCGAAAGCGCGCCCCCGCCAGCCGCGGTGACGCCTGGTACACGTTGTCGAGCACCTCGATGTCGCCGCCATGCTGCTGCACGATCTCGCGCACGATGGCCAGGCCGAGCCCGCTGCCCTCGGCTTGTGTGCCGAGAATGCGGTAGAAGCGCTGCATCACGCGTTCGCGCTCGGCCACCGGGATGCCGGGGCCGGTGTCGTCCACGTCGATGAAGACAAACGGCTCGAATGGCGCCGTAGTCACGCGCACGGTGACATGTCCGCCGTCGGGCGTGTAGCGGATCGCGTTGTCGAGGAGGTTGTTGAGCATCTCGGCGAGCATCGTCGCATTGCCCGAAATCATGACCGGCGGCCCCGGCTCCTCAAAACCGAGATCGATCTGCTTGGCCCACGCCTTGGGCAGCCAGTCGGCCACCACCTGGCGCGACAGCGCGCAGATATCCAGCGGCACCAGACCGTCGGTCGCGCCCATGTTCTCCATGCGTGCCAGCGAGAGCAACTGCTTGACGAGGTGCGCCGTGCGATCCGAACTGTCGGCGATATGCGCGAGCGTGCGGCGCAGTTCATCGGGCGATTGTTCGCGCTGGGCCAGCTCGGCCTGCATGCGCAGCCCGGCCAGCGGCGTCTTCATCTGATGCGCGGCATCCGCAATGAAGCGCTTCTGCGTATGCACCGATTGCTCCAGCCGCCCCAGCAGATCATTGAACGACGCTACCAGCGGCGTCAGCTCCTGGGGCGCGGCGCCTTCATCGATGGGGCTGGTGTCGCCCGGGTTGCGCGCGCGAATGCGTTCCTGAATCGCATTGAGCGGCGCCAGCCCGCGCGTGAGGCCGAACCACACCAGTATCACCGCCAACGGCAGGATCACGAACTGCGGCAGGATCACGCCCTTGATGATTTCGTTGGCGAGTTGCGCGCGCTTGTCGAGCGTCTCCGCCACCTGCACCAGCGCGGGCTTGCCGTCGGAGCCCGGCCGCTGCACGAAGGTATATGCAACACGAATCTCTGCGCCGTGGATGTGGTCGTCGCGCAGTTGCACGAGGCCACCGGCGTTGGCGTCTTCTTCGGGCGGCAGCGGGAGGTCGCGATCACCCGAGACAAACTCACCGTTGGTGCCGAGCACCTGGTAGTAGATGTTGTCGGTTTCGTCGGCACGCAAAATTTCGCGCGCCGAGATCGGCAGTTGCAGCGTCACGCGTCCATTCACCTCGCGCAGTTGCTGGCTGAGCACGATCGCGCTCGATTCCAGCGCGCGGTCATATGGCGCATTCGCAATCGACTTGGCCACCAGGTACGTCACCGCAATGCTCATCGGCCACAGCAACAGCAGCGGCGCGAGCATCCAGTCGAGAATTTCGCCGAAGAGGGATCGGGCGACGGGCCGCGTGGCGTCGTCTTCGAGGTGGGGGAGGGTGTCGGCGAGGTCGCTGTCCTCGTCACGGCCATTGGGCCCGGGCGCCGCATCGCCGCGCTCGCGCAGCGACGCGCGATGCCGACGCCACGGCCAGGCCAGCCGATCACCCATGGGCAGCTGTCGCGGTGGTGGTCGTTGGGGTGGCCATGCGTTCCAGGCAATAGCCCAGCCCGCGCACGGTCGCGATGCGGATGCCTTCCACCTCGATCTTCTTGCGCAGCCGGTGGATGTAGACCTCAATGGCGTTGTTGCTGACTTCCTCGCCCCAGCCGCACAGGTGGTCGACCAGTTGCTCTTTCGACACCAGGCGGCCGACGCGCGCCAGCAGAATCTCCAGCAGCCCGATCTCGCGCGCCGACAGTTCCACCACCTGATCGTGGATATAGGCGATGCGCCCGACCTGGTCGAACGCCAGCGGCCCATGGCGCACGAGCGTGGCGCCGCCGCCGGTGCCGCGCCGCACCAGCGCACGCACGCGCGCTTCCAGCTCGGATAGCGCGAACGGCTTGGCCATGTAATCGTCGGCGCCCAGGTCCAGGCCCTTGACGCGTTCTTCCACACTGTCGGCGGCGGTCAGGATCAGCACCGGCAGCATGGCCCCGCGCGAGCGCAGGCGTTTGAGGACCTCCAGCCCCGACATGCGCGGCAGGCCCACGTCGAGAATCAGCAGATCATAGGTCTGTGCCGTCTGCGCGGACAGAGCCGCGTCGGCAGTCGCCCCATCGGAGGCTTGGTCGACGGCGTAACCCGCCTGGCGTAGCGAGCGTGTGAGCCCGTCAGCCAGCGTGGCGTCGTCTTCGGCAATCAGGATGCGCATGCGTGTCTCCCCGCGATGCCGGGCAAGATGTCTTGCCCATCCCGCCCGCTACATTGTTTTCGCGCGACATATGTTCTGGAGACTTGTCAAAACCACTGGTTTTTTATACAGTACTCCGAATTCGCGGTGCTGTAGTCTTGGCGGCGCTAAAGTCATGGAATGGGTCGCGTCGGGGCAATCAGCCAGCGGCCCGTTGTTGCAGGCAACCGCTGGAATCGCAAGCCCTTGCGGCCCATTTATACACCAATTTGCACGAAGGACGACCATGGAAGACGGTAAGAAGGCAGCCGCGATGAGCGCGGAAAAGCAGAAGGCGCTGGCTGCCGCGCTCGCGCAGATCGAAAAGCAGTTCGGCAAGGGCTCCATCATGAAGATGGGCGACGCCGAGGTCGAGCCGGTCCAGGTCGTGTCGACGGGTTCGCTGGGGCTGGACGTGGCGCTGGGCGTTGGCGGCCTGCCGCGCGGCCGCGTCATTGAAATCTACGGTCCGGAATCGTCGGGCAAGACCACGCTGACACTGCAAGTGGTTGCCGAGATGCAGAAGCTGGGCGGTACTTGCGCCTTCATCGACGCAGAACATGCGCTTGACGTCACTTATGCTGACAAGATTGGCGTCAGCGTGCCGGACTTGCTGATCTCCCAGCCGGACACGGGTGAACAGGCCCTGGAAATCGCCGATGCGCTGGTGCGTTCGGGCTCGGTCGACCTGATCGTCATTGACTCGGTGGCCGCGCTGGTGCCGAAGGCTGAAATTGAAGGCGAAATGGGCGACGCGTTGCCTGGCCTGCAGGCCCGTCTGATGAGCCAGGCGCTGCGCAAGCTGACCGGCACCATCAAGAAGACCAATTGCATGGTCATCTTCATCAACCAGATCCGCATGAAGATCGGCGTGATGTTCGGCTCGCCGGAAACGACCACGGGTGGTAACGCGCTCAAGTTCTACGCTTCGGTGCGTCTGGACATCCGCCGCATCGGCTCGATCAAGAAGGGCGACGACGTGGTCGGCAACGAGACCAAGGTCAAGGTCGTCAAGAACAAGGTGGCGCCGCCGTTCCGCGAGGCCATCTTCGACATCCTGTATGGCCAGGGCGTGTCGCGCGAGGGCGAAATCATCGACCTCGGTGTGGAAGCCAAGATTGTTGAAAAGTCCGGCGCCTGGTACAGCTACGGCGGCGAGCGCATCGGCCAAGGCCGCGACAACTGCCGTGAATACCTGCGTGAGAACCCCGACCTTGCCCGCGACATCGAAAACAAGGTTCGCGAAGCACTGGGCGTGACGCCGATGGGCGCCATCGCAGTGGCCGAGGAAGTCGGAGAAGAGTAATTGGGTTGGCCGTCGACGCAGATCGACGGCTCTATCGAGCTTCATACGCCTGCCGTCCCCCAACGGTGGGCGTTTTCTTTTTGAGCCTGGAACCGTATGCCGTTGCCGCGCCCACCGTTATCGCTCAAGGCTCGTGCGCTGGGCTATCTGTCTCGGCGCGAGCACAGCCGCATCGAATTGCGCCGTAAGCTGGCTCCGCACGCCGCATCCGCCGAGGAGGTCGACGCGCTGCTGGATTGGCTGGAAGGCGAGAACTGGCTCTCCAACACACGGTTTGCCGAAAGCATGGTGCACCGCCGCGCAGGTCGCTACGGTACAGCGCGCTTGATGCAGGAGCTGAAAACGCATCAGCTGGGCGCAGAGACGCTCGGCGAGGTCAAGGCCCAACTGCAAAGCACGGAAGCGGCACGGGCGAAAGCCCTGTGGGAAAAGCGCTTCGGCCGCCCACCGGCCGACTTGGCCGAACGGGCCAAGCAGGTGCGATACATGATGGCGCGTGGATTCTCCAGGGCCGTAGTCTCGCGCATCATTGCAGGCGCCGATGAACTGCTCGAAGATGGGGACGGGGCGGACTGAATACTGTCGATCTTGCAACAATTCGTCCGGACAATTCATTTGTGTGCGGATCGCGCGAGTTGCACCTCTCGGGGTTGTTGCAATCACTTTCACACTGCATTGCAGCACGCGACCTGCCTGGTCGTGGCGACGTGTTAAAATCCAAGTCTTTGATATCGCCCTCAATTCCGGTTGCCGGGCGGTAGTGTTCGTGTGTGGCGGCTGATGCGCTGCTACATACGTCCTGCAGGCGATGCGCGAGATCCGCGTGCGCCGCCTCCATCGGTCCTATCGGTCTGTCTGGTCCATGCCTCTGTCTGCCCCCGTCCCGCGCGTCATGCGCCACCGCCGTGCCATCACGGTGGAGGCCTATTTGCGGGAAGACGGCTTGTGGGACATCGAAGCGCGCCTGACCGACACCAAACCACGCGACATCCCCCTGGCCAGCGGCGGCGTGCGCCCCGAGGGCCAGCCGCTGCATGACCTGTGGCTGCGCGTGACGATCGATACCCGCATGAACGTCGTGGATGCCGAAGCGTGTTCCGACTGGGTGCCGTACCCCACACATTGCGACACGATTGGCCCCGCCTACCGAAAGCTCATCGGCCTGAACCTGATGAAGGGATTTCGAAAGGCCTCGCGTGAGAGACTTGGCGGCGTGGCGGGTTGTACGCACCTGACTGAGCTGTGTGGCGTGCTGCCGACCGCCGCCATCCAGGCCTTCGCGGGCGACGTCTTCCCGGTGCGCGACAACTCGAACGACCTCCGGCCTGTGGAGCCCGGTGAAAAGCCGCCTTATCAACTCCACGGCTGCCATGCCCTGCACCTTGAGGGCGAGGTGGTCCGCAAGCATTACCCGCGCTGGTTTGCATATCAGCCCGAAGCCAAGATCCAACCGCCACCCACCGAACTGTCGCCTGAGCCCTCGTCCTGAAGGGCACCGCGCTGTTCGCGTTTTCAATACTCATCACACTCACTCTGCCTAGCAAAGGAAACACGCATGAATATCCATGAGTACCAAGGCAAGGAAATCCTGCGCAAATACAATGTGCCGGTTCCGCGCGGCATTCCGGCCTTCTCGGTCGACGAGGCTATCAAGGCCGCAGAAACCCTGGGCGGCCCGGTGTGGGTCGTGAAGGCGCAGATTCATGCGGGCGGCCGTGGCAAGGGCGGCGGCGTGAAGGTGGCCAAGAGCATGGAGCAGGTCAAGGAATACGCCAGCAGCATCCTGGGCATGACGCTGGTGACGCACCAGACCGGTCCGGAAGGCAAGCTGGTCAAGCGTCTGCTGATCGAAGAAGGCGCGGACATCAAGAAGGAACTGTACGTGTCGCTGGTGGTGGACCGTGTGTCGCAGCAGGTCGCGCTGATGGCCTCGAGCGAAGGCGGCATGGACATCGAAGAAGTCGCAGAATCGCACCCGGAAAAAATCCACACGCTTCTGATCGATCCGCAAGCCGGCCTGCAAGACGCCCAGGCTGACGACATCGCCCGCAAGATCGGCGTGCCCGACGCGAGCGTGCCGCAAGCCCGTCAAGCCCTGCAGGGCCTGTACAAGGCATTCTGGGAAACCGACGCTTCGCAAGCTGAAATCAACCCGCTGATCCTGACCGGCGACGGCAAGGTCATCGCGCTGGACGCCAAGTTCAACTTCGATTCGAACGCGCTGTTCCGTCACCCGGAAATCGTTGCCTACCGCGATCTGGATGAAGAAGACCCGGCTGAAATCGAAGCCTCGAAGTTCGACCTGGCCTACATCTCGCTCGACGGCAACATCGGTTGCCTGGTGAACGGCGCCGGCCTGGCCATGGCCACGATGGACACCATCAAGCTGTTCGGTGGCGAGCCGGCCAACTTCCTCGATGTGGGCGGCGGTGCCACCACTGAGAAGGTGACCGAAGCCTTCAAGCTGATGCTGAAGAACCCGGACGTGAAGGCCATTCTGGTCAACATTTTCGGCGGCATCATGCGTTGCGACGTGATCGCCGAAGGCGTGATCGCGGCGGCGAAGGCTGTGTCGCTGTCGGTGCCGCTGGTCGTGCGCATGAAGGGCACCAACGAAGACCTCGGCAAGAAGATGCTGGCTGACTCGGGTCTGCCCATCATTGCCGCAGACACGATGGCAGAGGCCGCCGAGAAGGTCGTGGCCGCAGCCGCCGGCAAGTAAGCCGCCCGCTGACCCAACCATACGCGAACGCGAGTTGCGCCCGCTGCTGAGTACGTCGGCGCGGCTCGCTGCATAAAAGGATTACAGCATGTCGATTCTGATCAACAAAGATACCAAGGTCATCACCCAGGGGATTACCGGCAAGACCGGCCAGTTCCACACCCGCGGCTGCCGCGATTACGCCAACGGCAAGAACTGCTTCGTCGCAGGCGTGAACCCGAAGAAGGCCGGCGAAGACTTCGAAGGCATTCCCATCTACGCAACCGTCAAGGACGCCAAGGCCCAGACCGGCGCGACCGTGTCGGTGATCTACGTGCCGCCCGCAGGCGCCGCTGACGCCATCTGGGAAGCTGTCGAAGCCGAACTTGACCTGGTGGTTTGCATCACCGAAGGCATCCCCGTGCGCGACATGATGATGGTCAAGGACAAGATGCGTAAGGCCGGCAGCAAGACGCTGCTCCTGGGCCCGAACTGCCCGGGCCTGATCACGCCGGACGAAATCAAGATCGGCATCATGCCGGGCCACATCCACCGCAAGGGCCGCATCGGCGTGGTGTCGCGCTCGGGCACGCTGACGTACGAAGCCGTGGGTCAGCTGACCGCGCTGGGCCTGGGCCAATCGTCGGCAGTCGGTATCGGCGGCGACCCGATCAACGGTCTGAAGCACATCGACGTGATGAAGATGTTCAACGACGATCCGGAAACGGACGCCGTGGTCATGATCGGTGAGATCGGCGGTCCGGACGAAGCCAACGCGGCTTACTGGATCAAGGACAATATGAAGAAACCGGTGGTTGGCTTCATCGCTGGCGTGACCGCGCCTCCGGGCAAGCGCATGGGCCACGCCGGCGCGCTGATCTCGGGCGGTGCCGACACCGCGCAAGCGAAGCTCGACATCATGGAAGCCTGCGGCATCAAGACCACCAAGAACCCGTCGGAAATGGCACGTCTGCTCAAGGCGATGCTGTAATCGGCAAGGTTTGAGGTTATGCGAGAACGGGAGGCCTGGCCTCCCGTTTTTGTTTGGTCGCGACGCAGCATGCGATCCAGGCACGACATGTGTATAAGCAAACAAGATGCTGCAAGCGGGCCCACCGCAAGCCCACCCCAAGGACATCTACGAGAACACTATGGCGCTCACCTCAAGCGCATTCTGGTTCGCACTCGGCTCCATCATCCTGACCAACATCGTGCTGTCGGGCGACAACGCGGTCGTCATCGCGCTGGCCGCGCGCAACCTGCCCAAGCGCCAGCAGAAACAGGCCATTTTCTGGGGCAGCGCCGGCGCGATTGTGCTGCGCGTGGTGTTGACCGTGCTGGCCGTCAAGCTGCTTGCGCTGCCGTATCTGAAAACGATTGGCGCGCTGCTGCTCGCCTACATCGGCGTGAAGCTGCTCACGGAAGCCGAAGATGAAGCCGCCGATCGCCATCAGCGTGCCGGCCTGTGGCCAGCCATCCAGACCATCCTGATCGCAGACTTTGTGATGTCGCTCGATAACGTGGTCGCCGTGGCTGCCGCTGCGGAGAAAGGGCCGCCGGGAACGACGTTTCTGCTGCTGGTGCTGGGGCTTGGCTTCTCGGTGCCGTTGATCGTGTTCGGCAGCACGCTGCTGGTGGGGATCATGGCGCGCTTCCCGGTCATCATCACGCTCGGGGCGGCGTTGCTTGGGTACCTTGCTGGCGACATGCTGGTCACCGATCCGATTGATGCGGCTTGGTTTGAGCGTGCGGTGCCGCATCCGGATGTGGTGGTGGGGCTGCTTGGCGCGCTCCTTGTAGTGGCGCTAGGCCGATGGCTGAGCCAGCGAACGTTGCGTCAGGCCTAATCCGAAGGATTCCCCCCGAAAGTGGGTGATGACGGGCTCTGTCGAGAATTCTGTCAAGAACAGTCAGATTTGGCCCCAAATTCCGGCCAAAGTGCGCCAGCTTTTGCGCGGATACACAATGTGTGCCTTGGCATGGTCCCTGCAAGGTGGCCTCCCAACAACAAAATGCCTTTTGGGGAGAGTCATGGGCTTCAAGTACAGCAAGGGAACAAGGCGTCGGGCGCGCGGCTTTACGCTGATCGAACTGATGATCGTCGTGGCGATCGTTGGGATTATAGCGGCGTTGGCGATTCCGGCGTATCAGGACTATACGATTCGGTCCCGCGTGGCGGAGGGCCTAGTGATGGCCGAGCAAGCCAAGGCGCTGGTCGTTGATAACGTCGCGAACTCACAGGCCCCTCTGTCAATGGGCTTCAACCCCATTTCGCCCACCAAGAATGTGAACAGTCTGGGCGTCAACGCAAACAACGGCGAGATCATCATTACGTACTCGCCCGTGGTGAGCGGCCCCAACGCCTATACATTGGTGTTGACCCCGTATTCAGGAGGCGGTGCGTCGGTTGCCAATCTTCAGGCGGGCATGGCTCCGCCCAGCCTAGTCATGTGGGAATGTTCGGCTGTAGGTAAGGCGCCACCTGCCCCTACCGTGACGGTTACGGCAGCTACGCTGCCCGCCCAGTACGCTCCCGCAGAGTGTCGCTAGAGACGAGGTGGATGATTTATGAGCGAAGGCGCCCTAGGGCGTCTTTGTTGTTTGTGGACCACCAGCATAGAGTGTGCTTCTAGCAACACTTATTGGACCAAAATCGTCATACGGTGTCAAAAACTGTCATGGGTTGGGCTTCGGTGGCGGCGGATCACGTCAGTTTTCCACGTAGCTACGCCGGGTTTCTCCCTGGCACGGTCCATGCTGTATTTCCTCTGCATCATCTTTAACCAAACAATCCGGGGGATCCTAAGATGTCGATGCGTCGTATTAACAAGCATGCCCAGAAGGGCTTCACGCTGATCGAACTGATGATCGTGGTCGCGATCATCGGTATTCTGGCTGCCATCGCGCTGCCGGCTTATCAGGACTACACGATTCGTACGAAAGTGACGGAAGGTCTGGTTCTGGCTTCTGGCCAAAAGGCGCTCGTGGCAGAGAATGCAGCGAACGGCAGTGCTGCTGCTACCGGTGGTCTCTTCACCGGTATGCCGACGGCTGCTAACGGCACTGCACCTTGCAACACGGCCGCTCCGAGCCTTTGTTCGTTGAATGGTGGCGTTGCAGGTACGCCGCTTACGAAGAATGTGACCGCTGTTAATGGGCAGACTGCTGATGGCCACATGGAGATCACCTACGAACCTTCACTGGTGCCCGCTGCTAACAATCTGTTGGTTCTGTATCCGCAATCCAACAACGCGCTGCTTGTTGCCGGTACGCCGCCGACCAGCGCCATCACGTGGACTTGCTACGCTCAAGGTAAGGCCGTAGTTGGTGCTGCTCCGAACAATGCAACGCTGCTGCAGAAGTATGCTCCGGCAGAGTGTCGCGCTTAAGCGTTAGATGAATGGTCGGCAGACAATAGTCTGTCGGCACAGAAAAAAAAGGATTTCGGTCACACGAAATCCTTTTTTTCTTGCAACTTGCAAAACTCAATTTTCGCAATCCACGATGATTGGTCGGTCAAGAATTCGCTCAGCCGCCAAAGCGGCCAGCATTCACTTGGGCTTGAGTGCCCTGGTGGCAGTAGGGGTGGCAGCAGTCGTTTTTGGGATGTGGTTTCCATACCCGTTTCGGGCGTTGTCGGGTGGTCAGCATCTCTTCTGGATAGTGATCGGGGTTGATGTTATCTGCGGCCCGCTGCTGACATGTGTGCTGTTCAATCCCGCAAAATCTCGCCGTGAACTGACACTCGATCTGTCACTGATTGCCTTGGTGCAACTGGCCGCTTTGCTGTATGGCCTGCACAGTGTCAGCTTGGCACGTCCCGTGGTTATGGCGTTTGAAACGGATCGACTTGTCGCAGTCTCTGCCGCGGAAATCAACGTTGGTGATTTGCATCAGGCGTCACCTGAGTTTCGCGCACTTTCATGGACGGGGCCAGTGCTGGTCGGCACCCGTGCTCCCAAAGATGGTGACGAAACCTTGAAAAGCATCGACATGTCGATCCAAGGTGTCGGACCCAGCGCCCGACCCGGCTGGTGGCAAAACTACGAAAAAAGCCGTCCGCTTGTACAGCAACATATGAAGAAACTCGCCGCTCGGCGAGCCAAATTGCCGGTGGACAAACAAGCCTTTGTCGACGAAGCGGCCAGGAAAACAGGCCTGTCAGTCGACCGACTTTACTACCTTCCACTGGTCAGCCAGAAGCAATTGGACACGTGGATCGCGCTGCTTGACGCCGAAGGCACGATCAAAGGCTACGCACCAATCGACGGGTTCGAGTAAGCGGTTTTCGCCCGCAAACTCTGGTGTGGCGAACGGCCCCTAAGCTAAACTAGCTCGCCTAGCAGAAGCGCCTTCGGGCGCTTTTTCTGTTTCAAGCATCTCCGCAGTCCTATTCACCGATGCGCCGATTCTCCGTTTTGCTCTTGCCAGTCTGGCTAGCCCTGGGGGCGTGCTGGGCGATCCCGTTCCTGGTCGCGCCACATACCTATCCAATCCCTACGTTCTATTCCGAGTGGGTGGCAGCCGCGTGCTGGATCGCGCTGGGGGTGGCGGTATTGGGCGCCACGTGGGGGCAAGCCGTTGGTCTGCCGAGAGTCGCGCTCGCGCCACTGGCATTGATTGCAGTGCTGATCCTGCAATTGGCGATTGCGCCACCGCTTAATCCGTTTTTCTCTGCCGGAGCCATAGCGGCATTGTTAGCGGCGGCAGTCATCTGCGGCTTAGGCGCACAGTGCCGCGACCTGCCTGGCGTGCTGGACGCCATCGCAGTTGCCGTCACCATTGGTGGTTTGCTTACGGTGGCAATTGAGTTGGTGCAAGTGTTCCGTGTGCCGAATCTGCCGGAGACATTCTTCTCGATGACCCCCACGGGTGGTGCGCGGCGCATGTGGGGCAATCTGAATCAACCCAATCACGTCGGCTCGTATCTGGCGTTCGGGTTGGCGGCATGTCTCTTCTTGGGCAATCGGCACAAGAAGTGGCTCGGGTTGCTAATGGTCGCGATGCTCACCTTACTGCTGGGAATGGCATTGACCTTCTCGCGAGTGACTTGGCTCCATATTGCGGTGGTTGGGCTGCTGGCCGGCATACCGCTTGCTGCAGAAACGCGTGGCCGTGCATGGCCGATCCGATTGCTTGCACTCAGCGCCCCTGTACTGCTGCTGGCACTGGCGTATCAGACCTGCGGCTGGCTGGTCGCACTCGCCAATGGCGCTTGGAATCTGGATCTGCCAGGATCCATGGGGCAACGCATGCACGAGGGCGTCGGCTTGCGCCCGCTGCTTTGGAAGCATGCTTGGCATATCTTCCTGACACATCCTTGGCTCGGTGGCGGCTGGGGCGATTACGCATGGAATCAATACGTCCAAACGGACACGGTCGGCCCAGTCGAGATGTCGATGAATGCACACAACATCGTGCTGGACTTATTGGCAAAGGTTGGCGTGGCCGGTTTGCTGGCGGTGGTGGTTCCGCTTGCTTGGTGGGCGCTTCATCTACCCAAGCGGCTGCGGTCTCCGGAGGTGGCATTCCTGTCCGCCGTGATTGCCGTGATGGTTGTGCACTCGCTGGTGGAATACCCCCTTCACTACGTGTTTTTTCTATTTCCGTTTGCCTTTGCTTTGGGATTGCTCGACAGCAAAACCCTGCGATTTCCTTCCCCGCCCGTAGCGTGGGTTTGCTCGGGTGTGATCGTTGTATTGGGTGCGGTGCTTCTTGCCCGTCTGTGGGCGGACTACCGCTCGGTGGAGCGGCTCTATTTCGTACCAGGTGCGCGCGGCGCATCGGCGGGATACCCGGGCGGCGGCCCCCTGTTGCTAACCCCTTATGCAACGTTGGTCGTCGCTATGAACGCCTCCGTCAACGAGCAGACTGCGCCGATGCTGGTGAAGCTGGAGCGACAAGCGGTGCAGTTCTACCCCGCATCGTCGACGATCCAGCGGTACGCCTTGGCGTTGGCATTTGAAGGTAGGACCGAGGAGGCAGTCATTCAGGTTCGACGCCTCCATAGTCACTACTGGACGGATTTTGCTGCGCAGAGCTTCTTGCTGAGCCAGACCTGTCAACGCAACTTTGGCAGCTTAAAGACGTTTTGTTCGCGCCTGAAATCAGAAAAGCTAATCGCGAACGCAGAGTGATGGAAAATTCAATCGAGGTTTTCTGAATTTAATGCAGCGACTTTTCTTTAAGATTTGGATTATGCGCTGGTAAAAATTCGTTGTCGGACGTCGAACTTGCAAAGTTGTCCACTACTCTCGCTTCACTCTCGGTTTCGAGTGAAGTGAAATCATAAATTGTGGAGAATCTATGCGAGTTCAGTATCGAAGCAAATCTCGTCGGCAACGAGGCTTCACCCTCATTGAGCTGATGATCGTGGTTGCGATTATTGGCATCTTGGCTGCTATTGCTGTCCCGCAGTATCAAGACTACGTGACGCGTTCAAAGTGGGCGGAAGTGTATACACAGATACAACCTTTGAAACTGGCAATTGCGGAGTGTGCCCAAAAGAATGGCGGCACGATTGCCGGAACGTGCGATACCCCCGACCTCTTAAAATCCGAAATAGGCTACGAGAATCTTCCAGATCCTGTAAATGCGAAGGTGACTCTCGACAGCGGGGGTGTCATTAACATGGCGGGAAAACCGGCTGTTGGTAGTTGCACGGTTACCGCCACTCCCGACAATAAGACCAACGCGAATGTGCTCGCGTGGGTTATGGCTGGGGTAGGAGCTCAGCCGTGCAGCAAATCGAAGACTGGTGTGTCTGCAGCGGAAAAGGCTGAAACTTAATACAGCAAGCAAGAGCGCTCGATGAGCGCTCTTTTCTTGTGCATCAATCGGCCACCCAGTCCCCCGACTTCCCCCCATGCTTTTCCAATAGCCGCACATCCCCAATCACCATCCCCCGATCCACAGCCTTGCACATGTCGTAGATGGTGAGCAGCCCCACCTGCACCGCAGTCAGTGCTTCCATTTCAACACCCGTTTGCCCTCGCGTCTCGGCACGAACCGTGCAGCGGACGCTGTGTTCGGTCTCGTCCAGTTCAAACTCCACCCCCACCTTCGTCAACGCCAACGGATGGCACAACGGAATCAAATCCGACGTCCGCTTGGAGCCTTGAATTGCCGCAACGCGCGCAATCCCCAGCACATCGCCTTTCTTGGCGTTGCCATCGCGCACCAGCGCAAACGTCTCGGGCAACATGCGGATCGTGCCGGTGGCGACGGCCACGCGGTGCGTGACGGCTTTGTCGCCGACGTCGACCATATGGGCTTGTCCAGCGGAATCGAAGTGGGTGAGTTGCGACATGAGTGACAGCGCGTTTTGCGGGGCAGGGTGCGAAGCGTTTTATGATAGCAAGCACCCGGCTTGCGGCGATGTGGCCGCGCTGATTCCGCTCTCCGTGCTTTCCGTATGACGCTTTCACTTTTTCGGCCGCGCGTCCGCAAGCTGACGGCCGCTGTGTTGTTGTCGACGTGGCTGGCGCCCCTGCCGTTGCCTGTGCTCGCGCAGGCGGCGGCGTCTGCGCCGGCGGCTTCGATCAACCCTGGCCTGGGTTCTACCGGGGCAGCCGATCAGGTGCAGAGCAACCTGAATCGCAGCGTGCAGATCGGCCGGCAGTCGCCGTATTTGCCGAAGGAGCCGGCCGTCATTGACGCGCCGACGTACGAGTTGCCCGATATGGGCGATCCGTCGACGGCGTCGTTGTCGCCCGAGATGGAGCGCCGTCTGGGCGACCGTGTGATGCGCCAGATACGCCGCGATCCGGACTTTGTGCCCGATCCGCTGATCACCGACTACCTCAACGGCATCGGCTACAAGCTGATCGAAGCGGCGCGCCGTCAGCACGTGGCGGGCAGCACGTCGGCGTCGAGCTTTGAGCTGTTCGCCGTGCGGGATCCGGGCATCAACGCGTTTGCGCTGCCGGGCGGCTACATCGGCGTGAACACGGGGACGTTGGTCGCGACCGAGAGTGAATCGGAGCTGGCCTCGGTGCTCGGCCACGAAATCGGCCACGTGCTGCAACGGCACATTGCACGCGGCATCGATAAATCCGGTGAGTCAATGTGGATTGCGCTGGCGTCGATCCTGCTGGCGGGTCTTGCTGCCACCAAGAGCGGTGACGCCGCCCAGGCGCTGGCGATGGGTGGGCAGGCGGCGGCAGTGTCGAACCAGCTCGCCTTCTCGCGCGGCGCGGAGCGCGAGGCGGACCGCGTCGGTTTCACGCTGCTCACCGGAGCTGGCTACAACCCCGACGGCATGCCGGACTTCTTCCGACGCCTGCAGCGCGTGACGAACATTGCGGATACCGGCGTGATTCCCGGTTATGCGCGCACTCACCCGCTGACCGGCGAGCGCATCGCCGACATGGAAGACCGCGCGCGTGGCTTGCCACATCCGCGCCAACCGCGCCGGCCAGAATTTGGTTTTGCGAAAGCGCGTGCGCGCGTGCTGCAGGAAACGTCGACGAGCGCCTATATCGACGTGCGAAATGCGATACGCTCGCAGTTGTCGTCGGCACCGGATGCGCCGGTCGAGAAGCGCGCGGCGCTCTGGTACGGCGTGGCCGTCGCCAACCAGATGGCCGGCCGGCTGGATGACGCTGAGCAGGCGCTGCAGGAGGCGCGACGCCTGTACGGCAACATTCCCGGCATCACATCCGGCAGCGTCGAGCTGGACGTAACGGCCATCGAACTGGCACGCGCTCGTAACCGCGCATCGGAGGCGTTGACGTTGGCGCGCGCAGCACTCACTGCGTATCCGCTGTCACGCGCGGTGGGCATCACCTATGCGCAAACGCTGCTGACAGCCGGCCGGGCCGATGACGCGATTCCGTATCTGAAAGACAAGACCCGCGAAGACACCGCCCAGCCGATCTGGTGGGACATGCTCGCTCGTGCTTATGCCGACAAGGGCAAGCGCGTTGAGCAGCATCGCGCGCTGGCGGAGAAATACGCACGGGATGGGGCGTGGGGCTCGGCGGTGGAGCAATTGAAGCTCGCCCGCGATGCGGGGGATGCGGACTTCTACACGCTATCCGAAGTCGACGCGCGCTTGCACCAGATGGAGCGGCAATACCGTGAAGAGAAGGCCGAAGACAAGGCGTTGCCCAAATAGGGCGCGCAGTTGAGGCTATTCCGCCGGCCGGGTTACGAAACCATAGCGCTTTGCGACTTCGGCGCTCGCAATTGGCTCAATGTCGAACGTCCGATCCCCCAGATTCAGCCTACCAAGCGCGGCTCCGCATGCTTCTCCGTGCCATTGGGCCAACGAGGAGAACGGCTCAAGATCGTGGTCGTGCAGCAGGGCAATGGTCTCTTCCGCGTCGCATCCGCCGACGCGGCCCGAGAGCAGCACGCTGCCGTGCTCGTCGACAAAACAGCCGCTCGGCGAGAAAGCAGCGCCCGTGGTTGTCGTAAATGCGGGCGGCGCGCCATCGGCAGACAGCCGTGCAACCCACGGCGTGTAATCGAGTTCAACAAACACCCGCTGCGGCCCGTTCTGGAAGAACCAGCGCCCGGCATCGTCATGCGCGTAGTTGCGCACGATGAAGTCGATGAGCGCCGCATGGCGAATTGGCTCGCCGGACAGTTTGTTGGCCTGCGCGTATTCGTTGCGCATGCGCCATTGGCCGCGCCGATCCAGCGCCAGCCAGCCGAAGCAATTCGGCACGTTCGGCCACTTGGCCATGGCCTGGCGGACGATGTCATCCATGAGCATCCTCCGCGTTGGCTTGGCGGCCCAGTACGTCATCGAAAAAGCGCAGGACGCGGGCCGGCATCCAATCCACGCGGCCAGTCTTGCCATGGCGCAGAAGGAAGCCGACATGGCCGCCGTGCAGCGGCTGGTCCAGCGTGATGTCGGGCGACACGTCGGCCGCGCCGGGCAGGTGTTGTCCGGGCAGGAACGGATCGTTGCGTGCGTTCAGCACCAGCGCCGGCACACGTACCTCGCGCAGCACGGGTTTGGACGAAGCGCGTGTCCAGTAGTCGAGAACGTCGCGAAAACCGTGCAGCGGTGCGGTGACGAGATTGTCGAATTGGCCCAGCGTGCGCGTGGCCATCATGGCGGCGCGGTCGTACAGACCGGGGTGCTGGTCGAGCTTGGCGTTGGCCTTGCCCTTGAGAGTGCGCAGAAACATCCGCGTGTAGACCATGTTGAAGCCCTTGGACAACGCTGCGCCGCCGGCCCGCATGTCCAGCGGCGCAGACACCGTCGCTGCGGCGCTCACGTAGCGGGCATCGGTACCGTGCTCGCCGAGGTAGCGCAGCAGCGCATTGCCGCCCAGCGAGATGCCGACGACCAGCAACTTGCGGCCCTGCGGCTGGCAAACCGTCCGATACAGGCGTTCGAGGATCCACGCAACCTCCGCGCCATCGCCGCAGTGGTACATGCGCGGCGCGAGGTTCATCTCGCCCGAGCAACCGCGGAAGTGTGGAATGACACCTTGCCAGCGGCGTGCGCGCAGCGCGTCCATCAGCAGCCGCGCGTAATGGCTGCGCGAATCGCCTTCCAGGCCATGAAACATGACGACGAGCGGCGCGTTCGCGTCGGTCTCATGCGTGGTCCAGTCGAGGTCGATGAAGTCGTGGTCGGGCGTGTCCCAGCGCTCACGCCGATACGCAATGCGCGGAAAGCGCCACAGGCGCGCGGGCACGATCGTTTGCGCATTGCCGCCGATCAGCCACCACGGCGAGCGGAACGCGTGCGGCTCGAACGGCCCCGCAAGCAGGGCGCGCAGATTCAGTTCAAGAGGAGTGGCGTGGCGAGACGGGTGGGTCATCGAAAGAGACGGTGGCCACGCCGAGCGCGGCAGCTTAGTGCAGAGAGTGCGTGACGCTGGCGATGGAAGCGGCCACGCGTTCTTCGGCGGCCTGGCTGGAATGCACGTGGGCGATGCGCCAGCCTTCGTGGTTCTGCATCAGCACGTAGGTGGTGTGCACGTACAGGTCGGCCTCGGTGGCGGTGGCCGAGAAGCGCAGCGCTTCCGTGGCTTCGAAGATGGATACGCCCAGCGACGAATGCACCTGCTGCGAGAGGCATTCGATCCAGACCGGATTCTTCTCGACCAGCGCATCGAGGCAGCCGCGCAGCTGCTCGTGGCCGTGCAGGCGCTGGCCATCGGGCAGGATGAAGCTCACCGAATCCTCATCGAGCCACAGCTTGAGCGCGCCATCGGCATCGCGGCGCTTGAGCGCATCGCGATAGGCTTCGAGGATGTCCTCGGCGGCTTCGAACAGGCGGGCAAATCGTGGCATGGCGGTGAACGTTAAGGAGAGCGTATTACTGCGGCTGCAGCAGCCGGCGCAATTCATGAAACACCATCTCGGGGCCGATGTCGCGCAGGCAGCGCAAGTGGCCCAGCGGGCATTCGCGCGCGAAGCACGGGCTGCACTCCAGATGGAGCCACATGATACTCGCAGCGGGCGACAGCGGCGGCGTGTGGCGGGGGTCGCTGGAGCCGAACACGGCCACCTGCGGGCGTCCCAGGGCAGCCGTCACGTGCATCAGGCCGGAGTCGTTGCAGATGGCGGCTTCGGCGCGGGCGAGCAGCTCGATGGCCTCGTCCAACGAGGTCTCGCCGCACAGGTTGCGCACGAACGGCGCACGCTCGACGATGGCGTTGGCCATGTCGCGGTCCTTGCCCGAGCCGAGCGCGACGATCTGCGCATAGGGGAACGAGCGGCGCAGCATCTGGGCCAGCTCTGCGAAGTGCTCGGCTGGCCAGCGCTTGGCCGGGCCGTATTCCGCGCCGGGGCAGAACGCAATCAGCCGCGCGTTGCCCGGAATGCCGAACTTGGCGGACGTGGCGGCCACGCGCTGCACATCAACGTCCAGCTTCGGATCGGGCAGCGTGTCGGGCAGCTTGGCGTGGGGCTTAAAAGCCAGCGCCGCGTAGTGCTGCACCATCGGCGGACGCGCGTTCTTGGGCGGATTCGGGTAGCGCACGTTCAGCACGCCCAGGCGCGACTCGCCCTTGTAGCCGATGCGCAGCGGAATGCCGGCCAGCCACGGGATCAGCGCGCTCTTGAACGAGTTCGGCAGCACGTACGCTGCGTCAAAGGTTTCGCCCTTGAGCTGCTGGGCGAACATCGTGCGGCTGCCGAGCTGCAGCTTGCCATGGGCGAGCTCGGTGGGCAGCACGCGCGCAATCTCCGGCATGCGCGCGAGCACGGGCGCCACCCATTTCGGGGCAATCGCGTGGATCTGCGCGCGCGGGTGCCGCGCCTTGAGTTGCGCGAACAGCGGCTGCGCCATCAGCGCATCACCGATCCAGTTGGGGGCGACGACGAGGATCTTGCGCATCATCGAATCGCCAGGCGGAAGCTGCGACCGGTGTCCTGCAGGTGAATCGGGCTCAATGGTGGCCCTTCAGTTCAACGCCGGGGGCCAGCTTGTAGACGGTGCCGCAGTACGGGCACTTGGCCTCGCCGGTGTCGGCGATGTCGAGAAACACGCGCGGGTGGTAGTTCCAGGCCGGCGTCTTGGCGGTCGGGCAATGCAGCGGCAGGTCGTCTGCGCCGACTTCGATCGTGGGTGCGGTTTGCGTGGTCATGGTGAGTGAGGAGTGCCGGCGCGGTCTGAGCAGGTCAGCCACACCGTGATATGGGCCGCAGGTTCAAAAACCGACAAAGGCGAAATTGTAAGGGGTGGGCGCAGGCGCGCCAACGCCGATTGTTGCAGTGCGTGGCGCCCGGCACGAATCCCGGCATAGGGCGGGGCACGGGCGCATTGTCGTTAAGCGGATGCTTAACATCAAAAGTATAATCGTGTGTTTCCTACGAGCCACCCATGTCGCCCCCGACGTTCCTGCGCGCCCGCGCTGCCGGCCGCCCCTGTCCGGTTGATCAAAAAGAGCCTGATTCGCCACTTCTGGGGGCGCCATGGCGCTAGTTCGCTGGGCGGCTGCGTTGCAGCGCCGCTGGGAGGCCATCGATCCGGCCGAGCGTGCGGGCTTCTTTGCAGGCGTGCGCGCCTATATGCCGTCGATGCCGCCGGTGCTGGCCTGGGGGCTGGTAACGGGCGTGGCGATGAGCAAGTCGGTGCTGACCATCCCGCAGGCCATCGGCATGACGATCTTCGTGTATGCCGGGTCGTCGCAGTTGGCGGTGCTGCCGCTACTGGCGGCGGGGTTGCCGATCTGGACGGCACTGCTGACGGCTTTCATCGTGAACGTGCGCTTCATTATCTTCAGTGCCGGGCTGATGCAGCATTTCGGCCACTTGCCGTTCATGCGGCGTGTGGTTCTGGGTGTGTTCAACGGCGATCTGCCGTTCGTGCTGTTCACCCAGCAGTACCCCTCGGCCGCGCCGCAGGCGGGCAAGGAGGGCTATTACTGGGGCATGGTCCTGCTGAGCTTCGTGGGCTGGCAGGTGTCGTCCATCCTGGGCATCGTCGCGGCGAGCCTGTTTCCTGACGCGTGGGGCCTGGCGCTGGCCGGGACGCTCGCGCTGATTCCTGTCATGGTGTCAACCATTCGTAGCCGTGCCACCCTCATGGCGGTGGCCGTGGCGGCGGTGCTGGCGCTGGTTGCCTTCAAGTTGCCGTATCGATTGAGTCTGGTGATTGCCGTGACCGGTGCCATGGCCGCCGGCCTTGCCGCCGACGAGGCTGCAGCGCGCCTGCAGTGGCAGCGCCGACGGGCCGCACAGGCGGCAACTGACGAGGGCGAAGCATGAGCGCACTCGAAATCTGGCTGGTGATTGCCGGGATGACCGTGGTGACGATCGTCACACGTTCGCTGTTCCTGATCGTGGGCAACCGCATGACCCTGCCCGTGCGCATCCAGCACGCGCTGCGCTTTGCGCCGGCCGCGGCGCTCGTCGCCATCGTTCTGCCCGACCTGCTCTTGAATCACGGGCACTTTGACGCGAGCTGGACCAACCCGCGCCTGATGGCCGGCGTTGCCGCCACCGCGTTCTATGTGGCCACGCGGCGCATGCTCGGCATGATCTTCGTCGGCATGGGCGTCTTTACCGTGCTGCGTCTCTGGGGATGAACATGTCGGGCTCCAATCGCAACGGCGCAATCTTCGCGTTTCTGGCCTACACGATGTGGGGCCTGTTTCCGCTGTACTTCAAGCTGCTCAAGGCGGTGTCGCCGGTGGAGATTCTCTCGCACCGGGTGATCTGGTCATTGGCGGTGATGGTGATGATCCTGCTCGTGAAGCGGCACTGGGCATGGCTGTGGGCGCTGCGCACGCAACCGCGTGTCGTGGGGCGCTATGCGGCCAGCACGAGCCTGTTGGCCGCCAACTGGCTGACCTACATCTGGGCCGTCAACCACGACCACGTGATCGATGCCAGCCTGGGCTACTTCATCAACCCGCTGGTGGTGGTGATGCTGGCGCTGCTGGTGCTCGGCGAGCGGCTGCGGCCAGTGCAGTGGGTGTCGGTAGCCCTGGCGGCGGCAGGCGTGGCGTGGCTGACCTGGCAGGCCGGCACGCTGCCGTGGATTGCTCTGGCGCTGGCGTTTTCGTTTGGGTTCTACGGCTTGCTGCGCAAGACTTCGCCGCTGGGTGCGCTAGAGGGGCTGACGCTCGAGACGCTGCTGCTGTTTCCGCTGGCGCTGGCCTACCTCAGCTGGCTGGCTTCGCAGCATCAGAATGCCTTCCTGGCCGCATCGCCGGGCACGCAGTTGCTGCTGGCGCTGGCCGGCCCGCTGACAGCACTGCCGCTGCTGCTGTTTGGCGCCGGCGCGCGGCGTATTCCGCTGTCGCTGTTGGGTTTGCTGCAATACGTGAGCCCGACGCTGCAGCTGCTGCTGGGCGTTTGGCTCTACAACGAGCCGTTTGCGGGCCCCAAGGTGGCCGGCTATGTGCTGATCTGGGCAGGTCTTGCTGTGTATTCAGCCGAAGGCTGGATGCGGCTGCGCCGCCGCACGCCGCTGCCGGCGTAGCCCCACCGATCGGCCTCGGCAAGACGGTCGAGCCCGGCAGGTTCGGCCGAGAAACGCACGTTTTGACCAGTCGCATCGGGTAAAATCGTTGTTTTCCGCGATTTCTTCCGAAGCTGCCATGCCTCACGTCCTGCGTCTGTCCGATCTCATCTCCGAAGGAAAGCTTGCCGGTAAGCGCGTGTTCATCCGCGCCGACCTCAACGTGCCGCAAGACGATGCCGGCAACATCACCGAAGACACGCGCATCCGCGCATCCGTGCCGGCCGTCAAAGCCGCGTTGGACGCCGGTGCCGCTGTCATGGTCACCTCGCACCTGGGCCGTCCGACCGAGGGCGAATTCAAGCCCGAAGATTCGCTGGCACCGGTTGCCAAGCGCCTGTCCGAGCTGCTGGGCCGTGACGTGAAACTCGTCCAGAACTGGGTGGATGGCGTGGATGTCGCGCCCGGCCAGGTCGTGCTCCTGGAAAACTGCCGCGTGAACAAGGGCGAGAAGAAGAACAGCGACGAACTGGCCCAGAAGATGGCCAAGCTGTGCGACGTCTACGTCAACGACGCCTTCGGCACTGCCCACCGCGCGGAAGCCACCACCCACGGTATCGCCAAGTTCGCGCCCGTCGCCTGCGCCGGTCCGCTGCTGGCTGCCGAACTGGATGCGCTGGGCAAGGCGCTGGGCCAGCCGGCCCGCCCGCTGGTGGCCATCGTGGCCGGGTCGAAGGTGTCGACCAAGCTGACTATCCTGAAGTCGCTGGCCGACAAGGTGGACAACCTGATCGTCGGCGGCGGCATTGCCAACACGTTCATGCTGGCTGCCGGCCTGAAGATCGGCAAATCGCTGGCGGAAGCAGACTTGGTGGGCGATGCAAAGGCCATCATCGAGATGCTGGCGGCACGTGGCGCGTCTGTGCCCATCCCGGTCGACGTGGTGTGCGCCAAGGAATTCAGCGCCACCGCGGCCGCCACCTTCAAGGATGTGGCGGATGTGGCGGACGACGACATGATCCTCGACATCGGCCCGAAGACGGCCGCACAACTGGCCGAACAACTGAAGACCGCCGGCACCATCGTCTGGAACGGCCCGGTCGGCGTGTTCGAATTCGACCAGTTCGGCAACGGCACCAAGGTGCTGGCCGAGGCGATTGCTGCCTCGTCGGGTTTCTCGATTGCGGGCGGCGGCGACACGCTGGCTGCCATCGCCAAGTACAACATCGCCGACAAGGTGGGCTACATCTCCACCGGCGGCGGTGCGTTCCTCGAATTCCTGGAAGGCAAGACCCTGCCGGCCGTCGAAATCCTGGAACAACGCGCGCAGAACCAGGCCGCTGTCGCCTGAGCGCAAGCGCCGCCATCATCCCCACCACAACAACGAGACACCGCCGCCCATGACCCGCGCTACCAAGATCGTCGCAACGCTCGGCCCCGCGTCCAGCACGCAGGAAGTCCTGACCCGCATGATCGCCGCGGGGGTGGACGTGGTGCGGCTGAACTTCTCGCACGGCGCGGCGCAAGATCACATCGATCGTGCGCAACTCGTGCGTGAAGTGGCGCGCTCGGTGGGCCGCGAGGTGGCCATCATGGCCGACCTGCAAGGTCCGAAGATCCGCGTTGGCAAGTTCGAGAACGGCAAGATCACCCTCGAACCGGGCGATCGGTTCACGCTTGATGCCCGCTGCGAGCTGGGCAACCAGGAGCGCGTCGGCCTCGACTACAAGGAACTGCCGCGCGACGTGGGCCCGGGCGATCTGCTGCTGCTCAACGACGGCCTGATCGTGCTGCAAGTCGAGCGCGTGGTGGGTGAAGAGATCGAGACCGTCGTCAAGATCGGCGGCGATCTGTCCAACAACAAGGGCATCAACCGCCAGGGCGGCGGGCTGTCGGCGCCGGCGCTGACCGCGAAGGACATGGACGACATCAAGACCGCGATGGCGCTGGGCGCCGATTACGTCGCGGTCAGCTTCCCGAAGAACGCGACCGACATGGAAATGGCGCGCCAGCTGGCCGCGGTGGCCGGCGCGCCGCACAACCACAAGACCCGCATGATCGCCAAGATCGAGCGCGCCGAGGCCATCCGCCCGGGCGTGCTCGAAGAGATCCTGGCTGCGTCCGACGGGATCATGGTCGCGCGTGGCGACTTGGCGGTGGAAGTCGGCAACGCTGCCGTGCCGGCGCTGCAGAAGCGCATGATCAAGCTGGCCCGCGAAAACAACAAGCTGGCCATCACCGCCACACAGATGATGGAATCGATGATCGTCAACCCGGTGCCAACGCGCGCCGAGGTGTCGGACGTCGCCAACGCCGTGCTGGATGGCACCGATGCGGTGATGTTGTCGGCGGAAACGGCCGCCGGCCGCTACCCGGTCGAGACCATCGAGGCCATGGCTGCCATTTGCGTGGAAGCCGAGAAGTCGCAATCCGTGCATCTGGACGCCGACTTCCTCGACCAGACCTTCAGCCGCATCGACCAGTCGATCGCCATGGGGGCGCTGTTCACGGCGCATCACCTGCAGGTCAAGGCGATTGCCGCGCTGACCGATTCCGGCGCCACGGCGCTCTGGATGAGCCGACACGGCATCAACATTCCCATTTATGCGATGACGCCCAACGTGGCCTCGCAGCGCAAGATGGCCCTGTACCGCAACGTGCAATCGCTGCCGCTGGCCAACAGCGCCGACCGCGACGAAGCGCTGCATCAGGCCGAAGAACTGCTGGTCGCGCGCGGTGTCGTGCAGCGCGGCGACTTCATCGTCCTGACCGTCGGCGAGCCGATGGGCCAGGCCGGCGGCACCAACACGCTCAAGATTGTTCGCGTCGGCATGCACTGACGCCCACGACGGAACGCCGTTTGCTACGTCGTTTAGATCGACCGGACGCGTTCCTGAGACCGAATACAGATCGATCCATAGGAGAAAACCATGCCACTCGTCTCGATGCGCCAACTGCTGGACCACGCCGCTGAAAACGGCTACGGCCTGCCGGCATTCAACGTGAACAACCTGGAGCAAGTCCAGGCTGTGATGGAAGCTGCCAAGGAAGCCGGCGCACCGGTCATCCTGCAGGCCAGCGCAGGCGCCCGCAAGTACGCCGGCGAATCGTTCATCAAGCACCTGATCCAGGCCGCTGTCGAGGCTTATCCGGAGATCCCGCTGGTCATGCACCAGGATCACGGCCAAAGCCCGGCCATCTGCCAGGGCGCCATCGACCTGGGCTTCGGCTCGGTCATGATGGATGGCTCGCTGCGCGAAGACGGCAAGACCCCGGCCGATTTCGACTACAACGTCGACGTCACCCGCCGCGTGGTCGAGATGGCCCACAAGGTTGGTGTGACCGTGGAAGGCGAACTCGGCTGCCTGGGCTCGCTTGAGACCGGAATGGCCGGTGAGGAAGATGGCCACGGCGCGGAAGGCAAGCTCGACCACTCGTCCCTGCTGACCGATCCGGAAGAGGCTGCCCAGTTCGTCAAGGCGACCCAACTGGACGCGCTGGCGATCGCCATCGGCACCAGCCACGGCGCCTACAAGTTCACGCGCAAGCCCACCGGCGACATCCTCGCCATCAGCCGCGTGAAGGAAATCCACGCGCGCATCCCGAACACCCACCTGGTGATGCACGGCTCGTCGAGCGTGCCGCAAGAACTGCTGGCCATCATCAACCAGTACGGCGGCAAGATGAAGGAAACCTACGGCGTGCCCGTCGAGGAAATCCAGGAAGCCATCAAGTACGGCGTGCGCAAGATCAACATCGACACCGACATCCGCCTGGCCATGACCGGCGCGGTGCGCAAGTTCCTGGCCGAAAACCCGGACAAGTTCGACGCCCGCGAATGGCTGAAGCCGGCGCGCGAAGCCGCCAAGCAAATCTGCAAGGCACGCTATATCCAGTTCGGCTGCGAAGGCCAGGCGGGCAAGATCAAGCCGATCGGCCTGTCGGTGATGGCGCAGAAGTACCAAAGCGGCGATCTCGCCCAAGTGGTGCAATAAGCATTTCGCGTCACATTTAGCAAACGGCTGGCACTGCGCCAGCCGTTTTGCATTGCATGGGCCAGCTTATGGGTCACCCCATGGGCCACGTATAATGCTGGCCTTCCACGTTTTCTTATCTCCTCCCGGGTTCCGCCGTGTCCGCCACCCCTTCATCCTCCGCCCTTTACGAATCGTCGATCACCAGCCTGCCGTTGCTCGGCCGTGGCAAGGTGCGCGAGAACTACGCTGTCGGCGACGACAAGCTGCTGATGGTCACCACCGACCGCCTCTCGGCGTTTGACGTGATTCTCGGCCAGCCGATTCCGGACAAGGGCCGTGTGCTCGCGCAGATGTCGGACTTCTGGTTCAACAAGCTGCGCCACATCGTGCCGACGCACGAGACGGGCATCGCCCCGGAAACCGTGGTGGCCCCGAATGAAGTCGACCAGGTGCGCGGCCGCGCGATCGTGGTCAAGCGCCTGAAGCCGATCCTGGTCGAAGCCGTGGTGCGCGGCTACCTGGCCGGCAGCGGCTGGAAGGATTACCAAGCGACCGGCGCCGTCTGCGGCGTGCATCTGGCCCCAGGCCTGCAGAACGCGCAAAAGCTGCCCGAGCCGATCTTCACCCCCGCCGCCAAGGCGGAGATGGGCGAGCACGACGAGAACATCTCCTTCGATGAAGTCGAGCGCCGCATCGGTCCGGACCTCGCCGCGCAGATCCGCGACGTGAGCATCCGCTTGTACAAGGAAGCCTCCGACTTTGCCGCCACGCGCGGCATCATCATTGCCGACACCAAGTTCGAGTTTGGCCTGGACGAAAACGGCACGCTCACGCTGATGGACGAGGCGCTCACCGCAGACTCGTCGCGCTTCTGGCCGGCCGATTCGTACCAGGTCGGCACGAACCCGCCGTCGTTCGACAAGCAGTTCGTGCGCGATTGGCTCGAAGCCGTGCGCATTGATGGCAAGCCGTGGCCGAAGACTGCGCCGGCACCGCAACTGCCCGCCGACGTGATCGAAAAAACCGCCGACAAGTACCGCGAAGCGCTGACCCGCCTGACCGGCGAATCCCTGCGTTAAACCGGAGCGATGACGATGACCGCACAGCAATCCGCTCCGCTCGTTGGCGTGGTGATGGGCTCCAGTTCCGACTGGGAAGTGATGCGCCACGCCGTCGACATGCTCACGCAGTTCGGCATTCCGTTCGAGGCGCAGGTCGTCTCGGCGCACCGTATGCCGGACGACATGTTCCGCTACGCCGAAGGCGCACGTGGTCGGGGTTTGCGCGCCATCATCGCCGGTGCTGGTGGGGCGGCGCATCTGCCGGGCATGATCGCCGCCAAGACGATCGTGCCGGTGTTCGGCGTGCCGGTGCCGTCCAAGTACCTGCGCGGCGAAGACTCGCTGCTCTCCATCGTGCAGATGCCCAAGGGCATTCCGGTGTCGACGTTCGCGATTGGCGAGGCCGGTGCGGCCAACGCAGCGCTGGCTGCCATCGCGACCATCGCCACCACCGACTCGGCCCTTGCCGACAAGCTCGAAGCCTTCCGCGCCCAGCAGACCGAAGTCGCGCGCGGCATGACGCTCCCCGTGCATGGCGCTTAAGTAACCTACGACCCGATTCATGGCCGACGACCTGAACCCGCGCCTGGCGCAAGCCCACACCGCGGAATCCCGCGCGCTGAACGTTCCCAACGCGATCCTGCCCGATGCCTGGCTTGGCATGCTCGGCGGTGGCCAGCTCGGCCGCATGTTCACGCACGCCGCACAGGCGATGGGCTATAAGGTTTGCGTGCTCGACCCGGACCCGAACAGCCCCGCTGGCACCATCGCCGAGCGCCATCTCTGCGCCGGCTACACCGATGAAGCCGCATTGGCCGAGATGGCCGCGCTGTGCCCGGCCGTCACCACCGAGTTCGAGAACGTGCCCGCGCAAGCGCTCGACAAGCTTGAGCAGCTCGGCGCGTTTGTTGCGCCGCGTGCCAACTGCGTATCGATCGCGCAGAACCGCATCGCCGAGAAGAAATTCTTCGCGCTGTGTGCCGCCCGCACCGGCATCCACCCCGCACCGAGCTGGGTGATCGAGCACGAAGCCGATATCGAACAACTGCCCGCCGACCTGCTGCCCGGCATCCTGAAGATTGCCCGCATGGGCTACGACGGCAAGGGCCAGGCGCGTGTCTCAACGGTTGAAGAACTGCGCGCTGCCTGGGGCGCCATGCAGCACGTGCCGTGCGTGCTGGAGAAGATGCTGCCGTTGGCGTACGAGGTGTCGGTGCTGGCCGCGCGCGGCGCCGATGGCACGACCGCCACCTGGCCGCTCGCCGAGAACGAGCACCGTGACGGCATCCTGTTTTCAACGATCATGCCCTCGCGCAGCGTGTCGGACGACATTGCCACGCGCACCCGCGCCGCCGCGGCGATGGTCGCCGAAGAGATGGGCTACGTCGGCGTGCTTTGCATCGAATTCTTCGTCTTGCAGGACGGCTCGCTCGTCGCCAACGAGATGGCGCCGCGTCCGCACAATTCCGGCCACATCACCATGGACGTGTGCGAGACCAGCCAGTTCGAGCAGCAGGTGCGGGCCATGGCCCGGCTGCCGCTGGGCAGCACGCGCCAGCACTCGCCGGGCCGCATGCTCAACGTGCTTGGCGACGTGTGGTTCGAATACGGCCTGGAACGCACGCCTGCATGGCAGGAGGTCATGCGCCACAGCGGTACCAAGGTCCACCTGTACGGCAAGGCCGATGCGCGCCCGGGCCGCAAGATGGGCCACGTGAATTGCGTCGGCACCTCGCCGGAAGTGGTGGACGAAGCGTTCCGCCATGCCGCGCACGTGCTCGGTCTGCAGCCCGCCTAAAGACGAGTCGCCCATGCCGCATCGGACCAAAACGCCCTACACCATGCCTTCCGCTGAACGCCTTGATGAGGCCGCGCGCAGGCTGGAGGCCGGCGAGCTGGTCGCCTTCCCGACCGAGACCGTGTACGGACTCGGTGCCGATGCCGAAAATCCGCAGGCGATCGCCAAGATCTACGCAGCCAAGGGCCGGCCGTCCAGTCACCCCGTCATCGTGCACGTGGTGGATGGGGCCGACATTTCCTACTGGGCCGACGATGTGCCCGGCATCGCGCTGCAGCTCATCGAAGCGTTCTGGCCGGGGCCACTGACGCTGATCCTGAAACGTGCACCGCACATCCCGGCCGCCGTGGCAGGCGGGCAGGACAGCATCGGGCTCCGTTGCCCGTCGCACCCGGTGGCGCAGGCGTTGCTCTCGCGCTTCAAGCGTGGGCGCGGCGGTATTGCGGCGCCGTCGGCCAACAAGTTCGGTCAGGTCAGCCCGACCACCGCGCAGCACGTGCGGGATGAATTCGGTGATGCCGTGTTCGTGCTCGAAGGCGACGGCGTGGACGTGGGCATCGAGTCGACCATCATTGATCTTTCACGGCTGGACCAGGGCATTGGCCCCGTGCTGCTGCGCCCGGGCGCCATCACGCCTGAAGACATCGAGCGCGTGACTGGCGAAGTGCCTGCGCTACCGGACGCCGCTGCGCCGCGTGCTTCCGGCACGTTGAAGGCGCACTACGCGCCGCGCACGCCGTTGTATTTGGTGCCCGCGGCCGATGTGCCTGCGCGCTTGGCTGCACTGCCCGCTGACAAGCGCATCGTGTGGCTTGGTGCCCCCGTGGCACTGCGTGATGGTTGCGACCAGCGCGCCGCTCCCGCCACACCCGCCGCCTACGCCAACGCGCTCTATGCGCTGTTGCGCGAACTCGATCGCGGCGCTTACGACGCCATCTGGGTGGAAACCCTAGCCGACACGCCCGCCTGGGCTGCTGTCAACGACCGCCTGCGTCGCGCGGCCGCCGCGTTCGAGACGGACCTCTAATTCTTACGGGGCGCGCGTTCGCCGTGCGCCCGGCAACCTCGCTACACTTGGGCGTTGTGTCGTTCCGCGTGCTTCAAACGCGCACGGCGAGGTTACGCACCGCGGCACCACAGACCAAAAAAATTCCACACGGGAGACAGACATCATGAAGTTGCGTCAATGGATGGGCGTCGTCGCATCGGCGGCCCTGGCCTTGAGCCTGGCGGCTTGCGGCGGCGGTGAAAGCGATCAGAGCGGCAACCCCAACGTCGCCAAGGTGCAGCGCATGGTGGTATTCGGCGACAGCCTGAGCGACGCCGGCACCTACACGCCGGCCGCGGCTGCCGTAGGCGGCGGCAAGTTCACCACCAACCCCGGTCCGATCTGGGCGGAAACCGTGGCCGGACAACTTGGTGTGGCGCTCACGCCGGCCGTGATGGGTTACGCCACCTCGGTGCAGACCTGCCCGAAACCCGGTTGCTTCGACTACGCGCAAGGCGGCTCGCGCGTGACCGACCCGAATGGCATCGGTCACAACGGTGGCGCCGGGGCGCTCACGTATCCGGTCAAACAGCAACTCGCCAACTTCTACGCGGCCAGCAACAATACGTTCAACGGCAACAACGACGTGGTGTTCGTGTTCGGCGGCAACAACGACATCTTCTACTGGGCTGCCGCTGTCGCGACCCCCAACTCGGGTGTGACGCCCGCCATCGCGACCGCACAGGTGCAGCAGGCGGCGACCGATCTGGTCGGTTACATCAAGGACATGATCAGCAAGAACGCGACGCAGCTCTACGTGTTCAACCTGCCCGACAGCAGCCTGACGCCGCAGGGCGTGGCGGGCGGCGCGACAGGCCAGGCACTGCTGCATGCACTGGTGGGCGCGTTCAACACCACGCTGCAAACCGGTCTGGCCGGCACCAGCGCGCGCGTGATCGACTTCAACTCGCAGCTGACGGCCGTGATCCAGAACGGCGCGACGTTCGGGTTCAGCAACACGAGCGTGCCTGCGTGCGATGCGACCAAGATCAACGCGCTCGTGCCGGGCGCGGGCGGCAGCTCGCTGTTCTGCTCGGCCAACACGTTGGTGGCCACGGGGGCCGATACGTCCTACCTGTTCGCAGACGGCGTGCATCCCACCACGGGCGGCCATCGCCTGATTGCAAGCAATGTGCTGCAGCGCCTGCTTGCAGACAATCTGGTGCATTGACGCTGCGCATCGCGCTTAGCAAAACGCCCGCTTCACGCGGGCGTTTTTGTTTGCAGCGATGTCTGCGTTACTTTGCGTCGGCCGTCGGCAATGTCACCGCCAGGCGGGCTAGCGTGGCCTTGAGCACATCGTTTTGCGGCGAGATGGCGAGCCCCTGCTTGAAGCAATCGTGCGCTTCGTCTGCGCGACCCAGCTTCCACAGCACTTCGCCCTTGTGTGCGAGGCCTTCCGCGCGTGCTTCGCGTACCGCGTCATCGCTCGCTTCATAGTCGCCGTCGGGTTGCGTGAACACGGCGATGGAGCGGTCAAACCACGTCAGCGCTTCGTCGTTCCGGCCGAGCCGGTACAGCGCCCAGCCCTTGCTGTCGAGGGCGAATGGGTCGTTCGGGTGCTGGGCCAGATACGCGTCGATCATTGACATGCCGCGCTCCACGCGCAGGCCCGCGTCAACGAGTTCATAGCCGTAGCTGTTGAGGCGGTCTTCCGGCACCGGCTGCAAGTCGAGGGCGAGGTCGATGCGCGCGGCATCGCGTTCCGCAATCGCCAGCGACATCAGTTTGCGCGCGATGCGGCTCTGCAAGTCTTTGCTCAGTGTCGCCGCGTTGGCCGTGAGCGTGCCGAGGTACTGCGTGTAGAGATCGGGTGCGCCGGGGGTGTTGCCGCTGTCGGCAATCGCGCGCGCCTCGCGGGCACACCACGCGTCGTCGGCCCGGCTGAAGGCCAACGTGTTTTCAAGCTGCACGGTGCGCGACTCGCGCGATTGCACATAGGCGGTATACCCGCCCGCGCTGGAGTGGCCGCAGAACAGGTATTCGCCGACGACATCGACCAAATATGGGTGCCCCTCGATCGGCGCGCCGCCGAGCGAATCGACCAGGCGGAACGATTCGCCAAGCTCGCCATGGCCGACCACCGGATTGAGCACCCAGCGTGCCGCCGCATAACGCTTCGACAACCGAACCTTGGCCGTGCGCCCGGCGCTGTCGGTCGTGCCGAAGATCACGCTGTCGGTTTCGCCCACCTGCGGCGGCTTGCCGGCGATGGTGTGGTCGGGCAGGAACAGGCGGTAGCGCGCGTTGGGCATTGCGCGCCCGGTCGCCGGGTCGACGAGCACGAACTGGTGGACCTGCGCGCCGTGCCCGAGGGTGGCATTCGGGGCGACCCAGTCACGCGCAGCGACTGGCAGGGCCGAGCAAAAAAATGCCGCGCCAAGCAGCGCGGCCGATAGACGGGAAAGCATGTTGTTGGGAGGGGGCTGGCGAAAAACTGAACCGCCCCATCATAGCCAAGCTGCCGTGCCCGGATGTTAAGAGTGCTTCATATGGGTGCATTGGCCAATTGCTGTACGGCAAACCGGTACACCGCATCGACATCGTTCAGATCCAGCACGACTACGCCTTCAGGCGGTTGCACGGCGTCAGGCGAATCGGTGGCCACCGCCACCACGCCGCCAATCTCTGGCCACAGTGGCGCGCGGCCCAGTGAAGGGCGAAACACTTCGATTTTCGGGAAGGTGCTGCGCTTATAGCCTTCTACGATGACGAGGTCGGTGGCAGGCGAGAGCAGCGCCAGCACGTCGTCAAGTTCGGGTTCCACGGCGTTGGCGTATTCGCGCATCAGCACGAGGCGTTCACCGCCCACAAGCACGACTTCGGCGCTGCCGGCTTCGCGCATACGGTACGAATCCTTGCCCGGCGAATCGAGATCGAAGCCGTGATGCGTGTGCTTGATGGCCGCCACGCGCCGCCCGTCGCGCACGAAACGGACGATGAGCTGCTCGACGAGCGTGGTCTTGCCGCTGCCCGACGTGCCGGTGATGCCCAGGAGTGCCTTGCGTGAACTCATCGCGGCGCGCCCTGGTAAATCCATTGCAGCAGTGCGTCGTGGGCGGCCTGGCCGCCGCTGGCGTTCGGGTGGTTGATCATGCTGACCACCACGAAGCGCTCGCCGTTTTCACCTTCCACGTAACCCGCGATGGCGCGCACGTCGTTGAGCGTGCCAGTCTTGATCTCGGCATTGCCCGCTACCCCGGCCCGTGTCAGGCGGTTGCGCATGGTGCCGTCCACGCCGACAACGGGCAGCGCATCGCGCAGCACGCCGCCGTTCGGGTTGGCATCAGCCTGCTGCAGCAGGCGCCCCATGTTGCGTGCGCTGATGCGCTCGATGCGCGACAGGCCCGAGCCGTTCTCCAGCACCAGTTCCGGCATCGTCAGGTTCTGTTTTGCAAGCCACTGGTTGATGACCTCGGTCGACTGCCGAACCGATGCGGGCTTGCGGCCGATTTCCGCGCCAATCGTCAGGAACAGCTGGCGCGCCATCACGTTGTTCGAATACTTGTCGATGTCGTGCACGACTTCCGACAACGGCGGGCCGTAGTGCGTGGCCAGCAGAACAGCCTGACGTGGCACCTTGCCTTCGCGCAGGCCCGGCGTGAAGCGCGTCGTGCCGCCGGCTTGCTGCCACAGCGCCAGGAAGCCGCCCCAGATGAAGTCGGCATGCGTGAGGGCGGCGATATTGAAGACGCGTTCGCCGCACGCGGCGGCATAGTGGCCGTCGAAGCTGGCAAGCACATGGCCGTCGGTTTGCGTGGAGATGTTCGCGCCGGAGGTCGTCTTCCAGTCGCCGCAGCCGCCGCGCGTGGTGCGCAACTGGTTGTCGATCTGCAACTGCGCCAGCGGCGGCGATACATCGATGTTGACCGCGCCGTTACCGGCATCCGGCGACAGCGTGAACGTCAGCGTCTTGAACGAATACAGCAGCGCGTCGGGCGCAACGTTGTAGGCGCGCGCGCTGTCACCGTCCAGCGGCGGCGCATCCGACAGGCCGCCCTCGAAGTAGGTGCGATCGAGCACGATGTTGCCGGCCAGTTCGTCCACCCCGGCGCGGCGCACGTCGGTCACCAGCTTGACGAGTTCTTCGGGAATCAGCTTCGGATCGCCCTGGCCGCGCAGGTACAGGTTGCCGTTGAGCGTGCCGTTGACCGGCGGGTTGTCGGCATAGGCCCTGGTCTTCCAGCGAAAATCCGGGCCGAGCAGGTCCAGCCCTGCGAAGGTGGTCAGCAGCTTCATGGTCGACGCCGGGTTCATTCCGGTGTCGGCATTCCACTGCAGGATGGGCGTGGCGCTGCCGGTGCGGATCACGAACACGCTCACCGCATCCAGCGGGATGTGTGCGCGTGCAAAGGCCAGCGCCACGTTGGCAGGCAATCCGGCGGGGTTGTGCGCGGCTTGGCGAGCTTGTGCCGCGGTGGCGCGCGGCGCCGCGTGGGCCTTGGCCTTCTTGGCGTGGGCCAGCGGCGAGGCCGCAATGGTCAAGAGCAACGCGCAGGCAAGCGCACTGCGCGACAGATTCAGCAAACGGGTCGGACGAATTCGGGCCATCGGCGGGGGGCAGAGTAGGGCGCACAGGTGCGCCAAGTGCAGACGCAGGCATGTTAACGCAGCAACCCCGCACCTCGGCCGACAAGCAACGGGCCGTTCACCGCCTAATTCTTTCAGGAACGCCGATGTGTGGCGAGTCAGTCATTGGCGCCGATGCGCTTGCGCATATCGGCCGTGACCGATTGGCGCGTGCCGGCGTAGTCGGCCCACGGATCACCCTTGAGCTTGGCCAGCCGCTCCGGCAGCGTGCGCAGCGTCCACTGGGCAGACGCCTGCAGCCCCTCCAGTTCGTCATGGCGGATCGGCACCGACACCGGCAGCCCAGTCCGCGCGCGCACCGAATACGCCGCCACCGTGCTTGCGCCGCGGTTGTTGCGCAGATAGTCGATGAAGATTTTTCCCACACGGTTCTGCGGGCCCATCTTGGCGACAAAGCGGTCATGGAAAGTTGCGGCCATGTGCTGCACCACGGCTTGCGCGAAGGCTTTGAGCGTGTCCCAGCCGGCCGCCTCGCGGCGCGTGAGCGGCACCACCACGTGCATGCCGTTCCCGCCGCTGGTTTTCAGGAACGCCTTCAGGCCGAGTTCATCGAGCAGCGCGAGCGTAAGCTGCGTGGCCTCGATCACCCGTGCGAAGGGTAACGCCGGGTCCGGGTCGATATCGAAGACGATGCGGTCGGGCTGCTCGATGCGGTCGGCCAGCGCATTCCACGTGTGGAATTCCACCGTGCCCATCTGCACTGCGCCGACCAGGGCTTCCGCCGAGTTGATCGCCAGCAGCGACGGATGCCCCGGATCAAGCGACGGGTCCAGCTGCGTGATGCCCTGCAGCTTGAGCGCGGCGGAATGCTTCTGGAAGAAGCGCTCGCCGTCGATGCCATCGGGCGCGCGCACCAGCGACGTCGGCCGGTTGTGCAGATGCGGCAGCATCCATTCGGCCACGCTCGCGTAATAGCGCGCAAGATCCGCCTTGGTGGTGCCGCTGGCTTTCTCGATCACGCGATCGGGGTGCGTGACATCCACACCGGCGATGCGTTCGGCGCCAGGGCGTACCTTGCGTTCGGGGGCATGCACGGCGCGGGTCTCCTTGCGGGCGGTGGCGCTGGGCGGCTTGGCTTGTTCACGCACGATGTTGCGCGCGGGTTTGTCGTCGCGCAAACCTTGAAACACCGCCTGCCGCACGATGCCTTCGCGCGTCCATTCGGCAAAGGCGATTTCGGCCACGCGCTCCGGCTTGACCCATTGCACGTCGCGCGCGTCGCTGCCGGTGGGTGGGTTGGCAAAGGGCGGCGTGTCGATGGTCTGCCCTGTCAGGTCGTGATGCAAAGCGTGCAGGCTCGTCTCGTTGAAGCCGGTGCCAACGCGCCCCGCATAGCGCAGCTTGCCCGCGTCGTCATACACCCCGAGCAGCAGCGCACCGAAGCCGCTGCGACTGCCCTTGGGCGCGCTGTAGCCGCCGATCACGAACTCCTGCCGCTGCCCGCATTTGAGCTTGATCCATGCCGGGCTGCGGCCGGCGCGGTACGGCGCATTCGCGCGCTTGCCGATCACGCCTTCGAGCGACATGCTGCACGCGGAAGACAGCAAATCTTCGGGTGCCGCGTTGAACGTGCCTGAGAACAGCACCGCATCGCGGTCCAAGTCACCCGGCGCGGCATCGAGAATGCGTTGCAGCAGCGCCCGCCGCTCGCGCAACGGCACACCGCGCAAATCCATGCCGTTGCAGAACGGGATGTCGAACAGGTAGTAGGCAATGTGTTCGGCATGCGCGGTTTCAAAGGCGTTCTGCAGCGCCTGGAAGTCGGGCACGCCGCGTTCGCCCATCACCACGACTTCGCCGTCGAGCCACGCCTCACGCAGGCCCAGGGCATGCAGCGTGCGCGCCTGGCGCGGCAGCTTGGCCGTCCAGTCGCGGCCGTTGCGGCTGAACAGGCGCACGGTGTTGCCGTCGATGCGCGCAAGGATGCGGTAGCCGTCGAATTTCACTTCGTAGTCCCACTCGCCGTGGGTTGGCGGCCCATCGACCAGCGTGGCGAGTTGGGGCTCCAACGTTCTGGGCAACGCGCTCGGCACGGCACCCACGGGCGGCTGGACTTGCGCCGGTTCTGAACGCTCAGTCTTGGCGCCATTGGCTTTGGCCTTTCCTTTGGCCCGGGGCTTTGCGCCGACGGTTTCCCCGGTGATCACGCTGGCGGGCAGTGCCTGCGTCACGTCGTAGTCTCTGGATGCGCGAACCTGATCGTCGCGTTCCTTGATCAGCAGCCACTGTTCTTTCGGATGCTTCCCCGTGCCGCGCAAATGCGTGCGCACCAGCGCCCATGCGCCGTGCAGCTTCTCGCCGTCGAGATCGAATTTGAGCTTGCCGTCGCGGTACGCCTTGCGCGGATCGCCATGCGGGCGCCAAGTGCCGCGGTCCCACACGATCACGTCGCCACCGCCGTATTGGCCTTCGGGGATGTGGCCTTCGAAATCCGCGTAGTCCAACGGGTGGTCTTCAACATGCACGGCGAGACGCTTGTCGGCGGGGTCCAGGCTCGGGCCCTTGGGGACGGCCCAACTCTTGAGCGTACCGTCGAGTTCGAGCCGGAAGTCGTAATGCAAACGCGTGGCGTCGTGCTTCTGGATCACGAAGTGCAGGGCGCCGTTTTCACGCTGCTCGTCGGCTTTGCGGCGTGCACCCGCGGGTTCTTGTGTCTGCGTGAAATCGCGCTTGCGGCGGTAGTCGGCGAGATGGCGTGGCATGGCGTCGGCTCCGTCTTGTTATGCGCGCTTGCGCGTGGCTGTCTTGCGTGCCGTCTTGGCGGCCGTCTTGCGTGGTGCCCGCTTGCGCGGGGCGGGTTCGTCGTCCGCCTCGTCGTTTGACGCTCCTTTGCCCTTGCCGCGCTTGGCAAGGCTCTGCCGCAGCAGGTCGGTCAGGTCGATCACGTTGCCGGTGCGCGGTGCAGCTTGCTCGGCTTCCATGGGCTCGACGGATTCCGTGCGGCCTTCACGCACCTTGCGATCGACCAGCGCAAGGATGTCGTCGCGGAAGGTGTCGTGGTATTCGGCAGGGTCCCAGGTGCCGCTCATGTCGTCGATCAGCTTTTCAGCCATGTCGATTTCCTTGGCCGTGAGCTTGGCGGCCTTCGCGCCTTCTTCCGGCACGTCGAGTTCGGACCAGTCGCGCACCTCGTTGGACCAGCGCAGCGTATGCAGCACGAGCACCGGCCCCATCGGGATCAGCGCGGCCAGATGCTGCTTCGTGTGCAGCACGACGTTGGCGACACCGATCTTCTGCGAGCGTGTGAGCGCCTCGCGCAGCAGTGCGTAGACCTTTTCGCCGCGCCGGTCGGGCGCCAGAAAGTAGGGCGTATCGAGATAGAGAAACGGAATCTCCGCCGCATCCACGAAGGTCAGCAAATCGACCGTTTGCGTCGAGACCGGGTTGGCGGCGCGGATGTCCTCGTCGGTGAGGATGACGTAGCGGTCTTTCTCGTAGGCGTAGCCACGCACGATCTGCTCGCGCGGCACCTCTTTGCCGGTGGTCTTGTTGATGCGCTTGTAGCCGACGCGGTCCATGGTGCGGCGGTCGAGCCAGTCGAAGTCGAGGTCGTCGCTGCGGGTGGCCGGATACAGCGCAACGGGAATGTGGACGAGGCCGAAGCTGACGGCGCCCTTCCAGATCACGCGGGGCATGGCGGGTCTCCCGATGCGGTGGATTCGACCGTGGTGACGCAAACGGCATACCTGCCTGCCGCGGGGCCGCGTCATACGCTCATCAGCCGGGCGCGGTAGCATGACGCCTTTGCGGCGCGACACATTTGCGCCGTGCGTTTTTCTCAGCGGTCCTTCATGCCTTCCGAATACGTCCAATCTGCCGGCGCGTTGCGGCCTCGCCGGCTTCCCCTGTCGGCTCGCGCGGCGACGATGGCCCTCTTTTTCGCCAACGGTGCAACGTTTGCGACGTGGGGCGTTCACATTCCGACGGTGAAGGCGCGTTTCGGGTTGTCCGAGGCATCGCTGTCGCTGGCGATGTTCATGGTGGCCGCCGGTGCCATCGTCGCGATGAAGTTTGCGGGCAAGTGGGCGGCGCGCGTCGGCACGCGGCGCGCGAGTGTGCAGGGCGGCGTGGCATTTGGTGTGATGACCGGGCTGCTCATGCTGATGCCGAGCTACCCCGCGCTGTTGGCCGTGCTGCTGCTGTTCGGCATCACCAACGCTGGTTTCGACGTGGCCATCAATGCGCAGGCCGCCACAGTGGAGGCCAATCATCACAAGCCGATCATCTCGTCGCTGCACGGTATGTTCAGCCTCGGCGGCATGGTGGGTGCGGCGGTGGGCGGCGTGCTGCTGGAACTGGGCGTGCCGCCGGCCGTGCACTGCGGCGGCATGGCGCTCGTCACCATGGCGGCTGCCTTGTGTGCCGGACCGTTCATGCTGCCCGACCACATGCATGCCGAAGGCGAACCCGCGCATCCGACCACGGGCCGCACGCTGTTCCTGCTCGGCGTGCTGGCCTTCCTGGGGCTGGTGGGCGAAGGCGCGATGTACGACTGGACGACCGTGTACATGCGCGAGATCGCTCAATCTCCGGAAGCTGTTGCCAGCGCGGGGTACGCTGCATTTTCGGGCGGGATGGCGCTCGCGCGTTTCGGTGGCGATTTCGCACGCGGGCGCTGGGGCAATATGCGCGTGCTTGGCGGCAGTGGCGTGCTGGCAACGGGCGGAATCCTGCTTGCTCTGCTGTGGCCCGCGCCGATTGCTGTCCTGACAGGTTTTGGGCTGATGGGCGTGGGCGCCGCCAACATGGTGCCGATCTTCTTCATCACCGCGTCGCGCCTGCCGGGTGTGCCGGCAGCCGAAGGCATTGCTGCCGTGGCGCGCTTTGCCTACGTGGGCTTGCTGATCGGCCCGGTCATCATCGGGCTGATTGCGCATCGCTCCGACCTGCGCTGGGGGCTGTCGGTGGTGGCGCTCACCATGGCGTTGATTGCGGTGATGGGCCCGAGTGCGATCCGCCAGCCGGAACGTCACTGATTCACCTGCGGTTCAGCACGCAATTGCCCAAAAAATATGCAGTTTCTGTGCGTTGACTTTCCTGTGCGCTTGCCATAGCTTACGACGAGGAGAGGGGGTTTCCCGGCGCCGTCGCCAACATGCCAGTGCGCATGACACCGGGATGCGTTCAAAACGAGGCTGCGCTTTCAGCCAGCCCAAACGACCCATAGGAAAGGAGCTTCAGATGCCGTACAAACGTCTTACCCTCGTGGCAGCGGTCGCTGCCGTAGCAGCCATCGGCACCGTAGCCCACGCGCAGACTGACCAGAAGAAGTTCGACCCGTATACCCAAGGCGCAAAGGTCGGCGACAAGTTCGATCCGTACCAGCAGGGTGCGAAGGCCGGCGACAAGTTCGACCCGTATTCGCAAGGCGCCAACAAGAACGACAGCACGGCCAGCGCTCTGAACCCTGGCGCCCAGCCGGCCAATGTCGAAAAGGGCAAGTACGACACGTACACCCAGGGCGCCAAGGCCGGTGAGAAGTTCGATCCGTATAGCCAGGGCGCGAAGGCCGGCGGCAAGTTTGACCCGTACAGCGAGGGCGCCAACAAGAAGGACGCGCCCAAGCAGTAAGCCCGTGCCGATCGGGTTCATGAAGACGCTGATGCATCGCCCGATGCATCGGCGTTTTTCTTTATGGAGCGCCGCCGTAGCCGTGGCCGCGATTGCACTGGCGTTGCCTGCGCAGGCAGCAGGGCTATGCTCCGCGCCTTGGGTGCACGACGGCAGCCGCGTGCGCCTGGACGGCAACGGCAAGACGCCGATGATCGTGGAGTTCACCCTGCACGACGTCAATCGCGACATGCAGGACGGCTGCGAAATCGGCCTGCACATCTACGCCAAATCGGGCTTGGTGGCGCTGGGTGGTCGGCCCATCGAGACGGTGCAGGAGCACCAGCTGTTGGTGGACGAGGCTGGCGTGGTCACGCGCATCGTCAGCATCAACGGCCGGGTGTTTGCGCAAAGCGAACATGCCGATCTGGTTGGCACCGTGAGCACGGCCATTTCCGGCATGTTCCTGTACGGTGCCGGCCTGGCGCCCGAAGCGCAGATGCTGCCGGGCGATACGTACGAATCCAGCTTCGATTTCGATGTGGTGTCGCCTCGGCTGGGGATCTCCGTCGGGCGCATGCAAGCCGAGCATGCCAAGGTGGAGGTGTCGGAGCGAGAGGTGGGGCCGCCGCAGCCGATGGACACTGTGGTCGGCCAGTTGCAGTGCCGGCCGATCCGCTACACGCGCACGGCGCGCCTCGGTGTGCTGCGGTTGGGCAATGAAACGCTCGAGCCCGACCCCACCGTTGCCCACATCACCGATTGGTACTGCCCTGAAGCGGCCGTGGTGATGCGCCAGGAGGTTGAGCAGCACGGCCAGACGCAGGTGATCGACGTGGTCGAACTCAAGCGCTGAGCGCGCTCTGCGCAGCGTCGAAGTCTTCGACGCTCCCATCAAAGCGGTACACACGTGCCACGTTGAACGGCGCGTCGGGCGCCGCCTGCGAAAACAACGCGATGTGGTCGATGGGCATGGCGGCCGGCAGCACCACGCGCGATGCTTCCAATGCGCGGTAGCACGCGAGCTGCTCGGCATGGTCGAGCCGCCCGGTCAGCGTGATGTGGAACGTGAACGTCCCAAACACATACGGATAGCCCCAGCGCTCTAGATGGCGCTCCTGCGCATCCGACAGGCCTGCACGACGGCGCCGCGCGAGTTCAGCAGGCGGGGGCGGTGCGCGGAAGGCATCGAACTCGGCGACGCACGCATCGGCGAACGCGTGGAGCGTGTCGCGCGCAGGGTCGCCATGACGCAGCCGCCAAGCGAGAAAGCCGCGCAGCGTCTGCAAGGCCGGCTCGATTGTGAAGGCGTGCTGCTGCTGCGCGAAGCGGCGCAGCGCAGCGTCCAGTTCGACGACCGTGCGATTGCCTGCCAGGCGGAAAGGCGGTTTGAACGTGGCGTGCAGGCCGTACTGGCGCGGCGCTTCGGTCCAGCGGTCGAGCGTGGCGAGATCGATACCGGCCTCGCTGACAAACGCCTCGCGCTGATCTGCGGGGATGGCGGTGTTGGAGCGCACACAGCGGCCCAGCCAGCGCGTGCCCAGGCCGTACCAAGGCTCGGGCGGCAGCAGGTAGAGCGCGTACCGCCAGGCTTCCAGTATCACTGACGGTAAAGGTGCCAGCGCTTGCTCCATGGCGCTGCTCAGCCGATCAGCGGCAACTGCCCGGCGGCATGGCGCAGTCGTCCGCCCACCACGGCCGCCACCACGCGCGGCAGCCCCGGGCGGCGGTCATCGACCACGATGGCATCGGCTCGCAGCCCTGTTGCGAGCGTGCCGCGATCCCTCAGTCCTGCGGCTTCGGCCGGGTTGGCCGCCACCAGCGCCCAGGCCTCTGCCAGCGGCACCACGCCGCGCTCGGCCAGCTTGAACGGGGCGGCCAGCAGTGCGGGGTAGTAATAGTCGGAGGCCAGCACGGTGCCCAGGCCCGCGGCCACCATGGCGGTCGCATCGGGTGCGCCGTGATGGCTGCCCCCGCGCACGACGTTGGGCGCCCCGAAGACGATATGTCCACCATGCGCGCGCGCCGCCTGCGCAACATCGGCGGTCAACGGAAATTCGGTGACGGTGCAGCCGTGCGCGTGAAACGTGTTGCGCGTGGCAATGTCGGGTTCGTCGTGCGATGCCATGCAGATGCCGCGTTGCTGCGCTGCCCGCGCGAGCGTGCCGGTCACCTCGGCGAGCCGTGGGGCGTTGACTGCGGCGGCATTCAGACGGGCGAGGAACGTGTTGATGTCGCACTCGGCCCGATCGGCGTATTGTGCGAGCTTGCGCGCGTCGCCCAGCTTGTCGCGCATCCCGGGCAGGTGATCGTTGAACGACAGGAAGTGCACGCGGCCGGCGTCCATCCAGGCGAGCGCATCGGCAACCCCGTCTGCGTGGTGCAATTCGAAGCGCAGGTGCATCAGGTGCTGGGCCCCCAGATGCGGGCGCATGGCGTCTAGGGTGTCCAGCATGCGCAGCGCGTAGGGGCGGCCGCGCAAGCCGCCTTCCCAGGAATAGGTCACGCCGTGGAATTCGGTGGTGATGCCGCAGGCCAGCAATTGGCCGTCAACGTCGGCCAGGGCGGTTTCGTAGGGAAAGGCCACGCCGGGGCGCGGCATGACCGCGCGTTCGAAGGCATCGCCGTGCAGGTCGACGATGCCGGGCAGGACGAGCAGGTCGCCGCAGTCGATCATGCCGCGCGTCGGGTTGGCGTCACAGGCGGCAATCTGCCCATCGCGAAATTGCACGGCAGCTTCCGCCAGCCCTGCGGGTAGCAAGGTACGTCGCGAAATCAAGCCGGCCACGTGGCCGACGGAAGACGAAAACGATTGCATAAGGCCGAGGTGCGAAAAGTGCGCAGAGACGTCGTGCGGGCATTGTGCCGCAACTGGCGTGCCGCTTATCCGCACATCCGCCATTTGCCCCACCCTGAAGAGGGGAGGGCCAGCCAAACGCCTTAACTTTCCCGACACATTGGTCGATATCTTGAAAAACAACCCAGATATGGACGCCACCTCTGCTGAGCGGCCTGACCGTCCCGAACCGGATGTGATCGATCAGGACAGCCCCAGGCCCTTACCGCTCGCTGATGACCGTTACGAGGCGCTCGTCCGGCAAATGCCGGATGCGCTGTACATCGTGGCGGACGACATTATCGTTTTCGTCAACGAGGCGGGCGTTCGGCTGTTTGGCGCGCAAACGGCGCGCGACATCGTCGGCCACGAGCTGGACGAGTTCGTCCACGACAATTCGACGCACCTCGCACGCCAGCGCCGGGAGTGGATGGTCACACACGGCGCAGGTTTGCCGCCCGTCGAGCAGACCTTGCTGCGCTGCGATGGCACGCCCGTGGAAGTCGAGGTGCTTTCGGCGCCGGTGCAGCTCGGCTGGCGCACCGCCATCCAGGTGGTGGCGCGCGACATCACGCAGCGCAAGCAGGCCGAACAGGCTCTGCGCGAATCCGAAGCCAATTACCGGGCACTGGCCGCCGAAACCGCACGCGCGAAGGAGTTGCTGCGCTGCGAAAAGACCGTGCTGGAACTCAGCTCGCGCAACGTGCCGCTCCCTGACCTGCTGGCCGAAGTCTGCCGGCTGGTGGAGGTACTGCTTGATGACGGCGCGATGTGTTCCGTCCTGCTCAGCGGTGACGGCGAGCACATCACGCAGGCCGTGGCCCCATCGCTGCCTTTCATCCTCTCGCAGTTGCTGGTTGGGATCGCGCTCGGCCCTTCAGTTGGTTCGTGCGGGACGGCCATGTTCCTGAACAAGACCGTGGTGGTGGAAGACATCGACGCCGACCCGCTCTGGGATGGCTACCGCGACATCGTTGCGCCGCTGGGCCTGCGCGCATGCTGGTCGACGCCCATTCGCGGCGACAACGCGCAGATGATCGGCGCGATGGGCATCTACTACGACACCCCGCGTGCGCCCACGCGCGACGCCATGGGGCTGCTCGACGGCATTACCGACATCATCGGCGTGGCCGTGCAGAAGGCGCATATCGCCCGCGATCTGCAAGAGAGCGAAGAACGCTACCGGCTGGCCGTCGACAACCTCACCGAAGGCATCGTCGTGCAGGCAGCCGACGGCACCATCCTCGCGTGCAACCCAAGCGCACGCCGGATTCTTCGGGCGGGCAACGTGTCGCCCGTCGGCACCAGCCATCTGACGCTGATGCGCCGTTCGTTGCGCGAAGACGGCAGCGAGATCCCGCTCAATGAACGCCCAACGCGCGTGGTGTTGGCCACCGGCAGGCCGCTGCTCGGCTTGACCGTCGGCCTGGAGCTGGTGGATGGCGACATTGTGTGGGTGCACGAAAACGTGCTGCCCATCGTGCGTCCCGGCGACGACGCCCCGTCGGCCGTGCTCATCTCGTTCAACGATATTGGCCCCGCGCGTGCGGCCCAGCAGCAGCTCACGTTCCTCGCGCAGCGTGATGCGCTCACCGGCTTGTACAACCGCGCTTATTTCTCGCAGCGCATGCAGGCCGTGATGGAGCAGGCGGCCAGTCAGCCCAACGAGGCACGCCAGGTCGCTGTGCTGTTCCTGGATCTGGATGGCTTCAAGAAGGTGAATGACACGGCTGGCCACGAAGCCGGTGACCACCTGCTGCGCATCGTCGCGCAACGCCTGTCGGCCTGCGTGCGCCAGAGCGATACGCTGGCGCGCCTGGGCGGCGATGAATTCGTCGTGCTGCTGGATAACGTGCGCTCGTTGGGCGAGGCGGAGCGTCTGGCCAAGCGCATCGTCCATTCCATCGCGCAGCCGTTTTCGACGAGCGGCACGGAGTATTACCTGGGCGCATCCATCGGCATTGCGGTGTACCCGGAACACGGCAACGATGCCGCCACGCTGCTGCGCTGTGCGGATGCCGCCATGTACAACGCCAAGCAGAACGGCCGTAACCAGCATCGCGTGTACACCGCGCGCTTGTCGCAGCGTGCGCAGCGCCGCTTCCAGCTGGAATACCACCTGCGCCGCGCGCTGACAGCGGGCGAGCTGTCGCTGCGCTTCCAGCCCATCGTCGATGCCACGTCGATGGACATCGTCGGCGCTGAAGTGCTGCTGCGCTGGCACAGCACGGAACTGGGCGAGGTGTCGCCCGCCGAGTTCATCCCCGTGGCGGAAGACGCCGGCCTCATCGGCGACATCGGCGAATGGGTGCTGGCGCAGGCGTGCCGCCAAGCCGCGCATTGGCGCGCCACCTGCATGCCCGAATTCTTTGTCGCCGTGAATTTGTCGCCGCGCCAGTTTGGCGAGGGGCTGGTGCCGACCATCTCGCGCTGCCTGACCGAGGCCGGCTTGCCCGCCAGCGCGCTGGAAATGGAGATCACCGAAGGCTTGCTCATGCGCGACACCGCCGCCGTGATGCCGATGCTCGACGCGCTCACGGCGCTGGGCATTCGCATCTCGATCGATGATTTCGGCACGGGGTATTCGTCGCTGTCGTATCTGCAGCGCTTCCCGATCGACAACCTGAAAGTGGATCGCTCGTTCGTCTCGGGCATTCCGCGCCACCGCGATTCGGTGGTGATCTCGCGCGCCGTGGTCGCGATGGCTGCGTCGCTGGACATGACCGTCACGGCGGAAGGTGTCGAGACGCTGGAGCAGGCCGAGTTCCTGCAAGCCGCCGGGTGCGACAAGTTGCAAGGCTTCCTGTTCGGCCCCCCCATGACGGCCGCCGCCTACGAGGCCCGGCTGCGCCGCGATCGCTCGGCACAGGCTTAGTGCTGCGCAAGGCGCATGTAATGCCCGCGTAAGCCGGTGCGGGTAGCGTCGCTCAAGCGCGCACCGCTCGCGCCGATACTCCCCGTAGAGGGTTTGCTTCGCCATCAGCGCGAGCGCACAAACAACAACGACATCTGGAGACAACCGCACGTGAAGCCATTCGTCTGGGGCCGCGGCCCGAAAGCCTCTCCCGACCTTGTAGCCCGCATTGCCGAAGAGGCCGGCCGCGTCGGCATGGGCATCTGCGAGGTCTCCGGCAACGTGGAAGACGTGGCCGTGCGGCTGCGCCGGCAGGCCGACGTGTTCGACCAGTTGCGCAACGCAGCCGATGTCACCATGCGCGGCAACCACGACATCGCCGTGGCCGCGCGGCATGCGCGCGAAGTCGCATCGCATGCCAGCGAAGAGGTGAGCGGCTCACGCGCAACGGTCGATGCATCGCTGCGCGACATTCGCGAGCTGGCCGTTGGCGTGGCGAGCATGGAGCAGCAGATTGCTGCACTGCGCGAAGCGCTGGTCCAGGTGGCGCAGGCGGCCGAGCAGATTTCGCAGATTGCCAAGCAGACCAATCTGCTGGCGATCAACGCGGCCATTGAAGCTGCACGCGCCGGCGAATCGGGCCGCAGCTTTGCCGTGGTGGCGGGCGCGGTGAAGCAGCTCGCGGGCCAGACCGCCGAAGCGACGCAGCGTATCGAAACCACCTTGGCGGATTTGTCCGGCCAGACCGACAAGCTGATCGGCGACAGCAGCGCCAACGTGGCGCGCGCCCAGCGCGTGGATGCCGGCACGCAGGCGATTGGCGCGGTGATCGGCGTGGCGGGCGAAGCCATCGCGCGCTTCGACGTCGAGGCGACGAGCATTGCCGAATCCACCGCCGCCATTGAAGGCGAATGCGCGTCGCTCGCGCGTGAGGTGGATGCCATGGCCGAGGGCGTGAAGCAATCGAGCCACAACATCGACAACGCGCAGCGGCAGCTGTCTGGGTTGCTAGGCGCGTCGGAAACGTTGATCCGGCTGACGGCTTCAACCGGGGTGCAGAGTGCCGATACGCCGTTCATCGAAGCGGTGCAAGCGGCGGCCGGCAAGATCAGCGCGCTGTTTGAATCGGCGCTGGCGCGGGGTGATATCACCGAGGGCGATCTGTTCGACCGCACCTATGCGCCGGTCCCGAATACCGACCCGCCGCAGCACATGACGCGGTTTACGGCGTTCACCGATCGCGTGCTGCCGGCGGTGCAGGAGCCTTTGCTCCAGCTGGATCCGCGCGTGGTGTTTTGTGCGGCGGTCGATACCAATGGCTATCTGCCGACGCACAACCTGAAGTTCTCGCAGCCGCAGGGTAGCGACCCGGCCTGGAACGCTGCCAACAGCCGTAACCGCCGGCTGTTTACCGATCGCACGGGGCTGGGGGCGGCGCGCAATACCGAGGCGTTCCTGTTGCAGACATATCGTCGCGATATGGGGAACGGGACGTTCGCGATGATGAAGGATGTGTCGGCGCCGATTTACGTCAAGGGCCGGCACTGGGGTGGCGTGCGGATAGGTTACAAGGTGGCCGGTTAAGGTCCGTAACGCCGTCGGTGGGGTTCCGAACTTCTCTGATGGGGTTCGGAACCGCATTCGTGAGGTTCAGAACTGCATGTGTTGGGTTCGGATCTTGGGGCCTTGGCGTTTGGAACGCCATGAATGGGGTTGGGGACCGCTTTGGGCGAGTTCGGAACCTCATCGGTGAGGTTCGGGACTGCGTTGATGGGGTTCGGAACGTCGAGGGGTGGGGTTTGGGACCTCGCTGGTGGGGTTTGGAACCTTGCTGGCGGGGTTTTTGGTGTTGATGGTGCATCCCTTGTTTCGTCCCCTGCCGGGGCCGACTTACTTTCTTTGTCTTGCCAAAGAAAGGTAAGCAAAGAAAGGCGCGCCCGAGATGGCGACTTCCCCTTGAATTTATGTCGCAGGGAGGGGAAGGAGCCAAACTCGCTGCGCTCAGACAGGGCTCCTTCCTTTTTCCTCCCTGCAACAGAAATTCAAGGCGCCATCTAGGGCAGGAACGTCAACGGCCAAACCATCGTAGTGCGTGCGGTTGCGCCACGATGGTTTGTTTGCTGTTGGGGCTTAGTGTTTGCGGGTGCCCAGGATGACCAGGACGGCGGCGCCCAGCTCCAGTGCGGCTACGAAGTAGAGGCCGGCGGAGAGGTGGCCGGTGCTCGTCTTCAACCAGCCGATCATGTACGGCGCGACGAAGCCTGCAAGGTTGCCGATGGAGTTGATGAGGGCGATGCCGCCTGCGGCTGCGGTGCCTGCCAGGAACACGGCCGGGATGGACCAGAACACCGGGAACGCGGCGAGGATGCCGATGGCGGCGAGGGTGAGCGAGATCAGCGCAAGCGCCGGCGAGCCGAGCATTGCGCCTGTTGCGACCAGGCCGGCGGCTGCGATGACGGCTGCAATGGCGCAGTGCATGCGGCGCTCGCCGGTGCGGTCGGAATGCGCGCCGTTCCAGACCATCGCAATCGTGCCGGCGATGAACGGAATGGCCGAGATCAACCCGATGTGGAAATTGCCCTGCACGCCCAGCTCTTTGATGATCGACGGCGTCCAGAAGGCGATGGTGGCGTTGCCGCTCACCACGCAGAAGTAGATGGCCGCGCAGATCCACACGCGGGCGTTGGCCAGTGCGGCGCCAAACGAGGCGTGCTTGGCGGGGTCGCGGTTCTCCACTTCAACGGCGCGCACGACGGCGTCTTGCTCGGCGGCAGAGAGCCACTTGGCCTGACGCGGCGTTTCGGGCAACCACGCCAGCACGGCAAAGCCGGCCAGCACGGACGGAATGCCCTCCAGCAGGAACAGCCATTGCCAGTTGGCGAGGTGGCCCACGCCTTCCATGCGGCTCATGATGAAGCCGGCGACCGGGCCGCCGACCACCCCGGCAATCGCAAACGACGTCATGAACAGGCCGTTGATGCGCGCGCGGTGTGCGGAGGGAAACCAGTACGTCAGATACAGCACCACGCCCGGGAAGAAGCCCGCTTCAAAGATGCCCAGCAGAAAGCGCATCACGTAGAACGAGGTCGGCGTCTTCACGTAGATCATCGCCATCGAGGCCAGGCCCCACAGGATGGTGATGCGCGCGAGCGTCTTGCGTGCGCCGATCTTTTCGAGCAGCAGGTTGCTCGGCACTTCAAACAGGAAGTAGCCGATGAAGAAGATGCCGGCGCCCAGGCCGTATACCGCTTCGCTGAACTGCAGATCCTGCAGCATCGACAGCTTGGCGAAGCCGACATTGACGCGGTCGATCCACGCGAGGATGAACAGCACCACCAGGAACGGCACCAGCCGGTACGCAATGCGGCGGTAAGTCACATCCAGCTCGGTGCTGGGGAATGGGCGGCTGGCCGGGTCCGTCGGGGTGGCCGGCATGGCTTGGGTTTGCGACATGGTTTCCTCCAATAGCGTGTGAGGGCGCCGGCGTCCCGTGTGCTGCTGTGCTTTACGAAACGCAGGCATGAGTTGGGCCCGGCGCGTCTGCTGCGCGCCTTTTTTTGGCTTGGCTTGGGGAACCGCCCGCGTGGCCCGGACGCAGGCGGCGAATGTTCTGGCTAGTCGATCAACGCAGGGCAGCCTCCACCGCCCGGCCGACGCGCAGGATGCGCGCGTCGTCGTTGGCGAGACCGCAGAGCGACAGGCCGACCGGCAGTTCACCGGCAGCGTGTACCGGCAGCGTCAGCGCGCAGCCGTCCAGGAAATTGATCACACTCGGATTGCGCAGCGCGAGGGCGTTGACGCGGAAGAACGCTGCGTCGTCAGCCTCAAGCGGTGCGACTTCGGGTGGCACGATGGCCACCGTCGGCATCAGCCATGCATCGAAGTTGCCCAGGCGCTTGCGTGCGGCGGCAATCATGCGCACGCGTGCGTTGATCACGTCGATATAGGCGGCCGCGCTCATCTGTTCACCACGGCGGATGCGCGTGGCGACGCGCGGGTCGTACTGCGCTTCGGCACGCGCGAGCAGCGAGCGATGCCATGCCCAGGACTCCGCCGCCGAGAAGCCGCCGCCGCTGTTGATTTCTGGCAGTAGCAGCAGCTCGGGAAACTCGAAACGCACGATGTGTGCACCGGCACGTTCGAGCCGTTCAACGGCGCGGTTGAACGCGACGGCGACCGTGTTGTCGAGGTCTGCGCCTACAAAGTCCTGCGTGATGCCAAAACGCAATCCGGCCAGCGGCACTGCGGTGGTATCGCATGCGTCGTTGCCGGACTCGCCGCTCAACACGGCATCGACAATGGCACAGCAATCGACCGAGTTGGCGAGCGGGCCGCCGGAATCGAGCGACGTGGACAGTGGCACCGCGCCCGTCATCGGCACACGGCGCGCGGTGGGCTTGAAGCCCGTCAGATTGCAGAACGCAGACGGAATGCGGATCGAGCCGCCGGTGTCGGTGCCCAGTGCCGCCACGGCCATGCCGCCCGCAACGGTGACGGCACCGCCCGAGGTGGAACCGCCCGCCGCGCGCGCGCCGTCTGCCGGTGTGCGCGGCGTGCCGTAGTGCGGGTTCAGGCCCAGACCCGAGAACGCAAATTCGCTCATGTTGGTGCGGCCGAGCAGCACGGCTCCGGCTGCACGCAGGCGTGCCACGGCAGCCGCATCGGCAGTGGCGCGCGGCTGGTCGGCCAGGGCGCGCGAGCCGGCTGCAGTCACCTGGCCGGCCACGTCAAACAGATCCTTGATCGACACCGGCAACCCCGCCAGCAGCGAAGGCACGTTGCCTGCCGCACGCGCGGCATCGGCGGCGCGCGCCATGGCCAGCGCGGCTTGCACGTCGATGCTCACGTAGGCGGCGCCGCCGGCGGCGCGGTGCGATTCGGCACGTTCCAGCGCGGCTTCGGTCAATGCGACGCTGGTGGTGCGGCCGGCAGCCAGGTCAGCGGCTAGCGAGCGGATCATGTTCGGACGGGGCGTCATCATGCAGTGGTCTCCGTTGGGTGGGGCGCGTCAGCCTTCAACAGGCAGCGTGTCGACAGCATAGCGATGGCGCAGCTCGGTGCCCGACACGGGGTCGATCAGGGCCATGTCGAAGGCCTCGCCAAAACCGAGTTCGCCGATGATGGGTTGCGTGCCGCAGAACATGGCGGTGCATACCGGCAGCGTGTCGTTGCCGGTGTAGCGGCGGATGAGGTCGCGCGGGTCGAGCATGCGCGTGACGCCGCCTTCCTGGTACAGCGCGGTCTGGCCGTCGCGGGTGCGCCAGGTCTTCATCTGCAGGCTGTCCCAATGGTCGGCCAGCGCTTCGAAGCGCCACACGTCGCGGCTGACGGGCTTGGCGCACATCTGCTTGGAGACCGTCACACCATAGGCTTCGACCTTGCGGTCGGTGTGGTCCGAGCCAATGCCGACCAGCAGGCCCATCGGCGTGGAATACAGCACGAACTCGGCTTCGCCGGACGAATCGGCGCCGGGAATTTCCACGGTGGCATCGGTGGTCAGCAGCGAGGCCGACACGCGGTAGAAGCACGGCACGCGCGCCGGACGCGCCACGCCGATCGCTTCAAGCTCAGCAATGTGGTGTTCAACGGCCTGCGCATCGCGGCCGGTCCAGCCGGCAATGACAAGGTGGTCCACGGTCACGTCGATGGGGCCGTGGCCAATCAGGTTCAGGTGCAGCGTGGTCATGCGGAATCCGGAAGAGACGGGGAAAGCGAACGGGGGAAGTCGGGATCAGAGCGTGCGGATGATCGTGCGGCGGAACTCGTCGATGTGCTCGCGAATGGCTTCGCGCGCCGCGGGCACGTCGCGGCGCTCCAGCGCGTCGAGCACGGCGAGGTGCTCGTCGTAGACGTTCTGCAGGTGTTGCGGCTCTGACAGCGAGAGGAACCAGAAGCGCGCCTGCTTCTCGTGCAGGCCACGCAGCAGTTCGGCCAGCACGCGGTTGCGCGAGGCAGCGGAAATGGCGAGGTGGAACTTGAGGTCCAGCGCGGCCAGCGCGGCAATGTCGCGGTGCTCGATCAGTGCGGGCGATGCATCGACGATGGCGCGCATGGCTTCGAAATCGGCCGGATGGGCGCGCTCGGCGGCCAGCGTCACGCACAGGATCTCGTTGGTGGCGCGCACCTCGATCATGTCGAGCACGTCGTTGAGCGACAGCGGCGTCACCAGCACGCCCTTGCGCGGCAGGATCTGCACCAGCCCCTCCACCTCCAGCCGATGCAGCGCCTGGTGGATGGGCGTGCGGCCCAATCCCAGAATCGTGCCGAGCTGCGCTTCGTTGAGCGGCTCGCCGGGGCGGAATTCGCACGCCATGATGCGGCGCTTGATCTCGTTGTAGGCGAGTTCACGCATGGCGGCGCCCTTGGGCGCGTGCGCCGCAGGTTCAACGGCAAACGGTGCAGACGCGGGCGACGGTGTGGAAGCACCCGAAACCAGCTTGATGGGACGCGACATTGGGGCGGCCTCGAATCTCGTAAAAGTCGAGTGATGGTATTGTGATATCTCACAGAGCGTCAAGCGGTCAACGCGCCGCATTCAGCCGCCTTCGTCTAGGTATTTGCCCTGATATGTCGCCCGCAGGATGCCGTTGCGATTCGTTATAGACTGCAACAAATTTCAGGGAGACAGCCATGAAGATCGCCATCATCGGGGCGGGCATCGGCGGCCTGACGCTCGCGTTGATGGCCGAGCGCCAAGGTTTCGAAGTCGAAGTGTGGGAGGCCGTGCAGACGCTGCGGCCGCTGGGTGTGGGCATCAACCTGCTGCCGCACGCCGCGCGCCAGTTGTGCGAACTGGGGCTGGAAGACACGCTGAGCGCGCTGGCGATTCGTACCTCCGCGCTGGCCTATTACAACCGGTTCGGCCAGCCGATCTGGCACGAGCCGCGCGGGCTGGCCGCCGGGTACGACTGGCCGCAGTTCTCCATTCACCGTGGCGAATTCCAGATGGCCCTGGCCGACGCTGTGGTTGAGCGGCTCGGTGCGGATTGCATCCGCCTGGGTCACAGCTTCGAGGCAGTCCAATCGACGGGCGAGAAGGGCGGCCCCGTGCGATTTACGCTGCGTGATCGCACCAACGACACCGTTGTCGAATCCTCGGCCGATGTGCTGGTCGGCGCCGATGGCATCCACTCGGCTGTGCGCCGGCACTTCTACCCGACGGGCGATGCGCCGCGCTTTGCGGGCCGCATGCTGTGGCGCGCCGTCACCGAGGCCGAGCCGTATCTCGATGGCCGGACCATGTTCATGGCGGGCCACCAGGACCAGAAGTTCGTCGCCTATCCGATTTCAGAACCGCTACGCCAGCAGGGTCGCTCGCGCATCAACTGGATTGCCGAGCTGCGCGTGCCCGACGAGGCGCCGCCGCGCAGCGACTGGAACCGCGAGGTCGACCGCGCGATCTTCCGCAGCGCCTTCGCCGATTGGAAATGGAGCTGGATCGACATTCCGGCTTTGATCGACGGCGCACAGGCTGTGTACGAATTCCCGCTCGTCGACAAAGACCCGCTGCCGCGCTGGACCTTCGGCCGCGTCACGCTGCTGGGCGATGCGGCGCATCCGATGTATCCGATCGGCTCGAACGGCAGCGCGCAGGCCATTCTCGATGCGCGCGCGCTGGTCGATTGCCTGCTCGCCTCGCGCGACACCGGCGTTGCCCTGCGCGAGTACGAGGCAGATCGCCTGCCGCGCACGGCCGGCATCGTGCTGCGCAATCGCCTCAACGGGCCGGAGCAGGTCATGCAGCTCGCACATGAACGCGCGCCCCGAGGCTTTGCGCGCATCGATGACGTGATCCCGCGCCCGGAACTGGAAGGGATTGCGATGCGCTACAAAAAGCTGGCCGGATTCGATCCGCAGTCGCTGCGCGATCAACCCCCCATGCCCGGCCGCGCCTGAAACAGCCGTACGTTCACACGCCAAAAACCAAAAGAGGAGAGGGGCCCCATGACCATCCGCCGCACCATCTGCGCCGCTGCTGCGCTGTTGCTCGCCACCGCTGCCCATGCCGACATCGTCGTTGGTGTGAGCCTGTCGACGACAGGTCCGTCGGCGTCGCTCGGCATCACGCAGAAGAATTCGCTGGCGTTCTATCCGGACACCATCGCCGGGGAAAAGCTCCGCCTCGTGGTTGTGGATGACGCCTCCGACCCGAGCACCGGCACGCGCCTGGCGCGCAAGCTCGTGACGGAAGACCACGTCGACATCATCGTTGGCTCGTCGGCGGTGGCGCCGTCGATTGCGATTGCCGAAGTCGCCACCGAATCGCACACGCCGCAATTGGCGTTGGCGCCGGTCGAGCTGAAAGCGGGCAAGGGCGATTGGACCTATCGTCTTGCGCAGCCGATCTCGCTGATGGCCGAGGCGATTGCCGCGCGCATGGCGGCGTCTGGTATCAAGAACGTCGGCTTCATCGGCTTTGCCGATGCGTACGGCGAGAGCTGGCTCAAGGACTTCACCGCCGCTGCCACGCCGCGCGGCATCAAGATCGTCGACGTGGAGCGCTATGCCCGCGCAGATACCAGCGTGACGGGGCAGGTCGCCAAGCTGGTCAGCATCAAGCCCGACGGGATCCTCGTGGCCGGTGCGGGCACGGGCGCCGCGTTGCCGCACACCGCGTTGCGCGAGCGCGGCTATGCAGGCCCGATCTACCAGACGCACGGCGCGGCCACGAAAGACTTGATCCGCATCGGCGGCAAGGCGGTTGATGGGGCCATCCTGCCGGCGGGCCCAGTGATCGTGGCTGAGCAGTTGCCCGACAGCCACCCCAGCAAGAAGACCGCGCTCGAATATGTGACGCGCTATGAGAAGGCCAACGGCCCCGACACGCGCACGCAGTTCGGTGCCCATACGTGGGATGCACTGCAGGTGCTCCAGCGCATCGTGCCGGTGGCGCTCAAGAAGGCCAAGCCGGGCACGCCCGAATTCCGCCAGGCGCTGAAGAACGCGCTGGAATCGGAGCATGACATCATCGTTTCGCACGGCGTGCTCAACTACACGGCCACGGATCACTTCGGCTTTGACGCACGCGGCCGCGTGCTGCTGACCATCGACCACGGCAAGTGGAAGTTGTTGAACTGAAACGCACACGCGTGCATGGCCGGCGGGCGCATCGCCGACGATAATCGAGGGGTCTTTCACCATCGACACCGCCATGCCGCGCACGCCCAAAGCAGACGACCTGTATCCCGCCGTGGCCCCTTCGGGGCACTTCAATCCGCATCTGGCGGACGTGGAGTATGGCGCGCTCGATGGGTTGGTCGGCTATGCCGTGCGGCGGGCGCAGCTACACATCTACGAAGATTTCGTGCGCTCGCTGCACGCGTGGAACATCACGCCGCCGCGCTTTTCGGCGATGACGGTGATCGCGCATAACCCAAATCTCAAGCTGACGGAGTTGGCCAACATCCTGGGTGTGGCGCGCTCGGGTGCGGTGCTGCTGGTCGATACGCTGGAAGACATGGGCATGGTCGAGCGCCTGCCCGCGCCCAAGGACAAGCGCGCCTTCCGGCTCGTGCTGACCGCCAAGGGCGCGACCACCCTTGACGACATCACCCGGGCCGTCACCGCACACGACGCCCGCGTAACGGCGCATCTTTCCAAGGATGAACGGCACACGCTGCTGGCACTGCTCAACAAGTTGGCTTCGGGGCCGGATTCCGCTTCCTGATTTGTAGCCGGTACGTACAAATGACAAGCGGCCCGAAAGTGGGCCGCTTTGCTTTGGTGCGAGGTGCGAGCGCTTCAGCGCTTGTTGGCGTCGATGGCCTTCTGCCAGAGGTCTTTGTCCGGCGGATACAGCGAGTCGAAATACTCGCGCAGCGCGCAGATTTCCTGGACGATCTCGAACGGAAATCCCTGGCGGCCGCCTCGATCGTCAATCTGCAGGCTGTTCAGGTAGCGCCGGCAGCCGATGAAATCGGCCCACTTGGCGGCGATCGTGTTGATGATGCGCGGAAACTTTCGGCCGAGTTCGATCGGCCGCACCTCGTCGGGCAGGGACGCGAGCCACCGGATGGCGTCGCGGTTGAGCGCGAAGTCATCGGCGTTCTGCTGCTTGCGTTGGGAGGTGGGATCTTGAGTCATGTCGGATGCGCATCCTTGAAGTCTAGTGTACCCCTCCCGCGCCGGGCTGCCAGCCCGACAGGCGAGGGTCTTGACGCATCACCTGTTTGATTCGACCGCCGCCACAGCCAGTGTCCCGCCGTTTGCTTGCGAAGGCTGCGGTATGCCGCGCGCCGCCGAATCCACATTTGCCTCAAGTTTTGCTCAGGCTTGCCGATAAGCCAAGCGCGGTTTGGCGCGCTGATGGACCAGAGCATCCACCAGCGTAAAGCGCCTAGACTGCGAAACACGAGCCAGTGTCGGCTGGCACGCCGCTCCCCTAATTCAATCAAAAAACCGGACTTCGAGCCGAGGTAGGCAGGGTATGAAGCGAATCGATGCGAGCCAATTGCGGGTCGGCATGTTTGTAATGAAGCTGGGTGGGTCCTGGCTCAAGCATCCGTTCTGGCGTGCGCAATTCCAGTTGTCGCACCAGGGCCAGATTGACGACATCCGCCGCGCGGGTATCACCGAGATCTGGATCGACCCCGAGCGCGGCGAAGACGTCATGGTAGAGACGCTGATGCCCGTGCCGGCGCCGGCGCCCGCACCCGAGCCGCTCACGCGAGAGACCCTGGCCGCGCGGCCACCGATCACGCCAACGTCGCTCAAGGAAGAGTGGAAGCACGCCCAGCAGCTGATGCAAAACGGCAAGGCGACGCTGGGGCACATGTTTTCCGAAGCCCGGATGGGGCGCGCGCTGGAAACCGAAAAGGCGCTGCTGCTGGTGGACGACGTGTCGAACTCCCTGGCACGCAACTCGTACGCGCTGATTGCCCTCGCGCGCCTGAAGAACAAGGACGACTACACCTACCTGCATTCGTTTGCCGTTTGCGCACTGATGGTGGCGCTGGCGAAGACGCTGGGCTTGCCTGAAGACGAGATCCGTGAATGCGGACTGGGCGGGCTGGTGCACGACATCGGCAAATCGGCCATGCCGCGCACGCTGCTCGACAAGAGCACGGCGCTGACCAAGGACGAACTGGCGCTGCTGCAGACCCACGCCGTGGGTGGCCATCACCTGCTGCAGGGCACCGGCCAGTTCAGCGAGATTGCGCGCGAGATCTGCCTGCACCATCACGAGCGCATCGACGGCAGCGGCTACCCTGACGCCCAGAAGGCCGAGGGCATCAGCCTGTGGGCCAAGATGGGCGCCATCTGCGATGTGTACGACACGCTCACGTCAAGCAGCCCGTACCACCATGCATGGTCTCCGGCGCAGGCGTTGAAATACATGATGGCGCGCACCGACACGCAGTTCGATCGCACCGTTTTCCAGGCCTTCACGCGCAGCGTAGGCATCTACCCGGTGGGCACGCTGGTGAAGCTGCGCACCAATCGGTTGGGCGTGGTGGTCCACCAGAACGAGGCGTCTGCGCTCAAGCCGGATGTGGTGGTGTTCTATTCGGGTAACACCAAGACGCGCGTGCGCCCCGAGCGCATCAGCCTGGGCAAGTCCGACGACTCCATCGTCACCGTGGAAGATGCCACCACGTGGGGTTTGTCGGACGAGGAAGTCTCCGACATGTGCCTGGTCTGAGCCGCGGGCGGCCAGGTTCAGACGTTCTCCACGGGTGGCTCATTCTGCTCGGCGGGATTCGGGCGGGTATCGCGGGGCACCAGCGGGTCGCCAGGCTTGCGCTTGGCGGGCTCGGGCTGGGCTTTCGGATTGGCGGGCTGCGTCGAATCGGTTTCTGAACGATCTGGCTGGGTGGGCATCGCGGTCTCCTGATTTGCGGATGCCTCTCTTCCAGCATGTCGCGCGCCTGGCAAGTCCCCACGTTTCATGTGTATTTTTCTTAACACGGACTTCAACAAACTTCATGGCACACCCCTCTAAAGTGGGGTACGTTTGAGTCGTTGGTTTTTACATTGCTGAACAATCGCCACACATTCAGAGCGACGTCGGCAATCCGCAAACAAACGATTCAGTCTTCCGGGGGGTGACATGAACGTTTCCAATCTCCTGCATGCGGCGTCGAACTGGGTCGTCCAGTCGCGCGCTTTCAATGTCACGCAATCGGTGGCGCACCACCGCACGCCCAGCGATGCGTTGGCGCACTGGAAACTCGATATCTGGCACAAGAGCGTGCCGTTCCTGTTCGAGGGCGGCCTTGCCGAGCCCGCGCACCAACTGTTTCCCAAGCATCTGGCGCATGCCGAATGGGTGGACGAGTTGCACCACCATCTGAGCCAGCTCGTGGGGGTGCGCCGGGAGCACTGCAAGATCGACATTCGGGCGGTGACGGGGCTTGCGCAGTCGCCGTGCTCGGTGCATTCGTTTCCGAGCATGCTGGTGTTTGCGCATCAGCATTGCCGCCGCATTCCGCACAGCACCGATGCCGACTTTGCCGCCAACCGGCGCCACGTATTCCGCTACGCAGATCAGGCCAACGTGTTTCGCGCCTACGACTTTGCCGGCGGCGAGCTGTTCTACATGAATGAGTGGGGCGCGCACCATTTTGCTGCGCTGGCACTGCAGGCTCGCACGCAGAACCGTGAGCTGCTGGTCGATGCCGAGGTGCGCCACGCGCGTTCTGCGCTCGGGTTGCGTCGGCTGCTTGACGGCTTCTACGTGATCGGCGCGCGGCGGCAAGGGCAGCAGCGCTACGGCACGCGTTTGTCGGAAGCGCTGGCCAGCCACCAGGTGCCGCATCGCTGGATGCATGGCCGCCGCGAGGCCGAAGGCTTTGAACTGTGCTTCCTACCCAAGTCGGATCGCTTTGCCAATTGCGTGGGCGAACAGCTCGTGCGCGACGGCTGGTTCGACTACGGCGCCTGGCTGGCCAGCCTGCACGATGCCACCGAGGTGGGCGCCCCGGCGCAGCGTGCCGAGGCCGCTCGCAAGACGCGCCCGAACTGGAAGCGCGTGCAGGTGCCGAGCCTGGGCGTGCCGACGGGTCTCATGCCGGGCTTCGCGCACACGCGTTTGTAATACTGGGGCGCTACGCTTGCGGGCTGTTCTGCCCCTCCACCTGACGGATTGCTGAATCAGGCGGCTGGTGTCAGAATTCGCAACTTAGTTGCATTGAGGCGCGCAATGTCGAGTGACATCGTGCGTCTGCATCTGCGCCCAACCTTGCGTTCCTTCCGCTCCTCCTTCCTCCACCTGCGTTGGCTGGCTTGCCTGCTGGCGGTGTTCCTGCTGTTTGGTCAGCAGGGCGCGCTGCGGCATGCGCTCTCGCATTGGAGCGAACTGAGCGAAGGGACTGCTCCCCAGTTCAACGCTGCCGCCATTGCCAAGCCGGCCGGCGCTGAGCGCAGCCAGCCCGCGCAGGAGCACGCCGCGTGCTTGCAGTGCGCAGCCTATGCTGCGCTGGCGGCTGCCTTGCCGATGCTGGTGGCGCTGCGCCTGGCGCATACGCGGCGCTGGCACTTTCCGCGCATCGGCTTTCATGCGGGCGCGCCGGTCTTTCCGGTGGCCGTCTGCTCGCGGGATCCTCCATTCCGCCTTTGACTCCTGCCTTGCCCCTCGGCCCGCGCGTTGTGTTGACGCATGCGCGGGCCGCTGCTTAACGCATCCGCTCGATTCAAAGGTCTTTCATGATTCCGTTCCAGCCCCGCAAGCTGGTGATGGCGCTTGCCGCCGTCCTGCCGTCCGTCGCCTCGGTTTCCGCACTGGCTCAGCAAGCGACGCCGCCGGCGTCCACGTCCGCTACGCCCGCCACGACGGCACCTGCTGCACAGCCGAAACCGGCCGCCACCAATGTGCGCGACCTCAGCGAAACCCGCGTCACCGCCAAGCGCCTGGACGCCGCACGCAATGCGCTGTCGCCGGATACCGGCAGCTCCGTCTACAAGTTCGACACCGATGACATTGCCCGCCTGCCGCTGGGCGATGCCACGCCGCTCAACCAGGTGCTGCTGCAGGCGCCGGGCGTGGTGCAGGATTCCTACGGGCAACTGCACGTGCGCGGAGACCACTCCAATCTGCAGTACCGCATCAATGGCGTGATCGTCCCCGAGCCGATCAGTGGTTTCGGGCAGATGCTCGACACGCGCTTCGCCAACCAGATCAATGTGCTGACCGGCGCGCTGCCTGCACAGTACGGCTACCGCACTGCCGGCATTGTCGACATCACCACCAAAGGTGCTTCTACCGACGAGGATGGAGAGCCGAAGGCCTTTGGCGGCGAGATCGGCACCGTGCTGGGCAGCAATGCCACGCACGAGGTCAATGCGCAGATCCAGGGCACGAAAGACCGCTTCAGCTACTACCTCTCGGGCGTGTTTGCCGAGAACAACCTCGGCATTGAAAACCCCACGGGCAACCGCAACGCCACGCACGATCACACCACGCAAAACAAGTCGTTCGGCATGCTGTCGTATCTGCTTGATAACGACAGCCGCGTGAGCTTCATGTTCGGCACGTCGAACGGCCGTTTCCAGATTCCGACGCGCCCGGGCCTGACGCCGCAATTCACGCTCGATGGCGCGGTGCCGCCGGCGTCGGAAGCGCTCAACGCCAATCAGCGTGAGAAGACCGACTTCCAGATCCTGACGTATCAGCAGAAAGTGTCGCCCAAGCTGGACTACCAGGTGTCGGTGTTCCGCCGTGCAAGCCGCATCGATTACATGCCCGATCCGATCGGTGATCTCGTCTACAACGGCGTGGCCGCCGACATCACGCGCCGCAACGAGGCCTACGGCGTGCAGGGTGACGCGAGCTACAAGCTCAGCGACAAGCACACGCTGCGTGCCGGCGTATTCGTGCAGCGCGAGCGCTACGTGGCCGACAACACCGCCAGCGTGTTTGCCGCCGACAGCACCGGTGCGCAGACCAGCACCACGCCATTCACCATCGTCGACAACCACAGCGGCAGCGGCACCACCATGGGCGTCTACCTGCAAGACGAGTGGAAGCCCACCGACAAGCTCACCGTCAACTACGGCGCACGCTACGACCGCGTCAACACCATCGTCAGCGAGCAGCAACTGAGCCCGCGCCTGGGTATGACGTACGACCTGACGCCGCGCACCCGCGTCCATGCCGGTTACGCGCGCTACTTCACGCCGCCGCCCACGGAGAAGTTCGATACCACGTCGGTGCAGGCCTTTGCCGGCACGACCAACGCGTTGCCGTCGGACGCCAACACGGCCGTCAAGTCGGAGCGTTCGAACTACTTTGATCTGGGAGTTTCGCACCAGCTCACGCCGCATCTGACGCTGGGTCTGGATGCGTATTACCGCGACGTGCGCCATCTGCAGGATGAAGGTCAGTTCGGCAACGCGCTGCTGTACTCGGCATTCAACTACGAGCGTGGCCGGATCTACGGGCTGGAAGGCAGCGCGAACTATCGCAACGGCAACTTCGGGGCGTATCTGAATTTGGCCGTGTCGCGCGCGCAGGGCAAGGGCATCGAGACCGGCCAGTTCAACTTCGGTGCCGACGAGCTGGCCTATATCAACAGCCATTGGGTCAACCTCGATCACGACCAGCGCCTGACCGCGTCGGCAGGCGTGTCGTATCGGTATTCCGGCACGACGTATACGAGCGACGTGCTGTTCGGTACGGGTTTGCGCAACGGCTTCGCCAACACCGAGCACCTGCCGGCCTACTGGCAGATGAACCTGGGCGCTGCCCGCGATTTCAACCTGCCGACGCTGGGCAAGTTCAAGACGCGCCTGATCGTGCTGAACATCTTCGACCGCAGCTATCAACTGCGCGACGGCACGGGCATCGGCGTGGGTGCGCCGCAGTTTGCGCCGCGCCGTACGTTCCTGCTGTCGGTCAGCAAGCCGTTCTAAGCAAATCGGGCCAGCACATGTGGCTGGCCCGATGCTGTATCGATTACTTCGTCATCACATCGGCGGGATCATCCCGTCCTTGCCGACCAGCACGCGCTGCGCGACCAGCGTGCCTTGCGCATCGGCGCGCACGAACATGACAACGTGCGCGCCGGCTTTCAGGTCATCGCGCCGACCCGGCTCGAAGGTGACGATCGGCACTTGCGGCGGCACCACGATGCGCTGCTCCCCATCCTTGTATTTGACCGACAGCGTGCGGCCCTGCGCGCCGGTGACGGCACCTGCCTGTTCGACGGTGCCGTTCGTCATGCTGCTGTTCGGGCCCATGTCGTACGGGCGATGGCCGCCCCCGGTGCCACGCATGGCTTCCGGAAACACGTGGACTTCGAGCGCACGCAACGTGCCGTCGGGCTGCTTGACCGCCGCCGTACCGATATAGCTGCCGGCGCGAATGGCCGACGGCTCGATCGGCGCAACCTGCGTGACGTTGATGTCCACCGGCAGTGTCACGGTGGCCTTGTTGCCGGAGGCGTCGGTCACATCGACAGCAGTGCTGTGGACGGCGTTGATGGTGGCGCGTACGCGGGTGGGCGCAGCGGTACTTTGCGCGGAGGCGGCCAACGGGAAGAGTGCTGTCACGACGGTGACAACTGCAGCGGTACGGGCTGAGAGACGTAGTCGGTTCATTTGGCAGGGGCGTGAAGTTGGCTCAAGGGGAGCGGGGTGGGCCAGCGCAACTCGCATGTGCTGCGGGGCGGCCCGCCAGTCTAGACCGGACCGCGCCCACGTGCAGGCGCGGTCCCCGTTCCGTCCGATACGGCTCAGCCACGATGCTGGCCGGGCACGCGCTTGCCTTTGTACGTCGGGCGGCTTCGGCGCATGTTGTCGGACCAATCGGTTCCGCCCTCGGTGGGCGAGTGCACCGGCACATCCCGGCTGCCCGGCTGCGGGTCGATCGGCGCTTCGTCCAGGTCGACGGCGTCCGGTGCATCGGCATCGTCGTTTTCACCGGCCAGGCCCGTGGCGTGCTCGAAGTTCTCGTCGTCGATCGGTGTGTCGACGTCGGGGTGATGGATGTCGTGTATGGCGTCGGGCATCAGGTCGCCGCCTTCGCGTATGACGGGCTCATGCCCGGCGGCGCGGCGCTCGCCGGTGCCGGTGGAGTCTGTGTCGCTGTCGAGGTTGACGTCCCCCAGGTCCGCGCCGGCCGTGCGGTTGGCTGCATTGCCGTGCGGGTGCACGGCGGGATCCTCGTCAAAGCGATCTTCAACGTCGCTGCCCAGGCCCGGGCCGCCCACCACGTCGCTGCCCGAGTCCGAACTGTCGGAGGGGCCGAGTGCGTCGGTTCCGTGACCTTTGCCGGTCTGTGCAGGTGCTTCGCCGGTGCGATACAGGTTGCTGGTTGCCATGTGGTTTCTCCATGCGTGCTTGTGCGCCAATGCGCGACACAGTGAGCGCAGCAAGGTGGATACCCGGGGCAGGGGCGCTGCACGCGTACATCTCGCACTGTTACGGCGGCACGCTGGTTGCGACGCGGTTGGGTACGGGCGATTCGTCCGTGAACCGAACCAGGAGGCTGACGATGAAGCAACACGCACAGCAACCGCACAAGCCCGCTGCCCACGCGGCGGAAAATGCGGGGGAACGCAAGAGCGAGAGCAAGAAGGGCGAGCGCGGCGATCAGGCACAGCAAGGACGGGGTGCCGCCAAGGACCGCGCTGATTCCGACCGCGCCGAGCGCACTTCTATGCAGCACGGCACAGACCCATCGGCAAAACGTCCGATGCAGGCGCCCGCCGAGGATGGCCGTGCCGCCGCGCAAGAAGGGCAATTGCCGCAGAATCAGCAACGTCTGGGGCAGCACCAGAACAGTCGGAAGCAGCCATGAGCGCCACCAAGAAGCCTCATGGCGATGACAAAGCCAAGGCGCCTTCGGGTGACGCCGCCAGGCCCGTCGTGCCGGCCATCCCAAGTGAAAGCGGCGTAGGCGAAGAAGATCCGGGCGACTTCGAGAACGCGTCGATCCATTCGGACGACGGGAAACGCCCCGGCGCCTCGCCGGCCAAGCCAGACGGGCGGCGGTAACAGCTCACCTCGTCATTTCAGCCGCGCGACGTCCGGCGCGGCTGAACCACGTTAGCCAACCAACGCCACATTGCAGACCAGGCCGGGCGCTGTGTGCGGGCGGTAGCGGCGACGATGCGCACGTGCGCGCCGATGCGGCTGTCGGCATGCAGGTGCCACCACCCGGACGTTTCCACAACGTGCGCGTGGCCGGCGCCGAGCGTGTACCGCGCTGCTGCAATCGAGCGTGATGGTGGCTCCAGGTGCAAGCAGCCTTCCAATGCCACAAGCACGGTTCCAGCGGGTAGCCAGCGCAGGCCCGCTTCTCCGGGGCAAAGCGCCAGCCATTCGGGTTCGGAAGCGGGTGCCGTTGCAGTCATGTCGATCTCCTGAACATGGCTCAAGCGTAGGGACGCGACCCAAAGCTCAACAGACACAGAAACCGGCAATGTGCGGGGCAACAGGCGTGCCCCTGTGACAATCTGTTGCGGTACAGTTTGACGTTGTCTGTATCTGTTGCGGTGGCGGCCGTGCCGGCATGATGTGTCGGATCCCTCTCCTTGCCGCCTGTCGCCGTCCGCTCGCCGCCCCTCGCCGCCATGTCCGTCACCGAGTTGACTTCCCCGCCCGCGCAGCCGCTGTACCGGACACTTGCCGATCATTACCTTGGTGCGATCCGCAGCGGGGTGTTGGCGCCGGGCGAGCGCATGCCGTCGGTGCGCATGCTGATGCGCACGCACGCGGTGAGTCTGTCGACCGCGCTGCAGGTGTGCCGGCATCTGGAGACGGAAGGCTGGCTGGAAGCGCGCGAGCGCTCCGGCTACTTCGTGCGCCAGCCGCGCCGCGCCTTGCTGGCCCCCGTCAAGGAGCCCGAAGTTTCGACGCCGGATCCTGCGGCCTACGTGGGTGTGCATGCGCGCGTGTCGGCCATCGTGGCGCGCGGGCAGCAGGCTGCTGTGCACGTCGACCTCTCCGGCGCAAGTGGAGCGGCTGCGCTGTACCCGGCGGCAGCGCTCAATCGGATTGCGTCCCAGGTGCTGCGGCGGTATCCGTTGCTGCTGACGCAGGCCGTCATCCCGAACGGTCATCCCGAATTACAGACCGCCGTGGCGCGCCGGGCGCTCGACATGGGCGTGCAGGTCGCGCCGGACGACGTGATCGTCACCCACGGCTGTATCGAGGCGGTGAACCTGGCATTGCGCGCGGTGGCCCAGCCGGGCGATACGGTGGCCGTGGAATCGCCGACTTACTACGGGCTGCTGCAGGTGCTGGAAAGCCTGGGCATGCGCGCGGTGGAAATTCCTACCAGCCCACGCACCGGCATGTCGCTTGAAGCGCTCGAGATGGCCGTGCAGGCCTACGGCAACATCCGCGCCGTGGTGGTGGTGCCCAACCTGCAGAACCCGCTCGGCAGCATCATGCCGGACGCGGCCAAGCGCCGGATGGCCGCCTTTTGCGACGCCAACCGCATCGCGCTCATTGAAGACGATACCTACAGCGCGCTAGGCGACAGCCCCACGCCGCTGAAGGCCCTCAAGGCGTGGGACCGCACGGGCAACGTCATCTATTGCGCGTCGTTGAGCAAGGTGCTCGCACCCGGGCTGCGCCTGGGCTGGATGGCGGCCGGCCGCTGGCAGGGGCGCGTGCAGATGCTGAAGTTTGCGCAGTCGCGGCCGAACGATTCGTGGTCGCAGGTGCTGGCGGGGCGCTTTATCGCCTCGGGCGCGTACGACCGTCACCTGCGCACGCTGCGCCAGACGTTGCGTGAGCAGCGCGAGCGCATGGCCGAGTCGATTGCGGGATGCTTTCCCGCCGGCACGCGGTTGTCGGTCCCGTCAGGCGGATTGGCGATGTGGGTGGAGTTGCCTGCGAACGTGTCGTCGATGGAACTGTTCGATGCGGCGCTGGCACAGGGAATCCGCATTGCGCCGGGGACGATGTTCTCGAACCTGAACCGCTTCGATCATTTTTTCCGCATCTGCTTCGGGCTGGCGCCTTCGGCCAACCTTGAAGCTGCGCTTGCCACGCTCGGCCGGCTCACGCAGGAACTGGCCGAGCGCTGACGTATCGCCTTACCGGCACCACGCCGGCACAGCGGAAGGTGTTTCCAGACCCTGCACGCTCTGCGCAATCTGTTGCGACCACTGCTGCACGAGCCGTTGCGTGGATGACACCACCGCATCTACGCCCGCATTCGCATCCGCACCTGCAGGTTGCCCATTCACGGGCAGCGCAAGCGTCGTCTGGCAGGTCAGGGCGGCGGTGCTCGCGCCTTGGGTGGCCGCATCGCGTGATACGCGCCAGGTCACCAGCGCCGTCACGCCTTGTCCGGGCCGCGCGTCATAGCTGCGCATTTCAGCGCCGATGCGGTAGAGGGGCACGCCCGCCGGTGCAGCAGCGCCTCCCACGTCCACCGCAGACAGCGTTGTCGCCAGGTCCGCAGACAGCGCATCGCGCAGTTCCGAACCGAACGGCGCGGCCCAGCGCTGCTGCTCAAGCGCCACCACTTCGCTGTCGGACGTACGCAGCACGATCTGCGGCTTGTCCAGCCGATCGGGCACCCGCACGCCCGAGAGGCGGAAGGCGCGCTGGAAACGGCCGGTGCCCGAGGCTTCGGGGCGCACCGACAGCGTATGCAACGTCGGCTCGGGCGAAGCGCACGCCCCAACCAGCAACGCCACGGCGGCGGCGCTGGCCAGGCGAAGGGAAGAAGACAGCATCGTCGTTTGCATCGGCATCATTGCGCGTCCTTTGCCTTGCCGCGGATCAGCGCTTCCGGGTGGCGGTCCAGATAGTCGGTCAGCACGCGCACGGACGCGGCGGCCTTGGCCACCTGTTCCAGCGTGTCGCGCGCATTGCGTTGCAGCGGGGCATCGTCGGAGAAGACCTGACGCGCAGAATCCAGCGTGCGGCGCGCCTCGGCCAGCGTTTCCTTCATCTGCGGGGCGAGATCGCTGTTGACGGTCTTGGCCAGTTGCTCGGTTTGCTTGAGCGTGGCGTCGAGCGTCGTCAGCGTGCGGTGCACGTCCTGCCCGATCTGCTCGAACGGCACTTTGTTGAGCTTTTTAGCGATGCCGGCAATCTGTTCTTCGATGTCGTCGGTCGGGTTGTCGGCGGTCGGGAACACATAGGCGCCGTCGCGCTCACGCATGCCGAAACGCGGCGGTGTCTTGTCGCGATCGGCCGAGTCGATGAAGTCGAGGTTCACGAACTGCTGGCCCGTCAGCAGGCTCGCGCTCTTCAACTGCGCGCGCATGCCGTTCTTCACCAGCACGTCGAACTGCGTGCGGACGTCCTCGGCGGCGTGCTGCGGATTGTCGTCGCGGATGTCCATGCCGAAGCGCGTGGGATACAGCGTGGCCGTCACGGGCAGCACGAACTCGTGGCGCTTCTTGCTATAGTGGATGCCGATCGATTTGATCTCGCCCACGTTGATGCCCTTGAATTCCACCGGTGCCCCCACGTTGAGGCCGCGCAGCGAGCGGTGGAAGTACATCACCACGGTCTGCGACAGGTGTTCGGGGTCCTTCAGTGCCATGGTCTCGTTGCGCACGAGCGGGAACTCGGCGTCGGAGGCAGCGGGCGCGTGATCGGCTTCTTCAGGCGTCTGGAAAGCGATGCCGCCCAGCGCCACGGTCAGCAGCGATTGCGTATCGACCTTCAGGCCGCTGGCGTCGAGCTTGAGGTCGATGCCGCTGGCGTTCCAGAAACGCGTGCCGCGTGCCACAAACTTGTCGAACGGCGCGTTGACGAAGATGTGCAACGTCACGCCCTTGCCGTCGGTGTCGATGTCATAGGCCGTGACCTGGCCCACACGCACGCGGCGGAAGTACACCGGCGCGCCGATATCGAGCGAGCCCAGGTCGGGCGCATGCAGCGTGAACTGTTTGCCGGGCGCATCCGCGGAAATGGCCGGCGGCGTGTCGAGGCCCTTGAAGGTGGATTTCTTCTCCTGCGAGCGGCCCCCGTCCACGCCGATGTACGCGCCGGAGAGCAGTGTGCCGAGGCCGGAAATGCTGCCGGCCGCCACGCGCGGGCGCACCACCCAGAAGCGTGTGTCCGATGCGGCAAACGCCTTGCCATCATGCGTCAGTTCGATCAGTACCACGGCGCCAGACCGGTCCTCCGTGAGGCCCACCGCCTTGACCACGCCGATATCGACGCTCTTGTATTTCACGCGGGTCTTGCCGGCTTCGATGCCCTCTGCCGAGCTGAAGGTGACGGTCACCTGCGCGCCGCGCGCCAGGATCACGCGCGCCATGAGCGTGGCGCCCACCAACAGCGCCACGATCGGCACCAGCCAGATCAGCGAGGGCAGCCAGCGCTTGCGCTTCGTGCGGCGCGGCCCGGGAATGTTTTCGTTATCGACGGGGTCGGTCATACATCGGTCTCTTCAGGATCGGGCTCGTCGATGACGTCCCAGATCAGGCGGGGATCAAAACAGCGGGCGGCGAACATGGTCAGCACCACCACGGCGGCAAACGGGCCGACACCAGGGCCGGGCTTGATGATGGCCAGCGTCGACAGATGTACGAGTCCCGCCAGCAGTGTCACCACAAACACATCGAGCATCGACCACCGGCCGATGATCTCGACCAGCGCATACAGGCGCGTGCGCAGTCGCGGGTTCCAGCGCCAGCGCTGCTGCACCGACAGGCAAAGCACCGCCAGGATCCCGAGCTTGGCCAGCGGCACCAGGAAGCTTGCAATGAACACGATGATGGCCAGGTGCCACGAACCCGACGTCCATAGATAGACGATGCCGCTCATGATGGTGTCCTGCTGCGTGCCGAGCAGGGTGTCGGTAATCATCACGGGCAGCAGGTTGGCCGGCAGGTACATGGCGGCCGCCGCAATCAGCAGCGCCCAGCAGCGCGCCAGGCTGTCGGGCTTGCGCACGTGCAGGGGCGACATGCAGCGCGGGCAGACCGGCGCCGCGGCGGTCTCGTCGGGTGCATCTTCGTGGGTAAGCACCGCTTGCGTGGCGGCCTCCGATTCGGGCATGCGCGCCAGCAGGCCGCAGTGCTCGCATGTCGCCAGGCCATGTGCGGCGGCGCGCAGCGGGCGGGCTTGTTGCGCCGGCTGTGCGGAGGCAGACGTCGTGGCGCTGCTCATGGGCGGTCCTCGCCGGGGCGGGCCGCGGCATCCGCGCCGGTGGGCGCATCGACGTGTGAGCCCGGCGGCAGCGTGAGGCCGATCTCGCGCCAGAACGGTCGCAGGTCGATCGACAACGCCACCGTCAGGAACACGGTGAGCGCGGCAAACGCCCACAAGCCCGCATCGGCTTCCAGCGACACCATGCGCGCGACTTTGATGAGCGCCACCACCACGCCCAGCATGAAGATCTCGACCATCGCCCACGGGCGGATCAGCGCTGCCGCGCGCAGCACCAGCGCTGCGGCCGGATGCTGGCGCCCACGCCATCGTGCAATGAGCAGTGGGGCAAGCACCGACATGTACATCAGCGGGAAGAACACCGTGGTGAGCGCCACCAGCACGGCGGCGAACAGCATGTCGTAGTCGTACAGCGCCACGATGGCGCCCCACAGCGTGGTGGCGTGCCGGTTGCCGCCACCGTTCATCTCGGCAATCGGAAAGATGTTGGCGACGATGTAGACGATCAGGCCCGTCAACACCAGCGGCAGCAGTACCGAGAGCCGCTCGCTCTGGTTGCGGTACAGCTTGACGCCGCAGCGTGTGCAATGTGCCTCTTCATCCAGCGCAATGACCTCGTGGCGATGCAGGGTGTCGCAGTGCTCGCACGCGATCCAGGCATCGGGATCGCCGGGCAGCGGCTGTGCGACCGGGGCGGCCTTGGCGTTGGGGGCGTCGCCCGCTGCGCGCCAGGACTGCGGCAGCGGGAAGGGGAATTTCACGTTAACAGCTCCATCGTCGGGCTGAAGGCGCGGTGGCGGCGTTGCAGATGCAAGCACCGGAGCACGGACAGCCGGGCAGGCGATTATACATACACGATTGAATGTATAGCTGAGTGCGGACCTCCGCATTTTGACGCACGGTCACAAGCAAATATCCCGCCAATCCGCACGATCGACATGACATGGCGTGACGGCGGAACGGGCCTTGCTGCCGTCGAAGGGGCACGTTCTCAACCTCAAAGGAGCAATTCATGACGTATCTCCGTGCCTCTTCTTTAATCGTCGCACTGGCGCTGGCGGGCGGTACCGCCGCGGCGTATGCCCAGACGGGGGCAACCCAATCCAATAGCACGGCTGGCGGCAGCAGCATGTCTCCAGCGGGTAGCACCAGCACCGGCGCAACTGCGACGGGCACGGGGGGTGCCGCCGCCGACAGCAATTCCGCCAACAGCGGCCGGGACGCCACCCGCAACCGCAACGCCACCGGTAAGCAAGGGCACTCCAGCAATATGCGCTCGCGCTCGAGCGGCGGTTACGGCGGTAGTGCCAATGATGCGACCGGCAGCGCGACCGGTGGCGGTTCGGGTGGAATGGGCGTAGGCGCCCCAGATAACGGCGGGTCGATGGGCGCGCCCGGCGGCGGTAGTGGCGGTGGGGCTGCTGGCCCGGGCGGCGGCAGTGGCGGTGCGGGTACCGGAGGCGCCGGCGGGGCGGCGGGCGGCAGTGCCGGTGGTGGCAGCCGCTAGCCCAGCCGCGCGCTTACCTGCGGCTAGCGCAGTTGTGCTGCGTGATGCAGCAGGTGGTCTTCGATGAAGCTCTCGATGAAGTAGTAGCCGTGATCGTATCCCGAGTGGCGGCGCAGTTGCAGCGGTTGCCCGGCTGCGGCGCACGCCGCGGCAAAGTCATCGGGGTACAACTGCTCGGCGAGAAATTTGTCGGCCTCGCCCTGATCGATCAGGATGCCGCCGGGGAACGGGCACGATGCCTGCCGCATCAACTGGGTGGCGTCGTGGGCTGCCCAGGCGGCGCGATCGTCCCCGAGATATCCGGTGAACGCCTTGATGCCCCACGGGCACACAGACGGATGCGCGATGGGCGCAAACGCAGAGACGGAAGCGAAGCGCTCCCGGTGGCGCAAGGCCAGCGTCAACGCGCCGTGGCCGCCCATCGAATGCCCAAAGATGCCGATGCGTCCCGGTGCCACCGGAAAGGCCACGCGCGCGATGTGGTGCAGCTCGTCGGCAATGTAGCTTTCCATGCGGTAGTGCTGGCGCCACGGTGCCTGCGTGGCGTCGAGGTAGAAGCCGGCGGCGATGCCGAAATCCCAGCTATCGGTTTCGCCGGGGATGTTCGCGTCGCGCGGGCTGGTGTCAGGCGCGATGAGGATGAGGCCTTCACGTGCCGCCACGCGCTGCGCGCCGGCCTTGATGGCGAACGTCTCCTCCGTAGCCGTCAGGCCGGCCAGATAAAACACGGTGGGGCACCGCGTGCCTGCCAACGCCTGTGGCGGCAGGAAGACGGAGAAGCGCATCGGCAGCCCGATTGCCGTCGAGGTATGCCGATAGAAGCGCTGCACGCCGCCAAAGCAGGCGTGCTCCGAAAGTAGTTGAAGTTCCGGTACCGGGATCGTCATCGCGTGGCTCCATCCTCAAGGTTCAATACAGCACGACCGAACGGATCGACTCGCCGCGCTTCATCAGCTCGAAGCCTTCGTTGATGCGCTCCAGGGGCAGCCTGTGCGTAATGAGATCGTCGATGTTGAGCTTGCCTTCCATGTACCAGTCGACGATCTTCGGCACGTCGGTGCGGCCACGTGCGCCGCCGAAGGCCGAGCCTTTCCATTCGCGGCCGGTGACGAGCTGGAACGGGCGCGTGCTGATCTCCGCGCCGGCCTCGGCCACGCCGATGATGATCGACTGGCCCCAGCCCTTGTGGCAGCACTCCAGCGCCTGACGCATGACCTTCGTGTTGCCGATGCACTCGAACGAGTAATCCGCGCCGCCATCAGTCAGCTGGATGATGTGGTCCACTACGTTCTCCACATCGTCTGGGTTGATGAAGTGCGTCATGCCAAATTTGCGTGCCATCGCCTCGCGTGCGGGGTTCAGGTCCACGCCGATGATCTTGTCGGCGCCGACCATCTTCGCGCCCTGGATCACGTTCAGCCCGATGCCGCCCAAGCCGAACACCACCACGTTGGCGCCGGGTTCCACCTTGGCCGTGTACACCACCGCGCCCACGCCCGTGGTCACGCCGCAGCCGATGTAGCAGACCTTGTCGAACGGGGCGTCGGGGCGGATTTTTGCCAGCGCAATTTCCGGCACGACGATGTGATTCGCAAACGTTGACGTACCCATATAGTGGAACAGCGGCTTGCCATCGAGCGAGAAGCGCGACGTGCCGTCCGGCATCAGGCCCTTGCCCTGCGTGGCGCGAATCGCCTGGCACAGGTTGGTCTTGCGCGAGAGGCAGAACTTGCACTGGCGGCATTCCGGCGTGTAAAGCGGAATCACGTGATCGCCCGCTTTCAACGACGTCACGCCGGCGCCCACCTCCAGCACGACACCCGCGCCTTCATGGCCGAGGATCGCCGGGAAGATGCCTTCCGGGTCAGCGCCCGAGAGCGTGTAGTAATCGGTATGGCAGATGCCCGTCGCCTTGATCTCGACCAGCACCTCGCCGGCACGCGGTCCTTGCAAGTCCACTTCTTCGACAGTGAGCGGAGCACCGGCTTTCCAGGCGATAGCGGCTTTGGTTTTCATGCGCATTCCTTTTTTTGAAGTGGGGCCTGCCCGACGTGGGCAGCGTAGGGAGGGCGATTGTAGAACGTTGCCTGCTCCGGCAACGTGATAGCAGAGTCATGTCACGCAGATCAGACTTCAGATTTCCTTATGACGGCCGTTTCTTGTGCGACGGCATGGCCGACAGGGTCGTGTGCCGCATGCCTTACATGGTGGAATCCCTGCCATGGGCCTCGTAGTAGGAAACCATACCGTGCTTGCATCCATCCGTACCCGCATTTTGCTGACTTGTGTTGCCATCGTGGTCGGCGCATTGACCTTCGCTGGCGGCCTCAACTATCTCGTCACGCGTTCGTACAACGACGAGTCCATCCGCCAGAACCTGCAGTCCGTCGCACGCGGCCACATTGCCGGTATCGACGACTGGGTAGCGTCCAAGACGCAGATGATGGTGTCGCTGCAGGACGTGGCAGTGTCTGCCGATCCGATTCCGGTTTTCAAGGCCGTGCATAAGGCCGGCGGCTTCATCAACGTCTATGTCGGCTACCCCGACAAGTCGTACAAGTTCTCCAACCCTGAAGGCATTCCGCCCACGTATGACCCGACCGCGCGCCCCTGGTACAAGCAGGCGGTGGAGGCCGGCAAGCCCGTGGTGACGCCGCCGTACGTGAGCGCCAGCACTGGCCAACTCGTCGTGACTTTCGCGGTGCCCATCCTGGAAGGCAGCACGCTCAAGGGCGTGATTGGCGGTGACGTGGCGATGGACAGCGTGATCGCCAACGTCAAGGCCATTCACCCGACGCCGGCCAGCTTCGGCTTCCTGGTCAATGCGGCCGGCAAGATCGTCGCGCACCCGAATGACAAGCTCACGCTCAAGCCGGCAACCGATCTGTCGGCAGGGCTGAACGAAGCCACGCTGGCATCGCTGGCGCAGGCGGAGAAGCCCGTGGAAGTCACGGTGGATGGCGCGTCCAAGCTGCTCTACCGCCAGGGCGTGAAGGGCACCGACTGGGGCCTGGTGGTGGCGCTGGACAAGTCGGATGCCACTGCCGGCATGCGCTCGCTGGTGATGACGTCGATCGGCGCGCTGGTGGGTGTGGCCATCGTTGCCGCCCTCATCGTCGGTGCGATGACGGCACGTGCGTTCCGCCGCCTGTCGATGATCCGCGATGCCATGGACGACATCGGCTCGGGCAGCGGTGACCTCACCAAGCGTCTGCCGTCCGATGGCGAAGACGAAGTCGCGCAGATCGCCCGCTCGTTCAATACGTTTGCCGACAAGCTCACGGCGGTGATGCAGCAGATCCGCCTGGGCAGCGATTCGGTGCGCTCGGCCGCGCAAGAAATTGCTGCCGGCAATGCAGATCTCTCACAGCGCACGGAAGAGCAGGCCAGCTCGCTGGAAGAAACCGCATCGAGCATGGAAGAACTGACGAGCATCGTGAAGCAGAACGCCGATAACGCGCGTCAAGCCAGCCAGCTTGCCGTGACGGCATCTGACGTGGCCACGCGCGGCGGCAACGTGGTCGGCCAGGTTGTTCAGACCATGGGCGGCATCAACGAGAGCAGCAAGAAGATCGCCGACATCATCGGCGTGATCGAAAGCATTGCGTTCCAGACCAACATCCTGGCACTGAATGCCGCGGTGGAAGCCGCACGTGCCGGCGAGCAGGGCCGCGGCTTTGCCGTGGTGGCCAGCGAAGTGCGCAGCCTGGCACAGCGCTCGGCCGGCGCGGCCAAGGAAATCAAGGCGCTGATTCACGATTCGGTGGATCGCGTGAGCAACGGCACGGCGCTGGTTGATCAGGCCGGGGTGACGATGGCGGAGATCGTCGATGCGGTGAAGCGCGTGACCGACATCATGGGCGAGATTTCGTCAGCGTCGGAAGAGCAGAGCAGCGGCATCGAGCAGGTCAACCAGGCCGTCAACCAGATGGACCAGGTGACGCAGCAGAACGCGGCTCTGGTCGAGCAGGCCGCGGCCGCTGCGGAATCGCTGGAGGAACAGGCCCACAACCTCAACGAGGCCGTGGGGCAGTTCCGCCTGTCGCACTGAACCGGGCTCAGGCCTGGGGAGCGGCTGCGCCGGCGGCCGCTTTGGCCTGGTCCTGTTCTTCCGCCAGAGCGAGGTCTGCGGCCCGGGCGCGCTTGACCGCGGGCCGTGCCAGGATGCGGTCGATATACGCGCGCACCACGGGCGTTTCAGGCATCAGCTTGAACATCGTGATCCAGTCCAGTGCGGCGCCCCAGAGCACGTCTGCCGCCGTGAAGCGCTCGCCGAGGAAGTAGGGCCCTTTGGCCAACTGGGCGTTGATCGCGGCAATGACCGTATCGAAGTCGCCATAGGGTGAGGTCGAATACGCGGCAGGCGGGCGGCCCATTGAATGGTCGACGACAGCGGGCTCGAAGCACGAACCGTAGAATGCCATCCAGCGCAGATATGCGCCGCGCAGCGGGTCGCCCACCGCGGGCGACAGCCCGGCTTCCGGATACAGTTCTGCCGCATAGAGATACACCGCCACCTGCTCGGTGACGACCACATCGCCGTGACGCAGCGTCGGCACCTTGCCTAGCGGGTTCATCGCGAGAAACTCCGGCGTCTTGTGCTGGCCCGTGGTCAGGTCGAAGGCGTGTACCTCGTAGTCGGCACCGAGTTCTTCGAGCAGCATGCGCATGCCCCGCGAGCGGCTGCGCGGCGAGTGGTAAAGGATCAGGTGGCGGTCTTGGGGCATCGTCGGCTCCGTATGCGATGGAAACGGGTGAGGAAAGACTGTCACTGTAGGCGCGGGGCATGCCTGCGTCTTGGAAAAATCCGCTGCGGCGGTGCATCATCGCGGCATTGTCTTCGCCCCCCGCCGCTTCCATGACCGATCTACGTGACGTTGCCGCCAAGCCAAAGGGTGTGGTCGATCCGCTGGCATTTCGCCAGCGCTTCCGCCTGAACCGTTACGAGCCGAGTGCTGCGTTGGCCGGGGTGCTCGAGCACCACTGGATTGTCGAATGGGACTTGCGCGGCCAGCCGCCCTATACGCAGCGCACGCTGCCGTATCCGTGCGTCAACCTGGTGTTCGACCGTCGGCAGACCGCTGTCTTTGGCGTGGTGTCGGGCGCGTTTGAAACCACATTGGCTGAGACGGGCCGCGTGATCGGCCTGCGCTTTCGGCCAGGTGCGTTTCGCGCGTTCTTCGGCAAGCCGGTGCGTTTGCTGACCGACAAGACCGTGCCGGTTTCCGATGTGCTCGGCATTGGCGATGCGCAGGCAGAAGAGATTGTGCTGGGTGCACGGGACGACGCCGGCATGGTGTCTGCCGCCGAAAGGCTGCTGCTACGCGTGCTGCCGCCGCCCGATCCGCAGGTTGAGCGCATCCACAGCATCTTGCAGTCGCTTCACCAGGACGCACGCCTGACCCAGGTGCGCGACCTTGCCGAGCGCGCCGGCATGAGCGAACGCACGCTCCAGCAATTGTTCTCGGAGTATGTTGGCGTGACGCCCAAGTGGGTGATCCGCCGTTACCGCTTGCATGAAGCGACTGACCAGCTTGCCAACGGCGCGGACGTGGATCTGGCTGAGCTTGCGCACGGGCTCGGTTACTTTGACCAGGCCCACTTCACGCGTGACTTCCGCCGCCTTGTCGGTAAGGCGCCCGCGGAGTATCGGCGCGCCAATCAGGCCTAGCGCGCCCGGCGCATCAATCCGCCGCGAGCGCCACGTCTGGCGACGCAGGCGGGCGGTCCGTCATGACGCAGTTGCGCCCCGCCAGTTTGGCGGCATACAGCAATCGGTCTGCACGCCGCAGCAGTGGCTCCAGTTCGGGGCCATCGGCCGCAGGTGCCGCCGCCACGCCAAAGCTGGCCGTCATGCGGCACGGCAGATCGGTGCCGGTGGGCACCGTCACCTCGGCAATGCGATGGCGGAGGTGATCGGCCACCGCGCGCGCCTGCGCGAGGTTATCTGCCCACACCATCACCGCGAATTCTTCGCCGCCGATGCGCGCCACCATGTCGGCGGACGGGCCCTCGGCGCGGCACAGGCTTGCAACCGTGCGCAGCGCTTCGTCGCCCACGGCATGGCCGTACGTATCGTTGATGCGCTTGAAGTGGTCGATGTCGAACATGATGAGCGCAATGAGCCGCGCTTCCGGCTGCGGCGATTTGCACATCGCGCTGGCGCGGTCTTCAAAGGCGCGGCGGTTGAGCAGATGCGTGAGCGGGTCGGTCTCGGCCATGCGCGCAAGTTCCCGCATCAGGTGCGCGCGCTCCAGTTCCAGCCGGCGGCGCTCGATGCTGTTGATGCGCAGCACGCGGATCGCCTCGAACATCGCGCGGATCTCGCGTCGCGCGAAACCGGTCGGGATGTGCACGCTCAAGTTGCCGCGCGCAATCCCGTCGATCAGCCGCGTGGCATTGACAAACGGCCCCACCACATTGCGGCGGAACGAGATCGTCATCCATGCCAGGGCGCCCAGCACCGACACCACGGCGGCCGCCGAGCCGATAAGCACCAGCAGCATCGCGCGCCGATGTTCGCGGATGTCGTCAACCGCCAGGCCCAGCACGATGTCGCGGAAATCCGTGATGGCGCGCATGGTGGGCACGTAGCGCTCGGCAAATGCGGCAGGGGTGATATCGACGCCGCCGGGCTGGCTGGCCTTCTCACGCACGGTGGCCACGTAGCGCAGCCCGTCGCCGAAGTATTGCGCGCCGAGCGTGGTGACGGCGTGCTGGTTCAATGCCGCCTGCGCGCCCACGCGGGTCTCGATCATGCTGCGCAGCTGGTCAATGCGGCCTTGTGTGCGTTCGATGGCAAGCTGCTCTTCAAATGTGAGCATGCGGTGCATGGCCAGCGCACCGGTAAAGCGCGAACCGAGCTGGCCCGCGTATTCACGCAAATCGGCCGACAGCCGCGCCAGCGTCAGGCAATTGAGCACGTCAGGATCGCCGCGCGTGATGTTGGCCGTGCGCGCGTTGACGATGGGCAGGAATTCCGGGATCACCGCGATCATGCGGTTCACGCCGTCGGCCAGGTCGCTGCTGCTGCGCGAGCGCAAGGGCAGGGCGGTCAGCCGGTCGATGTTGGCGCGGGCCGCGGCCAAGTGCGTTTGGGCGCGGCCTGCTGCCTTGATGTCGGCTTCGCAGCCTGGGCAATGTTCCGGACCCAACGCGTCGAGTAACTCGGCGATGTGTTTGTCGCTGGCGGCGCGCATGTGTTGCAGGGCCGCGATGCGCTCGGCCAGTACCGGCAAGTCTTCGCCCAGCACGCCGTTGGTCGGGCCGCGTTCGGCTGAAACCTTCTCCATGGCCAGCAGTGTCATGCGCAGCGCCTGGACGCTGCGGGCTGCATTGTCGGCGCGGCCGTACGCCAGCCACGCGTAGCCCAGCAGCCAGCACGATAACGACAACACCGGAACGAGGACGATGGCGACGCTGGCGCCAAAGCGCCTGTCCATCGACGTTTCAGAAGACATGAACGGAGTGGTTGAGCGTCTTGGCGGGCGGTTGGGCAGAGCCGGGAGGCTGTTGCGAACGGGTGGCACAGGTGCCCGCGCTCATTGCCGCACGCAGTGCACATCTCTGGCTAACGGCAGCATCGGGGGCTTCTTTACGCTGCCATTCAACCCGCGCCGCGGGAGCGGACTGCAAACAAATGCAAAAGGATTCTTACGAGATGTTCAGGCCAGAGCGCAGAAAAAGGAGCTGGACGGTCAGGCGCGTAACGCTGGCAAGGCACGAGATGAGTGCAAGCTGAGAACGCCGCGTATCTCGTGCCTTGGGGGAGGATCGATGGATTCGGGCGGGCCGATTACTTGACTGCCACCTCCGAGTGCACGACTTCCGGCGCCTTGGCGAAGAACGGCCCTACCAGCTTGCGCCATTCCTGGAAGTCGTCGGACTCGCGAAAATCGACCATATGGTCTTCCACGGTGTTCCAGCGCACGAGCAGCACGTAACTGGTGTCGCGCTCGACGATGTGGTGCAACTCGGCGCCGTGGCAGCCCTTGGCGCGGGCAAACAGCGGCAGGGCTTGCTGGACGGCGGCTTCAAACTCGCGCTGCTTGCCGGCGAGGATCTCGATGTGGGCCATTTCGAATACCACGTTGTGCTCCGTTCGGTTGGATGGGTGAGGAGACTATAGCTGGCAATGCCCGTTGCCATAGCCCGGCCGGCTTCGGGGTTGTTCGACCGTGGGCGCCAGCCTTCGACGGGCTTCGTAAGCCTGTCTGCCCCGCCGGCCGCCCCTATGACAACCGCGGTTGCGCGGGCATACTCGGATTTCATTGCCTGGCCTGGATCCTGCTCGGGCCTTTTAGACGTCACCTTCAAGCGAAAGCAACCCATGGATAGCGGAAACGACCACCAGAAATTTTTCTACCTCTTGCTGTTCGTCGTCACGCTCGGGCTCTGCTGGATCCTCTCGCCGTTCTTTGGCGCGGTGTTCTGGGGTGTCATCCTCGCGATCCTGTTCCAGCCCGTGCAGCGCGCGCTGGTCGCCCGGATGGGCAAGCGGCGCAATCTTGCTGCGCTCACCACGCTCGCCCTCATCATCCTGATCGTGATCCTGCCCGTCATCTTTGTGACGGCGACCATCGTGCAGGAAATCGGTGTTGCCTATCAGGAGATTCAGAGCGCGCAGCCGAATTATTCCCGGTACCTTTCGGAGGCGGTGCATGCGCTGCCAACCTGGGTGCAGCAGTTGCTTGCCAAAGCCGGCCTGACCAACATTCCAGGCATCCAGAAAAAGCTGGCCGACGGCGCCGCGCAGATCAGTCAGTTTGCCGCCACGCAGGCGCTGAGCATCGGGCAGAACACGTTCCAGTTCGTGGTCGGCTTTGGCGTAATGCTGTACATGGTGTTCTTCCTGCTGCGCGATGGCGCCGATATCGGCCGCCGCGTGCGCCGCGCGCTGCCGATGGATGAAGAGCACAAGCGCCTGCTGCTGAGCAAGTTCACCACTGTCGTGCGCGCCACCGTGAAGGGCAACATTGCCGTTGCGCTGGTGCAGGGGGCACTTGGCGGGCTCATCTTCTGGTTCCTCGGCATTGACGGCGTGGTGCTGTGGGGCGCGTTGATGGCATTCCTGTCGCTGCTGCCCGCGATTGGCGCGAGCCTCGTGTGGATTCCGGTCGCGGTCTACTTCCTGATGGTGGGCGCGATCTGGAAATGCGTGATCCTCGTTGCGTTCTGCGGCGGCGTGATCGGCCTGGTCGACAACTTGCTGCGTCCGCTGCTGGTCGGCAAGGACACCAAGATGCCCGACTGGGTCGTGCTGATCTCCACCCTGGGCGGAATGGAGCTGTTCGGCATCACCGGCTTCGTGATCGGGCCGCTGGTCGCCGCACTCTTCATGGCCAGCTGGGACATCTTTGCGCGCGGGCAGAACGATTGATGCCTCGGTCGAGCGGGTGTTTTATCGCGCTTATATCCGCTCGAAGCGCAGACCGGCATGGCGGGTCAGGCGCTCGATGAAACGCTCATCAAACATCGTGGCCGGCGTCCAGAAGCCGCCCGGGCGCCCGGTCTTGGTGCCGTCTTTTACGTGGTCCAGCGCGAGGCTGGCGGCCGCCTGACCCAGCATCTTGCCGGTCGAGCCATAGCCGGGGTCGCGATCCCCGGTCACCTTCACGCGCAACGTGTTTCCTTGATCGGTGCGGCCAAAGAGGCGCAGGTCGTAGCGGCCTGCCAGCTGTGCCGCTAGCGTGGGGCCTTCGCCGGGTTTGGGCAACAGAAAGCGCTCCATCACGATGCGGGCGGGCTTGACGACAATGCCGAGCATGAATGCGCCCAGGCCGGCGACCATCGCCACGGCCCTCAAACGGCCGCTCAGGCCGGACCCCGTCATCACCGCTTCGTCGTAGATGAATGGGTTGCCATAGGCGTTGCCGGACAGGGCGTTGGAGCGGTGCACCACGCGCTCGTTAATGGCCGCCATGACGAAGGGCGCAATCCACACATCGAAATCGGCATCGAATGCTGCGCCCCGGACCGAGCGCTGGCGTGCAGTGAAGCCGTGGCCCTTGGGGCATAGGGAGTAAGGGTCGGCCAGTTCCCTGCGCAAAGCGGGGTCGGCAGCGGCTTCTTGCACGACGTTGATCAGGCTGGCCACCGTGCCGCCAGATGCGCCGCCCTTGAGTGTCTTGACCCGCAACTTCACCTGCGTGGCCGGCGTACCCCATTCCCGCATGGCTTGTTGCTGCAGGAAGTAGACGCCCATGTCCGATGGCACCGAGTCGAAGCCACAGCAATGCACGATGCGTGCTCCCGATTGCTGCGCCGTCGCTTCATATTTGTCGATCATGCGCCTGATCCATTGGGTCTCGCCGGTGAGGTCGCAGTAGTCTGTCCCGCTTTCGGCGCAGACCTTGATCAACGGCTCGCCGTATAGCGCGTAAGGGCCCACCGTGGACACCACTACCCGCGTTTGCGCGCATAGGACGCGCAATTGGGCTTCGTTGGCAGCATCCGCCACGATGATCGGAACCGACTCTCCTGCTGCACCCAGTGAACGTTTGACCTCCAGGAGCTTTGCTTCGGATCGTCCGGCAATGGCCCAGCGCAGCGTTTCCGCATCGCCCGAGAAATGTTCAGCCAGATATCGGGTCAGGATCTGGCCGACAAAGCTGGTGGCGCCAAAGACGACCACGTCGTAGTCCGGAGCGAGCATGGAGTCTTCCTTTTGCTGTGGGCGGATGAGGGCGCTGGCCTGCGCCACTTCGATCGTTGAGCGGCAAGCACATAGTGGGGGCGCCGAGCCCGCCCGGCAACTGGCTGCGCGGGTATCACCGCTCCAGGTTGACGCGCGTCGCTCGGTGCTGCACCGGTGAATTTGCCGGACTTCAGCACCTGAAAGGCCGTTTCATATTGCGGAATTTGCCCCGAAATTCTTCGTTACCGCCGTCCCGTTTGCTGAAAACACGTTCCGCATCGCAAAATTTGTTTGCTATCTCTTTGAAAAATAAAGAGAAACTAAGTCTTATGTCTTATATAAGACCTTGCTGCGACGCGTCAAAGCCGACCTACAATAAATCCACGCTGCTCGCTTCGAACTCCGTAGCTGCACACGCAACCGATTCTTCTCAAACGCGCTTTATTTCCAGGAAATTGACATGGCCCAGTATCAAGACGACATCAAGGCAGTTGCCGGTGTGAAAGAAACCTACGGCAGCGCATGGAACGCGATCAACCCCGAGTACGCTGCGCGCATGCGTGCCCAGAACAAGTTCAAGACGGGTCTGGACATCGCCAAGTACACCGCCAAGATCATGCGCGCCGACATGGCCGCCTACGATGCCGATCCGGCCAAGTACACGCAGTCGCTCGGTTGCTGGCATGGCTTCATCGGCCAGCAGAAGATGATTTCCATCAAGAAGCACTTCAAGAGCACCGAACGCCGCTACCTGTACCTGTCGGGCTGGATGGTCGCCGCACTGCGCTCGGAGTTCGGCCCGCTGCCGGACCAATCGATGCACGAGAAGACTTCTGTCAGCGCGCTGATCCGCGAGCTGTACACGTTCCTGCGCCAGGCCGACGCCCGTGAACTGGGTGGCCTGTTCCGCGAACTGGACGCCGCCAAGGACGCAGCCGCCAAGGCCGCCATCCAGGAAAAGATCGACAACCACGTCACCCACGTGGTGCCCATCATTGCCGACATCGACGCCGGCTTCGGCAACGCAGAAGCCACGTACCTGCTGGCCAAGCAGTTCATCGAAGCGGGCGCCTGCTGCATCCAGATCGAAAACCAGGTGTCGGATGAGAAGCAGTGCGGCCACCAGGATGGCAAGGTCACCGTGCCGCACGAAGACTTCCTGGCCAAGATCCGCGCGATCCGTTACGCGTTCCTGGAGCTGGGCGTGGACGACGGCATCATCGTCGCCCGTACCGATTCGCTGGGCGCAGGCCTGACCAAGCAGATCGCCGTGACGAACACGCCGGGCGACCTGGGCGACCAATACAACGCGTTCCTCGACTGCGAAGAGCTGTCGGCCGACCAGCTGGGCAACGGTGACGTCGTCATCAAGCGCGACGGTAAGCTGCTGCGTCCGAAGCGCCTGCCGAGCAACCTGTTCCAGTTCCGTGCCGGCACCGGCGAAGCACGTTGCGTGCTGGATTGCATCACCTCGCTGCAAAACGGCGCAGACCTGCTGTGGATCGAAACCGAAAAACCGCACATCGGCCAGATTGGCGGCATGGTCAAGGAAATCCGCAAGGTCATCCCGAACGCCAAGCTGGTGTACAACAACAGCCCGTCGTTCAACTGGACGCTGAACTTCCGTCAGCAGGTGTATGACGCCATGAAGGAAGCGGGCAAGGACGTCTCGGCCTACGAGCGCGGCCAGCTGATGAGCGCCGAGTACGACGACAGCGAACTGGCGAAGCTCGCCGACGAGAAGATCCGCACGTTCCAGGCTGATGCATCGCGCGAAGCCGGCATCTTCCACCACCTGATCACGCTGCCGACGTACCACACCGCCGCGCTGTCGACCGACAACCTGGCCAAGGAATACTTCGGCGACCAGGGCATGCTCGGTTACGTGGCTGGCGTGCAGCGCAAGGAAATCCGCCAAGGCATCGCCTGCGTCAAGCACCAGAACATGTCGGGCTCGGACATCGGCGACGACCACAAGGAATACTTCAGCGGCGAAGCAGCGCTGAAGGCTGCGGGTAAGGACAACACGATGAACCAGTTCCACTGATTCATTGATGGACTGATCCGGTCATACCCCAAGCAAAACGCCAACCCATTCCGGGTTGGCGTTTTTTATTTTGCAGTTCCGACGCAGTGAATTGCTTGAGCCCGTCTTGCAGCAGTGCGGCCCCCGAGTTGCGCGGCGAAAACGTGGCGATGCAGGCCAGAAACGATTGATAACCAAAGCACATCAATCCTTCCGAAAATTGCACTTCTCGTTTGTCGGTCTCCCGGTGAATATTGCCAAAACGACAAAGCGCCGTTCGACGGTGCATTCTTTTTTTGGCTTCCAGGAGACACCTCGATGCACCCCCAGTCCAGCCTTTCGACCGGGCAATCAAAGGCCGCCGCGGTCTTCCGCGTCACTGCCGGGAATTTCCTGGAGCAGTTCGACTTCTTCCTGTTTGGCTTCTACGCCACGCAGATCGCCAACGTCTTCTTCCCAGCCCAGAGTGAGTTCGCCTCGCTGATGATGACCTTCGCCGTTTTTGGCGCCGGCTTCCTCATGCGGCCGCTGGGCGCCGTCGTGCTCGGTGCGTACATTGACGATGTCGGTCGCCGAAAGGGCTTGATCGTCACACTGTCCATCATGGCAAGCGGGACCGTGCTGATCGCGTTCGTTCCCGGCTACGCCACGATCGGCCTCCTGGCGCCTGCGCTCGTGTTGCTCGGGCGCCTCCTGCAGGGCTTCTCGGCGGGTGCCGAGTTGGGCGGCGTATCGGTGTATCTGGCCGAGATGGCCACGCCGGGCCGCAAGGGTTTCTTCACGAGCTGGCAGTCGGCCAGCCAGCAGGTCGCAATCGTCGTGGCGGCGGGCCTGGGGTTTGTGCTCAACCAATGGCTGAGCGCACCGGCCATCGCCGCATGGGGATGGCGCGTGCCGTTCTTCGTCGGTTGCATGATCGTGCCGTTCATCTTTGTGCTGCGCCGTAATCTTGAAGAAACGCAGGAGTTCAAGGCACGCAAGCATCGCCCGAGCATGAAAGACGTATTCAGCACGCTGGCGCAAAACTGGGGTGTCGTCATCGCCGGCATGATGCTGGTTGCCATGACCACCACGAGCTTCTACCTCATTACCGTGTATGCGCCCACGTTCGGCAAAACGGTCTTGCACCTGAGCACGGCCGACAGCCTGCTCGTCACGCTGTGTGTGGGGGTGTCGAATTTCGTGTGGCTGCCGATTGGGGGTGTGCTCTCTGACAGGGTCGGCCGCCGCCCGCTGCTCATCAGCATGACGGTGCTGACCATCGCCACCGCCTATCCGGCGCTTTCGTTCCTCGCGCACGCGCCGAGCTTCATGAACATGCTGCTCGTGCTGCTGTGGCTGTCGTTCATGTACGGCATCTACAACGGCGCGATGGTCGTTGCGCTCACGGAAGTGATGCCCGTGGAGGTGCGCGTTGCGGGTTTCTCCCTGGCCTATAGCCTCGCAACAGCAGTGTTTGGCGGTTTTACCCCCGCCATCTCGACAGCCATCATCCACATGACGGGCGACAAGGCCGCCCCCGGCTACTGGATGAGTTTTGCCGCCGTGTGCGCGCTCCTGGCGACGTTGACGCTGTATCGCCGTCGCGCGGTAGCGCTGGCTCCGGCCCACTGACGCAGAGCGCGTTCCGCATATTCACAAACACGTACGACCTGGCATGACCATCACCATGAAGACTCTGTTTCTGAAACTGTGCGCAGCCGCGCTCGTCGCAACCTCCGCAGTTGCGGCCCACGTGCAGGCGGCCGAGCTGCACGTCATGAGCTCCGGTGGCTTTACCGCCGCCTACAAGGTGCTCGGGCCGAAATTTGCATCGCAGACGGGCAACACGCTCAACACCGCGCTTGGGCCCTCGATGGGCAAGTCGCCCGAAGCCATTCCGAACCGGCTTGCGCGCGGTGAGCCTGCCGACGCCGTCATCATGGTCGGCTACGCGCTCGACGATCTGATCAAGCAGGGCAAGGTCATCCCGGACTCACGCGTGGAACTGGCCGACTCGCGCATCGGCATGGTCGTGCGCGAAGGCGCGGCCAAGCCCGACATCAGCTCCCCGGAGGGGCTCAAGCAAGTGCTGCTGCATGCCAAGTCGATTGCCTACTCGGACAGCGCAAGCGGCGTCTATATCGAGCGCGAGCTGTTCAAGAAGCTCGGCATTGAAGATCAGGTCAAGGCGAAGGCGAAGATGATCCCGCGCATTCCGGTGGCGTCAGTGGTGGCCACCGGCGACTACGAAATCGGCTTTCAGCAAGTGAGCGAGTTGCTGCCGGTGCAGGGCGCAACCTTTGTCGGCAAGATTCCGGAGTCGCTGCAATCGGTCACGCGCTTTGCCGCGGGCATCCCCGTTGGTGCGCAGCATCCGAAGGAAGCCAAGGCGCTTCTCGACTATCTTGCTTCGCCCGGTGTGCAGGCAGATGTGAAATCGACTGGTCTCGATTCGGTACTTGCCCATTGAGGCACCGCGCCCGCGTGGCACGTCAAGCGGCGCTGGCTATGCATTGCTTGCTGTCACGCCGCCACGCTTCGCTTCAATGATCATCCGGTGAAAAGCCTCGGCGGCCGGTGTGAGCGCCCGGCCGCGCCGCTTCACGATCCCCACGCGCCGGTTCACCACCGGCTCCACCAGCGGCACGCTCGTGAGAATCGGGTGGTCGCGCCCCGGCATGGCCATCGATGGCACCGCGGCAACGCCAAGCCCCGCTTCAACCAACCCCAGCATGGTGGTGACGTGCCGCGTCTCGCACACGCTGGGCGCTCGCGGCGCCACCGCTGACAGCGCCTGGTCCAGCAACAGGCGGTTGCCTGACGTCTTGTCCACCGAGACGTATTCGTGCGTGTAAAGCTCGTTCCACGTCACGCGCTTCTTTCGGGCGAGCGGATGATCGCGTCGGCACGCTGCAACAAACCGCTCCTGCAGCAGCATCTTGAATTCGATCTCGGGCTCCTGGCTGCCCATGAAGCTCACGCCAAAATCTGCCTCGCCGCTGATGACGGCGCCGAGCACTTCGTTCGCGCTTGCATCCAGCAGCTTGACCCTGATGCGCGGAAAGCGGCGGTGGTAGGTCGCAATCAAGTTCGGCAGAAAGTAGTAGGCCACCGACGGCACGCATGCGATGGTCACGTGCCCGAGGCGGCTCGATGAAACGTCGCGGATGCCGAGCAGGGCGACGTCCAGATCGTCGAGCAATTGTTCAGCACTGCGGGCAAACACGCGCCCGACGGTGGTGAGCGTGACGCTGCGCGTGGTGCGTTCGAACAAGGGCACACCCAGCGCGCTCTCGAGCTTGTCGATCCGACGGCTCAACGCGGGCTGGGAAATGCTGATCGCCTCGGCGGCCTTTCGGAAGTTGCCCAACTCCACCACCGCCCGAAAGGCCTGCAAGTCCGTCAAATCGAAATTGATGCCCACCGGCTTGCCTCCACATCGCAGATGCGCAGCATTTTGCGCGATTTATCACCGGGTGACACGGGGCGGACAAGGACGGAAGCGATGCGGCGGTCACGGTGATGCGCCCATTTGCGCAAGAGACCGTGCCCGAATGTTGGCCGGCATGCGACCCGGCGCTTTATCAAAAAAGCTCATCAAATCTGCCAATGCATTGAAATGTGCTGACGCTTCGTGTCACATGTCGCACCAAACCGCATCACCCCTCTTTCGTAGGGGGTGTGGCACGGTTCGTGCAATCTTGCGCGCGGTTTGACGACAACAAGAAAGTCGGGAGGTGTGTGAGCAACAAGCAGGTACCCCGGGGTACCGCTGTTGGAAGAGGCTTGCCCCACGGGCAGCATGGTGAAAATTTCGCGCCGACACTTCGACGTTCGACGGCCTTGTCGATGATCTCCGCATCTATCACGACGCGCTCAGCGCTGCCCAGATTGCGTCACTCATGGCGAGTTGATTGCCACGGGCCCGATGGGGCCCAGCAATCAGATGCACCTTTTCTTTCAAGGATTTTTTGATGACCGTGTTTTCTCAACGATGGATTGCCGTCGCAGCGATTGCGTTTGCGCTAGCGGGCTGTGGTGGCGGATCCGATAGCACACAGCCCAGCAGCACGACCGGCACGGGCAGTGGCACAGGGGCGCAAGGCGGTACCAGCGGTGGCACCAGTGGAGGGAGCACCGGCGGCCAGACCGGCGGAAATGGCGGTGGAACCACCGGCGGCAGTACATCGACCCAGTCGGCCAGCGCCGCCCTCGTCCAGAAATTGGGCAAGCCTTCGCGCGTGCTCGTGGGCCTCGGTTCGGGCCAGTCGATTTCGGATATGCAAAGCCAGGGCATTCGACCGGACATCATCGATGTCTACCTCGTGGGTGCGGGGCCTGGCTCGTGGCCCTACTGGAACAGCCCCGACGGCGCCTACATCACGTACAGCGCGCAGGCCGCGCAGGCCTATGGCGCAACGCCGATGTTCACCTTCTATCAGATGGCGCAGAACGGTGACGGCAACCTCAGCGGCATCACCGATGCGACGTTCATGAACACGTACTGGAGCCAGGCGCGATTGATGTATCAACGCATTGCCGCCCTGAACGCGCCCGTGCTGGTCAACCTGGAGCCCGATTTCTGGGGCTACGTGTGGGCGCAAGCCCCGAGCCATGACCCCACGCAGATGGCCGCGGTGGTGAACAGCCAGCCAGAATGCAGCAGCCTGCCCAACACAGCCGCCGGCATCGGGCAGTGCCTGGTGCAGATGGCGCGCCAGATCGCACCCAAGGCGCTGATCGGCTTCCCGCCCGCGTTCTGGTCAGGATCGCCGACTGCGGTGGCGGGGGAAATGCGTGCTGCGGCCGCGCACCAAGCCGACTTCATCGTTGCGCAGACCAGCGACCGTGACGCCGGATGCCTGGAAGTTGCCGCCGTGTCGGAGTGCACGGGCCGCAGCGGCACGTTCTACTGGGACGAGGCCAACATCAACACGCCGAATTTCCACCAGTCGCAAAGCAGCTACCTGGACTATCGGACCGCATTGGGCAATGGGCTGCCGATTCTCTGGTGGCAGACGCCGCTGGGTGTGGCGTCCAGCACGCCGGGTGGCACCAACCAGCACTATCGCGATAACCGCGTCGATTACATGCTGCGCAACACGCAGGAATACGGCGACGGCCATACCTTCGCCATCGTCTTCGGCTCGGGCGGTACGTACCAGACGACGATCAACACCGACGGTGGCCAGTTCGCGCGCCTGCTCGGTCTGTATCTGGGCGGGGGCGGGGCCACGCTGCAATAACCGGGCTAGGCAGCCGTCGCACAGTCAACGCGGTTGCGGCCTTTGCGCTTGGCCTCGTAGAGCGCATCGTCCGCAGCCTTGGTCAATGCGTCCAGCGACGCGAAGCTCGCGCGCCGCGCCGTAGCGCAACCGATGCTCACCGTGAAGGGGGCCAAGCCTGTGTTGCCGGTGCCGGCGCGGGTTCCTTCCACTTCGGCGCGGATCGCTTCGGCGATCCGCGTGGCGCCGGCTTCGTCCGTATCGGGCAACAACACCACGAACTCTTCACCGCCGTATCGGGCTGCGAGGTCGCCGCGCCGTCGCGCATGCTTGGAAATGCAGTTGGCGAGGACCTGGAGCGCGGAGTCGCCCTGGGCATGCCCGTGCTCGTCGTTGTAGCGTTTGAAGTGATCGGCATCGACAAACAGCACAGATAGTCGACTGTCATTGCGCTGCAGGCGGTCCCACTCGTTTTCCAGTGCGACATCCAGTGCGCGCCTGTTCTTCAGTCCGGTCAGCGGGTCGGTTTGCGTAAGCTCGCGCAGATGGCTTTCGGCCATCACGCGCCCACGCAGTGCAAAAGCCAGCAGCCATACGCCCGCGCAGAAGGCGAGGCTGACCGACAGCGACGACAACCCGACGATCCACGACAGCCGGTGCCAGGGTGCAAGTGCATCGCTCATTGCCGGGGCCACCACGGCGATGAAGGGTGTGCCCGGCACACGTTGGAATGTATAGAGGCGCAGCACGCCGTCGCTGGCCGACCGTGCTACGTAGAAGCCGGATTCCTGATTCACCATGCGCGGGAACGTCAACGATTTGCTGAAATTGAGCGTGCGGGCTGCGCCGGGAGGCGGATTTCTCGCCACCAGCGTTCCGTCGGTGCGGACAATGGCCGTGATGCCACGCGGCCCGACATCGAGCTTCCCAAGAAGCTGCTTGAAGTAATCGAGGTCGATTGCCACCAGCGCGGTGCCCGCGAACGTCCCGTCGGCTCGGTTCATCCTTCGGCTCAGTGCAATGGCCTCCACGCCTGCGCGTGAGCGCGCCTTATAGACGGCGGAGATATAAAGGCCAACGTTTGCGTGGTCGCGCTGGACGATGAAGTAATCCCGATCGCTGAAATCCCAGTGGTGCGTCGAGGAGCAGCAACCGTCAACGAGCCGGCCCTTGTCGTCGGTCACGCCCATGCCGGTGACATATCGGGCGGAGGCCGTCTGGCTGAAAAGCAGGTCGTGCTGTACCTCTGGATCGAGTTGCCGGATGCCGGGCTTGTCGAGCGCGGCAATCAGCATCAGCAGAGACTGATCCGCCGATTCAACGGTGCGCGAGATGTGGCTTGCCAGAACGGCGGCGACATTCCGCGAGGTTTCGTTAGCGTGCTCGATGGCCGTTTCGCGGTTGGCCCACAGTGTCAGCGCACTGATTGCCAGGACAATCAACGTCAGCAGCGTTCCCAGCGCACCAACGATAAAGGGATGGTGGCCTGCCGATGTGGCCAGCCGTCGGGCAAGGGGGCGAAGGGGCATGTCGTGGTCTTGGGCGCAACGACCGGCCGCATGTCTGCCTTTTCGACGGGGCAGACCGCGGTCGGTCTGGGGCGCGCGCGCGGCACGCCGTCACCGCTGGTAATCGGCACAAGACAGAAGAACTGCAGTCCGGCGAGCCGCTTTTATTGCGGGCCTTTCCCATTCGGCCGAGATGCCGCCACGCCTGTATGCGGCTCAGCCGGCGATCGCGGCGGCGAAGTCACGATACGAGCTCGACATCGCCGGCCTGCGGGACCATGCCACCGCTTACGTCGCTCTCAGCATCCAAGCGCGGAGCACGAGGCCCAGACCGTGGAGTTCGAGTGTTGGAGAGTGAAGCTCGACTCTGGAACCGTGGAGGGCGATCTTCAGACAGTGACGCTCCACTGTGTGAGCTTCAGGCGCCAGTCTCAAACCGTCGGAGGGCCACGCTTTGACACTGACGCCCGACCCTCGAACGGTGGAACGCCAGTGTTTGACCCTGAAGTTCGACTGTTTGAGGGTGACACTCCACTGTCTGAGAGTGGAGCGTGACCTTCCGACTGTCGCTGCGCGTGAATCAATAATCCAACTTTCGCCGCTGCTCCCATCGCTATAATCCATCCCGCTGCCGCACCAACGGCAGCCGGGTTTGGCGACCTGCATAGCAGTTCTTAGAGAGGCTATCGCGCAAGCGATGGTCCGCTCCTGCTCGCATGCGTTTTTTATGGCGGGCCGGGCGGGGAGACCTTCGGGTCTGCCGGTCGTTCTCTAAGGGCCGGTTCGCCAGCCCCGCCGTCAGGCCCGCCACCCCTCGTCTGGCGACGAATGGCGTGCCTCCACTGCAACTTAGAGAGGCCGACATGCCACCTGTCGAAAGCGGGCACCGCCCCGCGTCTTACCCATCTCCACCCGCACCACCCACGCCCACGTCATCCGACACAGGCAGGCTCACCAAAAACCGCACCTACCTGAACGGCGCCATCGCAGCGCAGGCGTATCTCAAGCGCACGCGCACCGCCATGTGCACACACGGCCAATGCCGGCCGGGCATGCTGCGTGAGCAGCTTCAGCACCTCTCCACACACGCGTTCCCACCGGCTTTTATCAAAGGCTTTATGGATGCGATTGATGCGTACGTATCAATGTCGCTCTGGGGCCGCGATGTCGATCCGCAGACGTGGGACGTGCTAGCCGCCATAGAGCGGCGTGGCTACAGCCAATAACAACAGATTGACGCATTCCCGGGACGGGCGGGAATGCCCAGGCCAGCCGGGCGGAACCATCGTGTCAGTCAGGCAAGCACGTACGCAACGTTTGAGCGAGTCGGGCCGCTTCACCTGCATCGGCAATGTTGGCGAAGCCGATCACAAGACCGCGCGGCACATGGGGTGTCCGACCATTCGCGTACCAAATTGAAAGTGGCAGCACGGCGAGCCCGGCCTCACGCGCACGCGCGGCAACGGACACATCGTCGACCGGCCCGGCTGTCCCGTCGGTGAGGTGCACCGCGAACTGGACGCCGCCGGGCGGCAATTCGACGCGCAATCGCGGGCCGAACGCATGCTCCAGCGCGTGCGCGATCAGCATGCGGCGCTGCGCGTACAACGCACGCATGCGCTTTACATGGCGCGCGAAATGTCCTTCGTCCATGAAATCTGCAACGGCCGCCTGCAACAGGGTTGGCGAGCCGGCGTTCATGCTGCACGCCACCCGCCCGACGCGCTCGATGGCGCGCTCCGGCACGACCGCATACGCGAGCCGCAAACCGGGAAACATCATCTTGCTGAACGTGCCGCAATAGATAACGTGATCATGGCGGTCAAGGCTCTTCAATGCCGGCAATGGCCGGCCTTGATAACGGAACTCGCTGTCGTAGTCGTCTTCAACAATCCAGCGAGACCCTTTCTCGGCCCAATCCAGCAGCGCCATGCGTCTGGCGAGCGAAAGCGTGTGCCCCAGCGGGCTCTGATGAGACGGCGTCACCAACGCAAAGCGCGCTTGCGCGTCCAGTGCGATACCGCGTTCGACGTTGAGGCCTTCTTCATCCACCGGCACCGGCACAAGTTGGATGCCCGTTTCGGCAAGAAAGCTGCGCGCCAGCAGGTAGCCAGGGTCTTCAAACCATACGCGATCGTTCGGTTGCGCGAGACTGCGCAGCACGAGTTCCAGCGTTGCGCGATAGCCGCCGGTGACGAACACCTGCTCGGGCAAGCAGGTGACGCCGCGTGCCAGCCCGAGATAGGTGGCGATGTGTTCGCGCAGCGGCCGGTAGCCAGCCGGATCGGGGTACGCAAGCACGGCACGTTCGCCGCTGCGCGCGCGGCGCGATACGAGCCGATTCCATACCTTGCGCGGAAAGGCGTCCAGCGCGGGCAGGCCGGGTTGCAACGGGCGCGGCTCGCCGCTCATTGCGACGGCGATTGTCAATGGGCGCGCGGGGGTTTGCGGCATCCGATCTGACGCGTCGGACATCTTTTGTGCGCGCTTTTTTCCCACGTCCCGCTTGCCGCTTGCATCTTCCGCCGCGGCCCGACGTGATGAGCGCACCACCGCGGCCGGCAGCGACGGCGACACAAACGTGCCGGCCGCCCCGCGCATCTGCAGGTAGCCCTCATCAACAAGGATCGTATAGGCCAACTCGACGGTGCCGCGCGCCGTGTTCAGTTGTGCCGCCAGGCCCCGCAATGCGGGCACGCGATCGCCGGGGCGCAGATGCCCAGCCGCGATCGCCGTCCTGAAGCGCTCGCAAATCTGCTGATAGACGGGCAATGCCTCTTGCCGATCGATTTCGATGGTCAGCGCGGGTGTGGGAGCGGTCATGGCGGCCTCGTCTGCAAGAGAGGTGGAAACGACTTGGACTAGTCATTTCGACAATTCTTGGCCCTTATTTATAGGGCGTGATTGTTCCACACTGGCCTCAAGCGATGCGACGACAGCGACATGTTCGGACGGCGCCGCGCCCCTCCAGCACCTTGTGCGTTCACTGACTCTCATCCGGAGAAGTTGCCATGAAGATTGTCGTCATCGGTGGTTCGGGCCTGATCGGCTCACGTGTTGTCACGCTGCTCAGCGAAGCAGGACATGCGGTGCTTGCCGCCTCGCCGCGCAACGGCGTCAACTCCGTAACGGGCGAGGGCCTGAGCGACGCACTCACCGACGCGGATGTCGTTGTTGATGTGACGAATGCACCGTCGTGGGAGCCGCAAGCGGTGCTCGACTTCTTCCGCAGCTCGGCGCGCAATCTTGGCAAGGCAGAAGTTGCCGCGGGTGTGCGCCATCACGTTGCGCTGTCCATCGTCGGCACGGATCGGATGGCGGACAACGCCTATTTCACTGCCAAAGTGGCGCAGGAAGAAGCCATCGAAGCGGCCGGCGTGCCGTACACGATCGTGCGTGCAACGCAGTTCATGGAGTTCATCGGCGGCATTGCCGACTTCAGCACGGTCGCAGGCACGGTACGCGTGGGCGACGGCCTGTTCCAGCCGATCGCGGCGGACGATATTGCGGCAATCCTCGCTCAGGTGGCACTCGCGGCACCGCTGAACGGCACGGTCGACATTGCCGGACCGGACCGCGCGCCCTTCGCCCAGATCATCGCGCGCTATCTGGAATCCATCGGCGACGCACGCCAAGTGGTGACCGATCCCGACGCGCGGTACTACGGCGGCCTGGTCGAGGAACTGTCGCTCGTGCCGCTCGGCGAGGCTCGAATCGGTCGCATCGGTCTCGATCAATGGCTTGGCACGCAGGCAAAAGACCGTTGATCAGCGGCTGACATATCCCAAACAACAAGCCCAGGGCGGCGCATCTCGCCGTTGCCGGGCACGACCACTCGGTCTTCTCCACTGGAGCGCTTCATGACGCAACGCCTCAACTACTTTCAGCAATCCCCGGAACTGAGCAAGAAGCTCGTGGAACTCAACACGCTGCTTCAGAAAACCACAATCGAGACGTACATCCGTGAGCTTGTCGAACTGCGCGTGTCGCAAATCAACGGCTGCGCATTCTGCGTCGACATGCACGTCAAGATGGCGAAGATCCACGGCGAGCGTGAACTGCGCCTGTACCACGTGGCGATCTGGCGGGAGTCGACGCTGTTCTCGCCGCGCGAGCGTGCTGCGCTGGCGTGGGCTGAAGTGCTGACCCAGATTCCCGCCTTGGGCGTGTCGGACGACATTTACGACAGCGTGCGCGCCCAGTACTCCGAAAAGGAGCTGGCCGATCTGACCTTCTTGGTGGGCGCGATCAACAGCTGGAACCGGCTGAACGTGGCGTTCCGCATGGTGCCCGGTTCGTCGGACAAGGCATTCGGCCTGGACAAGGCCCACCTGGAGTAATGCCATGAAAAATCCAGTGTGCTTCGCTGCAGCCGTGGTGTGTTCGTGCCTGCTGATGGCGCAGTTGGTCAAGGCGGCGCCAGAAGCAAGCGTGACGCCGTTGCGCTCGGAAGCGTTGCCCGAGTTCCCGGGCAAGGAGGCCGAGATGATCGTGGTGGACTATCCGCCGGGCGCGGTCGACCCCGTGCATCGTCATGACGCGCACGCCTTTGTCTATGTGCTCGAAGGCAGCATCGTCATGAGTTTGAACGGCGGCAAGGAGGTCACGCTCAAGGCCGGCGATACGTTCCACGAAGGTCCCAACGATGTCCACACCGTCGGGCGCAACGCCAGCGCCACGCAGCCAGCCAAGTTTGTGGTGTTCCTGATCAAGAAGAAAGGCGCGCCGATCCTGACACCGGTGAAGTAGCGCTGTCGTCCACGCCCGTATTGGCGATCCAGGTGTCGGTTGTGCTGTCGCCCCCAATGACAAATCGAATGGCGCGCGAATCTTGAGCTATCTCAACGGATGAGCAGAACAGCCGCCTAGCATGAAAGGGACGGCGTGCGTGACAAACGCATGGCGCTCATCCACTGCTTGCGTCGCGCTGGGAAGCAAGATGCAAGCGGGTTGTTCACGGAGATTGTCATGCGAGGCTGGCTTATCCCCATCATGCTTGCGGCGACGCTGAGCGGCTGCGCGTCGACCGAGTCCGTCAAGGCGTCGCAGCAAGAAAGTGTGCATCGGGTCTACGCGGCACCCTACAACTCGGTCTACGCTGCCACACTTGCTGCGGCGAAAGCGCAGAAACTCGAACTCGTGGAAAGTGACCCGGCGGCAGGGCGCATTGTTGTCTCCCACGGCATCTCCTTGTGGAGCTGGGGCGAACGCATTGCGATATGGCTGCATCGGCTGAACGAGTCGAACACGGACGTGGCGATCGTGAGCAAGCCGATCCTCGCGCCGCTCAACTTTCCGCCGGACTGGACATCGAAGCTGTTCGAGCAGATCGCGACTGAGCTAAAGGCTCCTCCGGCAACCTAGTAAGGTTGCGCGCCACCATCGTCCCGGCACCGGTCGTAAGCGGGACCGTTCTGCCGTATAAGTTCGCAGGGTCTTCTACGGTTGCGCTTGTAAAACCTCGGCGTTTGCGCCCATCTTTGGCAATGGGCGATGCGCAATCTCTTCGGCTTCTGTGTGGCTCAATCCGAGCATGCGCAGCAGCGCGGATGCCGCCCGTTCCGGAAGATCGCTTTCATTGGGGGCTAGGTCTTTCAGCAGCGTGGCTGCCGGCTCCGATTGCGCATCGATCTGCACGCCTACAGCCACGGCGGCGAGGACGGTGCCGCCAACGGAAATCAGGCTCATCAATGGATCGGGTGCGTCAAACCGACGTGCCGCCACGCCCCGCCCGATGTCGCGAAGCAGCCGCTGGCCAAGCCCACGGCTGAGGATGCGCGGCGAGAATCCTTCGCGAATCAGGAATTGCCCCCACACCGGCTCACGTCGCGCGCGTAGCAGCGTGTGCCGCACGGATACGGCAATCACTTCGGCAGGGTCGGCAAGGCCGCCGGCAATCCGGTCCAGCGTGTCTGCGAACTCCTCGAACACCCAGTCCGTCAGCGCCAGGTAGATCGCCTCTTTCGATTCGAAGTGGTTGTAGAACGAGCCAAAGCCGACATCCGCGGCCTCGGTGATCTCGTTGATCGCAACGCCCTCCATTCCCTTCTCGGCCATCAACTTGAGCGCTGCCTCTAACAGGCGCGACCGTGTCTCGCGTTTGCGACGCGCTCCACGTGGCTCCTTTTCTTCAACGACGGTGGCGGCTCGTGCGGCCGCGGTAGCCGCTGTGGCGGATTTGGAGGCCTTGGCGGGGCGGGGCGGGGAAGTCCGGGGCATGGAGTCGAGTCGATGAAGCGGGGGTTAGAGTTTAACCTGATCAAAGTTGACAAAGTTATCAGTTATGATTTGAATATCGAAAACGCCCAGCCCATGGGCGATACAAGAACAGGAGTTCGCGTGGAGACAGCTGCACACGAGGCGCAGGAAGCGCTTCCGTTCGCGCCTCGATCAACTCAGGCGGTCGATTTGCCTTCCGCAGTCGACGTGCTGATCGTGGGTTTCGGCCCAGTAGGCGCCATGGCGGCAAATCTGCTGGCCAGATACGGCGTACGGGTACTGGTCGTGGAAAAATCCACCGAGATCTTCATGGCGCCCCGCGCCATCGCACTCGACAACGAAGCGCTGCGCATCCTGCAGATGGCGGCTATCGGCGAGCGCGAACTCGACACCATCGCGATCCCGTTTGTGCGTATGCGCTCGCCGGTGTTTGGCGAATTCGCACGCGTCAATACGCTCGGCGGCGCCGATGGCCATCCAAAGCTCGTCACGTTCTACCAACCCGATCTCGAGCGCAGCCTGCGGCGCCAGCTCCAGCAGTACGACGGCGTGCACACCGCGCTGGGCGCCGAGTGCAACGGGCTTGAGGCCGCCGACGACCACGTCGTCGCCTCAGTCGCGTTGGCTTGCGGACAGACGCATCGCGTGCGTGCGCGCTACGTCATCGGCGCAGACGGCGCCAGCTCCGTCGTTCGCGGGTTGATCGGCCAGGCCTTCAAGGGCAAGACGTTTGCCGAAGACTGGCTCATCGTCGATGCGCGCAACGTGCCGAGCCCGATCGACCACGTTGAGTTCCTCTGCAACCATCGCCGCCCGACGCCTCACATGACAGCCCCGGGCGGCCGCGAACGCTGGGAGTTCATGCTCAGTCCCGGTGAGACGCGCGCCGAAATGGAATCGGACGAACGCATCCGCACCTTGCTCAAGCCTTGGTGCAACGTCGACGACATCGTCATCGAGCGCAAGGCCGTCTATCGCTTCCACGCGCGCGTGGTCGATACGTTCAGCAGGGGGCGTGTCTTTCTTGCCGGAGACGCAGCGCACATTACGCCGCCCTTCGTTGGACAGGGGCTTGTTGCTGGTCTGCGGGATGTGGCCAATCTCTGCTGGAAGCTGGCATGGGTCGTCCAGGGCCGCGCGGCGCCGGGCATTCTTGATTCGTACGATCGCGAACGCCGCCCGCATGCGAAGGCGATGATCAATCTCGCGAAGTTCATGGGCAAGCTCGTGATGCCGCGCAACGCCGGCGTTGCGTTGCTCACGCACGGGCTCATGCGCTTTGTGCGCATGGTTCCCCCGTTGCGTACCCAGCTCGAAGAACTCGGCATCAAGCCGAAGAACGCGTTCGCACGGGGCCTGTTCGTCAATGGAAAAGGTGGTTCCCGGTTGCGCCGTGGCGCCGTGCTTGCCCAAGGCTGGGTCCGCGGCAGCGATGGCACGGCTCAACTGAGCGATGACGTATTCGGCGGCGCGCTCGCGTTGATCGGCTTTGGCCAAGACGTCAGCACACAACTGGATGCCGACACGGCCAACACGTTTGCCGCCGCCGGCGGCAAGGTGTTCCGCATCACGCATCGCGGCCAGCGCCTGCACGTGGCGCAAGGCGAGTCGTGGGAAGACCTGGAAGGGGTTTTCCTGCCGCGTTCGGTGCCCTTTGGCTGGGCCGCTGTCGTCCGCCCCGATCGCACCATCGTCCATGACGGCCCGGCACAGGACGCCGCGCGCCTTGTACGAGAAAGCCTCGCATTGCTCGGCGCATCGGCCGGGCAGGCGTCTTCCCTGGCACCCGCCGCACGCGCCGCTTGAGGTCTCACCATGAAACTCACGACTGCCCAACCTGCCCGCCACCCGAACCCGACCACCAAGGCGATCGAACTCGCTTACCTGATTTTCGAGCGGCCAGACCTGACCAAGGCAGAGCAGTTCCTGACCGACTTCGGTCTGCACACCGTGGCGCGCGATGACGAACGGCTGTTCATGCGAGGCACCAGTGCCGCCCCGTTCTGCTACGTCGTCCACAAGGCAGATACAGACCGCTTTGTCGGATTCGGCTTGCGTGTTGCCGACAGCAAAGACCTGGAATCGCTGGCCCGCGTGCCGGGTGCGTCAGCCGTGGAGCCCATCACCGCACCGGGCGGCGGACTGAGCGTACGCCTGCGTGATCCGTCTGGCTTTCGCGTCGACGCCGTCTGGGGCCAGGCGCCCAGCGGCACGCTGCCGCACCGTTCGGCCATGGCGCTCAACACGGCTGACAGCATTGTTCGGGTGAATGACACGCAGCGCGTTCAGGCGAAGCCGCAGGAGGTCATCCGCCTGGGCCACGTCGTGCTGGAAGTGGCCGACTACCAGGCCACGAGCGCTTGGTACACACAGCACTTTGGCTTCATTCCCAGCGATGTGCAGGTGCTGCCCGATGGCTCACCGGCGGTGGCGTTCATGCGGCTCGACCTGGGCGCAACGCCTGCCGATCACCACACGCTCGCGCTCGCCCAGGGCTTCGCGCCCATCTACAGCCACAGCGCATTTGAAGTGATCGACGCCGATGCCATCGGCATGGGGCAGCGCATCCTGCGCGAACGCGGCTGGAAGCATGCGTGGGGCATCGGCCGGCACATCCTGGGCAGCCAGATCTTCGACTACTGGCAAGACCCCTGGGGCGACAAGCACGAACACTACTGCGACGGCGATATGTTCACCGCCGACCAGCCGACCGGCATCCACGCCGTGAGCCGCGAAGCGATGTCGCAATGGGGTCCGGTCATGCCGCGCAGCTTTACGAAACCCAAGCTCTCCCTCTCCAAGCTTGTCGCCCTGCTGAAGAACCTGCGGAACAGCCCCGACCTGACAGTCGGCAAGCTGCGCACGCTGGCCAAGCTCTTCGCGTAACCCCGCTTCATTTACCGACAGCCCCGATACGCCATGACATTGAATGTTCTGCATTACCGATACCAGGGTCGCGCCCAGTGGGGAGTGATCCGCGCCGGCATGATCACGCCCGTCCCGGGGGAGTATCCGACCACCTCCGCCTTTCTCCAGTCCAACACGGTCGAGGCGCTGTCCGGATTGGCCGGCCACGCCATCAAGGTGTCGGAGGTTGAGATCCTCTCGCCGGTCACGCGCAACCAGCAGTTCATCTGTCTGGGTGCGAACTATCGGCAGCACATGATCGAGTCGGGCATGAATCCGGACGCCAAGCACTTCAACATGGTGTTCACCAAGGCACCGGGCTGCATTGTTTCGGCCACTTCGGATCTTGTGCGGCCACGACACGTGCAGTTTCTCGACTATGAGATCGAACTCGGCCTCGTCATGAAACGCGAGGTAACAACGCGCCAGCCGGTAACCGACGCCAACCTGCACGAGTACGTAGCCGGCATCGTCATCGTGAACGACTACTCGGCGCGCGACATCCAGATTCCGCAGATGCAGTTCTACAAGGGGAAGAGCTATCGCACGTTCGGCCCGGTAGGCCCGTATCTGTGTCTGCTGCAGCCGCGCGACTTTGGCCGGCTGCGCGACCTGCAACTCAGGCTGACCGTCAACGGCGTGACGCGGCAGAGCGACTGCACCGCCAACCTGGTTCACGGCCCCGCAGAGACCTTGACCGAGTTGTCGGGCGTTCATGATCTGCACACCGGCGACCTGATCGCCACGGGCACACCCGCCGGCTGCGCGCTGAGCGTTCCGTCCCCCGCGAAGCAGCGCATCGCCGCGCTGTTGCCGGAAGTTACCAAGTGGCGGATGTTCATGAAGGTGCAGGCTGCGCGCCCGCAATACCTGAAGCCCGGCGACGTTGTCGAAGCGCGCATCTTCAGCGCAGACAGCGAGATCGACCTCGGCACGCAGCGCAACCGCGTGGTGGAAGACGCAGCATGAACGGCATTGCAAACCAGAGCGACATCCTCGCCATTGAAGCGCGGGGAATGCCCGCAGACCTACCGACCAGTACGTACGAGATGATCCGGCGCGGCGCCGCCATCAATCCGTCTGCTCCGGCGCTCTCGTTCTTCCTGCGCGCGGCAGATCATCGCAAGGCGCAGACGTGGACGTATCACGAGCTGGTGCGAGACATCACGCGCACGGCCAACCTGTTGACGCGGCTCGGTATTCGCCGCGATGAAGTGGTGGCCTACGTGCTGCCGAATCTGCCCGAAACACATTTCGTGATCTGGGGTGGTGAGGCAGCAGGCACGGTCTGCGCCATCAACCCGCTGCTTGAAGGGCCCGCCATTGCCGATCTGCTCAAGGCTGCCGGCGCGCGCGTGCTGGTCACGCTTGCGCCGTTTCCGGGCACCGATCTGTGGCCGAAGGTGCAGCGCATTCTGGGCGAGGTGCCATCGCTGGAGCATCTGGTGCTCGTCAACCTGGCCGACCGCGTGCGCGGGCCCAAGGGCTGGATGGCGCGGCTCGTGCAGCGCCGGGAATGCAAGCGGCTGTATGGCCGGGAAGGTGTGCGCGCCGCCGTGCCGCGACATATCCACTTGCACGACTTCGGCACGGCGATGGCGCGTGAATCTGGCGCAACGCTGGCGTTTCCGCGCGTCTTCAAGGCGGGGGATACCTCTTCATATTTCTGCACAGGCGGCACCACCGGCCTGCCCAAGATTGCCATGCGCAGCCATGGCAACGAGGTAGCCAATGCGTGGGCCGCAGGCCAGTTCCTGGGCAACAGCGTCGGCCCTGGCAAAACGATCTTCTGCGGGCTGCCGCTGTTTCATGTGAACGCGGTGCTGGCGACCGGGCTTCTGCCGTTCTCCAAGGGGGCGCACGTGGTGCTCGGCACCCCCCAGGGGTACCGCGGCGAAGGCGTCGTCCCCCGCTTCTGGGAGATCGTCGAGCGCCACCGCATCAACTTCTTCAGCGCCGTGCCAACGCTTTATGCAGCATTGCTCGATGTGCCCGTTGGCAAGCGCGACATCAGCTCGCTGCAGTACGGCCTGTGCGGCGCGGCACCCATGCCCGTCGAAGTCTTCCGCACGTTCCAGCAGCGCACCGGCGTCAAGATTCTGGAGGGCTACGGCCTGACCGAAGGTACGTGCGTGAGCAGCGTCAACCCACCGCTGGGCGACCGGCGACTCGGCTCTATTGGCCTGCGCGTACCGGGCCAGCGCATGAAGGCCGTAGTGCTCGGTGAAGACGGCCGGTATGTGCGTGATTGCGGTACGGATGAACCTGGTGTCCTCGTCATCTCGGGCCCGAACGTATTTAGCGGCTACGTGCAACCTGAGCACAACAAGGGCCTGTGGATCGACCTGGGCGATGGCCGGGCGTGGCTCAACACGGGTGATCTCGGCCGCATGGACCATGACGGCTACTTCTGGCTGACCGGCAGAAAGAAGGAGCTCATCATCCGCGGCGGCCACAATATTGATCCGGCCACCATTGAAGAGCCGCTGCACCGGCACCCGGCTGTCCAGATCGCGGCGGCCATCGGGCGACCCGATGCACATGCCGGCGAGCTGCCCGTGGCGTACGTCCAGCTCAAGCCCGGCGCCACAGCCAGCCGCGAAGAACTTGCCGACTTCGTCCGCCAGACAATCCTTGAGCGCGCCGCGCAGCCAAAGCAGATCCACATCGTTGATGCCATGCCGCTCACGGCGGTGGGCAAGATCTTCAAGCCCGCGCTCAAGCGCATGGAAACCGCCGATGCCTTGCACTGCGCACTGCGCGAGGCAGGCATCGAGGGCGTGCGCCTCGTGCTGGACGAAGACAAGACCACCGGCATCTCGGTACGTGCCGGCCTGCGTGACCCAGCATCGCACGACGGCGTGGCAGCGGTCCTTGGCCGATTCCCGTTTTCGTTTTCTATCTCGCCAGACGGAGGCGCGCCTCCCTAGTCCGTCACGCCCCAGCCTGCCTTAGCCAATACAACGATTTCAAAACAGGAGACACACCATGGCGCACTTCACTCTGCGCTTCGCCCCCGCTCGTTCTTTTTTTGCCGTGGCAGCCGCCATCGCAATGGCAGCGCCCGTGGCGCATGCCCAATCCAACGAGGCGCAGACCGCCAGCGATGGCAGCTTCTTTGACCGCTACATCCGCGGGCGCAACGTGCTTTCGGTTGGGGTGCTTCATATTCAACCCACGGATTCGTCAACGCCGCTGTCCACCTCGACCAGCGCGCTCGGCCTGGGCACCTATGAATCGCCTGGCACCAGTGCCAAGACGGGCAGCTCAACCACGCTGTCGCTCACGCAGACGTATTTCGTTAACGACAACTGGGCCGTCACGGCGGTCGGCGGCATCCCGCCCACCACGAACATCTACGGCCGCGGCAAGGTCGTGGCGCCCGTGCCGGGGCTTGGAAATCTAACGCTCATTGATCTGGGGCTGCCTAAGAACAACCCCGTTGCATCTGCCCGTGCGTGGAACCCGGCGCTCATTGGGCAGTACTACTTCGGCACCGCGCAGAGCAGGCTGCGCCCGTTCATTGGCGCGGGCGTCAGCTACAACTTCTTCACCCAACTGCGCCTGAACTCGAATTTCGTCAGCGCCATGCAGAACCTCGGCCAAGTCCTGCAGTTGGGCATGGGCCAGATCCCGACCGGCCCCGCCAAAGTGTCAGCAGCGACCTCCAGTTCCTGGGCGCCCGTAGCCAACATCGGCATGTCGTACGAGTTCGCCCCGAACTGGACGCTTGTCGGTACCGTCGCCTATCTGCCTTTGAAGACTACATCCACCATCACGCTGCGCAGCCAGGAAGGCCAAGTGCTGGCCGTCAACAAGACGCAGATCAACGTGAAGCCGGTCGTCTTCAGCCTGAATGTTGGATACCGGTTCTAGTGGATCGAGAATGGAAGGCCAATAGCCAGCGTCGAAACTCTGCGGGCGGCATGCGGCCCTCAAACAGTCGCATTCCACTGTCTGAACTCCGAATTTTCGACCTCCGGGGCGACTCAGGCCAGCCTGTTTCACGGTTGAATCCGTTTCGGCGTTTTTTTTGAAGAAGCGCCATCGCCAAAGCGCTCAGGTGTAGTGCGTTCGAGCCTTTAGCCGACTTGGTGTGATTTTTGCACGGCTCATACGACCTCAGCGCCATCAGCCCTTTACATAGCGCGGTCAGAACGTTCGACAAGTGGCATCGAGAGGGAATGGCACGAGGGCCGTCAAATCTCGTTGTTGCGGCAGTGTTTGGAAAACCGGGACGAGCGCTTCCCTGAGGTGAGGGAGGCACGTTTGGTCAAGGGGACAAATCATGACATCCAAACATTGCGCGCCAGCGTGGGCATGCACGGGCCTGCTGGTAGCCGTGATCGGGCTTGTGGGGACAGCAGAGGCGGCGGGGCCGACAAGCGTACCCAACAATGCCGGCTTGAACCCGCCGCATATGCAGAACGGCAAGGTGGTCCCGCCGCCGCGCCCGAGTGTGCCGACGGTGATCGTGCCGGGCATGCCGCGTTCGCTCATGCGTGAGGCAGAGCACGGCCATAGCACGGGCGGCACGATCGCCTCTCCGGCGTCGGTACATCGCCAGGACGGCAAGGTCTGGGTCGACTAAGGGGCACGATCATGAAAAAAGTCATCCTGGCGTGCCTACTCGCGCTCAGTCTTCTTATCGTGTATCGGCCGATCACGATGCCATCGGCGCAGGCCGCAACGACCTTGAAGGTGCTGGTGCTGTATGACGCACCGCCAAACGACCCCTACAGCAATCTGGGGTTTGCCTACGCAATCATGCTGCGTAACCTGCTCGGGCACTGGAATACGACGGTCAGTCTGGTGCCGATCCAGAACTACACCGCTGGCTCGGTGCAAGCCAACCAGGCCACGTTCTATCTGGGCGATTACTACAACAACACCATCCCCGCCGCGTTCCTCAAGGACGTAATGTCGACCACCTCCACGGTGGTGTGGTTCAAGTACAACCTGTGGGAACTGGCTTGGGACACGGTCGATTACACCAATCCGACCTTCACCCAGAAATTCGGAATAGCCTTCGACCAGGTCTTCGGCTTCAACGGCAACGTCTATCCGTCGTCGAGCAATCCGAATCCGGGATTCTTCGATACCGTGACGTACAAGGGCATGTCGATGGTGAAGTACTACAGCTTCAATGCCACGACAGGTGCCGTCAGCGCTGACCCGGACATCGGCATCACGCAGGTGACGGACGCCACCAAAGCACAGGTGCTAGTGAACATCACTGACAGCCAGAGCGGGGCGGTTGCGCCCTATGTGGTTCGCTCGGGCAACTTCTGGTATTTCGCCGATCAACCGTTTTCATATATCGGCCCGCGTGACCGCTACCTGGCGTTTTGTGATCTGTTGCACGACATTCTGGGGGACAGCGCGTCAACGGCGTACACCCACCGGGCCATGGTGCGCTTTGAAGACATGAACGCTTATACGAGTACCAGTTCGATGAAGAAGCTCACGGACTATCTGTACAGCAAGCACATTCCGTTTTCGATGGCGACCATCCCCGTCTATACAGACCCGAACGGGTACTACAACAACGGCGTGCCGGAGACGATTACGCTCGCTAACGCGACCGGGTTGAAATCTGCAATCAACTACGCGCTCAAGCGCGGGGGTAAGGTGATGATGCACGGCTACACGCATCAGTACGAGAACATTCCCAATATCGACAACGCAGTGAGTGGCAATGATTTCGAGTTCTGGTATGCGACCGCCAATACCCCGACCGACGACGACTCACTTCAGTGGGCTGGAGGGCGGCTGGATGCGGGCCTCCAGCAGTTCACCAATAACGGTTACAAGCCGTTTGCGTGGGAAGCCCCACACTACGAATCGTCGCCGCTGTCGATCGCTGCAGTGCCGCCACGCTTCAACTCAACGTACCAGCGCGTGGTGTATTTCGCCTGCACCAACAACACCACGAGTAGCGTCACCAATACCAATACCATTTGTAGCAATGGCGATCTGTACACGCTCAATTCAACGGCCAACAACCATGCGTTTGCGGTCGGGCAGTTCTTTCCGTACGTGATCTATTCCGATTACTACGGCCAACGCATCATTCCTGAAAACCTGGGCAACATCGAATACAACATCTGCAATATCGATCCGTTCTCGTGCCTGACCTACACTTGGCAAGATATTTACCTGAATGCTCAATATGCTCGGGTGGTGCGCGACGGTTTTGCCTCGTTCTTCTTTCACCCGTTCTGGCTGGACTCCGATATGTCAGGCACGGCTGCTTCCAACGCGTTCCAGGATTTCCAGAGCCTAGTGAGCGGCATCACTGGCCTGGGTTACCAGTGGGCGGATGCAAGCACGCTTAAATAGGGTGCCTGGATGTAAACCGGCAAGGCGGCGGAGCCCACACCGCCGCCTTGCAGGCGGCGCGAAAAGCCGTTGCTATAGCCAGTCTGCGAGTTTCACCGAGGCCGGTTTACCGTCAATCATCGTTGCCGGTCGGTCGGGGCAATTGTCGGTGGTTAGTCGGGCATGGTTGTCGCTAGATGGTTGTCGGCGGCACCCGGTCTGTTTGTCGCTGGTGGGGTGCTTCCAAATATCTCGCGCCAGGAGTTCGAGACCTCCTGCATGCAAGACGTCATGCCGGGCCGCCTCGTTATCTGCAAAGACGAGGTGACCGAATCGGTGGACCCGGAAGCCTTCTAGCTGCGGCTGTGGAACATGTTCATCCAGCCGCTCCACTGCCTGCTTGAACTGCCGCAGATCGACCGCATCCGCTGGCACCTCTTTACCGATGTGCGCATCGTCAGCCGGCAAGGCAGCCCGTTTGAGGCGGATGACCGGTCGCGATGACCGGGCGGACGTTACGCCTTAGCAAGCCGCTCCTTGGCCAGTCTCGTGCCTTCTGCCAGCGCTTCCAGCTTGCGCCACGCCACGTCCCGCGCCATCGGCGCCAGGCCGCAGTTCGTGCACGGGAACAGTCGCTCCTTCGGCACGAACGCCAGCGCCCGGCCGATGGTGTCAGCCACTTCCTCAGGTGTCTCGACCACGTCGCTGGCCACATCGATCACGCCGACCAGCACGTCCTTGCCGACCAGCAACTTCATCAGGTCGGGCGGCACATGGGAGTGGATGCATTCCAGGCTCACCTGGTCGATGCGGCTGCGGGCAAGCGCAGGGAATACCGCCTCGTACTGACGCCATTCGTCGCCCAGGGTGCGCTTCCAGTCGGTATTGGCCTTGATGCCGTAGCCGTAGCAGATGTGCACCGCCGTCGTACAGGTCAAGCCCTGCGCCGCGCGCTCGAGCGCCTGCACGCCCCAGTCAGCGGCGTCCTTCATGTAGACATTGAACGCGGGTTCGTCGAACTGGATGATGTCCACGCCATCGGCTTGCAGTGCGAGCGCTTCCTGGTTGAGCAATTCCGCAAACGCGAAGGCCATCTTGACCTTGTCGCCGTAGAAGCGGTCTGCCACGGTGTCGACAATGGTCATGGGGCCGGGCAGCGTAAACTTCAGCTTCTTCTTCGTGTGGGCGCGCGCCAGCTGGGCTTCGAAAGCGTGCACGCGGCCCTTCAGGCGCAGGGCAGAAACCACCTGCGGCACCATCGCGTCGTAGCGGTTGTCGCGGATGCCCATCTTCACCTTGTGCTCGAAGTCGATGCCCTCGACCTGCTCGAGGAAGCCGTGCACGAAGTGCTGGCGCGATTGCTCGCCGTCGCACACGATGTCCAGGCCCGCGTCTTCCTGGGCTTTGATCCACAGCAGCGTCGCGTCGGCCTTGGCCTGGAGCAGCGCATCGCCTTCAGCCCTCCACTGAGGCCAGAGTTTGTTGGTTTCAGCCAGCCAGGCAGGCTTCGGCAGGCTGCCGGCGATGGAGGTTTCAAACATCGGAGGATTCCTTTCAAGAAAGATGGGTGTGGCAAACGTGCTTCGGGACCGTTTTGCCAGAGCAGCCGCGGGATGGTGTGTTATGTGGGGCAGGACTGCCGGCAGCGCCGATGCGAGTGCCGCTAGACAGGGTCATTCGCTTCGGCAAGCCTGGTCAACGAGATGTCGGAAGAATGGCCCATGTATTTTGGCCAGTCAGAGCGCGAAATCGGTCGCCCATTGTTCAAGGACGCGCTTATAGGGCTTGATGAAATGCTCCTCTGCAAACTTCCCTTGTTTGACAGCCAACTGGCTGCGTTCTTCCCGGTCATAGACAATCTGCGTCACCGAGTAATCCTGATGCTTCAGGCTCGGTTGATAGAGTTTTCCTGCTGCAGCATTGGCGTTGTAAATTTCCGGACGATAAATCTTTTGAAAGGTCTCCATGGTGCTGATGGTGCCGATCAATTCGAGATTCGTGTAATCACCCAGCAGGTCGCCTTGAAAGTAGAAAGCCAAGGGTGCAACGCCATTCGGCGGCATGAAAAACCGAACCTGCATCCCCATCTTTGCGAAATACTGGTCAGTTGAGGACAGTGCATTCTGTTGGTACTCCACACCCAGTACGGGATGCTGGTTCCCGGTCCGCCGATAGGTCTTGCTGGTCGAGGCGCTGATGCAGATGACAGGCGGCTTGCTGAAGCGCTCCTTGTAAGCGCGCGAGTTGACAAATTGCTGGAACAGCTTGCCATGCAAGTCGCCAAAATCGTCTGGAGTGCTGAATTCCGCTCGATGGGCGTTGTACTCCGGAAGCAGGACGCTGAAGTCGTAATCGCGCACGTAGGAAGAAAAATTGTTTCCCGCGATGCCGTCGATGCGCTTGTTCGTTGTCCTGTCGAGAATGCTGGTTTTCAGTATCTCGATCAGCGGAAATACATCGTTGCTGCTTTGGGCGTCAAGGTTCATCTCGACAGAGATGATCTCGAGTTCGACAGCGTAGCGATCTCCCGTGGGATTGTCCCAATGCGCCAAATCATTGAAGCGATTGTCAATCATCCGCAGTGTGTTGCGCAGGTTCTGCTGCCGATTCTTTCCGCGGGCCAGGTTGGCAAAGTTTGTGGTGATGCGAGTGCTGTCCGATGGCTGATAGTTTTCATCGAAACAAATGCTTTTGAGGCTAAAGGTGAGTTCTTGGTTCATTGTGATCCAGTGACCTAATTTCGGAGAGAAAAGCCAATTCGTGTTTCAGGCCACAACCACCGCATCGGCCAGAGACGACCTGGCGTTGTGCGTCAATTCGACCAACGGCAATGCCCGTTGGACGGCCAGTCTTGCCCGCTCAGTCAGGGCCTCGTCCTGCAGGCGGTAATCCACGAAATCCTTGTCGGTCGCGTAGACGCCCAGCGGCAACGTGCGTGCCTGGAAAAAGCTGAACAGCGGCCGCAACTGGTGGTCGATCACCAGGGCATGGCGCTCACTGCCGCCGGTGGCTGCCAACAGAACGGGTTTGTCGATCAGGGCGTCCTGGTGAATGAAGTCGAAGAAATGCTTGAACAGCCCGGTGTAAGAGCCGCGGTAGACCGGCGTTGCCACCACCAGGACGTCAGCTTGCTCGACCGCCGCGAGCTCCCGCTCCACCGTATCGGGCAGTTGGGATCGCCAGACCGCGCCGGCAAGCTGTGGTGCGAGTTGGCCCAGTTCGATCAGGCGTTGTTGGCACGGAACCTCGTCGGCGATCAGATCCAGCAGGTGCTCTGCCAGGGCTGCAGCCTTGGAGGGGCGTTGCAGTCCGCCGGAAACCGCTACTACTCGAAGTGGACGTGTCATTTTTGCTTTCAGATGGCTGCGATCGAACAATCGGAACGCATGGTATTGATGTGGATCAATGAAGTAAAATGGTTTTATTTCACAAATTCATGAATAGGAATCATGTGAATGCTTGAGCGCATCCACCTCAGCATCGTTCAGCAGGTCGAGAAGCAAGGGTCGTTGACGGCCGCCGCAGGCGTACTGAACCTGACCCAGTCGGCCCTGAGCCACAGCATGAAGAAACTAGAGCTTCAGCTGGGCACCGACATTTGGCTGCGCGAAGGACGAAGCCTGCGCCTAACGCAGGCCGGCCAATATCTGTTGGCCGTGGCGAACCGGGTGCTGCCGCAACTGGACTTGGCCGAAGAGCGCCTCGGCCAATTCGCGCAGGGCGAGCGCGGGGCGCTGCGTATCGGCATGGAATGCCATCCCTGCTACCAGTGGCTGCTCAAAGTGGTGTCTCCCTATCTGGCCGCATGGCCCGACGTGGATGTGGACGTCAAGCAGAAGTTTCAGTTCGGCGGGATCGGTGCGTTGTTCGGCTACGAGATCGACCTGCTGGTCACGCCGGACCCGTTGTTCAAGCCGGGGCTGAAGTTCGAACCCGTATTCGACTACGAGCAGGTGCTGGTCGTGGCCCGGGGCCATGCCCTGGCTTCGGCGGCCTATGTGAAACCCCAGCAGTTGACCGGGGAAGTGCTCATCAGCTACCCCGTGGACATCGAGCGCCTGGACATATACAGCCAGTTCCTGTTGCCGGCCGGTGTAACGCCCAGGCGCCACAAAGCCATCGAAACCACCGACATCATGCTGCAGATGGTGGCCAGCGGCCGCGGCGTGGCCGCCCTGCCGCGCTGGCTGGTCGAGGAATACGCGGCCAAGATCGACGTGGTGCCCGTGCGGCTGGGCGCGCGCGGCATCGCCAAGCAAATCTTCCTGGGCGCACGCGAAGCGGACACCGCCATTGACTACGTGCGGGCCTTCATTGAACTGGCCCGCGAGCCTGCAATTGCTACCAACACTGCCATTGCCCAAGGAGCCAAGGGATGAACACCGATCGGCAAGCTGGGTGGTCACCGGGAGCGCTTGCTGTCATCGACATCTCGACATGAATTTCAGCGCCCGTTCTTGAAATCGTCATACCCCGTCCCTATAATTAGCACTCGCCGGGCAGGAGTGCTAACAACGCCTCCGGTCCCCGATGCTTTCCCGATGCGCCGCGTTCTGCGGCGCGTTTTGTGAATAAACACTCACTTTGCATTGAGGAGTTGTGTATGAACCTGCGTCCTTTGCACGACCGCGTGATCGTGAAGCGCCTGGACAACGAAACCAAGACCGCTTCGGGCATCGTCATTCCTGACGCCGCCGCTGAAAAGCCGGATCAAGGCGAAGTGCTGGCCGTCGGCCCGGGCAAGAAAGACGACAAGGGCAATGCGATCGCGCTGGACGTGAAGGTCGGCGACCGCGTGCTGTTCGGCAAGTACGCCGGCCAGGGCGTCAAGGTGGATGGTCAGGAAGTCCTGGTCATGCGCGAAGAAGACATCATGGCCGTGGTGCAAAAGTAAGCACGCGCTCTGTCGCATCGCTTACCTGTAACCCAATCCTCATTGCCGGCGCCGCTGACTGAGCGCGCGGGCAACATCCAAAGATTTCGGAGATTCTCAAGATGGCAGCTAAAGACGTAGTGTTCGGCGACGCCGCACGTGCCAAGATGGTCGAAGGCGTGAACATTCTCGCCAACGCAGTCAAGGTGACCCTGGGCCCGAAGGGCCGTAACGTGGTGCTGGAGCGCAGCTTCGGTGGCCCGACCGTGACCAAGGACGGTGTGTCGGTCGCCAAGGAAATCGAGCTGAAGGACAAGCTGCAGAACATGGGCGCGCAAATGGTCAAGGAAGTCGCTTCCAAGACCAGCGACAACGCCGGTGACGGCACCACCACCGCAACGGTGCTGGCCCAGTCGATCGTGCGCGAAGGCATGAAGTACGTTGCCGCCGGCATGAACCCGATGGACCTGAAGCGCGGCATCGACAAGGCTGTGACGGCCGCCGTCGAAGAGCTGAAGAAGATCAGCAAGCCGACCACCACCAGCAAGGAAATCGCCCAAGTTGGCGCCATCTCGGCCAACAGCGATGAATCCATCGGCCAGCGCATCGCTGAAGCCATGGACAAGGTTGGCAAGGAAGGCGTGATCACCGTGGAAGACGGCAAGTCGCTGGCCGACGAGCTGGACGTCGTGGAAGGCATGCAGTTCGACCGCGGCTACCTGTCGCCGTACTTCATCAACAACCCGGAAAAGCAAGTTGTCCAGCTGGACAACCCGTTCGTGCTGCTGTTCGACAAGAAGATCAGCAACATCCGCGACCTGCTGCCGGTGCTGGAGCAAGTGGCCAAGGCTGGCCGTCCGCTGCTGATCATTGCTGAAGACGTCGAAGGCGAAGCCCTGGCAACGCTGGTGGTCAACAACATTCGTGGCATCCTGAAGACCGCCGCCGTCAAGGCTCCGGGCTTCGGCGACCGCCGCAAGGCCATGCTGGAAGACATCGCCATCCTGACGGGCGGCCAAGTCATCGCTGAAGAAGTCGGCCTGACCCTGGAAAAGGCAACCCTGAACGACCTGGGCCAAGCCAAGCGCGTTGAAATCGGCAAGGAAAACACCACGATCATCGATGGCGCAGGCGACGCCCGCAACATCGAAGCCCGCGTGAAGCAAGTGCGTGCCCAGATCGAAGAAGCGACTTCGGACTACGACCGTGAGAAGCTGCAAGAGCGCGTGGCCAAGCTGGCCGGCGGTGTTGCCGTGATCAAGGTTGGCGCTGCCACTGAAGTCGAAATGAAGGAAAAGAAGGCCCGCGTGGAAGATGCGCTGCACGCAACGCGCGCTGCCGTGGAAGAAGGCATCGTGGCTGGCGGCGGTGTTGCACTGCTGCGCGCCCGTGCACTGATCTCCGGTCTGAAGGGTTCCAACCCTGATCAAGACGCCGGCATCAAGATCGTGCTGCGCGCCATGGAAGAGCCGCTGCGCCAGATCGTCACCAACGCTGGCGACGAGGCTTCGGTTGTGGTGTCGAAGGTGATCGAAGGCAAGGGCAACTACGGCTACAACGCCGCCACCGGCGAGTACGGTGACCTGGTGGAAATGGGCGTGCTGGACCCGACCAAGGTGACCCGCACCGCGCTGCAGAACGCCGCTTCGGTTGCTTCGCTGATGCTGACCACGGATTGCGCCGTGGCAGAACTGCCGAAGGACGATGCAGCTCCGGCAATGCCGGGCGGCATGGGTGGCATGGGCGGCATGGACGGCATGATGTAATTTGCCGCACCGGCCCTGGCCCGGCCATCCTCCGGGATGGCTGTTCCAAACAAAAAAACCCCGTGGGTGCGAGCCCGCGGGGTTTTTTGTTGCCTGCTTTGTTAAGACGACGTTAACGCTGCAACGCAGTGGGCTTGGCTACAATCGGCCCACCCGCGAGCCTCAGCGTCGTTGAATATCGATACGCGTCCTGAAGCGGGGCACGACAACAAATCAGGGAAGGGAAAAACAGATGAACGACATCGCACGCGAGTCCATCCTGGGCAGCGCCCCCGCTCCAGCAGCGCCGCAACCCTTGCGACTGCGCTTTATCGGCAGCGGCTCGGAATACTTCCGTATCTGGATCGTCAACCTGCTGCTGACCATCGTCACGCTGGGCGTCTACTCGGCATGGGCAAAGGTGCGCACGCTGCAGTATTTCTATCGCAACACCCAACTGGCCGGATCGAGCTTCGATTATCACGGCAGCCCGATTGCCATTCTCAAGGGCCGCGCGATCATTTTCGTGTTGGCGCTTGCGTTCAACTTGCTCGGCCATTCGTCAGCTGCGGTGGGGCTGGTACTGCTTGCGTTGATGGCCGCTGCGTTCCCGTGGCTGCTCGTACGGTCGCTGCGCTTTCGCATGGCCAACTCCAGCTACCGTGGGCTGCGCTTCGCCTTTACGGGCAAGGATGCCGAGGGCTACATGGTGTTCCTGGTGTGGCCGATCCTGAGCGTGTTCTCGCTCTACCTGTTGGCGCCGCTGGCGCATCAGCGCTTCAAGCGCTATCAGCACAAGAACACGCGCTTCGGTACCGCGCCGTTTGATTTCTCGGCCACGCCGGGCAACTTCTACGGCGTGTATCTGCGCACGTTCGGGCTGGCAGTGCTGGCCGTTGTGGTGGCTGGTGTGCTGTCGCTGTTGCTGGGGGTGTCGTTCCATCGTGCGCCAGGCATCGGCCAGATCTTCGGCTTCATCGTCATCGGCTTGTTCATGTATGCGGCGATGCTGTTCCTGACCCCGTACGTCCTGTCGCGCCTGCAGAACCTGGTGTGGAGCAACACGACGCTGGGCGCGCACCGTTTTCAGAGCCAAGTCGGTGCTGGCAAGCTGTTCTGGATCTTCGTGTCGAACGCGGTGATGATCGTGATCACCGTCGGCCTGTTCACACCGTTTGCACGTGTGCGTACTGCACGCTACAAGCTCGAATCCGTGACGATGTTTGCATCGGGATCACTCGACACCTTCGTGGCTGGCGAGACCACCAAGGTGAGCGCCCTGGGCGACGCCACCGTGGACTGGTACGACATCGATATCGCGCTGTAACCGCGCTGCAAGGCAAAGGCACCCGCTGTGATTCTCGCGACCTACTTCGACGGCCGTACCTCGCGTGCGCAACCGGTGCGCCTTGCTGTCGAGGCGGGCGAGGCGGTGTTGTTCGACCCCGAAGGCACGCCACTGCGCCGTGCACCGCTGTCTACGCTGCGGGTGTCGGAACGCGTCAAGCATGCACCGCGCCTGATTACGTTCGAAGACGGCGCGTTTTGCGAGATCACCGACCCCGCGGAGCAGACGTCGTTGAACGCGCTGCTGCATCGCACCGGCTATCGGGAGGGGTGGGTCGTGCTGGCGCAGAACAGCTGGAAGCTGGCGCTGGGCGCGCTGCTGGCCATGGTGGTGGTGCTGGCACTGGGGTATCGCTACGGCTTGCCATGGGGTGCCAAGGTGGTGGCCAACATGGTGCCGCAGCGCGCCGAAGCACAGCTCGGGCGCAGCACGCTCAAAGCCATGGATGAACGCTGGCTCCGGCCAAGCAAGTTGCCCGTCGCGCAGCAGGACCGCATCCGCGCACGCTTTGCGGCGCTGCAGAGGCCCCCGCAGGCCACGCACACGTATCACATCGTCTTTCGGGATGCCGACATCGGCGCCAATGCCTTTGCGCTGCCGGGCGGGGACATTGTCGTGACCGATGCGCTGGTGAAGCTGGTGGGTGAGGGCGATGGTCTGACGGGTGTGCTGGCGCACGAGGCTGGTCACGTGGAATATCGCCATGGGCTGCGGCAGGTGATTCAGTCGTCGGCCATTGGCGCAACGGCGGCGCTGTTGTTTGGCGATGTCTCGACGATCCTGTCGGGTGTGCCGGCGGCGCTGCTCACGCTGCGCTATTCGCGTGACTACGAGCGCGACGCCGACCGCTATGCCGCGCTGCTGCTGCAGGAGAACGGCTTGTCTGTCGGCGCGTTTGCCGACGTGCTGCAGGCGCTGGAAGACACGCATGGCGGTACGCGCAAGGCGGATGCCGCCAAGAAGGGCGACGCCGCCAGCGATGACGATGCTTCGGCGTTTTTCTCATCGCACCCGCTCACGCGCGAGCGCATCGACACGCTGCGCCGCTTTGACCGCACGCACGGCGGCAGTGACAGCGGCGACGCGGACTGAGGTGTCGCGCACTCCGCTTATCAAGCTCGTCCAATTCCTGACAGCTTCGTCATCCGTTTGATCGATTTTCCCCCTGCCTCGTGCCACCAAGAATGGTGACAGAGGGACGGGGGACATCATGCGACACGCTGAAACGGGCGTCATGAACGCATTGGCAGGTCTGCTGCCGCCAACGCTTGCGCAGCGGCTGCCGGACCGCATGATGGTGATCCGAGTGCTGCGCTTCGGGGTCTCGGGTGTTGCGGCAACCGGCATGCACGTTGCCATCGCCACCACGCTCATCAACGGCTTTTCTGCCTCCCAGGTGACGGCCAACGGCGTAGCGTTCGTCTGCGCCAACGTCTGCTCGTACCTGCTCAACGCGCTGTGGAGCTTCTCGGCCAAGCCGGGGCGCGCCAATTTCCTGCGCTTCTACGCCGTCTCACTGCTCGGCTTGGCGCTGACGCTTGCGATCTCGTGGCTGGCGCAGACGTTGGGCCTGAGCTACTGGGCCGGGCTTGCGGCCATCCTGTCAGTGGTGCCGCCGCTCACCTTTTTATTGCATCGGTTCTGGACGTTCCGCTAGCGGAGGGCAACATGGGCTGCCTGCACAAACCGCCCGCTATGCAAGCCACCAAGCGGCTTCGCGTTTCATCGCTGAATCATACCTACGGCCAGTTTCGGACTGCGTCCGTGGCGGCTACAACTGACGATAAGGGACGGGGAGATCTGCAAGCGACCGGCGAGCCGCGGCAGGTAGTCGATACAACGCCCGATAGCCATTCACACCGGCGGAGGCGAAGGCATATGCGCACGCATACCAAACAGAGAGAACGCGGGGCGGTGCTCCCGATGGTTGGCCTGATCCTTGCCGTGTTGCTGGGAATGGCAGGCCTGGTCATCGACCTGAGCGGCCTGTTCGTGGCCAAGACGGAGCTTCAGTCAGCGGTGGATAGCTGTGCCTTGTCTGCAGCGCAGGAACTGGACGGAGCATCAGATGCGCTGACCCGGGCGACGAATGCGGGGCTGACAGCGGGCAACGCCAACCGCGTCGTCTATCAAGCATCGTCGGCGTCGTTGGCGAACGCGGATGTCACGTTCAGCACGGCACTGAACGGGACCTACAGCGCAGCCGGCGTGGCGTCGAGTTCGTCGAGCTACGTCAAATGCACGCATACCAAGAGCGGGATCACCGCGCGTCTGATCAAGTTCGTTGGCGGCGCCACAAGCAATGCTGTTGCCGCACTGGCGGTGGCCACGCGTGTACATGCGCAGAGCACGTGCCCCATTCCCGTGGCCCTGGTCCCGAAAGCCGTTGGGACCGCCCCCAACTATGGCTTCCAGATCGGTGAGTGGGTCAGCATGCTGTATGCCGGTGGCTCCCCCACGCCTGGGGAGATGGGTTGGTACAACCTCGACGGCTCCACCAATGCCAACGAGACGAAAACCGAAATGGATCAGGGCTACTGCAATTCCAAGATCGGTGACCAGCTTGGTACACCGGGTGCGAAGGTGTCAGTTGACGACAACTGGAATGCACGCTTTGGCATCTACAAGAACAAGTCAAATGCATCGCAACTGCAGCCGGATTTCACGGGCTACTCCTATACATCGACCAACTGGACGAACGCAGTGCCGCAGAACGCCTACAGCGGCACACCAGCATCGGGCTCGGACACGAGCGCTGCAAATTTCAAGAACAAACGGCTTGCCTATGCCAACTACGACGATACCGGGACGAGTGTCACCGGCGGCGACAAGATCACCGGGCTCAACGTCAAGGGCGGCTACAAAAGTCTTGCGACAAGCGGAAGCAGCGGAGATCTTGCCACCTATGGGGCGAACCGGCGTGTCGTCCTGGTGCCCGTCATCTCCTCCACGTCAAAGATCATCGACTACGCCTGCATGCTGATGTTGCAGCCCATTGACGGTGTCCACAATACGCCGCAGTTCGAGTTCCTCGGCAACGCAGGGTCCGCCAGCAGCCCGTGTTCACCCAGTGGTCTGGCTGGCGGCAGCAAGGGCCCCTTGGTTCCAGCATTGGTGCAGTAGGAGCGAACCATGAAGACACGACAACGACAACATGGTGTGGCGCTGGTCGAACTGGCCATCATGCTCAGCCTGCTGCTGGCCATCACCTTTGGGATAACGGAGTTCGGCCGGGCGATCTACACCTACAACACCCTGGCAAAGGCCACGCGAGACGCCGCCCGTTACCTGAGCACGCAGGCCGCCGGCAACGCGACCTCCTATACGACGGCAACCAATCTGGCGGTCTACGGCACGCCGACTGTCGGCAGCACGCAAGCGCCCCTCGCACCAGGGCTGACGTCCAGCATGGTTTCCATTTGCGATGCGTCCAACACGAGCTGCACGTCCAACATCGCACAAGGGACCAACCCGGCCATCAATACCGTCACCGTCACGATCTCGGGCTACACGTTCAACCCGGTAATCGACATGATGGCGTTCCTGCGCTTCTATGCGGGCGGCAGCGGGTCGATCACGTCGTTTCCGTTTGGGAACATCTCAGTGACCATGAGGCAGTCCTATGAATAAGCATCAGAAAGGTACGACGGCGGTTGAGTTCGCCATTGTGGTGGCGCTCTTTCTGACGGTGCTGCTTGGCATCCTCGACTTTGGGCGCATTCTATTTACCTGGAACGCCGTGGGAGAAGCGACGCGCTGGGGCGCGCGACAGGCGGTGGTTTGCGGTCAGGGCTCGACATCTGTGTTGAGCAAGATGCAGACCATTCTGCCGACGCTCACGTCCGCGAATGTGTCGGTGCAGTGGTACGACACCAGTGGGGCGGTGAGCACCAGCTGTGATGCTACGAGCTGCGGTGGTGTTGCCGTCAGCGTGACCGGTATGACAGTGGCACCTTACTCGCCTGCTACCTGGATTGGTTTTTCTCAACTCGCTGTGCCGGGGTTTTCGACTTACTTGCCGCGAGAGGTCATGGGGCAGGATCCAAATAGCAGTAGCGTTTGCTCTTGAGGGTTCTTTTCTCGCTGCTGGTTGGATTCATTTTTTTCTTGAGGGATGGGCTTTGGGGTCTGTCCCTTTTTCGTTTTCTGCAGGGGTGTTTTTTTTTGTTCTTGGTGCATCCCTTGTTTCATCCCCTGCCGGGGCTGACTCGCTTTCTTTGTCTTGCCAAAGAAGTAACCAAAGAAAGACACGCCCGAGGTGGCGACTCCCTCCTAGGATTTTTGCCGCGGGGAGGGGGGTGAGCCAAACTCGCTTCGCTCAGACAAGGCTCCTTTCTTGATCCTCCTCGCAACGAAAATCGAAGGCGCCATCAAGGGCAGGAACATCAACGGCCACACCAACGGTGTGCTGGCCCAGGGGGCGCCAATTTTTGCTGTTGTTGCCCGCCTTGCTTCGCGTTGTGTTGTTGGTTCCTGCTGCGCTGGTGATCGATGGTTTGGCCTTTCCCTGCCCTATGCGGCGACTTGAATTTCTGTGAGCGGGCGGAAAAAGGAAGGAGCCTTGTCTGAGCGCAGCGAGTTTGCCTCCTTCCCCGCGCGGTCACATAAATTCAAGGGGAAGTCGCTGCATCGGGCGTGCCTTTCTTTGATTACGTCTTTGGCAAGACAAAGAAAGCGAGTCAGCCCCGGCAGGGAATGAAACAGGGGGGGAACACAAAGGTCTGCACCGGCAGAGGATGCAAGGGAGGCAAACCACCGGGCTCAATCCCCAAGCAGAAGCACCACTAACCCCAACCGCTCGAGATACAAAGGAAAAAACCCGGCGCGCGTCCGGGAACTGGACCACCGCGCTAGCACATACGCCAGGTGATAGTCCGGGGGCCTTTACTACCAGCTATGGTTGCGCGCGCATGTCAGCCTCCCGAGCCTGTCATGGTCGGCAGCAGCACACGGTAGATCTGGATGAATGCAGGGCCGAGCAACACCAGCAGCAGCGTCGGGAAGATGAAGAAGATCAGCGGGAAGAGCAACTTCAGCGCGATCTTGGCGGCTTGTTCTTCCGCACGCATCCGGCGCTTGGTGCGCAGCATGTCGGACAACACGCGCAGCGAGTCGGCAAGGCTGGTACCGAAACGGTCTGCCTGGATCAGCATCGATGCAAACCGGTCGACGTCTTCCACACCGGTGCGCAGCGCCAGGTTGGTGAGTGCTTTTTCCTTGGGAAACCCCGAACGCAGTTCCAGCAGCGTGAGTTCCATTTCTTCAGCCATGACGGGGCAGCGCAGTGCGAGTTCGTCCGACACGCGCATCATGGCGGCGTCCAAGCCAAGTCCGGCTTCTACACACACCGTGAGCAGGTCGAGCATATCGGGAAACTCCTCAAACACATCGCGCTGACGATGCTCGACCTTGCGTGCCAGTGCCGCATTGGGTAGGTAATAGCCGATGGCGCTCAGTAGCCCCAGAACGGCGAGGACCACCTCCTGGTCGTGATGTTCCGGTCGGCTGCTCAGCACCAGCAGTGCCGTCAGCGGGAAGAGGATTGCCAGCACCGTCTTCACACCAAAGTACAGCGACGGCGCCCACGGTTGCCGCCAGCCGGCATTCATGAAGCGGGTGCGCAGTTGCGAGTTCTCCCAGCCGTCTTTGGGCAACGACAGTTGCGAGACCGGCTTGGCCCAGGTGGCCAGTTTCTCTACCCAGGCATGGTCCGGGCCGCCGGCCAGGTCTGTGCCCACGGTCTGGCCGCCGATCTGTTGCATCCGGCCGCGTGCGCGGTTCGGAGAGAACAGGTGCAGTAGCCCAAGTGCACCGCCAAAGGCAGCCACGAAGATCAGGACCAGGATGAAATATTGATTGGAATAGAGCGCTTGCATGATCGTCTCCCCCCAAGAAAACGAAATCACGTTGTCAGGTCAGGTCACCGTGCTGGATATCGCACGTCCGTCAGACCCGGATGCGGATGATCTTGCGCATCCAGATCAGCCCCATCACCATGTTGAACAGCGCCAGGCCGATCATCTTCAGGCCCATCGGGTCTGTCCATAGCACTTTCATGAAGTCCGGATTGACGAAGAGGATCATGCCGGCCGTGCCGAAGGGCAGCAGCCCGAGAATCCATGCCGACAACCGCCCTTCGGCTGAAAGCACGCGGATCTTGTCGTACAGCTTCAGGCGCTCGCGCACAAGGTTGCCGATGGTGTCGAGAATTTCCGCCAGATTGCCGCCGCTCTCGCGCTGGATGAGCACGGCAATCACGAAGTAGCGCAGGTCATTGACGGGCACACGCTTGGCGAGGTTGGTCAAGGCTTCATCGAGCGACACGCCGTAGTTGATCTCTTCGAATGTGGTGCGGAACTCGGGGCCCATCGGCTCCTTGATCTCCTGCCCGACCATGCCCAGCGCGCTGGCGAAGGAGTGGCCGGCGCGCAGTGCACGGGCGATCATGTCCACCGCGTCGGGAAGCTGCGCTTCCAGCTTCTTCAGGCGTTTGCGCCGCTGCGATGCGATGTGCAAGACCGGCAGCGCAGACATGAGCAGCGCGCAGGCCGTCACGATGCCAAACGGGAACGGCAGCAACGCACCTACTGCCAGCACTCCGACGCCAATCAGGATGGTGTATCCCAGGAGCTGCGCGACCGACCAGGCGCTGCCGGATTGCTCCAGCCAACGGTCGATCGTGCTCACGCGAGGCAGATTCATCAACCAGCGCTGGAACTGCGGTGACTCGCTCAGCAGGCGTTTCTTGAGAATCGAGAGCTGTTCGGTGCCGATGTGTCCGCCCGCGGACAGCGCACGGATGCGGGCATCAACACGCTTGGCCTCGGGGCCGTGGTAGTTGTTCCACCACTGGTAGACCCCCTCGATGCAGAGCACGACGGCCGCGAACAGCAGGATTGCGAACGCGTAGAAGATTTCGTTCATTTAGGGTGCCCCCGTTTCTAGATCGCGCCTGGGCCACACTGGCGGTGGCTTTGGCTTCAAGCCTTTAGACCTCAAAGTGCCTTTGCGGGTCAAAGGTCTCGTCTGGCAAGCCCACCCCGAACACGCGCAGCCGCTCGGCAAATTTCGGATAGACCCCCGTGGCGCGGAAGTGCCCCTTGACCGAGCCGTCTTGCGCGATGCCCGTGCGCTGGAAGGTGAAGATTTCCTGCATGTTGATGACATCACCTTCCATGCCGGTGATCTCCTGGATGCTGATGACTTTGCGGCGCCCATCCGTCAAACGCGCCACTTGGATGATCACGGTGATGGCCGAGGCGATCTGCTGCCGGATCGTCTTGGGTGGCAGGTTCAGGCCTGCCATGTTCACCATGTTTTCCATGCGCGTCAGCGCATCGCGCGGGGTGTTGGCGTGCACGGTGGTGAGTGACCCTTCATGACCGGTATTCATGGCGTTGAGCATGTCCAGGGCCTCGCCGCCCCGCACTTCGCCCAGGAGGATGCGGTCTGGCCGCATGCGCAGGGCGTTGCGCACCAGTGCACGCTGCGTGATCTCGCCTTTACCCTCGATGTTGGGCGGGCGCGTTTCCAGGCGCAGCACGTGCGGTTGGCGCAGTTGCAGTTCTGCGGCATCTTCAATGGTGACCATCCGCTCGTCCGCCGGGATGAAGCCTGAGAGGATGTTCAGGAGTGTGGTTTTGCCGCTGCCCGTGCCGCCAGACACCAGCACGTTCACCTTGGCCTGTGCCAAGGCTTGCATCAGCTTGGCCATGGGGGGCGTGAGTGTCTTGAGATCAATCAGGTCCGACACCTGCAGCGGGTTGGTCGCAAACCGGCGGATCGAGAGCAGCGGGCCATCGATGGCCGAGGGCGGAATGATGGCATTCACCCGCGAGCCGTCGGGCAGGCGCGCGTCCACCATCGGGCTGGTTTCATCAATGCGACGACCCACGCGCGAGACGATCTTCTCGATCACCTTCATCAGGTGTGCATCGTCGTAGAAGGTGACGTCGGTGAGTTCCAGCTTGCCACGGCGTTCGACGTAGACCTGCTTTGCCGTGTTGACCAGGATGTCAGACACCGTCGGGTCCTGCAGCAGCGGCTCGAGCGGGCCGAAGCCGAACATCTCGTCATACACATCGGTGGTCATCTGCCGGCGCTCGGTGTCGTTGAGCAGCAGCTTTTCCTCGTCGATGATGTTGTTGACCAGGGTGCCGATCTCGTGGCGCACCTGCTCGGTCGGGAAGCGGGCCAGCCGTTCCAGATCCACGCGGTCCAGGACCACTTCGTGCACGGTTTTCTTGAAGTCTCGATAGGCCGGATGGCCCGCCACCTTGTGGTGGTATGGCGCGTGCCCGTTCATGGACATCGGCGCGTGGTCCGGGCGGGAGAGTTGGTCGCGGATCGACATGATGGGCTCCGTCTGACTGGCGAAATGGACAGGAGAAACTCAGGCAATGTTCGGAGACGACGTCTTGGCCCGCGAGAAGAACTTGCTCAAGGAGAAGCCTTTCTCTTGGGATGCGTGACGATCGTTCTCGCGCGCTGTGGCGAAGACGTTGGCTAATGCCGTGAGTGCCTTGGCCATGGCGCTGCTGCGGTGATGCTGGGCAATGGGCATGCCCTGGCAGATGGAGTCATCCACCGAGGCAGCATCTTCGGGAAGCACATGGAAGAGCTTCTGTCCGAAGACTTGCTCCAGCGTGCTGCGTGGCAGCTCGTCGCGCTTGCCATGCCGGTTGACCAGGATGCGCAGCTTTTCGGCGGGGTAATGCAGGCCGTGCAGGATATCCAGCAGGCGCCGCCCCGTGCGGGCAAAGGCAATGGTCGGCTGGACCACGACGCAGATCTGGTCGCAGTGGTCGAGCACCGCAATCGACAGCGGGTTGATCGCCTGCCCGACGTCCACCAGGATGAAGTCGTAGATCGGTGACACCAGCGAGAGTACGTACTCGATCTTGTCCTTCTTGATCTCGCCCGCCTTGATGGGGTCGCTGGCGCCGGCCAGGACGTCAAAGTCCTTGGCCACGCGTGTCAGACACGCTTCCAGGAAGGCATCGTCCAGGCGGTCGACCTGTGCGCACACTTCGGACAGCGTGGCGGGTGGTGTCTTGTTGCTCACCAGAAAGTGCGTGTCGCTGAACTGCGTGTTCAGGTCGATCAACAGCACGCGCTTGTGTTCGTGTGCGGCCAGCGTGTAGCCGACGTTGCTGGCGATGAAGCTGGAACCGGCGCCGCCCTTGCTGGAGATGAAGGCAATCACGCGCGCTTCCTCGCGTGTTCTCGGGATGTGGTTGGTTTCCAGCCGCGTGAGCGCTGTCGTCAGTTGGGCGCGTTCCAGCGGCCAAGTCAGTATGTCGCTGACGCCGGCGCGCAGTGCGCGAATCAGGTCGTCGCGCTCCTGGGTTTGCGTGACGAGGATGCAGGGCAGGTCAGTGAACTGCTGCCGCAGCAGTTCGATGCTCAGCATCTGGCTCGGGCCACCGCTTGGCTGGTCGATGATGAGCGCATCCGCGCCGCGCAGTTGGCAGGCATGCGTGGACAGGCTGCCCGGTGCAGCATGCAGGTGCATGACCTGGTAGCTGCCGGCGGCGGCTACCAGGCGTGCAAGGTCCGCCAGGCGTTCACCGTCTTCGGAGGCAATCAAGATCTTGAGCATGGCAAAGCTCCCCGTTCGATCGTGTGTTCTGTATGTCGTTGCTTCGCGCCGTGACAGGGCTGGCCTGGTATCAGGCTGGCGATGGCGGATGCTGTTTGGGCACCCGCCAAGTGCTGTCAGCGCGAGAAGCTGCCGGACATCCCGCTACCGCCGTACCCACTGCTGCCGAATCCGCCGTACCCACCGCTGCCGGTGCCAGTACCCCCAGCGGGGAAGCGGGTCATCGAACGGTCATAGTTGCTCATGGCGGCTACTGCGGCTTTGCCGTCATAGCCATTCAGCGCGGGCAACCCGGCAGGTGCGTCGGGATTGATCACCTGTGCTTGCTTGACGCTGGTGACGGCCTCACCGAAGTGCTTGTCCCAGTTGGGTGTCGTGGTCATGCAGGCAGTCAGGGCCTGGCAAGCCAGGATCGCGAGTGCGGCGCGTTGCAGGTATTTGAGATTGGTGTTCATGGCATTTCTCCACATGGTTCCCGGGTTAGCGTGTCTGCGGGGTTGTGGTCGTGTCGGCCACTGCCGTCGGCCGGCCCTGCGTCTTGGTTCTGGCCTGGGCCAGCCGTGCTGCGGTGGCTTCGATTCGGGCGACACGCGCGGCGTTGTCGTCCGTGGACACCGTGGCCGAGGTTGTGGCGGACGCGGGTTCCACAACCGGTTGCGTGGCCGCTAGCTTTTCGGGCGTGGCGTTTGCCGGCTGCGTGGGCGGGGCGATGCTCACCTCAGTGCGTGGTGCAGGGGTGGCTGGGGCCACCGGGGCGGGCGTAACCGGAGCCGGCATCGGCGCCTGCGAGCTGGGCGCAGCGGGTGCGCTCGGTACCTGCGCAGGTGCTTGCGGTGCCGTTGCAGGTGCGGCAGCCGTTGCTGGTTTGGCCGTACGGTTCTTGGCGCCGGAGCCTTCCATGTTGCCCGTCAGGTAGACGGCAAGGTCGCTGGGCGTCGAGAAGCTGTCAGTCGGCAGCGGATACGAGGCTGTCTGCATTGGCTGCACCAGGCGCGGCGTGATGACGATGACCAGCTCCGTCAGATCATGCTGGAACTGCGTGCTGCGGAAGAGCGTGCCCAGGACGGGGATTTCACCCGCGCCAGGCAGTGCCTTCAGCGAGCCGCGTGCGTTGTCTTGCAGCAGCCCACCGATGGCGAAGCTCTCGCCGTCACGCATCTGCACAGTGGTGGAGGCGCGCCGCGTGGTAATGAGCGGCAGGATGGTCTGGCCGTTCGTGTTGGCACCGGTAACAGTTGCGCCCGTGGGTGAGAGTTCCGACACCTCCGGTGCCACCTTGAGGTTGATGCGCCCATTGGCCATCACGGTCGGCGTGAACTTCAGGCCAACGCCGTATTCCTCTTCTTGCAGCGTGATGGTGGGTGCACCACCTGAGCTGCTGCTCTGCGCAACCGGGATGTAGATCTTGCCGCCTGCCAGGAAGCTGGCTTCCTGCCCACTGAGCGTGACGAGATTCGGCTCGGCAAGAATCTTCACCAGGCTATCGTTCTTTTGCGCATCCAACTCAACCTGGAAGGGCCGGTTGTTCGCCTTGTTGGCAAAGAGCGCGGTAGACGATCCGGTTAGCAGGGAGGTCAAGAGGCCGCCGCCCCAAGAGCCGAATCCGCCTTGGATATTGAGTGCCGAGCCCAGCTGGTTCAGCAGGGTCTTCGACACTTCCGCCACCTTCACTTCCAGCATGACCTGCTGCGGTGTATCTACGATCATCATGTTGATGACGCTGGCACCGCCGGCGGCACCACCACCGCCGAGTGCACCTGCCGCGCCGCCGCCCTTGTCCGCACCGCTTTGTGCAGAGGCTGCATAGGCGTGGGCGATTTCCATGGCTTGCTGTGCCGCCTGTGCGCTCGACACGTTGCCGGCCAGTACCAGGCTGTCTGCCGCGGTCGTCACGCGAATCTTGCTTTCACCCGGCATCAGTTGCGCGAGCGAAGTCTGCAGGCCACCGGCATCGGCGTTGACCACCACATTGACGATGCTGCAGGCGCCGCTGCGACCCTGCACGATCATGTTGGTGGTGCCGACACTGCGGCCCAGCAGATACATGGATTGCGGCGACACCATGGTGGCTTGCACCACGGCTGGGTTGCCGAGGGTGCGATTGCGCACCGGCTCCGGCAGCGAGATGAGCGAAGACTTCCCAACAGGCACCACCACGCTGCTTTCGCCGCGCACGGCGCCTGTGCAGTTTGGGCCCCGTACGTCAGCGACCGGCGCGGTCGCCAGCGCCGGGTTCATGCTGATCGTCATCTGCACCGGTGCGGTTGCCCCGGCACGAGACTGCACCACGACCGGTGCTGTGGTGGACTTGGCTACGGCGCCTGCTTCCATGGCCGTTTGTGCTGTCGCGTGCGTTGGCATGCAGAGCATGGCACCGGCGGCACTTGCCAGGGCGAGCATGCGCGTGCTGCCGAGGATCTGTCCGCTACGTAGCGCGACAGTGGCGACATTGGTTTTTTGGTTCGTATTCATATCTCCCCCCCCGAGGGTCTGCTGCACAGGATGAAAATGCGGTTGATACGCTGTGGCTGGTTAACCTCTACGTTGCAATGCGTGTTGAAGGACTGTCAGGTGTAGCGGGTCAGAAGCACTCCATGCTGCCTTGCACGCCAGCCAGTACACCGATGCAGTCGCGTTGCCGGCTCGGACCCGAGGCAACGTGGCGCACCTTGGCGGTTGCACGGGTCGTGCTGACCATCACCACCTTGGGTGTGGGCTCGGCTGCGGGCGTGCCCAGCAACGTGCCCTTGGTGGCGCCGCCGGTTGCCGTGGCGGCCACGTCGACCTGATTGCGCAGCACCAGCGAGAGCGTTCCGACGCTGCGTGCCACATCGAGCTTCTCTGCCTGCTCGGGTGTGACTTCCAGCGTGACCGCGTTGACGACCTTGGGTTGCGTGTCGTCTCGGCTGACTTGCTGTGCGACTGCCAGCACCAGGATCTTTTCCAGCACGATCTTGGAGATGCTGTTGCTATTGTTGTTCGCGCTCTTCGCGTCTTCATTGGTGTTGACGATCACGTCGACCAGGTTGCCTGGCAATGCGAAGCCCGCTACGCCCACCACGTCATTCACACGCACGGTGATGGCGCGCTTGCCTTCCGCGATGACGGCGGAAAGGCCGCCCTTGGTACCGATCGGTGCGAGCTTGCTCTCCAGGATCGGTTCGCCTTTCTGCAGGCTCGCGCGCACCACACGCCCTTGCAGCGCCTTGGGATCGTCAAACGTGCCCGGCGGCAAGCTGCCGGCTGGCCAACTGACCATGCGCAATTGCTCATTGCCCAGCGGTTGGCCAAGATCCATGTCGCTGGCGGCCACCGCGACTTGTTTGACGGAGCTGGATGACTGCTGAGACAGCCAGCGTGATGCAGAGACAACGGCCGCGATCCCTGCCACCAATGCGACGACCAGCATCACGATTGCACGCGCGTTTTTCATGATGAGTTCCCCCTTCTGAGATCAATAGAGCGGATCGGATCGGCAAGGCTCAGGTGAGCGCCTGCTTGTCCTGCCGCCAGCCCATGCCCGCACTCATGGAGTCGGTTGTCTTGAAATCTGTGTGCGAACAGAAGTAGATGTCCCACGCCCGGCGCAGTGCCTCTGGGGTTACCTCGGACGGCCCGCCGTGGTACTGGACGGCCGAGGCCACCAAGCGCAGCAGATCGCGTGGAATGCAGGCCAGCAATGGCTTGCCGCTGACTTCGTGCAGCGCTTCGCGCAGATAATCGAAGGCGGCATCTGCGTTCTCCAGGCCGAGTTCCTGCGCAGCGCGCAGATAAACCTCCCGATAGTCGGCCACCGAGAGCGGCCCTACGTAAAGCTTGCTGCCGAGCCGGCGCAGGAAGGCGTCGTCGCCCAGCTGAGCCGGTTCAAGGTTGGTCGAGAAGATCGGCCAAACATCGAACGGCACGGAGAACCGCACGCCATTGCGCAGCGAGAACATGTCGACGCGGCGGTCCAGTGGCACGATCCATCGGTTGAGCAGCTCGCTCACGCCCACTTGCTGGCGGCCAAGGTCATCGACGATGTAGATGCCGCAGTTGGCCTTCATGTGAGGGGGCGCTTGATAGAAGCCGGTCGTGCCGTCATAGCGCAACTCGAGCATCTCCAGCGTCAGCTCGCCCCCGGAGAGCACCGCGGGCCGATGGCACATCTGCCAGCGGCGGTCCAGTGGACGTCGGGCCACGGGGCTCTCTTCATCTTCCTGCGCTACGTGCACGAGGGGGTCGAAGATCTGGATGATCTCGCCCGCGATCGTGATGGCGTGCGGTACCGGCACGGCGCCGGGCAGCAGCATCCCGAGGTGCTGGGCGAGATAGGTCTTGCCGCCGCCGGCAGGGCCGTAGAGCATCAGCGCGCGGCTCGTGTTCAGTGCGACGCCGACATCGTCGAGCAGGTCCGGCGGCATCACGAACGTGCTGAAGGCCGCGGTGACATCAGACTTGGACAACGAGGCAAACTGGATGGAGTGCCGTTGAACGGATTCAACATAGGCTTCCAGCGTGACGGGTGCGGCGCCGACATAGCTGCAGCGTGCAGTGAACTCAGCCGCGCGCACATAGCCGGCGTCGGTCAGGTGAAAGCGCACGTCCAGGTCGTTGGCGCCACGGTGGGCGACTTCCAGCATGCGCTCGCGCACGGCGTAGGCCGCCACTTCATTGATGACCATGGCGGGCAGCTTGATGGTGTCCATCAGCATGACCAGCGTGGCGCTGCGATGCAGGTAGGCCACTTTCATGAGCAGGCCGAGCAGCAACGAGATGTCCAGGCCCGTTTCGGCCACGGTGCGCGGCAGGATGTGCCAAGGGGCAGCGGGCTCGCGACGGGAGGCGTCCAGCCCGGTGGGCGATGGCACAGCTTCCAGCGAGCGCGGCGCATGTTGGACGCCCCCGAATTCTGTGTGCTCGATTTTTTGGTCCCCGATCATCTTCATCACCATTTGGCTGTGTGAATACGAAGTGCGTGCCCAGATGTGCAAATTGCGCGCATCAAGCCGATGCAAACAGGACTGCAATCGTGCCGGCGGCAATCGCAACGCCGTACGGCAACGTGCCCACCGACCAAGAGGCATCGGCTTGCGGCGTTGGTGCGCCGGCTTCCCTGCTGATCTGCCCCGACGTCAACAGGACGTCGCGCAGGTTGCGGCGCAACTGCGCCATGCGCTTATGTCGAAGGGTCAATACCAGCGCCCAGATGCCACCGATCACGAACGTGGCCATTGCAATCTCAAAAGCCATGAACGCACCAAGCCATGCGCCTACTGCCGCCATGAGCTTCACGTCGCCCGCAGCCATGCCGCGCAGCAGATAGAAAGGCAGGAAGATCGCCAGGCCCGTAAGCCAGCCGCACGTCCACTCCAGGGCGCCGTTGCCGAAGCCATGGATTGCTACCTGCAACGGCAGCGCCGCAAGCCATGCACCGAAGGTCAGCCAGTTCGGGATGCGGCGATGCTGCGCGTCGATGGCCGCCGCTATCAGCGCTACGCCCATGGCAACGGGGCCAATCATTGACGAGAGCAGGGTGGCGTCGTTCATGGTGTCCTCGGGTTCTTTGGTGCGACTGCGTGTTCAGTTCAATGAGGTCGGGACTCGCAAGCGTTGTTGCTATTCGGTGCGGAGCAACATCACGGGATGGCCGCAGCGATCATTTCGTAGAGAGACTTCACACTGCTACCCAGCGCCACGACGGAGCCGAGAATGACGATCGCGATAAGTGAACCCAGCAGTGCGTACTCGATCGAGGTAACGCCTTGATCGTCGCGCAGCCACTTCCTGGGGTTGATTGGCTTATGCATGCCGGTCTCCTGCGTAGCGCTGGTCGCTGACCGTGTTGGCAGTCCGCTAGAGCGCGGCCGCAATGTTGGAAAACACCGTACTCAGGTTCGTGCCGACGAGCTGAACTGAGGCGATGATCACCACGGCGATCAACGCCGCGATCAGGCCATATTCGATTGCAGTGACGGCTTGTTCGTCGTACAGGAACTGCTGTAGAAGCGTGCTGTAGCGGTTCATGACAATCTCCCTTTTGCCTAAGGCAGAAGTTCTGCCGGTTGTTGCTGGAGCGTGGGTTGCCACGTTCATGGCGACCCACGCTTGCACTTGCTTGGCATGCATTGCTGGGCAGCAATGCGGTGGGCCTCGCGTTTGCAACATCAGCGCGTTAAAGCGCGTTTGCGATGTTGTTGAACACGGTGCTCAGGTTGGTGCCGACCAGCTTGACCGAGGCGATGATCACGACAGCGATCAGGGCGGCGATCAGGCCGTATTCGATGGCGGTCACACCATCTTCGTCACGGGCGAATTGCTTGAGTGCGTTGAGGTAGTTCATGACAATCTCCTTCAGTGGAAAAAATGCGCGTTCGAAAAGCCAGAGTGAGGGAGGTCATGTCGGCGGCGCACAGATGGCACAAGCATGAAACGGCCAGCAGCCCTTGCTGCCGTCACCTGCCCGCAGGAACTCACGTGACACGCACCGGGCGGCGTCGCGCAGGGTGCTGTCCCGTATGGGCGATGTGAGCGTGTTGTTGGTCGGCATTTCTCTCGATCCCTTTTTCAATTCGTTGCTTTGAATTGGAGATTCCGTTTCGCTTCGCCGTCTGCTGTGAACTTGCTGCTCCCCGTTCAAGGCGGCGGTGACGATGTCCTGCGATCTGGCATAGGCAAAAGCCGGGCCACCCCCGTGCACTTCCATGTGCGACAAGGCTTTGCGGGCGATGGGCTGAATTCGAGGGGGCGTGCCTGACAGTTGGTTCCGGCGTTCTCGGGGGCGGAGTTGCCAGGGGGAAACGCGTAGCGAGGCCCGTCGATTTGGATGAGGCTACGTAGGGATGACGCAGCACAGGGGTGTCCTCATTCAAACGGACAGGTGGGGGGGTAGCGTAGTGGATGGTGGAAATCGCCGCTGGGTAGGCTGGGGGTCTGCGTGAGGCTCGTCGCCGGGCCCCAGCTGGCGGTGTGCCAATGGCCGGGCGACGTTTCCGGATGGAAACGTTGATGGATCCTCCTTGCGTATCGCTTGGATGGTTGCGCGTAGCAAGGCCGCAGCAACAACGCATCGCGGGAAATGTCCCCGTGCTTCAGTGCTGAAACGTCGATGCAATTTCGACGCTTGGGCGGCGCTCAACACAGACCGCAGGCGCGTGCCGTCCCTTGCCTTATCCGAGTGAGCGAACAAGACTGGGCTCTAAGACCCGCACGCGGCGTGAAGCCGTCGCGCGCGTGACGAAGCCCCACTCAGCGCAGCGCAGACATCGTGTGCCGCGCATCACCCGGAACCGACGCGAGGAGCAGCATGAGCCAGAGATCTGTGCGTCTGCCAGCCACGCGCAGTGCCGCTGCAGCAATTCGTGCAACCGGTGAGGATGCTGCCGGCCACTGGATCGATCTGGCCCGAGTGCGCGCCTACAGCGGTGCGCTGCTGGTTCTGTTCTGCGTGCTGCTGCTTGGCTGGGCCTGGACGAGCAATGGCTTTACCGATGTGACGATGTCGCGTCCTGGAACGGATTTCTCGGCGTTCTGGGGGGCCTCCCATCTCGCGCTGACGCAGGGGCCCCTGCATGCATATGACGTGCGCGAACTGACTGCGGTGATTGCCGAGCATGGAACGTTGGGAAAGGGGGCGGAGCTGATCCTTCCCTGGCTCTATCCGCCGACCTTTCTGCTGATGGTCTTGCCGCTGTCGTTGTTGCCGCTGACTTTGAGCTACCTGCTGTTCCTGGCCGGCACGGGGCTCGTCTATTTCAAATCGATCGGCATGTTGACGCGGGCACAGCACCCCTGGCGCCAAGGGTTGTGGTTGCCTGTGCTGGCCGCTCCGGCAACGCTTATCACCATTCTTGCTGGCCAAAACGCGCTGTTGACAGCCGGTGTGGCAGGTGCTGCGGTGTATCACCTGAACAAGCGCCCCGTACTTGCCGGTGTGCTGATCGGCTTGCTTGCCATCAAGCCGCAGCTGGCGGTGTTGTTCCCGCTGGCCCTGGTGATGGCGCGTGCATGGACGGCGCTGGCCAGCGCGCTGCTGACAACCGTAGCGTTTGCGAGTGTCAGCGTGCTGGTCTGCGGCTGGCGGACGGTGCCGGCGTTCCTTGCCAACGCGCAATGGGTGCGGGCGAGCTTCATCGAGGGCGGCGCCAACCTATGGTGGGGCATGCCAACGCCTATTGCAGCCGCCCGGCTGGCCGGGTCGAGCGTGAACGGTGCGTACGCCGTACAGGTGCTGACAGCGCTGGCGATGGCCGCCGCGATGGCCTATGTCTGGCGGCGGACGACGGCGTTTGAGTTACGTGCTGCGGCGCTGGCGATTGCCACGCTGATGGTGTCGCCATATCTGCGTGACTACGAACTGACATGGTTGGGGCTGGCCATTGCCGGTCTGGTTGGCGCCGGTGTGCATGAGGACAGTGGCCATGGCCTGGCGAGCGGCGAGCGGGCGCTGCTCGTTGTGGCCTGGCTGCTGCCGATCTATGAGCACGCTAATCCTTATCTGAAACTGCCGCAGATCGGGCCCCTGGTTCTGATCGCCATGATGGCGCTTGTTGTGCGGCGCGTGGCAAAGCGGGTGTGAGGGTGCCATGTCCATCGCCTTGAACCTTCTAAAGCACAGGGCGCCTGAGGTGTCGACAGCGTCTCCAGTGGCCGCCGCGGGTGCTCGCCACTGGTTGGGCGCGGACCGCCTGCGCGTGTACTCGATGGCTGCGCTGGCCTGCTACGTCGCGTACTTTGTAATCTGGGCCGTTCGCGCCAGTGTGTTGAAGGTCGCGGGTGTCTTTCCGCTTGGCGGCGATTTTCTGGTGTTCTGGGGCGCCGCGCAGTTGGTGCTGCAAGGGCACCCACTCGCTGCCTACGATGTGGCTGTGCTGCATAACGTGGAGCTGGCAACCGTCCCGCTGGTGGCGACAACCCAGGGGTTGTTGCCCTGGTTCTATCCGCCAACCTTTCTGCCCTTCGTCGCCCCCTTCGGGCTGCTGCCGTACTGGCTTGCCGTGCTCGTCTTCCTGAGTATGAGCGTCGGGTGCTTCCTGTGGGTTGTCGGCCGGATCGTGCCATTGCGGCAGGCATGGCTGCCGTGCGCGGCGTTTCCGGGGATTGCGGTCGTGCTTGCAACCGGGCAGAACGCGTTGCTCTTGGCGGCGTGTGCTGGTTTGGCGCTCACATTGCTGCATTCCCCTCGCCCCAAGCGGCCCGCAAGCCCGATCGCCGCGGGCATGTTGCTCGCCCTGCTGACAGTGAAACCGCAATTGGCGGTGATGTTTCCGGTGGCGCTGATGTGCGCCAGAGCCTGGAAAGCGTTGATTGCAATGGCGCTGACCTCGCTCGCATTGGTAGTGCTGGCGCTGCTGGCGTTCGGGCCGCAGTCGTTCATTGCCTTTCTTCACAACGCGGCGTTTGCACGGTCGGCGGTGGAATCCGGCGCAGTCCATCTGGAGCGCATGCCCACCCTCTTTGCCATGGTCAAGATGCTGCACGGCAGCGTGATGCTGGCCTACGTGCTGCATCTGATGGGGGCCTTCACGGCCTGTGCCGCAGTCGCCTATGCCTGGAGTCGGCCTTGCAGCTTTGCACTGCGCGCCGCAGCCGTGCTGACGGCAACCATGCTCGCCAGCCCCTACCTGTACGACTACGACTTGGCCTTCCTCGGTCTGGCCATTGCCTGGCTGGCCTCCTACGCGTTGCGGGATGGGTGGCTGCCCGGTGAACGTGAAGGGCTCATCCTGCTGTGGCTTCTGCCGCTGGGCGGAATGCTCTTGATTGACCGACTCGGCTTTCAGCTGATGCCGCTTGTATTGCTGCTTGCACTCGCGCATATCGCGCGCCGTATTCATCTTGAGCGCACACGCAACGCGTCACGCAGCCGCGTGCCAAGGCGCCTTGGACGGGGAGAACAATGATGTTGGATTACAAGAGAAACCAACTCCTTTCGCTGGTCGTACCGTTCTATAACGAAGGCGAGGCGCTAGAGTCCTTCTTTGCACGGGTCGTGCCGATCCTGGAGTCGATCGAGTTCACGCAGTTCGAGATCGTGTGCGTGAACGACGGTAGCAAGGACGACACCCTGCAGAAGTTGATCGCCGTGTCACGCACGGACGAGCGTGTACGGGTGATCGATCTGACACGCAACTTCGGCAAGGAAGCCGCGTTGACGGCCGGCATTGACGAGGCACTTGGTGATGCCGTCATCCCAATCGATGCTGATCTGCAAGACCCGCCGGAACTGATTCCCACCCTGGTAGCGCACTGGCAGAAGGGGGCGGAAGTGGTCCTTGCACAGCGCGCCAGCCGGGCCTGCGACACCTTTCTCAAGCGGGTGACTGCCGCCGCGTATTACCGCGTCCACAACACGTTGTCCGACCTGAAGCTGCCGGAGAATGTTGGCGATTTCCGCTTGATGGACCGCGCGGTCGTCAATGCGCTCAAGCAGTTGCCCGAGCGGCACCGGTTTATGAAGGGCCTGTTTGCGTGGGTGGGTTTCAACACCGTGATCGTTCCGTACGAGCGCGAGGCACGCAGCGCAGGTCAGTCGAAGTTCTCCGGCTGGCGCCTGTGGAACTTCGCGCTGGAAGGCATCACCAGTTTCAGCACCTGGCCGCTGCGGAGCTGGACGTATATCGGTTTGGCCATTGCAAGCCTGGCATTCGTGTACGGCAGCTACATCATCGCTCGCACCATGGTTCTGGGTGTGGATGTGCCGGGCTATGCCTCGCTGCTGTCGCTGCTGCTGTTTTTTGGTGGCTTGCAATTGATCGGGCTGGGCGTGGTGGGCGAATACATTGGCCGCATCTACGACGAGGCCAAGGGGCGCCCGATCTACCTGGTGAAGCGCCGCTATCAGGAGCGCCGGCTGCGCAACCGGTTCACGGGTGAGCGGCGCGTCATTCAGATGGTGCGAGGTCAGCGCGGTTAGGCGTGTTCCAGCAAGAGAGGCGCGTCATGTCGGCAATGGATTCTGGGCGCCTGGCCCGTCGCCTGACCATCTACGCGATGGCAGCATTGGCGCTCCAGATCCTGGCGTTGATGATCTGGGGGATCCGGTTTTACCTGCTGCACGACTGGACAGCGCCAATGCTCGGCTACGACTTTTCGGTATTCTGGTCTGCCGCCCGGGTGACGATGGAGCACAACGCAACAGCCGTGTTTTCTGCGCAATGGATGCAGCCGCTGGAAGAGTCGCTGCGGCACCAGATCGGCTACTCCCCATGGCCTTATCCGCCCACCTTCTTGCTGGCAGTCATTCTCTTCGGACTGCTGCCATTCGGGGCCGCCCTCATCCTTTACTTTGTGCTCGGCTTGTCCGCTTATGGCGCGATGCTTGTGCGTATCAATCGCAACGTCGATCGTGCATGGTTGCCTTGGTTCGCCGCGTTCCCGGGGGTGCCTGTCGCGCTGGGGTTGGGCCAGAACTCGCTTCTGACAGTGTCTGCAGCGGGTGCCGCGCTTGTCTTGCTTGAGACAAACGCGGGCGTTGCCGGACTGTGTATCGCGATACTGGTGATCAAGCCGCAGTTTGGCGTGCTGTTTCCGCTGGCGCTTGTGTGCGGTCGGCAATGGAAGGCGCTTGTTGTGGCGGGTCTGTGCACCTTGGCCTTCGTTGGAGGCAGCGTTGCTGTCTTCGGAGTTGACGCATGGCGCGCGTTTGCAGCGTATCTTCCCGAGTTCAGCCGGATCGCGGTGGAGCAGGGCGGCCGTGAAATGTGGCTCGGCATGCCAACCGTGTTCGCCGTGAGCCGCGGCGTGGATCTACCCGTGAGCGTGGCTTATGTTGTGCATGGCTTGGTCGCTGCGCCTGCCGTGATCGTCATGACCTTCCTGTGGGTCAGGCGCGCGAGGTTCGAGCTTCGCGCAACGGCCTTCGTCGTGGCCACGCTATTGATGCAGCCCTACATCATGTTCTACGACCTGGTCTGGTTGATCCTGCCGATCGTCTTTCTGATGCGCGATGCCAAGGTCCAAGCGTTGAATCGTCTGGAGTGGATTCTGCTGATTGCGGCGTGGCTGGCACCTGTGCAGGGCGTTCTCGCGGCCTATGTCGGCCGCTATCTTCAGGTGCTGCCTGCGGTGCTGGTTGCGTTACTGGTGATGGTGATGCGGCGTCATTTTGCATCCATTGCAGGAAGCACGCATGCTGCTGACTGTCTTGCCGACCATGTGGCAGGCGTATCCCGCGTCGTTTAAGTGTTTGTTGCCGAGTAAGTTGCGCCCCCATGCGTTAGCGTTGTGGCACCTGCGATGACGTTGCACGCGAGAGCATTTGAGACCACGCATTGAACCGGTTACGAAACGGCAGCTCGACGTAGTTGTGCAGCACATGGGCGGCGGCAAACGCCCAGAAGAGAAACAGCGCGTAAGTGACAAGTTGATCCGCGAGCCCGACGTCCGCCGGCATGCTCACGACAAGCGGCAGCATGACGCCATGTGCCAGATACAGCGGATATGACACCTTGCCAAGATACTGCGCCGCCGGCGTTTGGAGGATGTGCGAGACGGGGCCGCGATCACTGATGAGCGCACCGATCAGCGCGCCGAACGTCAATGGCGCGGTCAGTGCAGACCCGGGAAGGGCATCTGCCGAAATGAGCAGGAACAGCGCTGCTGAAAATGCCGTCACCTGAAAGACGGGGTGGCTCGCCCAGGTAATAAGGCGATCTCGGAACTCATAAAGGAGGGCGCCGATGAAGAAGCCTGCAATACACCGCAGCCAGCCGAATTGGTGAACCAACTTACTGAGGCAGCCGCCCTGGAGAAGACAGCGTCGGTCGATCTCGATCCAGGCGGCCAGCGCCCACGCGGTCAAGCCTAACGCTGCGAATACCACCATGCGGGTGCGGCCGCGCATCAGGATGCAACCCGCACCGAACACAAAGTAGACGTACATTTCGTCGCTGGCGCTCCAGCTCACGGCGTTGCCGATGCCAGCCTGGAAGACGTTTAGGCCCTGCGACATGGTGGCGAGTGCCAGCGCCTCGCCAAACGCCGGCAGATGGCGGGCCACAATGAGGGCCAAGGCCGTGGTTGCGATGTGCGTTGGCCACAGACGGCCAATGCGGCGGATCATGAACGTGCGCAGCGATGCAAGATTCGACAACTGCGGGCCACACGCGCTGCTGATGACGAAGCCGCTCAAGACAAAGAAGAGGTCCACAGCAAGATAGGCGTTGGCAGAAAGCGGGTGCGGCCATGCGCAGAACATGTGATGCACAACGATAAACAAGGCCGCGATGCCGCGCAGGCCCTCAAAGCTTCTGTTCACGCCGTTGTCCCCTGCGCCGGGTTGGATGCGTGTGCGCCAATCGCGGCTGCGGGTGGTGTTGCAGCGTCGGAGCATTCGTGGCGTGCGATCACGCGTTGTGGTGCCCGCGCCCGCCGCACGATGATGGCGAGCAAGGCCACCAGCACGATCGGCGCCCATTGCCCTGTCCGGTGCGAAAGCACGGCGAACAGGCCTTGTGCAGGTACCAGCCAGGCGGCAAGCAGCACCGCATTTTCGAAGCGGTTGCTGCTGTGGCGCACGAAATCGACCGCAAGCCAGGCCATCGGCAAAGCGAGCCAGGCGAGGTCGTAGTAGATGAGATAGGGCTGCACCATCAGCGTTGCAACGGGCAGTGAGGCAGCGCGCAACTCAAAGCGGCAGGCGCTGCGCCATAACCAAACGCAGACGGCAATCACGAGCATCGCCACGCCGGCGTGAGCCGCATATGACACCGTGGTCGAGCACCCGGCAGATCGCAGCGTGCCGAATACCGTCGGCGCGCCATACAGGATCACACCACCATTCTCGACAATGGCGTGGCGGAACATGGCCATGCTTCTTGCGGCGGCTACAAAGGTGGCTGTGCCAAATGCGAGCCAACTCACCGCCAAAGTCAGCACCGAGAAGAACGCTGCCGATGCAAGCGCGCGCCACTGGCGCTCGCAGAGCAGGTATAGCGGGAACAGGATGCCCAGTTGCGGTTTGATGCACAACATGGCGATGCAAGCACCTGCCGCCACCGGAGATCGCCGCAGCAGCACCAGCGCCGCACCCGCAGCCGCTGCGGTGAAGAGCGAATTCTGACCCGTGACCAGCGTGACCCACACGCCTGGGAACGCAACCGCCGGAATGAGCCAGGGCAGCCGCAGCGAGTCTGGCACCGACCGCAGCGTTTTGTTGAGTATCCCCAGAAAAAGCGCAATGCCGCAGCCTGAGAAAACCACCGTGGCTGCACCAAACGACAACGCGCCAATCGGGTAGATCAGCAGCAGAAACGTTGGAGGATAGGAGAACGGCCCAAAGATGTCGGGCGGCAGGATGGCGGCTTCCGCAGCACGCAACAACCCCCAGTCATAAGCTGCTGCCGCGCCGTGCGTGATGGCCAGGTTGGCGGCACTCCAGAAGACAGCCAGATCCCACCCCGGCGACGGAATGGTGGTGTTCTGCAGGATGTGGTGGCCCCACCACCACATGCCGAGCAGGAAGTACTCAAGGAAGAGCAGGGCCCCGCCATAAACATGCAGCCGGCGGGACCCCTGCCAACTTCCCCCCCTCGCTCCCCTCGACTTCGGCGCTGGTTCAACCCGCGCCGTATCCTGCTGGCTGACTGACATGGTCCGCCCCTGTTATTTTTTCTGTCCCCGCCTTTCCCCCTTGCCTTTACCCCTGTACGCACACCATCCCAAGTTCGCCCTTGCGGATCTGCAGTTTGTGCTCGCGCATCATCCGGAACAGCGTGACGCGTGAGATGCCGAGCTCTTCGGCCACGTCGATGAGCCGTTCATGATTGCGTTGCAGGGCTTCTTTTACGGCACAACGTTCGGCTGCTTCCCGGGCCTCAGCCAGGGTAGGCGGGCGCGACGGCTCGACGGGCGGCTGCAGGTCGAGATCGGCCGGCTTGATGATGCCGTCTTCGCACATGGCTGCGGCGTGCCGGATGCGGTTGATCAGCTCCCGCACGTTGCCCGGCCACGTGTGCGCGCTGAGGGCGCGCAGCGCCGCTGGTGAGAACCCCTTGATGTGTTCGGGCGAATGGCTGCGCACGCTGTTGAGGATGTGTTCGGCCAGCAGCAGGATGTCGGTGTCGCGCTCGCGCAGTGCGGGTTGCTTGACGCGCAGCACGCACAGGCGGTGATAGAGATCGCCGCGAAAGCGTTCCGCCGCAATGGCTGCTTCCAGGTCGACATGCGTGGCTGAGATGACGCGCACGTCGACGGCAACCGACTCTGTGCCGCCCAGTCGTTCGATGCAGCCGGTTTCCAGAAAGCGCAGCAGGCTGGTCTGGCTTTCTAGCGGCATGTCGCCGATTTCATCCAGGAAGAGGGTGCCCCCGTGCGCCATCTCGATGCGGCCGAGTTTGCGCTTGACCGCGCCAGTGAAGGCACCGCGTTCATAGCCGAACAGCTCGGACATCAGCAGCGTGGGCGGAATCGCCGCGCAGTTGACGGCAATGAATGGCTGGCCGGCGCGCCGCGAGGCACAGTGGATTGCGCGTGCTGCGAGTTCTTTGCCTGTTCCCGATTCACCTGAGATCAGAACTGGGGTATCCCATTTCGAGACTTTCTCGATGCCGCGGAACAGGTTCTGCATGGCGGGACAGTTACCGATCATGCCATCGGGGCGCAGCGCATCGCGTGTGAGCGTTGCCGCCGGGCGCAGGCTTGCCATGCCGACTGCGTGCCCCAGTGCGTGTGCCAATTCGGCGCTGTCGCACGGGATGTTGTAGTAGTCGACAAAGTACAGGCCGAGCAGCTTGCGCATCGGGTCAGACAACATGTCGCCGTTACCGACCACTCCGATCCAGCCAATGTTCTGCCGGGCAAGCCAGGGTTCCAGTTCTTCCAATTCGGCGTCGGAGTAACCGCAATCCAGATCCAGCAGACCGCCCAGGACGGGCTCATCGCACAGGTTCAGCGCTTCAAGGTCGCGGCGGTTGTTGGCGAAGAGCAGTTGCCAACCCTGTTGAGCCAGGTAGCGGCAACGCGTTGCATCGTGACGCAGTGAGACATAGAGCAACGGGCGGTTGATGTACGCGTTCATGTTTTCCCCCAACGTTTTTCTATGGGGCCGCGTACCGCTGTTGCGGCCACCAATGGACTGCCAAGTCAACCGTCGGACAAGGGCGGAAAGCCGTCCGTCCGCAAATGCAGTCTGGGGGAGGAACCTCTATGCACCATGCGGCTGTCGGCGTGCGGTGCATGCCTGGCAACCTGGCGGTCTCGTTTGTTCGAGACTGGCTTTGACGTCGGTTCGCACCGACGTTACCCCCGGACAACTTCTAATTCGACTTTCACTGCTACGAGTGGACTCCCCTCGCATTGCCCGAGGCCGTTATGAATGGCTGTATCAGGCTTGTTCTCGGGTGCTTGGCCATCTGGTGTGGCCGCTGCACCGCCTTTGTTCTGAGCTTCCCCTCGGAGTGCCGTTGGATTTGCACTCCGTCTTGAATCTGTCCTGCGGTCTCGGCGGCGGCGTTTCACGCTGCTCTGGTTTGATTGCCGAGCCTCCGGATCGCTGATTGGCCTTGCTGGCCCGGACAGTAGAGCGACGACCATGCCACGGCGGATAAACCGTTGAGCCACAACGATTCCAGCCCGAATCAAAGTATTTGCAGTGGCAGGCGCTGGTCGGATGTTTCGTATTGGATACGTGCCGGATACCGACAGTGGGCACTGAAAATCGCCTCAGATGGAGGTGATTTGTGCGCAATAAATCGCGCAAACGGACGCAAAAAGTGACGTTAAATTCCTGTTGCGGTGCAAAGGTTCGGGGGTAACCAGAGGGGCCCCGAATGGTTGCATTCATGAAACATGGGTCGCAAATCTGGCAATGCGGAGCCACCGTAGCAGGTGCCTTCGTATCGCACGACGCACATGTCCGTCGCGGAAAGGTGTAACGGCTTCTCGGCGATGTGGGTGACGGCACCGCAGAACATGAAGCAGACGCCTGAGGTGCAGCGCCCGTCAGGTCATCCTAAAAGATGAGGCGCCTGATTGCCTGAGCGTGTTGCTCATGCGTTCCATCGCGCGTGCGCTTTCGTACCAAAACTGAAACACGTGCGGTGGAGGTGCACGTGCAGTCGGATCTTTGCGAAACAACGCTACGGATGTGGCGGCAGATCCGGCTTGGGACGCTGCTTGGCAGCCTCACTCAACGTAGCGCCGTTACAGTACGACCGGCCGGTCGCTCAGCTCATTGGTGCGCGGCGTGCCATCGGAAGGCACGTGTGTGGCGAGGAGGTCGTTGATCTGCGCCAGCGCATCGAGCACCGGCGTCATGCTCACGCGTTGCGCGAAGCCGCGCGTGATGGTCTCGCAGATGGTGCGCCACGTGTGCGCGTCCACCTTGGCGGCGATCCCGTGGTCGGCCAGGATCTCAACCGCGTGGTCGGCCAGGTTGATGTAGAGCAGCACGCCCACGTGCTCGCGCGTGTTCCACACCTCCAGCAGCCCGAACAGCATCCGGGCGCGGTGACGCGGCGACACACCGGCCCACGCATCGCGCACCGGCAGCGAGCTTTCGATGACGACCCGCACTTCACCGCGATGGCGTTGTTCGCCTTCGCGCACGGCGGCTTCGAGTTTTTGCAGATCCGCCGGCGGAAACGCACGCCTGGCGTGCGACGACGTCGTCAGCAGGTGGGTGATGGCACGGCGAGCGCCGTGGGGGTGTCGGGTCGTGGAAGCCATGGATGCGTTCACCGGTTACCAGTTGCCGGAGGCGCCACCGCCACCGAAATCACCACCGCCGCCACCGCCAAAGCCGCCGCCTCCACCGCCACCGCCACCGAAGTCGCCCCGGTCGCGTCCCCATTCGCCGCCCAGGCCTCCGCCAAGGCCGCCAATCGTGCCCGGGCCCCAGCCGCGGTTGCCCATCATCACGCGCGAGCCCGGCCGGCCGGGCAGGCTGCCCGTCACGCGCCCGCCCGAGCGCATGGCCGCACTCAGCACGAAGAACACGATGATCGCCAGCGGAAACAGCACGGGCAGCCAGTCGCCGATGCCGCCGCCGGATGGCTGATGCTTCGCCCGCTCTGCCGGCGGCAGGCTCTCTTGCGCAATGACAGTCTGGATGGCCGAGATACCTGCCGACAGCCCGCCGTAGAAATCGCCCTGGCGGAAGTGCGGCGCCATCACGTCCTGCAGGACACGCTTGGACTGCGCATCCGTCAGCGCCCCTTCCAGCCCGCGCCCGACCTCGATACGCATCTTGCGCAGCGACGCCGGGTTGTCCTTGGCGATGAGGATGATCGCGCCGTCGTCCACGCCCTTGCGGCCGGCCTTCCACGCATCGGCCACACGAATGCCGTACGCCTCGATAGGCTCCGGCGCGGTGGACGGCACCATCAGCACGAAGATCTGGCTGCCGCGTTGCTGTTCGTAGTCGGCCAGCACCTGTTCGAGCGCGCTCTTCTGTTCGGCGCTGAGCGTGCCGGTCAGGTCGGTCACGCGTGCAGCCAGCGGCGGCACGGCCACCATGTCGCTTTGCGCGCGCGCGGGCAGCGCACTGGCCAGCCACAGGGCCGCAGTCAGCAGGAAGGCCAAGCAGGCACGCGCACGCATCGACATGATCGTCAGCTCGTCAGAACTTCACCGCCGGGGCGGTGGAAATACCTTTCTCATTCTCGACCGTGAAGTTCGGCTTGACCTGATAGCCCATCACCTTGGCCGTCAGGTTGGTCGGGAAGCTACGGGCTAGCACGTTGTACTCCTGCACCGATTTGATGTAACGCTGACGCGCTACCGTAATGCGGTTCTCGGTGCCTTCCAGCTGCGATTGCAGATCGCGGAACGACTGGTCAGCCTTGAGCTGCGGATAGTTCTCCGACACCGCCATCAAGCGGGACAGCGCGCTCGAAAGCTCGCCCTGCACCTGCTGGAATTTCTGAAACGCTACCGGATCGTTCAGCACCTCCGGCGTGATCTGGAAGCTGGTGGCCGCGGCGCGGGCCTTGGTCACGGCTTCCAGCGTGTCCTTCTCGTGCGACGCATAGCCCTTGACCGTATTCACCAGATTCGGAATCAGATCCGCACGGCGCTGGTATTGGTTGACCACCTCGGCCCAGGCAGCCTTGGTGGCTTCGTCCTTCGCCTGGAAATCGTTATAGCCGCACGCAGACAGAAACGGCGCAGCCAGCACGGCCAGCGACAGTGCCAGCCAGCGCAGCACCGAAAAACGCGTCGAACGGAAGGTCAGGGCAGGGGTCATGAAGTCCTCTAGATCTGAGTCTGAAAAGAATGTGGCATGAGACTGACATCGCCTCATGTCGTTTCAGCGCACTTTAGCTTATGCGCTTGACGCTCCAGTCACACATCAGTACGGTATGGGGACTTTTTTGACAATTTCCATGCGCGCGATTTCCCGTTCCTCGTCGATCTGCTCGGCACCGGCATTCAGCCTGTCGGTCTTGTCGACGCTCGCGCGCGCCAAAAAAGCCACCAAACAGCCGCTCGTCTGACCGGAGCGCTGTTCCGTCAGATGGGCGACGGAGCAGCGGTTGACCGATACGTTAGACACGGTTGCCTCCCACCCGCATCTCGCGGGGCCGCATTCCCGAAGCGCTCCTGACGGTTCTTCACCGGTCGTTGATTCGTCCAGGAGTGTTGTCGTGCTTGAAAATTCATCCACCAATCTGTCCACCCACGAACGTCCGTCTTATGCGGGCATCTGGGTGCCCATCGTGACGCCGTTTGCCGATGACGCTGCGCGGTCGGTCGACTACGGTGCGCTGTATGCATTAGTGGTCCGGTATCGCGCGCTGGGCGTCGCCGGCTTTGTGGCGTGTGGCAGTACTGGCGAAGCCGCGGCGCTGACCGATCAGGAACAGGCCGACGTGCTCGATACGGTACGTGCCGCCGCCGACGGCTTACCCGTGGTGATGGGTGTCTCGGGTAGTGCTCTCGTGTCCGTGCGCGAGCGAATGCTGCGCCTCGCCGAACATCGGCCGGCGGCGTTTCTGATCCCGGCGCCTTCCTACATTCGCCCGTCGCAGCGCGGGATCATCGAATACTTCACCGCATTGGCCGACGCCTCGCCGGTGCCGGTGCTGCTGTATGACATTCCGTATCGCACCGGCGCAAACATCGAGACCGAAACGCTGCTTGCGCTGGCGGCGCACCCGAACATCCGTGGCATCAAGGATTGTGGTGGCGATGCGGACAAGACGCAGCGCGTAATTGCCGATGGGCGGTTGCAGGTCCTGGCCGGGGAGGACGCGCAGGTGTTCGGCACGCTATGCGCGGGCGGCGTCGGGGCGATCATTGCTGCCGCGCATGTCCGCACGGAGCTGTTTGTTGAGATGGCAAGGGCGGTGCAAGAGCAGCGGTTGAACGATGCGCGACGGTTGCATCATGCGCTGGCGCCGGTGATCCGGTTGCTGTTTGCCGAGACGAATCCGGGGCCCTTGAAGGCCTGGCTGGCTGCTGAGGGGCTGATTCGGAATGTGTTGCGGGCGCCGATGATGGCGGCTTCTGAGGGGTTGGGGCGGGAGTTTGGGGAGGTGGTTGGGCGGGTTTGATTTTGTTGTTGGTGGTTCATCCCTGTTTCAGCCCCGGCAGGGGGTGAAACAGGGGACGCACCACTAACCCCCATCCCCAAAATACAAAAAAACTCAAACAGCCTTAAACGCCTTCCGAGCTGACTCAAACGTCGCATCCAAAATCGCATCATCGTGCGTGGAAGACACAAATCCGGCCTCGAACGCTGACGGGGCCAGATACACACCCTGATCCAGCATTGCGTGGAAGAACGCATTGAAGCGCCCAACATCGCTCTTGGTCACTTCAGCAAAGCTCGTCGGCACGCCTTCGCGGAAGTAGATGCCGAACATGCCGCCCACGCTGTCAGCGGCAAACGGCACGCCAACTTCACGCGCGATATCGGCCAGGCCATCGACCAGCTTGCGTGTCTGCGCCGCCAGTCGGTCATGGAAACCCTCCGCAGCGATCAGCCGCAGCGTGGTGAGCCCGGCCGCCACGGCCAGCGGATTTCCCGATAGGGTGCCCGCCTGGTACACGTTGCCCAGCGGTGCCAGGAACCCCATGATGTCTCGGCGGCCGCCAAACGCAGCGGCCGGCATGCCGCCGCCAATCACCTTGCCCAGGCACGTCAGATCCGGCTTGATGCCGTACAGCGCCTGCGCGCAACCGAGCGCCACGCGGAAGCCCGTCATCACCTCGTCGAAGATCAGTACGGCGCCATGCTCGGTGCACAGCGAACGCATGGCCTGATGGAATTCGGTGCTGCCACGCACGAGGTTCATGTTGCCCGCCACCGGCTCGACGATCACGGCGGCGATTTCCTTGCCGTGGCGGGCGAAGGCCTCGCGCAGCGCGGTGACGTCGTTATACGGCAGCACCATCGTGTGCTTGACCACGTCTTCCGGCACGCCGGCGGAAGAGGGCGCGTTCTGCGTCGTATCGGCAAACGTCAGCAGGCCCGAGCCGGCCTTGACCAGCAGGCTGTCGGCATGACCGTGGTAGCAGCCTTCGAACTTGACGATCAGGTCGCGCCCGGTAAAGCCGCGCGCCAGACGCAGGGCGCTCATGGTGGCTTCGGTGCCCGACGACACGAGCCGCACCTGCTCGATCGACGGCACGAGCTTGCAGATTTCCTCGGCCATGACGACTTCGGCCTCGGTGGGCGCGCCGAACGAGAAGCTGTCGGCCGCCACTTCCTGCACGGCGCGGACGACATCCGGATGCGCGTGGCCAACGATCATCGGGCCCCAGGAGCCCACGTAGTCGATGTAGCGGGTGCCGTCGGCGTCCCACAGGTGCGGGCCGGCTGCCTTGGCAATGAAGCGCGGCGTGCCACCCACCGAGCGGAAGGCGCGTACCGGGGAGTTCACCCCACCTGGGATGGTCTTCTGGGCACGTTCAAACAGGGCAGCGCTGCGGGAGGGTGTCGACATGGATGCGGTTGAGAGCAATAGGCGCCGCGCAGAACGCCGCTGCGGCAAGGTTGAAAGGCACTTTTGAGGCGATTATGTGGTGGTTTGCCGCAGATACGGGTTGAATGCAATCAAACACCGTGTCTGCCCGGCGCGTGTTCTGGCGCACCCGGGCGTGATTCGGTACCATCTGGCCTGCCATTTTAATAGACGGAACCCACCGAAGCTTTGCCCTATGGAACAACAGATTGAATACAAGACGTGGATGTGCCTGATTTGCGGCTGGATCTACGACGAAGAACAAGGCGCCCCGGACGACGGCATTGCGCCCGGCACGAAGTGGGAAGACGTGCCCATCAACTGGACGTGCCCCGAGTGCGGCGCGCGCAAGGAAGACTTCGAAATGGTGCAGATCTGATCCGGATCTGACCTGTCTCCCGTCAGCAAGTGAGCGTTTGCCCTCTTGCTGACAGCCAAGTATCAGGAAGTGACGGTTCGATGAAATGGGCTCGTCGCTTCCATGCCACAAGCGCTCGGCGGACAGCCGGCGCCATTGACGGCGAATAGGTGACTTGTCACACTTCGTCAAATTCTGAGCTTCACACTTCATAAGCGGGCCGGGGGGCGTAGTTTTGAAGTCGTCGCCAGCTTGGGCCTTTTCCGTTTGGAGGGCACGCTGCGTGGCGATTTGCCGCGATCCATCCGGTCAGAATGTCGTGGCGACCCGTGGTCGCGCACTGCGAGAACATGATGCAATCCGCGCGGGTGGAACAACTGGCTGACTCCCAACCGCTGGCGAACTCTCCGCTGGCGCATTCCCTGACAGGCTGCAAGGTGCTGGTGATCGACGATTCCAGCACCATTCGCCGTACCGCGCAGATTTTCCTCACCCAAGCCGGGTGCCAGGTCATGCTGGCCGAAGACGGCTTCGACGCACTGGCCAAGGTGGGTGACCTGAAGCCCGATCTCGTGTTCTGCGACATCCTGATGCCGAATCTCGACGGCTATCAGACGTGCTCGCTGATCAAGAAAAGCCCAAAGTTTCATGCCACGCCTGTGATCATGCTGTCTTCGCGCGACGGAATTTTCGACCGTGCGCGGGGCAAGTCGGTCGGGGCGGTGGACCACCTTGCCAAGCCGTTCTCGAAGGAAGCGCTGCTGGAGGCGGTCCAGACGCATTTGCCGGTGGCGCCAGCTGCCGCGCAGTGATGGCATCTCTCTTAACGAAGGACTGTTTGTATGGCAATCAAGAAAGTGTTGGTGGTCGATGATTCTCCGACCGAAGCGCTGCATCTGTCGGAGATCCTCGGCAAGAACGGTTTCAAGGTGACGGTCGCTGCCGATAGCGAGCAGGCCATGACCAAGCTCGAAGCCGAAACGTTCGACCTGATCCTGATGGACGTGGTGATGCCGGGCCAGAACGGCTACCAGGCGACCCGCGCCATCAAGAAGGACGAGCGCTTCCAGGGCATCCCCGTGATCATGTGCACGACCAAGGGCCTGGAGACCGACCGCGTGTGGGGCATGCGTCAGGGCGCATCGGACTACATCGTCAAGCCGGTCAAGGCCGAAGAGCTGCTAGAAAAGATCGCCAAGCTGGCGCAGTGATCCTGCGGCAGTTCGTTTAGAAGCGCGACGTCGAGACCGCGCGCAGCAAAGAACCAGCACCGGACATGAGCCAGACGTGAACGAACAGCGCACCAACCTGACCTCCCGCCAGCGCCTGCACGAATACCAGGCGATGCTGGCCCGCCGCCTGCAAGAGGCGCGCGCCAAGTCGTCGACGGAAGGCTTTCTGGGCGTGCAGATCGGCGAGCACCACTGGCTGCTGTCCCTGACGGAAACCGGCGAGGTGCTGGACTACCAGCCGCCCGCACGCGTGCCGCTCACGCAGCCGTGGTACCTCGGTCTCGTGAATGCGCGCGGCAACCTGCTGGGCGTGATCGATTTCGGCCTGTTCTGCGGTGAAGCACCGACGGGTAGTGGCAGCGGCGCCAAGATCGTGGTGCTGTCCAAAGACCCGCAGCGGGCGTGCGCAATCGTTGTGCCGCGCGTGGCGGGGCTGCGCAGCCTGAGCGACCTGCAGCCTGCGGAAGCCACCGTGGAAGAGGGGCGTCCTTGGCTGGGCCGTGCCTGGCGCGACGTGCACGGCACGCAGTGGCGTGAACTGGACGTGCGGCAGTTGCTGGCCGATCCGGCGTTCCTGCAGGTCGGCCGCAGCCGCGCATAAAGCGATTGGGGAATCAGGCCGTAGAGCCGTAGAGCAAACAAGAAAAGATTGGGCACGCCGCAACGGGAGCGGGGTGCGCAGGGGCAAGAGGCGGTGCATGGCGCGCGCAACAGGGCGCGCCAGGTGGCCAAGTGTATTCACAGGCACCGCCGAAGGTGCGTACCACGCCGGTTAGAACAAGGCGCGGACGCGGACGGGAAATCCATGCGGCTGATCTCGATAGAACGAGACGGCAGCATCGACAAGACAAGAGGGTCCTATGGGGTTCAAGTGGTTCAACGCAGGTCGCCGTGCCGCAGAGGCAGGGGCGCCGGAGGTTGCAGTGGAGGGCGCGTCGGCGGCTTCCGTGCAGTTGGCGCAGTTGGACAATGCGCCCCATACGGATGACGACAATCCCGCTGGGCCGCCCACGCAACTGGGCCGCTCGCCCATGGATGCCGTGGTTGGCTGGATGGAGCGCGTGCCGTTTGCCGCGCAGCAGCGTGTCTTCACGATCGGCCTGGTGGTTGGTCTGCTGGCGCTGCTGATCTCGGTGTACCTGGATAACCGCCAGGCCAACAACGGTTCGGTGCAGATTGAAATTGCCGGTGACACGCTGATGCACTCGCAGCGTCTGGCCAAGGCAGTGCCGGTGGCGCTGCTGGGTAACACCAACGCATTCACCCAGCTCAAGGAGAGCCGTGCGCGCTTGCAGGAGAACCTCGAGGCGTTGAAGAACGGCAGCTCCGAGCGCGGCGTGCGCGCCTCGGGTGGCGAGGCCGAAGCGCTGCTCGACAAGTCGATCGAAGAGTGGAAGCGCAGCGACAAGAGTGCCCAGGCCATCCTGGCGCAGGAAAAGACGCTGGTGGCGGTGGGTAAGACGCTGAACGTGTTCAACGCGTCGAACCCCGAGCTGCTGGAAGAAGCCGAGCAGATCTCGTCGATGAAGCTGCAGACCAACGCGCCAGCCCGTGAAGTGGCCGCCTCGTCGCAGCTCGTGATGTTGACGCAGCGTCTGGGTAAGAACATGAACGAGTTCCTGGCCGGCGAAGGCGTGAACCCGGAAACGGCGTTCCTGCTCGGTAAGGACACCAACACCTTCCGCGAAACCCTGAACGGCCTGCTCAACGGCTCGGAAGCGCTGCGCCTGTCGGCCGCCACCGATGCCGAGACCAAGGGCTACCTGCAAGAGCTGTCGACCCGCTTCGACAATGTGCAGAAGACCACGCAGATCATTCTTGAAAACCTGCCGGGCCTGATTGCCGCAAAGCGCGCCCAGCAACAGATCTTCAACGACAACGAAAAGCTGCGTGCCGACCTGTCGGACCTGCAGTCGGCCTATGCCGGCAGCGTGCGCAGCCGTCCGGTGACGCTCGGTGCGGTGGTGCTGTCGGCCATTCTGACCGTGGTCTGCCTGGCCGGCCTAGCCGCCCTGTACCTGCGCGATTCGCGCGTTCGTACGATGGAAGCAGAAGCCCGTCAGCGTGAGGCTGAAGAGCGCCGGATGGTGGAAAAGCGCAACAACGATTCCACCCAGGCTGCAATTTTGCGTCTGATGAACGAGCTGCAGGACATTGCAGACGGTGACTTGACCAAGCAGGCCACCGTGTCGGAAGACATCACCGGCGCCATTGCCGACTCGGTGAACTACACCGTGGAAGAACTGCGCGAGCTGGTCGGCCGGGTGCAGCAGACGGCCGAGCAGGTGACGCAGGCATCGTCGGCGGTGCAGACCACGTCGGAAAGCCTGGTGGCCGCATCGGAAGAACAATCGCGCCAGATTCGCCAGACCGGCCAGTCGGTGGTGGAGATGGCAGACCGCATTACGCAGGTCTCGCGCGGCGCAGCCGAATCGGCCAACGTTGCACGCGCCTCGCTGGCCGCTGCCGAGCAAGGCCAGCAGGCCGTGCAGAACGCCATCACGGGCATGAACGACATCCGTGACCAGATTCAGGAAACCTCGAAGCGGATCAAGCGCCTGGGCGAATCGTCGCAGGAGATCGGTGAAATCGTTGAGCTGATCTCGGACATTACCGAGCAGACCAACGTGCTGGCACTGAACGCGGCCATCCAGGCGGCATCGGCGGGTGAAGCCGGTCGCGGCTTCTCGGTGGTGGCAGAGGAAGTGCAGCGCCTGGCAGAACGTTCGGCCGAGGCAGCCAAGCAGATCGGCGCGCTGATCCGCACGATTCAGACCGACACGCAAGACGCGGTGCACGCCATGGAGCGCAGCACGGCGGGTGTGGTGGAAGGGGCGAAACTGTCCGATAACGCCGGTGCCGCACTGGTGGAGATCGGCCGCGTGTCGCGCCAGCTTGCCGAACTGATTGAGAGCATTTCGCAGACGACGTCGCACGAAGCGACGCTGGCTTCGGACGTTGCGCAGAACATCGAACAGATCCTGCACATCACGGAACAGACGTCGACGGGTACGCGCCAGACCGCACAGTCGGTGCGCCAGCTCACGCAGCTTGCTGAAGAACTGCGTGACTCGGTGGCGCGGTTCCGCATCGCCTGATCTCGTCACCACTGGATTTCGGGCGGGAGCGCCGAAGGGGCCACCCCGGGGCAATCGCGGCAACCGCCACCTGCTTTTTGGAAGCACACATGCGTCATCAATCTGCCGCCGAGCCCGCCCAGTCCCATCCTGTCTCGCTTGAGGCGATCGGGGCCCCTGCGGTTCGTCCGAAAGCTGCCGTGCCCGCGCGTGACCTCTCCGCGCTGGCGTGGGTCGCGCCCAACATGCGCGCTGCGCTGGACGATGCAGTGCGCGAGTTCGGCGAATACGCGGCCGAGGTCATCGCCAATCCGGAAGTCATCGGTGCGCGCGATACGACCTCGCTGCGTCTGGCTGGCCAGTATCTGCACCAGGCTGCCGGCGCGCTGCTGATCGTCGGCCTGCGTGGTGTCGACGTGTATTGCCAGGCCGCCAAGCGTCTGCTCGAAGCCGTTGATGCCGGCTCTGTAGCCGCCGATGTGCAGACGTTGGACGTGTTCTCGCGCGCGGTGCAGGCCCTGCAGGAATACGTGGCCGACCTGATGGCCGGCATGGCTGAAGAGCCGCTGCGCCTGTTCCAACCGTATCAAGCCGTGCTCGCCCGTCTGGGCGAAGAGCGCATCCACCCGGCTGACCTGTGGGCTGATGAACTGCGCCATCTCCCGGCGCTGCTGCTGCCCTCGCGCGATCTGCCAGGGCTGGCACGCCTGCGCCGCAAGTTCGAACTCGCGTTGCTGACCGCGCTGCGCGCACCGGCATCCAACGCCGATGGTGCGCAGGTGGACCCGTCCGCCGCTGCTGCTGCCTATGCGCCGCTGGAAGAGCTGCTGCATGGCATTCGTGCGCTCGAGCGCGAGCCGCGCCGCACCGGAGATGATCTGCAGCGTGATCTGTGGCTGGTGCTTGCCCTGACCTTTGGCGCCTTGCGTGCCGGCTTGGTGCCGGCCGACATGACCGCCAAGCGTTTGGCGGCACGCGTCAACTTGCTGCTGCGCCAGTACTCGCACAACAACGTCCACCTGCCGCAAGGCCTGCTGACCGACGCGCTTTACCTGCTGGCCGGCATGGCCTACAGCAACGCGCCCGCAACGCCGGTGGGCGACGACACGCTCGGCCCGGATATCGTGGCCTGTGTTGAGGCCTTTGCGATTCCGCCCACGCACGCACCGGCTGGCGCACTGCATACGCGCCAGTATTACGCGCTGCTGCCGACGGACGCCAGTGACACGCTGCAACGCGTTGGCCGCTCGCTCGAAACGCTCAGTCAACAGCCCGCACCGGCCGCGGACGAACTCGATGCCGCGCTGCAGACGCTTGCGCTGCATGCCGATGCGCTCGGCCAACCGGCCCTGTCTGACCTGTCGAACCGACTGACCGAGGCTGCCGGGCAGGACGTTGCACCCACGCTGCAATTCCTCTCGCGCATGCTTGCACGCCCGTGGGCCGTTCATGGTGAATCCGGCGACTTGCGCAGCGCGTGGTTTGCCGCCCGCTGCAGCGAACTGGCCGAACGCACCCGCGCCACACAAGACGGTCACGCCGTGCCGGCACCCGCATGGCTCACGCTGCTGGCCGAAGAGGCCGCACAACGCCGCGTGCGCGCCGAGCAGGTTCGCGCACTGCAAACACTCCTGGCCTCTGCCGAAACGCACCTCGACGCGTTCGAGCGTGAGGGCGAAGAAAGCGGCGGCCTGCAAGAAGCCACGCGCCTGTTTGGCGAAATGCAGAGCGCCTTTGCTGCGCTGGACGCTTATGAGGCGGTGCACGCCACCGAAGCTGCGCAATCGACCATCAACGCGTTGCAGGCCGCGGGCGACGGCGCAACTGCCGATCGCGAACGCTACCTGGCTGCGCTGGCTGGCAACGTCAGTGGCCTGCAGGCATTGCTCGACGCGCTGTCGGCCGGCACGGAACTGACCGGCGGCCAGGTCGACGAGATCGTCATTGAAGGGCAGCTAACGCCGACCGAGCGCGAAACCGCATGGCGCGAGTTCGCCTTCGATACCGAATCTGGAATGCTGGCCCGGCGCGAGCCGCAATCCGAAACGCTTGCCGGCGCGGACGTGGCCAATGCCGATGCCGCATCGCCGCTGCAATCGCTGCTCGATCGTCTGCTGGCCAAGCAACCGGTCGACCCGACCGACCCGCTGGCTGCCGAGTTGCGCAGCGCGCTGCAGGAGGCGCGCGACGCCGCCGCCATCGACGACGATCCGGCTCGCCGCCGTCGCCTGGAAGAGGCGCTGGCCCAGTTCGATGCCTGGCAGGTCGGCAGTGCCGGCGCGCTGGAGCGCATGCAGGCTGCATTGGCGGCACCGGCTGCCGTGCCTGCCGCCGCAGCCGCCGCCGCGCCTGCAGCCGTGCGGGATACCCAATCCATCGATGCCGAGCTGCTCGACATCTTCCTGTCTGAGGCCGAAGAAGTGCTGGCCGGCGTGCGTGCCGACCTGCATGGCCTGCAGGCCGCTGCCGACATGGGCACGGGCGGTTTGGCTGCCGGCCCCGACCTGGACTTGCTTACGCAACTGCGCCGCGCGTTCCACACGCTCAAGGGCTCAGGCCGCATGGTTGGCCTCACGCGCTATGGCGAAGCCGCCTGGGCCATCGAGCAGGTGATGAACGTCTGGCTGGCCGAGAGCCGCGTGCCGACGCATGACCTGGCCGCGCTGCTCACGCGCGCTGAGTCGGAGCTGTCGACGTGGGCCTCCGCGATTGCGCAATCGCCGCAAGCCGATCACGCCATCGAACCGCTGGTCGCGGCCGCAGAGCGTGTGCGCCATGGCGGCCCGTTCGTGTGGCTGGAAGCCGTGCCTGAAGCGCAGGCCGCTCCCGAGCACGTTGAGCCGCAAACACCTGAAGCACCGGCTGCGGAACCCGCATTGCAGGACACCCACGCGGTGCAGCCGATGGAGTTGGCTGCACCGGATGCGCCCGTTGCAGAAGCCGAAGAATCCGTCGCGCTCACGTGGGATGACGAACCCGCACTGCCCGAAGTCGACGCGCCAATGCCCGAGGCCATCGCAACGGCGGTCGAGCATGAGGCAGTCGAGCCGGTCGCAGGGCACGTCGAAGAGTCCCATCAGGAAGCTGCCGCTGAACCGGTTGCCGCCGATGCCGACGCCAAGGTGATCCCGTTCCCGTTCGCGCAGACCGGCGAACCGGAGGAAGCCCCGCACGACGATGGCGTGAAGGAGATTGGTCCGGTCCGCATCAGCGTGGCGCTGTACAACGTCTACCTGCAGGAAGCCGACGATCTGATCCGCCGCCTGGGCGTGGATTTCTCGGAGTGGCGCCATGAAGGCCGCACGCCGCCGAGCGAGCTGGCACTGCGCGCCGCGCACACGCTGCAAGGCAGCTCCGCCGTGGTCGAACTGGAGCCCGTGCGCCAGTTGGCTGGTGCGCTGGAGCAAGTGCTGCTGAACCTGAATAGCCGACCGGTGGCGATGCATCCGGGTGACTTCCGCCTGCTCGATCAATCCATCGAGCGCATGCGCGGCATGCTGCATCAATTCGCCGCCAGCCTCTGGCCGGAAGCTGACGAGGCGATGCGCCGCAGCCTCGACGAACTGTGCGAGCGCCTGCTCGTGCGTCCGCGCCTGCCGCTGGAGCCGGCGCCCGCCGCCTTTGCCGAAGCCGAACAAGCCGAGAACGAAACCGCTGGACTGGCCGGCGAGCCCGCGTTCGAGCCAGCGGAAGTCACACCGACGTTCGTGCCGTCTCTGGTGCCGGTGCACGAGTCGCCGGTTGCCGAGCCGGCCGTGGGTGAGCTGGTTCGCCAGGCACCGGCCGACGCGCTCGACCCGGCCCTGCTGGAAATCTTCCTGGAGGAAGCGCACGTTGCGCTGCCCGAGCTGGGCCAGCACCTGCGCGCGTGGGAAGCCGCGCCGCAGGACCGCAATGCCGCCGGCCTGCTGCTGCGTAACCTGCACACCGTCAAGGGCAGTGCGCGCATGGCCGGCGCCATGACGCTGGGCCAGGCCGCGCACGAAATGGAAAGCGCCATTGAAGGCGGCCTGCGCCAGAACCGCGTGGACGACGCGCTGTTCCGCAAGCTCTACGTCTGGTTTGACCGCATTCAGGCGCACGTCGATGCACTGGGCACGGGCAACCTGCTACCGCTCGATGCCGGCCTTGCCGACGCAGCCGATGCGCAGCAGACGGCCGCCGACGCGCAGGCATCGTCCTCCGCATCGATGCTGCCGGCGGTTGCGGTCTCGACGAGCGTGGATCTGACCGGCACGCGCAGCCCAGAAGCCGAAGCGCTGGAAGTGGCCGAACGCCAGCGCGCGATGGTGCGGGTGCAGGCGCGTGCGCTTGATTCGCTCATCAACGATGCGGGTGAAGTTGGTGCGGCGCGTGCGCGTTTGGAGTCGGAAGTCGATGCGCTCAAGACCTATCTGTCGGAACTGAACGACAACGTGGCGCGTTTGCGCTCGCAGGTGCGCGAGATCGAAATCCAGGCCGAAACGCAGATGGAGTCGCGCATTGCCGATGCCGCTGCCCACGACGAATCGTTCGATCCGCTGGAGTTCGACCGATTCACGCGCTTGCAGGAACTCACGCGGATGATGGCCGAGTCCGTCAATGACGTGGCAACGGTGCAGCAGAACTTGTTCCGTGGTTTCGATCAGGCATCGCTCGATCTGGAAACGCAGGCGCGCCTCACGCGCGGCCTGCAGCGCAGCCTGATGCGCGCGCGCATGGTGCAGTTCGATACCGTGGCCGACCGTTTGTATCGCGTGGCCCGCCAGGCCGCGTCGGAAACCGGCAAGGAAGTCCGGCTGTTCATCAAGGGCGGTACGGTGGAACTGGATCGCAGCGTGCTGGATCGCATGGGCGGCCCGCTGGAACACATGATCCGCAACGCCGTCGCACATGGCATTGAATCCGCCGACGAGCGCCGCGCCAAGGGCAAGAATCCCGCTGGCGAACTGACGCTTGAAGTGCAGCAGGAAGGCAACGAAGTCGTGCTGCATTTCGTCGACGATGGCGCTGGGCTGAACCTCGACCGCATTCGCGCCCGCGCACTGGAGCGCCAGCTTCTGGCGCCCGACGAGGAGGCCAGCGACGCGCGCCTCACCGAGATGATCTTCACGCCGGGCTTCTCCACGGCGGATCAGGTGTCCGAGCTGGCCGGCCGTGGCGTGGGCATGGACGTGGTGCGTGCCGAAACCGTCGCCCTGGGCGGCCGGATCTCGTTGCAGACGACGCCGGAAGTCGGCACGCGTTTCACCATCCACTTGCCGCTGACCACTGCCATTACGCAGGTGCTGCTGGTGCGTGTGAGCGAGCGCGTGTATGCGATTCCGTCGGGCATGATCGACCACGTGCAGCAGCTGCGTCCGCAGGCGCTGGCCGAGGCGTACAACGCAGCTGCATTGCAATTGCCGACCGGCCCCGTGCCGTTCCACTACTTTGGCGCGCTGCTCGAAGAAGCGAAGTCCGTCACGGGCGGGCGCAAGTACTCGCCGGCCGTGGTGGTGCGCAACGGTGCCGAGCGCGCCGCAGTGCACGTCGACGAAGTGATCGGCAACCGCGAAGTGGTGGTCAAGCACATCGGCCCGCACCTTGCGCGTCTGGAGGGTATTGCCGGTGCGACCACGCTGGGCGACGGCGAGATCGTGCTGATCTACAACCCCGTGGTGCTCACGCAGCGCTTCGAGCGCGAAGCCGCTGTGCGTGGCCTGTCCGATCAGGAAGCGACGGGCGCCGTGGCCGAGCTGCACCGCGACGGCAGCACCGACGCCGTGCCGGGCTTGGCCACACAGCCAATCGTCATGGTGGTCGACGATTCGCTCACGGTGCGCAAGGTCACGCAGCGTCTGCTCACGCGCTCCGGCTACCAGGCCGTGCTCGCGCGCGACGGTGTGGACGCGCTGCGCCAGTTGCAGGAGGTCACGCCCGACGCGATGCTCGTCGACATCGAAATGCCGCACATGGACGGCTTCGACCTTACGCGCAACGTGCGTGCGGACGAACGTATCGGCGCCACGCCGATCATCATGATCACCTCGCGTACTGCGGACAAACATCGCCGCTACGCCGCGGAGATCGGTGTGAACGTCTACCTGGGCAAGCCGTACAACGAAGAGGAATTGCTTCGGCATCTGCGCAACCTCATCGGCGAGCGTGCGCCGGCGGCCAACGCAGGCTGACGCGCATCGCAGAAACAATAACGGGCCGGTAGAACACCGGCCCGTTGTCTTTGGTGCGTGGCGATCTTCAATCGCCTTCGCCGTCTTTGCTCAGCGCCGCCGCCTCGGCACCGGATGTGCGATGTGCCTTGGTGACGGCATAGCGGTCGAGCGTCGCTGCGCGCGCGGCGGCATGATCGACGATCGGCAAGGGATACGTCTCGCCCAACGCAACGCCCGCGTCCCTCAGCACATTGGCGGGTGCCGTCCATGGCGCGTGGATGTACTTGTCAGGCAGCTTTGCCAGCTGCGGCAGGTACTTGCGGATGAAGCGGCCCTGCGGGTCGAACTTCTCCGATTGCGTGACGGGGTTGAAGATGCGGAACCACGGTTGTGCGTCACACCCGCTGGAGGCCGCCCATTGCCAGCCGCCGTTGTTGGCGGAGAAGTCGAAATCGTTGAGCACGTCGGCAAAATACTGCTCGCCGCGTCGCCAATCGATGCCAAGATCCTTGATGAGAAAGCTCGCCGCCACCATGCGCAGGCGGTTGTGCATGTAGCCGCTCTGGAAGATTTGCAGCATGGCGGCGTCCACCAGCGGGTAACCGGTGCGCGCGGCCTTCCAGGCTTCGAAGCGCGCGTCGCCGGTGTCGCCGTCTACCCAGCGGATGCGATCGAATTCCGGGTGGAATGCGGCGCCGTCGGCTAAGTCCGGCCGGTGGTGCAGGATCATGAAATAGAAGTCGCGCCAGACCAGCTCCGACAGCCACGTCGCCGCCCCTCGGCTGCCGCGCAGCATGGCGGCGTGGGCACGCGCTGCCAGCGTGCGGATCGATACGGTGCCAAAGCGCAGATGCGTTGACAGATAGCTTGGGCCGCGGACGGCCGGAAAGTCGCGGCGCGCATGGTAGTCGTCCATGCGCTCCTCAAACTCGTCGAGCAAAGCCTGGCCGCCCGACATGCCGGTGGGCAGGGCAATCTCCGACAAATTGGTGGGCGCAAAGCCCATCGCTTCCAGCGCAGGCGTGGCGTACGCAAGCGCCTGCGGCGGCTTGGCCAGCGCACCGAAGTACGGCTCTGTCGGATACGCGCGCAAGTCGAACGGCGTCAGAGCGGCCAACCACGCGTTCTTGTAAGGCGTGAAAACGCCGTACGGTTTGCCTTGTCCGTTCAGGATTTCGTCGCGCTCGAAGATCACCTGATCCTTGAAGTCGAACCAGGCGCACGGCTGCTGGGCCAGCACTTTGCGCACGGCTTCATCGCGGGCCTGCGCGGAAGGCTCTTCATCGTGGTTAGCGAAGACGGCTTCGATATTGAGCTCGCGCGCGATCTCGGGAATCGCCTGGCGGGGGTGGTCATGCACGACGATGAGGTCGCCGCCGGCCTCGCGCAAGGCGCTGCGCAGTTCCTCGATTGACGCGCGGATGAACTCGATACGGCGGTCGGCCTTGAGCCCCCGCGCAAGCAGCGCGTCGAGGATGTCGCGGTCGAATACGAACACGCAATAGACTTCGCGGCAGTGGCGCAAGGCATAATGCAGCGCCGCGTGGTCGAAGTGCCGCAGATCGCGCCGGAACCACACCAGACCGCGCTGGAAGTGTGCTCCGATGTTGTACGGCTGGCGGCTTGGGGCGGTGGAGGGCATCGGCTGGAATCGGTTGCTCTTTTGACCGGCCGAGCGTATCGCAAAAATCGCCCCTTTTTGTCTTGTTCACGTTGTTGTCATGGCTGATTCTTCTCGTCTTCCGCTGTATCGCATCCTGCAATCCCAGGGCTTCGGCACGCGCCGCTATTGCAAGGACCTCGTGCTCGCGGGGTTGGTATTCATCAACGGCGTCGAGATGGAAAGCCCTGACGCGCTCGTGGATACGGCTGGCTTGGTGCTGGATGTCGACGGCGAGCGTTGGGCATACCATGCCCGCGCCTATTTGATGCTCAACAAGCCGGCCGGCGTGGAGTGCTCGCAAAAGCCGAAACACCATCCGAGCGTGTACACCCTGCTGCCGGTGCCGCTGCGCGAGCGCGCTGTGCAATGCGTCGGGCGGCTTGACCAGGACACCACGGGCCTGCTGCTGCTCACCGACGACGGCCAGTTCGTTCACACCATCACGAGCCCGCGCCACCAGGTGCCCAAGGTGTACGAGATCACCACCGCCGAGCCCGTAGCCGATGCACAGATCGCCCAGTTGTGCGCCGGCGTGCTGCTGGCTGACGAGAATGAAAACGTTGCCGCCGCCTGGGCGGAGCGTGTCGATACGCACCACCTGCGCATGGCGCTCACGCAAGGCAAATACCACCAAGTGAAACGCATGGTGGCCGCCGCCGGTAACCACGTGGCCGGATTGCACCGCAGCGCCATCGGCGGGTTGTCGCTGGGCGATCTGGCACCAGGTGAATGGCGCTGGCTGGAAGCCGCAGATCTGGAGGCGCTGAACACCACGCCGCCGCACGCAGGCGCGGCGAGTGCCTAAAGCGCCACAATGCGCACACGCAAAAAACCTTGCGCCGAGGGTCGATTCCTCCAAATGAGAGGGGCGGCGGCCGGGGGCTTTTGGTAAACTCCTCCCATGGCCTCGCCTGACGCACTTATCAATCTCACGAATCAGTTCCTGATCGCTATGCCCGGCATGGCGGATTCCACGTTTTCGGGCGCGGTCGTGTACATGTGCGAGCACAACGAGCGCGGTGCGCTCGGGCTCGTGATCAACCGCCCCATCGACATCGACCTGGCGACGCTGTTCGACAAGATCGATCTCAAGCTCGAAATCCATCCCCTCGCAGAGCAATCCGTGTATTACGGCGGCCCGGTGCAGACCGAGCGCGGCTTCGTGCTGCACGACGCCACGGGCGCGTATTCGTCGTCGCTGGCGGTGCCGGGCGGGCTGGAAATGACCACCTCCAAGGATGTCCTCGAAGCCGTCGCCCAAGGTGCCGGCCCGCACCGCTTCATCCTCACCCTCGGGTATGCCGGCTGGAGCGCCGGCCAACTGGAAGACGAAATCAGCCGCAACGGCTGGCTGACCGTCCAGGCGGATCCCGAGATCATCTTCAACGTGCCTGCCGAAGAGCGGTTTGCCGCGGCGCTGAACCTGCTCGGTATCAACCCCGCCATGCTGTCGGGAGAGGCCGGGCATGCCTGAGCCGGCGCGTCCGGCCACCCCTTCCGTGCCCGCAGAGGGCACCTTGCTGGCATTCGATTACGGCGAAAAACGCATCGGCGTGGCGCTGGGTAATTCCATCACGCGCTCTGCACGGGCGCTGGAAATCATTCCGAACCGCTCGATCGATTTCCGGTTCGCACAGATCAGCCGGCTGGTGGGCGAATGGCAGCCGGTTGGCTTCGTGGTCGGCATGCCTGTTCACCCCGACGGTGAAGAGCAGCCGATGATCAAGCTTGCCAAGCGCTTCGGCAATCAATTGCACGGCCGCTATGGCCTGCCGGTTACCTGGGTGGACGAGCGTTATTCGTCGATCGCCGCGCAGGACGCCGGTGCCTCCGACGATGTGCTCGACGCAGAAGCCGCGCGCATCATCCTCCAACAGTTTTTCGACGAACACGCATGACATCGCAACAGATCGATGCCGAGGCGCTGTACCAGAGCCTCGTTGCACAACTGCGCACGCGGCTGGCAGACGGCCATACCTGGTCGGTGGCCGGCATTGTCAGCGGCGGCGCCTGGATCGCCAAGCGGCTGGCACATGACCTTGGTCTGCCCGAATACGGCGTCGTCAACGTTGCGATGCACCGCGACGACTACGCCAAGAAGGGCCTGCACGCCAAGGCGCAGCCGACCACGCTGCCGTTCGACGTGAACGAGCGCCGCATCCTGCTGGTGGACGACGTGCTGGCCAGCGGCCGCACCATCCGCGCGGCCATCAACGAGCTGTTCGACTACGGCCGGCCGGCGGCGGTGGAGCTTGCCGTGCTGGTCGACCGCGGTGAACGCCAACTGCCCGTTGCTCCCGATTACATCGGTGAACGCATCACCCTGCCGCCCAACGAATCGCTCGTGCTGAGCGAAACCGGCGAGGGCGCTTCCGCCCGCTTCACCTTCACGCGCGAGCCTAAGGGCACTTGAGTTCGCGCCCCGCCCCGCACCCGCTTTGACCGGACCTGTACTGACCTCGTCGCCCTTCGTTTCTCATGCCCAAGACTTTTGCCAACCCGCAGCTCACGAAAAACGGCGAGCTCAAGCATTTGCTGTCGATCGAGGGGCTGTCGCGCGACATCCTCACGCACGTGCTGGACACCGCGCAGCAGTTCGTCTCCGTATCGGACTCCGACCGCGAAGTGAAGAAGGTGCCGCTGCTGCGCGGCAAGAGTGTGTTCAACCTGTTTTTCGAGAACTCCACGCGCACGCGCACCACGTTCGAGATCGCGGCCAAGCGGCTGTCGGCAGACGTGATCAACCTGAACATCAATGCGTCGTCCACCAGCAAGGGTGAATCGCTGCTCGACACGATCAACAATCTGTCGGCGATGCAGGCGGACATGTTTGTCGTCCGGCATGCCAGTTCGGGTGCGCCGTACCTGATCGCCGAGCACGTCGCACCGCACGTGCACGTCATCAATGCTGGCGATGGCCGTCATGCGCACCCCACGCAGGGGCTGCTCGACATGTACACCATCCGCCACTACAAGAAGGATTTCTCCAATCTGACGGTGGCGATCGTCGGCGACATCCTGCATTCGCGCGTCGCACGCTCCGACATCCATGCGTTGACGACGCTGGGCTGCGCGGAAGTGCGCGCCATCGGCCCGCGCACGCTGCTGCCGGGCGGGCTGGAGCACATGGGTGTGCGCGTCTTCCACAACATGGAAGAAGGCCTGAAGGGCGTGGACGTGGTCATCATGTTGCGCCTGCAGAACGAGCGTATGAGCGGTGCGCTGTTGCCCTCCGCGCAGGAATACTTCAAGGCTTACGGTCTCACGCAGGAGCGCCTGGCGCTGGCTAAGCCCGACGCCATCGTCATGCACCCTGGCCCGATGAACCGTGGCGTGGAGATCGACTCCGCCGTGGCAGACGGCGTGCAATCGGTGATCCTGAATCAGGTGACGTTCGGCATTGCGGTTCGTATGGCGGTCATGGGCATCGTGGCGGGCAACAACGACTGAGATCGATGAAAAACGATTCTGGCGGCCCGGCGCCGACTTGCCGTACTTTTTGTACTGTCTGCGTCGGCGCCGAACCGCCAGAACCGCTTCGCTTCGTTTTGCATCATTCTCAAAAATATTGAAACGATGAAACTGCATATCAAAGGCGGCCGCCTGATCGACCCGGCCAACGGTATCGACGCACAACAGGATCTGTACATCGCGGCGAGCAAGGTGGTCGGTGTCGGCCACGCGCCGGCAGATTTCCATGCCAACAAGACCATCGACGCGACGGGCCTGGTTGTTTGCCCAGGCCTGATTGACCTGTCCGCACGCCTGCGTGAGCCGGGCTTCGAATACAAAGCCACCCTCGAATCGGAGATGGCGGCGGCGATGGCCGGCGGCGTAACCTCGCTGGTGTGCCCGCCAGATACCGATCCGGTGCTGGACGAACCCGGCTTGGTGGAGATGCTCAAGTTCCGCGCGCGCAACCTGAACCAGGCGCACGTGTATCCGCTCGGCGCACTCACCGTCGGCCTGAAGGGTGCGGTGCTGACCGAGATGGCCGAATTGACCGAATCGGGCTGCGTGGGCTTCTCGCAAGCCGACTCGCCGATCATCGATACGCAGGTGCTGATGCGTGCCATGCAGTACGCGCAGACCTTCGGCTTTACTGTCTGGCTGCGCCCGGAAGATCCGTATCTGGGCAAGGGCGGTGTGGCCGCAAGCGGCCCGCTGGCTTCGCGCCTGGGCCTGTCGGGTGTGCCGGTGATGGCCGAGACCGTACGCCTGCACACCATCTTTGAGCTGATGCGCAGCACGGGCGCGCGTGTGCATCTTTGCCGCCTGTCGTCGGCGGCCGGCATTGATCTCGTGCGCCGCGCCAAGGCCGAAGGTTTGCCGGTCACGTGTGACGTGAACGTCCACCATATCTCCCTGACCGACGTCGATATCGGCTACTTCAATTCGCAGATGCGCTTTGTGCCGCCGCTGCGCTCGGGCCGCGATCGTGATGGCATCGTGCGTGCGCTCGCCGACGGCACCATCGACGCGATCTGCTCCGATCACACGCCCGTGGACGACGACGAAAAGCTGCTGCCGTTTGCCGAGGCCACGCCCGGCGCCACCGGCCTCGAAACCCTCCTGCCGCTCACGCTGCGCTGGGCTGCCGAGCACAAGGTGGATCTGCCGAAGGCGCTGGCGCGCATCACCAGCGAGCCCGCCCGCGTATTGGGCCTGCAGGCAGGCTCGCTGGAAGTGGGTGCGATGGCGGATGTGTGCGTGTTCGATCCGGATGCGACCTGGAAACTCGAGCCGCGCACCCTGCGCAGCCAAGGCAAGAACTCGCCGTACCTGGGCTTTGAGCTGGCCGGTCGCGTACGTGCCACGATGGTTGCTGGCCATCTCGCCTATGACGGGCATTGATCAGGACATGGCAGGCGTGCCCGCAGAGGGAAACGCGCCGCAGCGCAAGCATGTGCTGCGCAAGCTGCGATTGCTCGTGCATCTGGCAGAAGGTCTGATCACGTGCGCGCTGCTGTTCTGGTGGGTCAAGCTTGAGACCAAGCAGAGGCTGATCCGGCGCTGGTCGCGCAAGCTGCTTGCGTTATTCCGCGTCTCGCTCGTTGTGCATGGCGAGCCGGTCGCGGGCAAGGAACTGGCTGGCTCCATGCTCGTGTCCAACCATGTCTCATGGATCGACATCTATGCGATCAACAGCTGGTATCCGCCGCGCTTCGTCGCCAAATCGGAGATTCGCAACTGGCCGGTGATTGGCTGGCTGTGTGCGCAGACCGGCGTGCTGTTCGTCGAGCGCGCCCGTAAGCGCGACGCGCATCGCATCATGCACGTCATTGCCGATGCGATGCGTTCGGGCGATGTCATCTGCGTGTTTCCCGAGGGCACGACGTCTGACGGGCTGCAGCTGCTGCCGTTCCACGCCAACCTGTTTCAGGCGCCCGTCAGTGCTGGCGCACCAATCCGCCCACTGGCGCTGCGGTATCGCATTGCCGCGACGGGCGCGTTGACGACCATTCCCGCGTACATCGGCGATCTGTCGATGATGTACACGATCAACGCCATGCTGAACGGGCCGCCGTTGCTGGTCGAGGTATTCGTAGGCCCCGCCGTGGCTCCGGAGATGGACCGCCGTGCGCTGGCCGCACATAGCCACGACGCCGTTGCGACCCTGATCGCTCGCGCGGGCTAGCTCAAACGGCTACTTCTTTTTGTGCGCGAGCGGGTCCTGCGCCTGCTCGCAATCCACTTGGACCACGTCACGACCGGCCGGCGCCAACGACATTTTCGCCGCTGTCAGCTTGCCCCCCCACACGCAGCCGGTGTCCAAGCCCATCACATCGTCGCGCATCACGAGCCCGCGTGTGGACCAATGCCCAAACACGATGGGTGTGCCGCGTGTGCGGCGGCCCGGCACGTCGAACCACGGCATGTGGCCATCCGGCGCGCCATCGGCATCCGTTGTTTCGAACTCCATCGTGCCATCTGGCTTGCAGAAGCGTAGGCGAGTGAGAGCGTTGATGGTCAGACGCAGCCGATCCATGCCGACGAGATCGTTGCTCCACTTGGCCGGATGGTTGCCGAAGGCATCGGCCAGGAAGGTTTTCCAATGTGGGCTACGCAACTCGCGCTCCACCGCGCTGGCTAGCTCCAGCACATCGCCTGTTGTCCACTGAGGCAGGACGCCGGCGTGCACCATCAGGAAGCTGTTTTCGAAGATGGCCAGCGGCTGGTGTCGTAGCCAGGTGATGAGTTGGTCGCTATCGGGGGCGGAGAGGATGTCGGCGATGGTGTCTCGCTTGCCGGGTCTCCGTACGCCTGCCGCCACCGCAAGCAGATGGATGTCGTGGTTGCCGAGGACGGTGTGTGCGCGTCCTGATTCGCAAAGGGCGATGACCTGACGTAGCGTAGCCAGCGAGTCGGGGCCGCGGTTGATGAGGTCGCCGACGAAGCGTAGGGGGGCGTTGGCGGGGAGAGAGGCCAGCAGCGACTGGAGGGGGGAGCAGCAGCCTTGGAGGTCGCCGATGGCGTGGGGAGATTGCGGATTCATGGCAGATGTCTCTCAAACGCCATCATTGCGAAGAAATCGACCTTACGCAGTTATGCGGCACGAGTCTGTTGGCGCTCCCTCACCAGGGCTATAGCAAATGTGATAGCCAATCCAAAGATGGCACCAGCCAGCAGAAACGCCGAACGCCTCGGAAACACAGGCCGTTGCGATACCGTAGCGTCGGAGAATGTCCTAGTGTTGAATGTCCGGGTTGGGCTCATCTGTTCGTTCAACTCAGAGAGTTGGAGCTGAAGTTTGCTGATTTCGACCTCGGTCTCATGCAAAACGCTGGTCAGTAGCACATTCTCGGCGAATGTTGATGCTCCTTGATTTGCTGCTTTGGGAACACTGGTCAGCTTGCGTGCCTGCTCTAGCCGCTGCCGTGCGTCGGCAAGATGGCGAGAAACAAGGTCGTAGTCGCTCTTGTACCGATCAAGCGTTGGCTGTAACAGAGCGGCATGGGCTCGCATGAGCTGATTCTGGACGGCCAGCAAAGTGCGTTGTGCGTCTTGCTGGCTAAAATCGCGTACTTTGATCTCGACAAGCTCCGATGTGCGAAGCACACGTGCGTTGAACGAATTCCGGATCAGATCGGCGCGTCGTGATGTGCCAGACTTTATTGGAAGTCCCATGTTACCTAATAGCGTGTCTGTGAAGGCATCTGCCTTTAGGCGTTCGACGGTTCGTGCCGGCGTCTCAATGAGGACGGGACCTTGTGTTGGATGGTAGGGCGAACTTGCGGCTTGCACTTGTCCGACTTGGACGATTGCCGTTGCTTCCCATTCTGCGGGGAGGATATAGGCGAGTCCTATGCCCAATGCGGCACAAGCCAATGTGCCAATAGCCAGCTTGATCGCATGGCGCCTCAGAAACGAGAACACTTCGTCAAGCGTAAGTGGGTCGTGATCCAATGCGGTGGAAGAGCTCATTCAATCGAACCTTATTTCTTAAAGATAAGCCAGCGCGGCGCCCTGAAGCGTACGATGCTTTGATATAGCCAAACATAAAAAACGATAAAGATGGCGGAGAACAGCGCAAGAATCCACGTTTTGCCCCAGAAAAGTGTGGCTGGCAGGACGGCTAATAGACTCAACAACCACAGATAGGGCGAGGTCATTGAGTTCCGCCTCAGGCGATGGCGTTCACTCTTACTGCCTACTGCCCAGCGCATTAGACGCTTATAAATCAACATATGAAGATGTACGCCATCAGGGATCCCGGGTGACATACCGCGCAACATCTTCTTTCGATAGATTGAAAACAGTGTCTCGAAGATTGGATAAATCAACATTAATACGGGATACCAAGCTGAGACTGAAGGATTGCGCGTCACGAGCAGCAATACGGCCTCCGCAAGGGCAAACCCAATAAAGTAAGCTCCGCCATCACCTAAGAAAATGAGACCGCTTGGGAAATTCCACATGAAAAATCCCAATATTGCCCCAGCCATAGCCAATGCAATGGAGAGTACAAGAGTATCGCCGACCTGGAGTGCGACATACGATACAGATAAAAACATCATAGTCGCGACCATACTAGCTAATCCGTTGAAGCCATCGATGATGTTCACTGCATTGGCTAGACCTGCCACCGCCAATGAAGTGATCGCAATGGATACGGGTAAATAGGCTAGGACGATGTCCAACCACGGAATATCAATCCGGACGACGCGCGCGTCTAGGAGCCACATTGCGGCCAGCGCAGAAATCATCGTAGCAATCAGGCGGACGCGTGGACTGACAGATTTCGTAATATCTTCAATAAGGCCAGCTAGAAAAGCTGGCGTTCCAGCCATCACCAACATCAAGAAGCCGCGCCATTGCAACGCGTCGTGCCACCATAGAAGCGTTCCAGTACCTACAGCGGCAAGCGCAATCCCTACCCCGCCGATACGTGGTACTGGGCGAGTATGAAACTTTTGTGCTCCTGTTAAATCTAGATCGGCAGAGAAACGCTCGTGAATGTGAGCGTACCGCACAATCAACATTGTGAAAATAAAGGAAATTATAAATCCGGTGCTGAAATTGAGCATGTGCGAGCTAAACTTGTACGCGCGATTCTAGTTCATTCAAGCGAATTTTGAGAATTAGGATTGCGCCTTTGTTTTTGTGCGTAGCGCCTTTGCATATAATCGACCGCGAATCGCGGTCGGCAGCAACCGAGGTACGGCACGCAGAAGAAAATTCGTGATTGCAGTCAACGGTGAAATGAAGCCATGCAGGCAAAACTGGCGTTGCGCCATCCATTCGCTGCGTACGTACGCAGCGCCTCCCCGGCGCGCAATCATCTCGAGACCTGCCCTGGCATGTACGAGCAGATCTGACTGATTTGCTGCCTCCACACCGGCATGCAGCATCCTAACCCATAGCCAGTAGTCTTCCATCCACGGCAGATCTCGGTATCCTCCGACAGCTTGTACTGCTGACCGTTGATACATCACTGTCATGTGGTTGAATGGATTACGCCGGCGTGCGTAGCGAACAATCGCTTCGTGTGTCAGCGGCACGCTGCGCACTCGTGTAATGATTTTAGGGTTTGCTTCGAATTCACCGATCCAAGATCCGAGAAGTCCCACCGTGGGATGAGCATCCAGAAACGCGTGTTGGCGAGCAAAACGCTCCGGATGCGACCAGTCGTCGGTATCAAAGCGGGCAATCCACTCGTGCTTACATTGTTCGAGGCCAGCGGCAAGAGCGCGGGCAAGGCCCACGTTCTTGTCAAGAGCCACGATTTTCATCGCCAAGGCGGACTCATAGCGCTGGAGTACATCGAGATGATCCTTTCTGACAGGACCATCTAGCACGATGACCGTTTCGTCCGGTTGCAGCGTCTGCCGGGTCAGACTGGCAAGCGCCACTTCAAGCGCTGCGGGTGATTCCCGAGCGTACAGTGACATCAAGACGGAGAACGGCCGAGGGTTAGCGGTGATCATCATGGTGGAAGTCGCTCAAAGAGGTCCGTACCGGCCGGCAAAGCCATGTGCAATTCCCTTAATCATCATCCTGAGTTGCATTAATCTCGGCGGATTGAAGAGCGTGAAGACAATAAAGCCCGCTACAGTCCGGAGCAGATCGCTGCGCTTCCAGTAAGTCGGTACGTAGGCCAGCTTCTGCATGTAGATTGCATTGCGCATGGTGTAGTAGTGACGCACCGGTTTGTGCAGCGGGACGAAGAAGTTGGGCAGCACCTGAATGCGATCGTCGCCCAAATTATGGTAGAGCAGTGCTTCCCCGATACCGTAGCAATGTAGCCCTGCAGCGCGAGCTCGCGCACCCCATTCCACGTCAACATACTCAATGAAGAGCTCCTCTTTCATTAAGCCGATTTGTTCGAGTACTTCGGTGCGGATCAATGTGCCGGATGCGAGAAGCGAGAAACACAGAATCTGGCTGCTTTCGGGTGAAGTCACCGTGCGACGCTTGTGCCCATTTTCGAAGGTAATGAAGGGAGCCTTCTCGCCAGTCGTTTCATCTATCAACTGCGGGCCAACCGCCGCTACGGTGGCGCCTGCCGCAAGTAGCGTCGCTTCCGCGCTCAACAGCCTGGCAAGCATGTCTGGGGCAGGGCGGCTGTCTTGGTCGAATAGGACGACATGTGTGGCACCGTGCGACATCGCGTCCCGAATGCCGCGATTTTGCGCAGCAGCGATGCCTTCATTGCTTTCATTGCGCAGCCACCTTGTTCTTGGGGGGCTCCTTTCGATTAGGGGGGCGATCATGGCTTCTGGGGAGCCGTTGTCGACGACAATCGTAAACGCCTGTTGCTGTTCCAGTGCTTCAATAAGCGCCAGGGTTTGAGGCCAGTCTGGCCAATAAGTGACCACTACGGCATAGAGATCGACCTGAGAGTCAAGCATGGAGGTGGTAGTTGTCATCTTCAATGCGATCGCAAGCGCGATTGGTATGTCATACAGCGTTTCGCGATTTGGAGTACTAACCAGACAAATACGAGATTAACTGCGAAATCGAGAGCAACTTTGAAGTATAGAAACTCGGTAAAGATGTTGATAAGAGGTAGTCGAGCTAGCTGCCATAGCAATAATGGCAAGTAGTACTGGGGCGCATGACGTACAAAGGGCTGCGCAAGGCGCAACATAATCACTAGGTTAAGCATGACCATCAATGGGCCTATCAAAACCGATAGTGAGCCAAAAATCGTCCAGGCATGGGCTAAGTAATAGGTGTTGGCGTTAAGCCAAGTGTCTCCTGCGTTGGGAAATAAAATCTTGACGACTTCTGCCGCAGGATCCAGTTGAGGCACGCCAAAGAGTGGTGCTAGCGGCAACCCTAGCCAAGCGTAGTCGGGGCTTGGCCGCAGGAACTCGTAGATGTAGAACATCCCCTCCATCTGTCCGACGAACAGCCGGTACAAGGTGCTCTGAAGGAGTGTCGGATCGAAATTGTAGCCAAGGGTGACTACAAACATGAGTAGAGATAAGGCAAGGCCCAGCAGGGCACCTATGATGATGTGGCGGAACCTTCCCGTTCGTGTGTATAGCACCCAGAAGGTGAGCAACATCAGCAGCACCAAAGTGTACTTCTGGACATCGTACACAGCGTTCACGATCATCAGTGGCAGGTTCCAGAACAGCACGACCCGCTTGGCGCGACAATGTGGGTCGTATGCAACCAGCGAGACTGAAATCAAGTAAACGACAGACGTAAAGGAACGAAAAATATAGTTCAGTCCGAATACTGTGATTCCATCTTGATTGGTTAGTATGCGAACCTTTGCTTCCGCCGCACCTTGGACGTCTCCCTTAAGAGCGAGCACCAGCGGAATTTCGCTAACTGATACAAGCTTTATCACAAGGATGAAAGCTGACGCGATCGTTAGTATCCGCAAAGCATTTATGTCGGCCTCGGTCTTGCGATACTGCATCCGGACAAAGAGCCGCGTGTGAAATGCGACGGCCAGCATCCAAAGGAGTATACCGATGCTCGTCATCGTACTGACAACTCCATAGCGCATCGTCGATTGCGCTATTTCGTTTTGGAGGTCATAGAGGAGCGGAAAGCCAAACAGCCCGATTGCCAAGGTTCCGGGAACCGTGACAAGAAAGATTTGCATGCCAATCGGAAATGCGAGCGGATGTGGCTGCTGCCCGATATAGTTGAAGCCGGCCAGCCGGAGCGCAAATGCTCCGGTCAGTGCAAACAGGATCGAGACAGCAATAAGCATTATGCCGATTCCGTTTTGCGAGGCAGGGAAGCGGCTAGCGCGTCTTTCAAACGCAGAAATTTTCTTTCAAAGATCGAGAAAGAAAGTTGCGCGACGACAATAGTGACGCCAAGCACGATCACGGCGCGAATCACTCGTAGAGCTGTTGACGGTGCCGCAAGATGATACCCGAGGAAGCGGTCAGTCAAAATGAGAATCAGGCCGTGGTAGAGGTAGAGGCCGTAACTGATCTTGCCGAGTTGCCGCAGCGGTGCCCATTCAAGCATTGCTAGTAACCGTCGAGGGCCAGCCAACACATACCAAAGCAAGGCGCTGTAAAAAAGGCAGACGATTGAGAAGAACCAGTCACCGAGCGGACTGCGAACCCAGCCGGTGGGCGTCCACATTGCTTCGTAGCCGATCAGGCAAACTGCTGCTAGCAACAATAGCCCTGCAGCAGTCAGTAATCGACCCGACCAACTCGGCGCTTGCCGCTCGCCATAGAGCAAGCTCAAGCCAGCGCCCATCGCGAGGCCATCGGCGCACGAGGGTAGTGTGGCGAACTGGAGAAACGGGTTGCCTGTCCACTGCGAGATGGCAATTCGTGCACCGATGCTTAGCACGACGGTCATGACAATGACCCACGGCAAGCGCCTGCGCCCGGCCCACCAGATGATCAAGGGCCAAAGAAGATAAAATTGTTCCTCGACCGCAAGAGACCATGTGTGACCAAGTACCCATGGTGAAGCAAACGAACTCGCTCCGAGCGGATAATTCTGGAGATAAACGAAGAACGTCCAAAGGTTTGGAATTTTATAGTGGCTGATTAGAGCTAATACGCACGCCACGGCCAAATACGCATAATAGAGCGGAAAAATGCGCAAACTCCGTCGGATATAAAATTCGCGTAGGTATGTGCTCCAGAACGTATTCGATCGATCCCGCAAGGACAAAAGAATCCTCGTGATAAGAAATCCGGAAATTACAAAAAACAAGGGTACGCCAGTCCACCCCCATGCAAATCCGGGCACTTCAAGATGAAAAAATATGACCGAGAGTGCAGCCAGTGCTCTGAGGCCATCGATGCCTGGAATATGTTTCATTTAGCAGGAGCCCAGTAGATTAAATCGGCTCGTACTGCGAGCAGCATGCAGGTGGCAATCAGGCGAGCCATAGCACAGCGTACTGCCGTGAAGGGTTTGCGCCATATGGGGCTTGTATAAACGGCCGAGGTGTTGGACCAGATGCGTAACTGCAACGCAAGTTTTGCACTGCCAGTAAATGCCGGAAGCAACTTACGTTCGATGCGCATGATTTCCTGACCGATGCGAATCTGGCGCAATTTGTTTCCTGAAATGGACGTACCATGTATCCGGTATGCTGCAACCGGCTGGTCGAGATACAGAAGGGTTTGGTCAGCGAGTAATCGCAGATAGTAGTCGCGATCTTCAATGAAGAATCGCTCGTCGTACTTCCCAACTGTATCGAAAGCCACGCGGCGCGCCATGAACACCGGACCCGGAACAGACCAGTTCAGGATCAATTCAAGCGCCCGTCGTCGGTCACTTGACAGGGCTGCCACATCTGCGTGGAAGCGTTCGCGCAGGACTGACTTCGCAATTTGTCGGCCATCATCGTCGATTGCCGTCGCATCGGCGAAGATTGCAAGGGCGTCGGGATGATTCAGTAGGACTTGCAATCGGGAGCGAATACTGTCCGGCAACAGGAGATCATCGCTGGCAAGGAAAACCAAGAAATCGCCGCGAGCGCGCTCGATAAGCCGGTTTAATGTCCGCGTGATACCTTGGTTTTGCTGAGTTGATAGGTCAATGCGCACGAAATTACTTTCGTGCCGCTGAGCCCACGTGCGAGCGATGTTAAGTGATTCGTCTGACGAACCATCGTCGATTGCGATAAGTTCGAGATGAGTCCAGCCTGTCGACAAGAGGCTATCTAGGCAATCCTCGATGAATCTCGCGTGGTTAAAGATCGGTACCAGTATGCTTACCAGCGGAGCAGTGTGATTCTGTAGAATGCTCATAGCGCTCGAGCCTGTTTCAGACCAATCCATAAGGCTACGCAGTAACCGATGTAGTTCACGGTGTGCGCAAGTACGACACCCTTTAGGCCAAACAACGGCACAAATGCCAGCGTGAGGCAATAGAAGCTCAGGGAAAATAAAATTTCGGCGCCGACGAATAAGCGGCTCAACGCCTTGCTGAGTACGAGGTAGCCCAGGAGCCAGCCCGCCATTTTGAAGAAATCGCCGAGCAACTGGAGCGGAAGAACTTCACGCATGCCATCGAAGGATGCGGAGAACAATAGCGGTATCCACCAGCCACGGGTCAGATAAACAGCTGTGAGTCCGACGGCCAATGCCGGAGCGAGAATGCGTGCGGCGTGCAGCAGTTCACGACGTACGGCGTCCGGACTGGTCAACTCGGCAAAGCGAGGCAGGAAATAGGTGGCGAGAGTCGTCGTCAGTAACATCAGATAAATGTCGCTGATCTTCCAAGCCGCTTGCCACAGGCCAGCTTTTTCTAGCCCAAGCTCAGACGTCAGATAGGAGCGGACCAATATCTGAGTAATTGGTGCTGCAACGGCGGAGGTAATCAGCATTACAGCGAAATGCCCTAACTTTCGAGCTATCTGTTGGTTGAATGGCCCCCAGAGCTTTGGCAGTGCGAACCATGCTGTTCGCCAGCAGATTGTTAAAGTTGCAACAAGCGCGACGGACTGATTGATACTGAGTGCGATCAGTGCGCCTTGTAACCCGTTCCACTGAGTCAATCCGATAGTCAGCGCCAACGTAACTAGACTGCCGGCGATATTGGCAGCAACGAAGCGCGTGATCTCCTTCCGGCCGTTCAGAATTGCAAGCAGCAGGGCGTTAAGGACGAACGCTGGCAGCAGAAGCCCGAACAGCACGAAGGTTAGCGCATAATCCTCGGCCCCTAGGAACAAGCGTGAGAGAGGGAACGCGAAGAGCGCGATGGCGCAACCGACCGCAATTGAGCAAATTGCCGAGATGCGCGTTGCCGTTTGCCACACAGCTATCTGCGAGGACTCTAGCGTACTGTACTCGGCGGTGTACTTGACTACGCCGTTATTGATCGCACCGCTCCCCACGTTTGTGATGATGGAAACGGTATTCTGCAATTGGCCAATCAATGCATAGCCGGCAGGGCCGACAGTGACCGCGAACACTTTGTTCAGCACAAGCGCGGCGATGGTCTTCACCATCACCGCGATGCCGTTAAGAAGGCTGGTGCGAACTAGATTCACAGTTTCGTGATATCCGCTGCAAGCTCACCACAGACCACACGAACGGTGTGGATCACTTCATCCACTTGTACGTCAGTCATGACGGGCGACATCGGAAGGCTCAGCGTCTCGCGATGGATTCGCTCGCTGATTGGGTACGCGCCTTCTCCGAAACCAAGGTCGCGGTAAGCACCTTGTAGATGTGGCGGCGTGGGATAGTGGACAACTGTACTTACACCTCGTTCGCTAAGCGCACGCTGGAGCGCGTCGCGGTTCGGGTGGCGAATTGCGTAGATGTGCCACACTGATTCCACATCGTTGGCCTTGACGGGCAGTCCGAGGCCGCAATCGATCAGAGCTCTCGTGTAGCGATCGGCGATTGATCGTCGTCGCGCATTGTCGGCGTCAAGCAGTACCAGTTTTGCGCGCAGAATGGCGGCCTGAATTTCGTCCAGCCGGGCATTGAACCCCGCCGTCTCATGCAGATATTTTTTCTGAGAACCATAGTTGGACAGCATCCTAATGCGTTGCGCCAATGCCGAATCGGACGTTGTCACAGCGCCGCCATCGCCGAGCGCTCCGAGGTTCTTTCCCGGGTAGAAGCTGAAGGCTGCCGCATCACCAAGACTGCCCGTGCGCTTACCGCTGTATCGTGCACCGTGAGATTGGGCGGCATCTTCGATGACTTTCAGGCCATGTTGGTGCGCGATCTCCAGAATGGGATCCATATCTGCGGGCTGGCCATACAGATGAACGGGGATGATTGCACGCGTCCGAGGCGTGATTGCCGCAGCGATCAAGGCAGGATCAAGATTGCACGTGTCTTCGCGCGGTTCCACCGGAACCGGCGTTGCTCCGGCGAAGGTGACCGCCAACCATGTAGCGATAAATGTGTTAGATGGCACGATGACTTCGTCACCTTCTCCGATCGACATGGCCCGCAAGATAAGATGCAGCGCGTCCAACCCGTTACTGATACCGATACAGTGCTTGGCTTCGCAGTAAGCGGCAAAATCGGCTTCGAATGCTTCGCATTGCTTGCCATGGATGAACCAGCCGGCATCAAGAACTTCGGTGAATGCTGAAATCAATTCGGCTCGTTGCCGCGCATTGACGCTCTTAAGATCGAGAAACGGAATCATCGATAAAATCTCGGCACAGTTACTGTTATTTCCTTAAACCGCGCTTACTCGGCGCACTTTGTGTTGGCGAGCGCGTTGGCCGCTTCTATCCATTTCGCTACCACGGTCTCTGGATAGCCGCGGTGGAAATGTGAAGTCCAAGGATATGCCGGTCGATCAGTACCGTCTTGAAGCTTAATTTTACTAGTCTCGCACAGCATCTTTGCCGGAGATCCGCCCACGACCGTGTGCGGGGCCACATTCTTGGAGACGAGACTGTGTGCGGCGACAAGCGAATGCGAGCCGACTGTGACGGCTGGTAGTACGACGGACATCGTTGCAACTACCGCGTAGTCCTCCAGCACACATCCCTTCAGGACATTGCTAGGGGGGTGCGGATCGTTGGTCAGGACAACATATGGAAAAATCCATACGAAATCGCCAACTCGCGACGCCTGCCCGATGTGTACATTGCTATGCGTCCGGACGTAGTCACCGATGATGCAATGTCCCTGGATGTCGCTCAACGTCCCGAGTTGGAAATTGACTCCACAGCGTGTCATCTCGCGCACCGTAACCCGGTGGCCGGTTATCAGTCGCTCTCCAAACGACGAGCCCTCGTAAAAGACACTGTGAGACCGGATCAGAGAGTGCTTGCCAATGCGCAGGGGCTGTCCGTCGGATAACTTACTTGGATGCCCGATCTCGCAGAATCCCTCGATCTGTGTACCTTCGCCGATCTCGACGTTGGAGTGAATCACACTGAATGGCCCGATCGAAACATTAGCCGAAATGTTGGCCTCAGGCGAAACGATAGCAGTGGGATGAATCATGATCTCTCCTTGGTCATGGAAACAAAGGTCTCGTGATCCCGAATGTAGTCTTCCGGGTCGTAAATCTTATTTGCCAGCACAAGCAGCACACAATCTGGCGTGAAATCGAACATTTCACGCCAGATCATTGGCCCGATAAACAGACCTTTGGCCGGAGAATCGAGCCTGACGACCTCCCGTTGCTGGCCGTCATCCAGCAGAAAGCTGCAGGCGCCCTTGACGCAAACTGCGACTTGCAGCAGGTCCGCATGGGCGTGATATCCCCGCCGGACCCCGGGCGCCGTATCAAAGATGTAGTACGCACGTGCAACGTGAAAGGGTACGTTGCATCCCTGCTCCAGCGCGATCAACGAACCGCGCTCGTCACCTTTGACGTCAAAGCTGATCAGATGCGTGTTAGTAAGCATGAATTCGTTCAGCTGAGATTGGGGCGAGACACTTGGTCAGCGATTGCTCCCAGCTCTCTGGTACGAGTCCGAAAACTGACTGCAACTTGTCCAGCGCCAGTCGCGAGTTCCTGGGCCGGGCCGCAGGCGTCGGGTATTCCACGGCAGGAATCGGCTCGACGGCCACACCTGTGATGCCTGAGCGTTGCAGGATGGCCTCGGCAAAGCCGTGCCAACTTGTGCTGCCGCTGCTGGTCAGGTGATAGATGCCACCTTGGGCGGTCCACCAGGCGGGATCGGCTTGCGTGCTGCCGAGTCCACGGGCGATAACGTGGCCGGTCAGGTCAGCAATGGAACGAGACCACGTGGGCGCACCGATCTGGTCAGAGACGACACGCAGTTGCGGGCGTTCCGTGGCCAGCCGTTGAATTGTGACCAGAAAATTCTTACCACGCGCGCCGTACACCCAGCTAGTGCGAAAAACCAGAGTGGCCGGATTGGCGCCTAATGCGTTGTGCTCGCCTGCCAGCTTGGAGGCGCCGTAGACGTTCAGCGGGTTAGTGCTGTCTGTTTCCGTGTAGGCGCCGTCCTTGCGGCCGTCAAACACATAGTCTGTTGAGTAATGGATGAATGCAGCTTGCGCGCGCTTGCACTCCTCGGCGAGGACACCCGGAAGATCGGCGTTGAGCAGGAACGCCGTATGACGCTCCTGTTCCGCCTTGTCCACGGCGGTATAGGCGGCGGCATTGACGACGATCGACGGCTCAATGCTGCGGATGAGCGCGCGCACTGCGTCCAGGCGGGACAGGTCCACCACCGAACGATCAATGCTGATGATCTCCCCCAGGCCTTGCAGGCTGCGCAGCAGTTCCCAGCCAACCTGGCCGGTTGTGCCCGTCACGACAATACGTGGTCGCGCGCACGTGGTCATGCGAAAACCTCGGCGTTTGCAAAGGCTGCGGCGGCGGCATCTTTTGCGGCCAGGGTGGGCTCCGCGCCCGCCAGGGGCCATTCAATGGCGATTGTGGGATCGTTCCATACAACGGACCGCTCGTGTTCCGGGTACCAATAGTCGGTCGTCTTGTAGAGAAATTCGGCTGTCTCGCTCAAGACCAGGAAGCCGTGGGCGAAGCCGGGGGGGACCCAGAGCTGACGTTTGTTGTCGGCCGACAGGTGGACACCGGCCCATTTGCCGAAGGTCGACGAAGACTTGCGCAGATCGACGGCGACGTCAAAGACTTCGCCGGAAATCACGCGGACCAGCTTCCCCTGAGCATGCTCGATCTGATAGTGCATGCCACGCAGAACGCCCTTGCGGGACATCGAATGGTTGTCCTGCACGAACGGTGTGCTGACACCGGTCAGAGCCTTGAATTCCCGCGTGTTGAAGCTCTCGAAAAAAAAGCCACGGTTGTCGCCGTAGACCTTGGGCTCGAGAATAAGCACGCCCGGCAGGGTGGTTTCTGTGACGTTGAGGTTCATCGAGGGCCATCCTCGGCGACAAGCTGGCGGAGATACGCGCCGTAGCCGTTCTTGGCGAGCGGCGCAGCCAGTTTCTGGACTTGTTCCAAATCAATCCAGCGCTGGCGGAATGCAATCTCTTCGGGGCAGGCAACCATCAGGCCTTGGCGGCGCTGAAGCGTAGCGATGAACGTCGCGGCCTCAATGAGCGAGTCGTGCGTGCCTGTGTCAAGCCACGCATAGCCGCGTCCCATGATTTCCACTTCCAGGGTGCCACGCTCAAGATAGCGCTGATTAACTTCCGTGATCTCGAGTTCGCCGCGCGCCGACGGCTTGACCTCTGCGGCGATCTGACAGACATCCGCGTCATAGAAGTACAGGCCAGTGACCGCGTAATTCGAGCGCGGTTTGACAGGCTTTTCCTCAAGGGAGACCGCGCGCATGCCACTGTCAAATTCGACCACGCCATAGCGCTCCGGGTCGTGAACATGGTAAGCAAAAACGGTGGCGCCGCTGGCCCGTGCGCTGGCCCGGTTCAACTGCTTTACCAGATCGTGGCCGTAGAAGATGTTGTCCCCAAGTATGAGCGCAGATGGGTCACCGCCGACGAAATCCTTGCCGATGATGAAGGCCTGTGCCAGTCCGTCCGGCGACGGCTGGACAGCATACTGAACATTCAGTCCCCACTGGCTGCCGTCACCGAGCATCTCGGAGAATCGGGGAGTGTCCTGCGGCGTGGAGATGATCAGGATGTCGCGAATCCCTGCTAGCATCAGCGTGCTGAGCGGGTAGTAGATCATCGGCTTGTCGTATACCGGGAGCAGTTGCTTCGAAACGGAATGCGTGATCGGGTACAGCCGTGTTCCAGAGCCACCTGCTAAGATGATGCCTTTGCGTGTCATGAAAAATCCGGTTGGTTAGCGGCGGCCACTGTAGTTTACGTCGACCCACTCCCGATAGGCTCCAGAGGTCACGTCAGCCACCCAATCCTGATTCGCAAGATACCATTCGACCGTTTTGCGCAAACCGGTTTCAAAGGTTTCTGCCGGTTTCCAGTTCAGTTCGCGCTCCAGCTTGCGTGCGTCGATCGCATAGCGGCGATCATGGCCCGGGCGGTCCTTCACGAAGGTGATTTGGTCGCGGTATGAGCCACCCTGCTGGCGCGGTTTCAATGAGTCGAGAAGATCGCACAACGTGTGAACGACTTCGAGGTTGTTTTTCTCATTCCAGCCGCCGACGTTGTAGACCTCGCCCACTTTGCCGGCTTCAAGCACACGGCGGATCGCGGCGCAGTGGTCGCCGACATATAGCCAATCCCTCACATTAAGGCCATCGCCGTATACCGGCAGGGGCTTGCCCGCCAGGGCGTTCGCAATCATCAACGGAATGAGTTTCTCGGGGAAATGATACGGGCCGTAGTTATTCGAGCAGTTGGTCGTCAAGACCGGCATCCCATAGGTATGGAAGTAGGCGCGGACCAAATGGTCTGAACCTGCTTTCGATGCAGAGTACGGACTGTTGGGGGCGTAGGGCGTCGTTTCCGTGAACGGTGCGTCGTCCACGCCGAGCGAGCCATAGACCTCATCGGTGGAAACGTGATGGAACCGGAAGCCTTCGCGTGCCGAACCCTCTAACTTGTTCCAGTACGCACGCGCGGCCTCGAGCAGCGTGAACGTGCCGACCACGTTCGTTTGTACGAAGTCTGCCGGCCCGTGGATCGACCGATCGACATGGCTTTCCGCCGCAAAATGCACAATCGCCCTGGGAGCATACTTTGCTAGGAGGCTGTCCATCGCGGACCGATCGCAGATATCGGCACGAACGAATGTGTGCCTAGCATCTCCATCGAGCGGTGCAAGCGTTTTCAGATTGCCGGCGTACGTCAGCTTGTCGACGTTGACTACGGGCTCGTCGGAACCGCGCAGCCAATCCAGCACGAAATTGGCGCCGATGAAGCCGGCGCCGCCTGTAATCAAGATCATGCGATTTGTAAGGGTAGTCGTTGCGCGAAGGACCTAGACGAGGGATCGGTCCAGCGGTTGTGGGAAGAGGCGGAGGGCTCATGAGAGCCAGCCAAGTATTATAAAGGGTCAACGGTTAGAATCCGAAACCACTTGTAACATTCGCCGCACACTGCGTTTCAATGTGCCGAGAACTTCATGACACAACTGAACCCCACCATCTTCAAAGCCTACGACATCCGCGGCATCGTCGGAAAAACCGTCGATGCCGAAACTGCACGCCTCATCGGCCGAGCCTTCGGCTCTGCAGCGCGCGCCAAGGGCGAATCCGCCGTCGTCATCGGCCGCGACGGCCGCCTGTCGGGCCCTGATCTCCTGGCAGCACTGGCAGACGGACTGCGCGCAAGCGGCGTCGATGTGATCGATCTGGGCCTCGTAGCCACGCCCATGGTCTACTTCGGTACGAACATCGAGCTGGCTCGCCGTCGCGCCACGTCGGGCGTGATGGTTACGGGCAGCCACAATCCGCCCGACTACAACGGCTTCAAGATGGTGCTGGCGGGCCAAGCCATCTACGGCGACCAAATCCAGGCTTTGCGCACGCGCATCGAGCAGGGCGATTTCACTGAAGGCGCCGGCGCCTACGTCCAAGTGGATATCCGCCAGCAGTACATCGACCGAATCGTCTCGGACGTCAAGCTGAGCCGCCCAATGAAGATTGCCGTGGACTGCGGCAACGGCGTGGCCGGTGCGTTTGCGCCGGAGCTGTTCCGCGCGATGGGCTGCGAGGTGACGGAGCTGTTTTGCGAGGTGGATGGCCATTTCCCGAACCACCATCCGGACCCGGCCCACGTCGAGAACCTGCAGGACCTCGTGCGCACGCTGCAAACGACCGACTGCGAACTGGGCCTCGCCTTCGACGGCGACGGCGACCGCCTGGGCGTGGTGACCAAGGACGGCCAGGTCATCTTCCCCGACCGCCAGTTGATGTTGTTCGCGCAAGAAGTCCTGTCGCGCAACCCGGGCGGCGAAATCATCTTCGACGTGAAGTGCACGGGCAAGTTGGCGCCATTCATTCGCGAGCACGGCGGCAAGGCCACGATGTGGAAGACGGGCCATTCGCTCGTCAAGGCCAAGCTCAAGGAAACGGGCGCTCCGCTGGCCGGTGAGATGAGCGGCCATATCTTCTTCAAGGACCGCTGGTACGGCTTTGATGACGGTCTGTACACGGGCGCGCGCCTGCTGGAGATCGTCTCGCGCCTGGCCGATCCGAGCGCCACGCTCAACGCGCTGCCGAACTCGCACTGCACGCCTGAGCTGCAATTGAAGTGTGCCGAGGGGGAATCCTTCGAACTTCTCGACAAGATCAAGGCCAACGCCACGTTTGCCGGCGCGAAGGAAGTGAACCGCATCGATGGCGTGCGCGTGGAATACGAAGATGGCTTCGGCTTGGCACGTCCGTCCAACACCACGCCGGTGGTGGTCATGCGTTTCGAGGCCGACAACGATGCCGCGATGGCGCGCATCCAGAGCGAATTCCGCCGCGTGATCCTGGCCGAGAAGCCGGACGCGCAACTGCCGTTCTGATCGCACGGTCCGCACTCATGAAGTTGGGGGAAAGGGTGACGGCATGCGTGTGCTGATCGTCAAGGTATCGTCGCTTGGCGACGTGGTGCATTGCACGCCGGTCGTTGCCGATATTCTGCGTGCCCATCCGGATGCCGAGATCGACTGGGTGGTTGAAGAGGGCTTCGCGGGCATCGTCCGCATCGTGCGCGGCGTACAGGGTGTGATTCCGTTTGCATTGCGACGTTGGCGCAAGTCGCTTGGTTCCGGCAGAACCTGGGGCGAGATGGCAGCGTTCCGCCGTGCGTTGCGCGCCAATACGTACGATGCTGTGCTGGACACGCAGGGGCTCATCAAGACTGCACTCATTGCCGCGCAGGCGAAGCTGACGCCGAACGGTTTTGTGGCGGGCCTCGGCAATCGTTCGGAAGGCGCCGGCTATGAGCCCGCCGCTAAGCTGTTCTATCAGCGCAAGATCGAGATGGAGCCGCGTGTGCACGTGGTCGAGCGCTCACGCCGCATGGTGGCGGAGGCGCTCGGTTACGCGCTGCCCGATACCATCGATTTCGGTTTGCAGCCGCCTGCCGAGTTGCCGTTCAAGCTGCCGCGTCCATACGTGGCGCTGGTGCATGCGACTTCGCGCGCCGACAAAGGGTGGCCGCAGGCTGCGTGGGTTGAGGTCGCACGCGAGCTGCTTGCGCGCGACTACGCCGTTGCTCTGCCGTGGGGCAGCGAGACCGAGCGGCGCACAAGTGAATCGATCCGCGAAGCCATCGTCGCTGCGGTGCCCGGCACGGTGGGGCGCGTGGTGATTCCGCCGCGCATGTCGCTGCCCGATGTGACGGCGTTTCTCGATCAGGCGACTGCGGTGGTAGGTGTGGACACCGGCCTTGTGCACATTGCCGCCGCGCTGTGCAAGCCGACCGTGGCGCTTTACAACTTCACGACGTCATGGCGCACGGGCGGTTATTGGACGCCCAACGTGCACGACCTTGGCAGTGCCGAGGCCCATCCCACCAGCGCGCAGGCGCTTGATGCGCTGCGTGCGCTGGGTGTGCTCTGATGCTGCGCGTTCTGTATCGCTGGTTGTGGCGCATTGCGTTGCCCTTTGCATTGCTGCGTCTGTGGTGGCGCGGCCGTAAGGAGCCCGGTTATCGCCAGCACGTTGGTGAGCGGCTTGGCTTCTATCCGCCCCGCCCGAATCCGGATCGCCCTTTGCTGTGGGTGCATGCCGTGTCCGTTGGCGAGACGCGCGCAGCGCAGCCGCTCATCGATGCGCTGCTTGCGCGCTTTCCTCACCACGCCGTGCTGCTCACGCACATGACGCCGACGGGCCGCCGCACCGGTGCTGAATTTGCGGCGCAACGCAACGGCCGCGTCATCCAGGCGTATCTGCCGTACGACTTGCCGAGTGCGGTCGACCGGTTCCTGCGCCACTTCCAGCCGCGCCTTGGCTTGCTGATGGAGACCGAGATCTGGCCGGTACTGATCGAACGTGCCTATGCCGCTGGTGTGCCGATGGTGCTCGTCAATGGACGCCTGTCTGCGCGCAGCCACCGGCGTACCGCACGCCTCGGTGACGCAGCGCGCCAGACGTACGCACAACTCGCCGCCGTGCTGGCCCAGACGCCCGACGATGCCGATCGCTACCGCTCGCTCGGCGTGCCGCGCGTGCGCGTGACCGGCAACCTGAAGTTCGACATCACGCCGCATGTGGACCAGATCATGGCCGGCCGCGTGCTGCACGATGCGCTACGTGGCCGATCGGCATGGGTGGCGGCCAGCACGCGTGAGGGCGAAGAGGCCTTGCTGCTCGACGCTTGGCAGGCGCATCGCGCGCAGCATGTCGGGCGCCGGCATGCCTTGCTGATTCTCGTGCCGCGACATCCGCAGCGTTTTGATGAAGTGGCCCAGGCGGCCGAACGCGCGGGCTTGCGCGTCGTGCGTCGCAGCGCATTGTCGGTGTCTGCGGCAGGCTTGGCGGACGCCGATGCGCTTGCCGATGCCGACGTCCTGCTCGGGGACTCGATGGGCGAGATGGCGTTGTACTACGCGGCCGGGGAGGCGGCGTTCATCGGCGGCAGTTTGCTTCCGCTTGGTGGGCAGAATTTGATCGAAGCCTGCGCGGTCGGCACGCCCGTGGTCATCGGTCCGCACACGTTCAACTTTGCGCAGGCGACACGCGATGCAGTGGCCGCGGGTGCCTGTGAGCAGGTGGAAGACGCTGCTGCAGTGATACGTGTGATCGACGCTTGGCTGTCGGATGCCGATGCGCGCGAAGCCGCATCACGCGCCGCGCTGGCCTTTGCTGCCACGCACGGGGGTGCAACCGCCCGGACGGTGGAGGCGGTGGCGTCTTTGGTATTGCCGACGCTGTAACGCAGTGCACGTTCGGCACGAAAAGTGCGAACTCATGGCGAGCCGGGCAGACTAACGGCTCTTCATGTGGTTTGCATTCCGTCATCGTTTACGACCCGTTCATGTCCCAACCGAATCGTCCCAAGCCGAGCCTGCTGCAAACGCCGCGCCGCGTGGTGCTGACCGCCGTGGCACTGGCCGCAGTCACCGCCGCCACCATCATCGGTGCCGGCTGCATGACGCCAACGCCTTCATCCGCGCCCGCGGCGGCCGCCCCCGTGGTGGCCTCAGCGCCGGCCGCTGAAACCAAACAGACACCCGCCAACGCAGCGCCCAACCCGGGCCAGGCGACGCTCGCGCAAGCGCAGGGCGAGGGCCGCTCGCGCTTCGTGCTCGTGCGTTGGCAAGAGCCAGGCGCCGCGCCCAAGGAATTGCCTTCCGCCGAGGGCGACGACGCCGAACCGGCTACGCAGCCGATTTCAATCGAATTCAGTGCTGGCCTGGAGGCGGCCAACGGCGTGGCGTCCGGCTACTCGGGCTGCAATCGCTTCTCGGGGCCTTATGAGAAGCTCGCCTCGGGCATGCGCTTTGGCAACCTGGTGTCGACGCGCATGGCGTGCGACCCGACGCGCATGGAGCTGGAGACGGCGTTCCTGGAGGCGCTCAAATCGCCACTGGCGACCGTCGGTATGCAGCCTTCGGCCAACGGCAAGCAGGGCCGCCAGGTCATCTGGAAAACCAGCGGCGGCGCGTTGCTGCAGTTTGCCGAGCGGCCGCTGCCGCCGCGCGGCCAGACCCACTAGTCAGTGTTTGGCCGATTTGCCGGCACGTTTCGCCAGTTCGGGTTTGGCGCTTGCCGGCGGCAACGCGGTGATATCGCTTGAGCCATTGGCCGTGAGCAGCGTGTTCACCTGGATCACGTCTGCCTCGCTTAACGAGCCGGCGGCGGACTTCAGCCGTAGCCCGTTGACGATGGTGTCGTAACGCGCGCGTGCCAGATCGCGCCGCGCTTGAAAGAGCTGCGCCTGCGAATTCAGCACGTCGGTGCCGATGCGCACGCCCACACCGTAGGCGAGCTGGTTGGAGTCGTAGGCTGTGCGCGCCGACAGCTCGGCCGCTTCCAACGCTTTGACCTGCGCCAGCCCTGCGATTACGCCGATGTACGCTTGCCGTGCGCCCTGCTCGGCAGAGCGGCGGGCGAATTCTAGGTCGTTTGCGGCCTTGGTTTCCAGCGCGATGTTTTCACGCACGCGCGACTGGATCGCACCGCCTGCAAAGATCGGAATCGACACCTGCACGCCAATCTGGGAGCTGTCAAAGCGCGCGCCGCCCGGCAGCGATGGCAGATATTGGTTACCGCTGGCATTGGTGTGACCAGTCTGCGCCACCAGATCGACCGAGGGCAGATGGCCTGCGGTCGCCTTCTTCACATCACGCTCTGCGCTTTGCAGGTTGTATTGCGCCAGCGCCACTTGCAGGTTGCTGCTGCGCGCTTGGTCCACCCAAGGCTCTGCTGAAGCCGGTTCAGGTTGGGGGATCGTAACGCCTGGGCGCACGCCGGCCAGCGTGCCAACGGGCTCTCCGATGATCTGCTTGAGCGCCGATTGCTTGATCTCGAAGTCGCTGCGTGCGGCGATGACGCTGGCGTCGATGGCATCGCGGCGTGCCTGCGCGTCGTTCGCGTCGGTGATGTTGGCGTTGCCGACGTCGAAGTTGCGGCGCGCCTGTTCGTATTGCTGCTGGATCGCATCGCGCTGCGCGGTGGCGAGCTGCAGCGTGTCCTGCGCGTTGAGCACGTCAAAGTACGCCTGCGCCGTACGCGTGATGAGATCGAGCTGCGCTTGCGCGAGCGAGGCCTCGGCGGCCTGCGCGGCAATTTCGCCTTGCTTGTAGGTTTCCCAGCGGTCCCAGCGGAAGAGCGGCTGCGACAGCGACAGCGTCCAGCCCGTCGATGAGAACGTCTTGTTGAATTCGGCTGGAGCGGTTTGATCGAAGATGACGCGCGTGGAACTCCAGGCGCCGCCAATCTGCGGCAGTAAGCCGGCGCGGCCTTGCGTGAGCTTCTCGCGTTGCGCGAGCGACTGCGCGCGGGCCGATGCGAATTGCGGATCGTTGGCCAGCGCGGCGCGATAGGCAGAGAGGAGGTCGGTCGCAGCCGGCGTGTTCGATTGGGACTGCGCCCACGCGAACATCGGCATCATCGAACAGCACAGCACAACAAGCGAACCGCGCGCGGCCATCCGCGTACGGCTACTGCGAGCAACAGGCATAAAGCCCCCGAGCGAGGAGGAAACGTTCGCGTTCGGAAGGCAGCGCGGGCGCGTCAGACCCTGTTCAGTGTCTGTGGAGCGTGAACAAGGTTTTGCCCGGCGGCGGCTTCCCCAATCAGTACGTCGCCATCTGCGGATCCACCTGGTGAGCCCAGGCATGGACGCCGCCTTGCAGGTTGTAGACACGCGCGGCATCAAAGCCACCTTGCGTGATCAGATACTGCGCAACCTGCGCGCTGCGTCCGCCGTGATGGCAGATGCAGACGATGTCTTGGTCAGCATTCAGCTCGCCGGCACGCGCCGGAATCTGGTCCATCGGAATGTGCGTAATGCCGGGAATGGCACAGATCTCCAACTCCTCCGTCCAGCGCACGTCGAGCAGGACGGGCTTCGTGCGCGACGCGTCGGCGAGCCAGTGGGCGAGGGCGGTGGGAGCGAGCTGTTGCATGATGATTGGGGAGCCGAGATGGATCAGAAGCGGAAAAGCGACGGTGCGGGAACGCCCACCAGCGGCGCCACGTACGTCTCGAACAGGTTGCGCGTCTGATATTCGGTGTTCGAGATGCGCGTGATCAGTTGTGCTTCCATGACCGGTGCGCCACCCACGAAGATCGACAGGCGACCCCCAACCTTGAGCTGCTTGAGCAGCGCTTCAGGCACGGCGGGCACCGAGCCCGAGACGCAGATGACGTCATAGAGGCCATCGCCCCAGCCTTGTGCGCCGCTGGCTTCGACCACGTCGACGTTGGTGACGCCGTTGCGCGAAAGGTTGTCGCGAGCGAAGGCGACAAGCTCCGGCACGATGTCGAGCGTGGTGACCTGGCGGCCGCGATGGGCGAGCAGGGCAGCCATATAGCCGGAGCCCGCGCCGACTTCCAGCACGTCTTCGTGCTTGCGCACGGCCAGCTCTTGCAGCACGCGGGCTTCCACGCGCGGGGCCAGCATGTTCTGGCCGCCGGCCAGCGGGATTTCCATGTCGACGAAGGCCAGCGCGCGGTAGGCCTCGGGCACGTAGTGTTCGCGCTTGACGACGCTGAGCAGGTCGAGAACGTCGGTATCGAGCACGTCCCAAGGACGGATTTGCTGCTCGATCATGTTGAACCGGGATTTTTCGATGTCCATGGGCATGCCTTCCACGCGGAGCGAGTGATGCAAATGAGGGTTTGACGACAAACCCGGCATTTTAGCAAGTCCGGAGGACATTCCGGCAGACGTTGTCATGACGAGGCCCCTTTATCGGGGTGGCCGCCAGCTTCGGGTAGCGTGCGCCACGGTTGCGCAGTGAGCGCGGGGGGCGGCGGAATCACGGCGCCCGTCACCGGATTGCGCAGCACACCGTGCAGCAACAGCGACACGACGTGGGCGATGAACGCTTTGGGTTCCAGAGCCCGGTGCGAGCACGGGCCGAACGAGTGCTTCCACATCATCAGGAAGATCATCGGCGCGACCATGGTCAGCGTGGTGAGGTCGATGTCGACGTCGCGGAATTCGCCGCGGGCCATGCCGCGTTCGAGGATGCGCGCGAACAGGCGGTCGCAGCGCTCGATAACTTCCTCGTGGTAATACTGCGCCAGGTCCGGAAAGTTGCCCGATTCGGCCATCAGCAGTTTGGTGAGGCCCGAAGCTGGCGATTCGCCGATCAGCTCCCACCAGCCCATCAGGATCTCGTGCAGCAGCGCTTCGCTGGTGCCGTCAAAGCTATCAATCAGGGCTTCGCCCTCGGCCAGCGCGGGCACCAGGTTTTCCTGCACGACGGCCTTGAACAGCTCTTCCTTGTTGGCGAAATACAGGTAGACCGTGCCCTTGGACACGCCGGCGGCCGATGCCACGTCTTCCAGGCGCGTGGCCGCATAGCCACGCGCCACGAACAGGTTCAGCGCGGCGGCGACCAGTTCCTGGGGGCGGGCCTCTTTGCGGCGCGTCCAGCGTTTGGAGGAAGACTCGGAATCTTGATCAGTCACGGCGGTAGGGCGCGGTCAGTGCGCACGGTCACTGACTCACAGATAACTTACTTTCCGGTCATTAATGTACGCATGCCGCAAGGGTGGGTCAAGCGGCATCGGCAATGTCAATCAGACTGGGCCTCGAATGTGCTGGTGCACAATAGCGGTTTCCGCCCGATTTCGTTGACTTGGACAGCATGGACTGTCGACCTCACTGCGGCGCGTGCTGCATCGCGCCTTCCATCTCCAGCCCCATTCCTGGCATGCCGAACGGCAAGCCGGCCGGCGTGCGCTGCGCGCAACTGGATGAGGCCAACGGTTGTCGTATCTTCGGCCAGCCGGAACGTCCGGCGGTGTGCGGCAGCCTGCAGCCCGAGCCCGACATGTGCGGAAGCTCGGCCACGCACGCCATGCAGTTTCTGACCCGACTTGAAATCGCTACCGCAGCGCATTGATTCGTTATGACCGACTCCACGAAACCTGCTGCCCGCTCCAACCGCATCCGCTGGTGGTCGGGGGCTGCCGCCGTTGCCGTGGCCATTGCCGTCGCGCTCGTGGCTTGCATGCCGACCGGCTGGACCGGTGACGGCTACACCTTTTCCCGCGGCCAGATGCAAGACGCGCTTGCGCGCAAGTTTCCGTTCCAACGGCGCTTTCTCGGCTTCTTTGACGTGACGCTGTCCAATCCGCAGGTGTCGCTTGACCCCGCGCGCAACCGCATCGCCATCCAGGCAGACGCTGTGGTGCAGAGCGGCCTGTTCCGCCAGCCGCTGACGGGGCCGCTGGCCGTCTCCAGTGGCTTGCATTACGACTCGCCCACGCATTCGATTCGCCTGGATCAGCCCAGCGTCGATCGCTTCGATTTGCAGAACGTGCCCGGCGGCATCGGCCCGCAGATCAGCTCGATCGGTTCGTTGATTGCCGGCCAACTGCTCAGCGACTACGCCGTCTACACGTTCAAGCCCGAACAGCTGAAAGTGGCTGGCATTGCCGTGGAGCCCGGTACAATCACGGTTTTGCCCGAAGGCGTGCACGTTCAGGCCAAGCGGCCCTGAATTTCTGCTGCGCGCCCAGCGCTTCGTTTTCTTCTTCCTCTTTGCTTATTGCATGGATATCGCACTCGCCATCAAAGCGCTGATTCTCGGCATCGTCGAAGGCCTGACCGAGTTCCTCCCCATTTCCAGCACCGGCCATCTGATCCTCGCTGGCCAACTGCTCGACTTCAATGACGAAAAGGGCAAGATCTTCGAGATCGTGATCCAGTTCGGCGCCATCCTGGCGGTGTGCTGGGAGTTCCGTCACAAGATCATCGACGTCATCAAGGGTCTGCCGAATGACCCGCGCCAGCAGCGTTTTGCGATCAACGTGATCGTGGCGACGATTCCCGCGATCACGCTTGCGCTGATCTTCGGCAAGGCCATCAAGGCGCATCTGTTCAACCCGATCGTGGTGGCATCGGCGTTCATCCTCGGGGGCTTCGTGATTTTGTGGGCCGAATGGCGCGAACGTCATCGCGGCGAGACGCACGACCCGCGCGCCAATGCGCTGCTCGAAGCCGCCAAGGCTGGTGCGCCGCGCATTGAAACGCTGGATGACCTGCGCATTTCCGATGCCATCAAGGTGGGCTTCGCGCAGTGCTTCGCGCTGATTCCGGGCACGTCGCGTTCGGGCTCGACCATCATCGGCGGCCTGCTGTTCGGGCTGTCGCGCAAGGTGGCGACGGAGTTCTCCTTCTTCCTTGCGATTCCCGTGATTTTTGGCGCGACGGTGTACGAGCTGTACAAGTCGCGCGCGCTGCTGTCGGCTGACGATCTGTCGATCTTCGCGGTCGGTTTTGTAGCCGCATTCATCTCGGCATTCTTCTGCGTGCGCTGGCTGCTGAAGTTCATTGCCACGCATGATTTCCGCGGCTTTGCGTGGTACCGGATCATCTTCGGCATCATCGTCCTGGTGACGGCCTATACGCACCTCATCGCCTGGCAAGCCTAAGCCACCGGCGAGCATTTCCCTTTCTCGGTGCGAGGCTTTCGCACCGTCTGCACGATCGGGCGGATTCGGACACACTGACGGTTTATTTAGCCAGCCGCTGACTGCCGAATCTCCCGATCATGAGTGCTCTCTTCCAGCCTTTTTCCCTGCGCGGTCTCACGCTTGAGAACCGCATCGTCATCTCGCCGATGTGCCAGTACTCGGCCGACAACGGCCAAGCCACGGCGTGGCATCACACACATTTGGGTGGTCTGTCGCTTTCGGGCGCCGGGTTGCTGATGATCGAGGCGACGGCCGTGTCGCCGGAAGGCCGCATCACCAACGGCTGCCTGGGTTTGTGGGACGACACGACCGAAGCCGCGCTTGAGCGCACGCTGGCAGCCATTCGCCAGAACGCGCTGGTGCCGATCGGCATGCAGATCGCGCACGCGGGCCGCAAGGCTTCGAGCGCTCGGCCTTGGGAAGGCGGCGCATTGTTGGCGCTCGATGCCGGCGGCTGGGAAACGATGGGTCCGTCCGCGTTGCCGCAGCGCCCCGAAGAGCGCGCTCCGCGTGAGATGTCCGATGCGGACCTCGCCCGCGTGCGCGACCAGTTTGTCGACACCGCACGCCGCGCTGTGCGGCTTGGCCTATCGGCCATCGAGCTGCACGCCGCCCATGGCTATCTGCTGCACGAATTCCTGTCGCCGATCGCCAATCAGCGTACCGATGCCTATGGCGGTTCGCGTGAGAACCGCATGCGCTATCCGCTGGAGATCTTTGACGCGGTGCGCGCCGTGGTGCCGGACAACATTCCGGTTGGCGTACGCGTGTCTGCCACCGATTGGGTGGAGGGCGGTTGGACGCCGGAGGATTCGGTGGCTTTTGCGCAGGCACTGCGTGTCCGCGGCTGCGATTGGATCGATGCGTCGTCAGGCGGGGTGTCGCCGCTGCAGCAAATTCCGCTGTCGACCGGCTATCAGGTGCCGTTTGCCGAGAAGATCCGCCATGAAGCGGATATCCCCGCCATCGCCGTCGGCCTCATCAACGAGGCGCATGAGGCGGAAGCCATCGTTGCGCAAGGGCGTGCGGACTTGGTTGCTGTCGGCCGGGCGTTCCTCTACAACCCGCACTGGGCTTGGGCGGCGGCCGCTGAATTGGGCGCGACGGTCAAGGCGCCGCCGCAATACTGGCGCGCCTTCCCGCGCCACGCCAAGAACCTCTTCGGCGATACGCATTTCGGCGCACGCTGACGCGCGCCAGCGTGCGCGGACGTGGTCAGGCCCGCTTGCGGAAGACCACGTCCCACACGCCGTGCCCGAGGCGCAGACCGCGTTTCTCGAACTTGGTGACGGGGCGATAGTCGGGGCGCGGCGCGAAGCCCTCGGCGGTGTTCTCCAGCGTCGGTTCTGCGGAAAGCACTTCCAGCATCTGGTGGGCGTATTCCTCCCAGTCCGTCGCGCAATGCAGATAGCCGCCGGGCTTCAGGTGGGCCGCCAGACGCGCCACGAAGGGGCTTTGGATCAGGCGTCGCTTGTTGTGGCGCTTCTTGTGCCACGGATCCGGGAAGAACACGTGAATCCCATCGAGCGTGCCTTCCGGAATCATGTGCGCCAGCACTTCCACGGCATCGTGCGAAACGATGCGGATGTTGCCGATCTCGCGTTCGCCGATCAGCTTGAGTAGCGCACCGACGCCCGGCTCATGCACTTCCACGCCTAGAAAATCGTCGTCCTGACGCAATTGCGCGATGTGCGCGGTGGTTTCGCCCATGCCGAAGCCGATCTCGAAGATGCGCTTGGCGCCGGTGCGGCCGAAGGCGGCGTCCCAATCCAAGGGCTCGGCAGCGTAAGGCAGCAGGAAGCGCGGGCCGAGTTCATCGATGGCGCGCTGCTGACCGGTAGACGTGCGGCCTGCGCGGCGGACGAACGAGCGGATGCGGCGCGGGTGGCCGGTTTGCTCGCCAGTTTCAGCGTCTTCCGCGGTATTGGTGTCTTGCGATTCCGGCGTAATGTCGTCGGGGCCGGTGCCCGGCTGTTCGATGGGCTGCATGAAGATCCCGTGCCGGTTGCCCGTCGATGGAATGGCGGGCGAGCAGGCAACAAAAAAGCCGCCGAGGGCGGCTTCAGACTGTTCGGTGGAGCGGGCGATGGGAATCGAACCCACGGCTCTAGCTTGGGAAGCTAGGGTATTACCATTATACGACGCCCGCGTAGCCCACCATTTTATGCGGGGTTGTGGGGGTTGGGCAAGTGAGAACAACGCGGGCGGCGAATCTGAAGTGACGTACACGCCTTCCCGAGGTGATCACCTGAAGTCGGAGGCAGCGACGACGTGCGCTGCGCCGATGCGAGATCCACGGCCGGCGTCCGGATTCTTTGTCGGTGGCATTACCCCGCCGATGGCTTTGCGTGCCGCCGCGCAGTACTCCTCTTGTTCTCATCCCACGCAGGAAACACCGTCGAGCGCTTGACCACGCCATACGCGAAGCTCGTGTCGATGGCGGCGATGCCCGGAATGGCATGCAATTGCCCGCGCACGAACTGTTCGTAGTCCTGCAGGCTTTCCACCAGCACGCGCAGCAGGTAATCCGCCTCGCCGGTCAGCACATAGCAATCGAGGATCGCGTCGATTGCGCGGATGCGGTTCTCGAACGTCGAGACCACCTCCCGCGAGTGCTGCTGCAGACGAATATGCACGAATGCCGTGACCGGTAGCCCATACGCCTCTTCATCGACGATGGCGGTGTAACCGCGAATGATGCCCGCGTCCTCCAGCAACCGCAGCCGGCGCAGGCAGGGTGAGGGCGACAGGTTCACCCGCTCCGACAACTCCTGGTTGGTCAGTCGGCCTTCTTTTTGAAGGGCGGCGATGATCTGCCTGTCTTTCTTATCCATGTGATTTTTCCGGAGTGGCAGGTTCTGCCAAAGCAACGCTCAGCATTAGTGGAAATAGCAAGATACTACTTTTCATGCTGGGGCATTCTGTCTCCATTCTGAAATCGAGGGTGGCGGCATGCGTGGTTCGACATTGACGGTGGGCGTGGGAGCGCAGGCGGGGCGAAACGCCTTCCAGGCCAACCCGCTGATCGGGTATGCGGCGATGGTGCTGACGGTGCTCATCTGGGCCGGGTTCGCGCTGTCGATCCGGGCGATTGGCGCTTCGCCGCTGGCGCCTGCCGACGTGGCGCTCATCCGATTCGGCCTGCCGACCGTGTTGCTGTTGCCGTTCCTGCCCTCCCGCTGGCCGATGCTGCGGCGGGTGAAACCGCTCAGCGCGCTGATGGTGTTGGCGGGCGGTGGCGTGCCGTTCTTCTTCATGGCTTCGGCCGGCGGCAAGGTGACATCGGCCGCCCACGTGGCTGCGTTGATTGCGGGTACGACGCCGCTGTCGGTGGCGCTGATCGCGTATGTGGTGGACCGCCAGCGCATCGCGGCGGCACGCGGGCGCGCCATCGCGATCATCCTCGCTGGCGTGCTGCTCCTGCTGGTATCGCAATCGCATGTGTCGCATGGCGCGTTTGTCGGCGGCGCCGCATTGCTGTTGCTGGCGAGTCTGCTCTGGGGCAGCTACACGCTGGGGCTGCGCCGGGCGGGGCTCGATGCCATCGGTTGCGCATTGCTGTTGAGCGTGCCGTCCTTCTTGCTGACGGCGCTGCTGGTGGGCCTGGGCGTGGTCGACAGCCATGCCGGGCACTTCACCGTGGGCAGCGCCATGCCTTTCCTGCTGGCCCAGGGCCTGGGGGTTGGCGTGATTTCAAGTCTGTCTTATGCGCTGGCGATTCGTCATCTGGATACGCCGCGCTGTTCCGCCATCGGCTCGCTGGCGCCAGCGCTGGCTTGCCTCGGGGCGGTGCCTTTGCTCGGTGAATCGCTGACCCTGACCGTTGCCTGCGGCATTGCTGTGATCACCGCTGGCGTGATCCTCGCAAACCGCGCGTAGACCATCGCATCGTCCTTCCGGAGACCACGTCATGCTCGCAACCCTCGCCACCGTTGCCCCGGACCCGCTGTGGGGGCTGACTGCGGCTTTCCGTGCCGACCCTCGGCCCGACAAGGTGGATCTTGTGGTGGGTGTCTACCGCGATGACAGCGGGCAGACGCCGGTCATGGCCGCAGTGAAGGCCGGCGAGGAGCGCCTCGCCGCCGCGGGTGCCTCCAAGGCTTATCGCGGGTTGGCCGGCAACGCCGATTTCAATGTCGGGTTGGCGACGCTGCTGCTCGGCAACGACGTAGGTCGCCTGGCGCGCCAGCACACGATGCAGACCGTGGGCGGGACCGGCGCGCTCAGGTTGCTCGCCGACTTCATCGCCGTCGCTTCGCCCGGTGCTCGCGTCTGGGTGTCTGACCCTGGCTACGTCAACCACGTGCCCATCATGCGAGCGGCGGGGCTTGCAGTGGACCGCTACCGCTGGCACGCCGAAGGCGGGGTGCTGGACGCGGATGCCATGTTCGCGGACCTGTGGGCCGCGCGTGCAGGCGATGTCGTGCTGCTGCATGGTTGCTGCCACAACCCGACGGGCATCGACATGAGCATGGAGGTCTGGCAAACCGTGGCGGAGCGCTGCGCGAAGCAGGGCCTGATCCCGCTGGTCGACATGGCGTATCTGGGTCTCGCCGATGGTCTGGAGCAGGACGCCGCGGGACTGCGGTTGCTCGTCGATGCGCTCGATACGGTGCTGGTGGCGGCAAGCTGCTCGAAGAGCATGGGCCTGTACTGCGAACGCACCGGCGCGGCGATGGTAATCGGCAAGAGCAGGGCAGCCCTGCAGCCCGTTGGCGGCGTGCTGGAGCGCATTACACGTAGCAACTATTCGATGCCGCCGGACCATGGCGCTGCCATCGTGGCTGCCATCCTGGGCGATGCCGCATTGACGGCGTCCTGGCGTAACGAGTTGGAACACATGCGTCAGCGGATCGTTGGCAACCGGCGCCGCCTTGATGGCGCATTGGCCAGTCTGGGCGCTCCCGTTGCGCTACAGAATCTGTCGCGGCACAAGGGCATGTTTTCCATGCTGCCGTTGGATGCCGATGCCATGGAGCGTTTGCGCGCAGATCACGCCATCTATGGCACTCAGGGCGGCCGGATCAATATTGCAGGACTCGCACCGGAGCAGATTGACCGGGTTGCGGGCGCGCTCGTGGCCGTGGTCTTGGATATGGCGTGTGCGTTGGCCTGATCGACGCGGATGACTTCGCTTGAACGCAAGCAGTCTGCTCTGCACTGTCTCGGCGTAGTCCACGCTCACACTGGGCCGTGGCCTAACGCCGCCCCGACATCGCCTGCATTGCCGCATCCACAAACTTCGCCGCGGCGTGCTCGCCGGCCGTCGGGGCTGCGGCCTTGGCGCACGCGGCCACCACGTCGCAGAGCGATTGCGGATCTTCCTTGCAGGCGCGTAGCAGCGGCATGGCAGCACCTGCAGCTGAACCGAAGTGCTGCACAGCCAGACGCATCAACTCGACCTTGACCACGTTGGGCAGCACGTCGGCCAACTCCGGCGGCACGGCAGCCTGTGGCGCAGAAGAAGCCGGGACTGGCGCCGCACGCGGCTTGCCGGTGTCATTGGCGGCGGGCTCGTCGATGGGTGCTGCGACCGCTTGCAGGCCCAGCGTCATGCCGGTCAACGGTGGCAGTTCGTCGTAGATGAGCGACAGGGCGGCAGGTGCGCCCTCGGCTTGATCGTCAAGCAGCGGCCGGTTGAAGTGGGCGATGGGATCGAACGGTTCAGCGGCCGATGCGCTTTCACGCGGGATACCGGGCAGCACGTCGACCATGCCGGCCTGTTGCAGCCCCACGAGCAGTTCGTCCAGATCGGGCCAGTCGCTCAGCAGCTGATGCAGTTGCCCGACGGTACGGGCACCGTCGATGAGGATGAGCAGATGGCGCTGGCGCATCTGCATATCGTGGCGGCGCTCGGCCAAGGCTTCACGGCCGTCCTCCGTTTTGACCAGGACGTTCGACGTTGCAAGCATGGTGACTCCCCGTTAAGCAGCTCGCCCGGCATCTTGATGTGCCGGTGCAAGCTGTACGTTAGTCATCACATCCGGGCCTTGCCATCGTTCGATTGGCGGAGATTGTGAAACGAGGGGCCAACGATTGGTCTAGCTCCGCCACGACTCCAGTGCCGGCGCGGCTTCGCCCTGCGCGCTACTTTGCCGAACCAGCGACCCGGCGTAGCTCGCATACCACGCCAGCACGTCCGGATTGGCCATCGCGTCTGGGTTGGCGATGCGCTCGACCTGTGCGCCAAGCAGCAGTTTCTTGATCGGCACCTCCATTTTCTTGCCCGAGAGCGTGCGCGGCACACCGGGCGCCTGCACAACCACGTTGGGCACATGCCGGGCCGATAGCCCTGCCTTGATGCGCGCGTTGATCGTGCTGCGCAGCGCGTCGTCGAGCGTCGCACCCTCGCGCAGCACGACGAACAGCGGCATGAACGATTCCCGGCCGAGGAATTCCAGATCGACGACGAGGCTGTCGAGCACTTCCGGCAGATCCTCCACCACGCGGTACAGCTCCGCCGTGCCCATGCGGATGCCATGGCGGTTGATCGTGGCGTCCGACCGGCCGTAGATAATGGCGCCGCCGCGCGGGGTGATCTTGATCCAGTCGCCATGACGCCACTGGCCCGGGTACATGTCGAAGTAGCTGTCGCGGTAGCGGCTGCCATCGGTGTCGCCCCAGAAGAAGAGCGGCATCGATGGGATGGGTGCCGTGCAGACCAGTTCGCCCACTGCGTCGATGAGCGGCTGGCCGGCCTCGTCGAGCGCTTCCACGCGCGAACCGAGGTTGCGGCATTGCATCTCGCCCGCATAGACGGGCAGCGTGGCGACGCCGCCCACGAAGCAGCCGGCAAAGTCGGTGCCGCCGGAAATCGGGTTGAGCCAGACGTCGGCTTTGACGTGGCGGTAGATCCAGTCGTACGCCTCGGCCGAGAGCGGCGAACCGGTCGAGCCGACCGCACGCAGTTTCGACAGGTCGAAATCGCGACCGGGCTCGATGCCGGCCTTCAGGCAATTGGCGAAGAACGCCGCCCCGGCGCCAAAGAACGTCACGCCCGCATCCTGCGCAAAGCGCCACAGCGTATTGAGATCGGGCGTACCGGGATTGCCGTCGTAGATGGCGAGCGTGACGCCGCCAAGCAGGCCGCTGGCCTGCGAATTCCACATGACCCAGCCGGTGCTGCTGTACCAGTGGTAAACGTCGTCGGGACCCAGGTCGAGATGCAGCGCGCCCATCATCGTCTGCACCAGCAGCAGGCCGCCGTGGCCGTGCACGATGGGCTTGGGCATGCCGGTGGTGCCGGACGAATAGAGAATCCACAGCGGGTGGTCTGCAGCAACTGGCGTGACGACGAGCGGCACATCGTTGGCCGTGAGGTCGCGCCAGTCACGGGCCTCCGGGAAGCGTGCGCGGTTGATCTTGCCCAGCAACTGCGGCACGAGGACAAGGTGTTCGACCGAGGGCAGCGCGGCAACCATCTCGGCGACCACGTCGGCGCGGTCGAAAGCGCGCCCGCCGTAGTGATAGCCGTCCACCGCGATCAGCACCTTGGGCTCGATCTGTCGGAAGCGGTCCGTGACGGCCACCTGGCCCATGTCGGGCGCGCAGACGGACCAGATGGCACCGACGCTGGCTGTGGCGAGAAACGCCACGATCGCGTCCGGCGTGTTCGACAGATAGGCGGCAACGCGGTCGCCCGGCACCACACCCATCTTGCGCAGTGCATCGGCTAGCGATGCGACCCGGCGGCGCAGTTCGCGCCACGATAGGTCGGCCAGCGGCTTGGTCTCGCTGGCGTAGCGGATGGCGGTGCGGTCGGGGCTGCCGCCTTCCTCCACATGACGCATGACCTGATCGACGTAGTTCAGCCTTGCGCCGACGAGCCATTGCGCGCCCGGCATGGTGCGGTCGCCCAGCATTTGCGTGAAGGGCGTCGAGGCGCGCAGGTCGAGATAATCCCAGACGGACGTCCAGAACGCGTCCAGCTCGGTGGTGGACCACTCCCACAGTTGCGCGTAGCCCTCGGGCGTGGTGGCCGAGAAGCGCAGGCCGCGTTCGCGCGCGAGCCAGTCGAGGTAGTGGGTCAGGCGCGAGCGCGCGATGAAATCCGCCGATGGCGTCCACAGCAGGGCGCCTTCCTGGATGGTGCTCATGTGTCTCCTCCGCCGGTCAGGCAAGGGGGAAGGCCGCCCGCTCTATCGATGTGGCAGGTCGGCCGGTAGGGGATAACGGTTCAGATGCCGCCCATGCACAGATACTTGAGTTCGAGGTACTCGTCGATGCCGTAGACCGAACCTTCGCGGCCCAGCCCCGATTGCTTGATGCCGCCAAACGGCGCCACCTCGTTCGAAATGAGCCCCGTGTTGATGCCGACCATGCCGTACTCGAGCTGCTCGGCCACGCGCCAGATGCGGCCGATGTCGCGGCTGAAAAAGTACGACGCCAGGCCAAATTCTGTGTCGTTGGCCAGGCGCACGACTTCCGCTTCGTCCTGAAACTTGAAGATGGCGGAAACGGGGCCGAAGGTTTCTTCGCGCGCGATCAGCATGTCGGGCGTGGCATCGGCCAGCACCGTGGGCTCGACGAAACGCTGCGAGCCGAAGCCCTGCATCAGCTTGCCGCCGGCGGTCAGGCGCGCGCCTTTCTGCGTCGCGTCGTCAATGTGGCGCTGCACTTTCTCCACGGCCTGGTCGTCGATCAGCGGGCCTTGCACCACGCCAGATTCGAAACCGTTTCCAACCTTGATGCCGCGCACCTTGGCCGAGAGCTTCTCGACAAACGCGTCGTACACCGAGGCATGCACGTAGAAGCGGTTCGTACACACGCAGGTCTGGCCCGCGTTGCGATATTTCGACTGCACTGCGCCTTCCACTGCGGCATCGATGTCGGCGTCGTCGAACACGATGAACGGCGCGTGGCCGCCCAGCTCAAGCGCCACCTTCTTCACCGTCGGCGAGCATTGTTGCATCAGGATGCGGCCCACCGGCGTCGAGCCCGTGAACGACAGATGCCGCACGATCGGCGATTCGCACAGGGCCTTGCCGATGGCAATCGAGCGATCCGCGTCACCCGTCACGACGTTGACCACGCCCTTCGGAATGCCCGCGCGGTGCGCCAGTTCGGCCATCGCCAGCGCGGACAGCGGCGTTTGCTCGGCCGGCTTGATGACGATGGTGCAGCCTGCCGCCATGGCTGGCGCCACCTTGCGGGTGATCATCGCCAGCGGGAAGTTCCACGGCGTGATGGACGCACACACGCCCACCGGCTGCTTGAGCACGACCATGCGCTTGTCGCGCCAGGTGCTGGCCATCACGTCGCCGGAGACGCGCTTGGCCTCTTCGGCAAACCATTCGATGAACGACGCACCATAGACGATTTCGCCCTTGGCTTCGGCCAGCGGCTTGCCTTGTTCGGCGGTCATCAGCGCGGCGAGGTCGTCGGCATTGGCGATCAGCAGATCGAACCAGCGGCGCATCAGGCCGGCGCGCTCCTTGCCTGTCAGCTCCCGCCACGCGGGCCACGCCGCATTGGCTGCGTCGATGGCGCGCAGTGTTTCTGCGTGGCCGAGATTGGCGACGTCGGTCAGGTGTGCGTTGGTGGCAGGGTCGTAGACGGGGAAAGTCGTGCCGTCTGCTGCGTCGGTCCATGCGCCGTCCACGTAGGACTGCGTTTTGACGAGCGTGCGGTCTTTGATGCGCTCCAGCGCGTTGGCGGCGGTGCGGGAAGAGTCGAGTGCTTCGGCCATGGCGGTCTCCGAAAAGGAAGCAGGCAGACCGGAAGGCCTGCCTTTTAGATGCAGCAGTCGCTTAACTCACTAAGAATAACCGAACGATCGTTCGCTCGCAGACTGGGCCGCCAGGCCTTGTGGTTATTGGAAGAGCGTGTCCCACATGGTGTCGACACGGGCCTTGACGGCGGCATCCATGACGATGGGTTGGCCCCATTCGCGGGTGGTTTCGCCCGGCCATTTGTTGGTGGCATCGATCCCCATCTTGGAGCCCAGGCCAGACACGGGCGACGCAAAGTCCAGATAGTCGATCGGCGTGTTTTCCACCATGACCGTGTCGCGCGCCGGGTCCACGCGGGTCGTGATCGCCCAGATCACTTCCTTCCAGTCGCGCAGATTCACATCGTCGTCCACCACCACGATGAACTTCGTATACATGAACTGCCGCAGGAAGCTCCACACGCCGAACATCACGCGTTTGGCGTGGCCGGTGTATTGCTTCTTCATGCTGACCAGCGCCATGCGGTAGCTGCAGCCCTCGGGCGGCAGATAGAAATCGGCGATCTCCGGAAACTGCTTCTGCAGCAGCGGCACGAACACTTCATTGAGCGCCACGCCGAGCACGGCGGGTTCATCGGGCGGCTTGCCTGTATACGTAGAGTGATAGATCGGGTCGCGGCGCATCGTGATGCGCTCGACCGTGAACACCGGGAACCAGTCCTGCTCGTTGTAATAGCCGGTGTGATCGCCGAAGGGTCCCTCCAGCGCATGCTGATAGCCGCTCGGGTGCGTCGGATCCGGCTGGATGTGGCCTTCAAGGATGATTTCTGCGCTGGCCGGCACTTGCAATTGTGCTTGCGCGAGCGAAGGCGTGAGGCATGTCCCAAGCTCAGTCCGGCTGCCACGCAGCAGGCCGGCAAACTGGTACTCAGATAACGTATCCGGCACCGGCGTCACTGCGCCGAGAATCGTGGCCGGGTCGGCACCCAGCGCCACCGCAATCGGAAACGGCTGGCCCGGATTGGCGATGGCGTGCTCGCGGAAATCCAGCGCGCCGCCCCGGTGCGCCAGCCAACGCATGATGAGCTGGTTGCGACTGATGACCTGCTGCCGGTAGATGCCGAGGTTCTGCCGCTTCTTGTGCGGCCCGCGCGTGATGACCAGCCCCCATGTGACAAGCGGCGCCGCATCGCCGGGCCAGCACGTCTGTACGGGAATGCGCGAGAGGTCGACGTCATTCCCTTCCCACACGATCTCCTGGCACGCTGGCGACGACACCTTGCGGGGCGCCATGTCCCACACGGCCTTGGCCATTGTCCACAGCTTGCCGGCTTCACGCAGACCGCGCGGCGGTTCGGGCTCTTTCAACGCAGAGAGGAGTCGGCCCACGTCACGCAGTTCATCAAGCGACTCCGCGCCCATGCCCAGCGCCACGCGGCGCGTGGTGCCAAACAAGTTAGCCAGCACCGGTATGTCGTACTTCTGTGCGCCGTCCACCGGTTGCTCAAAGACTACCGCCGGGCCTTCGGAGCGCAGCAGGCGGTCACAGACTTCGGTCATTTCCAGGCGCGGTGACACCGGCTGGCGCACGCGGCGCAGTTCGCCCGAGCGCTCAAGCTGGGCGAGAAAGTCACGTAAGTCCCTGTATTGCATGGAGATTTTGTAACCAAAGGTAAGGTGGATCGCCTGTCGCGCGGAGGGGCTGGCCCCCCAAATGGTCGTCGGGGCGACATTTTTTTGGTGTAGGCGGGGTGGCCGCGATTGTACGGCCAAAACCGCGCGACCCCCTGATGACAGAACGCATCGCAGGTCAGCTAGTCCCAACAATGCGGGCCAAGTCATAACTTTTTGATATAAAAACTTACTTCTTTATGATTGACTTGGAATAACGCGCTTCCTACAATCCAATCCGATCTGGTAATTGTTGCAACGCAACATGTTTTCGGCTAATGCCATCGCCCAACTCTCCAACGTATGAGGGGCGACACCAGAACACATCAGCATCGCTGCGGGACGTGACCTCCCCAAGGACACGGCCCGCATTTCTCTGGGCACTAGGGGAGTGCCCCCAACAGATGCCGGCTGACTGCAACAGCGCGGCATCCTTACTAAAAACCGTTGCGATTCGAGACGCACGGCGCCATGCAAAAGAAAGGCGTCTACCGGATCTGCGCAGCGGACGGAGGTAAGTATGAACGGTTGGAAAACCCTTCATTCTTCCGGGATCGGATCGGCGCTGCAACGCCGGCTCGTCGCCCCGGTTGGCCGCCGCCTCGCGCGTGCAGGTCAAGTTGCGCTGCCTCGTAAGCTGCGCATGGAGTTGAACGCAGGGGGCGCTGCCGCGTCCCGCAATGAGTTGCATCCTGGCGTGCTGCTGGTGTTCCGCAGCGGGCATGTCGTGCTCAATAGCATCGGCTTGCTGGCTGTGGTTGCTGCAGTCGCACTCTCGCTCAATAGCGAGTGGCGTGCCGCGGTCGCTCAACGCGTGCTGCATTTCACACCGGGTGTCGACACAAGTGTTGCCTCGGCCAATCCGTCACCCGCGGTTGCGGCTGGCGTGCAGCCGGTCGCCTTTGCGCCCACTGCGCCGTCCGCCGGTACCGGGGCTGTTCAGGCTGTGGCCCCTGCTACGGCCCAGGGCGGCACGGTCGCGGCTGCCGGTTGGGACGCGCTCTCGAAGGTGCCGTCCGTGGCCGAGTTGGCCGCGCAGATCCCGAACACGCAAGTCGTCCGCGACGCGCGTGAGTCGGCAACCGCCGGTACCCCGCGAGAGCAGGCTGCGGTGGCGGAATACATTGCCCGCAAGTACCGCGTGGCAGCCACGGCCACTGGCCAGTTGGTGAAGGCGGCCTATCAGACCGGCAAGGAAGTCGGCCTGGATCCGCTGCTCATCCTGGGCGTGATGGCGATCGAGTCCAGCTTTAACCCGTTCGCCGAAAGCGGTATGGGGGCGCAGGGCCTGATGCAGGTCATGACCAAGGTCCACCAGGACAAGTACGAGGTGATGGGCGGCGTCGGTGCCGCGCTCAATCCGTACGCCAACATCAAGGTCGGTGCGCTTGTGCTGAAGGATTGCATCGCGCGTGCAGGATCGATTGAAGGCGGCCTGAAGCTGTATGTCGGTGCGGTCACGCAAGGCGACGGCGGCTACGGCGGCAAGGTGTTGCAAGAGCGTTCGCGCCTGCGCATGGTGGCTACCGGCCACCGTTCGCCGATGACGGCGGCGTCGGAGCGGGAACCGGTGAAACCGGTCGCGACTGCAACGCCCGTGACGCAAGCCGATGCGAAGACGCAAGCCGCCAAGGCGGCCGACAAGCAACCGGCTACAGGTCAGCAGGAAGAGGCGCGTCTGGACGACAAGTCCCAAGGCCAGGCCTGATCGACTTGCTTGGTTGCGCTATATAAGAAAGGCCGTCCTTCGGGACGGCCTTTTTGCTTGGACGAGGCGCGAAGATCGTTTTACCGGCCGAACAGCTTGGCCAACCTTTCGACCGCTTCTTCCAGATGCGTCATCGACGTAGAGTAAGACAGTCGGATATAGTGCTGCGCCGTGTGCGGGCCAAAATCCAGCCCTGGCACCAGCACCACGCCGGCGTCATGCAGCATCGACTGGGTGAGGGCATCGGCATCGCCTGCATGCGGATGATTCACGCCGCGGCAATCGGCGTAAACATAAAACGCCCCGTCCGGCTTGACCGGTACCTTGAAGCCAATTGATTCCAGCGCCGGCACGATGAAATCGCGGCGGCGACGGAATTCGGCCTTGCGCGCTTCGTAGATGGCCAACGCTTCCGGCTCAAAGCATGCGAGCGCCGCGTACTGCGCCACCGCCGACGCGCAAATGAACAGGTTCTGCGCGACCTTCTCGAACTCGGGCACCAGTTCGGCGGGCGCCACCAGCCAGCCAAGTCGCCAGCCGGTCATGTTGAAATACTTGGAAAAGCTGTTGATCGTGACGACATCATCGCCGAACGACAGTGCTGAGACCGGTGCCTGGTCGTACGAGAGGCCTTGGTAGATCTCGTCGACGATGGAAAATCCGCCTCGCGCGCGTACCGTCTGCACGATGCGCTGCAGCTCGTCCGGCAGGATCGACGTGCCGGTCGGGTTGGATGGAGAGGCCAGCAACACGCCCTGCGTGCGTTCCCCCCAATGTGTCTCGACCTGTGCGGCCGTCAACTGGAAACGCTCTTCCGGCCCCGACGGTACTAGCTTCGCCTCGCCATTGAAGGCAGCCACGAAGTGACGGTTGCACGGATAACTCGGATCGGGCATCAGGACTTCGCCGCCAACCTCCACCAGCACCGCACACGCCAGCAGCAACGCCGCCGACGCGCCCGCCGTGACGATGATGCGCTCGGGGGCGATGTCGAGGCCGTAAACGGTGTGGTAGTAGCGGGCGATTGCCTGGCGCAGCGGGCGAATACCCAAGGCCCCGGTGTACTGCGTGACGCCGCGTCGCATGGCGTCGGTCGCGGCTTGCACGACGGGATCGGCGGCGGTGAAGTCCGGCTCGCCGATGCCCATGTGGATAATGCTGCGTCCCGCCAGTTCCAGCTCGCGGGCCTGCTTGGCCAGCTCCATCACGTGAAAGGCGCGGATATTGGCCAGCCGGGCGGCTGTCTGCAGGCGGTGGGCGTCCATCTTGAGGCGAAGCGAAAAGGTAAAGCGAAGAGCAGACGCCGGATTACCGGCGGGCAGCGACCTCGACCGCGCGCACCTGGGCGGCCAGCTTGTCCAGCACGCCGTTGACGTACTTGTAGCCTTCCACACCGCCGAAGGTCTTGGTCAGTTCAACCGCCTCGTTGATCACGACCTTGTACGGGATGTCAACGCAGTGCACCAGCTCGTACGCGCCGACCAGCAGGGCGGCACGTTCGACTGGTGACAGCTCGGCAACCGGGCGATCCAGGTACGGTGTGAATGCCTCGGTCAGCGTGGTCTCTTCGCGGATGGCACCGTGCAGCAGCGCATCGAAGTGCGCGCGGTCGGCCTTGTTGAAGCCTTGCGCGTCCTGCAGATGCGCCTCGACCACACCCGGGTCGTTGCGATTGAGCAGCCATTGATACAGACCTTGCAGCGCCAGTTCGCGCGCACGGCGGCGCGCGCTCTTGGCGGGCGCCTTGGCCTTGGCTTGGGAATTGTCTTGCGTCATGGGAAAAGCCTTTGCGCGAGGAAGCGCTTATTCGTTCTCGCCGTCGTCGTCCTGGCCGTGATCCTGCAGACCGTCGAGGTCGTTGGTCAGGTTGGCCATTTCGACGGCGGTACGGGCGCAATCACGACCTTTCTCGCGGGTGCGGGCGTGGGCCTGTGCATCGGTGTCGGTGGTCAGGATGCCGTTGGCGATGGCGATGTTGAAGTCCAGGCCCACGCGCGTGATGCCGGCGCCCGATTCATTGGACACCAGTTCGAAGTGGTACGTCTCGCCGCGGATGACGGCGCCCAGCGCGATCAGCGCGTCGAACTGGCCCGATTCGGCCATCTTCTGCAGGGCCAGCGGGACTTCCAGCGCTCCCGGCACGGTCACCAGCAGCACGTCTTCGCCGGCCACGCCGAGTTGTTCGAGTTCAGCGACGCAAGCTTCGCGCAGCGCTTCGCACACGGGCTCGTTGAAACGCGCCTGGACGATGCCGATGCGCAGGCCTTCGCCGTTGAGATTGGTCGGGTAGAAGCCGTGGTCCATGGTGTATTCCGGTTGGGGTTGCCAGTCGGGCAACGTCAGAAAAAGAAAGCCGATGCGGCAGACTCGGCTGCCGCGGGAGATTCAATGCGTGGCAGTGGATGAAGCGGAAGTGACGTCCGGGGCATCTGCCATTGACTGATATGCCGTCACTTCCAGGTCGTAGCCGACCATGCTCGGCAGCTTCAACGGCGAGGCCAGCACACGCATCTTGCCAACGCCCACCTCCTTCAGGATTTGCGCGCCGATACCGTAAATGCGCGGATCGGGTTTGGTACGCGGGCGCTCTTGCGGCGCGTCCAGCGCGGAGAACTGGGTGAACAACCGGTCTGCCGAATCGCCGCAATTGAGCAGCACGACCACGCCGGTCGGGGCAGCCTGCACGGCGCGCAGGGCGGCGGGCACGCTCCACGAGTGCGTCGTGCGCTGGCACTCCAGCAGGTCGAGTACAGACAGAGGCTCATGCACGCGCACCAGCGTTTCGGTGTCCGGCGTCGGCGTGCCCTTCACCAGCGCCAGATGGGCGCGGCCCGCCGCGCGATCGCGGAAAGCGACGGCATGGAACGTGCCGAACTGCGTCTCCATCGTGCGTTCGCCGACCCGCTCGACGATGCTCTCGGTGCGGCTACGGTATTGGATCATGTCGGCAATCGTGCCGATCTTCAGGCCGTGCTTCTTGGCGAATTCCACAAGGTCCGGCAAGCGCGCCATGGTGCCGTCGTCTTTCAGGATCTCGCAGATCACGGCGGCTGGGGTCAGGCCAGCCATCGCGGTCAGGTCGCAGCCAGCTTCGGTGTGGCCGGCGCGCATCAGCACGCCGCCCTTCTGGGCCCGCAGCGGGAAGATGTGGCCCGGGTTCACCAAGTCCGACGGTTTCGCGTTCTTGGCAGCGGCCACCTGAATGGTGCGTGCGCGGTCGGCGGCGGAAATGCCGGTGGTCACGCCTTCAGCCGCTTCGATCGACACGGTGAAATTGGTGCCGAACTGCGTACCGTTGCGGCTCGCCATCATGGGCAAGTCGAGCTGGTCGCAGTGTTCTTCGGTGAGCGTCAGGCACACCAGGCCGCGCGCGTGCGTGACCATGAAATTGATGGCTTCCGGCGTGACGAAATCGCTCGCCAGGATCAGGTCGCCTTCGTTCTCACGGTCTTCCTCGTCCACCAGGATGACCATCCGGCCGGCGCGGATTTCGGCAATGATTTCTTCGACTGTGGCGATCGACATGGCGTAGCAGGGGTGCGCGCCGCTGGCCAACGCCCGAAAATCGCTAATTTCGGGGGCCGTGCGACTGCGTAAATGGGAAGCCCGCTATTGTACGCCAAGGTGGCCCCAAGCCAGCGGGGCCAGCGGTTCAAACGGCTGCCAGGGGCTTGGCGCCCACGGGCAGGCCGATGGCGGCATGGGTGAGCATGCGTTCTACGTAGCGGGCGATCAGGTCGATCTCCAGGTTGACCTGGCTGCCGGCCTTCAGATGCTTGAGCGTGGTGACCGCCACCGTGTGTGGGATCAGATTGATCGAGAACTCGCAGCCGTCTGCGTCGTCGCGGACGGTATTGACCGTCAGCGACACGCCGTTGACCACCACGGAGCCCTTGTAGGCGAGATACTTGCCCAGCTCTGCCGGGGCCCGCACACGCAGTTCGTGCGATTCGTTGACCGGGGCGAAATGCGTGACCGTGCCGAGACCGTCCACGTGGCCCGACACGAGGTGCCCGCCGATGTGGTCGGCCAGGCGCAGCGCCTTCTCCAGGTTCACCTCGCCCGGGCGTTCCAGCCCGACTGTCTTGGAGAGCGATTCGCGCGACACATCCACGTCGAAGTGGCTGTCAGTTTTGGCGACAACCGTCATGCACGCCCCCTGGATAGCGATCGAATCGCCCAACGCCACGTCCGCGAGCGGCAGACCGCCCGAGTCGATGGACAGGCGCACGCCTGCATCGGCGCTGTCGCCAAGCGGCGAGACGGTTTCAATATGGCCAACTGCGGCGACGATTCCGGTGAACATAAGCTATCAATCCGTGGGGTTGCGGCGCGCCAGGATGCGGAGGTCGCCCCCGATGCGCGAAATGTCGTGAAAGAAGAATTCGGCCGCGCCTTCCAGCGTTTGCAGCGGCCCCATATTGAACATGCCTTGGCCCGAGCCGAGCACCTTGGGCGCCAGATAGACAAGGATCTCGTCAACCAGCCCTTCGCGCAGCAGCGAGCCGTTGAGCTTGAAGCCGGCCTCAACATGCAGCTCGTTGATCTCGCGGCGGCCCAGTTCGCGCAAGACTGCGGCCAGGTCGACCTTTCCATCAGCGTTTGGCAGGAGGATGACCTCCGCGCCGCGCTCGCTCAACGCACGCATGCGGCCGGCTTCGGGTTGGGCGGCGAAAATCAGCGTCGGCTCGTGGTGCCCATCTGCGGTGAGGATATGGGCGTCGAGCGGTACGTCCAGCGCCGAGTCGATCAGCACGCGGCGCGGCTGGCGTGGCGTATTGACGGCGCGCACGGTCAGCCGCGGATTGTCTTCGCGCACCGTGCCGATGCCGGTGAGGATGGCACAGGCGCGTGCGCGCCAGCGGTGGCCGTCGTTGCGCGCTTCAGTTTCGGTAATCCACTGGCTGATGCCATTGTCCAGCGCGGTGCGGCCGTCCAACGATGCGCCGACCTTCACGCGGACCCACGGTGTGCCGCGCGTCATGCGTGAAACGAAACCGATGTTCAGCTCACGCGCCTCCCGCTCCAACAGTCCGCAACGCACGTCCACGCCGGCATCGCGCAGCCTCTGCAAGCCCCGTCCGGAGACGGCGGGGTTGGGGTCCTCCATGGCTGCGACCACGCGCGCAATACCGGCTTCGACCAGTCGATCTGCGCAGGGTGGGGTGCGGCCAAAGTGGCTACAGGGCTCCAGCGTCACATATGCGGTGGCGCCGCGCACGTCCTGGCCGCGCGACTGGGCATCCTTGATGGCTTGGATTTCAGCGTGGTCCTGGCCGGCAGGTTGCGTATGGCCTTCGCCGATGACGGTGTCGTCACGCACGATCACGCATCCGACGCGCGGGTTGGGTGTAGTGGTGAACAAGCCTTTCTCGGCCAGCGCCAGGGCGCGCTGCATCATGGCGTGGTCGAAGTCGGAGAACATGGGAAAAAGCGGGAATTTGGGTTAATCGTCGTTAGCTGAGGCGCCGGTGCCGCACGTTTTAGCGTCCTTGGCCGGATCGCAGATGCGGGCGCGGCCTGCGGAGTTGATGCGGACGCTCCGCACATGGGCTCCAGACCGGATCGTCAGCGTGCCGTAGAGCTGGCTGCCGTTGCGCTGTCGCGAGTATCCCACAGGTGCATAAGACAGGGTGTCGACATCCCGCTGCGACGGTGTGAACGTAAATTGGACCTGCGGCATCACTGGAGGCGAAACATGCACCAAGATAGCCTCGGTGTCCGGTTCCAGCGGCGTCGCCTGGGTTTGCGGCGAGGGCGTCATATACAACGCCCATCCCGATGACCAGCGCTGCTGTGCGTCGAGTGGGCCGAGGTGAATCCATGCACGCTGACTGCGCGACATGGCCTGCGCCAGCGCGATCGCGCTGACAAATCGGTCGGCCAGAACGACGACGGTCTCGCGTTGCCACCAATTCAAGCCGGCGGGCGCCGCGAACACCGCGAGGATCGCCATGACACTCAGGACGACAACGAGCTCAACCAGTGTGAACCCGGTCCGCAGGCGAGACACCTTCATGGCCAGCATGCAGACGATGCCGGCAGCCGGTCGTTGCCGATCTGCGTGAATCGTTCGCCGGTGTTGCGCAGGATAAGCGCGCCGCAGTTGGTATCCGGGTGCACTGGTCGGGCGCTGACTTCAATGCAATGCGCCGAAGCGCGGCCGTTGCACGGGCTAGCGAGCAGGTTATAGCCGGGGACGTGTTGCGGCACGCCTGCAGGTATGGAGCCATTGCCTGTTTGCGCGTATTCGCGTTCCAATTCCACCATGGTTGACATTAGCGCCGCATGCGCCGCAGCCCGCCGCGCGCGCTCATGGTGTTCTGACCAAGTTTGTATGGCGGCGCCCGCCAACAGCGCTGCGATAGCCAATGCAATCGTGAGTTCGATAAGCGTGAATGCAGCAAGGCGATGCTTCATCGCAGGCCTTCCTCGATCAGTTCACGCCAGCTCAGGCGGCCTAACAAGAAGGTTTGCGCGTGGGTGTCGATCGCGTCCTCCCGGTTGCTGATGGTGTAGACGAGTTGGGTCACCGTGCCATTGGAGTGAATGACAGGCGGTGCAGATTCGGTGGTGGACTGAAGCGTGGATGTGCTGCGCGGCATTCGTGGGCGGAAGACCGTCTGCAGCACGACGCTGACGGCAGGGTCGGCGCCAAAGCCTGCGGCCGTGATCCGATATAACCAAGACGATGAGGTGCCATCGGATTGCGTAGCCTGGCCGTGCCAACGGTCCGGAATCGGCTCAATGACGTACCGGGCAGCGCGGCCAGCAATGCGCTCGCTGCCCGGCAGGTGTGCATCGATCTCTATCGCAAAGGTGGGGGTTTCCAGCAGTTGCGCCAACGACCAGAGCGATTCGCCGGGTTGCGGCTGGCATAGCCCGCGCGCGGCGCCGCTGCCGCATGCCCCGGGCGAGAAGCCGCGTCGCGAAACCGGATCGAGAGCGGTGATACGTTCCTGCGGCAAGGCAGCAACACATTCGAGATTCGTGGGCGTCTCGGTGGCGACGGACAGTTCGCACTCGGCCGCATTCAGCGCTACTTCAGCGGCGTACTTGGCCAAAGCGCGATCGGCGGTGAGAGACGTGTGGTGCCGCTGGTCGACCACCAGATGGAAAGTCGCCATGGTCAGCAGGCCGAGCAAAGCCACCGCAGGCATCACGATGATCATCGAAAAACCACGCACCCTAGCGCTATCGCTCAACATACGTCCACGTCACAGGCGAGCGGATTGCGTAAGCGTACCGTCGCGGTGAAGACCGCGCGGCGGCGTTGGGGTTGGGTGGGCGTGAATCGCAGGTCCTGTGCGTTGATGCCTTCGACTTGCTGGACCTTGGGAAATAGCGCAAGTGTGGGCATGGTCTGGTTGGCTGACCCGGGCGCGTTGTAGTCGCCGCGAACGACCAGCGCGATGTGCACCGCTTGAACCTGGCGCCATTGCTCGGTGGTCAGCGAGCGCGCAGACATCGTGGTGGTCGAGGTGCCGCCAGCGGTGCGGACCACATACAGAAGCTGCATTGTTTCGACGCCGCGGACCATGCCATTAGATGTCCAGCGGCCCGCCACTGTCTGTCCGGCTTGATGCCTTCGCGAGCGGCACATGAGCTGTGGTTCTTGATCCGATGCACGGGTGAGGTAGAGCAGCATGGATCCCGCACGCTGCGCGTCGCTGCCGTTTTGGACGCGCTCAGCGACCCCGTAGCCGGAGCAGTCGATGATGCTATCGTCAGCTCGCTGCGGGTTGGTCCGCATGCTGCGACCAGCAAAGCGCACCAGCACGGCGTCGCTTCCGTGCACGTCACCGCTGTTGCAGTCGAGGGCTTCCGCTTCGCGAGGGGTGCAACTGTCCGAACCTTGAATCGACGGAGTTGCGTTCGCGTCTGGCCATCGGCGTTCTGGCGATGCTGCTGGCGAATCGGTGACCCATCCCGCTTGCTGCAGTGCCGTTGTCAGCAATTCCAGCGCTTGCGTGCCGCGACTTTCGATCAGGGCTTCGTCCGCAATGCGCTGATAGCTTGCACGTGCAAGGAGTGTCATTTGCAGCGTGATGCCGAGCACGATCAACCCGACCAGCATGCCAATCAGCAACTCCACCAACGTCGCGCCCCGCTGAGCATGAGAGAGGCGGCACATGTCAGCGCACGTTCGCGGATTCGACGCGGGTGTTTTGCGTTCGGACGTCGGCCGATAGCTGACGCAGGCTTCGGCTGGTTGTCTCCATCCGCTCAAGTGCGGTTAGGGTGCCCGCTGCACACAAGGACAGTACTGCTAGTGCGACGAGGGATTCGAGCAGGATGGCGCCGTGTTGGCGCGGAGCAGGGCGGATGACGTGACGGCTGTACTTAGGCATGGTCGGCAAAGGGGCTTTGAGCGCCACAAGAACCGACCTACCTTAGGAGATATGCGGGGGTTTGACTGTCACGTTTGGTGGCGCTCACTACTGAGTCGCCGTGGCAACGCAGGTGCTATCAACCGCGGGATCACAGGTTCGGGCGCGACCCAGTGCGTTGATGATGACGCCGCGTGAAGGTGGTTTGCCGTCGACAAACTTCACTATAAACGTTGCGTTGACCTGTGCGACTTTGCCAGGGGTGGTCACGGTGTAGCCGACTGGTGAGTAAGTCAACGAGGTCTGGCTGGAGGTCGAACTCGCGATGTTAGCGGTGCTCTTGAACGCCACCGTCATGGTTGCGGGCATTGCGTCGTACTGGCCAAGCAATTTGTCTGCGGTGGCGCTATATGTGCCGTTTGGGCTTTGCCCCTCTGAGAAGACGCGCACGCCGCTGTTCCAGTTTGTGCCATCTACCGGAGCGATAGTGACGTAACTGTTTGTGGCGATGGCGATAGAGCGCGCTTGACCGATCGCTGAAGTGATCGAATCGACGGCGGTAATGACCCGCTGCTTACGCATGAAGTCATTCAGGCTGGGGCCAGCGAGCATGAGTATGACAGCAGCCACCGTGATGGTGGCCATGAGCTCCAGTAGCGTGAAGCCTCCGGGCCGGATAACCGGTAAAGGTTTGGAAGGCGTGCGCATCCCGGTCACCAGCAGCCCTGCGTGGACGCATAGGCCCCGCTTGTCACCATGTTGAACTTCTCGCCTGTACTGCGGTAGATAAGCGAACCGCAGGTTGTATCGGCTTTGCCAGCGACGGGCGTGGCAGTTAGCTCAACGCACTGATCTGCTTGTCCACCGACCGGCTTGTCGGCGCATAGGGCTGCACCAATCGTGTAGTTGCTGCTGCTGGGCGAATCACCGGAGTACGCATTGAACCCAGTCCACGCAGTCCCACCACCCGCCGCCGGCGCATAGCTGTTGACCTGCGCGAAATGGCGCTCGAACAGTTGCATGGTGGACAGGAGCGCCGCCTTCGCCTCGGCTCGTCGCCCCTTCTGAACGAACTGGTTATAGCTAGGGTATCCAATGATGGCCAGGATGCCGACAATCGCGACCACGATCATCAGTTCGACCAGCGTGAAGCCACGCTGGCGAGAAAGGACGGAGCGTTGGAGTTGCATGTTGGCGCCTTCCATCAGTTCAGCGTGAAGTTGCGGACTTCGCGCCAGCCGGCACGGCCGCGTCGCTGCGTAATCTGCGTGACCGAGCCGCCCGACCCTCCTGAGCCATTTGAATTGCCCACCGTCAGACCCTGAGTACCCGATGAGAGCACGATCTTGGTCTTGGTTTCGACCGTGCCGCCCACCGAGTCGCGCGAAGCATTGGCGATGGAGATGACGATCAGCGACGGTGCACCGAGCAGGCCGGTAGACGACTGATAGCCTGTGGTCGTGCCACCCAGTGGCATACCGCTCAGCACATTCAACGCATAGCTGCGGCTGCTGCCGTTGTTGCCGCACGCATCGCCGCCGGTGAGCGAGTTGAAGTAGACGACCCCGTCGGAAGCCACGGCCGCTGTGACTTGCTTTTCCGTGTTGTCAGGGAAGTCGAGCACCCAGCCAGGCTTGCGGGGGCTGGTGTAGCCCACACCTGCGGCCCCCGTTGCATACGCAATGGTGTATGACTTGCCATCCGAAGATGCCGTCGCTGTCAATTTGTTGAGCTTGCTGCGGTCCGTGATGTAGTTGGTGCTGCCGCCGTCATCGTAGATGCCGTAGAAGCTGTTGTACTGCGTCGGCGTTCCGGTATCGGACGTTTCGTAGTACTTGCCCGTGCCGAACAGGATCATGTAGCCGCCTGGCGCATAGACAATCTGCGGTGCCATGGTGATCGGTTGCTTCCGGCCCGGCGTGCTGTAGTTGTCGGTTGCAGCAAACAGCGGCTTCTTGATCGTTCCGCCGCCGTAGTTGGGCAGGGCGGTGGAGGTCTCATTCCAGGTGGTGCTGTCGCCGGAGAGTACAAACTTCCACAGGTTGCCTTGCAGGTCGCCTGCGTAGGCTGCCATGGCGCGGCCATTGACGGCGGGCACGATGGCAGGCGTCGACAGCCCATTGGCGGTCGTGTACGGCGGCGTGCCACCGGGGATCGGGGTGACGATCTTGAAGTAGTTGGTGTTGCGCTGCCAGGGAGTGCCAGCCGGCTTGTCCAACGACAGCAGGAACAGTGCCGCCGGCGCGTTCGCGTTGTAGCTGCTATCGACCGCGTTAGAGTTCAGGCCGTTGCCGACCATCACGAACCACTTGTAGATCGGCACATTTGGATTCTTCGATGTATCTGTGCCAGTTTGCAGCTTGACGACGAGCGGGGTGCCCATCACGTTGCCCATGTCGGCGTCGTCTTTGTCGGTGAACTCCCACAGCACGTTGGAACTCGTAAACGAGCCACCTTTGGACCCAGTGGGATCAGTCACGTCGAGGGCGTATACGCCTTGAGCTCCGCCACCGAAGCCGCCAGTCAAAACTGTCCGCCAGTTCCCGTTGACTTGCGCTTCGGCAGCGACCGGTGTGGCATCTACGAACAGGCGGTGTGCGTAGCCGGGGAATGTCAGTTGATTCAGGCTCGTGAAGACTGCATTCGGTACATACGCGAAGACTTCGCTACCCGTGCTGGCATTGAAGCCATGCACCATGCCGTCGTTGGCACCCACGTAGATCATCGGCGTACGACCGTTGTAGGTGCCAGTGAAGGTTGCGTAGCCCGTGTCCGTGATGGCGCCCGAAGGGTCGCCCACATAGGTTGGCGCAGAGCCGATGATGTCGCCGAGCAGGCTATTGCGAGCGCGGAAGATGCCGCTGGAATTGCTCGTGGTGTTTTCCTTACTCTGATCGCCTCGCAGATAATTCAGGCGATCTTGGCCGCTGCTGTCCGCTGCACCGTTGTCAGGATTGGTATTGAGCAATGCTTGCTGGCTTTGCGAGATATTCGCCCACGCGAAAGCCACACCCTTTCCTGTGTCCGAGTTCGTGGTGAACACGGAGCGGCCGGTGTATTTGGTCCCCGATGTGCCGCCGTACGCAGTCGTGAGTAAGGCACCCGCCTCCCATGTCGCCTGCGAACTGACTTGTACATTGGAGCCATTCAGCGTGAGCTGATACGCCGCAAGGCGGCCGTTCCACTTCTGGTCGAAGCCAGGGGCGTATACGTAAGTGTTGTTCCCCGAGTCACCGGTGATGCGCGCGCTCGACAGCGCAACACCCGACAGCGTGCCAGCGTACGAGACAATCTGCGCGAAGATATTCTTGATTGCGGCGATCATCGTGGCGGGTTGGCCACCCAGGAACCAGTTGTAAGGAATGTTCGAGCCAGTCGGAGCCGCTTCCCATTCGGTGTTGTTGTTGACGACTGTGATGCCGTCCGCGCCAAATGTCTTGAACGGATTGCCGTCGTTGTTGGCATCCTGGAAGCCGCCGTACTTCGCGGCTAAGAAGAATTGGCTCTGGCGCTGTGTGTCGCCGACGGTACCGTTGCCATTTTCGTTGACGTCAATGACGAACGTGGTGACACGCGCCGTCGGCATATCGGGACGAAAACCGTATGTGTGCGCCCAGTAGGCGACACCCGCTAGGTAATACGAGGCCCAGTGGGAAGTCGCGTGGTTGATGTCGCCCAGGTTGGTGAAGGAGGTGTCTAGTGGTCTGCCGTTGCCAGCCGCGGGCGTGTTTGTTTCGAGCGCCCCGACCCTGTTAGTCCAGTCTCGTACGTCGAAGTTGTCGTAGGTACTGACGGCCCGAGTCGGATCCCCTTGGTTGGATACTTGGTTGCCAGGGATGTAATGATCTTCGTGGGTATTGATGTCGCCGATCAGGAAGTCGTAGTTGCGCTGGCAGCCGCTCAGCATCGGGTCGGTATCCCAGGTGGTGTACACCGGGAAATTGTCCGAATACGTGGAGTCTGGCAGGCCAGCGATCGCTTCTGGCGTCGGTTTTTGCTTGAATTGCAGATAGCGAATGCTCTCGTAAAACATTTCGCTCACGGGGTCGTAGGTCTTGTAGTTGCCAGTAGGGTTGTCGGTCGGGCCTCCGAGATCGCCCATGTTTCGGCCTGACAACTTCACGCTGGTGCGGCCAAATTTATTCAGGTAGTTGATAACGCCGCTCGTGCCTTCGGCTGCCTTCAGGGGGTTTGTAGCGAATACCCCGGTTGAGGCATCGAATTCCGGTGCAGAGTTGGTGATCGCATTCAGGTTAGTGTCGACGGCCGTTGAGCCCACGTACTTCATGGGAGCCCGTAGGACGCCACCGTATCGCTCGTTTTGCGTTAGCTTTGTGTCATTTGTGCTGTCGTTCAGATAACCGAATGCCGCAAAGCGCATGCGGTCGGCGTTGAGCTGCATCTGACCGACCGGCTTGTAGTTGCCGTTGTAGTTCAGGCAGAGATCGGTGCGAGTCGAGCCTTCATTTGTGTCGCACACCTGTACCTGTACCCGGTACGACTGGCTAGCGTATTTGCCGGGGTTGCCGCATGAGGCTTTAGAGTCGTCTTGACTGGAGAAGAAGATATGGTTACCGCACGACGCGATGTAAAGCTTCGAAGAGGTGAACGGCGTGACCTTGCTGGGCGCACTTGCATTGCCAGAGCCATCGATGCTCTTGAGTGGGAAATATGAATTGCTCTTGAAGAAATCATCGCGCAGTACCGCACGCTGTAGCACGGTCTGGGTTTTTGTATCGATGACACGGTCGCCGCCGGTCATCGCCATGCGGAATTCATCGATAGCGGATGAAGCCGCCCAATTCATGAAATTGCCTGAGAAGGTGCCCGAGCATTCGAAGGATGAGTTCGTCGCACCCGAAATCGTGAAGTAACCGTTGGTAGAGTCGTAGGTGTAGCACTTGGTCGGATTGAAGTAACCAAGGAACGTCTGGGTCTTATCGTAGGCGCCACGATACGCTGCGCCCGTCGTCGGAAATTCCACCGACAGTGAGAGCATCAGGTTGGGGTGCACGTTCTGGCTGCGCCCATATAGCGGGACAGTGGAGATCGCCACGGTTGGCACGCTGTTGGCCGCGCCCATGACCGAAACCCAGCCCATTGCAAAGACGGCCAGCAAGCCGCGGATGATTTTCATGGTGTTCAGCCCCCCGAAAAGGCTTTGTTTTTTTGCCATGTTTGTCGTGTCGCCCAGTGCTGGTCAGCCCGGTGTATCCGTCTTGCGATAGACCGACTGCAGCATGACCTGTGCCCCGAGATTGGGCCCCCAACCGACTGCCGTGATGCGGTAGAGGAAAGTGGCCGGTCCCTGCACATTCCCGCCGATCGTTCTGTCTGGCAGGATCTCGATGATGTAGCGCGGCTTTTGTGCGGGCAGCAGGCCCGTCCCCGTGGGAAAGGTCCGGCCAGTGAAGTCGCCGAAACCCACCGTCTGTGGCGTGCCGGATGTGCTCCAACTCACCGTGTTCCAGACTGCGGTGGCGCCATCCGGAGCAGGTTGGCACAGCCCCTGATAGGGCGTCGTTGTGCCAGGGCCGCCGGTGTTGCAACCGCTGCCAGGAAAGCCAGTGGTTTTGGTTGGATCGAAGATTGCCGACCGCGTGTTGGTGGCAGTACCGTTGCCGGCCGATGCGTTTTGGATATCGTATTCAGCGTCGCGCAAGGCCGCCTCGGCCGCCTGGAAAGCGATGTCGGTGTCGCGCTGGTTTCGGCTCATCCGCTTGGAGTCGATCGCCAGCCGCGCGCCGCCGATTGCCAAGAGGGTGATGACGAGCAACATCACCAGTGCAGTGATCAACGCGAAGCCCATCGTACGCCCTCGAGCGCGAGTGGAGATCATCAGCATGACGGATCTCCCGAGAAGCAGGTCATGTAGTTGCGCGTTTGCACCGTGGCGGTAAAGAGTCGGCGCGCCATCTGCGTGTTTGCCGTGGCTTGGTAGGTACCGTCGACATAGGTGTATTGCTTGCCGAACAAGGTGAACTTCTGTGCGCCGCTGCCAACGTCTGCACTGGCGTTGTCGGCACGTACTACCAGTGCCACTTTGACTGCGTAGACGTTCTGCCAGTCGGTCGTCGACATGTCGGTGGCGCGTTTGAACACGTCCGGCACCGCGTCGCCGTCTACCGATACGCCATACAAGAACTGCAGCGACTCCACGCCCGGCACCAGCTGCTGGGTGGCGAACGTGGTCGTAGCGGCGCCTGTGCTGTCGCGCTGTCGGAACTTGCAGGCGAGGTACGAACCGGTGCTGTCCGTCTGAACGAAGAATATCGACAGGCCACGTTGGCTCGCTGCAAGGTCGATGCTGGTGGGCGAGGCGACGCCTTGGCCGGAGCAGTCGACCATCGAGTTATCCGGCACGGTCGGATTCGCAGCGGTGCCGGAGCCAAAAAAGCGGATCTCCAGAGCATCGTTGTTCTTGTCCACCATGGTGTTCTTGCACGATGCCGGCACCGTTTGCGAAAGCGATTCCACATCGGCTGGGTTATCGCAGCCGTCCACCCCGCTGATCATGGGCGGGTCGCTTTGAGCAAGCTGGATCATTCCACCGCCCGACGTATTCGGCGGCGAAAACGCCGTTTGCCGAAGGGCTCGCGTGATGACGCCGAGGGCAAACTGTCCGCGCTCTTCTAGGTTCGAGCTGTCGTCGATGGTCGTGTAGGTCGAGCGCGTCATCAGATAGAACGACACGGTCGCAACTAGCACCAGCAACGAGATCACCAAGGCGACCATCAACTCGATCAGCGAGAAACCGCGTGCACGAGCTGCCGAGCGAAAGGGAGGGCGACGCATCACTGGCCTCCCGTATCTACAACGACAACCATCTGCGGATTTGGCGCCACCGAGCTGGCCGCATCTGCGGCGTTGGCCGCCGCCGCACTCGCTGACAAGTCCTTGTTGGTGAAGCGCGAAACCCAACCCATCTTGATCACTACCGGCGACGTGGCCGCCTTATCGCAGGTCCATCCGCTGAAACCGCCGGTAGTAGAGTAGGTCACGGTGTCACGGCAAACGACTGCGCGGCCGCCCGGTAGAGCGCCCTGAACGGCGCTTGCCCACTCGATGACATCGAATTGTGCGGCGGCGGCGGCGCATACGGCGCTACCCGACGTGCATCCACAGTTGGTCGCGCCGGTGGCGCAACTCTGTGCATAAAAATTGATGGCGGACGTTCCGCTGGCGCTTTGAGTATCGACGAAGTACGGCGAGCTGGCGGTGCCCAGGGTGCTGGAATTGGCCCGCATGCGATCCGCCATATTCGACGCCAATTGCAGGGCCAGCGTGTCATACGCTCCCTGCTGCGTGAACCGATACGACTTGATTAAAAGATTGGCGACACTGAGCACGCCGACGGCCAAAATCAGCACGGCGATCAATGCTTCGAGCATAGTGAAGCCAAGCGCTTTCCCCGGCAAAGCGTGGCGCATGGTGACTCCCGCGAATTGTTCCGACCAACTATTTTTTTAATGCTTCTTTCGTCACTTATCCGGGCATGCTACGCCAAGATTGTGACAAAGTGCTACTTCTTTGCTTTGACAGCGGATTAAACCGAAATTTTGGTCGGAGCGCTAGTTCGGGCAGCGGTGGAAAACAGGGCTTATTGGCGGAATTCGTCGAGCATGTCGCGAAATTCCGACACATCCTCAAAACTCCGGTACACCGATGCAAACCGGATGTACCCGATCTTGTCCAGCCGCTTGAGTTCGCGCATCACAAGCTCGCCCACGCGGTCGCTGCCGATTTCCTTCTCGCCGTGGCTGAGCAGTTTTTCTTCGATGCGGGCGATGGCCTCGTCGATGGCCTCGGCGGAAACGGGGCGCTTGCGCAGCGCAAGGCGCATGGAGTCCTTGACCTTATTGCGGTCGTAATCGACGCGGCTGCCGTTCTTTTTGACGACGGCGGGAAAGAACAGCTCGATGCGTTCGTAGGTCGTAAAGCGGCGGTCGCAGGATTCGCAGCGGCGGCGGCGGCGCACGGTGTCACCTTCTTCCGACATGCGGGTATCAATCACCTGGGTGGCCGCGTGGCCGCAAAAGGGGCATTTCATGCCGGTGGTCTCCTCGGCAACCTCAAAGAACGCACTGCGCTAAAAGAACAACGCCGCGATGGCCTGGGCAGGCGCATCGCGGCAGAGTACTACGTGGCCGGGAGATCCGGCCATCAGCGGATGCCTTACGCGTAGACCGGGAACCGCTTGGTCAGCCCGGCCACCTTGGCGCGCACGGCGGCGATGTTCGCTTCGTCGTGCGGGTTGTCCAGCACATCGGCAATCAGGTGGGCGACCGTCACGGCCTCGGCTTCCTTGAAGCCGCGCGTTGTCATGGCCGGTGAACCCAGGCGCACGCCCGACGTCACGAACGGCTTTTCCGGGTCATTCGGAATCGCATTCTTGTTGACGGTGATGTGTGCGTCACCCAGCACCTTCTCGGCTTCCTTGCCGGTGATCTTCTTGGCGCGCAGGTCGACCAGCATCACGTGGCTTTCCGTGCGGCCCGACACGATGCGCAGGCCACGGGCCATCAGCGTTTCGGCCATGGCTGCCGCGTTCTTCACGACTTGTTGCTGGTAAGCCTTGAACTCTGGCGACAAGGCTTCCTTGAAGGCCACTGCCTTGCCGGCGATCACATGCATCAGCGGGCCGCCCTGGATACCCGGGAAGATCGCCGAGTTGATGGCCTTCTCGTGCTCAGCCTTCATCAGGATCACGCCGCCGCGCGGGCCGCGCAGGCTCTTGTGCGTAGTTGTCGTCACAAAGTCAGCGTGCGGCACCGGGTTCGGGTACACACCTGCGGCGATCAAGCCAGCGTAGTGCGCCATGTCGACCATGAAGTACGCGCCGATCGACTTGGCGATTTTGCCGATGCGCTCGAAATCGATGCGCAGCGCAAATGCCGATGCGCCGGCAATGATCAGCTTCGGCTTCTTCTCTTGCGCCAGGGCTTCGAGCGCGTCGTAGTCGATGTCTTCCTGCGCGTTCAGGCCGTAGCTCACAACGTTGAACCACTTGCCGCTCATGTTGAGCGCCATGCCGTGCGTCAGGTGGCCGCCTTCGGCCAGGCTCATACCCATGATCGTGTCGCCCGGCTTGAGCACGGCGAAGAACACGCCCTGGTTGGCCTGCGAGCCCGAGTTCGGCTGCACGTTGGCGGCTTCCGCGCCAAAGAGCTGCTTCACGCGGTCGATGGCGAGCTGTTCCACCACGTCTACATAATCGCAACCGCCGTAGTAACGCTTGCCGGGGTAGCCCTCGGCGTACTTGTTGGTCAGTTGCGAGCCCTGCGCGGCCATCACGGCCGGCGAAGTGTAGTTCTCGGAGGCAATCAGCTCGATGTGGTCTTCCTGACGCTGATTTTCCTTCTGGATGGCGGCAAAGATTTCGGGATCGATCTGGTCGATCGTATAGCGGCTGCGTTCGAACATGGCGAGTGTCTGGTCTGAAACGAAACGGAAAAGGCGGAGATCGGGCGAGGCGTGGGGAAACATGCGCGCGGCTTGAACGACTGCGCTCGGTGTTGGCCGACTGCAGCGGGTGTCCAAGTCACCCTGTGCTTCCCATTCGCTGCCCAGGCGAGCGGCAGGCGCCGTTGTGCATGACGCCAGAAACCTTGCGCTTCCTCGTGGTCGCTGCCCACATGTCGAAGCCGCTCAAAGCAGCTTCAGGATTCGCCAGTCGCGCAAGGTGGAATGGTTGCCCGCGAGTGTACGACAGCCCCATGGTCGCCGCAAGAAGCGAGCGTGCAGACAAGCACATTGCAGTGCAATGCGGTTCAAGGCTTCAGGTAAACTCTGATTTTTCGCTTTCTTAAGGTCCGGAGACACTTCCATGATCGTATTCGTGACCGGCGCAACCGCCGGGTTCGGCGCGGCCATCGCGCGGCGTTTCGTGCGAGAAGGCCATCGTGTGATCGCGGCAGGCCGCCGCCAGGACCGTCTCGACGCGCTCAAGGCTGAATTGGGCGACGCCGTGCTGCCATTCGTGCTGGACGTGCTGGACGCCGATGCCGTTGCCGCGTTGCCGGGCACGCTGCCCGAAGGCTGGCGTGAAGTCGACGTGCTGGTCAACAACGCCGGTCTGGCGCTCGGCCTCGAACCCGCCCAGCGCGCTGATCTGTCCGATTGGGACCGCATGATCGGTACCAACTGCTCCGGGCTGGTCCATATGACGCGTGCGTTGCTTCCTGCCATGGTTGAGCGCAACCGCGGTCACATTATCAATATCGGCTCCATCGCCGGGACGTACCCGTATCCGGGCGGCAACGTGTATGGCGCGACCAAGGCGTTCGTGCGCCAGTTCTCGTTGAACTTGCGCGCGGACCTGACCGGTACGCGCGTACGCGTCTCGAACGTCGAGCCAGGTCTTTGCTCCGGCACCGAGTTTTCCAACGTGCGTTTCAAGGGGGACGATGCCCGCGTGGAGAAGGTCTACGAAGGCACGGAAGCCCTGACCGCTGACGACATCGCCGAGGCCGTCTACTGGATGGCGGCGCTTCCCGCGCACTTCAATGTCAACGCGATGGAGCTGATGCCCGTTTGCCAGTCATTCTCGGCCACCAGCGTGACGCGAGGCATGGCCTGAATCCCAGCGCAAGCCCTCGGCCGGTCGGTGGATGGCTGGCCGTCACTTGCGTCTTGGTAAAATTACCCGATGGCTTCTTTTGACTGGAACCTGCGCGTGTATTGGGAAGATACCGACGCGGGTGGCGTGGTGTTTTACGCCAACTATTTGAAATTTTTTGAGCGTGCCCGCACCGAGTGGCTGCGCGCGCTTGGGGTCGACCAGCAGGCGCTGGCCGATACGACCGGGGCCATTTTTGTGGTGCGCAGCACCGCTGTGGATTACCGCGCGCCGGCGCGCCTGGACGACCTGCTGCAGATCCGTTCGCGTATGGAACGGGTCGGCCCCGCGTCGGTCCAATTCGCCCAGGAAGGCTGGCGCGGCGACGTTTTGCTCGCATCAGGCACGATTCGTGTTGGATGTGTCGACCGGCTCACTTTCCGGCCGACCCCGATTCCCGCTCCCATACTCGCAACCATCAAAGCCGCCGCATGAATCCCGTCGAGGTCACACAAGATCTGTCGATCGTCTCGCTGGTGCTGCACGCCAGCCTCCTGGTCCAATTCGTCATGGGCCTGCTGCTGGTGATGTCGCTGTTCTCCTGGACGTACATCTTCCGCAAAGCCTTTGCCCTGCGCGCCGCGCGCAGCCAGACAGAATCGTTCGAGCGCGATTTCTGGGCCGGCGGCGACCTGCAGGCGCTGTATCAGAGCGCCGCCAACAACCGCCACACGACGGGGGCGCTCGAGCGCATCTTTGAAGCCGGCATGCGCGAATACCTCAAGGCGCGCGAGCTGCAGCGCGGTGGCGGCGATCCGAGTGCCATTCTGGATGCTTCCCGCCGTGCCATGCGTGCGGCCTACCAGCGCGAGATGGATTCGCTCGAATCGCACCTGCCGTTCCTGGCGTCCGTCGGCTCGGTCAGCCCGTACATCGGCCTGTTCGGGACCGTGTGGGGGATCATGAACGCCTTCCGCGGCCTGTCCAACGTGCAGCAGGCGACGTTGTCGGCCGTGGCGCCCGGTATTGCCGAAGCGCTGGTCGCCACGGCCATCGGCCTGTTTGCGGCCATTCCGGCGGTGATTGCCTACAACCGCTACGCCACCGAGATGGACCGCCTGGCCAACCGCTTCGAGAGCTTCATGGAAGAGTTCTCGAACATCCTCCAGCGCCAGACGCGCTAAGGAGCCGCGCTCATGGCTACCATCCAGCGAACGCGCCGCGCCCGACGGGCCAAGGCCGACATCAACGTCGTTCCGTACATCGACGTGATGCTGGTGCTGCTGGTCATCTTCATGGTGGCGGCGCCCGTGGTGAACCCGGGGGTGGTCAATCTGCCCTCGGTGGCCAACGCCACGCCGCAACAGACCCAGCCGCCCATCGTCGTGACCATCAAGGGTGACGGCACGATCCTTGCTCGCGTCAAAACAGGTTCAGGTGCAATCGAGCAGAAGCTCGCCAACAACAACGAGCTGCGCGCATTTGTGAAGCAGCGCACTGACGAAAATCCCGATCAGCCCGTCGTGATTGCCGCCGACAAGTCGGTCCAATACGACCGCGTGCTGACCGTAATGAGCGTGCTCAAGGGCGATGGCGTCAAGCGCGTCGGCCTGATGGTGAAATCGTCATGAGCACGTTGATGAACCGAGCGTTGACGAACCAAGGCGGGGCAACCTGACCGTCATGACTACGACGTCGTTGCATCGTTATGAGCCTGTGCGCGAGCGTGGCACGCTGCGCGCGTTCGGGCTGGCGGTCCTGACACACGTTCTGCTGATCATCTTTCTGTACTTTGGCGTGCAGTGGCAGAGCAGCACCCCGCGCGGCGAAGAGGCCGAGCTGTGGGACGAGGCTGCGGTTCAGCAGGCCGTGCAGCAGGCCGCGCCGGTGCCTGAGGTCAAGCCGGAACCGGTGATCAAGGCGCCGCCGGCCAAGGTGGAAGAGGAAGCCGATATCGCGCTGGAGCAGCAGAAGCGCAAGCGTGAGCAGGAGGCTGCCGCCGCCCGTGAGGCCGAGCTTGCCCGCCGAGCCGCGGAAGACCGCGCCGAAGCACAGCGTCAGGCCCGTCTGAAGGAAGAGCAACAGGCCCGCCAGGCGGAACTCCAGCGCAAGGCCCTGGCCGAACAGCAGGCCAAGGAAAAGGCAGCTGAAAAGGCCGCGGCGGACGCGGCGCAGGCTCGCAAGAATGCGCAACTGCAAGCCCAGGCCGAAGCCAAAGCCAAGGCGGAAGCCGAAGCGAAGCAGAAGGAGTTGAAAGCGAAGGCCGCTGCAGAAGCCAAGGCCAAGGCCGATGCCGAGCGCAAGGCGAATGAATCGCGCGCCAATGCGCAACGCCAGGCGCAGCTGGATCGGCTGCGCGCAATGGCGGGTGCGGGTGCGACTGGCACGGTGGCGGGCTCTGGCGGTGGTGTCGGCAATGCTCAGGGCACGGGTGGTACAGCATCGGCAGGGTATGCCGAGCGTGTGCGAGCCAAGGTCAAGCCGAACATCCTGTTCGATCCTTCGGCCGTCAATGGCAACCCATCGGCGGTCGTGTCGGTGCAGATGGCGCCGGACGGTTCGATCTTGTCCAAGCGGCTGACGAAATCGAGCGGCAACGGCGCCTATGACGAGGCTGTCATGCGCGCGGTCGAGCGCTCTGATCCGTTGCCTCGCGACACCAATGGCAAAGCGCCGTCGAGCGTCATCCTGACGTTCCGGCCGAAGGAATAACGGGTCGGTGCTCGCCTACGCGGCGTCGGCCAACGGTACTCAGATTCCGGATTTGATAGTAGGGAAGATGAACATGATGCGAACGATGTGGATCCCGATGTTCCGACGCGCAGCGCAGGCGCTGCTGCTGACTGCGGCAAGCGCCGGCGTGGCCCATGCCCAGCTCAACGTGGAGATCTCGGGCGTCGGCGCCAGCCAGTACCCGATCGCGATCGCCAACTTCCAGGGTGAGGCGCAGGCTCCGCAAAACCTTTCGGCGATTGTCCGGGCAGACCTGGTGCGCAGCGGCCGCTTCTCAAACGTCGATGTGGCCGGCGCCGTGGTGCCGGAAAGCCCGGCACCTGACCTGGGTGCATGGAAAGCCAAGGGCGCCGCAGCCTTCGTGGGCGGCACCGTGACCCGCAACGGCGATCGCTACGAAATCCGCTTCCGCCTGTACGACACGGCCAAGGGCGAAAGCCTGGGCGGTCTGTCGCTTACGCGCGGCCCTGGTCAACTGCGCTTGGCCGCGCACGAAATTGCCGATTACATCTATCAGAAGCTGATTGGCGAGCGCGGTATTTTTGCGACGCGCCTGTCGTATGTGTCCAAGGTCGGCCGCCGCTTCCAGCTGCAGATTTCCGACTCGGACGGCGCCAATCCGCAGATCGCATTGACGAGCAATGAGCCGATCATCTCGCCGTCGTGGTCGCCGGACGGCACCAAGGTCGCGTATGTGTCGTTCGAAAGCAAGAAGCCGGTGGTGTACGTGCATGACCTGGTGGCGGGCCGCCGCACGGTCATCTCGAACCAGAAGGGCAACAACTCGGCACCGGCCTGGTCGCCGGACGGCCGCCACGTGGCGGTGTCGCTCTCGCGCGATGGCAACACGCAGGTCTACCTGGTCAACGCCGATGGCTCGGGCCTGCGCCGCCTGAGCCGCAGCAGCGCCATCGATACGGAGCCGTCGTTCTCGCCGGATGGCCGTTACATCTACTTCACGAGCGATCGTGGCGGCGCCCCACAGATCTATCGCATGTCGGTTGACGGCGAAGAGGCGGGCGGTGCGCAGCGCGTGACGTTCAAGGGCAACTACAACACGAGCCCGCGTGTGTCGCCGGACGGCAAGCTGCTGGCGTACATCTCGCGTGTGGGCGGCGCGTTCCGCCTGTACACGCAGGACTTGTCCAACGGCGATGTGAACGCGCTGACGGATACATCGCACGATGAATCGCCGAGCTTTGCTGCCAACGGCAAGTTCATCCTGTATTCCACGCGCGTTGGCGGCAAATCGGTGTTGGCCGCCGTGTCGACCGATGGCCGTACGCGTCAGGTTCTTTCCCTCCAGGCCGGCGAAGTTCGTGAGCCGGCGTGGGGTCCTTTCATGCAATAACGAAGCTGTTCCACTAGGAGAAATCGGACATGTCGAAGTCCCAAACCATGATCAAACTCGCAGCCATTGCCGCGCTGCTGGCCCTGGGCGCTTGCAGCTCGGGCGTGAAGCTCGATGACACCGCCAAGAACGGTACGGGCGGTGCCGCCGGCACGGGCGCTGATGCCCGCACGGTGACCCCGGTGGACGTGGGCCGTGACGAGCTGACCGACCCGAACAGCCCGCTGGCCAAGCGCAGCATCTACTTCGATTTCGACAGCTACTCGGTCAAGTCGGAGTACCAGGGCCTGCTGGGTCAGCACTCGCGTTACCTGCAATCGCATAACCAGCGCAAGATCCTGATCCAGGGCAACACCGACGAGCGCGGCACGAGCGAATACAACCTCGCACTGGGCCAGAAGCGTGCAGAGGCCGTGCGTCGCGCCCTGTCGTCGATGGGGGTGCCTGACAGCCAGATGGAAGCCGTGAGCCTGGGTAAGGAAAAGCCGCAAGCGACCGGCCACGACGAAGACTCGTGGGCACAGAACCGCCGCGCCGACATCGTCTATTGATCGGTACGGTTTGAAGTGGAACGCGCCGGCTGCGAGGTTGCGGCCGGCGTTCTTACGTTGGCAATCACATGAATACGATGATGAAACAGCGCGCTTATGGGGCCACGCGTCGGGCCATCCTGATGGCGACGCTCGTCGCGGGTGGCGCCCTCACCATGGCCGGCCCGGCGGCAGCGGGGGTGTTTGACGACGATGAGGCGCGCCGCGCCATCATCGACATGCGCGACAAGTTCAACAACTTCCAGTCGACGGCGGCCCAGCGCATCGATCAGAACAGTAAGAACCTGATCGATGCGCAAAACCAGATCGAAACGCTCAAATCCGAAGTGGCTCGCCTGCGGGGGCAGAACGAAGTCCTGCAGAACAGCGTCGATACGCTGACCAAGCAGCAGAAGGATTACTACGCCGACCTCGATGCGCGCCTGAAGAAGTTCGAGCCGCAGCAAGCGACGGTGGACGGCCGCGAAGGCATGGTCCAGCCGAACGAGAAGCCGGAATACGACGCTGCGCTCAAGGCATTCCAGGGTGGCGACTTCAAGGGCGCGGGCAACCAGTTCTCGGCGTTCGTGAAGAAGTATCCGCAAAGCCCGTATCTGCCGCTGGCGCAGTTCTGGCTGGGCAATGCGCTCTATGCGCAGCGCGACTACAAGGGCTCGAGCTACGTGCTGGAGAACATGGCACGCAGCAACCCGCAGCATCCGAAGGCGCCCGATGCGTTGCTGCAGGTGGCGACCAACCAGGGTGAGTCGGGCCAGAAGGCGGCCGCACGCAAGACGCTGGAATCGGTGGTCTCGCAGTATCCCGGTACCGAGCAGGCCAAGACCGCGCAAAGCCGCCTGAAGACGATGCGCTGAACGGCAAGCTGCAAGGCATATGAACAAACGCCCGCCCGTGGCTGCACCGGCGGGCGTTTTTCATGGGGCGCCGAATGGCGGGCATATGCCGCATCCGGCGCGGGCAGGGCGGCGGCACGCTAAAATGCGGACCTTCCCGATTTGCTTCGCAAGGCTTCGCCCATGAAAAAACGCGCCATCGTCCTGCTCTCCGGCGGGCTGGACTCTGCCACCGTGCTCGCCATGGCCAATGCCGATGGCTTTGAGACTTACGCGCTGTCGATGCGCTATGGCCAACGCCACTCCTCCGAGTTGGAAGCGGCCAAGAAAGTGGCGGCGACGCTGGGCGCAGTGCGCCATGAAATCGTCGATCTGGACCTGCGCAAGTTCGGGGGCTCCGCGTTGACGGACGATGCGCTCGATGTGCCGACCGACGGTGCGCAGTCGGGCATCCCGATCACGTATGTGCCGGCGCGCAACACGATCATGCTGTCGCTGGCGCTTGGCTGGGCCGAGGCGGTTGGCGCGCGTGACCTCTTCTTTGGCGCGAATGCCGTGGACTACTCCGGCTATCCGGATTGCCGCCCCGAATACGTTGCCGCTTACGAAACGCTCGCCAACCTCGCGACGAAGGCTGGCGTGGAAGGCGAGCGCATCCGCGTGAACGCACCCATCATCAACATGACCAAGGCGGAGATCATCCAGGCCGGCGTGCGGCTGGGCGTGGACTACGGCCTGACCGTGTCGTGCTACAAGGCCGACGACGAAGGCCGCGCGTGCGGCGTGTGCGATTCGTGCCGCATCCGCAAGGCCGGGTTTGAAGCCGCCGGCGTGCCCGACCCCACCCGCTACGTCTAACGCACCATGCCCGATATCGACCTCAACGCGTTGTCCCACACGGTGCTGTGGGCCACGTTCGCGCTTACGTTCGTGTTTGGCGCGATCCTACAGCGCACACACTTCTGCACGATGGGTGCGGTGTCCGACGTCGTCAACATCGGCGACTGGAACCGGTTGCGCATGTGGGCGCTGGCCATCGGCGTGGCCATGATCGGCACAGGATGCCTGAGTTGGCTTGGCCTGATCGATACAAGCAAGACGATCTACACGGCAAGCAAGCTTCTGTGGCTGTCTTCGCTCGTGGGCGGGCTGCTGTTCGGCTTCGGCATGGTGCTGGGCTCGGGCTGCGGCAGCAAGACGCTGGTGCGCATCGGCGGCGGCAATCTCAAGTCGGTCGTGGTGTTCGTGTTCCTGGGGCTGGCGGCATACATGACGCTCAAGGGCGTATTTGGCGTAGTGCGTGTGGCCACGGTGGATAGCGTTGCCATTGCGCTGCCGACGTCGCAGGATCTGCCTAGCGTGCTGAGCCACGCGTTCTCCACCGATGTGCGCATGCTGCGCCTGGTGCTGGCGCTGATGATCGGCGGGGCGCTGTCGCTGTGGGCGCTGCTCGCGCGTGATTTCCGCACGGGTGACAACCTGCTCGGCGGCATCGGCGTCGGGCTCATCATCGTCGGCATGTGGTATGTGTCGGGGCATCTCGGCTACGTGCAGGAAGATCCGAACACGCTGCAGGAAGCGTTTGTGGCGACCAACAGCGGCCGCATGGAAGCGCTGAGCTTCGTTGCGCCGGTGTCGTACACGCTGGAGTGGCTGATGTTCTTCAGCGATACGTCGAAGGTGCTGACGGTCGGCATCGTGAGCGTGCTGGGGGTGATTGCTGGCTCGGCGGTGGTGGCACTGGCCACGCGCACGTTCCGCTGGGAAGGCTTTGCCAATGCCGAGGACACGGGCAATCACATCATTGGCGGCATCCTGATGGGCATTGGGGGCGTCACGGCGCTGGGATGCACGATCGGGCAGGGCCTGTCGGGCGTGTCGACGTTGGCGATCGGCTCGTTCATCGCGCTGGCCGGTATCGTGATCGGTGCGGTGCTGGCGCTCCGCTACCAGATGTGGCGGATGGAGCGGCTTGTCTGACCGGAGGGGCGTTGACAGAGGCGCGGATATCTTCCTATAATCGCGGTCTTTGGGGTCTTTAGCTCAGTCGGTAGAGCAGTAGACTTTTAATCTATTGGTCGCGGGTTCGAATCCCGCAGGACCCACCAAAAATTCGAAGGGCTGACAGGTGACTGTCGGCCCTTTTTGTTTGGGTGTCCTTCCGCCCAACTTCGTCTCTTCGGGCGCTCTCTGCGTGGTCGAGCATCCACATCGATAGCACGGTGTGCCTTCCCGATAGCGTCCTCACCTGACCGCCGCGTCGCTTTCCGCCCGCGCCGCTAGGGATTTCCTCTATAGCGCTCCTTACCTGCAGCAACGACCATATCTTCCATTGGAACCGGTTCCATACGGAGAAAAGAGCACAAATGGCAGATATCGTGATCGTGGCGAGCGCGTTTGGCGCCGCCCACGTGCTCGAGCAGGGGCATCACGCCTATGTTCCCGTGGCCGCATCGGTCGGTGCTGCCGGCTTCGAGGTGCGGCGCGAACTCTTGCCCGCTGGGCTCGATGGCACGGTCTCGGCGCAGCTCCTCGCTGCCTTGGGCCGGCTGATTGCCGCGCATGGCCTCTGGGCGGTCTATTCGACGCCGGCCACGCTGTACACGGACGACGGCGCTCTGGATGCTGCCGCTATTCGCGGCGCGCTGGCGGAAGCGCAAATCTTGGGCGCGCGCATCGTGAAGTTCCAGCTTGGCGGGTTTGCCGGCGATGCGTCGGCAGAAGTGCTGGCCCAGCTGCTGCAAGGCTGGCGCCCCCGGGTGCTGGTGGAGAACGGTCAGCAGACGGTGGGCGGCTCCCTCGCGCAGTTCCGAGGTTTGTTCGACGCATTGGAAAGCGCGGGTGTGGCCGACATGCTGGGCATGACATTCGATGTTGGCAACTGGGAGTGGTCGGGTGAAGCGCCGCTGGCGTGTGCGCGAGCCCTAGCCCCCTATGTGGAATACATCCATTGCAAGAGCGTCGCAGGTGAGGGGGCACGCCGCTTTGCGGTGGCGCCAGCGGGCAACGATGCGGGGTTCGCCGCTGTGTTGGCAGCATTGCCGGGCGATGTTCCGCGCGGCATCGAATTTCCGTTCGACGCGGTCGATCTCGCCGCCGATGCCCATCAGCATGTCACGTGGCTCAAGGCCGCCTGACTGTGACTCGACATCAAAGGAGCTTACGCATGTCACAGATGTTGGATGTCATCACCTACGGCGAAGCCATGGCGATGTTCGTAGCGACTGCGCCCGGGCCGCTGGCCCAGGCCACGCAATTCACCAAGCGCATCGCGGGTGCCGATCTGAACGTGGCCATCGGCTTGAGCCGCCTCGGTTTTCGCGTCGGCTATGTGAGCCGAGTTGGGCAGGATTCGTTTGGTGAATACGTGCTGGAAACGCTGGCGCGCGAACGGATCGATGCCTCGTGCGTGGTGGTGGACCCGCAATATCCGACCGGCTTCCAGCTGAAGTCGCGCACCGACGATGGCAGTGACCCGCGTGTGGAGTACTTCCGCAAGGGATCGGCCGCGAGCCGGCTCTCCTGCGCCGACTATGTGGCCGACTATGTGCTCGGTGCTCGCCATCTGCATCTGACGGGTGTGGCCCCCGCGATTTCCGCATCGTCGTGCGAACTTGCGTTCCACCTCGCACAAGAGATGCGCGCGGCCGGTAGATCAATCTCGTTCGATCCGAATCTGCGCCCAACGCTGTGGCCTTCCGCTGCGGACATGGTGAGCACGCTGAACGCGCTGGCGGCCCTTTCCGATTGGGTGCTGCCTGGCTTGGCCGAGGGACAGCAGCTGACCGGCTATGACAACCCGGCCGATATCGCGCGCTTTTATCTCGATCAAGGTGCACGTGGCGTTGCCATCAAGCTGGGTGCTGCAGGCGCGTACTACCGGACCGCCGACGGAGCAGAAGGCATCGCCGAGGGTGTGCGTGTGGAGCGCGTTGTCGACACGGTGGGCGCGGGTGACGGCTTTGCCGTGGGCGTTGTCAGTGCGCTGCTTGAAGGGCAGTCACCCGAGTTGGCCGTTGCGCGAGGCAACCGTATCGGCGCGCTGGCGATCCAGGTGATCGGGGATTCCGAAGGCCTGCCGACTCGCGCTGAGCTTGATGTGCTTGAGCAAGCGGCGCGCATTGTATGCGAGCCGGAACCCATTCCCAGCGTGTAACGCAGCGCTTCGACTGCCGCCCTCGCGGGCAACGCAAACCATCAAAGGAGACACGACCATGGCAACGCAACTGGCTGCGCGGCGCTGGTGGATGATCATGCCGATCGTCTTTATTACCTACAGCCTGGCCTACCTCGATCGCGCGAACTACGGCTTCGCGGCAGCGGCCGGCATCAATCACGATCTGGGGATCAGCCAGGGGCTGTCATCGTTGATCGGCGCGCTGTTCTTCCTCGGCTATTTCTTCTTCCAGATTCCGGGCGCAATTTACGCAGAACGCCGCAGCGTGAAGAAGCTCGTGTTCATCAGCCTGGTGTTGTGGGGCTTGTGCGCGGCGCTGACGGGCGTCGTGAGTGACATTCCCTCGCTGCTGGCGATCCGGTTTGTGCTGGGTGTGGTCGAGGCGGCCGTCATGCCTGCGATGCTCATCTACATCAGCAACTGGTTTACCAAGCACGAGCGTTCGCGCGCGAATACGTTTCTGATTCTTGGTAATCCCGTGACGGTGCTCTGGATGTCGGTGGTGTCGGGCTACCTCGTGCGCGAGTTCGGCTGGCGCCATATGTTTATCGCCGAGGGCGTGCCCGCCATCATCTGGGCCGTGTGCTGGTGGTGCGTGGTGCAGGACAAGCCGGCGCAGGCATCGTGGCTGAGCACACAGGAAAAGCGCGACCTGGAACAGGCATTGGCGGCGGAGCAGGCGGCCATCAAACCGATGCGCAACTACGGCGAGGCTTTCCGCTCGCCAGTCGTCATCAAGCTGTGCGCGCAGTACTTCTGCTGGAGCATCGGCGTCTATGGCTTCGTGCTGTGGCTGCCGTCCATCGTTAAGAATGGCTCGTCGCTCGGCATGGTCGAGACGGGCTGGCTGTCGGCGTTGCCGTATCTTGCTGCCACCATCGCGATGCTTGCGGCGTCGTGGGCGTCGGACAAGATCGGTTCGCGGCGCGGTTTCGTTTGGCCGTTCCTGCTGGTGGGCGCTGCGGCGTTTGCTGCATCGTTTGCACTCGGGTCAACGCACTTCTGGTTGTCGTACGCGTTGCTCGTCATTGCCGGCGCGGCGATGTATGCACCGTATGGTCCGTTCTTCGCCATCGTGCCGGAGCTGCTGCCGAAGAACGTCGCGGGCGGTGCGATGGCGCTGATCAACAGCATGGGCGCCCTCGGTTCGTTTGTCGGCTCGTACTTCGTCGGCTACCTGAACGGTGCCACCGGCTCGCCGCTGGCGTCGTACGCATTCATGAGCACCGCGCTTTTTGCGGCCGTGATCCTCACGCTCTGCGTCAAGCCGCAACCGCGTGATGCTTACGCGCTCGCGCACCCCCTGCCTGGAAAATGAATTGATGAAACCTCTCGTCGTTGCCTATAAGCCATTGCCCGACGATGTCGTCGCCCAATTGCGCGAGCATGTCGAACTCGTGCAGGTCGACGGCGCTGCGGCGTTGACCGAAGCGCTTGCCAACGCCGAGGGCGCGATCGGTGCGAGCCTGAAGATCACGCCGCAGATGCTCGACCGCGCGCCCCGGCTCAAGGCGTGGTCCACGATCTCCGTCGGCTATGACAATTTCGACGTGCCCGATCTCACGCACCGTGGCATTGCGCTGGCGCACACACCGGATGTGTTGACCGAGTCAACCGCCGATACCGTGTTTTCGCTGATTCTCGCGTCGGCCCGGCGCGTCGTTGAGCTGGCCGAGTGGGTCCGGGCAGGCAACTGGCAGCGCAGCATCGGGCCCGAGCTTTACGGCACGGATGTTCAGGGCAAGACGATCGGCATCGTCGGGCTGGGTCGCATCGGTGCGGCAGTGGCTCGCCGTGCTGCGCTAGGTTTCCGTATGCGTGTGCTGTACACGAACCGGCACCCGCATCCCGACGCCGAAGCGCAGTACGGTGCGCGCCGCGTGACGCTCGACACGCTGCTGGCCGAAGCCGATTTTGTTTGCCTGCAGGTGCCGCTGACGCCTGAAACGCAGCACCTGATCGGCGCGGCAGAACTGGCGAAGATGAAGCGCAGCGCGATCCTGATCAATGCGTCGCGTGGGCCCGTCGTTGACGAGGCAGCGCTCATCCATGCATTGCACAACGGCACGATCCGCGGCGCTGGGTTGGACGTGTTCGAGCGCGAGCCGTTGGCCGCCGATTCGCCACTGCTGGCCATGAAGAACGTAGTTGCATTGCCCCATATCGGCTCAGCAACGCACGAGACGCGACACGCAATGGCCCGCTGCGCCGCCGACAACCTGGTCAAGGCGCTGGCTGGCACGTTGCGTGAGAACCTGGTCAATCCACAGGTATTGGAGCCCTCTCGCGCTTCATGAGTCGGGTACCGGGATTGCGCTATGATCCTCGCACCCTGGCTCCGGCCCCTCGCGCCGACGGACCGTTCTGAAGCGCATCGTGACTGATTCCCCATCCTCTTCCTCGCGCCCTGCGACCATCACCGATGTGGCCCGCGAAGCGGGAACCGGCAAGACCAGCGTGTCCCGCTATCTGAATGGAGAGACACAAGTCCTTTCCGAAGATCTGCGACAGCGCATCGAAGCCGCCATCCAGCGGTTGAACTACCGGCCCAACCAGATGGCGCGCGGTCTCAAGCGCGGCCGCAACCGTCTGCTCGGCATGCTGGTGGCTGACCTGACCAATCCTTATACGATCGAAGTGCTGCAAGGCGTGGAGGCAGCCTGCCACGCGCTGGGCTACATGCCGCTCATCTGCCACGCCGCAAATGAGATCGAGATGGAGCGCCGGTTCGTGCAGTTGCTGACGACGTACCGGGTCGAGGGATTGATCGTCAACGCGCTCGGTGCGGAAGAAGCCGTGCTGCGTCCGCTGCGGGGCGGCGGCATTCCTGCCGTGCTGGTGGATCGCACGGTCGAAGGGTTCGACGCCGACCTGGTGGGCCTCGATAACCACGACGCCATCAGGTTGGGTGTGCAGCATTTGCTGGATCACGGTTTCGATTCCATCCAGTTCATCGTGCAGCCGTTTGAGCAGGTCAGTTCGCGGCGTGAGCGCGAACTCGCCTTCCGAGAAACGATGGCAGCGACAGGGCGTCCAGCGGAGCCGACCGTGGTGCTGGACCCAACCGATCCGGCCTCAGTCGAGCGTGCGCTGGCAGAGATCGATGCACGCATCGATGCAACGCACCAGCAGGGGGGAAAGCGACTGGCGCTGTTTATCGCCAACGCGCCGGTTGCGCTTGTCGTTGTGCGGCATCTGCGCACGCAATTTGGCCCAGCTTGGCAGGAGCGGACGGCGCTGCTGTCGATCGATGATCCGGAATGGGCGGAGTTGATCGGCATCACCACGATCCGGCAACCGACGTACGACATCGGCTACAAGGCCGTCGAATTCGTGCATGAGCGCATCGAAGGTGTGAGCGGCGACGCCCGTGTCGTGTTGCTACCGGGCACGCTCGTCGAACGTGCTTCCACGTTGCGTTCGCTGCAGGCCGCGTCATGACGTTGCGTCTCTACCTCGCCGGGCCGGACGTTTTCCGCCCCGAACCCATCGTGCATGGCGAAGCGCTTAAGGCGCTGTGCGCGGAGTTCGGCTTCATCGGCCTGTATCCGCTCGACAACGCGATCGCCCCGCAGGCTGATGGCTTTGCGACCGCCGCGGAGATCTACCGCCAGAACATCACACTAATCGACTCGGCCGACGCGGTGCTCGCCAACGTGGCGGATTTTCGCGGCCACGAGCCCGACTCCGGTACGTGTTTTGAAATCGGCTACGCCATCGCCCGCGGCAAAGACGTGTGGTGCTACAACGTGCCTGACGTGCCGCTGGTCGGTCAGGTGCCGAACACCAATGGCAACGATGCAGACGGCTGGGCCGTGGAGGATTTCGGCCTGCCGCGCAACCTCATGATCGCTTGCAGCTGCCGCCTCGTCGTGGGCGATGTGCGCGTGTGCCTGGAGCGCATGCGTGCGCACTACGCCTAGTTGCGAGCTGGATATGCGGTTGCGGATTGCTTCCTTCCGGGCAGGCGAGGCCATCCACTTCGCGCCAGGCTGCCCCGACAAAGATCGGCGCACGTTGCATCGCGCGAACTTTGAAGGTGACGTGCCGGTTTAGGGCCCGTTCGTCTACAGCCCGGCCTCGGCCAGGCGGGCATCAATACTCGCCAGCGTCAACGTCTGTGCAAACAGCCGCGTGAGCGATTGGCTTGCATACTGCGGCACCTCGTCCGCTGTGGTCCAACGGTACGCATCCATCTCGGGGATGAGTCTGCCGGTGTGATAACTGTTGAACATCGATGTGCACGTGAGCGTGTCGAGTGCAACTTCTGCGCGGCGCAGGCGCGTGGCGAACAGGTGCAGTTCCTTGTCGCGGCGATAGGGGAAACGGCCGAGCTCGATCAGTGCGTGGCTGTCGAGCACGAGGCCGGTTTCCTCGCGCGTCTCGCGCAGGGCGGCGTCGCGATCGTTTTCGCCCGGGTCGGGGGCGCCTTTGGGGATGTCCCAGTGGCGCGTCTCGGTGGCGTGGGCGAGGAGCACATCGCCATCTTCGTTGAGCAGGACGAGGCCGCAGGACAGGGCGATCGGCATGTTATTTCGCTCCGGAGCGTTGCGTGATGCGTGCGGTCAGCGATTGGTGCTCGCGGCTGAATAACCGGCGATAGGCCAGCAGCACAACCGCGACCGTGCCCAGCCCCGAAGACGCCGCCAGCAGGAACATGATGATGAGCTGGTAGCGCACAGCCTCCAGCAGCAGCTCGCTTTCGCCCGCGCCTGAGGGCCCGGCCAGCGCAATGCGATCGCCGGCCTGCACGGCAAGCGTGGCAGGTTGCAGCAGCGTGACGCCGGTGCGTGCATCGCGGCGTTGGAGATGGGAGGCGGCCAGCATGGTGGCGCGAGTGTGTTGCGTACAGTACGGCATCAATGCCCGGCTCTTATGCATTATGCATATGAGCGGAGGCTGGGCTCCTCCGCCGTAATCCTGAACTCGCCAGCGCAGGCACCGTGCCGTCGCCGCGTCGTGACGCCATCCCCGTGCCATGCGGAATGCCCCCTAGCCCAAACGGAGCAGCCTGAATGCGCTGGCCGGTGGCCGATGTCGGACGAATCCGACATGCCATTCAGCCACGGGCGGGTCGCCATTTGCACATACCGGGCATACGATCCAAACATCACTATAAGAAGAGATGGAGGGCGCCATGGAGACCGACAAAGTGCAGGTTGCCCACCCGTGGTGGCAGCCGGGAGTTTTTGCATCTGCGCCAGCCATTTTTCTCTGGATCTGCGCTGAATTGCCTCCCGATATGCTCGGCGCCATCTTCCACGCGGGTACGTCGCCCGACTCGCTTCGGCACGTGGGTGACACGCTGTTCGTGATCGGCTGGACCGCCAGCGGCGCGCTCATGTGGCATGGCCGGCGGCGCATCGGGCATGACGCGGACGTGACAGAGCAACCGGCTTCCGCGGCGGTGGAGGCGACGGAGCAGCCGCACGGGCTCGCTGGTTTGCGCCAGAACATGGCCCGGCGCTGGGAGCGCATGCGCCATCCGATTCCGCTGCACTGATATTGCGCTGCCGCAAACAAGAAAGGCCGGATTGCTCCGGCCTTTTTGACGCGCGGGAAGCCCTTTCAGGAGGTGCTGCCCGGAATGATCTCGTTCGCAGCGGCATTAGACGCAGACGTTGCCGTACTGACCGGCTCGCCTTGTGCATCTTGCCATTTCTTGTAGCCCCACCAAGCCGCTCCGGCCACGATTCCGACCTTGCCGAGCTTGCGCGTGATCCGGCCGATGACGGTGCGGCGCAATCCTGCATACGCGAGCGACAGCGCGGTGCCCACTAGCGGATATTCACGCGCAATGCCGAGCGCTCGCATCAGGCCATTGGGGCGCGCGAGCGGGCGGATGACGCTGGGCAGCAACGCGCCGAGGCCGCCCAGGCTGAAGGTACGACTGGCGGCGCGATGAACATCGTTGCGGGCTTGAGCGTAGTCGTAGCGCTCCAGCGCGGCGCGGGTCAGAAGCAGTTCCTTGCGGACGCTCAGTGGCAGGCGCGTTTCGGCGCCGCGGCGTGATGGCCGCACATGATGTCGCGCACTCGATGCGGGTTCGTTCATAGACGGGCCGGGCGACGGCGTTTGTTCGGTGGGATCGGTCATCGGCGCAGGATCTCCCGGTCTTTGTCGAGCTCGGCCAGCGTGGCCTCGAACAGTGGCGGGGCGTTACGCAGCAGCGAGCGTACCTTCCACAGGCACGCCGCCGCGCCCAGCGCATACAGCGCTGCCATGACGGCAAGGGACTGCCAGCGATACGTATCCCAGCAAAGGATGACCACCAGCGCCGTCAGTGTCATGATGGACAGGCCGATGAGGCTCACGGCCAACATGCCCAGGAAGGCGGTCCCGAGTAGCCGTTCTTTTTCTTCAGCCAGTTCGACGCTGGCCAGCTCGAGCCGCGTCTGCAGCATCGAGACGACCGTGCCGGCCAGTTTCTTCAAGGAAGCGAACAGCTTTGGGCTGGTGTCGTCGGTCATGAGGTGTGGAAAAGGTGCTAGGCCAATGGCGCCACTGCGGACCCAGCACGCGCCATGCCCGGAATGGAGCCCCCAAAATGCAACTGGCCGATGGCGCGATCCACAGGGCGCGCGCCATCGGCCAGAAAGGGTGCTGCGGGTTACTTGCGGTTGAGCAGCAGGCCGATCAGCAGGCCCACGCCGGCCGCCACGCCCACGGCTTGCCACGGATGATCGTGGACGTAGTCATCGGTGGCGCGTGCGGCAGCCTTGCTCTTGTGGACGACCGCGTCTTGCAGATCCTGCGCCTTCTCCTTGGCTTGGCGGAGCATGCCCATGCCACGCTCGCGCAGTTCGGCGGCCTTTTCGCCGCTGCTGGAGGCAGCTTGTTTGAGCAGGGTTTCAGCGTCGGACAGTACAGTCTTCACGTCGGTCATCAGTTTCTCCTTATTGACGGAATCGGCCAGGTTGGGGGAAGTGTTCGTCATGGTCGGGTCCTCGGTGTCGGGGGGTAGTTCAATCGTCAATCTGTCGATGCGCTTATTCGCTAGCATATGTGTGAGCACTGCGAAACTTCAAGCGCTCGCGTCGCGCGCACTGCGATGGATCAAGGCTTCGGTCATTGTCCGGCAATGTGCGCACGCCTTCCACCCTGTTGTCAGCAAATGCCGCGCCTAATGACGAAAAGTGATGTTGTTGTGAATTTATAGTCGTTTTGGTTGGATGGCAATCTGGCTATAGTGGTTCCCAATCTGTGTATGGAGGACACGATGTCTCTACGTTTGGGCGATATCGCCCCTGATTTCGAGCAGGATTCCAGTGAAGGCCGCATCAAGTTCCATGAGTGGCTGGGCAATAGTTGGGGCGTGCTTTTCTCACACCCGGCCGATTACACGCCGGTCTGCACCACCGAACTGGGCCTGACCGCCAAGCTGAAGGACGAATTTGCCAAGCGCAATGTCAAGGCGATTGCGTTGTCGGTCGATTCGGTCGAGTCGCATAAGGGCTGGATCAACGACATCAACGAGACGCAGAACACCAGCGTCAACTTCCCGATCATTGCCGACCCCGATCGGAAGGTTTCACAGCTGTACGACATGATTCATCCGAATGCGAGCGAGACATTTACCGTGCGTTCGCTGTTCGTGATCGATCCGAACAAGAAGATTCGCCTGACGATTACGTATCCCGCTTCGACGGGGCGCAATTTCAATGAAGTGCTGCGCGTGATCGACTCGCTGCAGTTGACCGACAGCCACAGTGTGGCCACGCCGGGTAACTGGGAAGACGGCGACGACGTGGTCATCGTGCCGTCGTTGAAGGACGAGGAAGTCCTCAAGCAGAAATTCCCGAAGGGCTACAAGGCGGTGCGGCCGTATCTGCGCCTGACGCCGCAGCCCAACAAGTGACCGTCTCCTTGGTAGTGTGATTGCCGCCCGGCCTTGTGCCGGGCGTTTTTTGCGTTGGAACCGGCTCGGGATCCTACTGGGCGGGCCGATCTTGGCCCTGTGGTGCTCGCCGTACCCATGTAGGGCTGCGCTTCTCGGACCAACCTCGGCCCGCTCGCCACGGATCCTGATCCGGTTCTCAGGCAAAACAAAACCGGCCAGCCCTTTCGGGTCTGGCCGGTTTGTCTTTTGTGAAGACGGGTCAGTGTGCGATCAGATCGCCCAGCCGCCTGCGTAGAAGGCCACCAGCGCACCGGCAATCGCCACGGTGCCGATGTTCAGCTTGCGCCATTCGCCGGCCACCAGGCGGCCGATCACCAGCGTGCTGAAGCCGAGCATGATGCCGGTGACGATGTTGCAGGTCAGCACGATGAACACGGCACAGACCAGGCCAGACAGCGCGTCAACCATGTCGTCCATGTGCAGCTTGCTCACGCTGGAGAGCATCAGCAGGCCGACATACATCAGCGCCGGAGCCGTTGCGTACGACGGCACCAGGCCGGCCAGCGGCGAGAAGAACATCACCGCCAGGAACATCACGCCGACCACGACAGCCGTCAGGCCCGTCTTGCCGCCTGCTGCCACACCAACGGTCGACTCGATGTAAGCCGCGGCCGGCGCACCGCCGAAGAACGCCGAGAAGATCGAGCTGATCGAATCGGCCGTGAGGGCGCGGCCGCCGTTGATGATGTGGCCCTTGTCGTTGAGCAGACCGGCTTGGCCGGCCACGGCGCGGATCGTGCCGGTGGCATCGAACACAGCGGTCATCACGAGCGCCAGCACGCTTGGCAGCACGGCAGCCGTGAGTGCACCGCGGATATCCATTGCACCGATCAGCGACGCATGACCTGCGGCGGCGAGCGAAGGCACGGCAAACACGCCAGTGAACTTCACGGCCGGGTCAAAGATCAGGCCCAGGATCGAGATGGCGATGATCACGATCAGGATGCCACCCGGCACGCGGCGGCGCTCCATGCCGAAGATGGCGGCCAGACCCAGCACCGACATCATGACCGGGAAGGCGGTGACGTGGCCCAGTGCAACGGGCAGGCCCTCGCCGGCGTTCTTCACTACCAGGCCGACGTCGTTGGACGCGATCAGCAGCAGGAACAGCCCGATGCCGATGCCCGTGCCATGCGCCACGCCCGACGGCAGATTGCGCAGGATCCAGGAGCGCACGCCCGTGGCCGAGATGGCCGTGAAGGCCACACCCATCAGAAACACCGCGCCCAGCGCGATTTCCGGCGTCAGCTTTTGCCCAAGCACCAGGCCGAAGGCCATGAACGCGGTCAGCGAAATTGCACAGCCGATGGCGATCGGCAGCTTGGCCCACAGGCCCATCAGCAGCGAACCAAAGGCGGTGGTCAGGCACACCGCGACAAAGACTGCGCTGGTATCAAAGCCGGCCTTGCCCAGCATGCCGGGCACGACAAACACGGCGTAGACCATTGCCATGAATGTGGTGATGCCGGCCACGACCTCGCGCTTTTGCGTGCTGCCGCGTGCAGAAATCTGGAAGTAGCGATCAATGGCACGCGCGTCGGCGATGCCAGCGGCGCCAAGTTCCGTCGACGACGGAATGGTCTGTTCAGCCATGGTGGGTTTGTCTCCTGGCAGGACTCCGCGCCGGCCGATCTTGGTCGTCCGCGTAGGGTGCCCTGTTCTGGTTTTGATATCGGTACGGGTGCCTGCGTACGCGCGCCGGCATTCTCCAGACCGTTGTCTCGCGATTGGTTTTGTCGCGTGGCGCTGCAATCTGCGTGTGGACCGCGCGCTCGTTCTATCGGTGTGAGGGGCGTGCGGCCCAACAATCCGCCGACACTTGAACCGAAGCATAGACGCGCGCTACCGCCGATTCATGCGGCGTGGCGTATCCCGGTCATTTGCAAATTGGTATATCGCGAGGGGAGGAGAACAACGGTGCCCAGGACGGGCGAGAGGTGCGGCAGCGGGTGTGGCGAGTGGTGCACGAGTGTGCCCCAACTCGCCGGAAAAACAAAGCGCAATCAGAAGAAAGCCTGAATGCCGGTTTGTGCGCGGCCCAGGATCAGCGCGTGGATATCGTGCGTGCCTTCGTACGTGTTCACCACTTCCAGATTCACCACGTGGCGGATCACGCCAAACTCGTCGGAGATGCCGTTGCCGCCCAGCATGTCGCGCGCCACGCGGGCGATATCGAGCGACTTGCCGCACGAGTTGCGCTTCATGATCGACGTGATTTCCACGGCGGCCGTGCCTTCGTCCTTCATGCGGCCCAGGCGCAGGCAGCCTTGCAGGCCGAGCGTGATTTCGGTCTGCATGTCAGCCAGCTTCTTCTGCACCAGTTGGTTGGCGGCCAGCGGGCGACCGAACTGCTTGCGATCGAGCACGTACTGGCGCGCGATGTGCCAGCAAGCTTCTGCAGCGCCCAGCGCGCCCCACGCAATGCCATAGCGCGCCGAGTTCAGGCACGTGAACGGGCCTTTGAGGCCGCGCACGCCCGGCGTCAGGTTCTCTTCCGGTACGAACACTTCGTCCAGCACGATTTCACCGGTGATCGACGTACGTAGACCGACCTTGCCGTGGATGGCAGGTGCCGTCAGACCCTTCCAGCCTTTCTCCAGGATGAAGCCGCGGATTTCGTCCTCGCCGTTGTCGTTCGGCAGCTTGCCCCATACGACAAACACATCGGCGATGGGCGAATTGGTGATCCACATCTTGGCGCCCGACAGCGAGTAGCCGCCGTCGACCTTCTTGGCGCGCGTGATCATCGAGGCCGGGTCGGAGCCGTGGTTCGGCTCGGTCAAGCCAAAGCAGCCGATCCACTCGCCGGTTGCCAGCTTGGGCAGGTACTTTTGCTTTTGCGCTTCGCTGCCGAATTCGTAGATCGGCACCATCACCAGCGACGACTGCACGCTCATCATCGAGCGATAGCCCGAGTCCACCCGTTCGACTTCACGGGCAATCAGGCCGTAGCTGACGTAGTTCAGGCCGGGGCCGCCATACTGCTCGGGAATCGTCGGGCCCAGCAAGCCCAGCTCGCCCATCTCACGAAAGATCGACGCGTCGGTCTTCTCATGCCGGAACGACTCCAGCACGCGCGGCATCAGCTTGTCCTGGCAGTACGACGCGGCGGCGTCGCGCACCATGCGCTCGTCGTCGGTCAGTTGTTGGTCGAGCAGCAGCGGGTCGGCCCAATTGAAGGCATTGCGAGCAGTCACAGCGGTCGTCTCCGAGTCTTCGTTGTTCCGACATACGGAACACAGTTTCGAAATTTAGAGCTATCATAGCGCAACCACCGACGATTTCCAGGGCTTTTTTGCCATGAGCACGACCCGTCTCCCCGATCCCGAATTCGACACGGCGCCCGCCGAGTCGAGCGATCCGAATTTCGTCACGGCGCTCGCGCGCGGGCTGGAACTGCTGCGCGCATTCCGCCCTGGCGACACGCTGCTAGGCAACCAGGAATTCGTCCGGCGCACGGGCTTTCCCAAAGCCACCGTCAGCCGGTTGGCCGGAACGCTGGTGTCGCTCGGCTACCTGCGTTACGACGATGCGCTCGGCAAGTACGGGCTGGACGCCGGTGTCCTGGCGCTCGGGTTTGCGTATCTGGCATCGAGCGACGTGATCCAGCTCGCGCGCCCGCACATGAGCGCGTTTGCACAGCGCTTTGGTGTATCGATTTCGCTGGGCAAGCGAGATCGGCTGGACATGGTGTACCTGGAGACGATCCGTCACGACAGCCCCTCGATGAGCGGGTCGTCGGGGCTGGGCGTGGGCTCGCGGCTGTCGCTGCTGTCGAGTTCGATGGGACGAGCCTATCTGGCTTCGTTGCCCGCAGCGCGGCGTGAGCGCCTGTACGAAGCATTGCGCACACAACAGCCAGCGCAGTGGGCGGCAGAAGGTGCCGCTGCAGATGACGCAGTGAAAGCCGCCATACGCAATGGTTACGCCGTTTCCCTGCGCGACTGGCATCCAGCCATCCACGCGTGTGCGGTGGCGTTTTTCGCGCCGAGCCAGCGCGAGCCTTACGTGGTGAGTTGCAGCGCGCCGTACACGGCCGCCGACGCAGAGCGCATTCGCGACGAGCTGGCCCCTGCGCTGAGAGAGTTTGCGGCAAGGCTCGGCCAAGTGGTCGAGCCAGCCTGAGCTGCGCAGGTCAAAGGTCCGTGCGCAACTTCCAAAGCTCCGGAAACAACACCACATCCAGCATCTTGCGCAGGTAACCGACGCCCTCGGTGCCACCGGTGCCACGCTTGAAGCCAATCACGCGCTCAACCGTGGTCACATGCCGGAAGCGCCATTGCCGGAACGCGTCTTCCAGATCGACGAACTTCTCGGCCAGTTCGTACAGCTCCCAATGGTGCGTCGGGTCCCGGTAGACCTCCAGCCACGCTGCTTCCACCGAAGCGTTGTAGGTGACCGGGCGCGACCAGTCACGCTCGATGCAATCCGCATCGAACGCAAAGCCGTGACGCGCCATGTAACGCACCGCCTCGTCGTACAGCGACGGCGTTTCCAACGCAGTCTTGACCTGCTCGTAATGCTCGGTGCGATGCGCGTGCGGCTTGAGCATCGCCGCGTTCTTGTTGCCGAGAATGAACTCGATCTCGCGGTACTGATACGACTGGAAGCCCGATGATTGCCCCAGGTGCGGACGCATGGCGGAGTACTCCGGCGGCGTCATCGTGGCGAGCACGTTCCACGCCTGCACCAGCTGATCCATGATGCGCGACACGCGCGCCAGCATCTTGAACGCAGGCGGCAGGTTGTCATTGCGCACGCAATCGCGCGCGGCACGCAGCTCGTGCAGCATCAGCTTCATCCACAGCTCGGTCGTCTGATGCTGGACGATGAACAGCATCTCGTTGTGATCGGGCGAGCGCGGGTGCTGCGCGTTCAGGATCTGGTCGAGCGCGAGGTAGTCGCCGTAGCTCATCGATTTCGAGAAATCGAGCTGGGCGTCGTGCCAGCCTTCGCCCTGGGCGGCATGCATGGGGCAGCCCGATGCTGCGGATTGGTTCGGGTTCGACATCTCAGGTCACCAGCGTACGTTCGTTGAATTGGGTCGATTGCCATGCGCTGGTTTCCAGCACATCGCGCAGAATTTCCACCGCATCCCACACATCGGCAAAGCTTGTGTACAGCGGCGTGAAACCGAAGCGCATGATGCGCGGCTCGCGGTAGTCGCCGATCACGCCGCGCGCGATCAGTGCCTGCACCACCGCATAGCCGTTGGGGTGTTCGTAGCTGACGTGGCTGCCGCGGATGGCGTGGTCGCGCGGCGTGACGAGCGTGAGCGGAAAGCCTGCACAGCGCGTTTCCACCAGCGTGATGAAGAGGTCGGTCAGCGCAAGCGATTTGGCGCGCAGGGCGGCCATCGACGTCTGCGCGAAGATGTCGAGCCCGCATTCCACCATCGCCATCGACGTGATCGGCTGCGTGCCGCACAGGAAGCGACCGATGCCGGCGTCAGCGTCATAGCGCGACTCCATCGCAAAGGGCCGAGCATGGCCCCACCAGCCCGACAGCGGCTGCCAGAAGCGCTCGCGCAGTGCCGGTGCCACCCACACGAAGGCGGGCGAACCGGGGCCGCCGTTCAGGTATTTGTAGGTGCAGCCGATGGCGTAATCCGCGCCGCCTGCGTGCAGGTCGACGGGCACGGCACCAGCCGAATGCGCCAGATCCCAGATGGCCAGCGCGCCGTGCTGGTGCGCCAGTGCCGAGACGGCGGCCATGTCGTACATGTGCCCGCTCTTGTAGTTCACGTGTGTGAGCATGGTGACCGCGACGTCGTCGCCGAGCGCCCCTTCCAGTTCTTCCGGCGAGTCGATCAGGCGCAGCTTGTAGCCGTCGCGCAGCAGGTCGGCCAGTCCTTCAGCGATGTACAGGTCGGTCGGGAAATTGTGCGTTTCCGACACGATGATCTTGCGGTCGGGCGCGTCTTCGCGCTGCACGCGAATCGCCGCAGCCAGCACCTTGAATAGGTTGATCGACGTGGTGTCTGTGACGACGACTTCGTCTTCGCGCGCACCGATCAGCGGGGCCAGTTTGTTGCCCAGGCGGCGCGGCAGTTCAAACCAGCCGGCCTGGTTCCAGCTGCGGATGAGGCCATCGCCCCATTCGCTGGCGACGACTTCCTGCGCGCGGGCAAGGGCAGCTTTCGGGCGTGCACCGAGCGAGTTGCCGTCCAGATAGATCACGCCGTCGGGCAGCGCAAAGGCGTCGCGCAGCGAGCCGATCGGATCGGCCGCGTCGCGTTCGAGGCAGGAGTTGCGGGTGATGGTCATGTGAATGCGGGGCGAAAAAAGCGGTTGGTGTTCTGTCGATGTATCGATCAGGGCAGGCTGCGCAGCACGGCGCGCACCGGGCTTGCATCGAGGGTGGCGAACTTGAGGGGCAGGGCGATCAGCTCGTAATCGCCGGCAGGGACGTCGTCGAGCACCAGTCCTTCCAGGATGGCGAGGCCGTGCTTGCCGACGGCATGGTGCGCGTCCATGGTCTTGGAGGTTTGCGGGTCGAGCGAGGCGGTGTCGACGCCGATGAGCTTGACGCCGTGGGCAGCCAGCAGCGCGATGGTTTCGGGCGCGACGGCGGCAAAGTGGTCGTCCCACGCGGTCTGCGGCATGTGTGCGTACGTGCGCAACAGCACGCGCGGCGGAGTATCGGTCAGCGCTTCACGCACGTGTTCCGGCTCGACGCGCGCTACGCCAACGCAGTGGATGACGCGGCATGTGCCAAGGTAAGCGTCCAGCGACACGTGCCCGATGGCAGCGCCGTCGGCGCGGTAGTGCAGCGGTGCATCGGCATGCGCCCCCGTGTGCGGCGAGAGCGTGATGCGTCCGACGTTGACCGGGCAGTCGCCTTCCAACTTCCACGCAATTTCCTGCGAAAACGGCGTGTCGCCGGGCCAGGTGGGCGTGGCGGGCGAAAGCGCGGGGCTGATGTCCCACAAAGTGCGTTCCAAGGCGGCTCCAGGGCAAGAAGATCGGTGAATCCGTGCCGAAATGATAGGGAAATCCACGCGCAATGGGTTTGCATAATCGTGCGTGTTGTTCCGCTGTATTCGCATAAAATGCAACTTATTAAAGAAATCACGCAAATAACGACGACAGATGCAACTCGATACCACCGATCTGCGCATTCTGCAGGTATTGCAGGAAGACGGCCGCATCAGTAACCAGGACCTGGCCGAGCGCGTGGCGCTGTCGCCGTCGGCCTGCCTGCGACGCGTGCGGATGCTGGAAGAGGGCGGCGCCATCACCGGCTATCGGGCGCAACTGGGGCGCGCGGCACTCGGGCTGGAACTGGAAGCCATCGTGCAGGTGTCGATGCGCCAGGACGTGACGGGCTGGCACGAGACCTTCATGGCTGCCGTGCAGAGTTGGCCCGAGATCGTGGCCGCTTACATCATCACCGGGGATTGCAACTACATCCTGCGCGTGCAGGCGCCCAACCTGCAGCACTACTCGGAGTTCATCATCGAGCGGCTGTACAAGACGCCCGGCGTGATGGACATCCGCTCGAATATCGTCCTGCGTACCATCAAGGACCGCGATGGCGGCTTGGCGCTGCTAATGGAAGCGCGTGGCGTGCGCCCGCTGGAGGGCGGGGCGGCGGGCAAGCGCGGGAATGCAAAGTAGACGCTAGCGCCGGAGTTTCTGACGAGAATCAATCCCCTACTGCAAGCATGCGCGGATAGTGGCCCTGTGTTGCCGACCGGAGCGGGCCATGGCCAAGAAGTTTCCGCTGCATCCTGTGCATCCCGAGCGCATCTGCTGGGGCTGCGACAAGTATTGCTCCACCGACGCCCTTGGCTGCGGCAACGGCTCGGGCCGTACGCAGCACCCCGCTGAACTGCTGGGCGACGACTGGTACGAATTCGGGGATTGGGGCATCGAAGCGGAGGCGCCGCAGAAGGCAGCGACTTCCACGTGATGCGGGCGGGGCGTCAGTCGCCGATGTGCGTGAGCGACGAAAACGCGCCGCGATGGAACACCAGCGGCGCGCCATCCGCGTCGATCACGCCGCAGCGCTCGACTTCACCCACGAAGATGACGTGGTCGCCTTCGTCATATCGGCTGCGGTTATGGCACTCGAACCACGCCAGCGATTGCGCGAGAATCGGCAGACCGGTCGGGCTCAGGCGGTAGTCGATATTGGCAAAGCGGTCGCCCTTGAGCGTGGCGAAGCGCTTGCACAGGTCCAACTGCTCGGCCGCCAGGATATTGATGACATAGTGCGAGCCGGCGTGGAACAGCGGAAATGAGTTGGCCTGCGTGCCCAGGCTCCACAGCACCAGCGGCGGGTCCAGCGACACCGAATTGAACGAGCTGGCCGTCACGCCGACAAACGCCGGCGTACCTGGCCGACCTTCCGAGCGCGTGGTGACCACCGTCACCCCAGTAGCAAACTGGGAGAGCGCACGCCGGAAGTGCGCGGCGCCAAAATCGGGCGGGGTGGCGCGGCCATGTGGGCGTCGATGTGACGACGCCTCGCGCGCTGAGGATTCCGGGGCGCGCGCATCCATGGGAATGGCTCCGTGTTGGTCCATGAAAACTACCGAAAGTAATAGTCAATTGTAACGGACGTCCGATAGGCCGCGTCGGGGTAGGGCTTTGCGTGGTTCTTCGATCACATGATGGTGCCTGTGTCAGGATGAGGGTCTTCGGCCGACCAATGGCAGCTCAATCAATTGCAGGAGAACTCGAATGACTGAACAACGCGCCCTTGAAACCGCCGTCCTGGGCGGAGGCTGCTTCTGGTGTCTGGAGGCTGTGTTCCAGCAGGTGCAAGGCGTGCACAGTGTGGTGTCCGGCTACGCCGGCGGCCATGTCGATCACCCAAGTTACCGTGCCGTATGCAACGGCAACACTGGTCACGCTGAAGTCGTAGCGGTGAAATTCGACCCGGCCGTGATCCCATATCGCGAGATTCTCGACATCTTCTTCGCCATTCACGACCCGACCACCGTGGACCGCCAGGGCAACGATGTCGGCCCGCAATACCGTTCAGCCATCTTTGCCCAAACGGCCGGACAACTGGCGACGGCGCGGACGGCCGTTGCCGAACTCGGCGCCAGCGACATCTTTGAAGCGCCCATCGTGACGGAACTGGTGGATGCCGCTGACGGCAAGGTGACCTTCTGGCGCGCGGAAGATGAGCACCAGAATTACTTCCGCGATCACCCGACGCAAGGCTACTGCGCGTTCGTGATCTCGCCCAAGGTGGCGAAGTTCCGCAAGCAGTTCGCGCACCGCCTGCAGGGCTAGGAGAGGGCGCCGAGGCTACGTTGCGTCCGCGGGAAGGCGCGCGGCAATGGCCTCGGCCAGCTTGATGCACGACAACGGGGACGATCCTTCCGCCTTGTTGCTGACCAGGATCGTCACCTTGCGCCCGGCCGCCAGCGCGGCGACTGCCATGTCGGCCAACGTTTCGCGCGAGAACGGGTCTTCATCGACGAGCTTGTTGAACGGTTTGTACGCCGCTTCGGCTTGTGCATAGCGATAGCGGCTGTTCAGGTTCCAGCGCACCACCAGCTGGCCGCCCGCGCCCTCATCCAGCAATGCAACGGCGGCGGCTTGCCGGTCCGCCGCCGGCATCCGCTCATGCAGGCCGACGCAATAACGCACGCCTGCTGCGCGCAGCATCCTGATCAAGCGTGGCGTGAGCAGCGTGGCGTCGCGCAATTCCACCGCGTAGACGGCATCGGGATTGAGTTGTGGATCGAGCGGCGGCAGGGCGGTCAGGAACGCCTCAAGCCGTTCCACAAAGCCGGCGGCATCTTCGGCCAGCGCGCCCAGCGGCGAGAGCTGAAACACCAGCGGCCCGCACCGCATGCCAAGCCCGCGGGTGGCAGGCTCGACAAAATCGCGGATGGCAAATTCAGCATTCAGGAAGGCGGGATTGGCTATGCGGCCGCGCCCGTCCGATTCCCGAATCCACGCATCGCATACGGCGGAAGTTGCCTTGACTGCAAAGCGGAAATCTTCCGGCACGCTGGCCGCATAGGCAACGTAGTCCGCGAGCGGAATCGGTGAATAGAAACCGCGATCAATGCTGACCGTGCGCAGCAGCGGGTGGCGGGCATAAGCCGCCAAGCCTTTGCGCGCGAGCATGGATTCGGAATATTCGCCCCCATACACCAGCCCGTCCCACCCCGGATACGACCACGACGAAGTGCCGATGCGCAGGCCGCGCGGCAGGCGTTGCGCCAGCTCGGCCACTTCGGGTGCGACCGTAGCTGGCAGCACGCCCTGGCGGGTGGGTGAACGTTTGGTTTTCGGAGCGGACTTGCCTGGTTCGGCGGCCACGCCATCGGTGGCTGCGGGTGGCGCGCCGAACAGATCGTCGATGGGGGAGCTGGCGGTCAAATGGTTACGCGTAGATATAGCGGCGCGACCACGGGATCGTCGTCGCCGACTTGCCGCCCTTCTGCAGCACGGTTTGGAAGATCGAGATTTCGTCGGCGTCGAAGGCGTGTGCGCAGCCGGCCAGGTAGACGCGCCAGATGCGGTATTTCTTTTCGCCCACCATCGCGCGGATGGTCTCGCCGTTGGTCTCGAACCGCTCGGCCCAGTGCTCGAGCGTGCGCGCATAGTGGCGGCGCAGGCTTTCAACGTCAAGCGCTTCCAGGCCGCCATCCTGCGCGGCGCTCAGTGCCAGCGAGATGTGCGGCAGCTCGCCTTGCGGAAAGACGTAGCGATCAATGAAATCGCCGCCGCCCATGGAGCTTTCTCCGCCGGCCGTGTCAGAAGACGTGATGCCGTGGTTCATGGCGATGCCGTCGTCGGCCAGCAGATCGTGTATGCGGCGGAAATACACGGGCAGGTTCTTGCGACCGACGTGCTCGAACATGCCGACGCTCGTGATCCGATCGAACTGGCCGGTGAGGTCGCGGTAGTCCTGGATGCGGATCTCGATCTGGTCTTGCAAGCCGGCCGCGCGCACGCGTTCGGTGGCGAGCTCGTATTGGTTTTGCGACAGCGTCACGCCCAGGCAGCGTGCGCCGTACTTCTGCGCGGCGCGCAGCACCAGCGCACCCCAGCCGCAGCCGATATCGAGCAGCGTTTGCCCCGGCTGCAAGCGGATTTTGGTAAGGATATGGTCGATTTTCTTGAGCTGCGCCTCGTCGAGCGTTTCATCGCCGTTTTCGAAGTAGGCGCAGGAGTAGACCATGTTCTGGTCTAGCCACAACTTGTAGAAATCGTTGGAAACGTCGTAGTGGTACTGGATCGATTCCTTGTCGCCCTCCTTCGTATGGGCGAAGTGGCGCACCACGCGGGCCAACGCATTGCCGCTGCTGACCGCCGCCGCTGAAGCGAGGCTGTAGCCAACGTTGATGATGTCGGCCAGCTTGCCGTCCAGGTCGATCTTCTCCTGGACGTAGGCTTCGCCGAGATTGTTGAGGGTCGGGGAAAGCAGCAGCGGCAGGGCGCTCGCTTCGCGCACGGTGAGCGTGACGCGGGGCTGCTCGAAGCGGCCCAGTTCGTATTGGTCACCGTTCCATAACCGCAGCCGTACGGGAAGGTTGGCAGACTCGCGGATGTCCTGGATCCACTGCTCGAGTTTGCGGTCAATCGCCTGTTGGAAAAACATGTCGACGCCTCCCTGATGTGCAGGTGTTCGAGGCGGCCATCGGATTGCAGCCCGAACGGATCACATTAGCTTACGACAAACTTTCCCATTGTGCTGTGCGGGTCTTAGGGGGCGCGTGCCGAGCCAATCCTCCGCAGCAAGCGCCGTGCCGGCATGACGCGACGCGCAATAACGTGTTGCGTCTCCACTCGCCCCGCTACGGGGCGAGGCGGACGATCTTCCAGCTGCCGTCAGCCTGTTTCCGGTACTCCAGCCGGTCGTGCAAGCGCGATGGGCGGCCTTGCCAGAATTCCAGCCGCTCCGGCACCAGACGGTAGCCGCCCCAGTGCGGCGGGCGCGGCGGAGCATCGCCAAAGCGTGCGCGATATTCGGCTTCGCGAGCCTCCAGCGTGGTGCGGTCGGGCACTTCGCTGCTCTGCTCCGACGCCCACGCCCCCAACCGCGAGCCCAGCGGGCGCGAATGGTAATAGGCGTCGCTCTCGGCGTCGCTCACTTTTTCGACAATGCCTTGGACGCGCACTTGCCGCTCCAACCCAATCCAGTGGAACAGCAGCGCAGCGCGCGGGTTTTCGGCCAGTTCCTCGCCCTTGTGGCTGGCGTAATTGGTGAAGAAGGTGAAGCCGCGTTCGTCCAGATTCTTGAGCAGCACGATGCGGGCCGAGGGCTGGCCGTGCGGATCTACGGTGGCGAGCGTCATGGCGTTGACTTCAGCCACCTCCGCCTTCAGGGCCTCGTCGAACCAGCGGCGGAACTGGCGCAAGGGGTTGGCGTCGACGTCGGCGATGTCGAGCGAAGCGCGGGCGTAATCGGTGCGGATATCGGCAATGGAGGTCATGAGCGTGGCGGATGCGGCATGCGAACGGCCCGAGTATAGACAAACGCCGCCCAATGTCCTTTGCTTGCGCGCAAGGGCTGGCACGGTTTGCGCTTGGGGCGGGGTGCTGGCGATCTGTCATGCGCCGCCTATATTGGCTAGTCAAGGGCGTCAGGCTGGCGACGCCTGCCATCTTCCCCACAAAAATTTCAACAGGATGTCGAAATGGCCCCCCGTTCCCATTTTCCTGACACCGCTGCCGGCCTGACGCGACGTCAGTGGCTGCAGGGCACATTGGCGTTGGCTGCGGCCGGGCTGGCGGGCTCGCAGGTATTGCGTGCGGTCGCCCAAGCCCCGACTGAATCGCTCGATGCCTTCATGGCGTTGTCACAGGCGCTGACGGCGCGGCCTGCACTGGACCGCGCCGTTGGCACGCGATTGCTGGCGGCGCTGGGCAAATCCAGTGCCGATTTTGCCGCGCAATTGCGGCCGCTGGCGCAGGCGTTGGCGGCGGGCTCGCTTTCCGATGCGCAGCAGAAGACCGCGCTGCAGATTCTGGAAGCGTGGTACCTGGGTGTGGTCGACGGCAATGTCGTCACGTACGAGCAGGCACTGATGTACAGCGTGGTCTCCGACACGCTGGTCATCCGCACATACTGCCCCAACCAGCCCGGCTTCTGGGCCGAACCCCCTGTCGAGAGGCAAGCCTGATGGCCGATACCCAACAAGCCGATATCGTGGTGGTGGGCTCCGGCGTGGCCGGAGCGTTGGTAGCGTACGAGCTGGCGCGTGCGGGCAAGTCGGTGCTGATGCTCGAAGCCGGCCCGCGCCTGCCGCGCTGGGAGATCGTCGAGCGCTTCCGCAATCAGGCCGACAAGATGGATTTCATGGCGCCGTATCCGTCGACGCCATGGGCACCGCATCCGGAATATGGCCCGCCCAACAACTACCTCGTGCTCAAGGGCGAGCACCAGTTCAACTCGCAGTACATCCGGGCGGTGGGCGGCACGACTTGGCACTGGGCCGCATCGACGTGGCGCTTCTTGCCGAACGACTTCAAGCTGCGCAGTGTGTACGGCATCGCGCGCGACTGGCCGATCCAGTATCAGGATCTTGAGCGCTATTACGGCCTGGCCGAAGAGGCCCTGGGCGTATGGGGCCCGAACGACGAAGATCTGGGCTCGCCGCGCAGCCAGCCGTATCCCATGGCGCCGCTGCCGCTCTCGTTCAATGAGCGCACGATCAAGGATGTGCTCAATGCGCACGACGCAAGCTTCCACGTGGTGACCGAGCCGGTGGCGCGCAACAGCCGCCCGTACGACGGCCGCCCGACCTGCTGCGGCAACAACAACTGCATGCCGATCTGCCCGATCGGCGCGATGTACAACGGCATCGTGCACGTGGAGAAAGCCGAGCAGGCCGGCGCCCGGCTGATCGAGAACGCCGTGGTCTTCAAGCTCGAAGTCGGCGCCAACAAGCGCATCGTGGCCGCGCGTTACAAGGACTCGAAAGGCGCCGAGCACCGCGTGGAAGGCAAGTGGTTCGTGCTGGCCGCCAACGGCATCGAAACGCCCAAGCTGATGCTGATGTCCACCAGCCAGGATTTTCCGAAGGGTGTGGGCAACAGCTCCGACATGGTGGGGCGCAACCTGATGGACCACCCTGGCACCGGCGTGAGTTTCTATGCCGACCGCAAGCTATGGCCGGGGCGCGGGCCACAGGAAATGACCTCGCTGATCGGCTTTCGCGATGGGCCGTTCCGTGCCACGCAGGCTGGCAAGAAACTGCACCTGTCGAACATCTCGCGCATTGAGCAGGAGACGCAGCGCATCTTCAAGGAAGGTAAGCTCATCAAGCCCGCTGAACTGGATGCGCGCATCCGCGACCAGGCCGCGCGCTACGTGCAGTTCGACAGTTTCCACGAGATCCTGCCGCTGCCGGAGAACCGCATCGTGCCCAGCGCGACCGAGGTCGATGCCATCGGTATTCCGCGTCCGGAGATCACGTACCACATTGACGACTACGTCAAACGCAGCGCCGTGCATACGCGCGAGGTTTACGCCACGGCGGCGCAGGTGATGGGCGGCACCAATGTCGAGTTCCACGACGACTTCGCGCCCAACAACCACATCACCGGCGCAACCATCATGGGCGCCGATCCGAAAGACTCCGTGGTCGACAAGGATTGCCGGACGTTCGACCACCCGAACCTGTTCATCAGCAGCAGCTCCACCATGCCGACCGTGGGCACCGTCAACGTGACGCTGACCATCGCGGCACTGGCACTGCGCATTGCTGACCAACTGAAGAAGGAGGCGTGAGATGAAGACGATCGCTTCTTTCTCGCTGCTGTTGCTGACCGGTCTGGTGGTCAATGCCTGGGCCAAGGACACGCCCGCTGACACTGCGCAGATCAAGCGCGGCGAATACCTCGCCATTGCGGCGGACTGCGCGGCCTGCCATACGGCGCCCGGCGGCAAGCCCTTTGCCGGCGGCTTGCCGATGCAGATTCCGATGCTGGGCACCATTTACAGCAGCAACATCACGCCCGATGAAAAGACCGGCATCGGCAAATGGACGTACGAAGAATTCGAGCGTGCCGTACGCAAGGGCGTGGACGACGACGGCAACAACCTGTATCCGGCCATGCCGTATCCGTCGTTCGCGAAGATCAACGATGCGGACATGCGCGATCTCTATGCGTACTTTCGCAACGGCGTGACAGCGGTGCAGAACGATCCGCCACAAAGCACCATTCGCTGGCCGTTGAACATGCGCTGGCCGCTCAAGCTGTGGAACCTCATCTTCCTCAAGAGCGAACCGTACGTTCCGAAGGCCGACAAGTCGCCGACGTGGAATCGCGGTGCGTACCTCACGCAAGGCCTGGCGCACTGCGGGACGTGCCATACACCGCGCGGTTTCGCCATGCAGGAGAAAGCGCTGGACGAGCGCGGCAGCGGCTATCTGGCGGGCTCGACGCTCGCGGGCTGGACGGCGTTCAACATCACGTCGGACCCGACGAGCGGCATCGGCGCGTGGAAGCCTGAACAGCTCGTGCAATACCTGCGCACCGGCAGCGTGCCTGGCGTGGCGCAGGCCGCAGGGCCGATGGGCGAAGCGGTGCAGCACAGTTTTTCGCGGATGACGATGCAGGACGTCGAGTCCATCGCCGAATATCTGCGCACCGTCCCTGCCGTGAGCAACAACCTTGAGCGCGCACGGCAGGATTGGGGCAAGCCTGCCACCGATGTGACCGCGCTGCGCGGCAAGCCCATCGAAACCACGATCGACGCCGCGCGCCTGTACCTGGGCAATTGCGCCACGTGTCACCAGGCCGATGGACGTGGCACGCCCGATGGCTATTACCCGCCGCTGCTGCACAACTCCACGGTCGGCACGCGGGACACGACCAACCTCGTGCAAGTCATGTTGTTCGGCATTGAGCGCAAGGCGGGCGACAGGCATATCGGCATGCCGGCGTTTGGGCGTGACCTGTCCAACGAGCAGCTCGCCGCGCTGACGAACTACGTCACGCGCCAGTTTGGCGATCCGGCCACACCGGCGGTGACTGCCGAGGCCATCGCAAAGCGGCGCTCAGCAAAGTAGCGGGGATGATGCCGGCGGCAGGTCAGCCGCCGGTCGTGAGTGGGTCGCGCGACGCGGGTGCTGCGGGACGCTTCGGTGTAGCAGTCTTGCCCGAGTCCGGCTGCGTCGATTTCAAGTCGCCCTCCGGCGTGCGGCCAGGGTTCTTGCTGTGATACGTCTTGCCCGGCGGTGGCGCGGTCGGGCGCTGGCGCACATCGGCGAGCAGCTTGCCGCAGGCGCTTTCCGGTGCGGGTTTGAGCTCAAGCACCGGCAGTACCGCCGCCACCGGCGCCGTCAACGCCAGGGCCACTGCGCCGCCTGCCCGCAGTGCTACGACGGCCGGGTTGATCGACACATCCGGATGCTTGTATGTGCCCTTCACATACAACGGCGTACGCAGCGAAAACACGCGCAGCCCCTTCGAATCCGGGTGAATGGTGAAGTCCAGGGCCTCCTGCTTGAAGCTCGTCGCGCCGGTCACGTCGATGACAGCATCCTGCGTATCCACCACGAACGTGCGCGCCTGCGCCAGGCCATTGCTCACGGCAAAGTCGCCGGCCGCGCAGTTGATGGTGACCTGCTTGTCGCCGAAAAGCTTGGTCAGGATCACGTTGCCGACGTTCAGCCCCATGGCTTCAAGAATGAACTTGCTGATCGTGCCTTGCTCGACCAAGAGCTTCACCTCGCCGTTCGATGAACCGAGCAGAGCCGCCACCGAATTGCCCGTGGCCGAGAGACGCGCATCGCCGTTGATCTCGCCCACGCTGGCGCGCACCGATTCGATCTTCGGGAACAGCTGCTTGATCTTGAAGTGCCGTGCCGCCAGCGCCGCGCGCGCCTGCATGGGCGTCGCGTGTCCGTCGAGCTGGATGTTGGAGGAAAGCGTGCCGCCCGCAATGCCGAAGTTGAGCGGGTCGAGCGTCAGCACCGCGTCCTGCAGCTTGACGTGCGTGACGAGGTGATTGATCGGCAGATCTGCGGTGTGGACGATGCGCTCACCGGTGAACTTCACGTCGGCATCAATGGCGTTCCAGCGATCGGTACGGAAGGGTTCGACCGGCAGTACCTTGTCGGGGGGCTGGCGTACGGTTTTGCTGTCGCCTGGGTCGGCGCTCGGGTCGGCCCGCTTGGCCTTGCTGGCGTTGGAGTCGGCGCCGATGATTGGCGCGAGGTCGGCAAACAGCAATTGATGTGAGACCAGTTCGCCCGTCAATTGCGGACGCGGTTGGCGCATCGCAAAGGTGAGCGTGCCGCCCAAATCTGAACCACCCACGCGTCCCGTGAATTTTTCGTAGCGCCACGTCGAGCCTTGCCTGCGAAGTTCGCCGATCAGCCGGCCGCGGGTGTCGAACGGCGGCGTATCCGGCAGCACCACGCCGGTCAGCGGATACAACTGCGCCATGCTTGCGCCCGATAGGTGCAGGCGTAAGTCGATGGCCGTCAGGCTCGCGGGGTTGGTCAGCGTGCCTGCCAGGTCAATGCGTGTCTTGCCTACCGTAACGTCGGCCTGCAGCGGGTAGGGCCGTTGTGCATCCTGCAGGCGCAGCACGCCGCCGGCCTTGCCGCTGCCCTTGATGGTGGCGTTGTTGTAGGTGCCCTTGACCGTCCACGCGATGCCGTAAGGCTGCTGCGGATCCGGCACCGTCGGCGTCTGTGCGGCGCTATCGGATGCTGCCGCGCCGGACGCCGTCGGCACCGTGGCGGGCTGGTCCGCATTCTGGATGGCTGTGCCGTTGGCGGCGGTGTATAGCGTCTGGTTGTCGACGGTGTCGATCGTCGCTGTCAGGTGAATGCGCTTGATGTCATCGTCAAGGGCCAGCGAGCCTTTGCTGAAGGCGATCTCGCGCAGGTCCAGTTTCCAGTCCGACGGCTTCTTGTTGTCGCCCTCGCTGCCCGCCAGATCGAAGGTCCAGTTGTTGCGGTTCTGCTTGTCGCGCTCCAGCGCAATGGCGGGCGTGTCCAGCGTCACGCTCGGGATGACGATGCGGTGTGCCAGCAGCGGCAGGGCCTCCAGCACAAACGTGAGCTGATGGATGGTGGCCACGTGCGGCTGCTTCGCCCAGTCCGGATTGCCGACGGTGATGTCGTTGGCAATCAATCGCGGCCAGGGTACGTACGCGCGCCAGCCGGATTCGCCTTGGGGCTTCTTCCACGTGAGCATCAGGTCGCCGTTGATGGCGAAGGGGCGCCCGATGGCTTGCGAGACGCGATCATTCAGATACGGCTTGGCGCGGTTCCAGTCGAACGTCAGCACAAAGATGACCGCCGCTGCCACGATGACGACGGGTGTGATGACCAGTCCGAGGGCGAGTTTGCCGGATGTACGCATCGTCTTCTTGTTGGTATTGGCACCAAAATGCGACCGCGCACGTTGATATATAGTTCGGCGCAACCACGATTCCATTGTGTCATGAGCCAAGTAGCAATCAGCGCGCCAGCGCACCCGCCTATCCTCGATGATGAATACGCGCGCCGGTTTGGCGGTGTTGCCCGGCTGTACGGGCCACAGGCGCTTGAGCGTTTTGCGGCGGCGCACGTGTGCGTGATCGGCATCGGCGGCGTGGGTTCGTGGGTGGCCGAGGCGGTGGCGCGCTGCGGTGTTGGCAAGTTCACCCTGATCGACCTCGATCACATCGCTGTGTCGAACACCAACCGGCAGATTCACGCGCTGGGCGATGCGTATGGCATGGCCAAGGTCGACGCCATGGCCGAGCGCATCCTGCAGATCAATCCGCGCGCCGAGATCAGCCGCATTGATGATTTCGTGACGGTCGAGAACGTCGAGGCATTGCTCGGCCATCCGTTCGATTACGTGATCGACGCCATCGATGCGGTGAAGGTGAAGACGGCCATCATCGCGTTCTGCAAACGTACCGGCAAACGCGTCGTGACGTGCGGCGCCGCGGGTGGGCAACTGGACCCGACACGCATTCGCGTGACGGACCTCTCTCGCACGATTCAAGACCCGCTGCTGGCCAAGGTGCGCGGCAATCTGCGTCGCCAGCACGGCTTTTCGAAGAACCCGAAGTCGCGCTTTGGTATCGACGCAGTCTTCTCGGATGAGCCGCTGCGCTACCCAGAACCTGAACAGCAGGTGTGCGCGGTGGAGTTGCCGGTCGAGTCGAGCCACGCCGGCATCGACGATCTTGCAGCGGCTGGGGATATTGCCGTGGTCAATGCGCCGCCCGCTCCGCAGCCTGCGCAGCAGGGGCCGCAGGGCCTTGCGTGCGCGGGCTTTGGCTCGTCCGTATGCGTGACAGCGGTGTTCGGGATGGTGGCCGCGTCAACGGCGCTGCGCGCGATCGCCGGCGTATGACGGCCTGCTGCCTTAGCGCGGGATGACCTGATCGAGCTTCTCGCGGATGATGTCGGCATACACGCCCGACCATCCGTCTCGCGGCTGGCTATTGGCAAAGACCACAAAACCAGGCATGACCGACACGCCGTATCGATCGGCGGTGTGCTGGTTTTCGTCGAAATCCATGGTGACGAATGTGGCGCGTCCGGCGTAGCTTGATTCCATCTGTTCGAGGCTGGCCACGGCCGATTGGCTCGGGTGGCTCCACTCCGCGGCAAAGCACACCACCACCGGGTTGCGTTGCGAGGCGTCGATCACATCGGATTGAAACGAAGCATCGTTGACGATCTTCATGGGCGCTCCCAGGGTGGAGTGGACGCCCGCGCAACGAAGGCCAGCGGGCAGGGCCACTTTGACTCTAGGCAGCAGACCGCCGGTCGACAACCCGCGTTCAGTCGACGTGCTCGATATTGCGCACGGTGTTGCCCACTTGCGCCAGGTACGTCGTCATCATGCGGTCCATCACGTCGACATGCTGGGCAAACCAGGCGGGCAATTCCGCCACAAGGCGTCGGCCCAAATCCATCTCGCCCGCAGCGGCGCGCTTGCGCACTTCGCGGCACAGCGCCAGCACGTTGTCGTGTTCACCGCGGTGGCAGTGGCGCGGGGGGAAGTCCGCGGCGTCCATCCACGCGTTCTCTTCACCGAAATGGTGCTCGGTATGGTCGATGAAAGCGTCGAGCGCGGGAATGAACTCGGCGTCCGAAGCATCGGCAATGGCATTGAGCAGGGCGCAGAATTCGGCGTGGTTGGCGTCGGTGGCGGCATCTCCGAGCTGGAGCGCCTCCGACCATTCGATCACGGGCATGGCAGGCGGAAGAATTGGATGGGCGAGGCGGTCAGCTTAAGCGACGGCCACCTCGCCACAGTTTGACGTCGGGCAAACGTGTTAGCCGGCGTCCGGTGCGGGATGCTGCTGCAGCACTTCTACCGCCCGTGTGTACAGCGCCGCCGATGGCGCATAGCCACGCCCGATCTGGTACAGCGTGCCGCCTTGCTCGGCCAGCAGGCTGGGAAACCCGGTGATGCCCCAGCGGCGCGACAGGCGGAAGTCTTCGCGCGTTTCGTCGCGTAGCGCGTCCGTGTCGAATACGGCATCGAAGTGTTCCGCCTCCACGCCATTGGTGAGCGCAACGTCGCGCAGCACATCGGCTTGTGTGGTGTCGCGGCCTTGGGCGTAGAAGGCGTGTTGGATGGCATGGAAGACGGTAAGCACGCGTTCGTCGTCCTCGGCCCAGTGCTCGCGCGCCATGACGACGGCGCGGCAGGCGGGTTCGGTGTCGTAGACGAAGTCGTCGCGGCGCATGGCCACTTCGGGCGACTGGTCGAACGGCATGCCGCTGCGTTCGGCCACGGCATGCCAGTGGTGGAGGATTTCTTCGCGCTTGTCTGCGGCCATCGGCTCCCGCTGGCCGGGGCGCAGGCCGCCGGTGATGAGCGTAACTGGAACCGGCGCGCCAAGGGTGTCGGCCAGCCGCTTGCGCAGGTCAGCCAACTGCGGGCCGAAGCCGTAGCACCAAGAACACATTGGATCGGCTACGTAGATCAGTCGCATGGCGGCTCCTCAGTTCAGTTTGGACGCAAGCTGCCGGCGCCAGTGCGAAACCGCCTGCGGCGCGTCGCGCATCATGTCAAATACCGAGACCATCGTCTTGCGAGCGACGTCGTCACGGAATGTGCGATCCCGCTCGACGATGGCGAGCAATTGCTCCAGGGCCGCCTCGTAATCCTGGCCGGCGATGTACTGCTGCGCCAGATCAAGCCGCGCCTGCAGATTGCCGGGCTCCGCTTCCACGACCGTGCGCAGGGCGCCGGCATCGGGCAGTGTATCGGCCCGTTCAGTGGCCTTCAGCCGTGTTTCCAGCGGGGCATAGCGCTCGTCCTGCGGCGCCTTGGGGGAGAGCAATGCGAATTCGCCCTGCGCGGCATGCGCGTCGCCGCTATCCAGCAACAGGTTCACCAGTTCAAAGCGGGCAGCATCGAAGCCGGGGTCGAATGCCAGCGCATTCTGGAACGCTTCGCGCGCATGGGCGGTTTCGCCGGCTTGGCTTGCGGCCAGCCCTTCGCGATAGGCGATTTCTGCAGGCTGCGGAATCACCCGGTCCAGGAAGGCGCGCAATTGCGTTTCAGGCAAGACGCCAACGAACTGGTCGACTGGCTTGCCATTCACGAACGCCACCACGTACGGGATGCTGCGCACGTGGAACTGGGCGGAAAGCTCCGGGTTTTCGTCCGAGTTGATCTTGGCGAGCTTCCATTTGCCGGCGTACTCGGCCTCCAGCTTTTCCAGCATCGGACCCAATGTGCGGCACGGACCGCACCATGGCGCCCAGAAATCAACCAGCACCGGGACCTGGCGAGAGGTTTCGATCACTTCTTGCGCGAAATTCTGCGAGGTGATGTCGCTCATCGTCGGGATTCTCCTGAGGGGCGGTGGCGCCGGCACACGCGCCGGCGAGAGGTATCGTGCATTTTACTTGGGGGTGGAGCGGACCGTTTACAGGGAGTCTGCCCGCCGTTTGTTCGCCGCAATAACGTATGTCAGGACAACGGTTGAAAATAGAACGATCGTTCGGATACCATCCGGTAAAAACAACACACAGATTTACGGAGACATGGCATGACACGACCGCACTTCCAGTTCTGGCCCCGACGTTTGCCGCACAACATCAGCTCGCCGCAAACGAGCCTTTGGTACAACCTGGAAGTGTCTGCCCGACGCTATCCGGACAAAGACGCGATCATCTTCTACGGTCGCCACACCACCTTCCGTGAGCTGCATGACGATGCAGTCGCCGTGGCGGGGTGGTTGCAGCAGGCGGCGGGGGTGCAGAAGGGCGACCGCGTGTTGCTGTACATGCAGAACTGTCCGCAATTCATGGCCGCGTATTACGGCATCCTGCGCGCCGACGCGGTGGTCGTGCCGGTCAACCCGATGAACCGGCCGGAAGAATTCAAGCATTACATCACCGATGCGGGCGCCGCCACGGTCATCTGCAGTGCAGATCTGGCCGTCAACGTGACCACCGCCAACGCCGATCTGCCGGAAGCGCAACGCACCAGGCACCTGCTGGTCACGTCGTACGCCGATGCACTGCCGGCCCAGTACGAGTATCCCGAAGACGCACCGCCTGCGTGGATCACCGCGCAGCATCCGGCGCAGCCTGGCGCCGTTGCATGGAACGACGCACTCGCGCAGCGCCTCGTGCCGGGCCCGCACACCGCCGGGCCGGACGACCTGGCGGTGATGCCTTACACGTCGGGCACCACGGGCTTCCCGAAGGGTTGCATGCACCCGCACCGCACGGTGATGCACAACATCGTCGGTGGCTCGATGTGGTCGAACGGGACGAAGGAGGGCGTGAGCCTGTCGATCATCCCGTTGTTCCATGTGACCGGCATGCAGTACGGCATGAATGCGCCGATCTACATGGGCTCCACGGTCGTGATGCTGCCGCGCTGGGACCGCGAGGTGGCGGGGCGGCTGATCTCGCGCTACAAGATCACGCATTGGACGAACATCCCGACCATGGTGATCGACTTCCTGGCGAGCCCGCAGCTGGCGGAGTTCGACCTGTCGAGCCTGGCCTACATCGGCGGCGGCGGCGCGGCGATGCCGCAAGCCGTGGCCGAGCGCCTGCTGAAGGATTTCAACCTCGCGTACCAGGAAGGCTACGGCCTGTCGGAAACCATCGCGCCCACGCACAGCAACCCGGCCGATCGCGCCAAGCAGCAGTGCCTGGGCATTCCCGTGTTCAACACCGACGCTCGTATCGTCGATCCGCAGACGCTGCAAGAACTGCCGATCGGCGAGGTGGGTGAAATCATCGTCAGCGGCCCGCAGGTCTTCCTGGGTTACTGGGGCAAGCCGCAGGCCAGCGCAGAAGTCTTCATCGAGTTCGAAGGCAAGCGCTTCTTCCGCACCGGCGACCTGGGCAGGATGGACGAAGACGGCTACTTCTTCCTCACCGATCGTCTGAAACGCATGATCAACGCGTCGGGCTTCAAGGTCTGGCCGGCCGAGGTGGAGAGCCTGCTGTACAAGCACCCCGATGTGCAGGAGGCCTGCATCATCGGCACGCGCGACGCGTATCGCGGCGAGTCGGTCAAGGCGGTGGTGGTGCTCAAGGCCCACGCCAAGGGCAAGACCACTGAAGACGACATCATCAACTGGGCGCGCGACAACATGGCCGCCTACAAGTACCCGCGCGTGGTGGAGTTTGTGGATGCGCTGCCCAAGTCCGGCACGGGCAAGGTGATGTGGCGCACGCTGCAGGAGCAGGAAAACGCAAGGAATGAGGCGGCCGAGAAACCGGCGGCGGCATAAACAGAAAGGGGCCTCAGAGGCCCCTTTTTCAATGTCCGCGCGCCTTGAACAGGAGCGCGCCGATGCCGTGGAAGCCCCGCTGACGCGCATGCCGCATCGGCGTGACGCCCCCGCGGTCGGCCAGGTTCGGGTCGGCGCCCCCGTCGAGCAGGAGTTGCACCGTCTTCTCGTATTTGTCGCTGCCATCGCCCAGGGCCACGGCTTCGATCAGCGCGGTCAGGCCCAGGTTGTTGGTGGCATCGGGCGGTACGCCCGCCTTCACGAGTTCGCTGACCACTTCCACGTAGCCACGGCGTGCAGCCGGGATGAGCGCGGTGTCGCCGTCAGCGTTGGTGGCGCGCAGGTTGGCACCGTGCGAGAGGGCCAGGCGCACCGTTTCCGCATCGCCCTGGATGGCAGCGAGCAGGAAGGCGCTGTTCTGCGTGTTGTCCTGCAGGTTGACGTCGGCGCCGGCCTGGATGAGCAAGCGTGCCGCCGCACCCATGTGGGCCATGACGGCGGCGATGAGCGCGGTGCGACCGTCGGCATCACGCGCCTTGAGGCTGGCGCCCTCGGCCAGCAACGACTGGATGGCCATCGTGTTTCCGGCCTGCGCGGCCAGGATCAGGTCGCGGTCACGCGTGGCCGGGTCGCTGCGGCGGACGGGCCGGGCGTCGGGCGTATGTGCCGCGCCGGGTGCCACTTTGGCGCTGGCGTTGGCTGCAACATGCACGATCGGCAGATGCTGCTCCTGCCACGCGTTCGCCATGTCGCCCACGGCCAGTGCCATCCCCAGCATGACGCCGATGAGCTGGTTGATCGCGGGGTGCGGAGCGATGAGCATGGCGGGCGGGTTCAGGCGCTGAGGTAGGGATCGGGCAGCGGCGCGGTGTCGGTTACGTCCATTGCGTCGGTTGCGTCGGTTGTTGCGGAGGGGGCGTTTGCTGCGTCGGTCTCCTGCAGGCGCGACCACAGGCGGTCCAGATACGGATCGTGCAGCCCATTGCTGGCCAGGCCGATCAGCGTGCGCTGCAGGTATTCGCGTGCCGGGCCGTACAGCCCGACCGCCTCGCGCAGGCAGCCGACCACGCGCTCGTCGGGCAGGCGGCCGGCATAGGCCTCGTGCGCGCGGTTCATGACAAACGCCAGCGCCAGGACGCGTTGGCCATTGATTTCGGTGGGCAGCCAGCGGGGGAGGTACGCGCCAGTCAGCATTTCGCGGCGCCAGAGCACCCGGAATTCATGCTCGGCATGCTCGCGCGGAACGCGGAAGGCCACGCCACGGCAGCTGCCGCCACGGTCCAGGCCGAGTACGAGCCCGGGGTTGTCCCAGGTACCGCGGTTGATGCGGGAATAAAGATAGAAGCCGCGGTGATAGCCGTGCACCGTGGCGCGGGCGGCCTCGGTGTGGAAGATCATCGGGTTCCAGATGAGCGAGCCGTAGCCGAACACCCAGGCGTCCTGGCATTCGCCGTGCGCAGCCGACAACCGCGCGAGCGTCGATGCAAGCGACGCTTCCAGCGCAGTCTCGGTCAGCAACGACGACGCGACGGGCGAATCACCCAGGGCGGCGCGCAACCGGTTCTGTTCGAGATCCTCTCGGGTGACGGCCATGTCGCAAGCATAGAGCAATCGTTACGAGTGGTCACGCGGACGGACGGCCGATGGCCCGGAAACGGGGCGTTGCGAGGCTCGCGGGACGTGTGACTATGGCGCGGCCGCAACGGTGGAGCATGCGCTGCCGGAAAACTGGAGGCGGGGGAACGGAATTGAACCGTCTTATACGGCTTTGCAAGCCGCAGCATTGACCACTCTGCCACCCCGCCGAGGGAGGCGGCTTGAGATGCGCCGTGTGACGCATCGCAAGCCGGGGCGGATTCTAGCGCAGGATCAGACTTCCAGCAGATCGACCTCGAAAAGCAACGTTGCGTTCGGGGGGATCACGCCGCCCGCGCCGCGTGCGCCGTAGCCCAGGGCCGCCGGGATGATCAGCTTGCGCGTGCCGCCGACCTTCATGCCTTGCACGCCTTCGTCCCAGCCCTTGATGACCATGCCGCCGCCCAGGTGGAAGGCGAAGGGGTCGTTACGGTCCTTGCTGGAATCGAACTTCTTGCCGGCCTGGCCGTTTTCGTAGAGCCAGCCGGTGTAGTGCACGGTGACGTATTTGCCGGCCGTGGCTTCAGCGCCGTCGCCGACGACGACATCCTCGTATTGCAGGCCGCTTGCGGTGGTTTCGATGGTCATGATGAGCCTCGTGGAGTGGCGTGGGTGATGAGGGCAAAGGGCTCAGGCAGCGTCCGCGGCCTTGAGCGTTTCAAGCTGGACGTGGACGTTGTCCGCGTCGTTGGCGATCCAGATATCGCCGTCCTGGATGGTGACCTGCAGACGCATGGTGCGTTCCACCATGGCGGCCAGCGCAGCCACGGTGTCCGCTGCAACTTCGTACACCGAGACGTTGGCAAAGCGCGTGATCTTGGTCTCGATTTGTTGCCACCACACGCGGCTCGCGTTGCCGCTATATGTATAGACGGCGACTTGCTCGGCGCGGTTGCTGGCCTTGCGGATGCGGGTGTCGTCGGGGTTGCCGAGGTCGATCCACAGTTCGATGGCGTCGGTCAGGTCACGCTGCCAGAGCTCGGGTTCGTCAGGCTCGGACAGTCCACGCGTGAAGGCAAGTGTTTCGCTGGCGTGGCGGGCGAAGGCGAGCACGCGCACCATCATGCGTTCGTCGTTCTCGCTCGGGTGGCGGGCAACGGTCAACGCGTGGTTGGCGTAGTAGTGGCGATCCATGTCGGCGATCTGCAGATCGACCTTGTAGATCGTGGATTTCAGGGCCATGCGGGTGGTCGGTGGATGGGCCGTTTTTGGCAAAGCGCGCATTGTCGCACGGGCCGATGAACCTGACGGCATTGGCGGGCCGCATTCCCAACGGCGGCTGTTTGCGGTATACGAGCGGTGCGTGCGCTAGTCGGCGCACGTTTTTCCTATCCAAACCAGGACAATCAGAACGATGCGTTGGATATTCGGAATCGTGGGTCTGTTGCTCGGAGGCCTGTCGGGGGGCGTCGTCGGGGCGTTCTTTGGGGCGTTGATCGGTCTGGGACTGGCATCGCTGATTTTGTACATGGACAAGCGGGCCAGCGCGCAGTGGGCAAATCCGCCCGACGCGCCGGACGCAACCGGCGCTGCGCAGGGCCATGCGCCCGCGCAGGCTGCCTTGTCGCCACAGCCGGCCACGCTGCAGGAGCGGGTGGCGCAGCTTGAGCACGAGGTAACGCTGCTGCGCCGGCAGATGGCTGAAATCAAAGGTGGAACGTTTGCAGTGCCTACCGCGGCTGAGCCTCCTGCCGTTGTGCTGCCGCCGACCGTGGCCGAAGCGTTGCCGTCAGCGGAGGCGCCTGCGCCGCAGATGGCGGTTCCACAGCCAATCCCTGAGCCTGTTCCCCAGGCCGTGCCGGTCCTGGCGCCGCACGAGCCCGATTGGGTGGAGCGCGCCGTCGGCGCTGCCCGCGACTGGCTGCTGGGCGGCAACAGCGTGGTGCGGGTCGGCATCCTGATCCTGTTCTTCGGGGTGGCATTCCTGCTCAAGTACGCGGCGGACAACAGCCTGCTGCCGGTTGAGTTCCGGCTGGCGGGTGTGGCGGTCGGGGCGATCGTGCTGCTGGGCTTCGGCTGGCGCCTGCGCGAGAAGCGTCCGGGCTATGCGCTGGTGCTTCAGGGCGGCGGGGTCGGGGTGCTGTACCTCACGGTCTTTGCCGCGACGCGTGTGGTGCCGCTGCTCAGCCCGGGGATGGCGTTTCCGCTGCTTGTGCTGATCTGCGCGTTGGCCGCCGGACTGGCCGTCAAGCAGAACGCGCCGGCGCTGGCCTTTACAGGCAGCGCAGGCGGCTTCCTGGCGCCGATTCTGATCTCGACGGGCCAAGGCAGCCACGTGGCGCTGTTCAGCTATTACGCGCTGCTCAATGCGGGCATCTTCGCCATTGCGTGGTTCCGGGCGTGGCGGGCGCTGAATCTGCTGGGCTTCTTCTTTACGTTCGGGATTGCCACGGCGTGGGGCGTGTTGCGTTACCAACCGTCGTTGCTGGCGAGCACCGAGCCGTTCCTGATCCTCTTCTTCCTGATGTATGTGGGCATTGCGCTGCTGACCGCGCTGCGTCGCCATATCAGCCTCACCAACTACGTTGATGGCACGCTGGTGTTCGGCACGCCGCTGGTGGCGATGGGTTTGCAGGCGGGGCTGGTTCACCACATTCCGTTTGCGATGGCGTGGAGCGCCACCGCGCTGGCCGCGTTCTATCTGGCGATTGCGGGCTGGCTGGCGCCCCGGCGTGCCAGCCTTGGTCTGCTGTACGAGGCGATGTTCGCGCTGGGCGTGATCTTCATCACGCTGGCGATTCCGCTTGCGTTCGATGGGCGCACCACCAGTGCGGTGTGGGCACTGGAAGGCGCCGCCGTGGTGTGGCTGGGCGTGCGCCAGCAGCGTCGGTTGGCGCTGGCGGCCGGCTTGCTCCTGCAGTTGGCAGCGGGCGCCGCATTCGCCGTGGATGCTGTGTTCGATTGGGCGCCGCAGCACGGCTGGGCCGTGCTCAATAGCCGCTATATCGGCGGCGTATTGATTGCGCTGGCGGGCGTGTTCAGCGGCTGGCGCCTGCATGGCAAGGCGGAGGCGCGGTCGTGGCTGAAGGCCGCGCCGGTGCTCGGCATTGTTGCGTCGGTGTGGGGCTTGCTGTGGTGGCTTGGCAGCGGCAGCAACGAGATCGACCGCTGGGCCTGGCGCATCGCCAGCAAGACCGTCGGCCGCCCGGATATTCCGCTGTACGCCGCCTTCGCCCTGCTGACGGCGTGGGCTGCGCACGGCCTGCGCCGCAAGCTCGATTGGGCACTGGCCGAATGGCCTGCGCTGGCGTTGTCGCCGGTGCTTGCGTTGACTTCTCTGGCTGCGATCGAGCACTGGGCACCGTCACCGCTGGCCGGCTGGGGCGGGCTGGTGTGGATTGCGGCCGTGGTGCTGGCCTTCGTGCTGCTGCGCCGCCAGGAACGCGACGTGAAGGACACCATCCTCGCGCCGCTGCATACCGTGCTGTTCTGGATGATCTGCGGCGTACTGGCGACGGAAGGCTACTGGCGCCTGGATGCCTACGTGCCCGAGGGCACCTGGAGCTTCGCCGCCTGGGCCTATGCCTACGGCGCGTTGCTTGCCCTGCTGGCTGGCGCAGGCTGGCGCATCCGCTGGCCCGTCGCCCGCTTTGAGCGCGCCTATCTGCTGTGGGGCGCTGCACCGCTGGCTGCCCTGCTGTGGTTGTGGAGCCTGGCGAGCGCCGCCAGCGACGGCAATGCCGCGCCGCTGTTCTACCTGCCGATTCTCAATCCGCTGGACGTGGCGCAACTGCTGGTATTCCTCGCTATCGCGCTGTGGATGCGCCGTGTGGCGCTGCAGAAGCTGGTGCCCGAGCCGATGGTGATCGGCTACGCCATCGGTGCGACGCTGTTCATCTGGGCCAACGCGGTGCTGCTGCGCACGCTGCATCATTGGGCCGACGTGCCGTACACGCTGGACGATCTGGGTGACTCGATGCTGGTGCAGGCGTCGCTGTCGATGTTCTGGACCGTGCTGGCGTTGGCGGTGATGGTGTTTGCCACCCGGCGCGCCAGCCGCGCGCTGTGGTTCACCGGCGGGGCGCTGCTGGGCGTGACGGTGGTCAAGCTGTTCCTGTTCGACCTGTCACGTGTCACGGGTGTGGAGCGCATCGTGTCATTCATCGGTATTGGCGTGCTGCTGTTGCTGATCGGCTATTGGTCGCCGTTGCCGCCGAAGCCCAAAACCAGCGCTGATGCTGAAACCGGGGAGGTTCTGTGAAGAAGGTTGTTCTTGCGATGGCTGCGGCATCGCTGTTGTCTGCGCCGGCGTGGGCCGAACGCTTTGCGCTGACCGGCACGCCCGGCGCGCCTTACTACGCCGTCACGCTCACCGAAGACGTCTACGCCCATGCGCACGAGGCCAGCCTGGCCGATCTGCGCATCCTCAATGGCGACGGCGAGCCCGTGCCGTTCACCATCGACATCCCGCGCGATCCGCCGCCGCAGGCACGCACGCTGCACGACGTGCACTGGTTCGCCACGCCCATCGACGATGCGCAGAAGCCGGGCGCCGCGGGTGTCGTGCTCGGTACCGATGGCGTGCTGCGTGCAACGGGCGTGCAGCTATCGCAGGCGTCTGTCCGTGCGTGGGTGGTCGACCTCAGCCAGCTTCGTGACACGGTGACGGCGCTGATCATTGCGCTACCGGCCGCCGAATTCCAGAGCGGTGTGAGCGTGCAGGCAAGCGATGACTTGCAGCATTGGAGCCCAGTCGCCCAGGCCACGCTGTTCCGCCTGTCCAACCAGGGCAGCACGCTGGTGCAGGATCGCATCGAGTTCACGGGGCTGCGGGCGAAATACTTGCGCCTGACGTGGCAGGGCAAACCGCCTGTGCCGGATGCCGTGCGTGCAGAGTTGGCCGCCGGGGCTCCGGTTGCGCTTGCGGATAACGCCACCCAGTGGCGCTCGGGTCTGGCGCCGGTGCAAACGCCCGCCGCCGGCGATTACTACTTCGATACCGGCGGCGTGTTCCCGGTCGAACGCGTGAAGATTCATCTGCCGCAGGCCAACACCGTCGCGCAGGCGACGCTGTATGCGCGTGCCGACGCCCAGGCGTCGTGGCGACCGGTGACGTCCGCGCGCCTGTTCCGGCTGGCTGGGGCTGAGGGGAAGGGCGAGCAGGAGAACGCGGCCATCACCGTGCCCGCCACGGGCGAGCGCTACTGGCGTCTGCAGGTCGACACGCGCAGCGGTGGCCTGGGTGCCGGCGCGCCGCAGTTGGCGATCGGCTGGCGTCCGGCCACGGTCACGTATGCGGCGCGCGGCAATGTGCCGTTCATGCTTGCGGTGGCGGAAGTGGCGCGCGGCAATCCGGTCGCACGCGCGGATTTGCTCGCGGGTGCATCGCCCGCCATTGCGCAGGCACAACTTGGCGCGATGAGCGATTCGCCTGCCGATGCGCTCACAGCAGAGCCGCCCGGCGGCCGCAAGCGCCAGTGGATCCTGTGGGGCGCGCTGTTGGCAGCGGTGGCCGTGCTGGGCGGCATGGCGTGGCGGTTGTTCCGCGCGCCGTCCGTGCCGCCGGATGCATCGACGTAATCCGCATTGCCCAACAAAAACGGCGCCACCTGGGCGCCGTTTTTGTTGGCAGAGCGGAAGCTCAGTGCGCGAAGGCCGGTTGGACGAACAGCGCAACGCACAGGGCAAAGCCTGCAAACCACGTCAGCGAACGCAGTGGTGCCCAGTCGGCGAGATAGCACACCGTGTACAGCACGCGCGCCACGATGAATGCGATGGCCAGCAGGTTGATGCGGTCGATCACGCCGCCGCCCAGGATGGCCACCAGCACAGCCACCGCAAAGAACGGAAACGCTTCAAAGTGATTCTGCTGTGCGGCTGCGGCACGGGCCGCTACGCCGGTCTGCTGTGCGAGCCACCCGCGTGGGTTGCGGTTGTCGTACCGCGGGCCTTTGGCCTTGGCGATGCCGACAGACACGATCGGCAGCACCGCTGCCACCAGAACGCACCAGAGGGCGATCGGCATGGTCAGTCTCCTGGATGTGGATGGGTGTGAAGGTGACGCACCCTAGCACAAGGTGCGTTTTCAAACACCTGAGGCGCTAGTCGACACCCTGCACGGCAATGCGCACATCCCCGAGCATGACCACCTGGCCTGCGCGAATCTTGGCAGTCTTGCGCAGTTCCGGCTGGCCGTCGACCGTGACCGCTCCGTCGGCGACAACCGCCTTGCCGGCACCGCCGCTGTCCACCACGCCAGTCAGTTTGAGCAGCTTGTGCAGCTCGATGTATTCGGTGGTCAGGGCGAAATCGATATTGGGCATGAATGGATTACAGCGGTTGTTGCGAGGTTTATTGAGGCGTGGCTTCCACGCTGATGTCGAGGTCCACGCGGTCACCGACATCGGGCAGGAAACGTGTCATGCCGAACGCGCTGCGGGTGATGGCAAGATGGAAATCGCCGCCGCAAACGTGGCGCGTGCTGCCGGGCATCTTCTCGTCGCCACAACTGAAGCGGCGCACTTCCAGCCTCACAGGCTGCGTCACGCCGTGCAGTGTCAGCTTGGCCTCGATGGCGACCAGTTTGCCGCCTTCCACGACAAAGCGGTCGCTGCGCAGGCGGATGATCGGAAATTGCGCAGCGTCGAGAAACTGCTCCGATTTCAGCACACCGTCCAGCACCCGCAGGCGCGTGTTGACGGATGCAGCGTCGACGGTGAAATCGAAGCCGCCCTGGTTGGTGGCTTCATCGAAATTGATGGCGCCGTCGATCTTGTCGAAGCGGCCGCGCATCGTGCTGCGATCGAAATGCGCTGCGCCGAAGTAGACCGATGTGTGCGCCAGATCCGGCGCAAATGATGTGGCAAAGGCGGGAGTGGTGAACAACCCCGCCAGCAATAGAATCCATGCACGCATGATGCCTCCGTTATCAGAGGCCCATGGCGCGCATGGGCCTGTGCTTACTTGCCCCAGCTGTCTTTCAGGCCGACCACGCGGTTGAACACGGGTTTGCCCGGTTGCGAATCGACGCGGTCTGCCACGAAGTAGCCGTGGCGCTCGAACTGGAAGCGGTCTTCCGCCTTGGCCGTTGCCAGCGTGGGCTCCAGATAGGCCGTGACAGTCTTCTTGGAGTCGGGGTTGAGCGCATCCAGGAAGTTCTTGTCGCCCGAATCCGGCTGCGGGTCGCTGAACAGGCGGTCGTACAGGCGCACTTCAGCTTCCAGCGCATGTGCGGCGCTCACCCAGTGGATGTTGCCCTTCACCTTGACGCTGTCAGCACCCGGCGTGCCACTCTTCGTATCCGGAATGATGTTGGCGTGCACGGCGGTGATGTTGCCGTCGGCATCCTTGTCGCAGCCGGTGCATTCGATCACATAGCCGTAGCGCAGGCGCACCTTGTTGCCCGGGAACAGGCGGAAGTAGCCCTTGGGCGGCGTCTCGGTAAAGTCCTCACGCTCGATCCACAGTTCACGTGTGAGGGGAAATTCGCGGCGGCCGAGTTCAGGCTGCTTGGGGTGCACGGGTGCGGAGCACGGCTCGTTGAAATCGGCCGGCACGTTGTCGAGCACCAGCTTGACCGGGTCCAGCACGGCCACCGAGCGCGGCGCACGCGCATCGAGGTCGTCGCGCACGGCGCCTTCCAGGATGCTCATGTCGATCCAGCTATCGGCTTTCGACACGCCCACGCGTTCGCAGAAGAGCTGGATCGATTCGGGCGTATAGCCGCGGCGGCGGATGCCAACGAGCGTCGGCATGCGCGGATCGTCCCAGCCATCGACGCGCTTTTCCGTCACCAGTTGCAGCAGCTTGCGCTTGCTGGTGATGGCGTACGTCAGGTGCAGTCGCGCGAATTCGTATTGATGCGGCAACGGTGCGGGCAGCACGCCGGCGTCGCGCAGGTGGTCGAGCACCCAGTCGTACAGCGGGCGGTTGTTTTCGAATTCCAGCGTGCACAGCGAATGCGTGATGTTCTCCAGCGCATCGGAAATGCAATGCGTGAAGTCGTACATCGGGTAGATGCACCATGCGTCGCCGGTGCGGTGGTGATGCGCATGGCGGATACGGTACAGCACCGGGTCGCGCATCACGATGTTCGGTGCGGCCATGTCGATCTTGGCGCGCAGGACGTGTTCGCCGTCCTTGTACTTGCCGGCGCGCATGTCGCGGAACAGCGTGAGGTTCTCGTCGACCGAGCGGTCACGGAACGGCGACGGCGTGCCCGGCTTGGTGAAATCGCCCCGGCTGGCGGCAATCTGCTCGGCGCTTTGGCTGTCGACGTAGGCTGCGCCGCGCTGGATCAGCACTTCAGCAAAACCGTAAAGCTGCTCGAAGTAGTCGCTGGCGTAGTAGAGGTGCTCGCCGCCGGCGTCGTTCCACGAATAGCCGAGCCAGTGCACGGCGTCGATGATGGAATCGACGTATTCGGTGTCTTCCTTGACGGGGTTGGTGTCGTCAAAACGCAGGTGGCAGCGGCCGTTGTAATCGCGGGCCATGCCGAAGTTCACCCAGATGCTCTTGGCGTGACCAATGTGCAGGTAGCCATTGGGCTCCGGCGGGAAGCGGGTGACCACCGGCGGGATCGGCTGGCCGGTGGCGTCCTTGCGATCGGCATAGGTGCCTTGCGCGAGATCGCCATCAATGATCTGGCGCAGGAAATTGGACGTGGGGGCGGCGGCGGTCGACCCGTTGGCGTTGGCGTTGTCTTGGCTCATGGGAGTGCGTGATTCGGCAATCCCGCGATTTTACAGTGCCGGGCGGTTTACGCCCCCGGACGCTATTTGCGCTGGGCCAGACCGTCGAGCGCCTGTGCGCGCAACAGCTCATTCGAGGCGGTGAAGGTCTGCTGCCGGAGTTGCGCGATTTGCGCTGCGCGGTCGGCTTCCGACAGGCCGGTAAAGGCGTTGATGCGATCGCGTTCGCGGGCGTAGGCGTCGTAGCGGCTGCGCCAGTCGGCTTCTTGCCGGTTGCCCTGGATCAGGCGGTCGGCCACGAGGCCGTCCACGCCGCGGGCTGACAGGCGCTGGCGCATCTCGGCTTCGCTCATGCCCTGCTTTGTCCATGTTTCCATGTCGCTGGCCAGCTTGAGCGGGGCGGAGGCGTCGCGGCGCGCCTGCTGTACCGATGGCGGGAGATTGGCATCGATGGCGGCGATCCTGGCAGCGCGCTGTTCCGGCGTGAGCGACGGGTCGGCCATCACAGCGAGGCGGTCGAGCGCGGCGGCGTCCATCGCGTCGTCATCGCCGTACCACGCCTGCGCGACGTCCGCGCCCAGGTATTGGCGGCGCAGCGCGGTGCGCTCGCTCAACTGCTGGCGGAGTGTGGCGATCAACTCCGGGCGTTGCTGGACTTGTTCGAGGCTCGGCTTGTTGCGGCCGGCTGTTCCGTTCGCAGCCGCTGCCTTGCGATAGGCCAGGTAGTGCTGCAGCAGAGATTGCGCTTCCGCCAGCGCCGGCGTGCTCAGCTTGGCGCGCAGATGCGCCTCGGCCATCGACACACGCCGCGCTTCGGGCAGCGAGGCGGGCACGTCGAGGAAGTAGTCAAAAACCGCGCGGTTGGCGGCTTCGACGATGAGGTGGCCGCGCGTATCCACACGCAGGCCGTCCGGCGCCTGCGTATCGGCCAACTCGGGCGCGGGCGCAACGGTTGTCGACGGTTCGGCGCTGACACTGCCGATGAATGCGCCCTTGGCCGCCTGCGGCTGCGATGCCGCAGGCGTTTCCGGTGCGTCCGACGTGTGCCACCAGTAGACCCCGCCCGCAACCGACACCGCCACCAGCACGGCCACAACAAACGTCATGGGTTGTATCGATGGCGATTGGGGTTTCATCGTGGCGTTCAGCGATTGGAGGGTTAGAGACCGGCCGTCTTCAGTCGATTGGCTTGCGTGCGGATCACTGCAACCGGGTCGGCCGCGCCCCAGCCGATCAGGCCGAGCAGCTGGTTGACCTCATCCAGGTGGTTCCAGGCGTAATCCGTCGACAAGACCTGCCCGAACTTCGCGCTGCACACGGAGACGAGCCCATCGTTGGTTCCCGACCCCCGTGCCTGCATGACGCCGCCGCTGAACACCAGCACCGGATCAAACACGTCGAGAAGGTTGGTGGCGGTGGAGCGGCCCGTCCACGAATACAGTTTCTGCACGTTGCCGTTGCGCACGTCGGTGGCGCTGCCGGTGTTGCATCCGCTCGCCAGCCCGGCGCTGGGGAACGCCTTGTTGAAATCAGCCGCGCCCGACGTCGACAGAATGTGCAGCGCCGCAAATCCATTCTGCGGATTGCTGTTGCCGTTGAACCAGCCGAGCACCGAGCCGAATACATCGGCGCCGAGGTTCACGAGCGCCTGGAACGGGGCCGGTGTCGACTCCACGAAGTCCGCAAACTCCGATCCCTTGTGGGGCGTGCCGATGGTGGTGACGGAGGCCACGAGGTCCGGCACGACGGCTGCCGCATAGCGCGAGGTCAGCCCGCCCTGGCTGTGTCCAATGAGGTTGACCTTGGCCGCGCCCGTGGTGGCGAGCACGCTGCGGATCTGGCTGACGAGCTGTTCGCCGCGCACGGTTTCATCGTTGAAGGCGGATACGTCGGCCACGTAGACATTGGCGCCATTGGCGCGCAGGTCTTCAGGGATCTGGTACCAGTAGTCGACCACGCCGAGGAACTTGCTGGTGCCCGACAGGCCATGCACCAGCACGATCGGGTACTTGGTTGCGGCATAGGTGCTGGCGGCCTGGGCCGGCACAGCGGCACCCAGGGTGAGGGCGGATGTGGCCAAGACGGCGGCTGCAGCGTGCGTGCGCAGGAAGCTGCGCGCTGATCCATACAGAGCATGGAGCAGGGAAGTCTGTGACATTCGGTTGTCTCCTGGACATTGGATAGGTGGTCGACCTCTTTGGGCCGATCGCCCTCCGTTATCCGAAGCGCCGTGTCCGACGTCAACTGAAGTGGAGGTTTGGCTCTAATGCTGCGCTGCCGCGTGCGCAAATAAAAACCGGAGGGCGAGCCTCCGGTTTGGTAGGGTGCGATGCAACAACATCGCTGGGCTTATTCCTCTTGAAACGCCTCCTCGCGTTTTCTGTTGATGGCGGGCAGCGCCACCAGCAAGACCAGGATGCCCGCCGCAATCAGCAGCCCAAGCGACAGCGGCCGCGTGACGAACGTGGAGAAATCCCCACGCGAGAGCAGCAGCGCGCGGCGGAAGTTTTCTTCCATCATCGGCCCCAGCACAAAACCGAGCAGCATGGGTGCCGGTTCACAGCGCAGCTTGACGAACATGTAGCCGATCAAGCCGAAGAGCGCCGTCTGGAAGATATCGAATGTCGTGTTCGACACCGAATACACGCCAATGCAGCAGAACACCAGAATGGCCGGATACAGGAAGCGATACGGCACCTTCAACAGGCGCACCCACACGCCGATCATCGGCAGGTTCAGCACGATCAGCATCAGGTTGCCGATCCACATCGAGGCGATCAGGCCCCAGAACAGCGCGGGGTTGCTGGTCATCACCTGCGGGCCGGGCTGGATGTTGTGGATGGTCATCGCGCCCACCATCAGTGCCATCACCGCATTGGGCGGAATGCCCAGCGTGAGCAGCGGGATGAAGGACGTCTGCGCGGCAGCGTTGTTGGCCGATTCCGGACCGGCCACACCTTCGATGGCGCCCTTGCCAAACTCGTGTGAATACTTCGACGTCTTCTTCTCCAGCGAATACGACGCGAACGACGCCAGCGTCGCGCCACCGCCGGGCAGGATGCCCAGCAGCGAGCCGAGCGCCGTGCCACGCAGTACGGCCGGGATCATGCGCTTGAAGTCTTCGCGGCTGGGCCAGAGGTTGCGCACGTGCTCGACAAAGGTTTCGCGGTGCTCTCTCTGTTCGAGGTTGGCGATGATCTCGGCAAAGCCGAACACGCCCATTGCCACCGACACGAAGTTCAGCCCGTCGGCCAGCTCCGGCACGTCGAACGAATACCGCGCGGTGCCCGAGTTCACATCGGTGCCGACCAGGCCGAGCAGCAAGCCCAACACGATCATCGCTATTGCCTTGACGAGCGAGCCCGAAGCCAGCACCACCGCGCCGATCAGGCCCAGCACCATCAGCGCGAAATACTCCGCTGGCCCGAAGTTGAACGCGAATTCGGACAGCGGCGTGGCAAACGCCGCCAGCACCAGCGTGGCCACGCAGCCAGCGAAGAAAGAGCCGAGGCCGGCGGTTGCCAGCGCCACGCCGGCCCGCCCCCGCCGGGCCATCTGATAGCCGTCAATGGTTGTGACGACAGACGAGGATTCGCCCGGCAGATTGACGAGGATGGCCGTGGTGGAGCCGCCGTACTGCGCGCCGTAGTAAATGCCGGCCAACATGATCAGCGCGGCCACGGGCGGCAGCGCGTATGTGGCGGGCAGCAGCATCGCAATCGTGGCGATGGGGCCAAGGCCAGGCAACACGCCGATCAGCGTTCCGAGCACGCAGCCGATGAACGCGTAGATCAGATTCTGTATGGAAAGCGCGGTGGAGAAACCGAGCGCGAGATTGGCAAAGAGATCCATGGTGTCGTCCGCGTCCCGCTCAATTGCCGATGAAGGCAGGCCACACCGGAAACTGCAGCTTGAGCCCGTAGACGAAGGCCCCGAGGCTCATCACCACCATCACGATGGCCGTACCGGCGGCGCCCTTGAGCGTGAACTCGTGGCTCGCCATGCTGGAGACCAGCACGAGCACCACAATGGATAGGACCAGCCCAAGCGGTTGCAGCAGCAGCCCGAACAGCACCACGGAGCCGAGCACCCACAGCAGCGTCTTGACGTCCCAGCGCGGAATGCGATCGGCCACACCTTTGCGCGACAACGATTGCACGACTACGACCACGCCCAGCAGCACGAGCACCACGCCCAGCCAGAACGGGAAGTAGCCCGGGCCCATGCTGCCTGCCGTACCCATGCGGTAGCTGCGCGCCAGAATGGCAAACGCCGCACCAGCGACGATGAACATGATGCCGGATGCAAAATCCTGGTGACTGCGGATCACCGGACCACCTCGTTGATCGTTCTGCAAGTCGGGTCTCCTCGGAGTAGCGTGCTGCGCCGGGTGTGGCTGGCCGCCTTGTACCTTGTAAGGCGGCCAAGTTTGCACGCTAAGCAGACCGGCTTTCAAGCACCTTGCGGAGGGGAAGGCGGGCCTTCTCATGGCCCGGCGCGGCGCCTGGGCAGACGATTCAGGGTTTGTCCCTAGCGTTGCCTTGGGGAAACTTGGGGCCGCACAACGCGGTTGCGCGGCCCTGTGCATTTACATGCCGATGCCGCGTGCCATCAACACAGCCGCCAGCGGAATGAAGATGATCAGGTGCGACTCGATCATGACCCAACGCCGCGTCTTGGCAATTTCCGCGGGCGTGGGTACGAAGTTGGGCAGCGTCTTGCCCTGCTTCTTCCAGCGCAGGATCGTGACAGTCGGAATGATCGACATCAGCCCGATCAGGATGAACAGGCCAACCTTGACGTGGAATACCGGGTTGTGGACGTAGAACGCGTAGCCTTTGGCGCCGTAGAACACGCGCAGCAACCCCGTGATCAACACCGCGAGGGCAGCAAAGCCGAACACGGCGTCATAACGCGCCAGGCGCTTGCACGTCTCGGGCGTCATGTCCGGGCGCAGCACCACGGCCTCGGCGGTGAGAAAGACGATCAGCGTGAAGATCGATATGTAATGCAGGTAGGCCAGCAACGCATCAAGCCACATGAGGACCTCGTCTTGGGTGGAAGAAGTTGCGATTAGATGACGCCTTGCACGCGCAGGGCTTCGATCTGCTCGGGCGAGAAATCGAGCACGTCGCGCAGCACGGCGTCGGTGTGCTCGCCCAGCAGCGGCGGGTGGCTTGCGGCCTTGGGCGGCGTCGCGCTCATCTTGACCGGGCTGCCGACCAGCTTGACGGTACCGGCGCTCGGGTGAGGCAGGTCGACGCGCAGGCCGCGCGCCTGTACCTGCTCGTTGTCGAACACCTCGTCGAGCGAGTTGATCGGGCCGCACGGCACGCCGGCGGCTTCGAGCTTGTCGATCCATTCGCCTTTGCTGAAGCGCTTGACCATCTCGGCCAGGATCGGCACCAGCACGTCGCGGTTGGCCACGCGCTGCGGGTTGGTGGCAAAGCGCGGGTCGTCAGCCAGCTCGGGCATGCCGCCGGCATCCACAAAGCGGCGGAACTGCCCGTCATTGCCGACCGCCACGATGATCCAGCCATTGGACGCCTGGAACGTCTGATACGGCACGATGTTCGGGTGCGCGTTGCCCCAGCGCTTGGGCGCCTGACCGCTGGCGAGGTAGTTGGTGTTCATGTTGGCCAGCATGGCGACCTGCACGTCGAGCAACGCCATGTCGATGTACTGGCCCTCGCCGGTGCGGTCCCGATGGGCAAGAGCGGCCAGCACGGCCACGGTGGCGTACATGCCGGTCATCAAATCCGAAATGGCCACGCCGGCCTTCTGCGGGCCGCCTCCGGGCAGGTCGTCGCGCTCGCCGGTCAGGCTCATGAAGCCGCCCATGCCTTGCACGATGAAGTCGTAGCCGGCGCGCGCGGCGTAGGGGCCGGTCTGGCCGAAGCCCGTGATGGAGCAGTAGATGAGGTCCGGTTTCACCGCCTTGAGCGATGCGTAGTCGAGCCCGTATTTCTTGAGCTGGCCGACCTTGTAGTTCTCGAGCACCACATCCGCATGCGCGGCGAGTTGGCGCACGATGTCCTGGCCCTCGGGCGTGCTGATGTCGACGGTGATCGAGCGCTTGTTGCGGTTGGCGGCCAGGTAATAGGCGGCTTCGGCGGTGTCCTGGCCGGCTTCGTCCTTGAGCCACGGCGGGCCCCATGTGCGCGTGTCGTCGCCGGCGCCGGGGCGTTCTACCTTGATGACGTCGGCGCCGAAATCGGCAAGATTCTGCGCGCACCAGGGGCCGGCAAGCACGCGGGTCAGGTCGAGAACACGGAGATGGCTCAGAGCGCCCATGGATTGACGAATCGACACAATTGGAACGGGTGCACTCTACACCACGCCCCGGAAGGGGCGCAGCCCCATGCGACCAACCGGGGAAAATGCGGCGCAGAATGGACGCGACCCGGGCGCGAACCCCGTATAATCAACGGTTTGCACTAATCCAAGGCGCTCAGGAGCGGGATGCTCCAAGGCGCAATGCTGACTCCGGCACCCCGCGACATGAAAGCCTCCGATATCCGCCAAAAATTCCTGACCTTCTTTGAGGGCAAGGGCCACACCGTGGTGCGCTCCTCGCCGCTGGTGCCGGGCAACGACCCGACGCTGCTGTTCACCAACTCCGGCATGGTGCAGTTCAAGGATGTCTTCCTTGGTACCGACAAGCGCCCGTACGTGCGTGCGGCTTCCGTGCAGCGCTGCCTGCGCGCCGGCGGCAAGCACAACGACCTGGAAAACGTCGGCTACACCGCGCGCCACCACACGTTCTTCGAAATGCTCGGCAACTGGTCGTTCGGCGACTACTTCAAGCGCGACGCACTCGTGTGGGCGTGGGAGCTGCTGACGCAGGAATACAAGCTGCCGGCCGACAAGCTGTGGGCCACCGTCTACCAGACCGACGATGAGGCCTACGACATCTGGACCAAGGTCATCGGCCTGCCGCCCGAGCGCGTCGTGCGCATCGGCGACAACAAGGGCGCGCCGTACGCCTCCGACAACTTCTGGCAGATGGCCGAAACCGGCCCGTGCGGCCCGTGCTCGGAAATCTTCTACGACCACGGCCCGGACGTATGGGGCGGCCCCCCGGGAAGCCCGGAAGCCGACGGCGACCGCTACATCGAAATCTGGAACAACGTGTTCATGCAGTTCGATCGCCAGCTCGATCCGGCGACCGGCGAATACACGCTGACCCCGTTGCCCGCACCGTGCGTCGACACCGGTATGGGCATGGAGCGTCTGGCTGCGATCCTGCAGCACGTGCACAGCAACTACGAGATCGACCTGTTCCAGGCGCTCATCGCCGCCGCCGCGCGCGAGACCCACACCAAGGATCTGGCCAACAACTCGCTGCGCGTGATTGCCGACCACATCCGCGCGTGCTCGTTCCTGATTGTCGACGGCGTGATTCCGGGCAATGAAGGCCGCGGGTATGTGCTGCGCCGGATCATCCGCCGCGCCATCCGCCACGGTTACAAGCTCGGCTGCCGCGCAGCGTTCTTCCACAAGCTCGTGGACGACCTCGTCGCGCAGATGGGCGAAGCCTATCCGGAATTGCGCGAGGCACGCGACCGCGTGGTCGAGGTGCTGCGCACCGAAGAAGCCCGCTTCTTCGAGACCATCGAGCACGGCATGTCGATCCTCGACGGCGCGCTGGGCGAGCTCAAGGCGAACGGCGGCAAGATGCTCGACGGCGAACTCGCCTTCAAGCTGCACGACACCTTCGGTTTCCCGCTGGACCTGACGCAAGACGTCTGCCGCGAGAACGACGTGATCGTCGACGAAGCCGCCTTTGATGCCGCCATGAACCGCCAGCGCGAGCAGGCACGCGCCGCCGGCAAGTTCAAGATGGCCGCCGGCACGCTCGACTACACCGGCGACAAGACCACCTTCCACGGCTACGACCAACTCGTGCGCGAAACCGCGCGTGTGACGGCGCTGTTTGTGGATGGCGCATCGGTGCAGGAAATGCACCCGGGCCAGACCGGCGTCGTGGTGCTGGACCACACCCCGTTCTATGCGGAATCAGGTGGTCAGGTTGGCGACCAGGGCACGCTCAAGGCCGCGACCGTCTGGTTTGACGTGGCCGACACGCTCAAGGTGCAGCCGGAAGTGTTCGGCCATCACGGCGAGCTGCGCACCGGCGTGCTGAAGGTTGGCGACGCTGTGGCGGCGGAAGTGGACGCGGTGCGCCGCGCGCGCACCATGCGTAACCACTCGGCGACGCACCTGATGCACAAGGCGCTGCGTGAAGTGCTGGGCAGCCACGTGCAGCAGAAGGGCTCGCTGGTCGATGCGGAAAAGACCCGCTTCGACTTCTCGCACAACGCACCGATGACGCCGCTGCAGATTCGCGAAGTGGAAGCGCGCGTCAACGCAGAAATTTTTGCCAACGCGGCCACGAGCGCCCAGCTCATGGGCTTTGACGACGCGGTCAAGAACGGCGCGATGGCGCTCTTCGGCGAGAAGTACGGCGACGAAGTACGCGTGCTGTCGATCGGTTCGTCGAAGGAACTGTGTGGTGGCACGCACGTGGCGCGCACGGGCGACATCGGCCTGTTCAAGATCGTGAGCGAATCGGGTGTGGCAGCGGGCATCCGCCGCGTGGAAGCCATCACCGGCGACAACGTGCTGCACTACCTGCAGACGCTCGACACGCGCATCAACGAAGCGGCCGCCGCACTGCGTGCCCAGCCGTCGGAACTGACGCAGCGTATCGGCCAGGTGCAGGATCAGGTCAAGTCGCTCGAGAAGGAGCTGGAGCGCCTGAAGTCGAAGCTGGCCGCCAGCCAGGGCGACGAACTGGTGAGCCAGGCCGTGGACGTGGCCGGCATCAAGGTGCTGGCTGCCAAGTTGGACGGCGCCGATGCCAAGACGCTGCGCGAGACCATGGACAAGCTCAAGGACAAGCTGCAGACCGCGGCCATCGTGCTGGGCAGCGTGACCGACGGCAAGGTGGCGCTCATTGCCGGCGTGACGGCTGACGCCACGGCCAAGGTCAAGGCCGGCGAGCTGGTCAACTTTGTCGCCCAGCAGGTCGGCGGCAAGGGCGGCGGCCGCCCGGACATGGCGCAGGCCGGCGGTACGGAGCCGGATAACCTGCCGCAGGCGCTGGCCGGTGTGGCAGCGTGGGTGCAGCAGAAGGTGTGATGTAACCCCTTCGTATCGGATGCGCTGAACGGCGCGCGTTCCCGGCAACGGGGCGCGCGCCGTTCGTTTTTTGGGCCCCATTCCGTGCGCCGCGCACGCTTCGCAGACTTGTATAGGCCTGTTTGACAAGTCGGCTGGCAAACGCCTGCCGCTGGAGACAGGCCCCGCCATGGCCTATACCGGGAAAACGTTGCCGATTGTGTAGGGATTGTGTGCCGCTTGGCAGGCAACTTGCATCGGTTGCGCGCGCTGTTCCCCACAGCGCGGGTTGATCCCATTCCTATCCCCAAATCCGAGGAGAACCATGAGCGTCCTATCTGACAAGGTCGACGCCCCGCCACCGCAGCCGCCGCATCGGCTGCTCGGGCGCAAAGGCAAACGATTGGCGCGCGCCGTCGCGGTTGGCGCCTTGCTGGCGGCCGGCGTCGGTGCATCGACACAACCGGTTGCGCAACTTGCGCCCGAGTCGCACGCGCGCAAGGTCAAGGTGCTGATCATCAGCATGTTCGCGCCCGAGGCGCAGCCGTGGATCGACAAGCTGGGCCTGACGCAAGACGTGCCGGTGCCGGGCCTCTCCATCGATTATCCGAACGTGCATTGCAACGCCAGCGACGTCTGCCAGCTCACCACCGGCATGGGCAAGGCGAATGCTGCGTCGTCGGTGTCGGCGCTGATCTACAGCGGCAAGTTCGATCTGCAGCGCACGTATTTCCTCGTAGCGGGCATTGCGGGGATTGATCCGTCGCAGGGCACGCTCGGCAGCGCCGCGTGGGCGCGCTTCCTGATCGACAGCGACATCGCATGGGAGATTGATGCGCGCGAGGTGCCCGCCAGCTGGCCCAACGGCTTCATCGGCATCAATACGCAGGGCCCGGGGCAGAAGCCGCCGCTGGATTACAAGACCGAAGTGTTTCGCGTGAACGAGGCGCTGCTGCAGAAGGCGCTGGCGCTTTCCAAGGGCGCGGTGCTGGACGACAACGCCACCGCGCGGGCCTACCGCGCCAACTACCCGAGCGCACCGGCCAACCAGCCGCCCGCCGTCGTGCAATGCGACACCGCTGCCGGCAACACGTACTGGCACGGCGCCAAGCTGGGCGAGCGTGAAGCCGCGTGGGTCAAGCTGCTGACGGACGGGCAGGGCACCTACTGCACCACGCAGCAGGAAGACAACGCCACCTTCGAGGCGCTCACGCGCGGTGCGAAGGCGGGCCTGCTCGATCTGCAGCGCGTGGCCGTGCTGCGTACCGCGTCCAACTTTGACCGGCCGTATCCGGGGCAGACGCCGTATGACTCGCTGGTCAACAGCAACTCGGGCGGGTTCGTGCCGTCGCTCAATAACCTCTATCTGGCGGGCGGTCCGCTGGTCAACGAGATCGTCACGCGCTGGAGCGTGTGGAAACACGGAGTGCCCTCGCCATGATCGATTCCCGACTCAAGACACCCATGCGATCCGTCGCGAAGCTGTGCGCCGTGGGCTTGGCAGCGTTGACCTTGAACAGTTGCGCGTATGACGGGGTGAAAGTCATCGTCATCAACATGTTCCAGGGCGAGGCCCAACCCTTTATCGACCGCTACGACCTGAAGGAGAAGGTCTACATCTCCGGCCTGTCGCCCGACGCGCCGAACATGCTGTGCAACTACGACGGCATCTGCCAGGTCACCACGGGCATGGGCTATGCGAATGCCGCATCGACGATTTCCGCGCTGCTCTATCGCAGCAAGCTGGACCTTTCGCACACCTACTTTGTGATTGCCGGCATTGCGGGCATCGACCCGGGGCAGGGGACGGTGGGCTCGGCGGCGTGGGCGCGGTATGCGGTCGATTACGGCCTCTCGCATGAGATCGATGCGCGCGAGATGCCGGCTGGCTGGCCGTACGGCTACTTCGGCATCGGCACCAAGGGCCCCGGCGAGAAGCCGCCGATGGACTACCGCACCGAGGTGTTCCAGCTCAACGAGGCGCTGCTGCAGAAGGCGTACACGTTGTCGAAATCGGCGACGCTGGAAGACAGCCCCGAGGCCATCGCCTTCCGCAAAAACTACGCGTATGCGCCGGCCAACCAGCCACCCGCCGTCATCCAGTGCGACGTGGCCTCCGCCGATACATGGTGGGCCGGTCGTAACCTCGGTCAGCGCGCGCGTGACTGGGTGAAGACGATGACCGACAACAAGGGCACCTACTGCACGACGGCGCAGGAAGACAACGCCACGCTGGAAGTGCTCACGCGCGGCGCACGTGCCGGCAAGGTCGACTTCAGCCGCGTGGCATTGCTGCGCGCCGGGTCCGACTTCGACCGTCCGTACGACGGCCAAAGCGCCTCCGATGGGCTCATCAACTATGCGCAGCAGGGCGGCTTCGTGCCGGCCACGCACAATCTCGTCAACGCGGCCAAGCCGTTGTTGGACGAGATCGTGCAGCACTGGCCCCAGTGGAAACAGGGGGTGCCGGCGAATTAACAGTTGCTGACATCACATTTCAATCTATATAATGCGAATCATTCTCATTTGATGGAGGGCCACGGGCGAATGCCCACCCCCTGACCATCGCTCCAGCCGGGCGAGCCAGCGGGTTTCCACCTGCCAGCCAACGGATCGACGCGCCGCGTGAAGTTTTGCGGCGCGTTTTTTCATCCCCAACGCATGACTGCGTTGTCGCGCGTCTGGTTTTGCCACTTCTGATCGTCCCTTTGTCTGCGATGAACCGTCTTCTCGCGGCCCGCGCATTCTCCTGCGCGCTCGCCGCCATTCCTCTTGCCGTTTCCACGTTGGCCCATGCCGAAGAAAGCCAGCCCCGCGCAGCTGCCGCCACGGTCGATTTGAATGAGACCACCGTCACGGCAGGCAGCCAGCGGGGTTTTGCAGCCAGCACGGCGGAGGTCGGAGCATTCCGCGGCATGGCGTTGCGCGACATTCCTGCCACCGTGAACGTGGTCACGCGCGAGGCACTCGACGCGCAGCAAGACACGTCGCTGTACGACGCGCTGCGCAATACAGCCGGCGTGACGCGCCAGCAGCTTTCGGGCGAAACGTTCGACAACCTTGCCATCCGCGGCGTGACGCTGGAGAACCGCACCAATTTCCGCTTCAACGGCTCGATGCCGATTCCCGCGCTCACGGCAATGCCGCTTGAAGATAAGGAGCGCGTGGAGGTGCTCAAGGGCGTGTCGGCGCTGTATTACGGCTACACGACGCCGGGCGGCGTGGTGAACCTTGTTACGAAGCGCGCGGGCAACACGCCCGTCACCACGCTGGGCATGCAGTTCGACAGCAACGGCACCGCCGTCGGCACGCTCGACGTCGGGCGCCGCTTTGGTGAAGACAATCAATATGGCCTGCGCATCAACGCGGCGGGCGGCGCGCTGCAGTCGCCGACAAGCGGCATTGACGGCACGCGCCAGCTCGCCGCCATGGCATTCGACTGGAAGGTCAACAGCCGCCTGAGCCTGAAAGCCGACGTGGAATATTCGCGCAAGGTCATCACCGAACAGTCGGTGGTGACGCTGCCCGCTGCCAAAAACGGCGTCATCACGTTGCCTGCCATGCCCGACCCGAGCAAACGCATTGCGCCGGGCTGGGCCGACTTTGATGGCAACAACACCAACGCGCTGCTGCGTGCCGATTACGCGCTCGCCGATGCGTGGCTGCTGACGGTGGAAGGCGGCATGTCGGAGACGGCGCGCACGCGGGCGTTCTCGGAATTCAAGCTGACCAATGCGCTGACGGGTGCTGGCACGCTGTCCGGCCAGCGCCAGAACGGTCGCTGGAATACAAGCCACGTGCGGGCCGATATTTCGGGCACCGAGAAAACGGGCGGGGTGACGCATGACCTGACCTTCGGCATTGCGCGGTCCGACATGCGCCAGGCAGCCGTGTATTCGGACCGCTTCTCAGGTGTGCAGAATCTGTACAACCCCGTCGACCTCGGCTGGCTGCCGACCACCGGCACCGGTTTTACGGCCGAGCAGCGCGCGGTGGATACGGGCGTCTACGCGCTGGATCGCATGACGCTGTCGCTGCACTGGCAGGTGATCGCCGGCCTGCGCTACACGCGCTACACCAGCGAGCAGGCGCCCAACCGCTACGAGGCCAGCAAGACCACGCCGCTGGGGGCCGTCATCTACAAGTTCACGCCGGCGCTCTCGGCGTATGCGTCGTACGCGCAAGGGCTGGAAGCCGGCGCGCGGGCACCGAACACGGCCGCCAACGCCAATGTGGCCATGCCGCCGGCGCTGTCCGAACAGAAGGAAGTGGGCGTGCGCTACGAAACGCCGGCCGGCACACAGCTTGCCGCTGCCGTGTACGACATCGACCGGGCAGCGAGCTACACCAACGACGCAAACGTCTTCGTGCAAGATGGCCGCGAGCGGATTCGCGGTATCGAGCTGACCGCGCAGGGCCGCCTCACCAAGGACCTGTCGCTGCTGGCTTCCGCCGGCTGGACGGACGCGAAGTTCCGTGGTGTCGGTAATGGCCTCGACGGGAAAACCCCGGAGAACACGCCGCGCAGCACCGGCAGCCTCTTTGCCGAATACACGTTGCCGATGCTGCGTTCTGTCTCATTCAACGCGGGCGCGTACTACCTCGGCCCGCGCCCGGTGAACGATGCCAATCAAGCCGAACTGGGTGGCACCACGCTCTTCAGTGCAGGCGTGCGCTATGTGACACGCATCTCGGGCAAACGGGCAACGCTGCAATTCAATGTCGACAACCTGACCGACAAGCGCTACTGGGCGGGCGCCGGCAACAACCGTCTGTCGATGGGCGTACCGCGCCTCTTCAAGCTCGGCATGAAGATTGATCTGTGATGCGTGTCAGCCGCCCGCCGCTTTCTTCGCTGCGCCCAGCACTTCCATCGGCAGCGGAAAGACAATCGTCGAGCTTTTGTCGCCGGCGATCTGCGTGAGCGTCTGCAGGTAGCGCAACTGGATTGCCTCGGGCTGCTGGGCCAGCATGCGTGCGGCTTCGAGCAGCTTTTCCGATGCCTGCAGCTCGCCTTCCGCGTGGATGACCTTGGCGCGGCGTTCGCGTTCGGCCTCGGCCTGGCGGGCGATGGCGCGGATCATCGATTCGTTCAGGTCGACGTGCTTGATCTCCACGTTCGCGATCTTGATGCCCCACGGGTCGGTCTGGATGTCGAGGACCTTCTGGATATCGAGATTGAGCTTTTCGCGCTCGGCCAGCATCTCGTCCAGCTCGTGCTTGCCCAGGATGGCGCGCAATGTCGTCTGCGCGAGCTGGCTTGTCGCTTCCAGATAGTTGGCCACCTGGATGATGGCGCGCTCGGGGTCGACCACACGGAAATACACCACCGCGTTGACCTTGACCGACACGTTGTCGTGCGAGATCACATCTTGCGGCGGCACGTCCATCACCACCGTGCGCAAGTCCACGCGCACCATCTGCTGGATGGCCGGCACGATGAGCACCAGCCCCGGCCCCTTCACGCGCCAGAAGCGGCCGAGCAGGAACACCACGCCGCGCTCGTATTCGCGCAGCACCCGGAACGACGAGATGACCAGCAGCACGGCCAGGAAGATCAGGCCGCCCGCGCTGAAGAAGCCATAAAGCATTTTTCTTCTCCTTATGAAGACGCGGCGACGGGGGCGACGGGTTCGACCATCAGTGTCAGCCCATGCCGGGCGATTACACGCACCTGATCGCCACGCGCGATGCCGCCGTCACAGCGCACGCGCCAGCGCTCGCCATGGATGCGCGCCCAGCCATCGCTGTCGGCATCGGCGTCCGGTGTATCGACGTCCACCACTTCGCCTGTCATGCCGATGAGCGTATCGCCGCCGGTCACGATCGGCCGCCGTCGCGCACGCACCGCCAGGCTGGAGAGCGCTAGAACAACAGTCAGGCTCACGAAGGCCAGTCCGATGATGAGCGGAAGCGGCACGCCAAAGCCAGGCGTTTGCGTATCGATCAGCATCACCGCGCCCAGCACGAACGCAACGATACCGCCCACGCCGAGCGCGCCGAATGTCGGCAGGAATGCTTCAGCCACCATACAACCCAGGCCAAGTGCGATGAGGGCGAGCCCCGCGTAGTTGATCGGCAGCATCTGCAGCCCGTAAAGCGCCACCACGATGCACACCGCGCCGAGGATGCCGGGCACGACCATGCCCGGCGTCGAGAACTCGAAGATCAGTGCATACACGCCCACCGTCAGCAGCAACAGCGCCAGGCTTGGGTCGGTAATGACGCCGAGGAAGTGGTTGCGCCAGTCGGGCTCCAGCGTGACGATCGTGGCCTCGGCTGTACGCAGCGTGATCACGCCGGCGGACGTGCGCACCGCACGGCCGTCGACTTGCTTGAGCAGATCAGGCAGGCTTGCCGCAACAAGGTCAATCACGTGCTGGCTGGCGGCCTCGGGTGCGTCGAGGCTGACCGCTTCGCGAACGGCGCGCTCGGCCCACTCGGCATTGCGACCGCGCAGCTGGGCCAGGCCGCGAATGTACGCCGCGGCGTCGTGCATCTGCTTGCGGGCCAGGGTGTCTTCATTGCTGGACGTGGCGGCTGGCGCGCTGGCCGGCTTGGCGCCTTCGCCGGGGCTGGGGGCGTGGCCGCCCATGCCGATCGCCACGGGAGAAGCTGCACCCAGATTCGTGGCCGGCGCCATCGCGGCAACGTGGCAGGCGTAGAGGATGTAGGTGCCCGCGCTCGCTGCCCGCGCGCCGCCGGGGGCCACGTAGCCTGCAACCGGCACGGGCGACGCAAGGATGGCTTGAATGATCTGGCGCATCGACGCATCGAGGCCGCCGGGCGTATCCATTTGCAGCACAACGAGCTGCGCTCCTTGATCGCGCGCCCGCTGCAGGCCGCGGATCACGTAGGCTGCGCTGGCCGGCCCGATGGCACCCGTTACAGGCAGCACCACGACCGGCGCGGCTGCCGCGGCAAGGCTGGTCCACACCGCGGCCATGACCGCTGGCAACCATCCCATCCAATGCCGCATCCGCAACGACGGTCGCATCTGCGCCTCCGTCCGTGATTGCTGCGCTCTGCCCGATCAGGCCGGCGGCGCAATCCCGATATCCGCTTTCAGTTTAGGCGGCAATGGCTTCGCGTGCGGTTGCACTTGCCGTTGGTTGCGGCTCGCTCAGCACCTGCAAGAGCGCCTGCAGGGCGGGGCCAGCCATGTCGCGATGCCAGGCTAGCAGTGTGTCGACACGGCCTGGCTTGTCCAGCGTGTGGATGCTGATTTCCGGCGCATTCGTGTACAGCTCGAGCACCGAGCGCGGCACCAGCGCCACGCCAATCCCGGCCGCCGCGCACGCGATGATGGCGTGGTACGAGCCAAGCTCCAGTACCCGCGACGGCACTACGCCATCTGCTGCAAACCAGTCTTCGATCAATTGCCGATAGGCGCAGCCGGGTTCGAACGCGAGCATGCCCGCGGTCTGCACGTCGGCGGCGCGGCGGATTGGCGGATGGGCGCGGTGAGCAATCAGTACCAGCTCTTCCGCAAATGCCGGCAGTGTGGTCATGGCGGCACGCGTGTTGTTCAGGCATGCCGTTTCGGCAACGAACGCGCAGTCGACTTCAAAGTTCGACAGCGCCTGGAGGGACTGGCGCGTGGTCATCGTTACCAGTTCAAGCTGCACGCGCGGCCAGCGTTGATGGAGCGTTGCCAGCAGGGCAGGAAGGCGGCTGGCCGCCGTGCTTTCCATGGACGCGATGCGCAGGCGCCCGTGCGGCTCCCGCGGCTGCACGGCCTGGCGCGCTTCGGCGGCCAGGCGGAGGATGTCGTCGGCGTAGGTCAGCAGGGTCTGCCCGGCGGGCGTCAGCACCATGCGCTTGCTTTCGCGCACAAATAGCTGCACGCCGAGCGAAGCCTCCAGCTGGCGGATGCGTGTCGTCACATTCGACTGCACGCGATTGAGCTGCTGGGCCGCTCGGGTGACACCACCTTCCCGCACCACCGTCCGGAAGATCTCGAGCGAGGACAGATCCATGATGTATCTCAAATGCTAATGGGTTTGTTCAATATAATTCATTTTTCAGGATGAACGGCCTTGCGTACGATGAAGTGCCGATTTCCTCATCCAGGCCTTCTCATGGAGCACATCCTGTCGTCTCCCTCAGCCTTGTCCGCCGCGCGTTTTCAGCGGGCCACCGCATGGCGCGTGGCGATTGCGGGCATGGTGGCGCTGTCCGTGGCGATGGGCATCGGCCGCTTCGCCTTCACGCCGATCCTGCCGATGATGCTTCACGACGGCAGCCTGACGCTGGCGCAGGGCAGCTGGCTGGCAACCGGCAACTACCTGGGCTATTTCGTTGGCGCGCTGGCCTGCATGGCCGTGCGCGGCGACGCGGCGCGGCTCATCCGCACCGGTCTGGTTGCGACGGTGCTGCTGACCGCCGGAATGGGCGTCCTGCAAGGGCAGCCTGCGTGGCTTCTGCTGCGCTTTGCGGCCGGCATGGCCAGCGCGCTGGTGTTTGTCTTTACGGCGGGCTGGTGCCTCCATCGACTGACCGAGCTGGGCCATGCGGCGCTCGGCGGCATCATTTTCTGCGGGCCGGGACTTGGCATCGCCATTCCGGGCTTGGCGGCCAGCGGCATGGTGGCGCTCGGCTGGCACGCAACGTCGGCATGGATTGCTTTTGGCGTGCTGTCGGCGCTGCTTTCGGCGGCGGTGTGGTCGACCATCCGGCCCGAAGCGCATGCGCATGCCGCTCCGGCGCGGGCTGCCTCCGGCACGGCACCCGGGCTGGATGCGCCCACCAGCGCGCTGACGCTTGCCTATGGCTTGGCTGGCTTCGGTTACATCATCACCGCCACCTTCCTGCCGGTGATCGCGCGCAAGGTGCTGCCTGCGGGTTCGGTCTGGCCCGATCTGTTCTGGCCGATGTTCGGTGCGGGGGTGGCGCTCGGGGCGTTTCTTTCCACGCGGATCAGCCTGGGGCGCGATAACCGGTCGCTGCTGGCCACGGCCTACGCCATGCAGGCGGTTGCCGTGACCATCAGCATTGTGTGGCCCACGGTGGCGGGGCTGGCGCTTTCCAGCACGCTGCTCGGCCTGCCGTTCACGGCGATCACGCTGTTTGCCATGCGCGAGGCGCGCCGGCTCTGGCCGCATGCCGTGCCGCGTCTGATGGGTCTGATGACTGCCGCGTACGGCATCGGCCAGATTGCGGGGCCGCCGCTGGCGAACCGCCTGTTTGCAGCCACGGGCGGCTTCAATGCATCGCTGGCGGTGGCAGCGGTGTCGCTGGTGGCGGGTGTGGCGACCTTTCTTGCGGTCAAGCGGACGGCCCCGGCGCGCGCGTGATGCGCGGCATGTGAAGGCGCGTACAACGCGGTCCGCGCGCCCGTTCTAGAATGCCTCCTCCATTGGAGGAGCCCCATGTCTTTTGCCTTGCGCCCCGATGCCGTCGTGCCCGGCGGCGAGATCAGCCAGGCCGAGCGGGCGGTGCGCGTCGATCTTGCCGCCGCGTATCGTCTGGCCGCGCTCAACGGTTGGGACGACCTCGTCTACACCCATTTGTCGGCCACCGTGCCGGGCGAGCCGGATCACTTCCTGATCAACGCGTTCGGCCTGGCGTTCGACGAGATCACCGCATCCAACCTCGTCAAGATCAATGGCCGCGGCCAGCTTGTCGGCGATTGGCCCGATGCAGCGACGCGTCCGTCCGTCAACGTAACGGGTTTTGCACTGCACGCCGCCGTGCATGCCGCGCGGCCCGACGCGCACTGCGTGATCCATCTGCACAATACGGCGGGCATTGCGGTGTCGGCGCAGAGGCGGGGGCTGCTGCCGCTGTCTCAGCATGCGCTGCGGTTTCACCGGCGCATCGCCTATCACGATTACGAAGGCCTTGCGTTCACGCCGGAAGAGGGCGCGCGCCTGACCGCATCGCTGGGCAACCATTTCGCCATGCTGCTGCGCAACCACGGCACGCTGACCATTGGCCGGACCGTGGCCGAGGCGCACGTGCTGATGGCCACGCTCATCAAAGCATGCGAGATTCAGATCCAGGCGCTGGCCGGCGGCGAGGTCGTCTCGCCCGCACCGGAAGTGGCAGATCGCGCGGCCGAACAGCTCGAAGATGGCGGCGCCATTGAAGGCGTGATCGAGTGGCCGGCGCTCTTGCGCAAACTGGATAAAATCGATGCCTCATATCGTGACTGACGCGACTGACCCAACCGACGCGACCGTCAAAGCGACTCACTTAACAGGAGACACCATGCCGACTTTCCACATCGAGATGTTCGAGGGCCGCAGCGTTGAGCAGAAGAGGAAGCTCGTCGAAGAAGTGACGCGTGTCACGTGCGAATCGCTGGGCTGCGCGCCGGGCGCCGTCGACATCATCATCACCGACATCAAGCGCGAGAACTGGGCCACCGGCGGCGTGCTGTGGTCCGAACAGAAGTAACTCTCTTCCACTTCCATTTGCCGGCCCGCCATGCAGCCCAAGCAGCATTTCGCCTCAGACAACTACGCGGGCTTCTGCCCAGAGTCTCTGAAGTATTTCCTGGAGGCCAACGGCAGCGGCCACGAGCCGGCCTATGGCGATGATTCGTGGACGCAGCGCGTGTGCGATCGCATCCGCGATCTGTTCGAGACCGATTGCGAAGTCTTCTTCGTCTTCAACGGCACGGCCGCCAATTCGCTGGCGCTGTCGTCGCTGTGCCAGTCGTATCACTCGGTGATCTGCCACGAGCTGGCGCACATCGAGACGGATGAATGCGGCGGTCCGGAGTTCTTCTCCAACGGCTCCAAGCTGCTGACCGCCAAGGGCGAGAACGGCAAGCTCACGCCGGACGCGGTCGAGGCGCTCGTCACGCGGCGCTCCGATATTCACTATCCAAAGCCGAAGGTCGTTTCGCTGACGCAGTCGACGGAAGTCGGCACCGTCTACACCGTGGACGAGGTGCGCGCCATTGCCGCGATTGCCAAGCGTCGCCAATTGCGCGTGCACATGGACGGCGCGCGTTTTGCGAATGCGGTGGCGTCGCTCGGCGTGCATCCGTCCGAGATCACGTGGCGCGCCGGCGTGGATGTGCTCTGCTTTGGCGGCACGAAGAACGGTCTGCCGGTCGGCGAGGCGGTTGTCTTCTTCGATCGCCGCCTGGCGGAAGACTTCGCCTATCGCGTCAAGCAGGCGGGGCAGCTGGCGTCGAAGATGCGCTTCATCTCGGCGCCGTGGCTGGGTCTGCTTGAAAACGATGTCTGGCTGCGCAACGCGCGTCACGGCAATGCGATGGCGCAGCTTCTGCATGCGCGCATTGCCGATGTGCCGGGCGTGCGCATCATGTTCCCGACCGAATCGAACGCGGTGTTTGCCGAGTTGCCGGTGCCTGCCATCGAGGCGCTGCGCGCACGCGGCTGGCGCTTCTATACGTTCATTGGCGCCGGCGGCTGCCGCCTGATGTGCTCGTGGGATGTGCAACCCGAGACGGTGGAAGCCTTCGCCGCCGATATTCGCGCAGCCTGCGCGCAGGCCACTTAATCGATCTGACTGCCATGAGCTTCGACTACCGCTTTTGTCCGCAATGCGCCACGCCGCTTGTCGAGCAGCACAATGCCGGCCGCCTGCGCATTGCGTGCCCAGCGCAGGACTGCGGCTTCGTGCACTGGAACAATCCGCTGCCTGTCTTGGCGGCGGTTGTCGAATATCGCGGGCAGATGTTCCTGGCGCGCAACGCGTTGTGGCCGGAAGGCATGTTCGCGCTCGTGACTGGCTTTCTCGAACGCGACGAGACGCCGGAAGAGGGCATTGCCCGCGAGCTGAAGGAAGAGACGAACCTCAATGCACAATCGATCTCGCTGATCGGCGTGTATGAGTTCATCCGCAAGAACGAACTGATCATCGCGTACCACGTGGTGGCCGATGGTGAGATCGCGCTGTCGGAAGAGTTGGTCGAATACCGCCTGAAGCCGTTTGAGAAAGTCCGCCCCTGGACGGCCGGCACCGGCTATGCCGTTGCAGATTTTCTGATGGCACGCGGCCTGCCTGTCAGCTATATCGACATCCGCACCGGCGAACCCGCCGAGCCGCCGCCGCGCCAGTGGCAGCCGACGCGGCTCGTTACAATCACGGAATAACTGATGCGAGCGGCACCGCGCCGCTTGCCCGGACCACTGAGGAAGACATGGAGTTTCAGAAGGAAATCGACGCGCGCGGCCTGAATTGCCCGCTGCCCATCCTGCGCACGAAGAAGGCGCTTGCCGACATGCAAAGCGGCGATGTGCTCAAGATTCTTGCTACCGACCCCGGCGCCACGCGGGACTTCCAGGCATTCGCCAAGCAGACCGGCAACGAGCTGCTGGAGCACAGCGAGCAGGACAAGGTGTTCACGTTCTACATGCGCCGCCGCTGATCTGGCAGCGCGTTCAATGACAACGGGGCGATCCGGTTTTGCCGGATCGCCCCGTTGTCATTTGGCGGCGAATCGCTTCGCGAATTCGTGTGGCTTACTTGCGTGCTTCCATCGCCATGCGCAGCGCCAGGCTGGTCAGCACGGTACCCATCAGGTAGCGCTGGACCGACAACCAGCTCGGCTTGCGCGAGAGGAACGCAGCGATGCTGCCCGCTGTGGCGGCGATCATCGAATTGACGGTCACGCTCACGCAGATTTGCGTGACCCCCAGGCAGACCGACTGCACCAGCACGCTGCCGTGCGCAGGCTCGATGAACTGCGGCAGCAATGACAGATACAGCACCGCCACTTTCGGATTGAGCATGCTGGTCAGCAAGCCCATCGTGTACAGCTTGCGCGGGCTGTCTACCGGCAGCTCCCGCACCTGGAACGGCGCCCGGCCGCCCGGTCGCACCGCCTGCCAGGCGAGATACAGCAGATAAATCGCGCCACCAAAGCGCAGTGCATCGTAGGCAAACGGCACGGCCATCAGCAACGCTGTGATGCCGAATGCCGCACACAGCATGTAGAAGACGAAGCCCGTGGCGATACCCGCCAGCGACACGAGCCCCGCGTTGCGCCCTTGGCAGATCGAGCGCGAGATCAGGTAGATCATGTTCGGGCCCGGCGTCAGCACCATGCCGAGCGCAACCAGGGCAAAGGTGAGCAGGTTGGTGAGGGTAGGCATGGCGGGCTCGATGTCAGCGGCAAGGATGAAGAGCTTGCAGGCTAGCACCCGTCATCAATCGCCCGACAGGTACAGAAAAACACAAATTTCGGCAATTCTGTATCGGTCCCGGGTTGTAACGCACAGACGACGGCGACGCGTGTTTCATTTTTTGATGAGGGCAGCCGAGAGGGCAGGGACGGCTTAGAGAATGCTGAACGATCGGTGGCCACATGCCATGCGTGCGTCATCGGCGTTGTTGAAGGTATGCCGCCCCCCATTTTTTTTGATCCCTCCATCCCCGTCCCCATGCATCTGCATTCCATCCTTTCCGCCATGTTTTTCATGGCGTTGCCGGCCCATGCCGAGTTGCTCATCAGCGAGTACGTCGAAGGCAGCTCGAACAACAAGGCCATCGAAATCTACAACCCGGACGGCGTGGAGGCCGATCTGTCGGTCTACAAGATCGAGCAGTACAACAATGGCGGCAGTACGCCCACCGCATCGTTTGCGCTCTCCGGCAAGCTGGCGCCGGGCGCCGTGCATGTGATGGCGCACAGCACGCTCGCCAGCGTGCTCGGCTCCCGCGTCAACCAGACGGCGGCGTTCTCCTTCAACGGCGACGATGCGCTGACGCTGACGCGTTCCGGTGTCGTTGTGGACCGCATCGGCCAGGTCGGCTATCAGCCGTCGTCAGGCTTCTGGGGTACGGCCAGCGCCGGCACGAAGGACCACACGCTGCGCCGCAAAGGCGCGGTAAAGCAGGGTGATACGGCAGCGACGGCTGCTTTCGATCCGTCCGCGCAATGGGATGCGTTCAACGTCGACGACTTCTCCGACCTTGGTCTGTACAACGGGCAGGGCGCTGTCACGCTACCGCCTGCCGTTGCAATGTGCGGCGCACCGGTAACGCACCTTGCGGATGTGCAGGGCGCCGGGGCCACTTCGCCGCTGGCCGGCGGGACCGTCGAGATCGAAGCCGTCGTGACCGCCGACTACAGTGGCGCCACAGGCTTTAACGGCTTCTTCGTGCAGCAACCCGATGCACAGCGCCGCAGACTGCCCGGCGTGTCGGAAGGGTTGTTTGTCTACGCGCCGGGCGTCACCGCCCGCGCTGGTGATCTCGTTCATCTCGTCGGCAAGGTCGAGGAAAAGTACGGCCAGACGCAGTTGACGCTGGCCACCAACGGCATCGCCGGTTGTGCCAGCGGCAACAGCGTGACGCCAGTCGACGTGACACTGCCCGTGGGTGATGCCAGAGCGCTCTCGGCATATGAAGGGATGCTCGTGCGCCTGCCGCAGACGCTGACAGTGAGCGAAACCTACGAACTCGGACGCTACGGCAGTCTGCTGCTCAGCAACGGACGCCTACCGCTGCCTACCAACGTGGCTCGACCCGGAGACGCCGCCGCGGCGCAGGCTGCAAGCAACGCGCTGAACCGCATCGTGCTTGACGATGGTTCCAACCAGCAGAATCCCGCCAACGTGCGCTATCCGGCGCCGGGCCTGTCTGCGGCGAACCCCGTGCGCGCCGGCTATACGGTGAGCGGTGTGCAGGGCGTGCTGGAAATGCGCTACAACGCCTGGCGCCTGCAGCCCGTGCCGGGTGCGGCTGCACCGGATTTCAACGCGGCCACGAACCCGCGCGCCGGTGCACCTGCACGCCACGCGCAGGCGGATGTGCGCGTGGCTTCGTTCAACGTACTGAACTACTTCAACGGTGACGGCAAAGGCGCTGGTTTTGATGATCCAACCAACCGCGGCGCCAAGACACAGGCCGAGTTCGAGCGCCAGGAAGCCAAAATCGTCGCCGCCATCCGCGCCATCAATGCCGATGTGGTCGGCCTGATGGAAATCGAGAACGACGGCTACGGTGACCTCAGTGCCATCCGCCGCTTGACGACCCAGCTGGGCGCCGACTGGCGCTACGTCGATCCGGGCGTGCCGAAGCTCGGCAGTGATGCAATCACGGTGGCCATCCTTTACAACAGCCGCACCGTGGAGCCTGTGGGGGTGCCGGCCACGCTGGCCATCGACAACAAGAACCGCCAGCCGCTGGCGCGCAGCTTTCGAACCATCGGCGGCGCGCAGAACTTCACCGTGGTCGTCAATCACCTGAAGTCGAAGAGCTGCTCCGGCGCAACTGGTAAGGACGCCGACCAGGGCGATGGCCAGAGTTGCTGGAACCCCACCCGCGTGCGCGCTGCCGGCCTGATCGCCGACTGGCTGGCAACCTCGCCGACCGGCGTGGCGGATGTCGGCAAGCTCCTCATCGGTGATCTCAACAGCTATGCCAAGGAAGATCCCGTTGCGCTCCTTGCCGACAAGGGCTATGCCGACATGGTGGCCAAGTTCATCGGCAAGGACGCTTACAGCTATGTGTATGGCGGCGAATCCGGCTACATCGACCATGCGCTTGTCACTTCAGGCCTTGCCGAGCGCGTGCGCGCCGTGCACGAGTGGCACATCAATGCCGATGAGCCGATTGCGCTGGAATATGCGTTCGCATACAAGAGCGCCGAGCAGCAACTGACGCTCTACGCGCCGGATGCGTACCGGTCTTCCGACCACGATCCGGTGCTGGTCGACATCGCGCTGGATACACAAACCACAGGTGGCGGCACAAGTCCGGAAGGCGATGCGGCGGCGGGTGGGGCCACGGGCAGTCCAGGGGTGGGGGGTGCCGGTGCGGTGGATCCCATCCTTGGGCTCGCACTGGCGGCCGCTGCCGTAGCCCTGGCGCGGCGCCGCCCGTGTCTGGCTTGAGCGCCCGCGTTCTTCCTCGGGCGACGTGCTGCAGCTCCATCACCATTCGAATCGCATCCGTGTGTTTGCTGACCGTTCGACACGGCCTTAAGGCAGTTTCCGACCATCCGGTTCGGGACTGAATTAAGCTTGTGGACTGGCAGATCGGCAATATCACGAACGCGACGTGCCGATGCAATCGATTCCGATATGGCGACTGGGGATGCTGTGAAGAATGTAGCGGCGATAGTGCGCACGCTGATCCTGGGTGCATGGCTGGCGCTGATGTCCGGGGGCGCCCACGCGGCCGCAACGTCGCTGTTCACGCCGGAAGAGCATGCCTGGATTGCCGCGCATCCGGTGGTGCGTACCTGCGTGAATGCACATTGGCGGCCATTCGAGTTTGTCGAAGGCGGCAAGGTGGTCGGCATCGTTCCGTCGTTCCTCGATGCGGTTTCGGAGCTGAGCGGGCTGCGCTTTGAATATGTCGATGGAGCGTGCTGGAAAGGCTCCATCGCAGCGTTGAAGTCCGGCAGCATCGACATGTTGCCCGACTGGAGCAAGAACTATGACACGGTGCCATACCGAGATGGCTTCATTGCGAGTACGCCGTACTACGTCGGCACAATCACAATCGTCACGGCCGAGCGTGAAAACCTGTTTGCCGGCTTCCCGCAGTTGGCCGGCAAGCGCATCGCAATCAAAGGCGGCGGCGGGCTCGAACTTGCAATTCGCCACAGCGATGTACCCGTAACGTTGCTGACGTTTCAGGACGAGTCCGATGCGCTGGATGCCGTCGCAAATGACGAGGCGGACGCTGCCCTCGGGACTGACGCGTCAATCCTTCCGCAGTTGAATCGCCAGTTCAAGGGTCGACTTTTTCTCTCGGGAAGCATCTGGGACCGTCCATATGCGCTGACGATGGTCACGCGCGAAAACAACGCCGTGCTGGCGTCGATTCTCGATAAGTCGCTGACCGCAATTCCGGCATCCGATGCCGATGCCATCCGGCACCGCTGGCAAGAAACAACGGATTACGGCGCGCCGTCGCTTGCTTCGATCCTGCATTACCGCTGGCGGCAGGTCGCCCTTGTCGGCGGTGTTGTGCTGGCGTTCGCGGTGCTGGCGTACGTGCTGTGGCGCGCGCGCGTCGCTGCCGTGCGCAGTGAGCGCGACAAGGCCATGTTTCTCGCGTTCATCAGCCACGAAATCCGCACACCCATGCACACCATTCTTGCGTCGCTGGAGTTGTTGCAGCGATCACAGCTGACTGGCGAGCAGGCAAACCGTGCGAATGCAGCGGTCTCGGCATCGGAAACCCTTCTGGCGCTGCTCGACGATGTTCTCGAATACTCGCGCCTCGAATCGCGCAGTGTGACACTCGCGCCTCGGTCAACCGAGATCGGGCCGTGGGCCGAGCAGACGCTCGACATGGTGCGTTGGCGTTCGGAAGAGAAGGAACTGGCGCTGTCCCTCGATCTTGCATGCGCCCGCGATTTCAGCGTAGAGATCGACCCCATGCGCGTGCGGCAGATCGTCCTGAACCTGTTGGTAAATGCGATCAAGTTCACCGCGGCCGGCAAGGTGGTTCTGCGCGTCGATTACCTGCCGCGCAAGCGTCGTGGCAATGGCACGCTCGTACTCGAGGTCAGAGATACGGGCATGGGCATTCCCGCGGAGCGCCAGCGGAACATCTTCGAGCCTTACGCACGTGTGGAAAGCCCGGGTAATCGCGGCGCGAGCGGCAGTGGGCTCGGCTTGTCGATCTGCCGCGAACTGGTCGACCTGATGAGCGGCGTGATCACCGTCAGCAGCAGCCCCGAGGTCGGCACGGTATTCACGGTCATGTTGCCGGTGCGCGAATCGCACCCGGAGTCCGCATCGCAGGGTGCACCGGGAGACTCGTCGGCCGGCGCGCAAGCGACATCTTTGCGTCGGCCACACAAGCCGTTGATGCCGGAATCGAAGGATGGGCCGCTAGTCCTGGTCGTCGACGATCACGAGGCGGTGCAGCACGCGATCCAGCATCAGCTTGATGCGCTGGCTTGTCGCTCGGCCATTGCTGGTACGGGCGAAGCGGCGCTCGAACAGTTTGTGTCGACAGCGTTTGACATGGTGCTGCTCGACTGCAATCTGCCAGGCATCGACGGCTATACCGTTGCGCAGCGCATGCGCGAGATCGAACACCAGCGCGGCGCCGAGCGGACCCCGATCGTGGCCATTTCTGCCGCAGCTGACGATGCGCATCGCATGCGCTGTTTCGACAGCGGCATGGACGGTGTCCTCGGCAAGCCGCTGCGTCTGGCCGCATTGCGTGAGCTGATCGAACTTTGGTGTGGCCATGGCGATTCCCACTCCCACACGGTGCCGACGGAGCATGAGGTGGCGCCGACGGCGGACGTACTGGCAATCTATCGACAGACCATGAAAACCGACCTTGAGATGCTTGCCCAAGGCGTCGCACTTCGGAAGATCGACCAGGCACGTCGAGCGGCGCATCGCATTTCCGGCGCCGCCGCCGTTGTGGACGACCTGCAAACGCGTCAGGCGGCAAGCGAGTTGGAGCGGCATCTTTCACAGGCGTCCAGTGACATCACCGCAGACGCGCAGGCGCTTCTGGCTCAGCTCCAATCGCTACACCCGACGGACGGCGCCGACACCTGAGCCTGCCCCCCAGAGCGAACCTCGCTCCGATCCTACATCCCCACAAATGCGTTGTACGCCTCGCCTGAGGCGACATGGAGCCTCTTGCGGCTCCGATTCTTGGTTCTACAGCGCACCTAGCGAGCCGCTGCGTTCGCAACGAGAAAGCCTTCGCGCCCGATTGGCGTAAGGCGACGTGCCCGCAAAAGCACGAATCCGACCGCTTTTTCAGAACAGTCTGATATGGCCCAGCCGCCACGCTTGGAATACTTGCGCCTGCCTTCTTCGATAGGCATTTGTTCTCGACCAAATCCAGCACGTTCGTGCCGCGGATTCAATCTAAGGGTAAGTCAATGAAAGCAAAACTGTTCCTGGCTGGCGTCGCCATGTCTACGCTGTCGGCCGCCGCAATGGCCCAAACGACGCCTACGTCGGTGGATGGAGTCATCAATTTCCAAGGCACGATCCTGAGCGACACCTGCAAGGTGTCCTCGCTCGCCGGCGATGCAGGCACCATCAACGTCGACATGGGCACCATTGCTGCCGATGACATCGGTACGCTGACCGCACCGAAGAACCTCGCCAACGGCGCTGGCTCGGCCAACATTGACGTGGTCTGCAAGACGGGCGCCAAGGTCAGCATGAAGTTCGCCGGCAAGACGGCTGAGCTGAGCGCAGACAAGAAGACGCTGCGCGTGAACAACGGCAACACCGCCGCAGGCTTCGCACAAGGCGTGAGCATTGCCGTGTACGAAGGTACGGGCGCTGGCGCAAACGCGTTCGACCTCAGCGCCGGCAACCTGCTGGCACAAACCACGGTGCCGTCGACCGGTGGCGCAGTCAACGTGCGCTTCGCCGCGGCCTATGTGGCTGCAGACCCGACGAAGATCAAGCCGGGTATCGCCAACGCCAGCCTGCCGTTCACGCTCACCTACGAGTAAGCGTAAGACAAGCGCCAGCCAACACGGCTGGCTTCAATCGGCAGCGGTCATTACGCCGCTGCCGTCTATTTCTTCACAGGCTATTCCGGATATGAAAGCAAAACGATGCGCCGTTGGCGCGGCGTTGGCGTGCGCGTTGGCTGCGTCCGCGAGTCACGCCAGCATTTCCCTCAGCACCACGCGGCTGATCTTTGACGGCAAGAACAAGGAAACCTCCGTGGTCGTCAACAACGACGGTGGCGATGCATTGATCCAGGCGTGGCTTGATCCGCTTGATGAAGGCGCACACGGTCAACTGCCGTTTGCCATCACCCCGCCGCTGGCCAAGTTGGCAGCAAAGCAGCAGCAAATGCTGCGGGTGCTGTACGAAGGCGTGGGTATGCCGACAGATCGTGAGTCGGCCTTCTGGTTGAATGTACAAGAGGTTCCGCAGACAGCCCACAACGACAACGTATTGCAACTGGCTGTCCGCCAGCGCATCAAGGTGTTCTATCGGCCGGCTGGTTTGAACGCGGACCCCCAGAAGGCTCCGGCCAGCCTGCAATGGCAACTCAACCAGGATGGTGGCAAGGCGATGCTGCGTTTGAGCAACCCGAGTCTCTACCACGTCACCGTGGTGGACGCAAAGGTACACAGCGGCAGCGCAGAAGAACCCGTCATCGACGCGAAGATGGTTGCCCCCGGCGCCACGGTGGCGTTGTCCGTGAAGTTGCCGGCCAACACCACCGTGCCGGAGCTGCGCTACGACGTCATCAATGACTACGGCGGCCGCCAAAGCTACCGCGTCACTTTGCACGGCAGTCAGCCGAGCACACCGGTTTCTACCGGCAATTGATTGAGCCGGCCGCCAGCCGGTTCGATTGCGCCAGCCCGCCTGGGCTGGATAAGCCCGCGCCAACCGTAGCGGAGCTTGCCTATGTGACAGCCCCCCGATTCACCAAGCCAGAAGCGAGCATTGCGATGTCTACCCGCCAGACGACCAAAGCGGTCTCCAGAAAGACCAATGGAAAAGCGGCTGCTGCACGCCCGAGCGCAACGCCGCTCTACCTGGCCGTGTGTCTTGCGATGATGAACAGCGCGCGGGCCGCCGAAGGAGAGACGCTCGTTGCGCAGGCAGATCCAATGCTGCTTGCGTACAACACGAGCTTTTTGCACGGCCAAGGGCGCCCGGCGGACCTGAGCGCCGTGCTCAGTTCCGGCAGCAGCGTGCCGCCTGGCACCTATCGGGTCGAGGTTGAAGTCAACGGCAATCTGGTGGGCCGCCGTGATATCGACTTTTATCAGGACAGTGAAAAAACGCAGCTCCGCCCATGCCTGACAGCCAAGATGCTGCACGACTTCGGCGTCAATCTGAGCAGCGTGACCCCGCCGCTGGACATCAATAGCCAGGCGTGCCTTGATCTGCCACACGTGATGGATCAGGCCTCAGTCGATTTCGACGCCGGCCGACTGCAGCTGAATCTGAGCGTTCCGCAGGCATTTCTCTCGCGTGCAGCACGTGGCTACGTGGACCCGGCTCTGTGGGACGAAGGCGTAACAGCTGGCTACGTCAATTACCAGTTCAGCGGCAACTACGGCCACACTCGCATTGGTAGCGACAGCAGCAGCTATTTCATTGGCCTGCAGAACGGCGTGAACATTGGCCGTTGGCGACTGAGAAACGAGTCCACGGTCAGTGGAAGCAACAGCGGCCAGACCCGCTTCAAGAGCAACCGCACGCTGGTGCAGCGCGACGTCGATGCCATCAAGGGCCAATTGAGTCTCGGCGAGCAGTACTCCGATTCAACGTTGTTCGACAGCGTGCGGTTTCGCGGGGTGCAAGTCGGCTCCGACGATGCCATGCTGCCCGACAGCGAGCGTGGTTACGCGCCGGTGGTGCGCGGACAAGCCGCTACCAATGCGGTGGTCGAGGTACGTCAGAGTGGCTATGTCCTCTATCGGGCCAATGTCCCGCCTGGCCCATTCCAACTCACCGATATTTTCCCGTCCGGCTCCAACGGCGATCTTGAGATCACCGTGATCGAAGCCGACGGCAGCAGGCGCGTCACGCACCAGGCGTTTTCAAGCCTGCCGTTGATGCTGCGCAAAGGGCGGCTCAAGTACAACTTTGCCGCCGGTAAATACGATGGCGAGCAGGGCCCGTCGCCCAATCTTGTCAGCGGTTCGCTCGTCTATGGACTGACTGATAACAGTACGGTAGCTGGGGGCTTGCAGGTATCAAAGGACTTCCAGGCAGTGAACGTGGGTGTCGGCACCAACACACCCATTGGCGCGCTTTCCGTCGATGTGACCCAATCCACCAGCCGGGTGCGCGGTAAGCGGGACACCGGGCAGAGTGTGCGGGTTCTGTACGCCAAGACATTTACCAGCACTAACACTAACTTCACGCTTGCTGCCTATCGATATTCGACGTCCGGTTACCGCACCTTCAACGATCACGTCAACGATCTCAGTAGCACCGCAAGCAATGGTTGGGTCAACGGCCTCGGCTTTCAGTCCGGGCGCAGTCGCTCACGTATTGACCTGACGACCAGCCAGGACCTGGGTGGCGTGGACCGCCGATACGGCAGCGTTTACTTGAACGTCAGCCAGCAGACCTACTGGAACCAGCCCGGGTCGAGCCGCAGTCTTAGTGTGGGTTATGGCAACAACTGGAAACAGTTGAGCTACAACCTCAGCCTGAGCCAGACGAAGGACACCCGGTTTAGCGGAAACGGCAACAGCACGCAAATCATGCTGACGATGTCGATTCCGCTGGGTGGCAAGCTGCGGTCGGGGCGTGCGTATACCAATATCAGTAATAGCAATAACGGCGGCACCAATGTCCAGAGCGGTCTGAGCGGCTTTGTCAACGAGAAAACCTCGTATGCCATGCAGGCCGGTTACACCGGCAGTGGACGCGGCGCCACCGGCGGGGCAAGCATCACCCGAGACACCGACATGGGGCAGCTCAACGCCAACGTGAACGTTGCACGCGACTACCAATCGACTAGCGTTGGCGCCACAGGCTCTGTGGTGGTCCATCGCGGCGGCGTCAACTTGAGCCGCACCGTGGGAGATACCTTCGCGCTGATGAAGGTGGAAGGGCTCAAGGGCGTGGACGTGAAGACCGATGCTGGTACCTCGGTCGGCCGCAACGGGTACGCAGTGATCACCTATGCGCAGCCGTATCGCCTGAATGCGCTGAGCCCCGAGACGCATAACCTGGGTGCGGATGTGGAACTGGAGGACACCGTCAAGCAGGTGGTGCCGCGCCGCGGCGCGATCGTGCAGGCGACCTTCAAGGGTTACAGCGGCCAGCGCGCCCAGTTCGCACTCCAGCAGGCGAATGGGACGCCGGTGCCTTTTGGCGCGAGCGTGGAAGACGCACAAACCGGCAGGCACCTCGGCATCGCAGATCCGAACGGGAATGCATTTGTGCTGCTCAATCAGGAACAGGGCACCTTGTCGGTGAAGTGGAAAGACAACCAGTGTCAGGCGCCTTATGCGTTGCGCCAGGCTGAACCCGGACGGAACTACCAGAGGCAGACGCTGCGCTGCCGATGAGGTCGGGCAGGCGTAACGTCATCGGTCTTGACGATCTTCAGTTGCCACCGCTGCCGGCCTCGACACTAAGTGCCGCAATTAAGGCAAGGTAAGGATGGGCACCGCGAATACGTCTGTCGTTTTTGCGATGAGCTATGACTGGCGCGGCGTGAGGCGGCTCGACTGGCTCGTCTGCCATGCATGTCTTGCAGTGAGCCGAAGCGGCTAGGTCGATCCTTCCGCGGGGCAGGTCCCGCAGGCGCGTGTGCCGAAAAGAAAAAACCCCAACCGAGAACGGTTGGGGTTTTGCATTTGGTGGAGCCGGCGGGAATCGAACCCGCGTCCGCAAGCCCTCCACAGAGAGTTCTACATACTTAGTTCTGTCATTTGATTTAACCGCCGCATCGCGGACGAACACGCTCTACGACGGCGATTCACTAAGTTTTCGTCTCTAGGCCCGTGACTCACCTAGAGCTTATCTGACGTAAATGACCTCGCTAGTCTTTCGACCCTAGCCCGTCAGCGAGCCAGTGCGAGGACGGCGGCCCTTAGGCTGCCAGTGCGTAACGTTCGTCGTTAGCAGTTATTGCATTCCCATTGATTAACGAGGTGACGGGTCCTCGGTATGCCCTCACTGCTTCGCAACCCACGTCGAAACCAGGTCGGCCCCAGAGAAGAAGAGAATTATCCCACAGATGGGTTACTTCAGCGCGAAATCAACCCGTGTCGTCTTACCTTTGTCCTTGATGCCATCGGCACTGAGCTTGGGCGCTACCACGAAGAGACGTCCAGGCTCCACACGTTCTGCCAGCGCCACATGGACGGCGTTGGCACGGCGCTGGGCGAGTTCCCGCAGGTCAGCATCCGTCACTTGCACGTTGGTTTCCATCAGCTTGCGCATCTCGTCGGGCGGCAACGATTTCGCAAGCCCGATCACGTTGCGCGGTTTGGGGAACTTGGCGGCCTTGTAGGCGCGTTCAAGATACTTGTTTTCCTCTTCCGGCTTGACCGTTGTGTCTGCCTCAGCAGCGTCGCCGGCGTCCTTGAGCTTCTGCTCGCGAATCTGGCGATTTACCGCCTCCCGACGCAGGCCGTCGCGGTCGAACTCCGGATCGACGCGGCCGATGATGTCGACCTTCAGTGCCGGGCGGTCCTTCAGCGCAGTGGCGAGCTTGTCGAGCTTGGCCACCGATGCCTGGCTGATGTCCGACGTGCCCGGATCGAATTCGATGTAGCCGAGTTCTTCGCCGCCGCTGCCGCCGAACGCACTCGCCAGCAACGAGAACGGCGCCGTCACGGCACGTGCGATGAGGTTCACGAACGCGCGCAGGATGACGCCGCCGATGCTGAACTGCGGATCATCGAGCGAGCCTGACACCGGCACGCGCACGTCGATCTCGCCGCGCGAATTCTTCAGCAGCGCCACCGCCAGCCGCACGGGCAGATTGGTGGCGTCCTTGCTTTCTACGCGGTCGCCGAAGGTGAGCTGGTCGATAAAGATATGGTTGTCAGCGGTCAGCTTGCCCTGGTCGAGCAGGTAGTGCAGATCCATCGTCAGCTTGCCCTTGGTGATCGGGTAGCCGGCGTATTTGGCGGAGTAGGGCGTGAGGTTGGTCAGCTCTACGCCGTCGGCTTTGGCCGTCAGGTCCACGAAGGCCGTGGGGGCGAGCGGGTTGACCTTGCCGTGGATGTCCACCGGTGCCGTGCCGTCGACACTGCCGCGCAGTGTCACGTCGGCAGGGGTCTGGTTGGCGGCGGTGCTGATCGTACCAATGGAGCCGCCGATGGCCGTAAGGTTGGCGGTGTAGTTTGGTTTGACGAAGTTATCGGTGAAGCGGATGTTCCCGTCCTGCAGCGTGATGGCGTCAACGCGCAGGTCTGCGCCGCCGGCCTTGGGTGCGGGCGGGGTGGCTGTTACGGTGACAGCCGATGCAGGCGCCGCAGCAGGGGCCGAAGCTACCACGGGTGCAGCTGCCGGGGCGGAAGCTGTAGCGCCCGATGCCGATGCAGGTTCGCTCTGGGTCAGCGAGCGTCGCTCCTCGGTCGGCTGCACGCGGATATCTTGGAGGTTCAGGCGCCCATTCGGGTTGATGATGATCCGCGCGTAAAACGTCGATAGTGCCACCGCGCCCACACGCACATGCGGCGTAGCGCCGTCATAGTTGGCCTGGATGCGGTTGAGCGCGAGCGAGCGCCAGCGCAGGAAGTCGTCCGAACTCACGCGATCTTGCAGGCGCACGTTGCCCAGCGTCGCGTTGCCCTGGTAGTTCACAGTCAACGCCTTGCCCTGGTTGAGGACGAGGCGCCCGTCCATCGATAGCAACGCGCTGGTAATCGCCGCGTTCAACGACTTGTCCAGATACGGGTCGAAACCCGCGAGTGACAGGTTCTGCGAGTTTACGCGCAGGTCGGCCTTCAGCGGCTGCGGTACCACCTCGCCGCGTACATCGAGCTTGCCCTTGGTACCCAGCCCCGCACCAATCTGCACGTTGACGGGTTTGCCCAGGTCGGAGGAGGCGTTTTGCACGACCACGTTCAGCGGCTCGACACGTACCTTGACCGGGCGCGAATTGGATTGGTCTTCAAAGCCGACGGCACTGTTGTCCAGCTTCAGCGTTTGCACCGTCACAGCCCAGGGTTTTTCGGCCGGGGCGTTCGATTTTGCGCTGGACTTGGCCGGCGCCGCCGATTTGCCCGTTGTCGATTGCGGCCCATCGAGCAGCGTCAACGTGGTCGTACCGTCCTTCTTGCGCAGTGCGTCGATCTGCAGCCCGTCTGCGCGTACTTCGTTCAGTGCGATGGTGCGGGCGCTCAGGTCAAAGCTCTTTACATCCGCGCGCAGCAGCTTGGCGCGCAGCGCAGTGTCTTTGCCCGTGGATGGCGCCAGCGACAGATCGGCCAGGCTGGCGGTCAGCGGTTCCGCACGCACGTTGAATTTGTCAGGCCCGAAGTCGAGCGCCACCTTGCCGTCGGCCGACAGCGCGCCGTTCTGCAATTGCGGTGCGCCCGCCTGGCGCAGATACGGGCCGATGCCGGCCAGCTTCACGCCATCCAGTTTCAGCTCCAGCTCGCCGGTGCTTTTCTCCAGCAATATGCTGCCCTTAACATTGAGCGCGCCGCCTTGCGCCAGCTTGGCGCCCACATCAAGTGTGGTCGGGCCGCCCAACGTGCGCACGCCAAAGTCACCGTGGAGGTCTTCCAGTGTCAGGTCGGCAGCCGGCTGCGTGGTCGAATCTCGCCAATGGACTGTGCTGTTCGCCAGTTGCAGCTTGCTGACCACCACATCCAAGGGCTTCGGCTTGGCGGCCGGCGCAGGCTCTGCCTTGGCAGCATTCGCTTCGGCAGGTACGGGTTTGCCGCCGAGTTGCGCGAAATTGATCGCGCCATCTGTACCACGCGTGGCATCGACGCGTACGCCATCCAGCGTCAGCGTATCGAGGTGGAATACGTTGTCGAGCGGGCGCACGTCGGCAAGTGTTGCGCGCACCTGTTTGGCAGCCACCAGTGGCGCTTTCTTGGCATCCACCACTTCCAGGTTGTCGAGGCCGGCTGTGCCGTGCACGCGCAGTACCGGAGCACCGGCCTTCGGCTTCTGGAACTCGATCGTCAGATCGGTCGTCAGCTTGCCTTGCGGCACCGCCACCGGCAGTGGGCCGGGCACGTAGCCAAGGTAGCGGGGCAGATCGAGGCCATCGATCTTGACGTTGAGGTTGGATTCGAGCGAATCGGCAAATGGCTTTGTCTTGCCCGCAAAATGCAGCGGTGCGCCATCGATGCGCGCTGCCAGCAGCGGTTGCACGAAGATGTCCACATCGGCTGGCAGGCTCGCCAGGAAAGGCACACCGATTTGCAGGCCATCCACCTTGTGCTCCGTACCGAGCGGCTGGTCGACAAAATCGATCGCGCCGTTGGCCAACTGCAGATTGGCGAAGACGAAACGCGCCGGCTCGTTCGACTTGGGCTTGGGTGGGTTCTCCGGCTGGCTTAGCCTGTCGACGATGTCGGAGAAGTTGAAGCGCTGTTCGGCGGTGCGCACGATACGCACCTGCGGCGCCTCGATGCTGAGCTCTTCAATGACGGGCGCGCGGCGGAAGATCGAACTCCACGACGCGTTCACATGCAGATGGCCGACGTCGACGAACGGCGTCTTGCCGTCGCGCTCGGCAATGTGGAGCTGGTCAACATCAAGCCGCAGCGTGTATGGGTTGATGCTGATCTTGCCGACCGAAACCGGCCGTTCCAGCAGCGTACTGAGTTGCGTTTGTGCCAGGTGTCGCAGCAGCGGCGGGCCACCGAATGCGCCCAGCAGCCCGAATGCCACCAAGAAGATCAGCACGCCGATCGCGGTGCGCTTGGTGCGTCGCGATGTACCAACCTGAGCCGCGCGTTGCCAGCCTGCCGTACCGCGCACGCGATCAAGCCGCGCGCGCCAGCCATTGGTATTCGATTGCAGATCAGGGCGCGAATCGGGGGAGGTGCTCATGCTGGTGTCGGTCCGGCCATGGCGTGGCCTACTTCGTCAGTCGGTCGACCGCCACGTCCCCGATGGGAGGCGGCGGTCCTGAAAGGTGCGACGCCCAGGCATTCACCTGGGCATCGTGGTCAAGCGCGTTGCGATTCGAGCAACAGCGGAATCAGCTCGGCCGCGCTGGCAATCAGCGCATCGGCGCGCCATTCCACGGGCGATGGTCCATTACCACAATAGCCGTAACTGGCCGCAATGGTAGGCATGCCGGCAGCACGGCCGGCTTCGATATCGCGAAGGTCATCGCCCACGTAGACGATCTGCCGTGCATTGACGCCGATGGATTCGGCTGCATGCAGCAGAGGGGCGGGGTGGGGCTTGGCATGCGGCGTGGTGTCGCCCGCGACGACACAGGCTGGCGGCACCGGCAACGGCAACTGCGCAACCAGCGGAACCGTCAGGCGCCCCGACTTGTTGGTGACGATGCCCCAGGGAATGCCTGCGCGGCCCAGTTCCAGCAGCACGTCGGCCATGCCTGGAAACAACCGCGTGCGCACGCAGATCTCCGCCTCGTAGTTGGCGAGAAACGCCAGCCGTAGGGATTCGAATTCCGCATCCTCGGGCCCAACGCCGAACGCCACGCCAATCAGCCCGCGGGCACCATGCGAGGCAACCGGGCGGAGCGCTTCGTAGTCCACCGGTTCGAGGCCGCGGTCGGTGCGCACCTTGTTGGCCGCCGCGGCCAGATCAGGGGCCGTGTCAGCAAGCGTGCCGTCCAGGTCGAACAGCACCGCGCCCAGCGGATCGGGGAACTGGCGCACCGTCATGCCTCGGCCGGACGGCGCGTCGCCATCAGGTAGTTGACGCTGGTGTCCTGCGTAAGGGCGTAGCGGCCGGTGAGCGGGTTGTATTCCAGCCCGCGCATCTCTTGAGCCTGCAGCCCGGCCCCGCGTACGAACGCGCTCAGCTCTGAGGGGCGAATGAACTTGGCGTAATCATGCGTGCCGCGCGGCAGCATGTTGAGGACATACTCCGCGCCAATGACCGCCAGCAGATACGCCTTGGCGTTCCGGTGGATGGTCGAAAAAAATACGTAACCGCCTGGCTTCACCAATGTCGCGCACGCGCGAACAACGGATGCCGGATCCGGCACATGTTCGAGCATCTCCATGCAAGTAACGACATCGAAGCTACCCGGCTCGCGTGCGGCCAGCGCTTCCGCGGCGATCTCCTCGTAATCGACGGTAATGCCCGCCTCGAGGCTGTGCAGGTCTGCAACACGCAATGCTTTGCGGGACAGATCGATGCCTTTGACGTTAGCCCCGGCACGCGCCATGCTCTCTGAGAGGATGCCGCCGCCGCAACCGACGTCTACGACGCGTTTGCCAACCAGCGGCGCAATCGACTGAATCCAGTCAAGGCGCAGCGGATTGATTTCGTGGAGGGGTTTGAACTCGCTGTTCGGATCCCACCAGCGGTGGGCGAGTTCGCTGAATTTTTCGAGTTCGCCGGGATCGGCGTTCGCGTGAGTGGTCGTCATGTTGCGCTGCGCCAGGGCATATCGGCTAGGTGAGGAAATGTACCAAAAAGCATCGCCCCGACCAAATCATGGGGTTCGCAAAAAGGTTTCACATTGAAACAGAGGTGAACAAATGCGCATGCACTTCCTCCAACTGTCACCTTCGCTCAAGGAGAGATCAATGAAATCCAAACATATTCTGATGGGACTGGGTGTTGCGGGCCTGACAGTGCTGGCGGGCTGCGCCGCGCCCGGTTACGGCGGTGGCTATAACGGTGGGTATGCTCAGCAGCCCGCCTATGGCCAACAACCGGCTTATGGCGGGCAGCCGCAGCAAACGGGCGCCCTTTACGGCCGGGTCGAATCGATCCAGCCGATGCAGGCCCCGGCAAATAGCCCGGGCATTTTGGGCACGATCATCGGCGGCGTGGCCGGCGGCATTCTGGGTCATCAGGTTGGCGGCGGTACGGGCAACACAGTCGCGACTATTGGTGGCGCAGCACTCGGTGCCTATGCAGGCAACCAGGTCGAGCAGCGCGCCGGAGCGGGTGGCCAAACGGTGTACCGCATCACCGTGCGCCTGGACGATGGTCGCGTTGCCACCGTCACCCAGCGAAACCCGAACAATCTGCGCGTTGGCGATCGCGCCATGGTTGCTAACGACCAGGCGACACCTTCCTATCAATAAGAAGGGCGGCCACGAGAAGAGGGGCATCGGGTGCCCCAAACAAAAAAGCGATGGCGCATCTGGCGTCATCGCTTTTTTAGTGCCCTTTCCGCTGCAGCCCAGAGGAGGGCGTTTGCCGGTGTACAGGCGAAAAAAAGCCCAGCTTTCGCTGGGCTTTTTCCCGGTGTGAACCGAATTACTGAGCCTTGCGGGTGCCGACCACTTCGACGTCCACGCGGCGGTTCGGTTGCTGGCAGGCGATTTGTGCCTTGCGCGAACCCTTGCACGACTTCGGATCAACCTTCAGCTGGCGCTTGCCCTTGCCTTCCGTGTAGACACGGTTGGCTTCGATGCCCTTGCTGACCAGGTAGCCCTTGACGGCTTCAGCACGACGGACCGACAGGCGGTCGTTGTACTTGTCCGAGCCGAACGAGTCGGTGTGGCCAACGGCGATCACGACTTCCAGGTTGATGCCCTTCAGCTTCGAGACCAGGTCGTCCAGCTTGGCCTTGCCTTCCGGCTTCAGCACAGCCTTGTCGAAATCGAACAGGGTGTCAGCAGCGAACGTAACCTTTTCGCTCGACACAACCGGGGCAGCCGGAGCAGCCGGAGCAGCCGTCGGAGCAGCAGCCGGAGCCAGAGCGCCGTCGCACTGAGCGTTGGCGGTTGCCGGCGTCCAGAAGCCATTGCGCCAGCACAGTTCGTTCGTGCCGTTCTTCCAGACCCACTCGCTCGTGCCGTTACCCCAGTTGTCGTTGACGGCCTTCTTTTCGTAGGGCACCGACTGAGCGTAAGCGGACGCAGCCATGGCTACCGCAGCTGCAGCGAACGCGAGCTTGGCAAATTTTTTCATATTTCTCCTCTCAGGATGAGATCACCGCAGAAGACTGCGAGCAGATGGGACGAAAACAAGTCATACATTCTTCGGAGTATAACATTCTCGGTGTGGTGAAGGCTCCACTTCGAACAATGTCTGCCTCTTCGCTGGGGGATTGTGCCACAAGCACGCACTCCTAAAAAGCAAATATAAGCGATTCGAACGGGGCACCACGGCCTTGTGGTGTGTACGCAACAAGGCAGGAAATGGCTCGCAAACCCTTATGGGGACTGGCTCGCCGGTTTTGTCCTCGCTCGCAGGGAACGTGCCTGGGGTTGACGATGCGTCGCTCGCGCGTATGAGGGGAGGGGGCTTGCGGCATGGTAAAATGTTCTGTTATTCGCGCAACCGCAGCGTCCCGCTGTGGGCACCACTGTGCTCACTAGGGGACCTCCCACCGTTCGCCCAATGGATCAATTCGCCAAAGAGACACTCCCGGTATCGCTCGAAGAAGAAATGCGCAGCTCGTACCTCGCTTACGCCATGAGCGTGATCGTAGGTCGCGCCCTTCCAGATGTGCGGGATGGTCTCAAGCCGGTGCATCGTCGTGCGTTGTACTCGATGCACGAGCTGAACAACGACTGGAATCGCCCCTATAAGAAGTCCGCCCGTATCGTCGGGGATGTGATCGGTAAGTATCACCCCCACGGCGACACTGCTGTATACGACACCATCGTGCGGATGGCGCAGAACTTCTCTCTGCGCTACATGCTGGTCGACGGCCAAGGCAACTTCGGCTCGGTCGACGGCGACAACGCCGCGGCGATGCGTTACACCGAAATCCGCCTGTCGAAGATCGCCCACGAACTGCTGGCCGACCTCGACAAGGAAACGGTCAATTTCGAGCCGAACTACGACGGCTCCGAAACTGAACCATCGGTTCTGCCGGCTCGCATTCCCAACCTGCTGATCAACGGGTCGTCCGGGATCGCGGTGGGTATGGCGACGAACATTCCGCCGCACAATCTGAATGAAGTCGTCGATGGTTGCCTGCACTTGTTGCGCAACCCGGAAGCGACCGTCGACGAGCTGATCGAGCTGATTCCGGCGCCGGATTTCCCGACGGCGGGCATCATCTATGGCATTTCGGGCGTCCGTGAGGGCTATCGCACCGGCCGCGGCCGCGTGGTGATGCGCGCCAAGACGCACTTCGAGGATATCGATCGCGGCCAGCGCCAAGCGATCATCGTCGACGAGCTGCCGTATCAAGTTAACAAGCGCACGCTGCTCGAGCGTATTGCCGAGCTGGTCACCGAAAAGCGCATCGAAGGCATTTCCGACATTCGCGACGAGTCGGACAAGTCCGGCATGCGCGTGGTGATCGAACTCAAGCGCGGCGAAGTGCCGGAGGTTGTGCTCAACAACCTCTATAAGAATACGCAGCTGCAGGATACGTTCGGCATGAACATGGTGGCGCTGGTCGACGGCCAGCCGCGTCTGCTGAACTTGCGTCAGATGCTGGAGTGCTTCCTGCTGCACCGCCGCGAGGTGGTGACGCGCCGCACCGTATTTGATCTGCGCAAGGCGCGCGAGCGTGGTCACATCCTGGAAGGTCTGGCGGTTGCGCTGGCCAACATCGATGAGTTCATCGCAATCATCAAGGCTGCCCCGACCCCGCCGGTCGCCAAGGCTGAGTTGATGAACCGTAGCTGGGATTCGGGTCTTGTGCGCGACATGCTCGTTCGCGCGGAGAGCGAAACCTCCGGCGGCGGTGCTGCGTATCGCCCGGAAGGACTGTTGCCCGTCTTTGGTATGCAGGCCGATGGCCTGTACAAGCTGTCGGACACGCAAGCGCAGGAAATCCTGCAGATGCGCCTGCAACGCCTCACCGGGCTGGAACAGGACAAGATCGTCCAGGAATACCGCGAAGTGATGGCACAGATCGCCGATCTGCTGGACATCTTGGCGCGGCCAGAGCGCATTACCGCCATCATCGTCGAGGAACTCACCGCGATCCGCGCCGAGTTTGGTGATGAGCGTCGGTCGCAGATCGAGCACAATGCGACCGAGTTGGATACAGAAGACCTCATTACGCCGCAAGATCTCGTGGTGACGTTGTCACACAGCGGCTATATGAAGAGCCAGCCGATTTCCGAATACCGTGCGCAGAAGCGTGGCGGTCGTGGCAAGCAAGCTGCCGCGACGAAGGAAGACGACTGGATCGACACGCTATTTGTCGCCAACACGCACGACTACATCCTTTGCTTCTCGAATCGCGGCCGTCTGTATTGGCTCAAGGTCTGGGAGGTGCCGCAAGGCAGCCGTAACTCGCGCGGTCGTCCGATCGTCAATATGTTCCCGCTGTCGCCGGGCGAGAAGATCAACGTGATCCTTCCGGTGAAGCAGTTCGATGAGCAGCATTTCGTGTTCATGGCGACTTCCAAGGGGACAGTCAAGAAGACGGCGCTGACGGATTTCTCCAACCCGCGCAAGGCCGGCATCATCGCAGTGGATCTTGACGAGGGCGATTTCCTGATCGGCGCGGACATTACGGATGGTCAGCACGACGTGATGCTGTTCTCAGACGCTGGCAAGGCGGTGCGCTTCGATGAAAACGATGTGCGCCCGATGGGTCGCCAAGCGCGCGGCGTTCGCGGTATGAACCTGGAAGAGGGCCAGCAGGTGATTGCCATGCTGGTCGCGCCGGCAGAAACCGAGGGCGAAGGTGCCCAGTCGGTGGTCGGCAGTGTGCTGACTGCCACCGAAAACGGCTACGGCAAGCGCACGCCGATCTCCGAATACACCCGACATGGTCGCGGTACGAAAGGCATGATTGCCATCCAGACCTCGGAGCGTAACGGCAAGGTGGTGGCCGCCGCGCTGGTGGCGCCGGAAGACGAAATCATGCTGATCACGACGGGCGGTGTGCTGATTCGCACGCGCGTGGACGAGATCCGGGAAATGGGTCGCGCCACGCAGGGCGTCACGCTCATCTCAGTGGGTGAGGGCAACAAGCTGTCCGGGCTGCAACGTGTGATGGAGTCCGATGCTGAAGGCGCAGATGGTGTCGAAGGCACCGATGCGGCGGATGCCGCTCCCGGTGCCGATGCACAGGCGGATGACAGCAGCGAGACATAATTAGAAACATCTTTTGCTTGCCGTTAGGCGCAGTTCTGTCATGATGCCGGACCTGTGCGCGGCAAGGGCTTGGAACTTTTGCGTCACACGCCCGGCCTAAACGCAACGCTTATCTCAAGGGAGCAACAATGCACAAGAGTCTCAAACTCAAACATCTGATCGTGGTGGCCGGTTTCGCTCCGCTGTTTGCGTTCGCGCAGGCTGGCGACGCCGACAAGACGGCTGCCATCAAAGAGCTGCTGACGACGATGAACGTCGATGCAGCCATCAAGGGTCAGGGTGAAGTGTTGGCTAACGGCGCTAAGCAGGAAGCCCCGCTGGTGCTGGAGCAGGCACTGGTCGAGAACAAGACTCTGAACGACAAGCAGAAGCAAGCCGCTGTCGACAAGCTGAAGAAGAACGGCGCCGTGCAGCGCATGACGGACGGTGCTGGCAAGGACTTCGACACGGAAGCCTTCCGCAAGGATGCTCTGCAAGCTCACTATGATTCGCTGGGCAAGTACTACTCGACCCAGGAAATCAAGGACTTGACCACGTTCCTGAAGACGCCGAGCGGCCAGAAGTTCATGGCCAACCAGGGCAAGGCCATGCAGGAAGTGTGGGGCAACGTGATGCAGAAGTACGGTCCGCAAGTCGGCAAGAAGATGCGCGACATGGCTGACAAGGAAGTTGCCGCTGCTGCGAAGTAATTGCGCCGCATAGACGGACGATGGGGGCGCAATCCCCCTCGGGCTGTCAGTTGGTAGATAATGGCTGTTTGGGTTTGTGCCCAGACAGCCATTTTTCTTTTGCCCTTCGCCCTATGAACCAAGCGGATCGAGCCCTTCAAGCCAGCCAGGCGCGTGTGTACAACTTTTCGGCAGGCCCGGCGGTGTTGCCGCTCGAGGTGCTGGAACAGGCGAAAGAGGAGATGGTCTCCTGGCACGGCAGCGGCATGAGCGTGATGGAAATGAGCCATCGCGGCCGCGAATTCGAAAGCATCCTGGCAGCGGCGTTCGGCGATTTGCGGCAGTTGCTGGCGGTGCCCGACAACTACGAAATCCTCTTCCTGCAAGGGGGCGCCATCGCCGAGAACGCCATTGTGCCGCTGAACCTGATGCGTCGGCTGTCGGCGGATGCACCGAAGGCTGACTACGTCGTCACCGGCACGTGGTCGGTCAAGTCGCAGCAGGAAGCGCGCAAGTACGGCGAGGTGAACATCGCTGCAACCAGCGAGGCTGAGCGTTTCCACAAGATCCCGGACGTATCGAGCTGGAAGCTGTCGTCAGACGCGGCCTACGTGCACCTGTGCACGAACGAAACCATTGTTGGTGTCGAGTATCAGGAGACGCCGGACGTCGGCCAGGCGCACGGGCGTGTGGTGGTGTCTGACGTGTCGAGCCACATCCTCTCGCGGCCGATCGACTGGAACGGCTATCAGGTCCTGTACGGTGGCGCGCAGAAAAACATCGGCCCCGCTGGCTTGACGATTGCCATCGTGCGCAAAGACCTTCTCGGACACGCGCACCCGCTGTGCCCGTCGGCATTCAACTGGCGTCTCGTGGCCGAGAACGGCTCCATGTACAACACGCCGCCCACCTACGCCATCTACATCGCGGGGCTCGTGTTTCAGTGGATCAAGCGCCAGGGCGGGGTCGAGGCGCTGGAGACGCGCAACATCATCAAGTCGAAGATGCTGTACGACTTTATTGACGCCAGCAGCTTCTACCGCAACGAGATCCATCCGACGTGCCGGTCGCGCATGAACGTGCCGTTCTTCCTTAACGACGAATCCCGCAACGAGGCGTTCCTCACGCAGGCGCGCGAGCGCGGGTTGGTGCAGCTCAAGGGTCACAAGTCCGTGGGCGGCATGCGGGCGAGCATCTACAACGCGATGCCGCTGGAAGGTGTAGAGGCGCTGGTCGACTTCATGCGTGAGTTTGAGAGAGTGTCCGCGTAAGGCTGATCCTCGATCACGGCAGAACATTGCGCGAAGCGCCCGCTTCGCGCGGCAATTTGCAATCCGTTGCCGAACCCGATTCCTACAATGACCAGTCAGTCAGACGATACGAAGCAAAACAAGGACGCCGCATTGGCGGCGGAGCTTGCGCCGTTGCGCACGCAGATCGACGCCATCGACAATCAGCTGCTTACGCTGCTCTCGGACCGCGCCAGGGTGGCGCAGGAAGTGGGCGAGGTGAAGAAGCGCTATTCGTCGCCGGCGTTCCGGCCGGACCGCGAATTGCAGGTCATCCGCAAGATGCAGTCGGGCAATCAAGGGCCTCTGCACGACGAGAGCATCGCTGCCATCTGGCGCGAGGTGATGTCCGCTTGCCGTGGTCTGGAACAGGCCCTGCGCATCGGCTACCTCGGCCCGGCGGGCACGTTCTCGGAGCAGGCGGTAATCGCGCATTTCGGCCACGAGATCCAGCCGATGCCGTGCCCGAGCATCGACGAAGTGTTTCGTGCGGCAGAGTCCGGCACGGTCGATTGCGGTGTGGTGCCGGTCGAAAATTCGACGGAAGGCGTGGTGTCGCGCACGCTCGATCTGTTCTTGCAGACGTCGTTGAAGATCAGCGGCGAGATTGCGCTGCGAGTGCATCATAACTTGTTGCACAAGACGGGCGACATGTCGCAGGTGAAGGTGGTGCGCGCGCACGCGCAGGCGCTGGCGCAGTGCCAACGGTGGTTGAACACCAACTATCCGAATCTGCCGCGTGAGGCCGTGTCGAGCAACGCCGAGGCAGCGCGCATGGCGGGGGAGGACGAAACCGTCGCCGCGCTTGCAAGCGTGCAGGCGGCAAACCGCTACGGCCTGCACGTGGTGCGTGCCAATGTGGAAGACGATCCGCATAACCGCACGCGCTTTGTCGTGATCGGCAACTACGAGACGGAGCCGAGTGGACGCGATCAGACATCGTTGATCCTGTCGGTGCCGAACGAGGCCGGCGCTGTCTACAAGCTGCTGGCGCCGTTGGCGGAGAACGGCGTGTCGATGTGTCGCTTCGAGTCGCGCCCGGCGCGCAGTGGCGCGTGGGAGTACTACTTCTACGTCGATGTGGAAGGCCATCAGCGTGACCCGCAGGTAGCGCGCGCGCTGGAAAAGCTGCGTCACGACGCGGCGTATTTCAAAGTGTTGGGGTCCTATCCCTCGGCACATTGAGGGATTCAAGACGCTCTGCACGGGCAGGGCGTCGATAACAGAGGAGCACCCCATGTCTTTGCAGTTCGGCCCCGAGTATGTCCGTGCCATCGCCCCTTATGTGGCAGGCAAGCCGATTTCGGAAGTGGCACGCGAGTTCGGCCTCGATGCGGCGCGCATCGTCAAGCTGGCGTCCAACGAAAACCCGCTGGGCATGCCGCAGTCGGCCAAGAACGCGATGGCCTCGGCCATTGACGAACTGGCACGCTATCCGGACGCCAACGGCTTCAGCCTGAAGGCGGCGCTGCATGCCAAGTTTGGCGTGCCGGAAGCATGGATCACGCTCGGCAACGGCAGCAATGACATCCTCGAGCTGGCAGCTCGCGCGCTGGTATCACCGGGGCAGGCTGTGATGTATGCGCAGCACTCTTTTGCCGTGTATGCGCTGGCGGCGCAGGAGGTCGGCGCGCGCGCCATCGAGGTGCCGGCCCGCGATTACGGCCACGATCTCGACGCGATGGCCGCTGCAATCACGCCGGACACGCGCCTGATCTACATCGCCAACCCGAACAACCCGACTGGCTCGTTCCTCTCGGCCGATGACATTGCGGCGTTCCTCGCCAAGGTGCCGCCGACGGTCGTTGTCGTGCTGGACGAGGCGTACAACGAGTTCCTCAAACCGGAGCAGCAGTACGACTCCACGGCATGGGTGCGCCAGTATCCGAACCTGCTCGTGTCGCGGACGTTCTCCAAGGCTTACGGACTGGCAGGCTTGCGTGTCGGCTATGGCATTGCGCAGCCGCAGTTGACTGATCTGCTCAACCGCATCCGCCAGCCGTTCAACGTCAACAGCCTGGCGCAGGCCGCAGCTGTGGCGGCGCTCAATGACGCGCAATTCCTGCAGCAATCGGCTGAACTGAACGCCGCCGGCTACGTGCAGTTGACAGACGCATTCGATCGGTTGGGTCTTCAGTACGTGCCGTCCTCGGGCAATTTTGTGCTGGTGCGCGTGGGCGATGACACGGGCGCCGGTGCGCGCGTGAACGTTGCGTTGCTCAAGCAGGGCGTGATCGTGCGTCCGGTCGGCAACTACGGCTTGCCGCAGTGGCTGCGCATCAGCATCGGCTTGCCGGAAGAGAACGCCACATTCATCGACGCACTGGAGACGGTGCTGGCGCAGGAAAAAGCTGCCGCGTAACTTCCGTAGCAACCGCCGTAGCGCCCTGTTTCCGGCATCGGGCCCTGCGCACATCGGGCTACAATGCCGCTTTGCTTTTTTCTGGCAGGGCGGTGTTGTGGCCTCTTCTTTTTCGAGTTCCCGGTTGGTGATTGTCGGCGTCGGCCTTATTGGCGGTTCGCTGGCGCTGGGGTTGCGTCGTGCGGGTGTGGTTGGGCATGTCGTCGGCGTCGGGCGATCGGCCGCGTCGCTTGAGACGGCGGTCCGCCTGGGCGTGATCGACGAAGCCCTGCCGATGGAAGAGGCCGTGCGCGGTGCCGACATGGTCGTGCTGTGTGCACCGGTCGCGCAGACGCTGCCGTTGCTACTCGCGATGCAACCGCACCTGGGCCCGGACACCATCGTCACGGATGCCGGTAGCACCAAGTCCGACGTCATCATGGCGGCCAAGACGGCGCTGGGCGACCAGGTCAGCCAATTCGTGCCGGCCCATCCGATTGCCGGCCGTGAACTGAACGGCGTGGAGGCCGCGTTGGCCGATCTCTATGTCGGCAAAAAGACCGTGCTGTGCCCCCTGCAGGAAAACCGCCGCAGCGATGTTGCCCGTGTGCAGGCGATGTGGGAAGCCGCGGGCGCGCATTGCCACATCATGTCGGCCGTGCAGCACGATGCCGTGTTCGCCGCCGTTAGCCACCTGCCGCACGTGCTGTCGTACGCACTGGTCGCGCAGATCATCAATGCCGAAGACGGTGCACTCAAACTCGATTTTGCCGGCGGTGGTTTCCGCGACTTCACGCGCATCGCTGCATCGTCACCCGAAATGTGGCGAGACATCTGCCTGTCGAATCGCGAAGCGCTGTTGCGTGAACTCACCACCTACGAGGCGGTGATCGGCCGCATGAAAGCAATGATTGCAGAGCGCGACGGCGCAGCGCTTGAGCGCGTGTTCCGCCGGGCCAGCGAAGCGCGCCTCGCGTGGCCGCAACGGGTCGCACCCGGCAATGCTGCGGATGCGCAATCCGAATAACGTTTTGTTTTGAACTGAGTGGATTCATGGAACATCTCGACGTCGGCCCCCTGAAGACGGCGCGCGGCACCATCAAGCTGCCGGGCTCGAAGAGCATCTCCAACCGTGTGCTGCTGCTGGCCGCTCTCGCGCAGGGCGAGACGGTGGTGCGCGACCTGCTCGACTCCGACGACACGCGCGTCATGCTTGACGCGCTTGGCAAGCTGGGCGTCTCAGTCGAAGGCCTGGGTGACAACGCGTATCGTGTCACCGGCACCGGCGGTCGCTTTCCGAACAAGTCGGCCGATCTGTTTATGGGCAACGCCGGCACCGCTATCCGCCCGCTGACGGCCGCGCTGGCACTGCAAGGCGGCGAGTACACGCTGCACGGCGTGCCGCGCATGCACGAGCGGCCGATCGGGGACTTGGTCGACGGCCTGCGCCAAGTGGGCGCACGGATCGACTACACGGGCAATGAGGGCTATCCGCCGCTGGCGATCCACGCAGCGCAGGTCAAGATCGATGCACCGATTCGCGTGCGGGGCGATGTATCGAGTCAGTTCCTGACGGCATTGCTGATGGCGCTGCCGCTGGTCGAGTCTGTCGGCAATGTCGCCATCGAAGTGGTTGGCGAGCTGATTTCCAAGCCTTACATCGAGATCACGCTGAACCTGATGGCGCGCTTCGGCGTGCAGGTCGCGCGCGATGGCTGGGCGTCGTTCACCGTGCCGACCGGCGTGGCCTACAAGGCGCCGGGCGAGATCTTTGTGGAGGGCGATGCTTCGTCTGCGTCGTACTTCCTGGCCGCGGGCGCGCTTGGCGGCGGGCCGGTGCGTGTGGAAGGTGTCGGCATGTCCAGCATCCAGGGCGACGTCCGCTTTGCCGACGCACTGAACCGCATGGGCGCCAACGTCATGGCCGGCGGCAACTGGATCGAAGTGCGCGGCGTCGAGCGCGACGACGGCAAGCTGCACGCCGTCGAGTTGGATTGCAATCACATTCCCGATGCGGCAATGACGCTGGCGGTGGCAGCGCTGTTTGCCGACGGCACAACCACGCTGACCAACATTGCGAGCTGGCGCGTCAAGGAGACCGACCGGCTGAGCGCCATGGCCACCGAACTGCGCAAGCTGGGTGCCGAGGTAGAAGAGGGGGCAGACTACATTCGTGTGACGCCCCCGTCGCAATGGACTCTGCCCGCCGGCGGCATCGACACCTACGATGACCATCGCATGGCGATGGCTTTCTCGCTGGCCGCGTTTGGCCCGGTGCCGGTGCGCATCAACGACCCCCGCTGCGTCGCCAAGACGTTCCCGGAATATTTCACGGCGTTCAGCGGCATTACCGCTTGAACCGCAATTAACTGCCAGTCATCATCATGTCCGACACCGCTGCTTCCACGCCGTACCCGGTCATCACCATCGACGGTCCGACCGCATCCGGCAAGGGCACGGTCGCTCACCAGGTCGCGGATCTGCTCGGCTTTCATCTGCTGGATAGTGGGTCGCTGTACCGGTTGGTGGCGCTTGCCAGCATGCGCGAGAACATCGACGACCACGACGTCGAGAGCCTCGTACGTATCGCCCGCGAACTCGATGTGCGCTTCAAGGCAGATCACATCTGGCTCAAAGGCGAGGATGTGAGCTTGGCACTGCGGCATGAGTCCGTTGGCAACCAGGCTTCGGCCATCGCCGTGCATGGTGCGGTGCGGGAGGCGTTGCATGCACGTCAGCGTGCGTTCCTGGAAGCGCCTGGCCTCGTAGCCGACGGCCGTGATATGGGCACAGTGGTTTTCCCCGAAGCGGTGCTCAAGGTGTTCCTGACGGCAAGCGTGCAGGCACGCGCCGAGCGGCGCTATAAACAATTGATTGCAAAGGGTTTTTCTGCTACAGTGGAAAGTCTTTCGCAGGACTTGGAGGCGCGTGATTTGCGGGATCGCACCCGCAGTGTCGCGCCGCTGCGTCCGGCGCAAGATGCGCGGCAACTGGATTCGTCCGACATGACGGTCGATGAAGTGGTCGCGCAGGTACTGGACTGGTACCGCCAGGTGCAGGGCGCCAACAAGGCGAACTGACTCGGCTGAACTGGTTCGATCGGTGCCGGTGGCATGTCGCTGCCGGCGGTTGTTCAACTTATAACCCCGCATGCGTGTCTTCGCCATTCCGTGCGAAAGCAATGCGAGGCATGTTCTGCGGATGTCTATTTTTTATGTCCCAAACTAACGAATCTTTTGCCGCCCTGTTCGAAGAGTCGATCGCCAAGTCCAATATGAAGGCTGGCGAAGTGATCTCTGCGGAAGTTGTGCGTATCGACCACAACTTCGTCGTTGTGAACGCGGGCCTGAAGTCTGAAGCTTTTGTTCCGGTCGAAGAATTCCTGAACGATCAGGGCGAGCTGGAAGTGCAAGTCGGCGACTACGTTTCGGTCGCAATCGACGCGCTCGAAAACGGCTATGGCGACACCATCCTGTCGCGCGATAAGGCCAAGCGTCTGGCTTCGTGGCTGAACCTTGAAAAGGCACTGGAATCCGGCGAGATCATCTCCGGTACCGTGACTGGCAAGGTCAAGGGCGGCCTGACCGTCATGGTCAACGGTATTCGTGCATTCCTGCCGGGTTCGCTCGTCGACGTGCGTCCGATCAAGGACACCACGCCGTACGAAGGCAAGACCCTCGAATTCAAGGTCATCAAGCTGGACCGCAAGCGCAACAACGTTGTGCTGTCGCGCCGTGCCGTGGTTGAAGCCACGCTGGGCGAAGAGCGTCAGAAGCTGATGGAAACGCTCAAGGAAGGCGCGATCGTCAACGGTATCGTCAAGAACATCACCGACTACGGCGCGTTCGTGGATCTGGGTGGCATCGACGGTCTGCTGCACATCACCGACCTGGCATGGCGTCGTGTGCGTCACCCGAGCGAAGTGCTGTCGGTTGGCCAGGAAATCACCGCCAAGATCCTCAAGTTCGACCAAGAGAAGAACCGCGTCTCGCTGGGCGTCAAGCAGCTGGGCGAAGATCCGTGGGTCGGCATCTCGCGCCGCTACCCGCAAGGCACCCGTCTGTTCGGCAAGGTGACCAACCTGACCGATTACGGCGCGTTCGTCGAGATCGAAGCCGGTATTGAAGGCCTGGTCCACGTGTCGGAAATGGACTGGACCAACAAGAACGTGGCCCCGTCGAAGGTTGTCCAGCTGGGCGACGAAGTGGAAGTCATGGTTCTGGATATCGACGAAGACAAGCGTCGTATCAGCCTGGGCATGAAGCAGTGCAAGGCCAACCCGTGGGACGATTTCGCGCGTAACCAGAAGAAGGGCGACAAGCTGGCTGGCCAGATCAAGTCGATCACCGACTTTGGCGTGTTCATCGGTCTGCCGGGCGGCATCGACGGCCTGGTGCACCTGTCGGATCTGTCGTGGCAAGAGACGGGCGAAGAAGCTGTTCGCAAGTACAAGAAGGGCGACGAAGTGGAAGCCGTTGTGCTGGCCATCGACGTCGACAAGGAACGCATCTCGCTGGGTATCAAGCAACTGTCGGGCGACCCGTTCAACAACTTCATTTCGACCAACGACAAGGGTTCGATCGTGCAGGTCACGATCAAGGCCGTTGATCCGAAGGGTGCCGTGGTGCAGCTGGCTGACGACGTGGAAGGCTACCTGCGTGCCTCGGAAATCTCGAGCGACCGCGTGGAAGATGCCCGCAACGTGCTGAAGGAAGGCGAAACGATGACCGCGATGATCGTCAACATCGATCGCAAGTCGCGCAACATCAACGTCTCCATCAAGGCGAAGGACAGCGCCGACCAACAGGAAGCGATGCAGAAGTTCTCGGCGGATACCGGCGCAGCTGGTACCACGAACCTCGGCGCGCTGCTGAAGGCCAAGCTGAACGAAACCAATCAGTAAGCATCAACCGGGTCGACCCTAAAGAACGACGAGGACGCGCGCAAGATGCCCATGACCAAGTCCGAACTCGTGGAAAAGCTGGCCGCTCGCTTTCCGCAGCTGCTGCTGCGGGATGCCGATATCGCGGTCAAGACGATCCTGGATGCGATGTCCGACGCCCTGGCGGACGGCCACCGCATCGAGATCCGCGGATTCGGAAGCTTCGGTCTGAATCGTCGTCCGCCGCGTGTCGGTCGCAATCCCAAGTCTGGCGAGAAGGTGCTGGTGCCCGAAAAGCGGGTGCCTCACTTCAAGGCGGGCAAGGAGTTGCGCGAACGGGTTGACCGCAGCCTGGAGCGGCAAGGCGAGCCTTCTTTGGAGGGCGAGCCTGCCGTGTCGCTCGCGACTGTAAAGGCTTCGAGACAGGCTGACAGCACCCGCCAGGCTGCCGGTTTTCCGGTAGACACGGCGGTGCCGCTGGCAATGTCGCGCTAAGCCTAGGTAGCACTTGGTAGCTTCAGGAACGCCCCGCTTGCCGGGGCGTTTTTTATTCCGGCGATGCTTGTCTGCCGCCAAGCCTGGCGTGGCTGGCCGCCATATGAATCCGCTACAATGCGGCACAACCCGGCAATCGCGCCGTTTCCGGCTGTTGCACCGCCGCCCGTTTCCGAATCCGCATGAAATTTCTCGTCTGGGTCATCCGCATTCTGTTGTTCGTGCTGCTCTTCGTGCTGGCACTGCACAACACGGCGGAAGTCTCGCTCGTGCTGCCGTTTGGCGTGGTCTGGCATGCACCGCTGATCCTGATCGCCTTGGCGTTCTTTGTCGCCGGCATCTTGTTGGCCATGCTGGCCATGGCTCCGCGTGTGATGCGACATCGCTTTACGGCAAGCCGCTTGCGCCGCCAGATCGGTCGCATGAAGAAGGCGGATGAGGTGACCGAGGTGCCCACGCCCGTTGTCGCCGATTCTCCGTATCACGTTCCCGGCCCCAAGGTCTGACGCATGGATTTTGATCTCTGGTGGCTGTTGGCCATCCCCCTGGTGTTTGGCTTGGGCTGGGTGGCTGCGCGGCTCGATGCCCGCCAGTTGCGCACCGAACAATCGTCGCTGCCGCGCTCGTACTTCAAGGGGCTCAATTTCCTGCTCAACGAGCAGCCGGACAAGGCTATCGACGCTTTCATTGAAGTTGCGCGTCTGGACCCGGAGACCACGGAGCTGCACTTTGCGCTCGGTAGCCTGTTCCGCCGCCGCGGTGAAACCGAGCGCGCCATCCGCGTTCACCAAAATCTCGTCAATCGCCCGGATCTTCCCCCCAATGAGCGCGATCACGCGCTGTTTGAACTGGGACAGGATTTCCTGCGCGCCGGCCTGCTGGATCGCGCAGAGGAATCCCTGCGCATGCTGATGGAGGGCACATTCGCTGAGCCAGCCAAGCGCGTGCTGCTCGAGTTGTACGAGGTCGAAAAGGAGTGGCGCAAGGCGATTGAAGCTGCGCGTGAATTGCAGAAGCTGCAAGGCAAGGATTACGCCGTGCAGATCGCGCAGTTCTGCTGCGAAGTCGCCCAGGAAGCGCTGCAGCGCAAGGACGTACCGACCGCCGTCGAGTGGCTGGAGCGTGCGCTGCAGGAGAATCCGAAGAACGTGCGCGCCACCATTCAGTTGGGCGACGTGGCGCAAGGGCAGGGCGATGTTGAAGGCGCCATCAAGCGTTGGCGCAGCATCGAACAGCAAAACACGGCCTTCTTGCCGTTGGTGGCTGAACGCCTGATGAAGGCGTACACGCAGCTTGGCCGCGCGGCCGAGGGACTCGCATGGCTGCGCTCCAAGATGGACGCGCGCCTGGGCCCCGAACTGCTCGATACGGTCTACAAGTACGAATTGGATGTGCACGGTATTGACGATGCCGTGGCGCTGATGCGCGATCAGATCCGTCGTCAGCCGTCGTTGATGGCGTTGACGCGGCTCGTGGAAGCCGAAGCAACCCGCGCGTCCGAGGCGGTTGGCAGTGAAGCACCCGCGGCGGCCGACGCCGCCGAAAGTGCGCTGGCAGACCCCGTTGAAGCGGGCAGCAATGCCGATATCCAGCGCGCGCAGGATCTCGGCGCCATTCGCGATTTGCTGCAAAGCCGTACGCGCAATCTGGCGCGCTATACCTGCCAGGAGTGCGGTTTCCGCGCGCGTCTGTTCTATTGGCAGTGCCCTGGCTGCAACCGTTGGGAAACGTATGCACCGCGCCGTACCGAGACGCTCGGCGGCAGCGGCGGTGCCAGCATGTAATTCAGTCCGGCGCGGCCTGCTTGTAGCGGCCGCGCTGGCGCTTTTTTAATCTTCAAGTGTTCGTATGAAAATCACCATCATCGGTAGCGGTTATGTCGGTCTGGTCACCGGCGCATGTTTGGCGGAGCTGGGCAACGATGTGTTCTGCCTCGACGTCGACCAGAAGAAGATCGACCTGCTCAACGCCGGCGGCGTGCCCATCTACGAACCGGGCCTGAAGGAACTCATCGAGCGTAACCGCGCGGCCGGCCGCATCCAGTTTTCGACCGACGTGGCAGCCAGCGTGGCGCACGGCGACGTGCAATTCATCGCCGTGGGCACGCCGCCCGATGAAGACGGCTCCGCCGACCTGAAGTACGTGCTGGCGGCCGCGCGCAACATCGCCCAGCACATGGCGGGCTTCAAGGTGATCGTCGACAAATCGACGGTGCCGGTGGGAACGGGCGACAAGGTGCGCGCCGCGGTTGGCGAAGTGCTGGCAACGCGCGGCAAGTCGGACATCGGCTTCTCGGTCGTGTCGAATCCGGAATTCCTGAAAGAAGGCGCCGCGGTGGACGACTTCATGCGCCCGGACCGCATCGTGCTCGGCACGTATGGCGATAACGATGGCCTGCGCGCAAAGGCCATCATGCGCACGTTGTACGCGCCGTTCAACCGCAACCATGAGCGCACGTTCTACATGGACGTGCGCTCCGCCGAGTTCACCAAATACGCGGCCAATTCGATGCTGGCCACGCGCATCTCGTTCATGAACGAGATGGCCAATCTCGCCGACAAGGTGGGTGCGGATATCGAACTCGTTCGCCTGGGCATCGGCTCCGACCCGCGTATCGGCTACAGCTTCCTCTACGCTGGCACCGGCTACGGCGGTTCATGCTTCCCCAAGGATGTGCAGGCGCTGGTGCGCACGGCACAGGAGTACGGCCAGACGCTGCACGTGCTCGAAGCCGTTGAAGCCGTCAATGACAAGCAGAAGGAAGTGCTGGTCGGCAAGATCGAAGACCGCATGGGCGCCGACCTGACCGGCCGCACGTTCGCCATCTGGGGCCTGGCTTTCAAGCCGAATACTGACGACATGCGCGAAGCACCGAGCCGCATCCTGATTGCCGCGCTGCTGGCGCGCGGTGCGCGCGTGCAAGTGTATGACCCGGTTGCGATGGAAGAAGCCCGCCATGCGCTGGCACTCGATCTTTCTGCCGAGCAACTGGAACGCGTGACGTTCTGCGCCGGTCAGATGGACGCGCTCAAGAATGCCGATGCGCTGGTCATCGTGACCGAGTGGAAGGCATTCCGCAGCCCGGATTTCAACGCCGTAAAGGCCATGTTGAAGACGCCGATGGTGTTCGACGGCCGCAACCTGTTCGAGCCGCAAGCCATGCGCGATGCGGGCTTTGAATACCAGGCCATCGGGCGCTCCACCCAATCGTAATCACCGAGACCCACCGGCCACTGCCGACGCCCAGACCCATGACCACGCTCGCTTCCGAACAGATCCACGCCGCCCGCATTCTCGTGGTCGGCGACATGATGCTCGACCGCTACTGGTTTGGAGACGTCGATCGGATTTCGCCGGAAGCACCGGTACCGGTCGTGCAGATCAAGCGCCAGGAAGAACGCCTTGGTGGTGCCGCCAACGTGGCGCGCAACGTGGCGGCACTGGGCGCACAGGCCACCATGCTCGGGGTGATTGGCGACGACGAACCGGGCCGCACCATCGAAACGCTGCTTGGCGAGAGCCACGTTACGGGTCACCTGCATCGCGATCCGGCGGTCAACACGACGATCAAGCTGCGCGTGCTGGCACGTCAGCAACAATTGATACGCGTTGACTTTGAAAATGCGCCCACGCACGAAGTGCTGATGTCGGTGCTCGATCGTTTCGCCATGCTGGTGCCGCAGCACGACGTGGTGGTGCTGTCGGACTACGGTAAGGGCGGTCTCACGCACGTCGGCAAGATGATCGAGATGTCGCGCCACGCCGGCCGCCGCGTGCTGGTCGACCCGAAGGGCGACGATTATTCGCGCTACAAGGGCGCAACCATGATTACGCCCAACCGCGCTGAAATGCGCCAGGTGGTGGGCTCGTGGAAATCCGAGCAGGACCTCACCATCCGTGCACAAAACCTGCGCCGCGAACTGCAGCTAGAGGCACTGCTGCTTACACGCTCGGAAGAAGGCATGACGCTTTATACCGAGCACGAGGTGTTGCACGTGTCAGCGCAGGCACGGGAAGTATTCGACGTCTCGGGCGCAGGCGATACCGTGATCGCCACGCTGGCCGCGTTGCTTGGCGCGGGCGCCAACATCAAGGAAGCCGTGCAGTATGCGAATCGCGCAGGCGGCATCGTCGTCGGCAAGCTGGGCACGGCTGTCGTCACCCACGCAGAACTCTTCAACTGATCATCCGATCAACAGATCATGACCATCATCGTCACCGGAGCCGCCGGCTTTATCGGCGCCAACATCGTTAAAGGCCTGAATGAGCGCGGCGAGAGCGACATCATCGCCGTCGACAACCTCACGCGGGCCGACAAGTTCAAGAACATCGTCGACTGCCAGATCAGCGACTACCTGGACAAGACCGATTTTGTCGAACGCTTTGCGCGCGGCGAGTTCGGCAAGGTCCGCGCGATCTTCCATGAGGGCGCCTGCTCCGACACCATGGAGACCGATGGCCGCTACATGATGGATAACAATTACCGTTACTCGCTGGCGGTGATGCGCGCGTGTCTGGACCAAGGCGTGCAGTTCCTCTATGCCTCGTCGGCTGCCACGTACGGCGCGTCGGAAACGTTCCGCGAAGAGCCCGAGTTCGAGCGGCCGCTCAACGTATATGGGTACTCCAAGTTGCTGTTCGACCAGATCGTGCGCCGTGTCATGCCGACGGCGCTGTCTCAGATCGTCGGCTTCCGCTACTTCAACGTCTACGGCCCGCGCGAGCAGCACAAGGGTCGCATGGCGTCGGTGGCATTCCACAACTTCAACCAGTTCCGCGCAGAAGGTACGGTCAAGCTGTTCGGCGAGTACAACGGCTACCCACAAGGCGGCCAAATGCGCGATTTCGTGTCGGTGGAAGATGTGGTGAAGGTCAACCTGTTCTTCTTCGACAATCCGGACAAGTCTGGCATCTTCAATCTCGGCACGGGCCGTGCGCAGCCGTTCAACGACATCGCCACGACGGTCGTGAACACATTGCGCGCAGCGGAAGGCAAGCCTGCGCTTTCCACCGAAGAGCTGGCACAGGAAGGCCTGATCGAATACGTAAAATTTCCCGATGCGTTGCGTGGCAAGTACCAGTGCTTCACGCAGGCTGACCAGTCGCGCCTGCGCGCGGCAGGTTACACGGCACCGTTCCTGACGGTCCAGGAAGGCGTGGAGCGTTACTGCCAGTGGCTGTTGAAGCAGCCGGCCTGACCGCTCAGTCGTTTCAAGAATCAGACAGCGTGTGACTTTTTGTCCGCGCGCAGCGGCATCGCCAGGATGCTCTTTAAGATGTGCCGAAACCGCCGCTCACGTGGCGGTTTTTTATTCCCTATACCAAGGAGAAGCACATGTTGAAGAAGCTGTTGGCCACCGCCTTGATGTCGCTGTCGATGCTGTCCGCCTCGTGGGCTGCGGTAGACGTGAATACCGCAGATCACGCTGCGCTGGAAACGTTGTCCGGCATCGGCCCCAAGCGTTCCAAATCGATCATTGAAGAGCGCACCAAGAACGGCCCGTACAAAGACGCCACCGACTTCAAGGCTCGCGTGGCCGGCATTGGCGACAAGACGCTCGCCAAGCTGGAAAACGAAGGGCTGACTTTCGGTGCACCGGCACCGGTACCGACCGCCGTCAAGAAGGACGGTAAGGACGCGAAGAAGAAGTAAGCGAGGCAGTCATGCTGCCGACAACGCCCCACCTCGAGCGGGGCGTTTTGCCATGTGCGGGGCAGGGATTTTGGCTGCATTACAATGGCTGGATTCCCGTCCCCCACGCATCATGGCCTATCTCACCATCGAAGACACCATCGGCAACACGCCGCTGGTTCAGCTCCAACGCATTCCCGGCGAAGGCAACGCGCGCCGCGGCAATGTCATCCTCGGCAAACTCGAGGGCAATAACCCGGCCGGCTCGGTCAAGGATCGCCCCGCGCTGTCCATGATCAAGCACGCCGAAGCGCGTGGCCGCATCAAGCCGGGTGACACGCTGATCGAGTCCACGTCCGGCAACACGGGCATTGCCCTGGCCATGGCCGCCGCCGTGCGTGGTTACAAGATGGTGCTGATCATGCCGGAAGATCTGTCGGTTGAACGCCGCCAGAGCATGGCTGCTTACGGCGCGGAGATCATTCTCACCCCCGTCAAGGGCGGCATGGAATACGCACGCGACCTGGCCGACGCGATGGAAAAGGAAGGCAAGGGCGTCATCCTCGATCAGTTTGCCAACCCGGACAACCCGCTTGCGCATTACGAGACCACCGGGCCCGAACTGTGGCGCGACACCGAAGGCCGCATCACGCATTTCGTCTCGGCGATGGGGACGACGGGCACGATTACTGGTGTCTCGCGCTTCCTGAAAGAAAAGAACGCCGACATCCAGATCGTGGGCGCACAGCCGGAAGAAGGTTCGCGCATTCCGGGCATCCGCAAGTGGCCCGAGGCGTACATGCCGAAGATCTACGATCCGAAGTACATCGATCGTACCGAGTCGGTGAGCCAGTCCGACGCCGAGCACATGGCACGTCGCATGGCTCGCGAAGAAGGCATTTTTTGTGGGATCTCTGCGGCGGGTGCGTTGTGCGTGGCGCTGCGTGTGGCAGAGGAAGTTGAAAACGCCACGATCGTTTTCGTGGTGTGCGACCGGGGCGATCGTTACCTGTCGACGGGCGTCTTCCCTGCCTGACGGTACGCCGCATCGCCAAATAAAAAGCGCAGCCGAGGCTGCGCTTTTTATTTGCACTGACGGCGGATCAACTCCGCATCGCCTGCCGCACGGCCTGGCCCAGCTCGTACACCGCAGCCGCGTAAAAGAAGCTGCGGTTGTAGCGCGTGAGCACGTAGAAGTTGCGCAGGCCGACGCGGTACTCGGTCGGCTGACCCGGCGTGGGCAGATCGATCATCAGCACTTCAGTTTCCTGCTCGCGTGCGGCATCGACGCCCGGAGCCAGCGCCAGACCGGCGCGTGTGAGCCTGGACAGCGTCATGCCGGGATACGGTTGGCCGTCTGCGGCCGCCGCCGCGATGCCCTGGCTGTCGGCATCGCCTGCAATGTTCCACATCACGGGGCGGTTTGGTTCCCAGCCGTGCATCTGCAGGAAGCGCGCGACGCTGCCGATGGCGTCTACCGCGCTGTTGCGCAGATCGATGTGGCCGTCGCGGTCGTAATCGATGGCGTATTCGCGGATGCTGGTCGGCATGAATTGCGGAATGCCGACCGCGCCCGCATATGAGCCAAGGATCGAAAACGCATCCGCGCCCGTGTCTCGGCACCAGAGCAGGAAGTCCTTCAACTGGTTGCGGAACATCGTGCTGCGGTCTTCGCGGTTGCGCGTGTCGGGGTAGTCGAAGGCCAGCGTGGACAGCGCGTCCATCACGCGGAAGTTGCCCATGTCTCGGCCGTAAATGGTCTCGACGCCCAGGATGCCCACGATCACGTCGGCCGGTACGCCGAATTCGTTCTCCGCGCGGCGCAGCGTGTCGCCGTATTGCTGCCAGAACCGTACGCCGGCGCCAATGCGGATCGGCTCGATGAAGCGGCCGCGATAGGCCGTCCAGCTGCGACGCGCGGGCGTGGCCGGCGGCAGGATCAGGCGTGCCACGGTGGCGGAATAGGCCGTGCCCGCAAACAGCGTATCGAGCGATGTCCGGTCAAAGTTGTACTGCGCGACCAGCATGCCGATGAAGGCCTGCGTTTGCGGGTTGTTGCGATAACGATCGGGGTCGATCTCTTCTTCATGCACCGCGACGCGGCGCTTGGGCGACTTGGAGACTTTCTTGGCAGCCAGCGAGAGCGCCGGGAAAGAGAGCGCGGAGAGCGCGGCGCCAGCCACCAGGGCGCGCAATACGGGACGACGGGAAGAAGGCGATTGGCTCATGGGCAGGCTTCATACGGGATCGGGGCATTGTAGCGGATGCGTCTGTTGGATCGCCCCGGGGCGTGCGGCGTTGTCGCACCGCCGTGCTAACGTAGCGGCTGGAGACACTGAAACACACCGGATCACAACAACATGGCGACCGGCCTTTACACGCATCCTGAATTCCTCCGGCACGAGATGGGGCCGCACCATCCCGAATGCCCGGACCGCCTGCGCGCGATCGAAGATCAACTCATCGCCAGCCGCATCGACGACCTGCTCGTTCCTTGCGAGGCGCCGCCCGCCACCGAAGCGCAGCTGTGCCGCGTCCATCGCAGCGAATACGTGCGCGAACTGGTGGCCAGCGTGCCGATTGCCGGCTATATGCCGATCGATCCCGACACCTCGATGAACCCGCACACCTATATGGCCGCGGTGCTCGCTGCAGGTGCCGCGGTGGATGCCACCGATAAGGTCATCGCCGGCGAGCTGGAAAACGCCTTCTGCAGCGTGCGCCCACCCGGCCACCATGCCGAGCCGGGGCGCGCAATGGGCTTCTGCTTCTTCAACAATGTGGCGGTCGCCGCGCGTCATGCGCTGGACCATCACGGCTTGCAGCGCGTGGCGATCGTCGACTTTGACGTGCACCACGGCAACGGCACCGAAGCGGCGTTCATCGATGAGCCGCGCGTGCTGATGTGCAGCATCTTCCAGCACCCGTTCTATCCGTATTCCGGCTCCGAGACGGTGGCGGCCAATATGGTGAACATCCCGCTGCCGGCATACACCAATGGCCTGACCGTGCGTGAGGTGGTGGAAACGATCTGGTTGCCGCGTCTGGAGGCGTTCCAGCCGGAGATGCTGTTCATTTCCGCCGGCTTCGATGCGCACCGCGAAGATGATCTGGGCCAGATGGGCCTGGTCGAGGCGGACTACGCGTGGATTACGAAGCAACTCATGCAAGTGGCGCGCACGCACGCCAAGGGCCGCATTGTCAGTTGCCTGGAGGGTGGCTACAACCTCAGTGCGCTGGGCCGCAGCGTGGTGGCGCACATCAAGGCGCTGGCGGAGCTTTAGGCCAGCGACGATGACGAATCGTTGATGACATTCGAAAAAGTAATAAAGACATCGTTAAAGAATCGTTCCTCGCATGTAGGGTCTGCCTTACACTAGCGCCTCATTCAAACAAAAAAGAGACGGCAACGGCCTAGGCACAGGGCGGTTGCCGTTTTTGTCTGTACGCATGATCAAACTCAAGGGGATATCGCAGCACTTTCGGGGAGCGGGCGGCCATGACGTCCAAGCGCTGCGCGACGTCGACCTGACCATCAATCGGGGCGAGATTTTCGGCATCATCGGCCGCAGCGGCGCGGGTAAGAGCACGCTGGTTCGCGTGATCAATCTGCTGAACCGGCCGACCTCCGGCACCGTCACCGTGGCGGGGCAGGAGCTCACCGCACTCAATGCCGACGGCCTGCGCCAGGCGCGCCGCAAGATCGGCATGATCTTCCAGCACTTCAATTTGCTGTCGTCGCGCACCGTGTACGACAACGTGGCGTTGCCGCTGGAGTTGGCCGGCACATCGCGCGAACGCATCCGCGAGATCGTCTTGCCACTGCTGGAACTGGTGGGCCTGTCCGCGCATAAGGACCGCTACCCCGCGCAGATTTCCGGTGGTCAGAAGCAGCGCGTTGGCATCGCACGCGCGCTGGCGAGCCAGCCGGATGTGCTGCTCTCCGACGAGGCGACCTCCGCGCTGGACCCGGAGACGACGCGCTCGATTCTTGACCTGCTGCGCAAGATCAACCGCGAATTGGGGTTGACCATCGTGCTGATCACGCACCAGATGGAAGTCATCAAGCAGGTGTGCGACCGCGTGGCGGTACTCGACGCCGGCCGGGTAGTGGAACTGGGCCGCGTGATCGACGTGTTCCTGAAGCCTGAGCATGACGTGACGCGCGCGCTCATCGGCGAGGTGATCTCGCAAGAGTTGCCGCCCTCCGTTCTGGCGCGCGTAGAAAGCCGCCTCACAGCACGCGAGCGAGGTGGCCGTGATCATCTGTTCCGTCTCGCCTTTACGGGCGCAGGCGTAGACCAGCCGGTGCTGGCGCAGGCGATCCGCAACTACGGGCTCGACTTCAACATCCTGCACGGCCATATCGACGAGATCCAGGGTCAGGCATTCGGCTCGCTCGCCATCCTGGCTTCGGGCGAAACCGCCGACATCAGCAACGCGATGAACTTCCTGCGTGAACAAGGCGTGGTGGTCGAGGAGATCAATCATGTGGTCTGACCTGACCGACCTGTTTCTGCCGGCCTTCTGGGAAACGCTCGCCATGGTCGGCGTGTCCGGTGGCATTGGTGCGCTGTTTGGCGTGCCGCTGGGCGTACTGCTGTATCTGACGACTTCGGGCGGCGTGCTGTCGGCGCCGGTGTTCAACCGCGTGGCAGGCCTCGTCGTCAATGCCGTGCGCTCGGTGCCGTTCATCATCCTGCTGGTCGCGGTGATTCCGTTCACCCGCTTGCTGGCGGGCTCGTCCATCGGCACCGCTGCGGCCATCGTGCCGCTCACGATTGCTGCGATTCCGTTTGTTGCGCGCCTGGTCGAGACTGCGCTGCGCGAAGTGGACCGTGGCCTGATCGAAGCCGCGCAGTCGATGGGCGCGACGACCGGCCAGCTCGTCTACAAGGTGTTGTTGCCCGAGGCGATGCCGGGCATCCTCGCCGGCCTGACGATCACCTTCGTCAGCCTTGTCGGCTACTCGGCCATGGCTGGCACCATCGGCGGCGGCGGCCTCGGGGATCTGGGCATCCGCTACGGTTATCAGCGCTATGAATCGGACATCATGCTGGCGGTGGTCGTCATCCTGATCGTCTTTGTGCAGGCGGTGCAATCGACGGGCGATTGGCTCGTGCGCCGCCTGAGCCACCGTTAATCACCCAATCGACAGACACAACGAGGAAACGCAATGAATCGCCGTCAACTGCTGCAATGGTCCGCGAGCCTGGGCGCCGCATTGGCACTGGTCGCAGGTAGCGCCCTGGCGCAGGGCAAGCCGATCAAGATCGGCGTGACCGCCGGCCCGCACGCCGAGATCATGGAAGAAGTGAAGAAGGTCGCCGAGAAAGACGGCCTGAAGCTCCAGATCGTCGAGTTCAACGATTACATCCAACCGAACGCCGCCTTGGCAGCCGGCGATCTGGACGCCAACAGCTATCAGCACCAGCCGTATCTGGACGACCAGATCGCGACGCGCGGCTATAAGTTCGTGAGTGTCGGTCAGACCATCACGTTCCCGATGGGGATCTACTCGAAGAAGATCAAGTCGCTGAAGGAACTGAAGGACGGTGCGCGCTTCGGCCTGCCGAACGACCCCACCAACGGCGGCCGCGCGCTGCTGCTGCTGCAATCGCAAGGCGTGATCAAGCTTAAGCCGAACGCGGGTTTCAAGGCCTCGCCGCGCGATGTGGCCGAGAACCCGAAGAAGCTGAAGTTTGTCGAGTTGGATGCCGCGCAACTGCCGCGCTCGCTGGATGATCTGGATGCCGCCGCCGTCAACGGTAACTACGCCGAGAAAGCCAACCTGGACCCGACCAAGGATGGCATCGCCATCGAAAGCCCCAAGGGCCCGTACGCCAATGTGATTGCCGTGCGTGCCGCTGACAAGGATCAGCCGTGGGTCGCCAAGCTGGTCAAGGCCTACCACTCGGATGCGGTGAAGGCGTTTGTGAAGGCCAAGTACAAAGACGCCGTGATCGTGGCTTGGTAAGCACTTTTACACACGGTTAGAGGGTTTCCCCCAACTCGTTGCCGGACGTTTGACTGGCGTCCGGCAAATTTTCGCGGTTAAAATAGCACGACCGTTCGTAAAAATTACGCGAGCGACCGGCCCCCCTTATAATGGCCGGCGTTTTGCAAAATCGTCTTATCAATTAGTGGAGTGAGCGCATGAAAGTCCTGGTCGCAGTCAAGCGCGTGATCGATTACAACGTGAAGGTTCGCGTTAAGACGGACGGCAGCGGTGTCGATCTTGCCAACGTCAAGATGAGCATGAACCCGTTCGACGAGATCGCCGTGGAAGAGGCGGTTCGCCTGAAAGAAGCTGGCGTCGCCACCGAAGTGATCGCCGTGTCGTGCGGCGTGACGCAGTGCCAGGAAACGCTGCGCACCGCCATGGCCATCGGCGCCGATCGCGGCATTCTGGTCGAGACGGCCGAAGAGCTGCAGCCGCTGGCCGTCGCCAAGCTGCTCAAGGCGCTGGTCGACAAAGAGCAGCCGCAGTTGATCATTCTCGGCAAGCAGGCGATTGACGACGACGCAAACCAGACCGGCCAGATGCTGGCTGCGCTGGCCGGCCTGCCGCAAGCGACGTTTGCCTCGAAGGTGCAGATTGCCGACGGCAAGGCTTCGGTCACGCGTGAAGTGGACGGCGGTCTGGAAACCCTGTCGGTCAAGCTGCCGGCCGTGGTCACCACCGACCTGCGCCTGAACGAGCCGCGCTACGTGACGCTGCCGAACATCATGAAGGCGAAGAAGAAGCCGCTCGACACGGTCAAGCCCGAAGACCTGGGCGTGGACGTTGCCCCGCGCCTGAAGACGCTGAAGGTGGTTGAGCCCGCCAAGCGCAGCGCCGGCGTGATGGTGCCCGATGTGGCCACGCTGGTGTCCAAGCTCAAGACGGAAGCCAAGGTGCTGTAAGCGGTCACGCTACTTGCACGCAACTTCAAGCACACCGAATAGGCAGATCAAGATGACCGCACTCGTTATTGCTGAACACGACAATCAATCCATCAAGGCCGCGACGCTGAACACCGTGGCTGCAGCCGTCCAATGCGGCGGCGACGTCCACGTGCTGGTGGCCGGCGCTGGCTGCGGCGCCGCTGCACAGGCCGCAGCGCAGATCGCTGGCGTGACCAAGGTGCTGGTGGCCGACGCGCCCCAGTTTGCCGATGGCCTGGCCGAGAACGTCGCCGAGCAGGCCCTGGCCATCGCCGGCAACTACAGCCATATCCTGGCGCCCGCCACCGCCTACGGCAAAAACATCCTGCCGCGCGTGGCCGCCAAGCTCGACGTGGCCCAACTGTCCGACATCACCAAGGTCGACAGCCCGGACACGTTCGAGCGCCCGATCTACGCCGGTAACGCGATTGCCACCGTGCAATCGGCCGACAAGGTGAAGGTGATCACCGTGCGTGGCACGGCCTTCGACCCGGCTGCCGCCACCGGTGGCTCCGCTGCAACCGAAAGCCTGACCGCCGTGGCAGACGCCGGCATCTCGCAATTCGTCTCGCGCGAAGTGACGAAGAGCGACCGCCCGGAACTGACAGCCGCGAAGATCATCGTGTCGGGCGGCCGCGGCGTGGGTTCGGGCGAGAACTACACCAAGGTGCTGACGCCGCTGGCGGACAAGCTGGGTGCCGCACTGGGCGCCTCGCGTGCCGCAGTGGACGCCGGCTTCGTGCCGAACGACTATCAGGTCGGCCAGACCGGCAAGATCGTGGCGCCGCAGCTGTACATCGCCGTCGGTATCTCGGGCGCGATCCAGCACTTGGCCGGCATGAAGGATTCGAAGGTGATCGTCGCGATCAACAAGGATCCGGAAGCGCCGATCTTCCAGGTGGCTGACTACGGCCTCGTGGGTGATCTGAACGCTGTCGTGCCGGAGCTGGTGACCGCACTGGGCTGATTGCACTGCGCAGCGCGCTTCACTTGATGCGCGCTGCAACGCCCGACGCAAAGCCGTTTCCGACCTGTTTGGAAACGGCTTTTTTATGCGTGAGCGCCATCAGGAGAGTGCGTCACGCACTCGATGAGGCACTGTCCTGATCGCGCTTAACAAGAGTTGGAGAGAGACATGACCTATCAAGCCCCAGTCAAGGACATGCTGTTCGTGATGAACGAGTTGGCCGGCCTGGACAACGTCGCGAAGCTGCCTGGCTTTGAAGACGCCACCGCCGACACGGCGCAAGCCGTGCTGGAAGAAAGCGCGCGCTTCACCGGTGAAGTGGTTGCGCCGCTCAATGTGGAAGGTGACCGCAATCCGAGCAGTTGGAAAGACGGCGTCGTCACGGCCACCGCGGGCTTCAAGGAAGCGTTTGCCCAGTTCGGTCAAGGTGGCTGGCAGGGCGTGCAGCACCCCTTGGAATACGGCGGCCAGGGCTTGCCCAAGCTGATCGCCACGGCGTGCATCGAAATGCTGAATGCGGCCAACCTGTCGTTCGCACTGTGTCCGCTGCTGACGGATGGTGCCATCGAGGCGTTGCTGACGGCCGGCACCGAAGAGCAGAAACAGCTTTTCGTCCCCAAGCTCATCTCGGGCGAATGGACGGGCACGATGAACCTGACCGAGCCGCAAGCCGGCTCCGACCTGGCACTCGTGCGCACGCGCGCCGAGCCCGTGGGCGACGGCACCTTCAAGATCTTCGGCACGAAGATCTTCATCACCTGGGGCGAGCACGACATGGCCGAGAACATCGTCCACCTTGTGCTGGCGCGCACGCCGGGCGCACCGGAGGGCGTGAAGGGCATCTCGCTGTTCGTGGTGCCGAAGTTCATGGTCAATGAAGACGGCTCGCTGGGTGCGCGCAACGATGCCCACTGCGTGTCGATCGAACACAAGCTCGGCATCAAGGCGAGCCCGACGGCCGTGCTGCAATTTGGCGACAACGGCGGCGCGATCGGCACGCTGGTCGGCGAAGAAAACCGCGGCCTGGAATACATGTTCATCATGATGAACGCGGCGCGTTATGCGGTGGGCATGCAGGGCATCGGCGTGTCGGAGCGCGCGTATCAGAAGGCTGTCGCCTATGCACGCGACCGCGTGCAGAGCCGCCCGGTAGATGGCTCTGCTGCCAAGGCCGTGCCCATCATTCACCACCCCGACGTCAAGCGCATGCTGCTGACGATGCGTGCCATGACCGAAGGCGCTCGCGCGCTGGCTTACGTGGCCGCCGCGGCGTGCGATGCTGGCCATCATGCTGCCGACGAAGCCGCACGCAAGCAGAACGCAGCGCTGTACGAATTCCTGGTGCCGATCGTGAAGGGCTGGAGCACGGAGATGTCGATTGACGTCACCAGCATGGGCGTGCAGGTGCACGGCGGCATGGGCTTTATCGAAGAGACGGGCGCCGCGCAGTTCTATCGTGATGCGCGCATCCTGCCGATCTACGAAGGCACCACGGCCATCCAGGCCAACGACCTGATCGGCCGTAAGACGGTGCGTGACGGCGGCGCGGTGGCGTTGGGCATCTGCGCGGAAATCGCCAAGGTGGAAGCGGCGCTGGCGGCGAAGGGCGGTGCGCATTGCGACGCGATGCGTGTGCGTTTGGCAGCCGGCCGTGAGGCGCTTGAATCGGTGGTACGCTTTGTGGTCGCGCAGACCAAGGCGCAGCCGAACGCCGTGTTCGCGGGCAGCGTGCCGTATCTGCGCCTGTGCGGCATCGTGCTGTCGGGTTGGCAGATGGCGCGTGCGCTGCTGGTGGCCATCGACCGAGAGAGCGAAGACCCGAACTTCTACGGCGCGAAGATCGCCACGGCGCGCGTGTTCGCTGACGTGTTGCTCACGCAGGCGCCGGGTATTGCGCAGAGTGTGCTGACGGGCGGCGAGACGATCGGTGCGGTGCCGGAAGTGCAGTTCTAAGCGGCGTCAGCGGCACAAATAAAAGGGAGGCTTCGGCCTCCCTTTTTGATTGTCTGCAGCGTAGGCGATCAGGCCAGCGCGGGCTTGGTTGCTGGCATCGGCGTGCCGCCCAGGTAGCGATACACCGACAGGTCATCCGAGCGGATGGCAGGCGAGCGGCCGGACACCAGATCCGACAGCAGCTTGCCCGAGCCGCATGCCATGGTCCAACCCAGCGTGCCGTGGCCCGTGTTGAGCCACAGGCCGCGCACGGGCGTCTGACCGACGATGGGCGTGCCGTCCGGCGTCATCGGGCGCAGGCCGGTCCAGAACGACGCGCGCGACACATCACCTGCACCCGGGAACAGATCGTTGACCACGAACTCCAGCGTCTTGCGCTTGCCCGGGTCGAGGCGCTTGTCGTAGCCGACGATCTGCGCCATGCCGCCCACGCGGATGCGGTCGTCAAAGCGCGTCACGGCCACTTTGTAGGTCTCGTCCAGGATGGTGGACACGGGGCTCTTCTCCGCATCCGTCATCGGTACGGTGATCGAGAAACCCTTGAGCGGGTAGACCGGCACGTTCACTAGGTTCTTCAGGAACGGCGTGCTGTAGCTGCCCAGCGCCACGACGACCAGGTCGGCGTCGATCGGCTGGCCGTCGACCAGCGCGCCACGCACGGCGTCGTTCTTGAAGATGAGGCTGTTGATCGTGCTGTTGAAACGGAAGCGCACGCCGAGCTTTTCCGCCATCGCTGCCAGGCGCGTGGTGAAGAGCTGGCAATCGCCCGTTTCGTCATTGGGTAGGCGCAAGCCACCGGCCAGCTTGTGGCGGGTCGAGGCCAGGCCTGGTTCACTGCGCACGAGGTCGTCGCGCGAAAGCAGTTCGTAGGGCACACCAGCACGCTCGAGCACGGCGATGTCATTCGCGGCGCCGTCGAGCTGTTGCTGGGTGCGGAAGATTTGCAGCGTGCCTTGCTGGCGGCCTTCGTAGGCGATGCCGGTGTCGGCGCGCAGGTCGCGGATGCAGTCGCGGCTGTACTCGGCCAGACGGACCATGCGCTCTTTATTTTGCGCATAGCTGGCAGCGTCGCAGTTTCGCAGCATCTGCCACATCCACTTGAGCTGGAAGAGGGTGCCGTCGGGGCGGATGGAGAGCGGCGCGTGCTGCTGAAACATCCACTTGATGGCCTTGAGCGGTACGCCCGGGGCCGCCCACGGCGACGCGTAGCCCGGCGAGATCTGGCCAGCATTGGCGAAGCTCGTCTCCAGCGCCGGACCGGCTTCGCGGTCGACGACGGTGACTTCATGGCCCGCGCGGGCCAGGTAATAGGCGCTGCTGACGCCAATCACGCCGCTGCCAAGAACGAGCACGCGCATGGTGATACTCCCCGGAGATGCATTTGCGATAGATGTCGCTATCGTATTCGCACAACACTAGTAATTGTTTCTGTATATTTCAGGGAAACAGAAACAACTTCGATTTTGAGGCGTTTTCAACCATGCGAACCCAGCGCAAGCCTGTCCGGGCCCTCGATAAGCTCGATCGGCGCATCCTCGATCTGCTGCAAAAAGACGGAAGGCTGTCGATGAAGGAGCTGTCCGAGGCGGTCGGCCTGACCATCACGCCGTGCATCGAGCGCGTCAAACGGCTGGAGCGCGAGCATTTCATCCTGGGTTACTACGCGCGGCTCAATCCAGCCATGCTGGGTGCATCGCTGCTGGTGTTTGTGGAGATCAGCCTGGGCAGCAAATCCGGCAATATGTTCGAGCAGTTCCGGCGCGAGGTGCTGCGCATTCCCGAAGTGCTGGAGTGCCACCTCGTCTCCGGCGATTTCGACTACCTCATCAAGGCGCGCATTCGCGAGATGAGCGAATACCGCCGCTTGCTGGGCGACATCCTGCTGCAGTTGCCGGGCGCCGTGCAGTCCAAGAGTTACATCGTGATGGAGGAGATCAAGGAGACGCTCGCCATCGATGTGACAGAAGCGAGCGGGTGACGTAGCGTTGTCACGCAAACGCCTTAGGCTGGCCGGTATCTCATTAAAGACACCGGAGCCCGAATGTCCCACCAGCCGATCGTCAAGCCGACCCGCCGCACGCTGATCAAGGGTCTCGTTTCCGCCAGCGGTACCGCGTTGCTGGGCTCGCGTATTAGCGATGTGCTGGCGCAGGGCGTCGCGCCAGCTGCAGTGACGTCCGAGCGCCTGCGCCCCCAACTGCCTGGCGGTGTGATGAGCGGCGATATCACGGCTGACAGCGCCATCGTCTGGAGCCGCACCGACCGCCCTGCGCGCATGATCGTCGAATATTCGACAGACGCCGCCTTCAAGAATCTCGCGCGCCGCGTTGGCCCAGTAGCGCTCGAAAGCGGCGGCCTCACAGCCCGCGTTGACCTGACGGGCCTGCCTGCCGGCGCTGACCTGTTCTACCGCGTCCGCTTCCAGGATCTCGTGCACGACAAGGCGTTTAGCGAGCCAGTCACCGGCCGTTTTCGCACGGCGCCCGTGTCGGCCAATCGCCCGGTCTGCTTTGTCTTCTCTGGCGACGAGGCCGGCCAGGGCTGGGGCATCAACGAGCGTTTCGGCGGCTATCGTCTGTACGAAGCGATGCGTCGCGAATCGCCCGACTTCTTCATTCACTCCGGCGACCAGATCTACGCCGACGGCCCGATCCAGGCCGAGGTGAAACTGCCCGACGGCTCGCTGTGGACGAACCTCGTCACCGAGGCGAAGTCGCACGTTGCACAGACGCTCGACGACTACCGCGGCGCCTTCGCCTACAACCAACTGGACAAGAACAAGCGCGCGTTTTCCGCCGAGGTGCCGTTCCTCGTGCAGTGGGACGACCACGAGGTGCGCAACAACTGGTACCCCGGCCAGCAGATCGGCCCGGAAGAGAAGCGCTACCAGGAGAGCAGTGCGTCGCTATTGGCCGCGCGTGCGAAGCAGGCGATGTTCGAGTACAACCCGTTCCGCTTCAACCCGATCGACCCCGAGCAAATCTATCGCGCGTTCCAATACGGCCCGCTGCTCGACGTGTTCATGCTGGATGAGCGCAGCTATCGCGGGCGCAATTCGCCGAACCGCCAGACCCGGCTGGATGCCGATTCGGCCTTCCTCGGTCCGGCACAGGCGGCGTGGCTGAAGCAATCGCTCAAGCAGTCGAATGCGACGTGGAAGGTGATTGCCAGCGACATGCCGATCTCGCTGGTGGTGCCCGATCTGAACCCCGATGTGCCCAAAGGCACCTACGAAGCGTGGGCGAATGCGGATGACGGTGCGCCGTCGGGCCGCGAACTTGAGTTGGCCGAGATCCTGCGCTTCATCAAGCAGGAGAACATCCAGAACGTGGTGTGGGTAACGGCTGACGTGCACTACGCACAGGCCACGTACTACCACCCGTCGCGCGCAAAGTTCACGGAGTTCAAACCGTTCTGGGAATTCGTCGGCGGGCCGATCAATGCAGGCACGTTCGGGCCGAACGTAGTGGACCCAACCTTTGGGCCGGACCTGCGTTACATCAGCATTCCCAAGGACAATCCGCAGAACCAGTCGCCTGCAGCCCTGCAGCAGTATTACGGCCGCGCCAAGATCGACCCGGCCACGCGCACGATGCACGTGTCGCTCCACGATCTCGACGGCAAATCGCTCTGGGAAGTGAAGCTCGATCCCGAGGCGTAGCCACCGTCACCCGCAGCGCAGCGGGATCGGATGCGATACGATCAGTAGGCCCCCGCATCCATTCTGTTCCGCTGTGTCCGATATGTCCGATCGCCACGTCCCCCGCAAGGGACGCGGCGCCACTTCCAATCTGCAAGGCCGCTTCGAACGCGACGAACGCACGCGCGTCGACGATGGCTGGCAACCGCTCGTCGGGCATCTCGATCCGGACGACGCGCCGGCGCGCATCCAGACCTCTGTCTCCATCGAACGCGCCCGCTCGATCCTGAGCCATAACCAGTCGCCGGATATTCCGTTTGGGGTGTCGCTCAACCCGTATCGTGGCTGTGAACACGGTTGCGTGTATTGCTTTGCGCGGCCGACGCACGCGTACCTGGAGTTGTCGCCGGGTCTCGATTTCGAGACCAAACTGTTCGCCAAGACCAATGCCGCCGAGGTGCTGCGCGAAACGCTGGCCAAGCCCAGCTACCGCTGCGAGGCAATTGCGCTGGGCGTGAACACCGATGCGTATCAACCGATCGAGCGCGAGCTGCGCATCACGCGCGACGTGCTGCAGGTGCTGCACGATTGTGATCACCCGGTCGGGCTCATCACCAAGTCGACATTGATTGAGCGTGACATCGATCTGCTCGCCCCGATGGCCGCAAAGAACCTCGTCGTAGCCGCCGTGACCATCACCACGCTCGACGCCGATCTGGCGCGCAAGCTGGAGCCTCGCGCCGCCACGCCATCGCGCCGCCTGCGCACCATTCGCACGCTGGCCGAGGCGGGTATTCCGGTGGGTGTCAGCGTCGCGCCGATGATCCCCTTCATCACCGACGATCACATGGAGCAGATTCTGGAAGCCGCGCGCGAAGCGGGCGCCTCATACGCGAGCTACATCGTGTTGCGCTTGCCGAACGAGCTGAACGCGGTATTTCAGGATTGGCTGATGGCGCATTTTTCCGACCGGGCGCAACGCGTGATGAACCGTATCCGCGACCTGCACGGCGGGCACGATTACAAGGCGGATTTCGCCACGCGCATGCGCGGCACCGGCATCTGGGCGGACTTATTGCGGCAGCGTTTCTACAAGACCGCCGACAGGCTCGGCTTCAGTTACCACCGGTACAACGAACTGGTGCTCGACACGTCGCAGTTCAAACCGCCCGCGCGCACCGTCAAGTCAAGCAAGCCCGTTGACGAACGCCAAGGCAGTCTGTTTTGACTACTGCGACAGCTCTTTCGCCGCCTGCACCTGCGTTTCGAAATACGTCTGGAAGGTGATGGCGAGGCCGGCCATCAGCAGGCCCGTGCCGATCATCAGCGTGAAGATGCTGAGCAGCACGACAGGCCAGCCCGAATGTGTGGGCGCGCCGTCGGCATTGAATTGCGCATCCCATTTTTCGTCGGGGCGCAGGCCGTAGACCAGCGCAGACAGATAGCCCGCGAGCACTGAAGATCCACCGATTATTGCGCAGACCCAACCCGGGACGCTCGCACGCTGTGTCGACCACAGCAGCGCCACGCCAATCGCACCGAGCACCATGGCAAGCACTTGCGACCACGCCCAGAAATCGCGTTTGCCCTTGAGATAGAAGCGGTGCGCGCCCACGCTTCCGAACAGGAAGGCGAGCAGTACGGTCAGCAGCTTGGATTTTTTCTGAAGAGCGGTCGTAGGCATAGCGGGCGGTGAACACACGGCAAGAGCTGCGCCGCGCATTCTACGCCCAACATCAGCCGCGGCGCAGCCAAAAATGGCGGCGCCGGGAGCGCGTCCTAAAGACGCATCAGCAACTGGAAGAAGAGGCCGTCAGTTCGGCCGGACGCGCGCAGCGCTGCGGGGCGCTTGCGGCAGGAAGGGCAGAATCACTAAATCGGAACCGGACGCAGCGACAGCACGCTCATCGACACCGTCGAGTCCTGCTGCAGTTGGGGTGTCTGATGGCGCGAGCCGACTTCACCGTAGAGCAGGTGAGCGAGCACCAGCATAAAGGCCGTGGTCCAGACCAGGCCGAGGATAAGCCGCGCATGGCGGTGGAGGGGAAATGACATTGGAGCACCTGTTGTCGTTGTGTTTGGTGTGATGTCACGGGCACGCCAAACGTGTGCACGTGGCCTCCAATCCGACTCAGGTGCTCCCGCCAAGTTCCGGGATGCGAAATACGGCGGTGTGTGTCAGCCCCGGCGCGAGCCGCGCCAGTTACCTTGGTCGCCATTGCCGCGTTCCTGGCGCATGCGTTCTTGCTGTTGCTGCCAGTCGCCGCGGCCGCCGCCGTCCCGAGGTTGAACCCGACCATTGAGGCGATCATCGGCGCGGGCGCGCGCTTCCATGCGCTCCATTTGCGCGCGGATGCGGGCGGCCTGCTCGCTACGCGTGTCGGCAAAGAATTGCGCCACCAACGGACGTTCCTGCGGCATCGTCTGTGCCGTTTGCGTCCAGACGGGCATGGCGGATTCTGCAAAGGCGACGGCGGCTTGACGCGCCGATGCGTTGCCAGCCACAGCGCCCGCAGAGGCGACGATCAGAACGCCTGCCGCCAAGGGGCGAAGCAATGCGCGAATCGGCATGGCTATCTCCTGTCGGGCAAGGATTCGAGAGGGCCACGCGCCGCGTGTTTCTGGTGTGTGCAACAGAGATCGACGGCGCGTGTTCATGCTTGTCAATGTAAGGCTTCACTCAGCAGGCATCCACTGTCCGAACGTTACCCGTGTAACGAGATGTTTCGTGCACGCTTTGCCATGGCGAGGGGCGACGCCTAGGTCATTTCCCGGTGTAGCGGATGCGATACACAGCGCCGGCTAGGTCGTCCGAAACGAGCAAGCTGCCGTCAGGTGCCACCAGCACATCGGCTGGACGTCCCCATGCCTGTTCGCCCTGCAGCCAGCCGTGAGCGAACGGTTCCTGCTTCGTCACATTGCCGGCAACGTCCAACGCGATGCGCATGACGCGGTAGCCCACCTTTGACGATCGGTTCCACGAGCCGTGCTCGGCAATGAAGATATTGTTTCGGTACTCCGCCGGAAAGCTGCCCCCTGCATAGAACCGCATGCCCAATGCCGCCACGTGCGCCCCGAGCTTGGCGACAGGCGGCACGTAGTTGCTGCACGGGTGCCCAGCACCGAATTCTGGGTCTGGAATGTTGCCCGCGTGGCAGAACGGGTAGCCGAAGTGCGGATTGGGTTGAGTGATGCGGTTCAGCTCGTCGTCGGGCACGTCGTCACCCATCAGATCACGGCCGTTGTCGGTGAACCACAATTCGTGCGTAGTCGGGTGCCAGTCGAAGCCGACCGTGTTGCGAATGCCGCGCGCCACCAGTTCCAGTCCGCTGCCGTCGGCGTTCATGCGCATGATGTTGGCGTACCGGTTTTCATCGGGGCGGCAGATATTGCAGGGTGCGCCAACAGGCACATACAGTTTTCCGTCCGGCCCAAATGCGATGAATTTCCAGCCGTGATGCGTTTCTGTTGGCAACTTGTCGTTGATGACCATCGGCTCGGGTGGATTGCTGAGTCGCTTGTCGATGCCATCGAGCCTCACCACACGCGAAACCGCAGAAACATAAAGGTTGCCGTCACGCCATGCCACGCCAACAGGGAGTTGCAGCCCGGACGCCACCACATGGATGGGCGCATTCGGCGTCTGCAACGACATCGCATAGACTTTGCCGGCGCGGCTCCCGACATAGAGAATGCCGGCTGGAGAAAGCGCCATTTCACGTGCGGCCGGCATCGCGTCCGTCAGTACCTCGACACGGAAGCCGGGCGGTACGTGGAGTGTCTCGATGGGGGGCTTGGCGAGCGCCGCAGTCACTGCACCAAGCCAAGCTGCGACCACAATGGCGGGCTTTACGTACCGTCCTTGCCGCGCGTGCCGCCCGGCATCTTTATTCGCTACGCCTAAGTGTTTGTTTGGTCGGAGAAATTGCGCTATACTTGCGTGTTTCTCTGTACGCATACCCAGTTTTTCAAGGAATAGATCCATGGTCGTGATCCGTCTGGCCCGCGGTGGCTCCAAGAAGCGCCCGTTCTTCAATATCGTTGCGACCGACTCGCGTAACCGCCGTGATGGCCGTTTCATCGAGCGCGTCGGTTTCTACAACCCGCTCGCCGGTGAAGGCGAAGAAGGTCTGCGCATCGTGCAAGACCGCCTGACCTACTGGGAAGGCGTGGGCGCACAACTGTCGCCGACGGTTGCCCGTCTGGTGAAGCAAAACGGCAAGAAAGCTGCTGCCTAAGTTTTAGCATGCGTCGATCGACGGTGCCGTCCGAGCACTTCCTGCTGTGACGCGCGCCGCATCGACACGGCCGGGTCCTGTAGCTGCTGCAACGCAGGCAACCTCGCAAAAGGTTGCTGAACGGCTGCAAGCCATGCGCCCGGGCGCGGGCACCAACCCGACGCTCCCCGACGATCTAGTCGAGGTGGGTTATGTCGGTGGCGCCTACGGTATTCGCGGTTGGATCAAGGTCCAGTTGCACGGCGATGCTGACGCGTTGCTGAATGCGCGCACCTGGTGGCTCAAGCCGGCTGCTGGCGCACTGGCAACCTTGGCAGACTGGCGGGTGTTTCCCGTCGGTACGTCGCGTGAGCATAGCGGCACGGTGGTGGCGGGTTCGCCTGCCGCGCCCGATCGAAATGTCGCCGAGGCACTGCGCGGCTATGCCGTGTGGGTCAGCCGGGCCGATTTTCCCGAGCCGGACGATGACGAGTTCTACTGGGTCGATTTGATCGGCGCGACGGTCGTCAACGAGCAACAAGAAACGCTTGGCACGGTGGGCGGCCTGATCGACAACGGTGCGCATCAAATCCTGCGTATCGTCGGTGAAGGCGGCGTCGAGCGGCTCGTGCCATTTGTCGAGGTTTACGTGAAGTCGGTGGATGTCGCAGGCAAGCGCATCGTCGTCGACTGGGGTCTGGATTACTGAACATGCGGCCGGAGAATTCGGCGATGCAGTTCGACGTCGTCTCGCTGTTTCCGGACATGTTCCGGGCGCTGACGGACTGGGGGATCACCAGCCGTGCAGCCAAGCAGCAGGTGTACACGTTGCGCACCTGGAACCCGCGCGATTTCACGACGGACAACTACCGCACCGTGGACGATCGCCCTTACGGCGGTGGTCCAGGCATGGTGATGTTGGCCAAACCGCTGGAAGCCGCGCTGGATGCGATTCACGAGGCGCAAGCGCCGGCGCCTGCGCATGTGGTGTTGCTGTCGCCGCAAGGCAAGCCGCTTACACACAAGCGGGTGATGGAGCTGGCGCAACTGCCGGCCCTCACGTTGCTGTGTGGCCGTTACGAAGCGATCGATCAACGTCTGGTCGACCGTCGCGTAGATGAAGAAATCAGCCTTGGCGATTTCGTCCTTTCCGGCGGAGAGCTTGCAGCGATGGCGATCATCGACGCCGTGGTCCGGCAGTTGCCCGGCGTGCTGGGCGATGCGCAGTCGGCGGTGCAAGACAGTTTCGTCAACGGTTTGCTGGATTGCCCGCACTACACGCGGCCGGAAGAGTACGAAGGTGTGCGTGTGCCCGATGTGCTGCTGGGTGGCCACCATGCCGAGATCGAGAAGTGGCGCCGCCAGCAGGCGCTGTTGAATACGATGCGCAAGCGGCCCGATCTGATCGAGGCGGCGCGCAAGCAGGGTTTGTTGTCCCGCAGCGATGAGGTTTTCCTCGCTGCCGCGGCGATAACGGCAAAGGGGTCAGAGGCTTCCATACCGGAAGGCTCGGCCAAGTGAAGTTCCCATCCTCTACCGGGGCCGCGGTCTACCGACTGGGCAAAACGCCGGCACGATGGTCAAGGAGAAAAAGATGAATCTCATCGAGCAAATCGAGCAGGAAGAAATCAAGCGCCTGACGGCCAACAAGACGATCCCCCCGTTCGCCCCTGGCGACACCGTGATCGTCAACGTGAACGTCGTTGAAGGCACCCGCAAGCGTGTGCAGGCGTATGAAGGCGTGGTGATTGCCAAGCGCAATCGTGGCCTGAATTCGTCGTTCATCGTTCGCAAGATCTCTTCTGGCGAAGGTGTGGAGCGTACGTTCCAGCTGTACTCGCCGCTGCTTGCCAGCATCGAGGTGAAGCGTCGCGGTGATGTGCGCCGTGCGAAGCTGTACTACCTGCGCCAACGCTCGGGCAAGTCGGCACGCATCAAGGAGAAGCTGACCTTCAAGCGCAAGGAAGCCGCAGCGGAGTAATCTGCACGCGTTGCGAAAAGGCACCTTCGGGTGCCTTTTTTCTCTTTTGCGGCGGAAGATTGACCGCATATATGTCGTCCGCCCATCACCATTCAGTCCCATCCGATGCGCCGTCCCGTGTTCGATCCTGAGCAGTTGCCGGTGGTGCCGACCGAGGCATCGTTGCCGGCGCTCGGGGTCGCGCGATTGACCGCCGAGTTCGTACGCGCGCGGCTGCAGATGCCGCCCGACTGGCAACCGGAGCAGACGGATGAATCCCGCTTGATCGATGCTTCGCTCAAATTACGCGAGGCGGCGGTGTTGGTGCCGCTGGTGCAGCGCGAGGCAGGTCTGACGGTGCTGCTGACCCAACGCAATGCGTCGCTTAGCCAACATGCCGGCCAGGTCAGCTTTCCGGGCGGGGGGCGGGAAGACTTTGACCTCGACATGGTCGACACGGCGCTGCGCGAGACGATGGAAGAGGTCGGCATCAGTGCAAATTACATTGAGGTGATCGGTCGCCTGCCTGACTACATCACCGGGACGGGTTTCCACGTGAGCCCGATTGTCGGATTGCTGGCGCCCGATTTCACCCTCCAACCCGACCCCAGCGAAGTGGCCGAGGTGTTTGAGGTGCCGCTGGCCTTCTTGATGGACCCGGCCAACCACGAAGTGCGCGAGCTGCGGTGGGAAGACCGTGTGCGTCGTTTCTATGCGATGCCTTATCGACGATCTGGGCGATCTGACCAAGTGCCAGATGCTGGTTATCACTTCATCTGGGGTGCGACGGCCGGCATGCTGCGCAACCTGTATCACCTGCTGGCAGCGTAGCGTCGGCGCGAATATGGGCCCCGAGGTGCGCTGTTGCGCGCACGCTGTGTGCTATCGTCTTGCACATCGCATTCACGGCGTGATCCACGCCCTCGCAACGCCCTTCCAATGACTTTTTTCTCCGTACTCTGCGCGCTGATTCTTGAACAGTTCCGTGCGCTCAGCCGGGACAACCCGATCTACGACGTCGTGCGCGCACTGGCCGCGCGGGCAGAAGAATGGTTCGACACGGGCCATCGTCGCGATGCCGTGCTCGCCTGGTGCGTGGTTACGCTGCCGGCCGTGGTGGTCGTGGCGCTGGTGCACTACCTCCTGTCGTCGATCAGCCTTGGGCTGGCGTTCCTGTGGAATGTCCTGATGGTGTACCTGACGCTTGGCTTCCGCCAGTTCAGCCACTACTTCACCGATATCCACGAGGCGCTGCGCAGCGATGACGTTGTCACTGCGCGCCTGCTGCTCAACGAATGGTCGGGGCAGGACACGACCGACATGCCGGTCAACGAGATCGTCCGCCATACGCTCGAATGCGCGATCGTGGCGGCGCATCGCCACGTGTTTGGCGTGTTCTTCTGGTTCCTGGTTCCGATCGGTCCCGCCGGCGTAGTGTTGTACCGCGGCGCTGAATACCTCGCTCGCCACTGGAGCGATACGTCGATGGAGCGTAGCCCAGCGCTCGGTCTCTTTGCCCGTCAGGCATTCTTTGTCATCGATTACATCCCTGCGCGCCTGACTGCGATCGGCTTCTCCATCGTCGGCAACTTTGAAGATGCCGTGTACGCATGGCGCAACCGCGCTGCCAAGTGGAACGACGAAGTGAATGGCATCCTGCTGGCGGCCGGGGGCGGCGCACTCGGCGTGCGTCTTGGGACGCCCATTGCGCAACGTGATTCGGTCGACAGCATTGCCGACGAAGACGGCGCCTATCCGATGGAAGTGGGGCAGGAGCCGAATGTCCGCACGCTGCAGTCAGCTGTGGGATTGGTGTGGCGCGCGGTGGTGCTGTGGATGCTGCTGCTGGCGATGCTGTCGATTGCCGTCTGGCTGGGCTGATGCGGCACCACGATGCCTAGCCGCTGAACGATCAATCAGGCCGCATCCTCGCGGTCTTTGCCGCAGCGCCAGCACTGGGCGAACTGCGGCTCGTGACTTTCTGCGCAATGCGCGCAGCGCCAGGCTGGGCCGGTGGGCGGATGCCGTGCCTGATCGAGTAGCGCTTGCGCCTGCGCTTCCTGCGCCGGGTCCACCAGCCAGACTTGCGCCGCGCAATCCTGCGGCGGAATATCACCCGCCACGCTGCTCAGGTAGATGTTGCGCAGCTCGGTGCGGATGCCGGCGGCAGACAGCACGTTCTGCCAGTGTGCCGCCATGCCGAGCGATGAACTGCTGATCAGCAACTTCATCTCAGCCTCCCCGAACGTGTTACGAAGCCGTTACCAAGGCTTCTGTTGCTCCGATTCGTGCAACAGTTGCGCGTAAAGCTGGTGCCGCCGTGGATCGATCTTGCCTTCGGCCATCGCACCCAGAATGCCACAGCCAGGTTCCTGCAGGTGCCGGCAGTTATAAAAGCGGCACTCGGTCAGGCGCGAGCGGAATTCAGGGAAGGCGCGTTCCAGCATGCCCTCGCTCAGGTGATGCAGGCCGAATTCCTGGAAGCCCGGCGAGTCAATCAGCACGCCGCCCTTGCCCCATTCCGCGGGTAAGTGATAGAGCCGTGTGAACGTGGTTGTGTGCTTGCCGGAATCGAGCTTTTCGGAGATCTCGCGCGTTTGCGCATCCACGCCCGGAATCAGCAGATTCAGCAGTGACGACTTGCCCATGCCCGACTGCCCGATCAGGATCGAGGCGCGCCCAGCCACGTGAGGTTCAAGCGCTGCGTGCGCGGCGTCCGGTGCACCATGTACGGTCAGTTCGACGATGGCGTAACCCAGCTCCCGGTAGAGCGCCAGGCGTGAGCGAGCCGTCTCCAACCGGGCGGTCAAGTCGATCTTGTTGAGCAGGATCAGCGGGGTGATGCCGAGGGACTCTGCCGCGACAAGCGCGCGGCCAAGCAGGTCTTCCGAAAAGCTCGGCTCGGTGCCGAGCATGATGATGACCTGATCCAGGTTCGCGGCCAGCACCTTCGATTTGAACTGATCGGAGCGGTAGAGCAGGTTGCGGCGCTCGTCAACGCGTACGACGACGCCTTGGTCGACGGCAGTGGCTTCATAGACCACGCGATCGCCGACAGCGCATTCGCTGCGCTTGCCGCGCGGGAAACATTGCAGGAAGCCGCCGCCCTCGCGTTCTACCAGGTAATGTCGCCCGTGCGCGGCGATGACAAGCCCGTGTTCGCCGGTGGCTGTCTGCTTATGGGCGCGGCTCGGTTTGCCGCGCGTCATGCCGTGCGAGCCTGCACAAGGCGCTCCACGCGCTGCGATGCAGTCGGGTGCGAATAATAGAACGTTGAGTAGACCGGGTCCGGGGTGAGTGTCGATGCGTTGTCCTGGAACAGCTTGACCAGCGCCGAGACGAGTTGATTTGCGTCGGCGTGCTCGGCGGCAAAAGCATCCGCTTCGTACTCGTCCTTGCGCGACGACAGACTTGCCAGCGGCGAGACGAAGAACGTGAACACCGGCAACACCAGGAAAAACAGCATCAGCGCCAGCGCGTGGTTGTCGGAGAACAGGTTGGGCGCGACGCCAAGGCCCAGGTAGAACCATGTGCGCGTCATAAGCCAGCCAAGGAGCGCCAGCGCACCCAGGCTCAGCACGAACGTCACGGCAATGCGCTTGGTGATGTGATGGCGCTTGAAATGCCCAAGTTCATGGGCGAGCACGGCTTCCATCTCGGACGGATTAAGCCGGGCGAGCAGCGTGTCGAAGAAGACGATGCGCTTGGTTGCGCCAAAGCCGCTGAAGTAGGCGTTGCCGTGGGCGCTGCGTCGGCTGCCGTCCATCACGAACAGGCCCTTGCTGGCAAAGCCGCAGCGCTTGAGCAAGCTTTCGATGCGCGAGCGCATTTCCTCGTCCTGCAGCGGGGTGAACTTGTTGTAGAGCGGTGCGATGACGTTCGGGTAGATCGCCTGAACAAACAGCATGAACGCCATCCAGACGATCCAGGTGTAGAGCCACCAGTACGTGCCCATCTTGTCCATCAGCCAAAGCACCGCCAGTAGGAGCGGCAGACCCAGCACGGTGCCGATGGCCAAGCCCTTGAGGTTGTCGGCCAACCATAGCTTGAACGTCATGCGGTTGAAGCCGAATCGCTCTTCCACGACAAACTGCCCATACAGCGAAAACGGCAACTCGATCACGCTGCTGATCGCGATGACCGACGCGGTCAGCGCCACGCCATACGCATAACCGGGGCCGAACACGCCCAGCCATGCCTGGTTGATCCAGTTCAGTCCACCCAGCAGCGTCAACGCAATCAGAAGGGCCGCCTGAACCGGTACTTCGAGCATCGCCAGACGGGTTCGGGCGATGGTGTAGTCGGCGGCCTTGCGGTGCATGTCCAGCGTGATGGACTCGGCAAACTGCGCCGGCACGGCATCGCGGTGACGCGCCACGTGACGGACTTGCCGCGCGGCCAGCCACAGGCGCGTGGCGGACATCAATGCAAGGGCGACCAGGAAGACAGCAGTAAAGGCGGGCATGTGGGGAAACACCTATCAGATATGCGAAAATTATAGCCTTCAGTCATTTTCTCAAGGCCCTTGAGTGAGCACCCCAGTGAGTCCCCCCGTTTCCCCGTCCGCCACATCCACCTCGACCTCCAACCGCGTTGCCGCTAAAAGCGATAACAACCTCGTTTGGCTAGACATGGAGATGACCGGCCTGAGCCCCGAAAACGACCGCATCATCGAAGTGGCCGTGGTGGTGACGGATTCGGAGTTGAACATCCTCGCTGAAGGCCCTGTGCTGGTGATTCATCAGTCCGACGAGTTGCTCGACGGCATGGACGCCTGGAACAAGGGCACGCACGGCCGGTCGGGCCTGATCGACAAGGTCAAGGCGTCGACCACGACCGAAGCGGAAGCGGAAGCTGAACTGCTGGCCTTCCTCAAGAAGTGGGTGCCGAAGAGCAAGTCGCCGATGTGCGGCAACTCCATCTGCCAGGACCGCCGTTTCATGGCGCGCTACATGCCCAAGCTCGAGGAGTACTTCCATTACCGCAACCTGGACGTCTCGACGCTCAAGGAGCTTTGCAAGCGCTGGCAGCCGGCCATTGCCAAGGGCTTTACGAAGCACCAGCGGCACACGGCATTCGCAGACATCATCGAGTCGATCGAAGAGCTGCGCTATTACCGCGAGCACTTCATCCGCGATGTACCGCAAACGCCGGATGCTGAAGCGCTGGCGTCTTCGGTCGCCCCGTAAGCGTTAAGCCTGCAGCGGTTTTGCGCGCACAGCGTGCTTGGGTCGCCAGGCCTTGACCACGCTGTCGTGCGTGTCGATATACGGGCCGCCGATCAAATCGATGCAGTAGGGCACGGCCGCAAAGATGCCCGGGACCGTGGCGCGGCCCTCCACATCCTTCAAGCCCTCCAGCGTTTCCCTGATGGCACGCGGTTGACCGGGCAGGTTGATGATCAGCGTCGCGCGCGACGGCGTCTCGCGGATTACCGCCACCTGACGCGACAGAATGGCCGTCGGCACGAAATGCAGGCTGATCTGGCGCATCTGCTCGCCGAAACCTGGCATTTCCTTGGTGGCGACGGCCAGCGTGGCCTCGGGCGTTACATCGCGGCGCGTGGGGCCGGTGCCGCCCGTGGTGAGCACCAAATCGCACCCGGCATGGTCGACGAGGTCGATCAGCGTTTCGGCAATCGCCGCTTGATCGTCCGGAATCAGCCGCTCCACCCCTTGCCACGGCGATGAGAGCGCGGTGCCAAACCAGTCCCGCAGCGCGGGAATCCCTTCATCCTGATACGTGCCGGCCGATGCGCGATCCGAAATCGACACAAAACCGACGACCAGTTCGTCGGCGTGGCGACGGGTGATCGGCGCGGAGGGGGTAGGGGCTGTCATGCTTCGTCGTCTTCAGCTTCGGGTAGATCGGCGTCGTCTTCATCGCGGTCGTTGCCCGACAGGGCCTGCTTGACCATCTGGAACAGCTCGCGCGACGACTTGGGCGGCTTGGCCAACTGCGCCTCCTTGCGTGCATTGCGTACCAGCGTACGTAGCGCCTGCACGTCGGAATCGGGGTGCGCTGCAATGAACTCGGTGATGGCGTCGTCGCTGGCGATCAGGCGGTCGCGCCAACGCTCGATGGCATGCAGGCGCGCAGTTTCTGCCTTGGAGGCGCCTACGAAGGTGGCCAGGACGCGGCGGATGGCCTCCACTTCCTCGTCGGTCAGGGCGCGCATCAGCTTGCCGATGTACTGCATCTGGCGGCGCTTGCCTTCGTGGGCGGTGGTGCGTTTGGCCTCGCGCAGGGCGTCAACCAGCTTTTCGGGCAGCGGCACCTTGGCGAGTTTGTCCTTGGGCAGCGCTTCCAGGGCCGTGCCCAGGTCTTGCAAGGCGTTCACCTCGCGCTTGCGCTGCGATTTGCTCTTGGGCGTATCCGGATCGTCCTCGTCACCGATGTCGGTGCGCACGACGGGTTGGAGATACGTGGGGTTGTGTCGGGATGCTCGGCTCATGGCGCGCATTGTATCTTGCTATGATGGGCACTTTCGCCAGTTCTTGCCCGCTTTTGGCAAAATCGCGGCACCCGTTTCTCCCCTCCATTGCCTATGTCTCAAACGCTCGATTCCAAGACCGCCCCTGTGTTTGCCTACCGCCGCGAACAGCTCGAGGAGATGGCCACCGATGTGCTGCGCATTGCACGCGAACTCGGTGCTTCCGATGCCGCAACGGAAATCTCCGAAGGCCAGGGCCTGTCGGTCACGGTCCGCAAGGGCGAGATCGAGACCATCGAGCAGAACCGCGACAAGATTGTTGGCGTGACAGTCATGCTCGGCAAGAAGCGCGGCAACGCCAGCACGTCGGACTTTTCGCCGGCGGCACTGCGGTCCACCGTCGAGGCCGCCTACAACATTGCGCGCTTCACGGCCGACGATGATTGCGCCGGCTTGGCAGAAGAAGAACTGCTGGAGAAGCACCCGCAAGACCTGCAGCTCTATCACCCCTGGATGATCGACGCCGAAGCGGCCGTGGAGATCGCACGCGCCGCGGAAGCCGCTGCCTTTGCCGTGAGCCCGAAAATCCGCAACAGCGATGGCTCCAGCATCTCGGCACAGCATTCGCACTTCGTACTGGCCACGTCGCGCGGTTTCATGGGCGGCTACCCATATTCGCGTCACTTCATTTCGGCCGCGCCCATCGCTGGTTCGGGTGCGCACATGCAGCGTGACGATTGGTATTCGTCCAAGCGCTCGCCGGATGATCTGGCTGCGCCCGAAGCGATCGGCAAATACGCGGCGGAACGTGCGTTGGCGCGTCTAGGCGCGCGCCGCCTGACGACGCGCAAGTGCCCGGTGTTGTTCGAAGCGCCGCTCGCTGCGGGTTTGCTGGGCGCGTTCGTGCAGGCGGTATCGGGCGGCGCGTTGTATCGCAAGTCGACTTTCCTGCTCGATACGCTGGGCAAGGAAGTTTTCGCGCCGCACGTGCAGATCACGGAAGACCCGCACGTCCTCAACGGCATGGGCAGCGCGCCGTTCGACGAGGAAGGCGTGCGCACGCAGCGCCGCGATGTCGTAGAGAACGGCGTGGTGGAGGGCTACTTCCTGTCGACGTATTCCGCGCGCAAGCTCGGCATGCAAACCACAGGCAATGCCGGCGGCTCGCACAACCTGACGCTGTTCTCAGACAAGACCACGCCAGAGGACGACTTTGCTGGCATGCTGCGCCGCATGGGTACGGGCCTGCTGGTGACCGAACTGATGGGCCAGGGCGTGAACTACGTAACCGGGGACTACTCGCGCGGCGCATCGGGCTACTGGGTCGAGAACGGCGTGATCCAGTATCCGGTGGAAGAGATCACGATCGCCGGTAATCTGGGCGAGATGTTCCGCCAGATCGTCGCCATCGGTGCCGACGCGCTGGTGCGCGGTACGAAGGAAACCGGCTCCATTCTGATCGAACAGATGACGATTGCCGGCGAATAAATTGCCGTAGTCAAAATGAAAAACGCGCTCGAAACTGAGCGCGTTTTTTTTGCCTGCTGTGGTTACTGCTCGTTCGATGGCGGACGTTCGTATGTAACGAACGCGTAGTCGAAATCGTTGGGCGCGGCCGCGTGGTGCGTCTCGCGTGCAACCTCGTGCCAGAGCTTTGGGTCCGGCGCGGGAAAGTGTGCATCGCCTTCGAAATCGGCGTCGATCTCCGTGACGATCAAGCGGTCTGCGCTCGGGAGGGCATCCGCATACAGTTGCGCGCCGCCGATCAGGAAGATCTGCTCGGCGCCCACGCACAAGCGCTGGGCGTCTTCCATCGAATAGGCGATCTCACAGCCCGGCAGCTCAAGCTTGGCATTGCGCGTGACGACAATGTTGCGCCGGCCCGGCAGCGGGCGGCCGATCGAATCGTACGTCTTGCGGCCCATCACGATGGGCGCACCCATGGTCGTGCGCTTGAAGTGCGCGAGATCTTCCGGCAGGCGCCAGGGCAGGGTGTTGTTGCGTCCAATCACGCCATTGCGGGCGCGGGCGACGATGAGCGTCAGGATGGTCATACGGTTACACGGCCACCGGTGCTTTGATCGCAGGGTGGCTCTGGTACCCGACGATTTCAAAGTCTTCGTACTGGTAGTCGAAGATGCTGTCGGGCTTGCGCTTGATGACCAGTTTCGGCAACGGCAGCGGTTCACGCGCGAGTTGCGTCTCCACCTGTTCAAAGTGGTTGTTGTAGAGGTGGCAGTCGCCGCCGGTCCAGACGAAATCGCCCACATCGAGGCCGGTCTGTTGCGCAACCATGTGCACGAGCAGCGCGTAGCTCGCAATGTTGAACGGCACGCCGAGGAAGATGTCGGCGCTGCGCTGGTAGAGCTGGCATGACAGCTTGCCGTCGGCCACGTAGAACTGGAAGAACGCGTGGCAGGGCGGCAGCTTCATGCGCGGGATGTCCGCCACGTTCCAGGCCGAGACGATCAGCCGGCGCGAATCGGGGTTGCCCTTGATCTGTGCGATCAGCTCGGCGATCTGGTCAATGTGTTCGCCGTTAGGCGTCGGCCACGAACGCCATTGGGAGCCGTAGACGGGGCCCAGTTCGCCGTCGGCGTCGGCCCATTCGTCCCAGATCGTCACGCCGTTGTCTTGCAGCCACCGCACGTTAGTCGAGCCCTGGAGGAACCACAGCAGCTCATAGACGATGGATTTGATGTGGACCTTCTTGGTGGTCACCAGCGGAAAGCCGTCCTGCAGGTTGAAGCGCATCTGGTGGCCGAACACCGAGCGCGTGCCGGTGCCGGTGCGATCGGCTTTGTCGGTGCCATGTTCGTAGACATGGCGCATCAGGTCGAGATAAGGCTTCATGCGAGCGCGGGCGAAGAGGCGGGGCGTCGGGAAATCGAGTGAGCCGCATTGTAACGTGAGCGGCCCGGCGTCGACTGTACCGGCAGTGTCCGGAAACTGGCCCGTTCAGATGACCAGAACGGCTGGACCGGCAAAACGCAGGATTGTCGATGTTGTAAGGGGCGGCGGGGCTGGCAGGATGGCGCTATCGTTTCAACTGTCTGACGGAGAAAGATCATGTCGACCATTGTTACCTCCGCATCGCTGGACCGTGCCAATGAACTGCGCCATCTGCGCGCAGCGGCCAGCGTTGTCCATGCGGCGATTGCGCCGACCCCGGAATACTGCTGGCCGTTGCTCTCGCAAGCCATGGGTACCGAGGCGTGGGTAAAGCATGAGAACCACACCGAAGTGGGCGCGTTCAAGCTTCGGGGCGGGCTGACTTACCTGCATGCCTTGCGCCAGCGCGAGCCCCAGGTGCGCGGTGTGATCGCCGCCACGCGTGGCAATCATGGCCAGTCGATTGCATTGGCAGCGCGCCGCAACGGTATCGCCGTCACCATCGTCGTGCCACATGGCAATAGCGTGGAGAAAAATGCCGCCATGCGTGCACTTGGCGCAGAGCTTATTGAAGCGGGCGATGACTTCCAGGCAAGCCGCGAGTTCGCCGATCAACTGGCCGGTGAACGTGGCTTGCACTTTGTGCCCTCGTATCACGACGATCTGGTCGTCGGGGTGGCGAGCTACTGGCTGGAGTTTCTGGAGGCCACGCCTTTGGATGTGGTCTATGTGCCCATCGGCATGGGTTCCGGGATTTGCGCGGCTGTACGGGCGCGCGATGCGTTGGGACTGTCGACACGCATTGTCGGCGTGGTGTCGGCCCATGCTCGATGCTACGAGCAGTCGTTCGCAAGCGGTGCCGTGGTGTCGGCGCCGGTGTCGACGCTGCTGGCCGACGGGCTTGCGTGTCGCACACCTGACGCCAAGGCACTTGAGGTGATCCGCGCCGGCGTCGACGAGATCATTGCGGTGACGGATGACGAGGTGGCGGAGGCCATTCGTCTGTATTTCTCCACGACGCACAACGTGGCCGAGGGCGCTGCCGCTGCGGCCCTGGCGGGGGCGTGGCAGCAGCGCGAGCAGATTGCCGGCCAGCGCGTCGGCCTGCCGCTGACCGGCGGCAACATCGATCGCGCCAAGCTGGCGCGCGTGCTCGCCGGCCAGCCGATCCTGGCTTAGGCGAGTTGCTGGCGGCGGCGTTGCACCAGCCAACCGCCGCCCAGCACGACCACGAACACCACCACATACACTGCCCACTTGAGCGGCGGCTGCGCAGCAAAGAACGCCTTGAGAACCGGTTCGGCCACGATCATGTGGGCGGCCGTATAAGCCAGCACCGCGGCGCCGCCGTAGATGATGATCGGGAAGCGTTCGATCAGGCGCAGTACCACGCCGCTGCCCCACACGACGACCGGCACGCTGATCAGCAGGCCCAGCACCACCAGAAGGAAGCTGCCGTGCGATGCGCCGGCAATGGCGAGAACGTTGTCGATGCCCATCACCGCATCGGCGATGATGATGGTTTTCATGGCGCCCATCAGCGTGGTGCTGCCCGCGCCGTGTTCATCGCCGCCCTGGCCGTCGTCAGCCAGAAGCTTCCATGCGATCCACACCAGCGCCAGGCCGCCCACCAGCATCAGGCCCGGAATCTTCAGCAGCCACACCACCGCCAGCGTCATTAGCGCACGTACGACGATGGCGCCCGCGGCGCCCCACATGATCGCTTTCTTCTGTAGCTCGGGCGGCAGGTTGCGCGCAGCCAGCGCGATGAGGATGGCGTTATCGCCCGCAAGCACGAGGTCGATCACGATGATCGATGCCAGCGCGGCAGCAAACTGCATGGTGAAAATGTCAGACAACCATTCCATGGTGGCTCCAAGTCAAACAACAATAAAAATCGGTTGACCGGACTGCATGGAGTGCAGGGGCGAGACGCTTTGCAGACCATGAAATCCGGTTGCAAAGGTCTTGCTCGACACGAACAGGTTGGGAACCTGCTGGTGCCGGCACGACCGGAAGCGTGGGCTTCGTCATGACGATCGTGCCTGGGGCTGAAGAACCCCCGAGCTACTCCCCTTTGAGGAAGTCCGCATTATATCGCAGCAGGTCGATTGTGCGCTGCAAAAACGCAACATTGGCCTTGCAGCAAGGTGTGCGTGATTTTTTCAGCGGCGCAGGTGATTTTTACGATTGGCGCGATGCCTTGTTGTGACGGCCTCCGGCGAAAGAACGGTGGCGCTGTCACAAAGCGGCGTCTACGCTGCAATTTCATCCGCGCGCCACGGGCCTGCGGTGATGGCATGGGCGCGATGGCACATTTCTCGCTGTCGACAGCCCTCATGACCATGCAGCACCGTGCCGTTCCACCCACAACGGGAGACACCATGCAGGCCGCCAAGCCGTCCGCCGATGCCTATGCCCGCCGCGCGCTGGCTCGACTGATCCAGCCCCAGCCCACGGTCGACGCCGTTGGCGCAGGCCTGACTTTCTACCAGCTCTTTACGGAAGACGACGCTGCGCTGCGTGCCGAGGCCGAAGCCGGCCTACTCGCACCCGCAGCCAGCATCAGCCCGAAGTTCTTCTACGACGCCCTTGGTTCGCGCCTGTTCGAAGCGATTACCGATCTGCCCGAGTACTACCCGACGCGCACCGAAGCCGCCATCTTCAGTCTGCACGCCGCCGAGATCGCGATGCGCGTGGGGCGCGGCGCCACGTTGATCGACTTGGGGGCCGGCAACTGCGAAAAGGCCGCACGGCTGTTCCGCACGCTCGCGCCGTCGCGTTATGTGGCGATCGATATCTCGGCGGATTTTCTACGCGATACGCTCCGTGGGCTTGCGCGTCAGCATCCCCAATTGCCGATGGTCGGCATCGGCGCCGATCTATGTGCACCGCTGGTGTTGCCTGATGCCGTGGGCGATGGGCGCCGCGTGTGGTTCTATCCCGGTTCGAGCCTGGGCAACTTCACACCGGAAGAGGCGGGCGCATTTCTCTCGCGCCTGCGCGAAGCTTCCGCCCCGGGCGACAGCGTGCTGATCGGTATCGACCTCATCAAAGAGGCCGAACGCCTCGAGGCCGCTTACGACGATCCGCTCGGCGTGACGGCAGCGTTCAACCTGAACGTACTGCGCAACCTGAATCGCCTCTTGGGCGCAAATTTCGACGTGCGGGACTGGCGCCATGTCGCGTTGTACCGCTCAGAAGCCCATCGCGTTGAGATGCACCTAGAAGCTCGTCGCGACGTGACAGTGCGATGGGGCAAGCACGACCGCGCCTTTGCTGCCGGCGAACGCATGCACACCGAGAACTCCGTCAAATATGACCTGCCGAGCCTGCAAGCGATGTTTGCCGATGCCGGCTTCGAAGACCTGCATGCCTGGACCGACGCCAGCAGCGACTTTGCCGTCTGCCACGCGAGCGTAGGCCGTTAGGACGGGCGGCAGAACACCCGGCAGGCCGGTGCGATAATGGATCGATTCCCGCCCGAGGTTTGCCGCGATGGCTGAATTCTTCATGCTCCCCGATCCGACCTTCATCGGATCGCTTCCCGACTGGACCGACGGCCGTCGCCTGCCGCGCCAGGGCATCGCGCACAGCCTCGTCGATGCACGCAATCGCACGCTCGCGTTGTTGTCGGCGTTTGGCGATACGCAGCGCGGCTGGCAGATTGAACGCGTGGAGCATCACGCGCCGCCCCTCTGGACGCTGGGCCAATTGGCCTGGTTTGCCGAGTTCTGGTGCCTGCGCGAGCCGCGTCGCAACGGCAGCGACACCATCGAAGACGGCGCCGGCACGGAGTGGGACCTGGCGCGATGGCAAGCCACGCTGCCGGCCGCACTCGACGGCGCTGACACGTTCTTCGACATGGACCGCATGCCGCCAGAGGCATGCTGGGACCTGACGCTGCCCGGCATTGCCGCGATCAAGCACTACGCGCATGACGTGCTCGACCGCGTGCTGCGTAAGCTCGCCACGCTTGGTACCGACCACGATGCGGCGCTGGAGCCGTTTCGCTGGGCGGTATTCCACGAAGACCTGCGCGCCGAACATCTGCACGGCCTGCTGCAGGTACTGGGCCTGCAACCCGCTGGACAGCCTCCGCTGGCCGCCGTGGCCGTGCCGGCTGCCCAGACATTGGCGTTGTCCGGCGGCCGCTTCCAGATGGGCTGGCCCGATGCTGATGGCTTCTTCTTTGACAACGAGTGTCCGCCGTACCGCACGTATGTCCCCGCGTTTGAGATCGATGCGCAGCCGGTCACGAATGGCCAATACCTGGAGTTCATCGAAGACCGCGGCTACGACCATCCGCAGTGGTGGTCGCCGGCCGGCATGGAGTGGCTGATGATGCAGGAGCGTTCGGCGCCGTTGGGTTGGCAGCGCGATCCCGCCACGCGCACCTGGCAGGCACTGCGCTACGGTCAGGCGCGTACGATCAACCGGGATGAAGCCGTGCGTCATGTGAGCCTGTACGAAGCCCAGGCTTGGTGCCGCTGGGCCGGCCGTCGCCTACCGACCGAAGACGAATGGGAGATGGCCGCAGTGCAGGGCCGGGCCGGCTTTCATTGGGGGCAGGTGTGGGAGTGGACGTCGTCGCCGTTCGAGCCGTATCCGGATTTTGTGCCGGGCATGCCGCGGGGCCGTGTGGCGAGCCTCTCGGCGCCGCACTTCGTGACGATGCAGGCGGTGAGGGGCGCCGCTGCACATACGCCGCAACGCACCCGTCACCCGCGTTTCCGGGGCTTCCTGCTGCCGGAGCGCGACGACATCTTTGTCGGCTTCCGAACCTGTGCGCTTTGACGGAAGCCGGTCGGGACAGGACCGGCAAGTAGCAAAAAACCCCACGCTGTTAGACGTGGGGTTTTTTGTTGGCTGTCTGCTAAGGCCATCCGGAACAGATGGCCCCTCATCGATCAACGATCGAAGTCGCGCGAACGGCCCTTGCTGCCGTAGCTGTCGCGGTTGCCGTCGCGATTGCCATAGCTGCGACGCTGCGCGCCGTTGCCACCGTCGCCAAAGCGGCTACCGCCGTTGTTGTCGCCAAAGCGACGCGGGGCGCTCTCACGGTTGCCATAGCTCTCGCGATTGCCGTCACGATTGCCATAACCGCCACCGTTGCTGTTGCCGGCGCTGTTGCCATAGCCACGGTTGCCGTCTTGCGTGCCTTGCGTACGTGCCGGGCGTTGTTGCCAGTCGCCACGGTTTTGCTGGCCTTGGCCATACGACTGACGCGGGGCGCGGTCGTCGCGGTTCCATTCGCGTTGGGCGCCTTGGTAGCCGCCGCCGTTGCTGTTGCTATTGCCGTTGCGATCGTCGCGGCGCGGAGCAAAGCCGTCGCGGTCGCCGCCAAAGCTGCGTTGGAAGCGGCCTTCGCTGTTACCGCCATTGCCACCGTTGCTGCCTTGGCGTGCGCCGTAGCCTTCACGCTGGCCGCGATAACCGCCGCCATTGCCACCGTTTCCGCGGTAGCCGCCCCGGTCGCCGCCGGCACGCGGGCCACCAGTGCGGGGCTTGGCCGAGCGCTTCGGCTCAAGGCCCTCGACAACCGATGCGTCGATGCGGCGATCAACGAAGCGCTCGATACGGCGCCATTGGAACGTGTCGTTGTGGTTCACCAGGTTGATGGCGATCCCGCTGCGGCCGGCACGGCCCGTACGGCCGATGCGGTGCACGTAGTCTTCGGCCTGCTTGGGCAGGTCGAAGTTGACCACGTGCGTGATGTCCGGCACGTCAATGCCGCGGGCGGCCACGTCGGTGGCCACCAGCACGCGCAACTGACCGCGGCGCAGTGCCGTCAGCGTACGGTTACGCGCGCCCTGGTGCATGTCGCCATGCAAGGCGCCGGCGGAGAAACCGTGCTCGGTCAGGCGCTCGGCCAGCGAGTCGGCATCACGCTTGGTCGCCGTGAAGACGATGGCTTGCTTGAGCGACGCGTCGCGCAGCAGGTGATCCAGCAACTGCTGCTTGTGCGACATGTCGTCGGTGAAGTGCAGGCGCTCTTCGATGTTGCTTTGGTCGATCTTCGCGGCGGCGATTTCGATACGCTGCGGCTCGCGCATCATGCGCTCGGCCAGTTGTTCGATGCGGCGGTCCATGGTGGCCGAGAACATCAGCATCTGGCGCGTCGCCGGCGTGGCACCGACGATGGCTTCGATGTCATCCGAGAAGCCCATATCCAGCATGCGGTCTGCTTCGTCAAAGACGAGCATGTCGAGTGCCGACAGGTCGATGCGGCCCGAATCGATGTGGTCGAGCAGGCGGCCCGGCGTGGCGATGATGATGTCCGGCATGCGTGCCAGCATGTCGAGCTGCTTCGGGTAGGGCATGCCGCCCAGGATGCTCGCGCAGACGATGCGGCGCAGATGGCGGCCGTACTGTGCGGTAGCGGTGGTCACTTGCAGGGCCAGTTCACGCGTGGGCGTGAGCACCAGCAGCGACGGCTTGGCCGGTGCCGGGCGGGGGCGGCGCCCCTTCATGCGTTGCGGCGGGCCGTCCATGCGCGGGCGCTGCGGCTCGGGTTGCTCGCTGATGCGCTGGATGGCCGGCAGGATGAACGCGGCGGTCTTGCCCGAACCAGTCTGGCTCGTGACCAGCAGGTCGCGGCCCGACAGGCAAGCCGGAATGGCTTGCGCTTGAACCGGCGTCGGGGTGATGTAGTTCACTTCGCCCAGCGCACGGACGATGCGGTCGTCCAGGCCCAGCGCAGCAAAGGCGCTGGCACGGGTCGCGGCTTCGGCGATCAGGTTTTCGGTATTGGTGTTGCTGGCTTCAGCGTGCGCAATAGCGCCGCTGCCGTCTTGAGGCTGCGTCATGTCGAATAGGTAGTAAGGCTGCCGCGCCGCCGCATCAACGGATGCAGACGACGGAAATGGGATACGGCGACCGGTTAATCACGGGCGTCGGCGCCAATCGGATAAGGCCGGTTCGACAGACGGGCTGCAGAACGGACAGGCGGGGGAGTGGGCCGGCCTCAAGCTGAACAGGTCAGCGAGGTGGGGCGGCGGTCCCTTCGGCGTGATGCGGAATCCACGCGGGAGATCGGAGACGATGCCAAGCACAATGGCAATCGGCTGCGCATGCATGCAACGGACGGGGATTTAGGCGATGCGCGCCGGTTTGAACCGGCACATCGGCCAACCGCGGACCGAAAAATACGGCAGTAAGCAGCCAAGCCACGAACTATAGCATGAATTTTTGCACTGCGCAAAAATGCCAACGGTGCGGAGCAGTTGCCCGTGTCACCGCTTGCTGGATCGAACCTGCGGCCTATACTGAAAAAGGCCGGCTATGCTCACAGCCGGAAAGGGGCGGATGATGGAATTCCCGATGGCCTTCTCCAACCTGTATCTGTTGCTCGCCGTCTGTGTTGCGGGCGTGATCGGACTGGCCTCTGCGCCACTGGTGATCCGAGGTGCGCGGGTAGGGATCCGCGTGCTGCTGACGATTATCGGGGTGCTGATCGGGCTGCTCGTGCTCGAAGCGCTGCCGGTGCTGACCTAGATGGCCCGGGGCCATCCGCAGCCATAGGCCCGCCCACGTGTGGCGGGCCTCGTTGTTTTGTGCGGGCAAGAAAACAAAAGCCAGGCGTGTTGCCTGGCTTTGTTTATCTGCTGGTCCCGCCGACAGGAATCGAACCTGTATCTCACGCTTAGGAGGCGCGTGCACTATCCATTGTGCTACGGCGAGTGACCGACCCCCGGGTGACGCCAACGGCCGCCCGAGCGAGCCGCGATTCTACGCAATTTGCAGAGCCAAGACCAGTCAACCTCGGGGTCGCAGGCGGCGTCGACAGCGGCTACTGATGTCATATGAAACGATGATGACGCCACGGGTTTTGTAGGTTGCGGCCCACAGTCCAAGCGCACTTGTGATGAAGCAAACGCTAAAGCGAACGAACGATCGGTCAAAGAATCAGATTTAAGTATTACGAACTTTGCACGATTGTTCACGGAAGTTATGCTTCATCACCCCTTTCAGAAACCCCTAGGCGACCAACATGCTGACATCCGAAGAACGGGACGATCCGTGGACGGTGGAGCCGTCGCTGGAAAGTCTGCTTCCCAAGCATCGGCCCGGGACGATTGATCGACCGATCTATTTCCGTCACACCGATACCCCCGACGGCCACGTCATCAAGCAATTTCCTGACGGCTCACGCCAACTGGTGCGCTTCGTCGGCTTGGAAGAGCAGGTCGTCAAACACTTCCTCTAAATTCCGCCTCCCCCGTCGGCGAACACCTCGGCACATGTCTTGAGACATGATGCGTTGTGTTTCCTGACGATGCGCTGAGTTGGTAAGCGCTCTATCATTCGCAAATATTTACGTAAGCGATTGATAAGTTCATGGGAAGTATGCAAGGGTTTGTGCCCGCCACACCGCCGGCGCGCAACCATCATTCCGGACAGCGAGCCGTCGCTGCGCCGCCCGCCATCGACATGGTCGTGCCGTGGCCGGTGCGCGAATGGGCACCCGCCGTGACGTCTGATGAGGCGGCTGCCATGCGGTCTGCGCTGGAGCGCGGCAATGTGCTGCACTTCCCGGCGCTCGACTTCCCACTGGATGCCCGGGAGCAGCGCTTTCTCGATGCACGCTGGTCGGATGGCAAGACGAAGAACATCAACCTGCGCGCGAACGAATCCCGCGTGCGCGGTGCCGTCGGGCACCCTGCCGATCTGCGCGATCTCGCTACCCTGATCCGGCGTTACGCCGATGCTGCCGAGTGCCTCGTGCTGACGCTGTTTCCCGACTACGCCCCGTACTTGAGGCGGGCCGGCACGTCGTTGCGGCCGGCCGAGATTGCCGGGCGGCCGGTCAGTTGGCGCAAGGACGACACGCGCCTGCATGTCGACGCATTCCCGTCGAACCCTCTGCACGGCCGGCGTCTCTTGCGGGTGTTCCACAATGTCGATCCGGATGCCTCGCGCGTCTGGCGCATCGGCGAACCCTTTGCCGATTTCGCCCAGCGGTTTGTACCGAAAACGCGTGGGATGCTCCCAGGCCAATCGTGGCTGATGCACAAGCTGCACGTCACCAAACGCCCACGCTCTGAATACGACCACCGCATGCTGCAGCTGCACGATCTTGCGAAAGCGGATCTGGCCTATCAGCGTGAGGCACCGCAACAGACGTTCGAATTCGCTCCGGGTTCGACGTGGGTGGTCTTCAGCGATCAGGCATTGCATGCCGCAATGCGTGGCCGCGCGATGATGGAGCAGACTTTCTATCTTGACCCGGCGGCCATTGCCGACCGCACCCATTCGCCCGAAGCTGTCCTGTCGCGCCTGCTCAACAAGCCGATGCTGCCGGCCCAGCGCTGATTGCGCAACGCAAAACGCCGCCTGACTGGGCGGCGTTGCGCGATTACCCCGTTGCGCTCAATCGGCGACCTTGTCGCTCGGGTACTTGAACGAGTCGCGCAGCAGGAAGCTCATCGGGATATCCAGCTTTGCGCTGTGCGGCGGAATCGGTTGCTGGAACCACTTTTTGTAGAGCTTGTCGGCGTCGTAGTCGAGGATGATGTTGGTCATCGCGCGATCAACAAGGTGTTTGAACTCGGCGTCGTCCTTGCTGAGCATGATCGCGTAGGGCTCGACCGTCAGCATGTCGCCGACGACCGCGTAGTCGCTTGGCGTCTTGGTGTTGGCACGGAAGCCGTAGAGCAGCACGTCGTCCATCGCAAAGGCGTCAGCCTTGCCGGCTTCGACCATCGCAAACGATTCAGCGTGGTCCTTGGCTTCGAGAAACTTCATGTTCAGCACGCGCACGTCGTTCATCTTGCGCAATTCCGCGACGCTGGTGGTGCCCTTGGTGGTGACTACGGTCTTGCCGCGCAGGTCATCCCACCTGCGGATGCCCGACGACGTTTTGACAATCATGCGGATGCCCGCGATGTAATGCGGGATCGTGAATGCCACCTTCTCGCGGCGCTCGCGATTGTTGGTGGTCGAGCCGCATTCGAGGTCGGCTTTGCCTTCGATGATGGCCGGCATCCGTGTCGAAGGCGTGACCATCACGTATTGCACTTTCAGGTCGGGCCGCTTCAGGTCCGTGCGCAGCTTGTCGACCACGCGCAGGCACAGGTCGACGGCATAGCCGACGGGCTTTTTATCGGCGTCGTAGAACGAGAAGGGCACGGAGCTTTCGCGATAGGCGACACGGACGGTGCCCGTATCACGGATGCGGTCGAGCACCGGTGTGGAAGAGGCCAGGGCAGTGCCCGGTACAAAACTGGAAAGCGAAGCGAAGAGCTGCGCTGCAGCCGGCAGCGCGCGCGAGAAGAACGGCATGGTTGTATCCCCCGGAAAGAATCGGCGGCCCACGTTATCGTTATGCCCGGCTCGTGACCGGAGGGCCTGCCGCATGATACGGCGCGGCGATGCAACCTGCAGGCCTGTGCAATTGGGTGTTGTAAGCAGGCCGCACGACTGGATTCCGGCTTCTAAAAGTCGATGTATGGCGAGTGCCTTGCAGTGGTGCGTCGCGCACATGAGGCGTGCGTAATGCACCGTGCAGAGGGTTTGGCCGGCGCAATAGACTTGCTCCGGGTGCATGCTTGGCGCAGCGTGCGTTGCGGCAGTGCGAAGCCGCACCGGGCCTAGCGTTAGGCGTTTTTCCCTACCGGGTTTGTCCCGACTGCCCGAGACGGACCAGGGGCGCTATGCTCCGGCCATGTCTTGTTCGCAAGGCATCGAGGAGAGACTCTTCCGGCCCGCCGAAAGCGGGCCGTTTTCTTTGGCGCTTGCGCGTTCGAGCTCGCTTAGTTTTGATTCGGCAGCACGTTTCCCGGCTGGGACGACTGCCGCGGCCAGTTCGAGAACGCGAAAACCCACAGCGCCACCAGGTTCACCAGCGGCACCAGCACAAGCAGCGTCCACCACGGTGAAAAGCCAGTCCGCAGCAAAATCTGCCGCACCGGAATGCCTGCCACGATCAAGATGATCAACAGCCCGAAGAGTCCGCGCATCGTCATTTCCCCTTTGTAACGGTATGGATGGCGCGGCCGGAAAAAGCGAGTCCGGCGGCACAAGCGTTATAGCACCGGCATCTGCAAGCGCAATGCCGCCGATGGATGACGCGCAGGGCGACTACAATACGCGCCTTCCGGCCGCACGCGGCCTGCATCCTTTTCACTCCAGCATGGCCCTGTTTTCCATTACCGATGCGCAACTGGCGTTCGGCCACGTGGCGCTGCTCGACCACACCGATTTCTCGCTGGAGGCCGGCGAGCGCGTTGGCCTGATCGGCCGCAATGGCACCGGCAAGTCGTCGCTGCTCAAGATCGTGGCGGGTACGACTTCGCCGGATGACGGCCTGATCGCGCGCCAGAGCGGCGTGACGTCGGCTTATGTGCCGCAAGAGCCCGAATTCGATCCGGAACAGACCGTGGCCGAAGCCGTGGCGATGGGGGTGCCGCAGGCCGCCGGCCTGCTTGCCGAATACGAAGCGCTGATCACGTCGATGGGGGATTCCCACGATGAAGACGCGCTGCACAAGCTGCAGGCGTTGCAATCCCAACTGGAAGCGGCCGATGCGTGGCAACTGCGTACGCGCGTGGAGACGACGATCGCCCAGCTGGGCCTGCAGCCCGGCGCGCGCATCGGTTCGTTGTCGGGCGGCCTGACCAAGCGTGTGGCGCTTGCGCAGGCGCTGGTGGGCGCGCCCGACATCCTGCTGCTCGACGAGCCGACCAACCACCTCGACTACGACTCCATCCGCTGGCTCGAAGACTTGCTGTTGGCGTTCCGCGGCAGCGTGTTGTTCATCACGCACGATCGCGCGTTTCTCGACCGCGTGGCCACGCGCATCATCGAACTCGATCGCGGCAAGCTGCGCTCGTACCCCGGCAATTTCACGGCGTATCAGACGCGCAAGGTGCAGGAGCTGGAAGCTGAAGCGCTGGAAAATGCACGCTTCGACAAGCTGCTCGCGCAGGAAGAGGTGTGGATCCGCAAGGGCGTGGAAGCGCGCCGCACCCGCAGCGTGGGCCGAGTTGCGCGGCTGGAACAAATGCGTGTGGAGCGCCAGGCGCGCCGGGAGGTGCAGGGCAACGTCAAGCTCGAAGTCTCGCAGGGCGATCGCTCCGGCAAGATCGTCGCCGAGCTGATCGACGTGACCAAGCGCTACGGCGACAAAACCGTCGTCGACAATTTCACCGCCACCATCATGCGCGGCGACAAGGTCGGGATTCTCGGCGCCAACGGCGTCGGCAAGACCACACTGCTGAAGTTGATTCTCGGCGAATTGGCGCCCGATTCGGGCACGGTGCGCAACGGCACCAACCTCCAGGTGGCGTATTTCGACCAGATGCGCGCGCAGCTCGACCTCAACCGGTCGCTCGCCGACACCATCAGCCCGGGCAGCGACTGGATCGAAGTCAACGGCCAGCGCAAGCACGTGATGAGCTACCTGGGCGATTTCCTCTTCCCGCCCGAGCGTGCGCGCTCGCCGGTGGCTTCGCTGTCGGGCGGCGAGCGCAACCGCTTGCTGCTGGCTCGCCTGTTTGCCCGTCCGGCCAACGTGCTGGTGCTCGACGAGCCGACCAACGATCTGGACATCGACACGCTGGAACTGCTGGAAGAACTGCTGCAGGAATACAGCGGCACGGTATTCCTGGTCTCGCACGATCGCGCCTTCGTCGACAACGTCGTCACCTCGGTGATTGCGGCAGAGGGCGAGGGCCGTTGGCGCGAATACGTGGGCGGCTTCTCGGACTGGCAGACGCAATCGGCACGCGCGGCGCAGATGGCGCAAGCCGCCAAGCCCGTCGCCGAAGAGAAGAAACCTGAGGTGGCCAAGCCGCGCGAGCGCGCCACGGTCAAACTCAGCTACAAGGAGCAGCGCGAACTGGACGCGCTGCCCGCCACCATCGAAGCGCTGGAGGCGGAGCAGAAGCAGGTCGGCGGCGAACTGGAAGACGGCACGATCTACGGCCGCGACCCGGAGCGCGCGCAAAAGCTTGCCGAGCGCCACGAAGCCATCGAACTGGAGCTGCTGGAGGCGCTGGAGCGCTGGGAAGCCCTGGAGGCAAAGCGCGCCGGCACGGTGTGACGCCGCAGTAACCACGCAATATGTCAGCGGGATGTCGGGCGAATGTGAGTTCCGGGTCGCATTCCAACGCTGACGATCCCTCCGCATTGTTGAGGACGGCTTCCTTTACAATGCGCGCTGCATTCCCGGTGCTTGGGGACAGACCCAAGCCTGGTCAGTTTTTCCGCCTTCCATGAGCAAAACCTCCCAATACAGCGAATCGTCGATCAAGGTCCTCAAGGGCCTGGAACCGGTCAAGCAACGGCCGGGCATGTACACGCGTACCGACAATCCCCTGCACATCGTGCAGGAAGTCATCGACAACTCCGCTGACGAGGCGTTGGGCGGCTACGGCAAGCTGATTGCCGTGACGCTGCACAAGGACGGCAGCGTGAGTGTGGAAGATGACGCGCGCGGCATTCCCGTCGGCATTCACCCCGAAGAGGGCGTGCCGGTGGTCGAGATCGTCTACACGCGCCTGCATGCCGGTGGCAAGTTCGACAAGGGCCGCGGCGGCGCATATGCGTTCTCCGGCGGGCTGCACGGCGTGGGCGTGTCGGTCACGAACGCGCTGTCGACACGGCTGGAGGTGACCGTCTGGCGTGACGGCAATGTGTCGACGCTTGCGTTCTCCGGCGGCGACGTGATCGAGCCGCTCGCCACCCGCAAGGCCGAGCGCGGCGAGAAAAAGAGCGGCACACGCGTACGCGCGTGGCCGGACGCCAAGTATTTCGACTCCGAGAACATCCCCCAGGCCGAGCTGCAGCGCTTGCTGCGCAGCAAGGCCGTGCTGCTGCCGGGCGTGAAGGTCACGCTCACGCTGGAAAAAACCGGCGAGACGCTCGAATGGCAATACGACCAGGGCCTGCGCGGCTATCTGGTCGAATCGCTTGCGCAAGGCAGCGGCGCCGAGCCGGTGATTCCCCTGTTTGAAGGCGAACACTTTGCCGACCCCGACAAGCTCGGCGAAGAGGGTTTTGCATTCGGCGAGGGCGCTTCGTGGGTGGTGGCCTGGACGGAAGAGGGCTCGCCAGTGCGCGAGTCCTACGTCAACCTGATCCCGACACCCGCGGGAGGCACGCACGAATCCGGTTTGCGCGAAGGTCTGTTCCAGGCTGTGAAGAGCTTTGTCGAGATGCATGCGTTGCTGCCCAAGGGCGTCAAGCTGATGTCCGAAGACGTGTTTGCGCGCGCTTCGTTCGTGCTGTCGGCCAAGGTGCTCGACCCGCAGTTCCAGGGGCAGATCAAGGAGCGCCTGAACAGCCGCGATGCGGTGCGGCTGGTGTCGACCTTCAGCCGCCCGGCGTTGGAACTGTGGCTGAACCAGCACGTCGAGCACGGCAAGAAGCTCGCCGAACTCGTCATCAAGCAGGCGCAGGCGCGCACACGCGCCGCGCAGAAGGTCGAGAAGAAGAAGGGCTCCGGCGTGGCTGTGCTGCCCGGCAAGCTGACCGATTGCGAATCCGATGACGTCACCCGCAACGAACTCTTCCTGGTGGAAGGCGACTCCGCTGGTGGCTCGGCCAAGATGGGCCGCGACAAGGAATTCCAGGCGATCCTGCCGTTGCGCGGCAAGGTGCTGAACACCTGGGAAACCGAGCGCGACCGCCTGTTCGCCAATAACGAAGTGCACGACATTGCGGTCGCCATCGGCGTGGACCCCCACGGGCCGAACGATGCGGTCGACCTCTCCGGCCTGCGCTACGGCAAGATCTGCATCCTGTCCGATGCGGACGTGGATGGCGCGCACATTCAGGTGTTGCTGCTCACGTTGTTCTTCAAGCACTTCCCGCAGCTGATCGATCGCGGGAACGTGTGCGTGGCCCGCCCGCCGCTGTATCGTGTCGATGCCCCTGCGCGCGGCAAGAAGCCCGCGCAGAAGCTCTACGCACTGGACGACGGCGAGCTCGAAGCCATTGAAGACAAACTGCGCAAGGATGGCGTGAAGGAAGGCGCCTGGCAGATCTCCCGCTTCAAGGGCCTGGGCGAAATGAGCGCCGAGCAGCTCTGGGAAACCACCATGAACCCCGACACGCGCCGCCTGCTGCCAGTGGCGCTGGGCGAGTTGGGCCAAGACCAGACCATCAACATGATGAACATGCTGATGGGCAAGGGCGAAGCCGGCGCGCGCCGCACGTGGCTGGAAGCGCGCGGCAATGAAGTCGAAGCCGACATCTGATCGCTGACCGACAACGATGAAGCTTTCCGTACGTTTCGCATTCGCATTGACGGCGCTGGCCCTGGTGGCCAGCCAGCCGGCGCGCGCGGACGTCTACGGCTACATCGACGAAAACGGTCTCGCGCACTTTGCGGCGGAACGCTTGGACGATCGCTACGTGCTGTTCATGAAGGGCGCTGCGGTGGCGAGCAAGGGCGACGACAAGGCCAAGGACGACAGCGCCATCGCCCTGCCGGCAACCGAGCTGCCCGACGCCGATGCCTATCTCAACGCCAGCAAGCGCGATGCACTCGACAACGCCGCCGGCATGCGCCAGCGCCTGGTGCGCGCGGTGCTGCAGCATCCGAACGTACCGACGGTGGAGCCGCTGATCCGCCAGGCCGCCAGTAAGCACGGTATCGACCCCGCGCTGGTGAAGGCCGTGATTGCCGCCGAGTCCGGTTTCAACCCGCAGGCCGTGTCGCCCAAGGGCGCAATCGGGCTGATGCAGGTGATTCCGGACACCGGCGCGCGCTACGGCGTGACGGGCGACGCCCGCCGCACGGCCGCACAGAAGCTGGCCGACCCGAAAACGAACATCACCACCGGCGTGCGTTACCTGAGCGATCTGCTGCGCATGTTCTCGGGCAACCTTGAACTCGTATTGGCCGCCTACAACGCGGGCGAGGGCGCGGTGCAGAAGCACGGCAACGACATTCCGCCCTACGCCGAGACACAGAACTACGTGAAGACGGTGCTGCAGTTCTATCGCTACTACAACCCGGTCGCCGCCGTGCCTGGGCTGATGAACGTGAGTGCCAACGGCGTCATCGCCACGCGCAAGCCAGGCCGTACGGGACGGCCTGCACGCATCGAACTCGTCTTGGACCCGGCCACCGGCGTGGCCACGAACCTACCCCAACATTGATCCTGGCGGCGCCGCAACGTTGAAGCGCGCCGCTTTCGCTTGAGCCTCCATGGAACAACAAGACATCCTCTTCGACCCCAGCGAGCCGGCCGAAGCGCTCACGCTTGGCGCCTATGCCGAGCGCGCTTACCTCGACTACGCCATCAGCGTGGTCAAGGGCCGCGCGCTGCCCGAGGTGGCCGACGGCCAGAAGCCGGTGCAGCGCCGCATCCTGTTTGCGATGCACGAGATGGGCCTGCGCTCCGATGCCAAGCCGGTCAAATCGGCGCGCGTGGTGGGCGACGTGCTGGGTAAATACCACCCGCACGGCGATCAATCCGCCTACGACGCGCTGGTGCGCCTGGCGCAGGATTTTTCGTTGCGTTATCCGCTGATCGACGGGCAGGGCAACTTCGGCTCGCGCGATGGCGACGGCGCGGCGGCGATGCGCTACACCGAAGCGCGCCTCACGCCCATCTCGCGTCTGCTGCTCGAAGAGCTGGATCAGGGCACGGTCGACTTCATCCCGAACTACGACGGTTCGATGGATGAGCCCAAGCTGCTGCCGGCGCGCCTGCCGTTCGTGCTGCTCAACGGCGCATCGGGCATTGCGGTGGGGATGGCCACGGAGATCCCGTCGCACAACCTGCGCGAAGTGGCGAATGCCACCGTGGCGCTCATTCGCGACGACAAGCTCACCAGCACCGACCTGATGCAGTACATGCCGGGTCCTGACTTTCCGGGCGGCGGCCAGATCATCTCGTCTGCAGCCGACATTGCGCAGGTATATGAGAGCGGTCGCGGCAGCCTGAAGGTGCGTGCGCGCTGGAAGATCGAAGAACTCGCGCGCGGCCAGTGGCAGCTCGTGGTGAACGAACTGCCGCCCAACACCTCGTCGCAAAAGGTGCTGGAAGAGATTGAAGAGCTGACGAACCCGAAGGTGCGCGCGGGCAAGAAGTCGCTGTCGCCGGATCAGCTCACCATGAAGCAGACCATGCTGGGGTTGCTCGACGCCGTGCGCGACGAGTCCGGCAAGGATGCCCCGGTGCGCCTCGTGTTCGAGCCCAAGAGCAAGAACATCGACCAGCAGGAATTTGCCAACACGCTGCTGGCGCATACGTCGCTGGAGTCGGGTGCGGCCATCAACCTGGTGATGATCGGCACCGATGGCCGGCCGCGCCAGAAGGGCCTGGCCGAGATCCTGCGCGAGTGGATTGCCTACCGCTTTGCCACGGTCACGCGCCGCACGCGCCATCGTCTGGGCAAGGTGGAAGACCGCATCCACATCCTCGAAGGCCGGCAACTGGTGCTGCTGCGCATCGAGGACGTGATCCGCATCATCCGCGAGAGCGAGGAACCCAAGGCGGCGCTGATCCAGGTCTTCAACCTGAGCGACCGCCAGGCCGAAGACATCCTGGAAATCCGCCTGCGCCAGCTCGCACGCCTGGAGGCCATCAAGATCGAGCAGGAGCTGAAGAACCTGCGCGAAGAGCAGGGCGAGCTGGACGTGCTGCTGAAGTCCGAGACCATGATGCGCCGTCGCATCATCAAGGAGATCGAGACCGACGCGAAGCAATATGGCGACGACCGCCGCACCTTCATCCAGGAAGAGCGCCGTGCCGCTGCCGAAGTGAAGGTCGTGGACGAACCCGTCACGGTGATCGTCTCGCAGAAGGGTTGGGTGCGTACGCGCCAGGGCCATGGCCACGATGCCACGCAGTTCGCCTTCAAGGCGGGCGATACGCTGTACGACACGTTTGAATGCCGCACCACTGATGCGCTGCTGATCTTCGGCACGCGCGACGACAAGGGCACGGGCCGCGTCTATTCCGTGGCCGTGGCCAACCTGCCGGGCGGCCGTGGCGATGGTGTGCCGCTGACGACGCTGATCGAACTCGCGCCCGGCACGCACATCGCCCACACGTTCGCGGGCCACGCCGAACAGAATCTGGTGATCTCCACGCGCGGCGGCAACGGCTTCCTGGCCAAGGTTGGCGACATGGTCGGCCGCCAGAAGGCCGGCAAGGCGTTCCTGACGCTGGACGAGGGCGACCAGCCCAACAAACCGGCGCCGGTGCCGGCTGACGCTTATGGCGTGGCGTGCCTGTCCGAAGGCGGCCGCATGCTGCTGTTCCAGATCAGCGAGTTGAAGACGCTCGCCAGCGGTGGCCGCGGCGTGATCCTGATGGAGCTGGAGAAGAACGAAACGCTGCTCCAGGCGCTGGCCTTCGGTGCAGCAGGCTTCGTGCTCTCGGGCAACGGCCCGCGCGGCGGCAAGGCGGTCGAACAGACCCTGACGACACGCGCGCAAGAGCCGTACGCCGGCAAGCGCGCACGCAAGGGCAAGACGCTGGAGCCCAAGCTGCGCGATCCGAAGCTTTCCCTGCCGAAACCGGCACCGGCAGCCGCCTGATCCGATGAGCGATCCGCACGCCCCGCCTGACGCGGTTTCGGCGACAGACGCAAACGTTCCCTCGTGCCGCAAGCTCTTCACAGAGTTTGCGCGCATGGGGCTGTCGGGCTTTGGCGGCGTGCTGCCCTTTGCGCGCGCCGGCATTGTGGATCGCAACCGCTGGCTCTCCAACACCGAGTTCGCCGAGCTGCTGAGTCTCGGGCAGGTGTTGCCCGGTCCGAATGTGGTCAACCTGTCGGTGATGCTGGGCTATCGGTATCACGGCGTACGTGGCGCCGCGGCAGCAATGGGCGGCCTTGTGCTCACGCCTGCCGTGCTGCTGCTGTTGATCGTCATGCTGTACGACCAATTCAGCGCGCTGCCTTTGGTGCAGAACCTGCTTAAGGGCATGGCAGCGGTGGCGGCGGGGCTGGTGCTCTCAACGGCGGTCAAGCTGGCGCAAGGCCAGTCGCGCACCTGGCGTGCCGTCGGCATCGGTCTGGCGGTCGTCCTCACCATCGGCGTGCTGCAGTGGCCGCTGCTTCCCGTGATGCTGGTGCTGATACCGCTTGCCCTCCTGCTCGAATGGAGGGCGATGCGATGACCTACCTCACCACCGTCTTCGACCTGTTCTGGCACTTTCTCGTGCTGTCGTTTCTCTCCATTGGCGGGGCCAGCTCGACGCTGCCCGACATGCACCGTTTCCTGGTCGACACGCGGCACTACATGACGAGTGAGCAGTTGAGCGCCATGTATGCCATTTCCCAGGCGGCACCCGGGCCCAACGTGTTGTTCGTGGAATTGTTCGGCTGGCAGGCGGCGGGTCTGGGCGGTGCAATCGCCTCGATGGTTGGCATCTGCGGGCCGTCGTGCGTGATCGCCGCCGTCATCGCGCGCGTCATGGACCGCAAGCCCGACGCGCGCTGGATTGCACTGGTCCGCCGCGGCCTTGCACCGCTGACGATCGGCCTGCTGTTCTCCACCGGCTGGGTGCTCGCGCGCGGCGCAGACAGCAGCTTCAGCACCGTCGCGCTGACCGTGGCGACGGTCGTGGTGTGTTCCTTCACCCGCGTCCACCCGCTGGTGCTGGTGGGGCTGGGCGCTTTGGTCGGGGGCATGGGCTGGGTGTAGCGCCCCGTATCACCAGGCTCCAGCGAACGCGAGGCGGACGAATGTCCGCCTTTTTCTTTGGGCGCCTCTCGGCACACATGGGGCACTGTTCCTCGGGAATACCCCAATGCCATCGATAATGTATATACAACAACATATGCGGATACGTGATGTTGTCTGTATATGGCTCCGCATCCGACCGAGCCATGCGTCGAGCCTGGACTGGCCCCGCAGGCAACCTCGCCGACATAAAGAGGAGACAGTTTGGAACACCTTCAACGCAACCTGCGCGCGCGGCATATCCGCTTTCTCGCGCTCGGTTCGGCCATCGGCACGGGCCTTTTCTATGGCTCCGCTTCGGCCATCCAGCTGGCCGGACCGGCCGTGATCCTCGCGTACATCATCGGCGGCGCGGCCGTCTACATGGTCATGCGCGCGCTCGGCGAGATGGCGGTGCGCCAGCCGGTTTCCGGCTCGTTCGGGCGCTATGCGCGCGACAACCTCGGCCCGCTCGCCGGCTTTCTCACCGGCTGGACGTACATCCTCGAAATGGTGATCGTCTGCCTGGCTGACGTGACCGCCTTCGGCATCTACATGGGCTTCTGGTTTCCGGAGGTGCCGCAATGGATCTGGGTGCTCGGCATCGTCATGCTCATCTGCGGCCTGAACCTCTGCAACGTCAAGGTGTTCGGCGAGATGGAATTCTGGCTCGCGCTCATCAAGATCGTGGCGATCGGCGCCATGATCGTCGGCGGCACCGTCATCCTGTTCCTTGGTGTGAAGATGAACGGCGAGCACGCGTCGGGTTTGAGCAATCTCTGGTCGCACGGCGGTTTCCTGCCGCACGGCGTGGGCGGCCTCGTGGCGTCGTTTGCCGTGGTGATGTTCGCGTATGGCGGCGTCGAGATCATCGGCATCACCGGCGGCGAGGCGCAGAACCCCGACAAGGTCATCCCCAAGGCCATCAACGCGGTGCCGGCGCGCATCCTGTTGTTCTACGTGCTGACCATGTGCGTGCTGATGGCGATCTTCCCGTGGACGGGCATCGATGGCCAGGGCAGCCCCTTCGTGCAGATATTCTCCGGACTGGGCATCCGGTCTGCGGCGGCCATCCTCAACCTCATCGTCATCTCGGCCGCCATCTCGGCCATCAACAGCAACATCTTCGGCGCGGGCCGGATGATGTACGGCATGGCGGAGCAGGGTCAGGCGCCGCGCATCTTTGCGGCCACGTCGCGTCACGGTGTGCCCTGGGTGACGGTGCTGTTCATGGCCGGCGCACTGCTGTGCGGCGTGGTGCTGAACTACCTCATCCCGGAGAACGTCTTCGTGGTCATTGCGTCGATCGCCACGTTCGCCACCGTGTGGGTCTGGCTCATGATCCTGCTCTCGCAGGTGGCGATGCGCCGTCGCCTGTCGGCAGAAGAAGTGCGTGCGCTCAAGTTCAAGGTGCCGCTGTGGCCAGTCGGGCCGGCACTCGCCATCGCGTTCATGCTGTTCGTGATCGGTGTGCTGGGCACCATGGAAGACACGCGCGTGGCGCTGTACGTGGGCGCTGGCTGGGTGTTGCTCATGTCGGCAGCGTGGTATCTGTGCGTAAAACCCAACGCCACAGCCGTTCTGGCGGAAGAGGCCAGCGGGGCGTGAGCCCGGCCCGCCCCCGCAAATAAAAAGACGAGTTTCGGAGACAACCCATGTCGAACCATACCTCTGCGCCGTCGTACGCCGGCCGTGCCGGCGCGCAGGCGACCGTCCACGCGCAACCGCTGTCACGCACGCGCGCCATTGCCGCCATCACCATCGGCAACGGCCTGGAGTTCTATGACTTCGTGGTCTACAGCTTCTTCGCCACGCTGATCGGCCGGCTGTACTTTCCCGTCGGCAATGCGACCGGCCAGTTGCTGATGTCGTTCGCCACGTTTGGCGTGGGTTTCCTGATGCGTCCGCTCGGCGGTCTGCTGATCGGCATGTACGCCGACCGCGCGGGCCGCAAGCCGGCCGTGGCGCTCACGTTGTGGCTGATGGGTTTGTCGTCGCTCGTCTTCGTCGTCACGCCCACCTACGCCCAGATCGGCATCCTCGCGCCCATGCTCGTCGTGCTGGCGCGGCTGGTGCAGGGCTTTGCCATCGGCGGCGAGATGGGCGCTTCGACTGCGCTGCTGCTGGAATACGCCGACGACCGCTCGCGCGGCTTCTATACGAGCTGGCAACCGTTCAGCCAGGGGCTGGCCGCGCTGTTCGGTGCGCTGGTCGGCCTGCTGCTGAGCAACGTGCTGGCGCCTGCGGCGCTGGAGTCGTGGGGCTGGCGCCTGGCGTTCGTGATCGGCATTCTCGTCATCCCGGTCGGCCTGATCATCCGCCGCCGTCTGGAGGAAACTGCCGCACCGCCCAGCACGCGCGAAGCCGACGCCACGCTGCCGTTGCTGCGCGAACATCGTCGCGCGCTCGTCGCCAGCATCCTGCTGATGATCGGCGTGGCCTCGTCCACGTACATCATCGTCTACTACCTCAGCAACTACGCCGTGAGCGTGCTGCACATGCCCCTGTCGCTGGGGATCTGGGCGGCGTGCATTGCGGCACTGGTGCAGGTGGTGCTGTCGCCGTTCGCCGGCCGGCTGGCCGACCGCGTCGGGCGCCGCAAGGTCGTGCTGTGGTCGCGCATTGCACTGCTGGCGATGATCTATCCGGCCTTCGCACTCATCAACGCAGACCCTTCGCTCGCCCGCTTGCTGATCGTGGTCGGCTGCCTGTCGGTGCCGATGTCGATGACCTCGCCGGCCTCGATGGTGCTGGTGAGCGAGGTGCTCCCGCAGCGGCTGCGCGCCACGGGGCTGTCGATTGCCTACTGCGTGGCCATTGCCATCTTCGGCGGCTTTGCGCAGTTCTTCTCGACCGAGCTGATCCACCTCACGGGCAACGCCAACGCGCCGGCGTTCTACGTGATCGGCTGCGGCCTCGTCTCGCTGATCGGGCTGGCGATGGTGCCCGAGACGCTCGGCCGCCGCCTGTCGTAACGCTCAATCCACCCCAACGAAACCGCCGGTCTGATGCGCCCACAGCCGCGCATACAGGCCGCCGTGTTCCAGCAGTTCCGCATGCGTGCCGCTCTCGACGATGCGCCCGCCATCAAGCACAACCAGGCGGTCCATGCGCGCGATGGTCGAGAGCCGGTGCGCGATGGCAATCACGGTCTTGCCCTGCATCAGCGTTTCCAGGCTTTCCTGGATGGCGGCTTCCACTTCCGAATCCAGCGCGGACGTGGCTTCGTCCAGGATCAGGATCGGCGCGTCCTTGAGCAGCACGCGCGCAATCGCGATGCGCTGCCGTTGACCGCCCGAGAGCTTCACCCCGCGTTCACCCACCAGCGCATCAAAGCCGCGTCGCCCTTGCACATCGGATAGCTGCGGGATGAACTCGTCGGCGCGGGCCCGACGCACCGCTTGCATCAACTCGGCCTCGGTGCTGTCGGGTTTGCCGTAGCGCAGGTTGTCGCGAATGGACCGGTGCAGCAGCGACGTGTCCTGCGTGACCATGCCGATCTGCTCGCGCAGGCTCTCTTGCGTCACGGCCGCAATGTCCTGACCGTCGACCAGAATGCGGCCGCGCTCCACGTCGTACAGGCGCAGCAGCAGATTCACCAGCGTCGATTTGCCCGCACCCGACGGGCCGACCAGGCCGATCCGTTCACCCGGGCGCACCACCAAGTCAAGCCCTTCGATCACGCCGCTGCCCTTGCCGTAGTGAAAGCCGACGTGCTCGAAGCGGACTTCGCCCCGCGTCACGTCCAGCGGCTTGGCATCGGGCTGGTCGATCACGGCGCGCGGCAGCGCGATGGTCTGCATGCCGTCCTGCACCTGCCCGACGTTTTCAAAGATGCCGTTGACCACCCACATGATCCAGCCCGACATGTTGTTGATGCGGATCACCAGCCCCGTGGTCAGCGCGATGGTGCCCGCGCTCACCCGGCCCTCGCTCCATAGCCACAGCGCGAGCGCCGACGTGCCAACGATCAGCAGGCCGTTCATCGCCGTAATGGTGAAATCCATGCCGCTGATCATGCGGCCGGACAGCCGGGTCTTGTCCGTCTGCTCGGCCATGGCGTCGCGCGCGTAGCTTTCTTCGTGCTGCGTATGCGCGAACAGCTTGAGCGTGGTGATGTTGGTGTAGCCGTCAACGATGCGGCCCATCAGCTTGGAGCGCGACTCCGTGGCGATGACCGATCGCGCCTTCACGCGCGGCACGAAGTAGCTCAGCGCCGCAATGTAGCAGCCGATCCACACCAGCAGCGGCACCACGAGCCACCAGTCGGCCCGGGCGAACAGCACCATCGCACTGATCGCGTAGATCACCACATGCCAGAGCGCATCCACGGACTGCACGGCGGAATCGCGCAGCGAGAAACCGGTCTGCATGATCCGTTGCGCAATGCGGCCGGCAAAGTCGTTCTGGAAAAACGTCAGGCTCTGCTTGAGCACGTAGCGGTGGTTCTGCCAGCGGATCAGGTTCGACAGGTTCGGGTTGATGACCTGATGCACGAGCACGTCGTGCAGCCCGAAGATGACCGGCCGCGCGATCAGCGCCACAAAGGCCATCCACAGCAGCTCGTTGCGGTGGCGGCCGAAGAACGCCGGGCCAGGTGTCGCCTGGATCATGTCGACGATGCGGCCCAGGAAGTCGAACAGCGCGACTTCAATCAGCGCGCCCAGCAACCCCACGACCAGCAAGAACGCGAACACGCCGCGCACTTCGCGCAGGAAGTAGGCGTAGAAGCGCCAGACATTGGCCGGAGGCTGGGTGTCAGGCAGCGGGCGAAACGGATCGATGAGCTTTTCCAGGCGGCGCAGCAGCATGTCGGGTCGGGGGGGGGGAAGAGGTGACCGACGCCCCAGGGCGGGACGTGCGCGGAAGAGCCGCCCATGATACGCGCGTGAAAGCGCCCTTGTTGGTGGGGTGGCTTACGGAGTCCAGGGCTCGGCGAGTGGAGCTTTTTGCTCGACAGGTCGAGCTCAGAGCTCGGCGCGTGAGGCTTTTTGCTCGGCGGTTGGAGCTCAGAGCTCGGCGCGCGAGGCTTTTTGCTCGGCGATTGGAGCTCAGAGCTCGGCGCGCGAGGCTTTTTGCTCGGCGGGTGGAGTTCAGAGCTCGACGCGCGAGGCTTTTTGCTCGGCGGGTGGAGTTCAGAGCTCGGCGCGCGAGGCTTTTTGCTCGACAGGTGGAGTTCAGAGCTCGGCGTGAGAGGCTATTTGCTCGCCGATTGGGGTTCAGAGCCTCAACCGTCATCGGTGGGAGGCGCCAAGCGCCCCGTGAGACGCATCGCGCCATGAAAAAAGCCGCTCGGTTGAGCGGCTTTCTTGTTTATCCGGGAGAGGGCGCTCAGTGCACCACAATCCGCGTGAACGGCTCCACGTAAGCCTGCAGGGTGATCATCAGGCCCACCAGGAAGGCCAGCGCCAGCGAGTGGAAGAACACGTAGCGCAGGATGTCGCCCTCGTGGCCGTACCACTTGGTGGCGGTGGAGGCCACGACGATGGACTGCGCATCGATCATCTTGCCCATCACGCCGCCCGAGCTGTTGGCTGCCGCCATGAGGATTGGCGACAAGCCGAGTTGCGTGGCCGTGGTCTTCTGCAGGCCGCCGAACAGCACGTTCGAGGCCGTGTCCGACCCCGTGAGCGCCACGCCCAGCCAGCCCAGCATCGTGCCGAACAGCGGGTACAGCACGCCGGTGTGGGCGAAGGCCAGGCCCAGCGTTGCGTCCAGACCCGAATAGCGGGTGAGATAGCCGATGCCGAACATCGCGCAGATGGTCAGCAGCGAATAGCGCGTGAGCTTGATGGTGTTCCAGTATTCCTTGACCATGCGCGGCACCGAGTAGCCCATCAGCAGGCCGCCCACGATGGCCGAGACCAGGATGCCCGTGCCCGCCATCGACAGCACATTGAAGAGGAACACCGCGCCTTCGGCGGTCTCCTTCGCGACCACCGGCGGGCCCTTGAGCACCATCTTGTCCAGACCGGGGATCGGGAACTTGAACTGCCACAGACCGTCGGCAAACGCCTTGAACTGCGGAATGCCCCAGATGAACACAAACACGGTCAGGATCACCCACGGCAGCCAGGCCTGCACGCGCGTGATCTTGGTATTGGCCTCAGCGCTGGTAGCGGCACGCGCCTCGGCGGCCGCTTCGGGATCGACGCTGGAGTTGTCCTCGCGGTTGCGCAGGGCGGTCGAGGTCCAGATCGTCTTGGGCTTCCATACCTTCAGGAACAGCGTGAGCGTGCCCATCGACACCAGCGCCGCAATCACGTCCACCAGCCACGGGCCGTGGAAGTTCGACACCAGGAACTGCGGAATGGCAAACGACACGCCCGCCACCAGGATCGCCGGCCAGATCTGCAGCATGCCGCGGAAGCCCGCGAACGCCCAGATCAGCCAGAACGGCACCAGCACCGAGAAGAACGGCAACTGGCGGCCAACCATGGCCGACAGCTTCAGCAAGTCCAGCCCCGTGACCGAGGCCAGCCCGATGAGCGGCGCGCCCAGTGCACCGTAGGCCACCGGGGCGGTGTTGGCGATCAGGGCCAGGCCAGAGGCGGCCAGCGGCGAGAAGCCCAGGCCGATCAGGATGGCACCCGTGACAGCCACCGGCGTGCCGAAGCCCGCTGCGCCCTCAAAGAAGGCACCAAAGCTGAACGCCACCAGCAGCAGTTGCAGGCGGCGGTCTTCGGTAATGCCGGAAATCGAGCTCTGTAAGACCTTGAACGACCCGTTCAAGGTGGTGAGCCGGTGCAGGAAGATGATGTTCAGGACGATCCAGCCAATCGGGAACAGGCCTGAAATGATGCCCAGGCCTGCTGCCTTGCCGGCCATTGCGGTCGGCATGCCGAACACGAACGAGGCGATCCCCACCCCGACAATCAGCGCCAACCCGGCCGCCAGATGGGCCTGCATGTGGAAGAACGCCAGCGAGCACAGCAGCACGGCAACCGGTATCCCGGCCGCTAAGGTTGACCACACGGCGCTGCCGAGCGGGTCATAGACTTGATTCCACATCTTGATCTCCTCCTGTTTGGGCGTTTCGGTTCTTCTCGATACCGAACGTCTTCTGCTGCCCCTTTTTCGCAGGGGCGAACGCGGATTGTAGGAACAAGCGTGTCCGGGCCACCGCAATATTCTGTCACTTTCGCCCTGAAAAGTATTCATCGGCTGCGGGGCGAGGGTTGACGCGGCGCACGCAATCGCACCGGGTAAATCCGGGTTGTGGAATCATTGCGCCTGCAACGCAGACCACCACCCCATTTCGCCCCCTATCCATGGCTTCTCTGACGGCCTTTCCGATTCGCCGACGCGGCTCCCGATGGGCTGCCGCCGTGCTCGCTGCAGGTGTGGCACTGGCGACGCTGTCGCCCGCCGTGCATGGCCAGACCGCGGCAGCGCCCGCGCAGGCGAACACCGAATCGACGCGGCCGCGTATCGGCCTGGTGCTCTCGGGCGGCGGGGCGCGCGGCTATGCGCATATTGGCGTGCTCAAGATGCTGGAGCGCATGCGCATTCCCGTGGATGTGATTGCCGCGACGAGCATGGGCGCCGTGGTGGGCGGGCTGTACGCCAGCGGCATGCGTGCGGATGCGCTGGAGCAGAAGCTCTCGCAGGTCGACCTGAGCGACATCGCCTTCGACCGCAACGATCGCGCCAAGCTGCCGCAGTCGCTGCGCGAGGATGATTTCCAGTATCCGATCGGCTTGTCCGCCGGCTATGGCGACGGCAAGCTCAAGCTGCCCGCCGGGCTGGTGCAGGGCAACCGCCTGCTCGCGCTGCTCAAGAACTGGACAGCGGAGTGGCCAGACAACATCGCGTTCTCGCGCCTGCCGATTCCGTTCAAGGCCATGGCGACGGATCTGGCCACGGGCGACGGGGTGATTCTCGACCACGGCTCGCTGCCGCTGGCCATGCGGGCCAGCATGGCGGTGCCGGGTCTGTTCGCACCCATCGAAGTGGGCGGCCGCACGCTGGTGGATGGCGGCCTGGTGAGCAACCTGCCCGTGCAGCTCGCGCGCGACATGGGCGCTGACATCATCATCGCCGTCAACATCGGGTCGGACTTGCAGCGGCCGGAAGACCTCGCCTCGCCAGCGGCGGTGACGCAGCAGATGATCACCATCCTCGTCGGCCAGAACGTGCGTGCGCAAAAGGCGCTGCTGCGCGGCAAGGATGTGTTGATCGAGCCGCAGCTCTCGGAGCTTTCGTTTACTGATTTCGCCAAGGGCCCGCAGGGCGTGCGGCAGGGCGAGCGCGCGGCGCAGGCCGTTGAGACCAAGCTCGCGGCGTTGTCGCTGTCGCCGCAGGCGTATGCCGCGTACCGCGCTGCCCATGAGCCGCAAGGCACGCTGGTGGCAGGCGCACGCATCGACGCTATTGATGTGACCACCAGCGGCCGGGTGCCGCCGGCACGTGTGCGCCAGTTGATCAAGGTGCGCGAAGGCGATGCGTATGACGCCGAGGCGCTCAACCGCGAGCTATCAGCGCTGGCCACCACGGGCGACTTCGAAACCGTCACGCAGCAGTTGGTGGAGGAGAACGGCGTGCATACGCTGAAGATCGACGCGCATGAAAAGTCGTGGGGCAACCAGTTCTTCCTGTTCGGGCTGGGCATGTCGACCAACTTCGACGGGCGTGGCGCGTTCAACGTCAACCTCGGCCATCGGTATCCGTGGCTCACGCAGAGCGGGCTGGAGTGGCGCAATGACATCGTGCTCGGCAGCAACCGGGCGAGCATCCATACCGAGTTGCGACAGCCGCTGTGGCAGGCGCGCGGGTTCTACGTGGCGCCGTATGCCGAGTACTCGCGCCGCAGATCGGATCTCTACTTTGACGATCAGCCGCCTACCCGGGACGCCAAGCCGTTCAACAACCTGACCATCGAGACGGCGCGCGCCGGCGTTGACCTGGGCATCCCGTTGGGCCGCAAGGGTGAACTGCGCCTGGGCGTGAACTACGTCAGGAAGGCAGCGACGTTCAATTACCTGGAGCTGATCGCGGACGAGTCCGGGAATATCGTGGATGCGACGGCCTTAGACACCTTGCGCGCCCAGCAGCCGGCCTTTCGCGCCCAGCTCACGCTGGACCAGCTCGACGATCCGCTGTTTCCGCGCAGCGGCTATTACTTTTACAGCAGCGTGGAGGCGGGCTTCGGTTCGCTCGACAAGAAGTTCAACACCGCCCAGGCCAAGAGCCTATGGGCGACGAGCCACGGCCGCCACACGTTCAATGTGGCGTTGGAAGGGGCGGGCCTGTTCGGCGTCAACAGCCCGACGCGCGAGAACGGCGGCAACACGGGCAACGGCGCCAACGAGGGCTTCTTCCTGGGTGGCTTCCAGCATCTCTCGGCCTATGCGCAGGATCAGTTCAACGGCCAGTACATGCTGTACGGGCGCCTGACCTATCTGTACGACCTTCGTATCGACGATCTGCTCGGCCTGCGCGCGCCGGTGTTCGGCGCCAGCGCGGAAGCCGGCAACGTCTGGCAGTTGCGCAACAACTTCGGGCGGGGTCCTTACCTGAAGAGCGGCAGCGTATTCGTTGGCGGCAACAGCCCGATCGGGCCGCTGTATTTCGGTTTTGCGGTGGCGCCGCAGGGCGTGTGGAACGTGTACCTGCAGCTCGGCCGCGTCTTCTGAAACAGCATCAAAGGGGAACCGCGTGCCTGCCCGCGCAGGCAGTGCTTGCTTCGTAAGGTCTTGATCAGATTGAAAAATCAATCGATCAGCTTGCGGCGGATGTGCGTGCTAGCCTTCCGCTTCGCTTTTTCAAGACCTCGGGCGCGGTCGCGCCCAGCCCCCTTTCTCATGATGTTCTGCGTGTTGTTCTGTCGTTTCCGTTCGTCCCGGTGGTTGCTGTGCGCGTGCGCGTTGGCTGTGTTGCAGGCGTGCGGCAAGCATGCTGATGAAGCCGCGAGGCCTGCTGGTCCGCCGGAGGTCGAGTTTGCCGTTGCACAACGCTCCGATGCGCCGCTGGTGACCGAACTGCCCGGCCGCCTGGAGCCGTATCGCACGGCGGAAGTGCGTGCGCGCGTCGACGGCATCGTCCTCAAGCGCGCCTACGAAGAAGGGCAGGTGGTCAAGGCCGGACAGGTGCTGTTCCGCATCGACCCGGCACCGCTCAAGGCGCAGGTGGACGCCGCACAAGGTGCGCTCGCCCGTGCGCAGGCGCAACTCGCCATCGCCCATGACAAGGCTGCGCGTTACAAGGGGCTGGCCGCCACGCGCGCCGTGAGCGAGCTGGAATACGCTGAAGCGCAAGCCGCCGAACGTCAGGCCGCAGCGGACGTGGTGTCCGGCCGCGCTGCGCTGGAAACCGCGCAACTGCGCCTGGGCTATGCCACCGTCTCCGCCCCGATTGGTGGCCGCTCGCGCCGCGCACAGGTGACCGAAGGCGCGCTGGTCAAGGAGGACGCTGCCACGCCGCTCACCACGGTCGAGCAGATCGACCCGATCTATGTCGACTTTGCGCAGCCCGCTGCCGAGGTCCTGGCCTTGCAGCGCGCGCTCAAGACGGGCCAGGCCGCTGCATTGAGCGGTCAGGATATCGGCGTGCAAGTCATCCTGAGCGATGGCGTGGCGTACGAGCGCCCGGGCAAGCTGCTGTTCTCGGATCTGGCGGTGGATCGTGCGACAGATAACGTCTCAATGCGCGCCGTGCTGCCCAACCCCGATGGCCTGCTGCTGCCCGGCATGTACGTGCGCGTGAAGCTCTCGCACGCCGTGCAGCAGGGCGCTGTGACCATTCCGAAGGGCGCGTTGCACCGTGATCGTCATGGCGCGACGGTGTTTGTGGTGCAGGCAGACAACACGCTGGCGGCTCGATCCGTTGCTGCGCAAACGTTGGCTGGCGATCAATGGCTGGTGACGAGCGGCCTGTCCGGTGGAGAGCGCCTCGCCATTCCAGGCATGCAGACGTTGGAAGCCGGCATGGCGGTCAAGCCTGTGCCTGCTGCACCGCCCGCCGACACGAAGCTGAAGAAGGGCTGACCATGGCGCGCTTCTTTATCGACCGCCCGGTCTTTGCCTGGGTGATTGCGCTGGCCATCATCCTGGCCGGCGTGCTCGCGTTGCCCAAGCTGCCGGTGGCGCAGTATCCGAACATCGCGCCGCCCAACGTGAGCATCTCTGCCACCTACCCGGGCGCGTCCGCGCGCACGGTGGAGAGTGCCGTCACCGCCATCATCGAGCGCGAGATGAACGGTGCGCCGGGGCTGCTGTACATGTCGTCGTCGTCTGATGCGGCGGGCAATGTGTCGATCAACCTCTCGTTCACGCAGGGCACGAGCCCCGATCTTGCGGCGGTGGAGGTGCAGAACCGGCTGAAGATCGTCGAAGAACGCCTGCCCGAGGTCGTGCGCCGCAACGGCATCCGCATCGAGAAGGCGGCCGAGAACTACATGATGTATCTGTCGCTGACGGCCGAGCGCGGGCGCTTCGACGGCATCGACCTGGGCGACCTCGCTTCGTCTGATTTGATTCCGCAGTTGCGCCGCGTGCCGGGCGTGGGCACCGCGCAGTTGTTCGATGCGGAATACGCCATGCGCATCTGGCCCGATGCCGACAAGCTGACCGCACTGGGCCTCACCGCCGGCGACCTGAGCGATGCCGTGCGCCGCTACAACGCGCGCATCACCGTGGGTGAAATCGGGAGTGGGGCCGTGCCGGGCAGCGCGCCCATCAACGCGAGCGTGACCGGCGACGATGGGCTGACCACGCCGGACGCATTCGGCCAGATTCCCCTGCGTGCGGATGCGCAGGGCCGCATGGTGCTGCTGCGCGATGTGGCGCGCGTGGAGCTGGGCGGCAGCGATTACCTGTACCTCTCGCGCATGAACGGCAAGCCCGCCACGACCATCGGCATCAAGCTCGCCCCCGGCGCCAATGCCGTGGGCGTGGCCAAGCGCGTGCGTGCGGTGCTGGACGAAGCGCAGGCGCATTTCCCGCCCGGCGTGCGCTACGAGGTGGCGTACGACAGCTCGCGCTTTGTCGGCATCGCCATCGAGCAGGTGGTCAAGACGCTGCTCGAAGCCGTGGTGCTCGTGTTCCTGGTGATGATGCTGTTCATGCAGAACCTGCGCGCGACGCTCATCCCGACATTGGTCGTGCCGATTGCGTTGCTGGGCACGTTTGCGGTGATGCTGCCGATGGGTTTTTCCATCAACGTGCTGACGCTGTTCGGCCTGGTGCTGGCCATCGGCATCCTGGTCGACGATGCCATCGTGGTGGTGGAAAACGTCGAACGCGTGATGCATGAAGACGGGCTCTCGCCGCGCGAGGCGACGGCCAAGGCGATGCGCCAGATCAGCGGGGCCATCGTCGGCATCTCGCTGGTGCTGACGGCGGTGTTCGTGCCGATGGCGTTCTTTGGCGGCGCGGTCGGCAATATCTACCGGCAGTTTTCGCTGTCGCTGGCGGTGTCGATGGTGTTCTCGGCATTCCTGGCATTGACGCTCACGCCCGCGCTTTGCGCAACGCTGCTCAAGCCGGTGCGGGCCGGCCACGGTGCCGAGCGCAAGGGCTTCTTCGGCGCATTCAATCGGGGTTTTGCGCGGTTGACGACGCGCTACCAAGGCGGCGTTGCCAGGCTGCTGAACCGCACGGGCCGCGCGCTGGTGGCTTACGGCGCCGTCATCGGCGTGGTGGTGCTGCTGTTCACGCAACTGCCGACGGCCTTCCTGCCCGAAGAAGACACCGGCGAATTCATGACCGTCGTCATGCTGCCGACCGGCGCCACGCAGGCACAGACACTCGACGTCGTGCGGCAGGCGGAGCAGCACTTCATGACGCAGGAGCCGGCGGTGGCGTCCACGCTGGCCATCACGGGCTTCAGCCTGTACGGCAACGGCCAGAACGCGGCCATGCTGTTCCTGACGCTCAAGGACTGGAAGCAACGCAAGGGCGCTGACCAGCACGTCGATGCCGTGGTCGGGCGAGCCAATGCGGCGTTCGGCAAGATCAAGGGCGCGATGGTCATGGCGATGAACTCGCCCGCGCTGCCGGAGCTGGGCAGCAAGCCCGGCTTCGACCTGCGTCTGCAAGACCGCGGCGGTGCTGGTTACGAACGCCTGGCGCAAGCGCGCGACCACATGCTGGCCGAAGCCGCGAAGCATCCGGCGCTGTCGGAAGTCACGTTTGCGGGCCAGGGCGATGCGCCGCAGGTGCTGATCGATGTGGACCGCAAGAAGGCGCTGTCGATGGGCGTGTCGATTGAGGACATCAACCGCACGCTGGCCGTGATGTTCGGCTCCGACTACGCGGGTGATTTCGTCTACCGCAACCAGGTGCGTCGTGTGATCGTGCAGGCCGACGGCAAGCAGCGCGTCTCGGTCGAGCAGCTTGGCCGCATGCATGTGCGCAATGCGGCGGGGGCGATGGTGCCGCTCTCCGCGTTCACCACCACGAAGTGGATCGTCGGGCCGCTCAAGCTCGACCGCTACAACGGCTTTCCGGCCATGACGATCACCGGCTCGCCCGCGCCGGGTCATAGCTCCGGCGAGGCGATGGCGGCGATGGAGTCGATTGCGCGCGGCCTGCCCGAAGGTTTCGGCTACGAGTGGACAGGGCAGTCGTTCGAGGAGCGCCTGTCGGGCGCGCAGGCGCCGGCGCTGTTTGCGTTGTCGATCCTCGTCGTGTTTCTGTGCCTCGCGGCGTTGTACGAAAGCTGGTCGATTCCGCTGGCGGTCATGCTGGTGGTGCCGCTGGGGGTGCTGGGCGCGCTGCTGGGTGCCACGCTGCGTTTCCTGCCCAACGACATCTATTTCAAGGTCGGGCTCATTGCCACCATCGGCCTGTCGGCCAAGAACGCGATCCTGATCATCGAAGTGGCCAAGGACTTGGTGGCGCAAGGCATGGGGCTGATAGAAGCCACGCTGGAGGCCGCGCGTCTGCGCTTCCGGCCGATCGTGATGACGTCGCTGGCGTTTGCGTTTGGCGTCGTGCCGCTGGCAATTGCGACCGGCGCGGCATCGGCCAGCCAGTGTGCCATCGGCACGGGCGTGCTGGGTGGGATCATCACGGCGACGGTGCTGGCGGTGTTCCTGGTGCCGGTGTTCTTTGTGGTGGTGCGGGGCGTGTTCAAGGGCAGCGAGCGGCAGCGCCGGCTGGACGCGGCGCACGAGCACGAGACTGCTGGGCCAGCCGCCTGATCGGCGGCATCGTCAATCTGCGGCGGCTGGGCCTTTGCGCCTGGCCGCTGTCGGGTCGAAACCGAAGAAGCCGAGGACCTCTGCGGCGACCTGATCGCGGTCGTTGTCTACGCAGATCATGTGGTAGCTGTTCTCCAGCACCACGCTGCGCGCATGGGGCAGGGTGGCCTGCAGCGTTTCGGCGGAGCGCAGGCTGGTGAGCTCGTCTTCGCGCGAATGGATCACCAGCGTCTGGCATTGCGTGTCGGGCGCCCCCGCCACTGCCCAGCGTCGCAGCCGGTCCACCTGCCGAATGCATGCCAGCGGCACCCACGGGTAGTGGAAGCTGTCGCCGCGTGCGAGCTTGGCTTTAATGATCCGCCGCAATAGCGGATTCTTGATGCCGAACGGCTCGTCCTCTTCCACGCGCATGCGCGCCGCCATGCCCGGGATGCGATAGACCACGTAGCGCAGATCCCGATACCACGGCGTCGACCAGCCATCGATATGGATCGGCGTGGCGAGTAGCGCCAGCCTGTCCTCCGGGCGCGCAATGCCATGCCGGACCCGGTGCGCCAGCACGAGCGCCAGCAATGCGCCCATGCACATTCCGGCGATATGCACGGTGTCGTGCTCGGCGACGAGCTGCTCATACGTTTGCGTGAGCGTTTCAAGCCACGCCTCGGCGGGCATGTGAATCAGGTCTTCGGGGCGCGTGCCGTGGCCGGGCAAGGTTGGCACGTGCGTGACCGCGCCGGCATTGCGCAGCGCTTTCTGCAGCACGCCCACGTCGTAGGCCGTACCGCCCAGACCATGGATCAGCAGCACAGCCGTGCTGCCGGACGCGGATGCCGTCACAGTGCCGTCTCGACCGACCAGGTACCGGTGACGAGCGCCATGTTGCCCACGGCGTCCATCAGCGGGCCACCGGTATCCACCACGGTGTGCAGCGTGCCGTCGCGTGCTGTGATGCGCAGCGTCTGGCGGCGCGCGGGCATGGCGGCCTCGTCACCCTGCGCGGCTTCTCCCAGCCAACGTGCACGCAGCGCGTCGCGGTCATCCGGGTGCACCAGTTGCAGTACGGTGGAGATCGACGCCATGCTTGCGGGTTCGTGTCCGAACACGAGCACAATGTCGCCGCCCCAGTCGATGCGGCCGCTCGCCGGGTCGATGGTGTAGACGAGCTGGCCCGACGTCGCCAACGCCAGCTCCACGCGGTTCTGCCACTGCGCGCTTTGCTCGTGCAGTTGTTCGCGCGTGGTTTTGAGCGCGCTCACCAGGAGCACCAGCAGCGCGGCAATGCCCAGGTACAGTTGCGCTTCCAGCAGCGACTGGCCATAGTGGTGGTCCAGCACGGCGAACGGGCCGTCGCCCTCGGCGGTTTGCGTGAGCGCCACCAGCGTGAGCAGCAGCACGGCCATCGAGCCGCCGCGGCCGCCCCACAGCAGGGCCACCACCACGGCAAAGAACAGCGGGACGTACGTCAGTGCAAAGCCGATGCCGTCGCCAAACTTGGCATCGCTGTTGCCGTCGAAGATGACGTACGCCGACAGCGCCAGCGCAATCGCGGCCGCCAGACCGAGCAGGAAATCCGTGCGGTCCGTGCCACCCGAGCGGAACGCGCGAAAGCGGGACCATGCCGCGAGCACCGGCGTGACGATCAGCACGCCCAGGAAATCCGATGCCGCCCAGATGCGCAGGACGTGCCCGAACGCGCCGCCTTGCGACCACGCAAACCATGCCGCCCCGAACAGCGCTCCGAGCAGTGCACTGACCGCGCCGGCCACCAGCATCGCGCGCACGAAATAGAGCCCCTCAAGCGGCACGCGCGCCAGCCGCACCAGCGCCACGGCCAGCGCTGCGCTGCCCGCTTCGTCGAGCACAAAGAGCATCGCGTGGGCCGGGTTGGTGTGTTCAATGGCGGCCAGCGCCAGTTGCGCCACGGCAAACGCTGCCCCCAGCCCCGGCCATTCGCGGTAAGGCCGCAGCATGAATGCAGCCATGGTCACGCCCGCCGGCAGCCATATGTAGCCCGTCATGTCGACCGGCCCATTCAGCCGGTGCGACACGATGGCGGCAACCAGGTAAAGCGCGCCCCAGAGGATCGTGGCGACGGTGGTGGAAGGTCGGTTCAATGGCATCCGGGTTTCCCTCGGTGAAAACAAAAAACCGCGCCGGCTTGGGTGCCGTGCGCGGTTGGTGATGCTACCGCAATCGGTTTCGGGCGGGCTTAGACCACGGGCAGCGCCAGGACTTCGCGCGCGGCGCGCCGGTCGCGCAGTTCGGCCATCCAGCGCTCGAGGTTCGGTCGCGCGGGGCGGTCCATCGGCAAGCCGAGCCAGCGGTGCGTGGCGCAGCCGCAGACGATGTCGGCCATGGTGAAGCGGCGGCCGGCCACGTAGGGCTGCTTGGCCAGCACGGCTTCAAGAATGGCGGTACTGCGCTCGGCCGCCTGGCGCGAGCGTTCAATGCGTGCGGCGTCGCGCTGGTCTTCTGGCGTGCGCACGAGCTGCATGAACGCATCCACCATCGACGGGCTGTATGACGTGGTCTGCCAATCCATCCAGCGGTCGGCATCGGCGCGCTCGTGAAGTTCGAGCGGGTAGAGATTGCCCGGGCCGTAGCGCGCCGAAAGATAGCGCACGATGGCGTTGGATTCCCACAGCACGAAGCGCGTATCGCCGGAATCGTTCAGGCCGTCTTCGATGACGGGGATCATGCCGTTCGGGTTCATCGCCTTGAATTCCGGCGTGTCGACGCCGCCGAAGGCGCCACCGACGTCGATGCGCTCATGGTCCAGCGATAGCTCATGCGCGCACCAGACGACCTTCTGAACGTTGACCGAAGAGAGTCTTCCCCAGATCCGCAGCATCGACGACGGCTCCTTTCTTGAATGAAATGGATGGAATGGATCGTTAGGTAATTTAGGCGGCCTTGGGCGTGAGCGCAGCGATTTCTGCGCGGATCAACTCGCCCAGCACGGCAATGCCTTGCTCGATGCGCTCCGGCGCCACCGTCACGAACGCCAGCCGCAAGGTATTGCGACGCGGCGCATTGGCATAGAACGGCGCGCCCGGCACGAACGCCACATTGCGCGCGACGGCCTTTTCCAGCAGCGCCATCGTGTCGATGCCTTCCGGCACTTCCACCCAGATGAACATGCCGCCTTCCGGGCGGTTCCAGTGCACGCCGGCCGGCATGTGACGCGTGAGCGAATCGAGCATCGCTTCGCATTGCTTGCCGTAGAGGGTTCGGATGCTCGGGATGTGCGTGTCGAGCAGCCCGGTCTTCAGCACCTCGTACGCCACGCGCTGCGTGAAGCTGGGCGTGTGCAGATCCGATGCCTGCTTGGCCTGCACGAGTTTGAAGTGGATGTGTTCGGGCGCAATGATGTAGCCCAGGCGCATGCCCGGTGCCAGGATCTTCGAGAACGAGCCCATGTAGATCACGCCGTCCGGATTGAGCGAGCGCAGCGAGGGCAAGGCGTCGCCGGTGTAGCTGAGTTCGCCGTACGGGTCGTCTTCAACGAGCAGCACGCCGAGTTCCTTCGCGCGGGCCACCAAGGCTTGGCGGCGGTCCAGCGGCAGGCGGCGGCCGGTCGGGTTCTGGAAGTTCGGGATCGTGTAGAAGAAGCGCGCGCCGGCTGCCAGTTCCGGCGTGAGCGCGTCGGGCAGCAGGCCTTTGTCATCGGTGGCGATGGACGTATAGGTCGGCTCGAACAGCGAGAACGCCTGCAGCGCGCCCAGGTACGTCGGCGTTTCGACTAGCACCTTGCTTTGCGGGTCGATGAAGATCTTGCCGAGCAGGTCCAGCCCCTGCTGCGAGCCCGTGGTGATCAGCACGCGCGAGGCGGTGGTGCCATGACGCTGGGCAATCCATTCGCGCAGCACCGACAGGCCTTCGGTGGGCGTGTACTGCAGCGAGGCCTGCGGGTTGTCGGCAAACATGCGGGCGCACGCCGCCTGAATCGCTTCGACCGGGAAGGTGAGCGGGGCGGGCAGGCCGCCGGCAAACGAAATGACCTCAGGACGTTCGGTGATCTTGAGGATTTCCCGGATCGCCGAGCTGGTCAGTTTCTGAGCGCGGCTGGAGAAGGTGCAGGCAGTGTGGTCCATGGTGTGGTCCTAGTGTTGCGGCGCCCACCTCGTGAGCGGGCGCCGTGGGTGGGCAAAGCGAAAAGAATAGCAGGCAACCAGCCCATCCAACATTGGGCCGTCACCTTAGAGACTGCGGGAAAAAGCGTCGCTCAGATCGCTCAGATCGCTCAGGCGACTTCGGCAATCAGCTCGATCTCGACGCATGCGCCGAACGGAATCTGCGCGACACCGAAGGCGCTGCGGGCGTGCTTGCCGGCGTCGCCAAACACGTCGGCGAACAGTTCCGATGCACCGTTGGTCACCAGGTGCTGCTCGGTGAACTCCTGCGTGGAGTTGACCAGGCTCATGACCTTGACGATGCGCTTGACGCGGCTGAGGTCACCGCCCAGGTGCGTGTTCAGCGTGGCGATCAGGTCGATGGCGATGGCGCGTGCGGCGGCCTTGCCTTGCTCGGTGGTCATGTCGGCGCCCAGCTTGCCAACCCACGGCTTACCGTCTTTCTTGGCGATGTGGCCGGACAGGAAGACCTGGTTGCCGGTTTGCGCGGCCATGACGTAGGCGGCGGCGGGGGCGCCGGCGGCGGGCAGTTCGATGCCGAGTTGCTTGAGCTTGGCCTGGGCGTCGTGCGAGGCGGTCATGAAGACTCCTTGGTAGGTGCGGTCAACAAAAGAGGGAAGACGTTGCTATCGGCGTACCGACGTGCGCCGGCCGATGCCGACCACGGCAATCACGGCCAGCGCAAACAGCACGGTGGGCGTGTCGAGCGATTCGCCCAGCAGCAGCCAGCCGCCAATCAACGTCATGAAAGGTTGCAGCAATTGTATCTGGCCGACCCGCGCAACACCGCCTGCTGCCAGGCCGGAGTACCAGAACAGGAAGCCGATGAACATGGAGAAGGCCGACACGTAAGCCAGCCCCATCCAGGCGCGGGACGACGCATGCGCCAGTGCCTCGGCCTGATGTGTGGACGGCAACCATGCCAGCGCCCCAACCAGCGGCAGCAGCACGGGCAGGGAGACGACCAGCGCCCAGGCAATCGTCTGCGTGCCGCCCAGATCGCGCGCGAGCCTGCCGCCGGTCGCATAGCCGAGGGCGCCCGTCACCATGGCGGCGAAGAGGAGCCAATCGGCGCGGTGCAGGGCGCCCGCACCTTGCAGCAGCGCAAATGAAACAACGAGCACGCTACCAATGACCGCGCACAGCCAGAACCCACTGGACGGCCGCTCGCGCCCGAACCACGCGGCAAAGATGGCCGTCGCAAGCGGCAGCAGGCCGGTAATGATGGCGCCATGGGCGGCCGGCACATCGCGCATCGCCAGCGACGAGAACAGCGGAAAGCCCACCACTACACCCATCGCCGTCACTGCCAGTTGCCACCATTGATTGCCGCGCGGGCGCTTGCCGGCCGAGAACGCGCCCGTGGCGGCGAGGAGCACCAACGCCAGCACGCTCGCCAGCACCGCCCGCGCCAGCGCCACGAAGGTGGCATCCAGCTCGGCGACTGCCATGCGCGTGAACGGCAGCGTCTGGCTGAAGATGGCCACGCCGATGAAGCCGAGCAGCAGGCCGCGGCGTTCGGCGTGGTCAAGGGGTGCCATGGGCAGGGCGGCGGACTTGTTCATGGGGGGCTCAATCTGCGAACGCCACGGCGACGCGTCGGTTCTGGCGGCTTTTCTTTTCGATCTTGGTGACGACCACGCGGCCGATTTCACCGGTGGCCCGTACATGGGTGCCGCCGCACGGTTGGCGGTCGATGCCATCGATGTGGATGATGCGGATGGCCGAGGCGCCTGCCGGCGGCGCCGCGCCGATGGTGCGCACGAGTTCGGGCTGGGCGGCCAGTTCTTCTGGCGTGATCAGGTCGATGCGCACCGGCGTGTTGCGGCCGATGAGTTCATTCAGCTGCGTGGTGAGCGTGTCGCGGTCGAGCGTCGATTCCGGCAGGTCGAAATCGATGCGGCCGGCGTCTGGCGAGATGCCGCAGCCCGTGACGGGCACGGGAATCAGCGAACCCAGCAGGTGCAGGCACGTATGCAGCCGCATCAGGCGATGGCGGCGGTCCCAATCGATGGTGGCCGTGACCGGTGTGCCGGGCGTGAGCAGCGAGAGGTCTGCGTTGTCGGCAGGCACGTGCAGAACGGTTTGGCGATCGGCGCTGTAGACGGTGTCGGCAATCGCAATGGTTTGCCCATCTGCCCGGACCAGCGTGCCGGTGTCGCCGGCCTGGCCGCCGCTGCGGGCATAGAACACCGTGGCGTCCAGTTCAATCCCTTCCGGATGCACGGCGACGACGGTGGCGTCGCAAGCGGTGCGGTAGGCGTCTTCGTCAAAGCGTTTCAACGTTGGCATGGCGGCAGTCTCCGATTCGCTGGGGGCGGAATTCTGACCTTGATCCTACCGAACTGCCTCTGTACAGTACCTGTACACTTTGTCGTGGCGCTTTCTGTACAGTTTTCGGCGCGCTTGAGCCTACCCCGTCATGAATCCCACCTCCCACATCATCAGCCTGGATGCCCGCCGCGCGGCCGCCCGCCCGGCGGCGGAGCAATTGCCCGACCCGATTCCTTCGGCGCAGATGACGCTGGTGGATCAACTCACCGAATGGGCGCGGATGCGCATTGATGAGCGCGTGTTTCGGGCGGGCATGCGCATGCCGTCGATCCGGCAGCTGGCCCAGGAGAAGAGCATTTCGCGGTTCACCGTGGTGGAGGCGTACGAGCGGCTGGTGGCGCAGGGGTATCTGGAGTCGCGCCGCGGTTCGGGCTTCTACGTGAAAGAGCGTCAAGCGCTGCTGCCCGAGGAGCCGGTCGCGCCGCCGCCGACCGCCGCACGCAAGATCGACGTGACCTGGCTGCTGCGGAACATGTTCCATTCGGCCGAGCCACGCAAGGCGCCGGGTGTGGGCTTCTTGCCCAACGGGTGGCTGGACGGCGAGCTGATCGCCAACGCGCTGCGCTCGCTGGGGCGACTGAACGGCAACCAATTTCTGTCGCTGGGCACGCCGCAGGGCTTCTTGCCGCTGCGCCAGCAACTGCAAACGCGGCTGGCCGAGCTGGAAATTGGTGCGCGACCCGAGCAGATCGTGGTGACCTCGGGGATCACAGCCTCACTCGACCTGATTGCGCGTCAGTATGTGCAGCCGGGCGACACGGTGCTCGTGGGCGATCCGGCGTGGTTTCTGATGTTCGGGCGCTTTGCCGCCCAGGGTGCGCAGGTGATTGGTGTGCCCTATACCACTGAGGGGCCGGACCTGGTCGCGCTGGAAGGGTTGGTGCAGGCGCGTCGCCCCAAGCTGCTGGTCATCAACTCGATCCTGCACAACCCGACCGGTACGTCGCTCTCGGCTGCCAAGGCATTCCAGCTGTTGCGGTTGGCTGAGCAGTACGGCTTTCTGATCGTTGAAGACGACATTTATGGCGATCTTGCACCGCCCGGTTATCAGGCGACGCGGCTTGCAAGCCTGGATCAGTTGCGCCGGGTGATTTACCTGAACAGCTTTTCGAAAACGCTGGCGGTGAACTTGCGCGTGGGTTTCATTGCCTGCCATCCGGAACTGGCCAAGAACCTGACCGATGCCAAGCTGCTGACAGGGTTTGCCACGCCCGAGATCAACGAACGCGTGCTCTACAAGATCCTCACCGAAGGCCAATATCGCAAGCACGTTGAACGCGTGCGCGGCCGCCTGGACCGTGCGCGCGATGCCGTGCAGCGGAACCTCGAGCGCATGGGCCTGAAGCTGTTTGCGCAGCAGGGCGCGGGCATGTTCCTCTGGGCCGATACCGGGCAGGACACCAACGCCATTGCCCGGGCGGGGCACGAGCAGGGCTATGTGTTTGCGCCGGGGAGCTTGTTCTCGCCGTCGCAGATGCCGTCGACGTGGATGCGCTTCAATATCGCGACCAGCGCGGATCCGGACATGCTGCGGTTCCTGGCGGAGCAGCTCGATCGCGGGTCTTGAAAACTACGCGCCACGCCCTATCTAGCCTCACAAATTCATGCGGGCGCACGCGCTAGGTGTAGCCCGCTTCTCTTTCCACTTTCCAGACTTTTTATGCACACCATGAGCGCACCGCACGAGAAGATGGCTTTCCAGGCAGAAGTGAAGCAGCTTCTGCATCTGATGATCCACTCGCTGTACAGCAACAAGGAAATCTTCCTGCGGGAGCTGGTTTCCAATGCGTCGGATGCGGTGGACAAGCTGCGCTTTGAGGGCATCGCCAATCCGTCGCTGCTGGAGGGCGGCGGCGAGCTTGGCATCCGCATCGGCTTCGATGCCGCCGCGCGCACCATCACCATTGCCGACAACGGTATCGGCATGAGCCGCGATGAAGCCATCCGCAACCTCGGCACCATCGCCCGCTCGGGCACGCGCGAGTTCTTCAGCCAACTGTCAGGCGACCAGCAGAAGGATGCCGCGCTGATCGGTCAGTTTGGCGTGGGCTTCTACTCGGCGTTTATCGTGGCCGACCGTGTGACGGTGGAATCGCGCCGCGCCGGCGTGGCCGCCGACGAAGGCGTGCGCTGGGAAAGCACCGGCGACGGCGAATTCACCGTCGACACCATCGAACGCGCCGAGCGCGGCACCACCATCACGCTGCACCTGCGCGAGGGCGAGGACGATTTCCTCTCCGCCTGGCGCATCAAGTCGGTCGTGCAGAAGTACTCGGACCATATCTCCCTGCCGATCCAGATGCGCAAGGAAACGTGGGACGAAGAGGAAAAAGCGATGGTCGCCCAGGACGAGTGGGAAACCATCAACCAGGGCAGCGCGCTGTGGGCCCGCCCGCGCGCTGACGTGACGGACGATCAGTACATCGCCTTCTACCAGCACATCGCGCACGAAAACGGCAAGCCGCTCGCTTGGACGCACAACCGCGTGGAGGGCCGCAGCGAATACACGCAACTGTTGTACATCCCGACCAACGCGCCGTTCGACCTGTGGGACCGCGAGCGCCGCAGCGGCCTGAAGCTTTACGTCAAGCGCGTCTTCATCATGGACGACGCCGAGCAACTGCTGCCCGGCTACCAGCGCTTCGTGAAGGGCGTGATCGATTCGGCTGACTTGCCGCTGAATGTCTCGCGCGAAATCCTGCAGGAAAGCCGCGACGTAAAAGCAATTCGCGAGGGCTCGACCAAGCGCGTGCTGGGCATGCTCGAATCGATGGCCGAGTCGGATGACGCGGCCGAGAAGGAAAAGTACGCCACGTTCTGGCAGAACTTCGGCCAGGTGCTCAAGGAAGGTATCGGCGAAGACCACGCCAACAAGGATCGCATTGCCAAGCTGCTGCGCTTTGCTTCCACACACAACGAAGACAGCGCCCAGACCGTCTCGCTGGCGGATTACATCGGCCGCATGAAGGAAGGCCAGGACAAGATCTACTACGTGACCGCGGAAAACTGGACGGCCGCCAAGTCGAGCCCGCATCTGGAAATCTTCCGCAAGAAGGGCGTGGAAGTGTTGCTGCTGACCGACCGCGTGGACGAGTGGATGCTGTCGTTCCTGCACGAGTTCGAAGAGAAGGAACTGGTGTCGGTGGCGCGCGGCGATCTCGACCTGGGCGCCTTGGAAGACGAGGCCGAGAAGGCCGAGCATGCCAAGGTGGAAGGCGAATTCAAGCCGCTGGTCGAGCGCGCCAAGGCGGTGCTGGGCGACAAGGCCAAGGACGTGCGGATCACGCATCGCCTGACCGATTCGCCGTCGTGCCTGGTGGCCGATGAAGGCGACATCAGCGGTACGCTGGCGCGTCTGCTCAAGCAGGCCGGCCAACAAGCGCCCGACAGCAAGCCCGTGCTGGAGCTGAACCCGACGCACCCGCTCGTGCGCAAGCTCGCGCTGCTGGAAACCGTGACCGGCAACGAAGCCGACCGCGCGGCGTTCGAGGATCGCATTCACGTGTTGTTCGATCAGGCACTGCTGGCTGAAGGTGGCGCGCTGACCGACCCGGCGGCTTACGTGCAACGCGTGAACCGTCTGCTGGCCTGACGACGAGCGTGACGCTCAAGCGGTGCTTTCCGCCTGTGGTCGACGCGCACACGCGCGTGCTGATCCTCGGCAGCCTCCCCGGCGAAGCATCGCTTGCGCAATCACAGTACTACGCTTACAAGCACAACCAGTTCTGGCGCCTCGCCGGTGAGGTGATCGGCGAGGACTTGCCAGGCATGGAATACACCGCGCGCCTGCAAGCGCTGCTCGCGCATCGCATTGGCCTCTGGGATGTGGTGGCCGAAGCCAAGCGCGAGGGCAGCCTCGACAGCAAGATCCGCGACCATGCCGGCAACGACCTTGCCGGTCTGATTGCTTCATTACCCGAGCTGAAAGTGATCGCCTTCAACGGCGGCACCGCCGCGCGCATCGGCATGAAGGCGTTGGGCGAGATCGGCGACCACCACACCATTCTCAAGCTCCCTTCCAGCAGCCCGGCTTATGCGGCTGTGCCGTACGCCCAAAAGTTGTCCGCGTGGCATGCGCTGCGTGAGTGGCTGTCGTAGCGCTCTGCTATCTGGGCAGCCCCTCGTACAGGCCCGTTACGTCATCCATCACCTCAAGAATGCGCTCGCTGGTTGTCGCAACGTTGCGCAGCTGTTCTGCGCGCGTGCCTTCTGTCTGCTTGAGCGCCTCGGCAAAGAACAGCCATTGCGTGCTGGCCAGCTGCAACTCACTGCTGATTGCTGCGGAGTTCTGCGGCGCAGACGTCAGGAATGCTTGAGCCGCCGTAAATTCCTTCATTGCTGAATCGAGATCCTGTGTCATCTGCGCAGAGGTAATGTCCCACGCGCGGAACATGCTCAGCTTGGCAATGCGCTGCGAGAACATCCGCTGACGGCCGGCTACGTTGATCAGCTTGCCCGTTGGCGTGCCCGATTGTTTCTCCAGCAGCGCTGTGCCCTGTTGCGCGAGCTTCAGCACGTCGTCGCTGGCTTGGGCGATCTTCTTCGCGTTATTGATGTTGGGCTCGCTGCCTGTCAGCAACTGCCTGTAGACGAGCCACGTCTGTTCAAGTTTGGCGTAGGTGTCCTTAATCTCGGGCGTGGGTGCGAATGCCTTCAATTCCGTGAGTTGCCGATCGAAGAGCGCGATGGACTGCTCGAGAATCTTCTTCGATCGTTCGACCTCCACGCCCAGGCCGATCTGGCAATACGCCTTGGCCATGCGCTGCGACAGCATGCGCTGGCGGCCCGCCTTGTTGATGGCCGCGTTGATCGTCAGCGGTTGCGCGCACGCGTTCCCGACCAGGCCTGACAGCAGGGCGGAGCACACAAGCAAGCGGATGAATTGCAGGTAGGGTTTCAAGCGGTTCTCCGTCTCATGATCAACGCAGTGACATGTGCCCGAACGTGCGCGATGCCGGGGTCGATGGCCGGCGTGCGCCCGCACCGGGCTGCGAGGCATCGTCGGTTCCGACGACATTGCGGATCAACTGGTCCATCTCCTGAATGATGTCTGCGAGCACCGTCGTAATGACGGAGAATTCACGCCCGTACGGCCCCGCACGCGCCGCCGAGACGCGCGCGTTCATGGCGACGATGTTGGCCTGCATCGAGATGCGTCCGAGGTGCGCGGCGATTTCTGCCTGGCGTTTGCGCAGTGCGACTTCGCACAGGTGCATCTCTTCTTGATAGGCCTGCGTGATGGTCTGCAGCAGTTCCAGCATGGGCGTGGCTTGCGCCACGAGCGCATCAAGAGACGGGTTGCGTTGGGCCGTGCTGGTCGACAAGGTGTCGATAGCGCTTTTGACCAGAACGATGAACTCGCGGACGCGCGCGTCACCACGCAGCTTGCCGAAGTACAGCTGACGCAGCGCTTCCGAGAATGCCCCGGGCAGGCGCGCATTGCCCTCGACAAGATCGGTGTGTGCCGACGCGAATGTCGCCAGGCATGACCGCGCGATGTCGAGCGCAGCGGCGTGGCCCTGCGCGGCCAACACCATTTGCAGCACGATCCGCTGCGACAGCATGCGTTGCCGTCCGGACAGGTTGATCAGCTCGCCAATGGTCTCGACGGACACATCGGCCGTGGGGGCCGGGGTGGTGGAAGCGTTCATGTCGTGCCTTGCTCGTGGTGTTGAGGTTGACGCAGCCGCGAAGGCAAAAAAAAGCGCTCCGAAGCGAGCTGGCGACGCACCGGTTGCCCGGGTTGTGCCGTGTCGCCTCGGAGCGCCGTTGCCCCGAACGCTCCCTGCGGAGCGTGCCATCGCGATGTGCCAAGTTGGATCGAGGCCGCCGTTGGCCCTGTCCTTGCCAATGCAATAGCCATGCCACGCGAGAGACGCAGGCGGCACCGTCGATCGGCCCACGTCAGGAAGATCCGCCGCACTAATCTCGTGCCAAATGCCTCATGACGAAGCGTGCGGGTGCGTTATGCAGCGGCCGAATCGCTGGCCTACACTGTGCCCTGCGCAAGAAAGCGCGGCGCCGACGGATCGTGCAAAAGATCGTCGGGGGGCACAACGATGGATACCGAGGAAATCACTTCCATGACCACACCTTCGATGTACGAGTTTCTGGTTCCAACCGTGAACCGCATGCTGGGTAACCTGTCGGCCCTGCTCGACAAGGCGGCTGCGTACGCAGAAGCGAAGAAGTTCGACCCAGCCAACCTGATGAGCGCGCGTCTGGCGCCGGACATGCATCCGTTCACGCGGCAGGTGCAGATTGCCTGTGACCAGGCCAAGGGCGGTGCGGCCCGACTGTCGGGCAATGAGGTGCCGTCGTACCCGGATGTGGAGACGACCATTCCAGAGCTGAAGGCGCGCATTGCCAAGACCCTGGAGTTCGTCAACAGCATCGACCCTGCGGCATTTGCCGGCAGCGAAGATCGCCAGATCACGCTCAAGAGCCCGACGCGCGAGCTGCAGTTCACGGGCATCGATTACCTGCGCGGCTTCGTGCTGCCGAACCTGTATTTCCACATCACCACCGCTTATGCGTTGCTACGCCATAACGGCGTGGAGATCGGCAAGCTGGATTTCCTCGGTCGCCCCTAAGAGGCGCCTTGTTTCAAAGACAACGCCGGCTGCCTGACGACAGGCGCCGGCGTTTGTTGATGGGTCGGCTCCATGCGCGTTCGGGGGGTGTCAATGCGCAAACGTTAAGGGTGCGTCACACCGGTGCCGCAGCGCATCTGTCACAATCGCGCCCGTGGCCGACGCGGGGGGTGTCGGTGCATTTCACTATCGGGCCTTCACATGCCGTTTTTCGGAATCGGGTTTCACGTCATCGTTGCGCTGTTTTTTGCGGTGCACGTGGTGCGCAACAACCAGAACATGTACTGGTTGTTCATCCTCTTTGCGTTTCCATTGCTGGGCAGCGTGGTGTACTTCTTCGCCATCTATCTGCCCGAGATGCGCCACTCACGCGGTGCGCGCGTCGCCGGCCGCGCGGTGACGCAACTGATCGACCCGAACCGCGCCGTGCGCGAGGCGCGCAATGATTTCGATCGTGCCCCGACCGTGCAACACCGCCTGCGCTTGGGCGAAGCCCTGCTGGAGGCCGGCAATGCCAAAGAGGCGCGCGAGCATTTCGAGCAGGCGGCTAAGGGGCCGTTTGCCGGCGACCCGGCCGTGCTGCTGGGCTTGGCCCGTGCGCAGTTCGCCACGGGCGATGCGGCACTTGCCAAGGGCACGCTCGACACACTGTTCGAAGCGCATCGGGTGACGCGCCAGCAGCCTGATCCGACATTGCTGTACGCACGCGCATTGGCCGCGACGAACGCACCGAGCACGCGCCAGGCATTCGAGCAAGCCCTGACCTGCGCGAACGACGCAGCGGCCCGTTGCCTGTTCGGCGAATGGCTGCTCGCGCAGAACAACGATGCCGACAAGCAGCGCGCCCAGGCCCTGTTTGAAGAGATCCTGCGCGACGCCAAGCATTGGACGCGCTATGCCAAAGACCACAATCGCGAGTGGCTGCAGCGCGCAGCTGCCGCTCAGTCTTCTTCCCGTTGATCCGCTTTATGACGCTGTTGAAACGTAAATCCATCGAGGCCGTCGCCTCGCGCCGCCCGGCACGCGCCAAGCGCGAAGACCACCTGGACCACGATGACGAACCGAAGCGCATGGCCCCGCGCTTTGCGCCCGTCACGTTCTCTGAACTGGCCGGCGTGCGCTATCTGCACTTTGGTACCGAATGGGTGCAGGGCGCCATGCGCTTGTCCAAGCCCGATGCCATCGAACTGGAATACGCGCAGCAGATGATGGCGTGGCTGCTGTTTCTCGATCCGGCCGCGCGGCCGGATTTCCACGTCGTGCAACTCGGTCTCGGTGCTGCTGCGCTGACCAAGTTCTGCCACCGCCAACTTGCGCCCGCGCAGGTGACGGCGGTGGAGTTGAACCCGTCCGTGATCGTCGCGGCGCGCAGCATGTTCGGCATGCCGTTTGACGACGCGCGCTTGAGCGTGCTTGAGCAGGATGCCTACGACTGGGTGATGGACGCCAGCCACCACGGCACCGTCGATGCACTGCAGATCGACCTGTATGACGCCACCGCGCGCGGCCCCGTGCTCGATACGCCGGCCTTCTACAAGGCTTGCCGCCAGGTGCTGCGCTCGCCGGGCGTGATGACGATCAACCTGTTTGGCGACCACACGAGCTTCCCGCGCAATATCGAGCGCATTTGCGACGCGTTCGACAACCGCGTGCTGGTGTTCCCGGAAGTGCACGACGGCAACGTGATTGCGCTGGCGTTCAATGGCCCGCCGCTGCACGTGAGTTGGGAAGCCGTGCAGGCGCGTGCCGCCGCGCTGCAGGCCTCGCTCAAGCTGCCAACCAAAGGCTGGGCAGAAGGACTGCGCAGTGCCAATGCCGGCCAGGAAGACGCGCTGTCCATCTGAACTTTGCATGCCTCAATGCAAAACGCCCCGGCATTTCGGGGCGTTTGCTTTTTGTGCAGTGGCGCGCTCAGGCGGCGTCGCCCATGCCGGGCATCTGGTCGATGAAGCCGATCACCGCGTGCATGCGGGCATCTTCAATGCGCACAAAGTCGGTGCCCTTGACCAGCGCCTGGCCCTCGGGGCCGAGCGTCCAGCGGAAGCGGATCGTGTCCTGCACAACATTCACGCCGCCGTCGCGCGCAAAGCGGAAACCGGGGAACTTGGCCTGCACGCCGGCAATGAGGGCATCGATGCCATCATGTCCGGTGCCTTGCATGAGCGGATCGACATACGTGGCGCCTTCTGTCCAGGTCTGCGCGACGAGCGCGCGGCGTTGAGCAGCGTCCGTCGCGTTCCACGCGGCAATATAACGGTCGACCAGCGCATCTGCGAGCGTGTCGTTGGCGGCGAGTTGGGTGGCAGTCATGGCGTTTCTCCGTTCGAAGAGGGGTGGCGAAATCGGGAAGCTCTGCGGCACGGTGATGCGCTTCCGTGCTGCATGGCTTCATCTTCGATGTCGGCGTGGATGGTGTCGATTACGCGGCAGGTAATCACCACATCCATGCCCGGAGAAACGCTAGGCGGGATCGTTACTTGGACAACAACCGCATCGCCGATTCCAACCCGGCAATCGTCACCGGATACATCCGCGTCTTCACGATCTGATTGATGACTGAGATGGACTGCCGGTACTCCCACAGGCCCTCCGGCTCGGGGTTCAGCCAGACGAACTTTGGAAACTGGTCGATCAGCCGCTTGAGCCACGTGGCGCCGGCTTCGGCGTTGTTGTATTCCACCGAGCCGCCTGCCTGCAGGATCTCGTACGGGCTCATGGTCGCGTCACCCACGAAGATCAGCTTGTAGTCGGGCGGGTATTTGCGGATGACATCCCAGGTGGAGAAGCGCTCCGCGTGGCGGCGCCGGTTGTTCTTCCACAGCCATTCGTACACGCAGTTGTGGAAGTAGTAATACTCGAGGTGCTTGAACTCGGTCTTGGCGGCGGAGAAGAGTTCTTCCACGCGTTTGATGTGGTCGTCCATCGAGCCGCCCACGTCCATCAGCATCAGCACCTTGACGTTGTTGTGCCGCTCGGGGCGCATCTTGATGTCGAGCAGTCCGGCGTTGGCGGCGGTGGAGTGGATCGTGTCGTCCAGGTCCAGCTCGATATCGGCTCCGTCACGCGCGAACTTGCGCAGGCGGCGCAGCGCCACCTTGATGTTGCGCGTGCCGAGTTCGACGGTGTCGTCGTAGTCCTTGTAGGCACGTGCTTCCCACACCTTGACTGCTGTGCGGTTGCCCTTCGATGGCCCGCCGATGCGAATGCCCTCCGGGTTGTAGCCGCCGTGCCCGAACGGCGATGTACCGCCTGTGCCTATCCACTTGCTGCCACCCTCATGCCGCTCGTGCTGCTCGTTCAGCAATTCCTTCAGGCGCTCCATGAGCTTGTCGAGACCGCCCATGGCTTCGATCTTGGCCTTTTCCTCGGGCGACAGCTCGCGCTCCAGCTTCTTGGTGAGCCAATCCAGCGGAATGTCCGCGCGCCAATCCACCGCGCCTTCCACGCCCTTGAAGTAGGCGCCGAACGCCTGGTCAAACTTGTCGAAGTGTTTCTCGTCCTTCACCAGCGTCATGCGCGCCAGGAAGTAGAACTCGTCGAGCGACGGCGCGATGACCTGCTGCTTGAGCCCTTCGAGCAGCGTCAGGTATTCCTTGACCGAGACCGGCAGCTTGGCGTGCCGCAGCGTAAAGAAGAAATCGATGAGCATGGTGGTCCTCCGGCGCTCAGGCGCGCGGTTGCTCGAGCTTGTATTGCAGATGGCGTTTCACGGTCAGCCATTCCGATTCGATGATCGAAAACATGACCGTGTCGCGGAAGCTGCCATCCGGCATGCGTTGGTGATTGCGCAACACGCCGTCCTGCTTGGCGCCGAGCCGAGCGATGGCCGCGCGGCTCTGATGGTTCATCCAGTGCGTGCGGAATTCGACCGCAATGCAGCGCAGTGTTTCGAACGCGTGCGTGAGCAGCAACAGCTTGCTTTCCGTGTTGACGGCCGTGCGCTGGACGGATTTTGCGTACCAAGTATGGCCAATTTCCAGCCGGCGGTTGGCCTCGTCCACGTTGAAAAAGCGCGTTGCTCCGACCACATTGCCGGGCTGCCCATCGTGCATCTCGCGAACGACGAAGGGCATGGCGCCCAGCCGCTCCCGCATGTCCAGCGCAATGGACAGCCAATCGCTGGTCTTTTCCGGAGAGGGCACGGAGGTGTACCAGAGCCGCCACAGCTCGCCATCGGCGGCCGCAGCGCGCACTTCATCCAGATGCTCTGGCCCGAGCGGTTCCAACCAGGCGTGCTGGCCGGACAGCGTGACGGGCTCGATCAGGCGCGGCATGGTGTGGGCTGGCTCAGCGGTTGGCGCGGTTCATGAACACCAGGCGCTCGAACAGGTGCACGTCCTGTTCGTTCTTGAGCAACGCGCCGTGCAGCGGCGGAATCGCGGCGTTCTTGTCCTGACTGCGCAGCGATTCCGGCGGAATGTCTTCGGCCAGCAGCAGCTTGAGCCAGTCGATCAGCTCAGATGTCGACGGCTTCTTCTTCAGCCCCGGCAGGTTGCGCATCTCGTAGAACGCATCCAGTGCGGCCTTCACGAGCGCTGGCTTGATGCCCGGGTAGTGCACGTCGACGATGGCCTGCATCGTCTCCGCATCCGGAAACTTGATGTAGTGAAAGAAGCAGCGGCGCAGAAAGGCGTCGGGCAATTCCTTCTCGTTGTTCGAGGTGATGATCACCAGCGGGCGGTGCTTGGCGCGGATGGTTTCGCGCGTTTCGTACACGTAGAACTCCATGCGATCCAGCTCGCGCAGCAGGTCGTTCGGGAATTCGATGTCGGCCTTGTCGATCTCGTCGATCAGCAGCACGACAGGCTTATCCGCCTCGAAGGCCTGCCACAGCACGCCCTTGACGATGTAGTTGCGGATGTCGTGGACCCGGTTGCTACTTTCCTTGTCGCCCAGTTGCGAGTCGCGCAGGCGGGAGACGGCGTCGTATTCGTACAGGCCCTGCTGCGCCTTGGTGGTCGATTTCACGTGCCACTGCAGCAGCGGCATGCCTAGTGCGGCGGCCACTTCCTCGGCCAGCATGGTCTTGCCGGTGCCCGGCTCGCCCTTGATGAGCAGCGGGCGCTGGAGCGTCATGGACGCATTGACGGCGAGCTTGAGATCGTCGGTGGCGACGTACTGGTCGGAACCTTCGAAGCGTGAGCGCTGGTCGGATGGGGCAGGCGAAGTGGTGGTGTTCATCGTGCAAGCCTACTGAGCGGTAAAAGATTTGGAAACGGCCAGTATAAGAGCATTTGCGTGTTTGACGCCGGGCGGCGGCAGGGCGGGCGCGCTGTGCCATTCCTTGCTGTCAAGTCACGGGAGCCCTAACTGGACTGGCAAAAAAGCGGTGCGGTACAATGCGCCGGTTTGACGCACCTCAAATGACCGTCTTCTGGCTTGTTGCCAACGGCGGGTGAATGCGCCCAGCGAGACAGCCGGCTGAGACGAGCCAAGCCGGCAGGGCGAGCAGGATTCTGAAACTCCACGCTTAAGAACGAGATGAAAAAGATCCTCACCATGGTGGCCGCCTTGGGCACATTAGGCGCACTGTCCGCCGCAGCCAACAGCGCTGCCGCAGCCGAAGTTCAGGGCAACGCTGCCGCCGCCGAAAACAAGGTCGCCATGTGTATCGGCTGCCATGCCATCCCCGACTACAAGACGTCGTTCCCCGAGGTGTATCGCGTGCCCTATCTTGGCGGCCAGAACGCCAAGTACATCGAAAGCGCGCTGCATGCGTACCAGAAGGGTGACCGCAAGCACCCGACCATGCGCGCCATCGCCGGCTCCCTGACCGACCAGGATATCGCCAACCTCGCCGCGTATTACTCGCAGCAGACGGCCGCTACCCAGAACAACCCCCAGAAGTGACGAGGAAGAACATGAAGAAGATCTCGCTCGCAATCTCGTTCAATCTGGGCGCGCTGATGCTGGCTGCGGCCGTGTCGGCACAGGCCGCCGATATTGAAAAGGGCAAGCAGCTGGTGGAGAAGGGCGCCTGCGTGGCCTGCCACGGTGCCGGCCTGAACGCACCGATCTCACCGGACTATCCAAAGCTTGCCGGCCAGCACGGCGACTACATCTACCACGCGCTGCTGGCCTATCAGACCAGCAACAACCCGCTGGTGGGCCGCAGCAACGCCATCATGGCGGGTCAGGTCAACAGCAACCCCGCCACGATCGGTGCCGACGGCAAGCCGCGTCCGTTCACGCAGGCGGAGCTGAAGGATATTGCCGCGTACATCGAATCGCTGCCGGGCTCGCTGGTACTCAAGAAGTAACGCGGCATCGCCGGTAAAGAAAAACCGCTCTTCGGAGCGGTTTTTTGTTGGCGTCGGATTCAGCGGGCGGTGGCGCGCTTGCGCACGCATTCGATGTAGGCATCGCCGTCGGGCGGCAAGCCGGTGCGCTGCGCCGTCCACAGCATCTGGCCCAGGCATTCCATCACCTGATGCTGCGCCTCGTGCGGCGAGTCGAGCCGCTGGGCCAGGGCTTCATACGCAGCCCGAATGCCGCGCGGCTGGTCCACTGACACCTGCTCGCTGATCGACAGGTGCATTGACAGGTGCAGGAACGGGTTGCTCTGGCCGCTTTCCGGCGTGTAGTCGCGGGCGAGGGCTTCTTCGCCGGCTTCCAGGGTGTCGTGGTATTCGGGATGCTGCAGCATCCAGTCGAGCGCCATGGCTTCGAGCGGCGTGAGGATTTCTGCCTGGCGGTGCTTGCGCCACGCGCCGCAGAAGAATTGACGGACTTCGTCGCGGGAGGGATTGAACATGATCCCGGTATTGTACCGGCGCGCCTCGATACCTGCCGGGTCGCTTCAGGAGACCGCAACGCTACAATGGCGCCCCGCACCTGCAGACGGCGAACCCAAACAAAAACGCCGCACTTCATGAGACAAGCCACCGATTCCTCCCTCGCAGCACGCGCCGCCGACAAGCTCCTCGGCGTGCTGCTGATCGCCGTGTCCGCCGCATCCTTCGGCGCGATGGCCATCTTCACGCATTACGCCTATGCGAGCGGTGCCAATGTGGTCGGGCTGCTGATCGTGCGCTTCGTGATCGCAGCGGCGGCGCTGATGGTGGTGATGCGCGTTCGTCGCATCGGCATACCGCCGTGGTCGCGCGTGGCGGGGCTGGCGGCAATGGGCGGCATCGGCTATGCCGGGCAGTCGTTCGCGTTTTTTACGGCGTTGAACTACGCGCCGGCCAGCCTGGTGGCGCTGCTCCTGTATCTGTATCCGATGTTCGTGACGGTGCTGGCGGCGATTTTCCTGCGCGAGCGGCTGACCCCCACGGCGATCGTCGCACTGGTGCTGTGCTCGGTCGGGGCGGGGCTGACGGTGGGCGGTGCGGGCCTGTCAGGCGGCAGCCTCCTCGGCATCGGGCTGGGTGTGGCCTCCGCGGTCATTTACTCGATCTACATCACGGTCGGTGCACGGGTCACGCGCGGGCTGGATCCACTGGCGTGTACGACCGTCATCTGTACTGCCGCGGCCGTCGTGTACACGGGGATGGCGTTGCTCGGCGCGCCGGCGCATCTGCCCGGCACGTTCAGCGGCTGGGCAGCGGCACTGGCCATTGCAGGCTTGTCGACGGTCGTGGCCATCCTGACCTTCTTTGCCGGCTTGCAGAAGTTGGGGGCCGCGCAGGCGTCGATGCTGTCGACGCTGGAGCCGGTAGTGACGGTGCTGCTGGCGGCATTGCTGCTCGGCGAGTCGATCGCGCCCATGCAGATGACCGGCGGCGCGCTGATCCTGGCGGGCGTGCTGTGGCTTACGCGTGCAGATGCGAAGCCTGCCGGTCACGGCGTGGATGACATGGCCTGAAGCCGAATCCTCGCTCCAACAAAAAACCGCCCAGCGTGAACTGGGCGGTTTTGCTTTCTGCCTTGAGGCGATTACTTCTTCTGCCCCGCCGGCAGGCGTTGCAGGCTCTGCACCCGCATCAGGGCCGGACGATCGGCCATCACGCCATCGTAGAACGAAGCCAGATCACCCTTGAGCGCGGTGCGCGACGCATCGTTCAGATAGATCATGTGGCCCGACGGGTAATTCTTGATCGTCAGGTTCTTCGCCTTGAGCGTCGGGTCGAGCGGCATTTGCGCCAGCGTCAGCTCGGTCTGGTGGAACGGCGTGACCGCGTCGAAGTAACCGCTGGCCTGCAGCACTTTCAGGTCGGGGTTCAGGCTCATCGTCGAGGCGAGGTCGCCGGCGGTGTACAGCGTGTTGCCGCCGCCCTTGTTGGCACCCGTCGGGTCGATGTGGCTGAAGTCCCAGTTGTTGAACACGGCGTCGTTCAGGTCCACGAACGACGAGGTCGACGTGTACTTGAGCTGGGTGTTCAGGTAGCTGTTCCACAGCACCGTATACGCGCCACCGATGTTCGAGATCGACGGATCGTTGCTGCCCGAGTTCGGCAGGATGAACGGCGCGATGCCCTGGCCCGTGTAGTTGGCGCGGCCGTCATACTGGCCGATCTGGATGCCTGGATTCAGCGTCAGGAAGAACGTGTACGGCGGATTGTTGTTCTGCGACGGCACGTTGCCCAGCGCCGCCGGATTGCCGAACGTCTGGATCAGAGAGACCGGATCGGTGCCGATGTACGAGCCCATCGTCTGTGCCGTCGCCAGATTCAGGTTCAGGCGCACGTTGACGAAGCCGCCGTCCGCGGCGCTTGGCGCTTGTGCCAGCGGTGCCAGCGTGTTGTCGGCGTAGTTGCGGGCCTGGGCCATGTAGCTGTCGAGGTCGGTCGGTGCCGGATTGAGCGTCGTCTTCTTCCAGTAGAACGCGTCGGCGGCCAGCGTCGGGAAGGTGCCCACGGCCGAGAGCGCATTCGCGTAGTCGAGGATCGACGATTGCAGCGTGATCCCGTTCAGCTCGATGCCGTCTTCATGCAGCACCCACGACAGCACCGCACTGCGCGCCGTGCCGTACGACTCGCCGTACAGGAACTTGGGCGAGTTCCAGCGCGAGTTCTTGGTCAGATAACGCTGAATGAAACGATCGATGGAGTGCGCGTCCTGGTCGGTGCCCCAAAAGTCCTTGTTCTTGGCCGGTGCGATGGCCGCCGAGTATCCGGTGCCGACCGGGTTGATGAACACGAGATCGGACCGATCGAGCAGGCTGTCCGGGTTATCGGGCAGCTTGTACGGCGCCGGCGGCGTGAAGTTCGGGAACGATGACTGAAGCCGCTTCGGCCCGAACGAGCCCAGCAGCAGGAACACCGACGACGAGCCCGGCCCGCCGTTATAGAAGAACGTCACCGGACGCGGCTTGGATGGGTCCGGATTGTCCTGCGTGTACGCCACGTAGAACATCGTCGCGTTCGATTGCGACGTGACGGGGTCGATGGTCGTCAGGTGCCCGGCGGTGGCCGTGTAGGCGATGCTCTTGCCGCCGATCGTCACCGTGTGGTGCGTGATGGCTGCACTTTCGCCGGGGTCGGCGGCCAGGGCATCGTTGGGCCCGGTGCCGTAGACGTTCGGATCGACGTAGGGTTGGTCGGGCGGCACGGCGGCCGTCACCGGTTGCGTGGTTGCGTTGCCGGCGTTGGTGGCAACGCCGCTGGGGTTGGCCGCGGCGGACGAGTCGCCGCCGCCGCAACCCGCCAGCAGCACGGCAGACAGCGCTGCGGCCGCAAACGATACACCAAGGGTCCGGGACAATCCTGCAAAATCACTGGTCGATAACCTGGATTTTTTCATGGCGATAATGGCCTTCTTCAGGGTGACGAACGCCATCACTTAAAACGAATGGTTTTAAGTGGGCTCCATATTCGATTTGCGTTTTGTAATTTCGGTGCGACGCGAACCAAATATTATGATTTCCCGCCGTGTCAGCGGAAGCTAATTCAACTGGTTTTTATTTGGTAAAGGAAGCCCCTGAAATCCGATTGGATTTCAAAAAGAAACGACGTTGGGTTCAGGCCCGTAGGGTGTTTGCGCAAAGCCTGGCAAGGGCTGTGCGAAAACGTGGGGATGATTGCAGTCGCGCGCCTGGTTTAAAACAAGGCGCGAATCCGATACGTCCAACCCTGCGGGTAATGCAATGACGAACGAAAAAGTAGTTCGTAAGGAAACCGTTGTAAAGGGCTCTTTTTTCATTGCGCGCGATGCGGTGTAAAAATGACCATGCCAATACCATGGCGCATCGCAATAGGTGCGATTAAATACAAGCAAGGCATGCCGATTTTTCTAAAGTCTGTGTGCGGCTGACGGGTGCCGGATGTCCATTCGGTGTGTGCAGGTGTCCCGCACGTGCGGAACCGGCGCATTACAATGCGCTCCTCAACTCTTTCCGGAGCACCCCGCAATGCCGATGCTTGAACCGTCCGCGCTGGACCAACTGTTCCACGCAGCCCGTACCCACAACGTGTGGCTGGACAAGCCGGTCGACGACGAACTGCTGCACACGCTGTACGACACCGTGAAGTACGGCCCGACCGCCGCGAACAGCACGCCGGCCCGCTTCGTGTTCGTCAAGAGCGCGGCCGCCAAGGAGCGCCTGATTCCGTGCATGTCGCCGGGCAATCAGGAAAAGACCCGCCAGGCGCCCGTGGCCGTGATCGTCGCGTACGACACGCAATTCCATGAACAACTGCCCAAGCTGTTCCCGCACACCGATGCGCGTTCGTGGTACGCGGGTGACCAGACGAAGATCAACGCAGCCGCGCTCATGAACGGCTCGCTGCAGGGCGGCTACCTGGTGCTCGCCGCGCGTGCCCTGGGCCTGGACTGTGGCCCGATGGCCGGCTTCGATGCCGACAAGGTGAATGAGACGTTCTTCCCCGACGGCCAGTGGAAGGTCAACTTCATCATGAACATCGGCTACGGCGACGCGGAAAAGCTGCATCCGCGCAACCCGCGCCTGTCGTTCGAAGAGGCGTGCAAGATCGTTTGATCGACAACTGGTCGCGCAAAGAAAACGGGGACTCGCATCAGAAGCTGCGGTCCCCGTTTTTTATTCCTTCGGTGCCGGTGTCTTCGGCCTGAATTCGCACAGTGGCTCGATGGCGCAATGCCAGCACTCGGGCTTGCGAGCCTTGCACACGTAGCGCCCATGCAGGATCAGCCAGTGGTGCGCATCCTGCCGAAACTCTTCCGGCACCACCTTCAGCAGCTTCAACTCGACTTCCAGCACATTCTTACCCGGTGCCAGCCCAGTCCGATTGGCCACGCGAAAGATGTGCGTGTCGACCGCAATCGTCGGCTCACCAAAAGCCGTGTTCATCACCACGTTGGCCGTCTTGCGGCCCACCCCTGGTAGTGCTTCCAGCGCAGCGCGGTCACGAGGCACTTCTCCGCCGTACTGGTCGAGCAGGATGCGACACGTCTGCAGAATGTGCTTGCACTTGGTGCGATACAGCCCGATGGTCTTGATGTATTCCGTGATGCCTTCTTCGCCCAGCGCCAGCAGCTTGGCCGGCGTATTGGCCACTGGAAACAGCTTGCGCGTCGCCTTGTTCACGCCCACGTCGGTCGCCTGCGCCGAGAGCAGCACCGCAATCAGCAACTCGAACGGTGTGGTGTATTCCAGTTCGGTGGTCGGCGTTGGGTTGTTCTCGCGCAGGGTCTCGAAGATGGCGTGGCGCTTGGCGGAATTCATCGTCGGGGCAGGATTCAGTGGGTGTCTGCGTCGGGTTTGGTGCTGTGTTCGATCTGGCTGGCGATGCGCTTGCGGCGGGCTTCGGCTTCGTCAATCTGGGCTTGCACATCCGCCGACACGTTGGTCACATTGCGCGGACCTTGCCCTCGCGCGGCCATCTCGGCCTGCTTCTGACGCGCCCGTTCAATCGCAGCCTGGATGATCGCCTTCTTGCGCGCCTGCGCGGCGAGTTCGGCATCGTCGGCTGGTTGTTCGGCGCTGACTGCAGCGAGCTTGGCCGCGGCCTTGGCGACGAGCCGCGCCTCGTTCTCGGCTTGTTCACGCTTGAGGCGTGCGTTGCGGAAGACGTAGCGGTCCCGGGCTACATCGGCTTGCTGCTGGCTCCAGGCATCCCAGCCCGTGCGTTCGCCGGTGATGGGGACCATGTCGATGCAATCGACAGGGCAGGGCGGCACGCAGAGGTCGCAACCGGTGCACCAGTCTTCAAGCACCGTGTGCATCGCCTTGGGTGCACCGACGATGGCATCGACGGGGCACGCCTGAATGCACAGCGTGCAGCCGATGCAGCGTTCGGGGTCGATGACGGCGATGGCGCGAGGCTGTTCGATGCCGTTGGACGGCTCAAGCGGCAGCAGCGCACCCGTGCGGCCGAGTGCGTCGGACAGCCGGCGAATGCCTTCCGCGCCGCCGGGCGGGCAGCGATTGGGCAGGGCCTCGCCGTTGGCCATGGCTTCAGCGTAAGGGCGGCAGCCGTTGTAGCCGCACTTGGTGCATTGCGTTTGCGGCAGGAGGTTTTCGAGCCGGTCGGCCAAGGATGCGGCCACTGCGGAGACCAAGGAAACCACGATGGGACTTGTTGTTTGAATAGCTTGCCATTATCGCCGATTTGGCCCCCGCGCAAGGCGTGCATGCCCTGACGTGGCATACGGCGGGCATGTATCAACCCTATGACATAATTCCTGCGTTCTAAACGGACCGAGGTGCCATGCCGTCTCACCAAGCCGCACCAATCGCCGACATCGAAGCTGATGCTCATGGCGAATCCGCCGCACCCCGCACGCGTCGCGACCCCGCCGGCACGCGCCGACGCATCCTTGCTGCTGCCATCGAGGAGTTCTCGCGGGGCGGTTTTGCCGGTGCCCGCGTCGACGCCATTGCCCGCCGTGCCGAGACCAACGAGCGCATGCTGTATTACTACTACGGCAGCAAGGAAAAGCTCTTCCTGACCGTGCTTGAGCATATGTATTTCCGCTTCAAGGAGGCGGAAGAGCAGGTGCAGATCGAGTCGTCGGACCCGCGCGAGGCGGTCGTCCAGCTTGCCCGTTTCGTCTGGGACTTCTATTACGAGAACCCCGAGTTCATTCGTCTGCTCAATAGCGAAAACCTGCACGAGGCGCGGCATCTGAAGACGTCGCCGCATCTGGTTGAGCTGGTCAATCCGGTCATCGAGGTGCTGCGCGGCGTGGTGGAGCGTGGCCAGCGCAGCGGCATCTTTCGTGACGACGTTGATGTCTCGCGCCTGTATCTGACGATCTCGGCGCTGGGTTATTACGTCCTGTCCAATCGCTACACGATCAGCGCGGTGGTGGGCCGCGACATTGCCTCGGCTGATGAACATGAGGCGTTCGCACAACTGCATATCAAGATGCTGCTGGCGTATCTGGATCGGCCCAAGGACTGATCGGCTGAAACGTCGTCGCGCAACAAAAAAGCCTCGCGGTTGCGAGGCATTTTTTTTCTTGGTGCGTCGGGCTTAGGCGACAGCCTTGATGCGCGGAGTGTTTTCGTCGTAGCGGCGAATGAAATCACGCAACTGCGGATACACCTGCTCGCGCCAGCGGCGGCCCGAGAAGATGCCGTAGTGGCCGCATTTGGGCGCCGTCAGGTGCTGCCTGCGCGCGTTCGGGATGCCGGTGCACAGGCCATGCGCGGCTTCGGTCTGACCGCTGCCTGAGATATCGTCCAGTTCGCCTTCGATGGTGAAAAGCGCGGTGCTCTTGATGTCCTGCGGACGCACCGGCTTGCCTTCCACCACCCACGTGCCGTTGGCCAGATGGAATTCCTGGAACACGTCGCGGATGGTTTCCAGGTAATACTCGGCGGCCATATCCAGCACGGCGTTGTACTCGTCGTAGAAGCGCACGTGGGCTTCAGCGTCTTCCGTGTCGCCCTCGATCAGGTTCAGGTAGTAGTCGTAGTGGGATGACAGGTGACGGTCCGGGTTCATCGCCACGAAGCCGGCGTGCTGAAGGAAGCCTGGATACACTCTGCGACCGTGGCCCGGATAGTTCGCAGGCACCGTGTAGATCACGTTGTTCTCGAACCAACTGTGCGACTTGTTGGTGGCCAGCGAGTTGACGGCGGTCGGGCTCTTACGGGCGTCGATCGGGCCGCCCATCATGGTCATGGTGCGCGGCGTCTTCTCGCCGTCCGAAGCCATCAGCGAGATGGCGGCCAGCACGGGCACGGTCGGCTGACACACCGAGATCACGTGCAGCTTGTCGGCACCGATGTGATTGATGAACTCGCGGATGTAGTTGATGTAGTCCGACAGGTGGAAGGCACCTTCTTCGGTCGGCACCATGCGGGCGTCGATCCAGTCGGTCACATACACCTTGTGGTCCTGCAGCAGCGTGCGCACGGTGTCACGCAGCAGCGTGGAGTGGTGGCCCGACAGCGGCGCACACACCAGCACGATCGGCTCGTCCTTGAGCAGCTTGATGGTCTCGGCGTCGTCGGCGTAGCGCTTGAAGCGGATCAGGCGGCAGAACGGCTTCTCGATGATGGTCTGCTCAACGATCGGAATGTCGCGGCCGTTGGACTTGACGGAGCGGATGCCGAATTCCGGCTTCTCATACTCCTTGCCCAGGCGATACAGCAGCTCGTAGCCCGCAGCGTAGCGTTGCGCGCCGGGCATCAGGGACAGCGGACTCAGTGGGTTGGTGAAGGTCTTGGCGGTCGCTTGGGCCCAAGCCGTCATGGGGCTGAGCAGGGCGCGCTGGAATTCGTGAAGCTGGTAAAGCATGGCTGGACCGGTCCGTGGTGGCGAGGGCGACGCAAATGATTATGCACCTAGGTGCAGATTACTGCGATGCAGCATAAACCCTGATAACAGAGTGTTGCACGGCTTCTATGATGCGCCCGTGTCAGTCTAGCCCCATGCAGCAAAAAAGCGGCCGAAGCCGCTTTTCTTTTTGCAATTGCACCTAAGGCGTGACGCCTACGGCACCTTACAGAACGTCGGCGATGGCATTCACCACGGCGTCGATGTTGTGCGTGTTCAGCGCGGCCACGCAGATGCGGCCGGTCGACACGGCGTAGATGCCGTGCTCGTTGCGCAGGCGATCCACTTGCGCGGAGGTCAGACCCGAATACGAGAACATCCCGCGCTGGGCTTTCACGAACGAGAAGTCGGTCTTCACGCCCTTGGCGGCCAGCTTGTCGACGAGTGCGTTGCGCATCGACTTGATGCGGTCGCGCATTTCGCCCAGTTCCTGTTCCCACATCGCGCGCAGCTCGGGGCTCGTCAGCACGCTGGCGACGATCGTGCCACCGTGCGTCGGCGGGTTCGAGTAGTTCGTGCGGATCACGCGCTTGACTTGCGACAGCACGCGGGTGGCTTCGTCCTTGCTGGTCGTCACGATCGACAGCGCGCCGACGCGCTCGCCGTACAGCGAGAACGACTTCGAGAACGAGCTGGAGACGAAGAACGGCAGGCCGGATTCGGCAAACAGGCGCACGGCCAGGCCATCTTGCTGGATGCCGTCGGCAAAGCCTTGGTAGGCCATGTCCAGGAACGGAATCAGGTTCTTGGCCTTGATGACTTCCACGACCTGCTTCCACTGCTCGGTGGTCATGTCCACGCCGGTCGGGTTGTGGCAGCAGGCGTGCAGCACGACGATCGTGTTCGGCGCGTAGCTGTTGAGCGAATCCATCATGCCGGCGAAGTTCAGGCCGTGCGACGGGGCATCGTAGTACGCGTAGTTGACGACTTCGAAGCCGGCCGACTCGAACAGGGCGCGGTGGTTTTCCCAGCTCGGGTCGGAAATGGCGACCTTGGCGTCCGGGTACAGGCGCTTGAGGAAGTCGGCACCGATCTTCAGTGCGCCGGTGCCGCCCAGGGCTTGTGCGGTGACCACGCGGCCTTCAGCGATCAGGGGCGATTCAGCGCCAAACAGCAGCTTCTGCACGGCCTGGTCGTAGGCAGCGATGCCTTCGATCGGCAGGTAGCCACGCGGGGCAGCGGCGGCCAGGCGGGCCTTCTCGGCTTCCTGCACGGCGCGCAGCACCGGAATTTTCCCTTCGTCGGTGAAGTACACGCCCACGCCCAGATTCACTTTGGTGCTGCGGGTATCGGCGTTGAAAGCTTCATTCAGGCCCAGGATGGGATCGCGCGGAGCCAGTTCGACGGCAGAGAAAAGCGACATGAGATGTCTCGATCGGTTGGTTCGGAATTCGGTGGGATCTTGCAGGCGGTGCGGCGCGGACTCCGGGGCGGGTCGCCCGGCGCCAGATGTACAACGAGGCGCGCACGAGGATGGATTGTACCGAATACAGGCTCTAATCGCCTGAAAAATCCTTGCAGAACAGGCGCCTAAAGCGTTTGAACGGCCAGTACAGATGTGCGGGCCCCGCTGTCCAAACGATTGCTCGGGCTGCACGCTACACTAGACGATTGGTTGCAATTGCCGCTGCCGCCCTCATTTTCCGAGGGCGTGCGAGTCACTTTGTCGACTTCCCGCGCTGCCATCCTACCCGCCGCCATGACCGATCTGAGCCAAGTCCCCAGCCCGCACGATGAGTCGAAGTTCGTGACTTTCGAGGGCTCGCCATTCCAGTTGTACCAGCCGTATCCGCCGGCCGGCGACCAGCCGGAGGCGATTCGCCAGCTCGTGGAGAACATCGGCGACGGCCTGTCGTACCAGACGCTGCTGGGTGTTACGGGCTCGGGCAAGACCTTCACCATGGCCAATGTGATTGCGCAGGTGGGGCGACCGGCCATTGTGTTTGCGCCGAACAAGACGCTTGCAGCGCAGCTGTATTCGGAATTCCGCGAGTTCTTCCCACGCAATGCGGTCGAATACTTCGTCTCGTACTACGACTATTACCAGCCTGAGGCCTATGTGCCGCAGCGCGACCTGTTCATCGAGAAGGATTCGTCGATCAACGAGCACATCGAGCAGATGCGGCTGTCGGCCACCAAGAGCCTGCTGGAGCGCCGTGATGTGGTGATCGTGGCCACCGTGTCGGCCATCTACGGTATCGGCAACCCGAGCGAATACCACCAGATGATCCTGACGCTGCGCGCGGGCGACAAGGTCAGCCAGCGTGACGTGATCGCGCGCCTGATCGCCATGCAGTACACGCGCAACGAGACCGATTTCCAGCGGGGCACGTTCCGTGTGCGCGGCGACACGGTCGACATTTTTCCGGCTGAGCACGCAGAGATGGCAGTGCGCCTGGAGCTGTTCGACGACGAGGTCGAATCGCTGCAGTTGTTCGATCCGCTGACCGGCCGCGTGCGGCAGAAGATCCCGCGCTTCACCGTCTACCCGTCGAGCCACTATGTAACGCCGCGCGAGACCGTGTTGAAGGCCATCGAGACCATCAAGGTGGAACTGCGTGAGCGGCTCGATTTCTTCTACAAGGAAAACAAGCTGGTGGAAGCGCAGCGGCTGGAACAGCGCACGCGCTTTGATCTGGAGATGTTGCAGGAGCTCGGCTTCTGCAAGGGCATCGAGAACTACTCGCGGCATCTGTCGGGCGCGGCACCGGGCGAGGCGCCGCCGACGCTGGTCGACTACCTGCCGCCCGATGCGCTGATGTTCCTCGATGAATCGCACGTGCTGATCGGCCAGCTCAACGGCATGTACAACGGAGACCGAGCACGCAAGGAAACGCTGGCCGAATACGGCTTCCGCCTGCCTTCGGCGCTCGACAACCGGCCGCTCAAATTTGCCGAGTTCGAGACCAAGATGCGGCAGGTGACGTTCGTGTCGGCCACGCCGGGGGATTACGAAAAGAAGACGGCGGGCACGGAAGTCGTCGAGCAGGTTGTGCGCCCGACCGGCCTCGTCGACCCGATCATCGAGGTGCGGCCGGCCACGACGCAGGTCGACGATCTGCTGTCTGAAATCCATGTGCGCGTCGAGGCTGGCGAGCGCGTGCTGGTGACGACGCTTACCAAGCGCATGGCCGAGCAGTTAACTGAGTTCCTGTCGGAGAACGGCATCAAGGTCCGCTACCTGCATTCGGACATCGATACCGTCGAACGCGTGGAAATCATCCGCGACCTGCGCCTGGGCACGTTCGACGTGCTGGTCGGTATCAACCTGCTGCGTGAGGGTTTGGATATTCCCGAAGTGTCGCTCGTGGCGATCCTGGATGCGGACAAGGAAGGCTTCCTGCGCGCCGAGCGCTCGCTCATCCAGACCATCGGCCGCGCCGCGCGGAACGTGAACGGTACCGCCATCCTGTATGCGGATCGCATGACCGATTCCATGAAGAAGGCGATTGGCGAGACCGAACGCCGCCGCGCAAAGCAGATTGCCCACAACGAGGCGCATGGCATTACGCCGCGCGGCGTCGTCAAGCGTATCAAGGACATCATCGACGGCGTGTACAACGTCGACGACGCGCGCGCGGAACTGAAGGCCGCGCAAGAGGCTGCCAAGTACGAGGACATGAGCGAGAAGCAGGCGTCCAAGGAAATCAAGCGCCTGGAAAAACAGATGCTCGATCACGCCAAGAATCTCGAATTCGAAAAGGCGGCGGCGGTGCGCGATCAGCTTGCCAAGCTCAAGTCGCAGCTCTTTGGCGCGAGCGGCGAAGACCATATCGTTCCGGCCGCCTGAACTGCGCGGCCACGTGCATTGTCAGAGGCCCGCTGTCTTGTACAGGGCAGGCGGCGGGTGACTGGAGACACCATTTCAAATCAAGCTCAGGCGCTGCGCGTCGCCTGACTGGGGAACCGGCACATGCTGCAGCGCTCGACTGCACGCGTTCGCCATCAAGGGAGTTCGATGTTCGATTTTTTGCTCAACCCATGGCGCAAGTGGCGCGCTTCCCGGCACGCCAGCCATCAGCTCGATGCCATCCTTGCTCAGTTCGAGCCGACGCGCAGCCTGGCCGAACGCAATGAATGGCTGATCGAGCTGGGCTACTGGCTGCGCCGCGCGGAGCGGCCTGCCGGTGCCGCGTCGGAGTCCTGGCGCTATGCGCGCCTGCGCTATCTGCTGCAGGTGCTGGAGAACAATCCGGCCCTGGCCGAACGCGTCGGGCAGACATTGCGCAGCATCGTGCAGGACAACGACCCGGTGTCACTGCTGTGCGATACGGGGTTGTCTTCACGGTCGGGTTTCTGGAGCGAGTTGATCGACCGCTGGCAGGCGCGCTGGCTACCGCCCGCACCGAATCAGGCGCAACTGGCAACATTGTTTGCACTGCTGTTTGTGGGGCCGACCGATGCGCAATGGGTCGACGGCCTGGACGACGAACTGGTCACGCGCCTTTACGCGCTGTTCCGCGCGGGGATGACGGATGCCGATCACGCAGCCGGCCAGACAAGACTTGAGCGCAGCCTTGGCATCGGCATCCAGATCCTGATCAGCCAAGTCCGTGCGGCGGGTTTGTCGCGCGGTATCCGCAGCCGCATGGACCACGCGGAACTCACCGATTCTCCGTTCTATCTGCTGGCCGACGCTGCCAACGCGATCTTCCTGGAACGGCCCAATACGGAGCTGGCGAGCCCCGAGCGGTTCCTGCAGGAGCTGAACTATTTCCGCGCCGTGCTTGACCGCTGCCGAACGGCGACGGCCAGCGTGTATCAGCATCTGGATGAGAACGGCGTCTCGGTGGAGGTCGTCTTCCAGGTCGAGCGCATGAAGGCGTGGCTGGGCCGCATCGATTTGCTGCTGACGGCGTGGGCGGACACGCAGGGCTCGCGTCGCTTCGTGCATATGACGGCCGAGCTGGTATCGGCCAGCCAGCATCGCCGCAGCGTGGGGTATCTCGTCCGTTCCACGTTTGCCGATCTGGCGCGCAAGGTGGTCGAGCGCTCCGCGGAAAGCGGCGAGCACTACATCACCCGCGACGGCAAGGAATACGGCGCGATGGTCAAGGCCGCAGCCGGCGGCGGCGTCATTACGGCGGCCACGGTGTACATCAAGTTCTTCATCACCGGGGCGCATTTGTCGCGCTTTACCGAAGGGTTGTTCGCGTCGATCAACTATGCGGTCAGCTTTCTCGGCATCCATTTCGCACATTTCACGCTGGCCACCAAGCAACCCGCCATGACGGCGCCCGCACTGGCGCACCGGCTCGATCAGGTGGGTCGCCAGGAAGGGCTGGACCGCTTTGTCGACGACACAGTTGCCATGATCCGCTCCAACGCGGCGGCGATCGCCGGCAACCTGGTGGCCGTGGCGCCGGTGGCTTTCCTCGTGCAATGGCTGGCCGGGCGGTTCTTCCATGCGGATCTGATTTCGGCAGCGAAGGCGATGGCGACCATCGATTCGTTTTCGATTCTCGGGCCGACGCCGCTGTACGCGATCTTCACGGGTGTGCTGCTGTGGGCCTCAAGCCTGGCGGCGGGGTGGGCCGACAACTGGTTTGCGCTGCACCGAGTGCATGACGTGATTGCCTACCACCGGCGCTTGCGGTTCATGGTGGGCACGCAGGGGGCGCAGCGCATTGCCAGCTTCTGGAAACGCAATCTTTCAGGCATTGTCGCCAACGTATCGCTGGGCTTCATGCTCGGGCTGGGGCCCGAGATCCTGTCGTTTTTCGGCCCGCACATGGAAGTGCGCCACGTCACGCTGTCGACCGGTGCGGTGGCAACTGCCGTGGGCGTGCTTGGCCCCGACGTGATGCATACGGCGCCGTTCTGGCTGGCCGTGGCAGGTATTGCGCTGATGGGGGTGCTGAACGTGCTGGTGTCGTTCGCACTGGCCTTCAATATGGCGATGCGCTCGCGCAACCTGCGTGGGGTCGATCGCAAACGCGTGACGGGTGCCGTGTGGCGGCGCATCTTACGGGACCCGCTGTGCCTGCTGGTGCCGCGCGCCCCGACTGCGAGCACGCCGCCCAGCACCAGCACGCCGGCCTAGGTCTAGTGGTCTAGTGGGTTGCGGGCGCGGCAGGCGCGCCCAACTCGCTGCGGAACGGGATGGACGGCTGCGCGCCGAGCCGCGTGACTGACACTGCCGCAGCGGCCTGTCCAAATTCGACGGCTGCATCGGGCATCGCACCCTCTGCCAGCGCCGCGGCCAGCGCGCCGACAAACGTATCGCCGGCAGCGGTGGTATCGATGGCGTGCGCGGTGGGGGCCGCCATCAGCACGCGCGAATGGGCATCCACGTAGGCAACGCCGCGCGCACCCAGCGTGACAATCACGTGCCGCGCACCTTGCGCATGGAGATCAGCAGCGGCATCCAGCGCAGCTTCGGGCGAATCGACAGTCCGCGCTGTCAGCAGCGCGGCTTCGGTCTCGTTCGGGATCAGGTAATCGCAGGCGGCGATCCATGGCGTGGGCAGTGGGCCGAGGGCGGGTGCCGGGTTCAGGATGACCGTTTTGCCAAGCCGCTGGCCCAGTTTGAGCGCGCATTCCACCGCATCGGGCGGAGATTCCAACTGACAGACGATCACGCGCGCGCGTTCGAACGCGGCACGCTGCGCTTCGATCATCGTTGGCGTCAGCAATTCGTTGGCGCCGGCCACGATGACGATGGTGTTCTGGCCGCTGTTGGCCACGGTCACGCAGGCGATGCCGGTGGCCGCCCCGGCGTGCACCGACACCATCGACGTGTCCACGCCTTCGCGGCGCAGGCCGTCGCGTAACGCCGTCCCGTAAGCGTCGTCGCCCACGCAGCCGAGCATGGCGACACGGGCGCCCAGACGCGCGGCTGCTACGGCCTGGTTGGCGCCCTTGCCGCCCGGGATGGTTTCCAGCGCAGGGGCAGCAACCGTTTGCCCGGGCCGCGGCAAGCGTGGCGTGCGGATCACGAGATCCATATTCAAGCTGCCGACGATCAATACGTCGGCAGCGGGGTGCGCAGAAGAGGCGGAAGGGCGCTTGGCCACCATGGCGGGACGACGTTGAAAGCGTGAAAGGAATGCGGGCTCAGGCGGCGCGGGCCGGGCGCTCGGGTTCGGCGGTCGATTCGCGCAAAGACAGGCGCGGCGGCAGCACGATGCGGCGCGCACGCGGCTCTTCCACGGGGTGGCGCAAGGCGTTGTCGCCGAGGTGTTCAAGCAGCGTCTGCGCGGTGGTCTCGCCCAACTGGCGGATCGATTGGCCAACGGTGGACAGGGCCGGATAGACGTAGCGGCTCAGTTCGATGTCGTCAAAGCCCATCACGGACAGCGCCTTCGGGACGGGAATGCCCAGCTCGGCCGCAGCGCGCAGCGCGCCGATGCCCATCAGGTCATTGCCGGCGAAGATGGCCGTGGGCATCTCTCCTTCGGTCAGCAACTGGCGCGCGGCGCGATAGCCGCCGGGGCTGGTGAAATCGCCTTCGGCAATGCGGGCGGACGCTTCCGGCACGCCGGCTTCGCGCAGAGCGCGGTGGAAACCGGCCAGGCGCTCTGCCGTCACGCTCAGTGACGACGGCCCACTGATGCAGGCGATGCGGCGGTGGCCGAGGTCCAGCAGATGTTTGGTCGCCATGTACGCGCCTTCTTCGTGATCGACCTGCACCTGATCGGCCTGGATGCCTTCGGTCGGGCGGTCGACCATCACGATGGGCAGGGCGGATTCACCAAGCGCTTCCACCAATGCCGTGTCCGGCCCGGCACTGCTGACGATGATGCCGTCGACACGTTTTTCCATCAGCACGCGCAGGTAGTCGCGCTGCTTGCGGGGGTCGTCGTCGGAGTTGCAGAGGATGACGCTGTAGCCGGCGGCAGCGCACACGTCTTCAATGCCGCGTGCCAACTCCGCAAAGTACGGGTTGGTGGCGGTGGGTACGAGCACACCGATGGTGCGTGTAGTGCGATGCTTGAGCGAGCGCGCCACGGCGCTGGGCACATAGCGCGTGGCGCGAATGGCTTCTTCCACGCGCTTGCGTGTCTCGGCGTTGACCGGTCTTGTGTTGTTGATGACGTGCGAGACGGTGGTGAACGAAACTCCGGCCAGTGCGGCCACGTCCTTGATGGTTGCCATGACGATCTCCTCTGTCTCTCAATGTTGCTTGCTGCGGTTGCGCTTGCTGCGATAGGTATCCATGACCACGGCCGCGACGATGACCGCGCCCGTGATGATTCGTTTGGTGGGCTCCGATGCGCCGATCTGCGCAAGGCCCGATTCGAGCACCGAGATGATCAGCACGCCAAACAGCGTGCGCACGACCGAACCGCGCCCGCCCATCAGGCTCGTGCCGCCGATCACCACGGCCGCGATCACTTGCAGTTCCATGCCCACCCCGGCGTTCGGATCAGCCGCTTCCAGGCGCGACACCTGGAACAGCGCGGCCAGGCCCGAGAGCAACCCCATCAACGCGAACACCGCAATCTTGTAGGGGTGCGGATTCACGCCCGCCAGCCGTACGGCTTCTTCATTGGTGCCGATAGCCACCAGGTAGCGGCCGAACACCGTGCGCACCAGCACGATCTGGCCAACGATCGTGATGACAATCGCAATCAGGAAAGATGGCGCAATGCCCAGTGCGATGGGATTGGCCAGCCAGTCGACTGCGCTGCCGATGTACACCGTGCGCGAATCGGTGAGGCTGTAGGCGAGGCCGCGCGCCATCTCCAACACGCCCAGTGACACGATGAACGACGGGATACCCCAATGCACGGTGACCGCCCCGGTCAACATGCCGGCCGCCGTGGCCAGCACTACGCCCGCCAACGCGGCCGGCAACAAGCCCCAGCCGAACTGGGTCATGGCAACAGACAGTACCGAAGCCGCCAGCGCCAGCACCGAGCCCACCGACAGATCGATCCCGCCGATCATCAGGATGAAGGTCATGCCCACCGCCATCACCAGCAGGTCGGGGATCTCGTTGGCGATGGTGGTGAACGTGGGCAGCGAGAAGAACGTCGGTGACAGCGTGCCGAACAGCACCAGCATGGCGATCAGCGCAGCGAGCAACCCGCCGATGGTCCCAAGCGACATGCCCAGCGCTGCGCGCGTGCCGGCAGCCGCTGCGGGCGGCGTGGGGGGCAGGGTGGAATCAGAGCGCATCTGCGGTCTCCGAGGGCGATTGAGGAGCACGTGAGTCGGAGTCTCCCGATTCACCGAAAGCGGCGGCGAGCAGGGCATCCTGGCTCCAGCCGTCGCGTTGGAAGATTTGTGTCAGCCGCCCGGCGCGCATGACGCCAATGCGGTCGCACAGTTGCATGAGTTCGCGCAGATCGCTCGACACCACGACGAGCGCCTTGCCTCGCGCGGCCAGCGCGTCGAGCAGCGTATAGATGTCGAACTTGGCGCCGACATCCACGCCTCGCGTGGGTTCATCGAATAGCAGCACGGGGGTGTCGCGCTCCAGCCAGCGCGCAATCGCCACCTTCTGCTGATTGCCGCCCGAAAGTTCACCCACCGGTTGCTCAGGCCCAGCGCAACGGACGCGCAATGCGCCGATGTGTCGCTGCGCCAGCGCACGCTCGCGCGCAGGTTGCAGCCAGCCGCGCTTCGTGACGCTTGGCATGTTGCCCAGCGCGATGTTGGTCGCGATGGGCAGGCTCAGCATCAGGCCTTCGTCCTTGCGGTCTTCAGTGAGCAAGCTGATGCCGTGACGCACTGCGTCGCCAGGCGAGCGGATGCGCGCAGGCGCCAGCGGCGTACCGACTTCGACGGTGCCTGCATCCGCGCGGTCCGCCCCGAAGATCAGCCGCAGCAATTCCGTGCGGCCCGCACCGACTAGGCCGGCGATGCCGAAGATCTCTCCTGGCGCCACGTCGAAGCTCACGTCGCGCACGGCCGGCGCACGCGTCAGGCCGGTCACCCGCAGCGCAGGTGAGCCGTCGCCAAGCCACGGCGCACGCGCGGCCCGTTGCGCTTCCGAAGAAGCGCCCACCTCGCGGCCGACCATCGCCTGGATCAGCGCATCCTGCGTGACCGTGGCCGCCGGTGCGTCGGTGACCAGCTTGCCGTCACGCAGCACGACGATGCGATCGGCAATGCGCGCCAGTTCGTCCAGGCGGTGGGAGATATAGACGATCGCCACGCCTTCGCGGCGCAGCGCGTCGATGCGCTCGAACAGCGTGGCGCTCTCGTGCGCGCTCAGCATTGCCGTCGGCTCGTCGAGGATCAGCACCCGGCATGCGCTGGCCAGCGCGCGGGCAATTTCGATCATCTGCCGGTGGCCGATGCCGAGCGTGTGTACGGGCGTCCAGGGATCGAGGTCCAGCCCCACGCGTGCAAGCGCCTGTTCGGCCCGATGATGCAGGGCAGAACGATCCACAAAACCCAGCCGCCGGGGCAGTTCGCCGAGGAACAGGTTCTCGGCCACCGTCAGCGTCGGCACCATGCTCAGCTCCTGCAGCACCATGCGCACGCCCAGCGCTTCGGCAGCGCTGCGCGAATCGGGTGCGTACAGTGTGCCGCCCAGCGTCATCGAACCCGAGGTCGCCGTCTCCAGCCCGCAGAGGATCTTGGAGAGCGTGCTCTTGCCGGCGCCGTTCTCCCCCGTGAGTGCAAGCACCTCGCCCGCGTGCACGTCGAGATCGATATCTCGTAGCACGGGTGCAGCGTAGTGCTTGCTGACGGCGGAGACGCGCAGCAGCGGCGGGCGCGGTTCGTAAGCGGCAGACATGGCTGGCGGCGGCTTGCCGGTCTGTGGCGTTACGTGCGCGTGACGAGGTTGACTGGTGTCTCGACGACACCCGACAGCTTCGCCTGCGGCGTCTTGGCGGCCAGCGCCTTCAGGGCCGTCTCGATGCCGTAGACGGCTTGCTGATCGGCGTGCTGATCCGCAGTGGCAGCGACGCGTCCGTCAGCCAGCATGGCCTTGATGGCTTCGATGTTGTCATAGCCGCCAATCATCACCTTGCCCAGCTTGCCCGCTGCGCGCACCGCCGATACGGCGCCGATGGCCATGTTGTCGTTGCCGCACAGCAGCGCCTTCAGGTCAGGCTCGGAGCGCAGCATGGCGGCCGCCACCTTGTTGCCCTTGTCGATTTCCCATTCGCCCGATTGCACGCCTGCGATCTTCAGCTTGGCGGCTTCGGCCGCGTCCTTGAAGCCGGCGGTGCGCTGCTGCGCGTTCGTGGTGGTCGGAATGCCTTCGATGATGCCCACGGCATCGCCGGGCTTGAGCGACTTGGCAACGAAGTCGCCCACGAGTCGCGCACCTTTGCGGTTGTCCGGCCCCACGAAAGGCACGTTCAGCCCTTTCTCCTTGAGCGCCGCCGGGTCCAGCCGGTTGTCGATGTTGATGACGAGAATGCCCGCGTCCACGGCCTTCTTGACCACCGGCACCAATGCCTTGGAGTCGGCCGGCGCCAGCACCAGCGCATCCACACGCGCGACGATCATCTGCTCGACCAGGCGGATCTGCCCGGCCGTGTCGGTTTCGTCGCGAATGCCGTTGGTCAGCAGCGAGTACTCCGACGCATGGTCCTTCTGATGCTTACGGGCGCCGTTCTCCATGGTCAGGAAGAACTCATTGGCGAGCGACTTCATCACCAGTGCCACTTTGGGCGGCTGGTTGGCGGCGTACGCCAGCGAAAACGGGAACGGCAGAGCAGCAGCTACGGCAGAGCCCACGCCAATTTTCAGGGCGCGGCGACGGCGGATATCCATGGTGTCTCCTCCAGGAAGAGGCCTGTCTGGGGCGGGTGGATGCGGGCGTCGTTGCCGCTTCATGCCGTAAGGCATTCCTAAGGGCAATCGCGCCTCGCTCTTCGCAAACGTTTGCGTATCTGACAGTCTCGGCTACCGCGTAACAGAAGTCAACAGAATTGCGCTTTACACCGCATAAGGAAAAACCCGTAGTGACGCCGCCTGCGCGCTTTGCGCGCCAGTTGCGTTGCGGGAGTGGCGTGATAGCCCTATCGAACGTGGTTGATTGTTTTAGTCCACAATACGGCCTGCCGCGTGGTCACCCCGTTTTTTGGGCGCCGCAAATCCCCTTGCTGCGACGCGGAATCCCCCGACGCCTTAGTTGACCGATTTTGTCGGGTTCCTTTATACTTGAGCAAAACGATCAGGTATTTCCCCGACGCCATGAGATTGACCACCAAAGGCCGCTTCGCGGTCACCGCCATGATTGACTTGGCGCTGCGCCAAGAGCAGGGTCCGGTCACGCTGGCTGGCATCAGCCAGCGTCAGAAGATTTCGCTGTCGTATCTGGAGCAGCTGTTCGGCAAACTGCGCCGCCACGAAATCGTGGAAAGTGTGCGCGGGCCGGGCGGCGGCTACAGCCTCGCGCGCCGTGCCGGCGACGTGACCGTTGCCGACATCATCATCGCCGTGGACGAGCCGCTGGACGCCACCCAGTGTGGCGGAAAGGGCAACTGCGGCGGCGAAGAGCATGTCGGCGGTCACACGGGCCGCTGCATGACACACGACCTGTGGGCCACGCTCAATCAGAAGATGGTCGAGTATCTCGATTCGGTGTCGCTGCAGAACTTGGTCGATCAGCAACGCGAACGTCAGCCGGAAGTGATTCAGGATATGCGCGAAGCACGTCCGGCGCGCCGCGAACGTGCGCCGACACGCGCACGCGCGGTCGATACGCCCGCCGCCACGTCGGTGGCCGCAGAGCCGGTCAAGCGAGCGCCGCTGGTCAACTCCGTTTTCAGCCTGGCGCAGTCGTGATTGCGTCGGCGTGAGGCTGGCCACGACGCGAGCCCACACAAGAACATCGCCCCCCACACAAGGCAGACAAGATATGAGCACCCCGCAACTTCCCATCTACATGGACTATTCCGCGACGACGCCGGTGGATCCGCGCGTGGTCGACAAGATGATCCCGTACCTGCGCGAGAGCTTCGGCAATCCTGCTTCGCGCAGCCACCCGTTTGGGTGGGAAGCAGAGAAGGCCGTCGAGACCGCGCGCGAGCAGGTTGCAGCGCTGGTGAACGCCGACCCGCGCGAAATCGTCTGGACGTCCGGTGCTACCGAGTCCGACAACCTCGCCATCAAGGGCGCTGCCAACTTCTACAGCAGCAAGGGCAAGCACATCATCACCGTGAAGACCGAGCACAAGGCTGTGCTGGACACGACGCGTGAGCTGGAGCGCCAGGGTTTCGAAGTGACGTATCTGGACGTGAAGGACAACGGCCTGATCGATATCGAAGTCTTCAAGCAAGCCATTCGTCCCGACACCATTCTTGCGTCGGTGATGATGGTGAACAACGAAATCGGCGTCATTCAGGACATCGAGCAGCTTGGCGAGATCTGCCGCGAGAAAGGCGTGATCTTCCACGTCGATGCCGCGCAGGCGACGGGCAAGGTGGGCATCGACCTGCAGAAACTGAAGGTCGACCTGATGTCGTTCTCGGCGCATAAGACGTATGGGCCGAAGGGCATCGGTGCCCTGTACGTGCGCCGCAAGCCGCGTATCCGCATCGAAGCGCAGATGCACGGTGGTGGCCACGAGCGCGGCATGCGTTCGGGCACGCTGGCCACGCACCAGATCGTCGGCATGGGCGAGGCCTTCCGCATCGCCAAGGAAGAAATGGCGACCGAGAACGAGCGCATCCGCATGCTGCGTGATCGCCTGTATCGCGGCCTGAACACGATGGAAGAGGTGTACGTGAACGGCGACATGGAAGCCCGTGTACCGCACAACCTCAACATCAGCTTCAACTTTGTCGAAGGCGAGTCGCTGATCATGGCGATCAAGGATGTCGCCGTGTCGTCGGGCTCGGCCTGTACGTCGGCATCGCTGGAGCCGTCGTATGTGCTGCGCGCCCTGGGCCGCAACGACGAACTGGCGCACAGCTCGATCCGCTTCACGGTTGGCCGTTTCACCACGGAAGAAGAAGTGGACTACGTGGTCGAACTGCTCAAGAACAAGATCGGCAAGCTGCGCGACCTGTCTCCGCTGTGGGAGATGTACAAGGACGGCGTGGATCTGAACAGCATTCAATGGGCGGCGCACTGAGCGCGGCGTTTGACGAAAAATGGGCGCCCCCGCGCCAGCCAACGATTGAAAGAGGTGTGAAATGTCTTACAGCAACCAAGTTCTGGACCATTACGAAAACCCCCGCAACGTCGGTTCGTTCGAGAAGGGCGACGACACGGTCGGCACCGGCATGGTGGGCGCGCCGGCTTGCGGCGACGTGATGAAGCTGCAGATCAAGGTCAACGAGCAGGGCGTGATTGAAGACGCAAAGTTCAAGACCTATGGCTGCGGTTCGGCCATCGCTTCGTCGTCGCTGGTGACAGAGTGGGTGAAGGGCAAGACGCTGGACCAAGCGCTGGAGATCCGCAACACGGCCATCGCTGAAGAGCTGGCCTTGCCGCCGGTGAAGATCCACTGCTCGATCCTGGCCGAAGACGCCATCAAGGCGGCTGTGGCCGACTACAAGGAAAAGCACGGTTCGGCCGAGCAGAAGGCTGCTTGAGCCCGTTTGGATAGAAAGGACGCAGCATGATCACCCTGACCGACAAGGCCGCGCAGCACGTTTCCCGCTACCTTACCCGCCGCGGCAAGGGCGTGGGCCTGCGCGTGGGCGTGAAGACCACGGGCTGTTCGGGTTTGGCATACAAGCTCGAATATGCGGATGACATCGCCGCCGAAGACCAGGTCTTCGAATCCAACGGCGTCAAGGTGATCGTCGATCCGAAGAGCCTTCCGTACATCGACGGCACCGAGCTGGACTATGCACGCGAGGGCCTGAACGAAGGGTTCCGCTTCAACAACCCGAACGTGAAGGACGAGTGCGGCTGCGGCGAGTCGTTCCGCGTTTGAGCGGGGCACATTGAAGCAGGCGATTGTCGGTTTCGAGCGGGACGAGGAGGGCCACTGGGTCGCCCGTCTCGCTTGCGGACACGGGCAGCACATGCGCCACGATCCGCCTTGGCAGTTGCGGCCCTGGACAGAAACCGAAGCCGGGCGCGCCAGCAAGATCGGCGTGGTTGTGGAGTGCCTGAAGTGCGATCGGGGTGAACCGGTCGAATGAGGATCACGAGGCGGCGCTGCCGCTTTTTTTATTCATGAATTCCGGCTTGTCAGCGAACACGACGCATTTTTCCCTCTTCGGTCTGCCCGAGCACTTCGAGGTCGACGACGATGCGCTGAACGCCGCGTATCGCACCGTGCAGTCGCAGGCGCATCCCGATCGCTATGCCCACGCGGGTGACGCCGAACGCCGCGTCGCCATGCAATGGGCCACGCGCGCCAATGAGGCATATCAGACGCTGCGTGACCCGCTCAAACGGGCGACGTATCTGCTGCACCTGCGTGGTGTCGATGTGCAGGCCGAAAACAACACGGCTATGCCGCCCGCGTTCCTGATGCAGCAAATGGAATGGCGCGAAGCGCTGGGCGACGCCAAGGTGGAGCGCAACGTCGATGCGCTGGACGATCTGCTTGGCATGCTGCGCAAGGAAAAACGCGCGCGTTATCAGGCGCTGGCCGGCCTGCTCAATGGCGAGGGCAACACCGCAGCCGCGGCGGATGCCGTGCGCCAATTGATGTTCATCGAAAAGATCGAACGCGATACCGCCGAGGCCATCGACCGGCTGGAAGACTAGAACCCAGAATTTGCGACAATGTTGGGTTTGCCTCGGCAGGCAGCCCATTCGCGCAATCGAGACATCCCCATGGCTTTACTGCAGATTTCCGAACCTGGCGAATCGCCCGCACCTCACCAGCGCCGTCTGGCGGTGGGCATCGACCTGGGCACGACCAACTCGCTGGTGGCTTCGGTGCGCAGCAGCGTGCCGGAAGTGCTGCCCGATGATCAGGGCCGCCCGCTGCTGCCCTCCGTGGTGCGCTATCTGGCCACGGGCGGTGCGCATATTGGCTATAAGGCTCAGGCCGAAGCCGTGCGTGACCCGAAGAACACCATCATCTCGGTCAAACGTTTCATGGGGCGCGGCCTGAAGGATGTCGCCCACATCGAGAATACGCCGTACGACTTTGTCGACGCGCCCGGCATGGTGCAGTTGAAGACCGTGGCCGGCGTGAAGAGCCCGGTGGAAGTGTCGGCGGAGATTCTCGCCACGCTGCGCCAGCGCGCCGAAGACACGCTCGGCGACGAGCTCGTCGGCGCCGTCATCACCGTACCCGCGTACTTTGACGATGCGCAGCGCCAAGCTACCAAGGACGCCGCCAAGCTGGCCGGCCTGAACGTACTGCGCCTGCTGAACGAACCGACCGCCGCGGCCATCGCCTATGGCCTGGACAATGGCTCCGAAGGCATCTACGCGGTCTACGATCTCGGTGGCGGCACGTTCGACATCTCCGTGCTCAAGCTCACCAAGGGCGTGTTCGAGGTGATGTCGACGGGTGGCGACTCCGCGCTCGGCGGGGACGATTTCGACCAGCGCATCGTCTGCTGGATCGTCGAGCAAGCCGGTCTGCAACCGCTGTCTGCCGAAGACACGCGCCTGCTGCTGAACAAGGCACGCGCTGCCAAGGAGTGGCTCTCCACCGCCGACAGCACCGAGATTGACGCGATGCTCTCCACCGGCGAGACCGTGCACCTCGTGCTGACTGCAGAGGCCTTTGCCGACCTGACCGCCAACCTCGTGCAGAAGACGCTGTCGCCGGTGCGCCGTGCGCTGCGCGATGCGGGCGTGACGGTCGAAGAGGTCAAGGGCGTGGTGCTGGTCGGGGGTGCGACACGCATGCCGATCATCCGCCGTGCCGTCGGCCAATTGTTTGGCCAGACGCCGCTCACGAACCTCGATCCCGACCAGGTGGTCGCCATTGGTGCGGCCATGCAGGCCAACCTGCTGGCCGGTAACCGTGCGCCGGGCGAAGACTGGCTGCTGCTCGACGTGATTCCGCTGTCTCTGGGCGTTGAGACGATGGGCGGCCTTGTCGAGAAGATCATCCCGCGCAACAGCACGATTCCCGTCGCGCGCGCACAGGAATTCACCACGTTCAAGGACGGTCAGACGGCCATGGCCATCCATGTGCTGCAAGGCGAGCGCGAACTGGCGAGCGATTGCCGTTCGCTGGCGCGTTTCGAGTTGCGCGGCATCCCGGCAATGGTGGCCGGTGCCGCGCGTATTCGCGTGACGTATCAGGTGGATGCTGACGGTTTGCTGTCGGTGTCGGCACGCGAGACGGTGTCGGGCGTGGAAGCGTCGATAGCGGTGAAGCCGTCGTACGGTCTGGCCGATGACGACGTCGCCCGCATGCTGCAGGAAGGTTTCCAATCTGCCGAAGACGACATGCGCCGTCGTGCGCTGGCCGAAGAGCGCGTTGAGGGCGAGCGTTTGCTCGAGGCGCTGTCGCAGGCGCTGGCGGCCGATGGCGATCTGCTGTCGCCCGAAGAGCGCGCCGCCATCGACACCGAAATTGCCACGCTGCGCACCACCATGCAGGGCGAAGACCACCGCGCCATCAAGGACGCCGTGGATGCCCTGTCGCATGGCACTGACGAATTCGCTGCGCGCCGCATGGACCGCGGCATTCGCAAGGCGCTCGCCGGCAAACGTATCGAGGAGCTCGGCTGATCGCCGATCGCATCCCCTAAAACACCCTTATCGATCGAGTTTTTTCATGCCACACATCGTCGTTCTTCCTCACGTCGAATACTGCCCGGAAGGGGCCGTGATCGAAGCCAAGCCCGGCACGACCATCTGCGACGCGCTGTTGGGCGCCGACATCGAGATCGAGCACGCATGCGAGAAGTCGTGCGCCTGCACGACCTGTCACGTGATCGTGCGAGAGGGTTTCAATTCGCTGGAAGAGGCGACCGAGAAGGAAGAGGATCTGCTTGACAAGGCCTGGGGCCTGGAGCCGAACTCGCGCCTGTCCTGCCAAGCCAAAGTGGCGGATACGGACCTGACCGTCGAGATCCCGAAGTACACGATCAACCACGCCAAGGAAAACCACTGAGCCAAGCGGCCAGCGGAGGAGGGAGCCCATCATGAAATGGAACGACATCCAGCAGATCGCGGAAGCGCTGTACGACAAGTACCCTGACGTCGATCCGACGCGGCTGAACTTTGTTGACCTGCATAACAAGGTTGTCACGCTGGAAGGCTTTGACGACGACCACAAGCGTGGCGGCGAGAAGTTTCTCGAAGCCATCCAGCAGGCGTGGATCGACGAAGCGGAATAAACGCGTAGCCTCCAACGCGTACGCATGAAAAAACCGGCCCGAGGGCCGGTTTTTCTTTTGGGTCGAAGGCGACGGCGGATTAGCCAGCCACCAGCGTACCGTTCTCGATATGGACGCGTTCGCCTGCCTGGAAGCCCGGTGCAGCCTTGTACGTGAAGCTGCGGTTCGTACCGTTGTCCATGCGCACGTTCACACGGTATTGGGTGTCGCGGCTGTAGTAGTTCTCCGCCACATGGCCACCGTAACCGCCTGCCACCGCGCCGCCGACCGTCGCAAGCGTACGGCCATTGCCGCGGCCAATCTGGTTACCCAGCAGCCCGCCCACCACCGCGCCACCGATCATGCCGAGGCCTGTTTCCTTGCCTTGCGTTGTGATCGGCGTGACCGACGTCACATGGCCGGCATAGGGGCTGGCCGACTGGCGCGGCTGTGTTTGCGCGTAGCTGGGGTTGGTGGACGGCGCGCGTTCAGCGTACGACGGTTCACGGGCTCGCGCCGGAGCAGGCGCAACGTTCTGTGCCGGATACGGAGCGGCCTGATTCGGCTGCGTCGTCTGGCCCGGTGCGGCCAACGCCATCGGGGCCGAAGCGCCCGGCATGGCGGCTCCAGATTGCGCAGCCACATTCGGGTCGGTGCTGCCCTGCGTAGCCTTCGATGTCGGCAGCACGCCGGTGATGGCGGCCACAGCGGTCAGGCTTGCGATGATCACGGCCACAGCCGCCGTGGTCATCAGCGGATGCATGCGTCGTGACGACGACGGCACCTGACCCGGCGAGGTGCCACCGTATTGTTGACCTTGGTTCGGTTGGATCTTGTTCGTCATCTTCGTTCTCCTGCGGCCCGTGATTGGTTCGTTGTTCGGCCCTTCGATGATCACAGTGTGGTCCATCGCCCAAACGGATGCCGTTTTAATTTGTAAGCATCTGTACTCAGACTTTTCCCTTAAAAATCAGGTGCTTGGCGGAATTTGATACACAGTGTTGAAGCGCAACGATGTTACAAATAGCGGGGTGGGCGCGCGTTTTGCGCAGGCGCGGGCAATAAAAAACGCCCTGAAAGGGCGTTTTTCCAAGGCGATCGTCCGAGCCGATCAGTCTTCGCGGCGCAGGTGCGGGAAAAGGATCACGTCGCGGATGTTCGGGCTGTCGGTGAGCAGCATCACCAGGCGGTCGATGCCAATGCCGCAGCCGCCGGTCGGAGGCATGCCGTATTCCAATGCGCGGATGTAGTCGGCGTCATAGAACATGGCTTCCTCGTCGCCGGCGTCCTTCTGTTCGACCTGCTTGCGGAAGCGCTCGGCTTGGTCTTCCGGGTCATTCAGTTCGGAGAAGCCGTTGGCGATTTCGCGGCCGGTGATGAACAGCTCGAAGCGCTCGGTGATGCCGGGCAGCGTGTCGGAGCCCCGTGCCAGCGGCGACACTTCGACCGGGTAGTCGATGATGAACGTCGGCTCCCACAGTTGCGATTCGGCGGTTTCTTCAAACAGCACGAGCTGCAGCGTGCCAACGCCGGCGTTCAGGAATTGCGGCGCGTTCGTGTCGATCTTGAACTTCTTCAGCTCGGCGCGCAGGAAGTCGACATCGGCAAGTTGCGCGTCGGTGTATTGCGGCGCGTACTTCTGGATCGCTTGGCAGATGGTCAGGCGATGGAACGGCTTGGCAAGATCCAGCTCGCGGCCTTGATAGGTGAGCGTGGCGGTGCCCGAGGCGTCGATGGCGGCCTGGCGGATCAGTTGCTCGGTGAAGTCCATCAGCCAGCGGTAGTCCGTGTAGGCCGCGTAGAACTCCATCATCGTGAACTCGGGGTTGTGTCGCGGAGACACGCCCTCGTTACGGAAGTTGCGGTTGATCTCGTACACACGCTCGAAACCGCCCACGATCAGGCGCTTGAGGTACAGCTCCGGTGCGATGCGCAGGAACATCTGCATGTCCAGCGCATTGTGGTGCGTGATGAATGGCTTGGCTGCCGCGCCGCCCGGGATCGGATGCAGCATCGGCGTCTCGACTTCCATGAAACCGTTGCCGGCCATGAAGTTGCGCAGCGAGGCCATGGCCTTGGTGCGGGCGCGGAACGTGTCGCGCGTTTCCTTCGAGACGATCAGATCGACGTAGCGCTGGCGATACTTCTGTTCCTGATCGGCCAGGCCGTAGTAGTCGCCCGGCAGCGGACGCAGGCTCTTCGAGAGCAGGCGCAGTTCCGTCACAGCTACCGACAGTTCGCCGGTTTTCGTCTTCATCAGCGTGCCGCGCGCAGCCACGATGTCGCCCAGGTCCCACTTCTTGAAGCTGGCGTAGACATCTTCACCCACGGCGTCGCGGCTGATGTAGAACTGGATGCGGTCGGTGGCGTCCTGCACAGTGGCAAAGCTGGCCTTGCCCATCACGCGCTTGAGCATCATGCGGCCGGCGATGGCCACCTGCACCGGTTCGGCTTCGAACGCAGCCTGTTCCAACTCGCGGTATTTCGCTTGCAGATCACCGGCATGGTGCGTCGGGCGGAAATCATTGGGAAACGCGACGCCTTGCTGGCGGATCTCGGCAAGCTTCTCGCGGCGCTCGGCGATGATCTTGTTGTCGTCCTGCGCCGGCACGGCGGCCGCGGTATTCGATTCGGCCGGGTTGTTCTGTTCGGTCATGATGGTGATGAGAGGGATGTCGGTTCAGGCGATGTTGCGCAGGTCGACCAGCTCGGTCGCGCCAAAGTCGGGGCGGACGAGGTAGGCGGCGATGCGCGCAGCGGCGTCTTGCGGCGAGACCAGCTCGCCATGCGCGTGCAGATCGCGGAAGCGCTGCACGCCGGCAAAGTCGGCGCCGCGGATGGTGCGTTGCATGTCGGTGTCGATCACGCCCGGGGCAAGCGCCACGGCGCGCACGCTGGCGTCGCCATCGGCGTTGATGGCGCGCACAAACATGTCGAGCCCCGCCTTACCCGTGCAATACGCTGCCCAACCGGCGATCGGCCGGCGTGCTGCGCCCGACGAGACCGCCAGCACGCGGCGCTGCGCGTTCCAGTCGGCGGTGCCTCGCAGCAGGGCAGCGGTCAGCGCCATCGGGCCGGCCAGGTTCAGCTGCAGGTGCGGCAGCAGCGTATCGGCACGCAGCGTGTCGATGGTGCCGATCGGCTCGACCGCGCCGGCGTTGAGCACCAGCGTCACGTTGGCAAAGGCGGGCAGGGCGGCAAGCGTCTTGGTCATCCACGCCTCGGCGGCATGCGCGTCGGACAGGTCGACCTGGTGCCAGTCGAGCGTCACGCCGGCAGCTGCCGCCTGCGCGCGCAATTCGGCGTTATCGCCGCGTGCCACGCAGATCAGGCGGCGACCGGGTTGCATCAGCGCCTGGGCCAGCGCGGCGCCCAGGCCGCGCGAGGCACCGGTCAGGATGAACAGGGACGTGTCGGACATGGCAGTCGCTCAGGTTTGGCTTGGATCAGACGCCCTGTTTCAGGCTCGCCTGAATAAACGGGTCGAGGTCGCCGTCCAGCACCTTCTGCGTGTTGGAGATTTCCACGTTCGTGCGCAGATCCTTGATGCGGCTCTGGTCCAGCACGTAAGAGCGGATCTGATGGCCCCAGCCCACGTCGGTCTTCGCGGCTTCTTGTGCGTCAGCAGCAGCCTGACGCTTGCGCAGCTCGTGCTCGTACAGACGCGACTTCAGCATCGTCATCGCTTCGGCGCGGTTGCGGTGCTGCGAGCGGTCGTTCTGGCATTGCACGACGATGCCGGTCGGGATGTGCGTAATCCGCACGGCCGAATCCGTCTTGTTGATGTGCTGACCGCCCGCGCCCGAAGCGCGATACGTGTCGACACGCAGATCGGCCGGGTTGACCTCGATCTCGATCGAATCATCGACTTCCGGATACACGAAGATCGACGAGAACGACGTATGGCGGCCACCCGCAGAGTCGAACGGCGACTTGCGCACCAGGCGGTGCACGCCGGTTTCGGTGCGCAGGAAGCCAAACGCGTATTCGCCCTCGACCTTGATCGACGCGCTCTTGATGCCGGCTACGTCGCCTTCGGACTCTTCCAGCACTTCGGTCTTGAAGCCCTTGCGCTCGCAGTACTTCAGGTACTGGCGCAGCAGCATCGACGCCCAGTCGCACGCTTCGGTGCCGCCGGCGCCGGCCTGGATGTCGATGAAGCAGTTGGCAGCGTCCATCGGGCCGGAGAACATGCGGCGGAATTCCATGTCTTCGACAATGGCGCGCATGCCCGCGGTGTCAGCCTCGATGGCTTCGATGGTGTCGTCGTCACCCTCCTCGCGGGCCAGCTCGAACAGCTCGGCGCCGCCGGTGAGGTCTTCGTCGAGCTTGGTCAGGGCCAGTACGACGGTTTCAAGCGACTTCTTTTCGCGACCCAGCTCCTGGGCGCGTTTGGGATCGTTCCAGACCTCGGGGTTCTCGAGTTCCTTGTCGACTTCAACTAGACGTTCAGATTTGACGTCGTAGTCAAAGATACCTCCGAAGGTCGTCGGCGCGCGACTTCAGGTCGGCCAACGTGTTCTGGACGGCATTGAGGCGTTCTGCTTCCATGGTGCAAAAATCCGGTCGGAAACCGGAAATTATAGCGGAATCAAGGGGTTTTCCGTCCGGTTGGAACCTCAAAACGGCCATTTTCCGGGCCGTGGACCGGGATTTGTGTGAGTGCCGCAGGCGTACCGCGTGGCTTCGGTTAGCATGACGGCCAGTTCATATGGCTTTTGGCGCCGTCCGATGATCATCCGCTCGCTGCTCGATACCGATCTGTACAAATTCACGATGATGCAGGTGGTGCTGCATCACTTTCCCGGTGCGCACGTTGAATACCGCTTCAAGTGCCGTAACGCGGGCGTCGATCTGGTGCCGTTCATTGACGAGATTCGCGCGGAAATCCGCCACCTGTGCACCCTGCGCTTTACCGATGCCGAGCTCGATTACCTGCGCGGCATGCGCTTCATCAAGAGCGATTTCGTCGATTTTCTCGGCCTGTTCCATCTCAACGAGAAGTACATCGACGTGCGCCCGGCTGCCAGCAACGACGGGCAGATCGAGATCGTCATCGCGGGGCCCTGGCTGCACACGATCATGTTTGAAGTGCCGGTCCTGGCCATCGTCAACGAGGTGTTCTTCAGCCGCACGCAGACGCACCCGCAGTGGGAGGAGGGCAAACGCCGCCTGACCGACAAGCTGGCGTCGCTCAAGCGCCCCGGCCTGGAAGAATGCCGCATTGCCGACTACGGCACCCGCCGCCGCTTCTCACACACCTGGCACGAGCATGTGCTGCTGGAGACACGTGCGCAGCTCGGCGCCCAATACGCGGGCACCAGCAACGTCTACTTCGCCATGAAGCACGGCATGACGCCGCTTGGCACCATGGCGCACGAATACCTGCAGGCCTGTCAGGCACTCGGCCCGCGCCTGCGCGATTCCCAGACCTTTGCGCTGGAAACCTGGGCCAAGGAATATCGCGGCGACCTCGGTATCGCGCTGTCGGATACCTACGGCTTTGACGCCTTTCTGCGCGATTTCGACATGTTCTTCTGCAAGCTCTTCGACGGCGTTCGGCACGATTCCGGCGATCCGTTCGAGTGGGGCGAGCGCATGCTCAAACATTACGAGGACATGCGCGCCGAGCCGAAGTCCAAGGCGCTGATCTTCTCCGACAGTCTCGACATGCCCAAGGTCATCGGCCTGTATGAGCGCTTCCACGGCCGATGCAAGCTGGCGTTTGGCGTGGGGACCAATCTGACAAACGACCTGGGCTACACGCCGCTGCAGATCGTCATCAAGATGGTCCGCTGCAACGGCCAGCCGGTGGCCAAACTGTCGGATGCGCCTGAGAAGACCATGTGCGACGATCCGGCCTACCTCACGTATCTGAAGCAAGTGTTTGGTGTGCAATAAGGCTCACGCCCGCGCCGAATAAGTTTCAACGGCGTAGGCGGATCGTGCTGAAAGCGGCTCGTATAATCGACCGATCTTTCGGAGCCGCCATGGAATCACAACCGGACACCCCCGTCGATCCGCTCGACACCAGCCGCGCACGCGATGCCATCTTTGCGCGCATCCGCAATGCGCAGCATCGTCCCGCGAAACCGACGCAGGGTGAGCGCGACGCCGTGGCGGACTACCTCGCGCGCCATCCTGCCGGCCCGCGCCCGCCAATGCCTGAGGATCTCGCCGCGCATTTCGCTGAGCAGGCACTGAAGATGGCCTCGACGCTGGATACGGTGGACGCGCTATCCGACGTGCCGGGCGCTGTGGCTCGCTATCTGGCCGGCCTTAGCCTCAAGCCTCAGGCGGTGGCCTGGACCACCTTGCAATCGCTGGACTGGGCGGCCGCGGGCATCGACATCGAATTCCGTCCGCCCGTGCGCGAGGCGCAAGCCGATCTGGAACACGGCGATCTCGTTGGCATTACGGGTTGCTTCTGCGCGATTGCCGAGACGGGCTCGCTAATGCTGCTGTCGGGGCCGGAGAACGTCGCCTCCACGGCGCTGCTGCCCGAGACGCATATCGCCGTGGTGCCGCAGTCGCGCATCGTCGCCAATCTGGAAGACGCCTATACGCTGATGCGTGCGGAGCGGGGCGAGCTGCCGCGCGCCACCAACGTCATCAGCGGCCCATCGCGCACGGGCGATATTGAGCAGACCATCGTGCTCGGCGCACACGGCCCGTATCGCGTGCACGTGATTGTGGTGATGGCTGCCTGAGACAGCGTTCGGGGCTCCTTGCTGCATCAAACCTCTGTGGATGTTTGGGGGCCGACAGACCTCTGGCGTTTACACTGGCGTCTTTGTTTGTGTGGCGCGGCCGCATTTGCGGTGTGCGCCCGCGATTAGGAGAACGCCTACGTGAAACGCCTCTGGCCCCTTGTCTTCCTGTTTGTCTGTGGCCTGGCGCGCGCCGCTGAAGTGAGCGGTGCTGAGTTGTATCTGTTATGGGGTGTGCCGTTTGCGGGCATCCTGCTCTCGATTGCCATTGCACCGCTCGTCGTGCCCAAGCTATGGCACGACCATTACGGCAAGATCGCGGCGGCGTGGGCCTTGGCGCTTCTGGTGCCGTTCGGGATCGTGTTCGGCTCTGACGCGGCCATCGCTTCCGTCAATCATGCCGCCCTGGCTGAATACATTCCCTTCATCGCGCTGATCGCCGCTTTGTACGTTGTTGCAGGCGGTATCTGCATTCGCGGCAACCTGCACGCTACGCCAAAGCTCAATACGGGCTTGATCGCGCTTGGCACGGCCCTGGCCAGCATCATGGGGACCACCGGTGCAGCCATGCTTTTGATCCGGCCTTTGCTGCGCGCCAACGAGGCACGCCGGCATCGCGCACACGTCGTCGTGTTCTTCATCTTTCTGGTGGCCAATGCCGGTGGGGCGCTTACGCCGCTGGGCGATCCGCCTCTGTTCCTGGGCTTCTTGCAGGGCGTCGAGTTTTTCTGGACCGCGCAACATCTGTGGCGCCAGACGTTGACGATGTGGGTGCTGCTGCTGGCGATCTTCTTCGTCATCGACAGCTACTTCTATCACACGGGCAAGGAAGAACTGCCCAACATCACTGATGCCACGCCGGATGATGCAGGCCCGTTGCGCTTCGAGGGCAACGTCAACTTTGTGCTGCTGGCGGGCATTCTTGGACTCGTGCTGATGAGCGGGCTGTGGAAGCCCGGCATCGTCTTCTACGTGATGGGCACCGAGGTGCTGTTGCAGAACGTGGTGCGTGACATCGGGTTGGTGGCCATCGCGCTGCTTTCGCTGTGGCTAACCCCGACAAGCGCACGCGCCGGCAATGAGTTCAACTGGGAGCCCATCTTGGAAGTCGCCAAGCTGTTCGCCGGCATCTTCATCACGATCGGGCCGGTGATCGCCATGCTCAAGGCCGGCGTGGACGGCCCGTTCGCGGGCATCGTCCATCTCGTCAACGACAGCGCGGGCCAGCCGAACAACGCGATGTATTTCTGGGCCACGGGGTTGCTGTCTTCGTTCCTCGACAATGCGCCGACGTATCTTGTGTTCTTCAATACCGCCGGCGGCGACGCGCGCATGCTGATGAGCGAGGGCGCCTCCACGCTGGCCGCCATTTCCGCCGCGGCCGTGTTCATGGGCGCCAACACTTACATCGGCAACGCGCCCAACCTGATGGTCAAGGCCATCGCCGAAAGTCGCGGCCTGCGGATGCCGAGCTTCTTTGGGTACATGCTGTGGTCCGTGTGCATTCTCGTGCCGATTTTCGTTCTGATGACCTTCGTCTTCTTCCGCTAACCGAACGTGTGTTGAACGTATGAAACCCGGAATCCTTGTCACCCGCGCGATGTTTCCCGAGGTGCTTGAGCGCTTGCGCGAGACCTTCGACGTGATCGACAACCAGGCGGACGTCGCGTATCCGCCCGAAGCGCTGGCCGAGCGTCTGCAAGGCCGCGTTGGCCTGCTGTCCAATGCCGCCGACACGATCAACGCTGATCTGATCAGCCGCGTGCCGACGCTGCGTGCGGTGTGCAACATGGCCGTCGGCTACAACAACTTTGACCTCGCGGCGATGACGCGTGCAGGCATCCTGGCGACCAACACGCCGGACATCCTGACCGAGACCACCGCCGATTTCGGCTGGGCCTTGCTGATGGCCGCCGCACGCCGCGTGTCCGAATCCGAACGCTGGCTACGTGAGGGGCATTGGAAGCGCTGGACTTACGATGCCTTCCTCGGGGCCGAGGTGTATGGCAGCACGCTGGGCATTCTTGGCATGGGCCGCATTGGCCAGGCGCTGGCGCGGCGTGCAAGCGGCTTCTCGATGCGCGTGATCTATCACAACCGCAGCCGCCTTTCGCCCGAAGTCGAACAGGAGACGCGCGCCACGTACGTCAGCAAGGACGCGCTGCTGAAACAGGCGGATCACCTCGTGCTGGTGCTGCCGTATTCCAAGGAAAGCCACCATGCTATCGGCGCCGCTGAGCTGGCACAGATGAAGCCTACCGCTACGCTGGTCAACCTCGCGCGCGGCGGCATCGTGGATGACGCCGCGTTGGCGCAGGCGCTGGCGGACAAGCGCATCTTCGCGGCCGGCCTAGATGTGTACGAGGGCGAGCCGAAGGTGCATCCGGCGTTGCTGGACGCCGAGCACGTTGCGCTCACGCCGCACATTGCCAGTGCCACCTTGGGCACGCGCCTGGGCATGGCCAATCTGGCGGCCGACAACCTGATCGCTGCGCTCGGCTTCGGCCCGCACGCAGGGCAACCGCCCAACTTGTTGAACCCGGATGCGCTGGCGCAGCGCGCGTCCTCCTGACCGAACGCAGATATGGACTGGCTGGCTTTACTGACGTTGCTGGGCGTGGCCGTGGTGGCTGTGCTGTGTGTGTTGATCTGGCGCGGCGGGTCTCGCCCGGCGGAAAACGATATGTCGCCGATGCTCGCGGCACTGCAAGATGGGCTCATGCGGGAACTCACGCGCGGTAATGAACGCATCGAGCGAGAACTGCGCGGCGAAATTGCCGAGACGGCCCGCATCGGCCGCAGCGACGTCACCCAACAACTGGGGCAATTCCAGCAGGTGCTGGCCACGCAGCTCACCAGTGTCGCCACGCTGCAGAACAACCAGATCGACACGTTCGCGCAGCAGCTCACCAAGCTGACTGAGACGAACACGCAGCAGCTTGAGTCCGTGCGCCAGAACCTGCAGCAGCAAGCCCAGCAGGCACGCGACGAGCAGGGCAACGCGCTGCGCCGCTTTGGCGAGACGATGCAGCAGCAGCTCGCGCAATTGGGTGAGGGCAACGAGCGCCGTCTGGCCGAGGTGCGCGCCACGCTGGAACAGAAGCTCAAGGACATCGAGGCGAACAACGCGACCAAGCTCGACGAGATGCGCCGCACGGTCGACGAAAAGCTGCACGCCACGCTGGAGCAGCGGCTGGGCGAATCGTTCAAGCTGGTGTCGGATCGGCTGGAACAGGTGCATCGCGGTCTGGGCGAAATGCAGGCGCTGGCCCAGGGTGTGGGCGACCTGAAGAAGGTGCTGACCAATGTGAAGACGCGCGGCACCTGGGGCGAAGTTCAGCTTGAGATGCTGCTGGAGCAGATGCTCACGCCCGAGCAGTACGACAAGAACGTCGAAACCGTGCACGGCACCGGCGCGCGCGTGGAATTTGCCATACGCCTGCCCGGCAAAACCGATGCCGATCACGATGCAACGGTCTGGCTGCCGATCGATGCCAAGTTCCCGAAGGAGCAGTACGAACGCCTGCTCGATGCACAGGAACGTGCCGATGCCGAAGGCGCTGCGAGCGCGAGCCGCGAGCTGGAAGTCGCAGTGCGCAAAGAGGCGCAGACCATCCAGGAGAAATACATCGCGCCGCCGGCCACGACCGACTTCGCCATCCTTTTCCTGCCGACCGAGGGTCTCTACGCTGAAGTGCTGCGCCGACCGGGCCTGACGGACGAATTGCAGCGCAAGTTCCGCGTAACGGTGGCGGGTCCGACCACGCTTACGGCCATCCTCAACAGCCTGCAGATGGGCTTCCGAACGCTGGCGCTGGAAAAGCGGTCCAGCGAAGTCTGGCAGGTGCTCGGCGCGGTGAAGAGCGAATTCGGAAAATTTGGCGACGTGCTCGCCGCGACGAAGAAAACGCTGGAGCGGGCCGTCAGCAACATCGAGCAGGCCGAGGTGCGGACGCGCCAGATGAACCGCAAGCTCAAGGCGGTGGAGGCGCTGCCGAGCGATTCCGCGCAGAGCGTGCTGGGGTTGGAAACCACCGTGCCCCAGGACGACGAAACCGAGGCCGAATAAGGCAGCGCCCAGCAGAACGTTGGCATCAGCAAAAGAAAAGGGGCGGATATTTCCGCCCCTTTTCTTGAACCGCGCAGAAGCAATCAGGCTTCTTCCGGCACGTCGCGCAACAGGATCTCGATACCGCCAAAGCGCTCGGCGACCCAGTTGTAGGCATGGCAGGCCAGCCACAGCGCACCAAAACCAACCAAGGCATTGAGGATCAGGCCGCTGAGCACAACAATCGTCGGCAGTTCACCGTAGCGGACGAAGCCGACGAAGAAGAACAGCCCTACGACCGGCAGCGAGAAACAGAGATACACCAGCACCAGCGCGCGTGCGGTGTGGGCCGGGTGAAGATACGCAATCTCCTTGGTCATCATGGCAGTGCTCAAGCTCAAATCCGAAACAATCAAACTGGCGCAGAGTGTAGCGAATCGACCGATGCGCCGATACCCGCAGCCCGCAGGTGACGCAAAAAACCGACAGCATGCCGTGTTGCAGCCAGCGCAAGAGCCGCTGCCGCCACGCCGCTCAGACGAGGCCGTCGAACAGCAGGACCTGCACGGCGTCGCCGGCGTTGACCTGGCCTTGTTCGTGGGCGAGCACGACGAAGCAGTTTGCTTCGCTCATGGAACGCAGCACGCCCGAGCCTTGCTGGCCGGTGAGGCGGACTTCGAGCTGGCCCCTGTCATTCAGGGCGGCGATCGCGCGCTGATATTCCGTGCGGCCCGGGCGCTTGCGGATCGGGGCGGCGCTCACGGCCGGCACCAACGGCGCGCCCGCGTCGGTGGCGCCCATCATGCGCAGCAGCGCGCCGCGCACGAAGTGATAGAACGTCACCATCACTGCCACCGGGTTTCCGGGTAATCCAAAGAGGAACGCGCTGCGGCCATTTGACGCGATGCGCCCGAACGCCATCGGCCGGCCCGGGCGCATGGCGATCTTCCAGAACGTCACGTCACCGAGCTTGGCCATCATCTGTTTGGTGAAGTCTGCTTCGCCGACGGAGACGCCGCCCGACGTGATGATCGCATCGGCATTTTCGGCGGCGGTGCGGAAGGCGGCTTCGAGCGCCGCCGGGTCATCGCGCACGACGCCCATGTCGAGCAGTTCCACCCCCAGGCGCGAGAGCATGCCGTGCAGCGTGTAGCGGTTGGAGTCGTACACGCAGCCGGCGTCGAGCGGTTCACCAATGGAGCGCAGCTCGTCGCCGGTCGAGAAGAACGCCACGCGCAGCTTGCGGCGCACAGAGACTTCGGCGATGCCGAGCGAGGCGAGCAGGCCGATATCGGCAGGGCGCAGCGTACGGCCGGCGGACAGCGCGGCGCTGCCATGCGCGAGATCTTCACCACGCAGACGACGGTTGTCGCCGGCGCGCACGGCATCGCGGGCAAAGCGGACGGTATTGGCATCGCCTTGCGTGAATTCCTGCGGGATGACCGTATCGCAGCCCGTCGGCATGACGGCGCCTGTCATCACGCGCACGGCCTCGCCTGCGCTGGGCACGCCGTCAAAGGCGACGCCCGCGTACGCCGTGCCGATCACGCGCAATGAGACTTCGCCTGCGTCGCCGGCCAGTTCCGCGCTGGCAAAGGCGAAACCGTCCATCGCCGAGTTGTCGTGCGCCGGCACGTCGATGGACGACAGCACGTCTTCGGCCAGCACGCGATCCAGCGCGCTGCGAATGGGCACGCGGGCAACGCCCGTCACCGGCTGGACGAAGTCGCGCATGATGGCTTGCGCTTGCGCGACGGGCAGGGCGTTCGGATCGTAATCGGACAGGCACGAAACGACAGAGGCGAGGGTGGTCATGACGTCGATGAGGGATCGGATGGCGTTGGCGCTCTAGCGGCGCTCGGCCAAATGGTGCAGCTCTTCCAGCGTGTTGATGTTGGCGAAGGCGGTGCTGTCGTCAAACAACACGTCCACCGTCGCGTGGCGCGCGGTCCAGGTTTCGATCTTGCGGCCGCCGCCTTGCAGATAGGCGATCAGGTCGTCGGCCAGCAACGTATCGATCAGACAGAATACCGGCTGCACTTGCCGGCGCGGTTGACCTTGCGCATCCGGCTCCATTGTCACCGGCATGGCGATGCGCGCGTTGGCCTCGTCCATTGCCTGCGAGAGCTTGGCAGCGAGGTCGGTCGGCACGAACGGCGAATCGCAAGGCGCAGTCAGCAGGTAGCGCGTCTGGCATTGTTCCAGCCCGGCCAGGATGCCTGCCAAGGGGCCGGCAAAGTTGGGCACCGAATCCGCCACCACCGGCACGCCAAACGATTCGTACGCGGCGAGGTTGCGATTGGCGTTGACCAGCATGTGGCCTACCTGCGGCGACAGGCGCATCAATGTGTGCATCGCCATTGGCGCGCCGCGAAACGTCTGCAGGCCCTTGTCGACGCCGCCCATGCGGCTGCCCCGGCCGCCGGCCAGGATCAGGCCGGTGATGTCGGATGTTGGAATCATGTCGTTGAACGCTGGCGAATTCAGCCGCCGATGTAGGACATTTCGATGCGCCGGCCGACCGGCTGGGCCTTGCCGCTGGCACGCAGTTCGGAGTAGCGGTCGGTGCGGCCCTGCCAGACCGTGCGGATCGCATTGGAGAGTTCAAGATCGGTCGCGCCGCCGCGCAATAGCGCGCGCAGGTCGAAGCCTTCTGTGGCGAACAGGCACAGATACAGCTTGCCTTCGGTCGATAACCGGGCGCGCGTGCAATCGTGGCAGAACGCCTGTGTCACGCTGGAAATCACGCCGATCTCGCCTGTGCCATCAACGTAGCGCCAGCGCTCGGCCGTCTCGCCGCTGTAGTTGGCCGACACGGGCTCAATCGCAAACTCGGCAGACAGACGCTCGATGACCTCCGCCGACGGCACGACAGAACGCATTTCCCAGTGGTTGGTCGTGCCAACGTCCATGTATTCGATAAAGCGGACGATGATCCCGCTGCCACGGAAGTGGCGCGCCATCGGCACGATCTGGTCATCGTTGTCGCCTTTCTTGACGACCATGTTGACCTTGATCGGTGCCAGGCCGACCTTGTGCGCTACTTCAATGCCATGCAGCACCTCGCCCACCGCAAAATCGACGTCGTTCATGCGGCGGAAAGTCGCATCGTCGATGCCGTCAAGGCTGACCGTCACGCGGCTGAGACCAGCATCCTTGAGCGACTGCGCCTTGCGTGCGAGCAGAGCGCCATTGGTCGTGAGCGTCAGGTCCAGCGGCTTGCCTTCGGCTGTGGTCAGGCGCGCGAGCATTTCGACCAGGCGTTCGATGTCCTTGCGCAGCAGGGGCTCGCCGCCGGTTAGCCGGATCTTCTCGACGCCGTGCTCGATGAACAGCCGCGCCATGCGTTCGATCTCCTCGAACGAGAGCAGCTCGGAATGCCTCAGGAAGCGGTAGTCCTTGTCGAACACGTCTTTCGGCATGCAATAGACGCAGCGGAAGTTGCAGCGGTCCGTCACCGAGATGCGCAGATCGTGCAGCCGGCGGCCGCGCGTGTCCGTCAGCCTGCCCTCTGCCGGGATGAGCACATTGGGCACGCTGGGTACCGTGGCGCGATGGTGCTGACCATCACGCAGATCGTAGAGGGGGATGACGGTTTCGGTCATGGCGTGGTGCGGTGCGTCAATCCACGAAGCGGGGACGGTTCCATCCGATACAGCTTCGAGTGTAGCGCAGCCCCTGTTCCGCGCGGGCGGTGGGGTTTCATACTCGACATATCGCACACAGGAAAAAGGGCGGCCGAAGCCGCCCTCAAGTATTTGCCCCGGCGGTTACCCGCCGGTGTGCTGCTTACTGCTGGTCTGCACCACCCGCCGGGCGATTGGTCTCGACCAGCACCATCGGGCCGTGCTGAACTGGCGGCAGCGGTTTGCGCTCGCGCGGCACACGCGGTGCCGTAACGGTGCGCGCAGCTTCTTCCTGCGAAGCACGCAGCTTCTGACCGTCAGTGTGGACCCATGTCATGCCGGCGTTGTCCAGCACGCTCTGCAGGGTCTCGATCGGCAACGGCGAAGCCTGGGCAATCGTGCTGACCGGAGCCGGCACTTCGGCAAACGCCGTCACGATGGCTTCTTGAGGTGCTGCCACCGTGGCTTCCGGGGCGGGTGCTGCGGTAGCCGTTGCCAGCGCGGGCTCCGTCGGCTGCACTTGCGGCAGGGCCGACACAGGCGCCACGGCTTCCGCAGCATGCACCGGCTCTTGCACCACCGGAGCCGGGTTCTCAACCGGAGCGAACGACGTCGTCTGCACCGGTTCCGTCACGGTCGCGGGCAGTACCGGCTCGGCATGCATTTCGGCGACGGCTTCGTCTGCGCTTTCAGCGCCTTCGTTTTCGCCTTCACCTTCCGCACGGACGCCTTCCGCGCCCTCGCGGTCGCGGCGATAGCGGTTGCGGCCACGGCGGCCACGGCGGCGGCGCTCTTCACCTTCACCGTTGCCTTCCACGCCCGGAGTCACGCCTTCGCCCACGAAGCCTTCTGCCGGAGCCGCGGTGTCCAGCAGCGGTTGCGGCACTTGCGATGCGGAAGTCTGGTCGACCAGAGCTTCGGTGGCCACGGCTGCGGCTTCCTTGGCTTGTTGGTCGCGTTCGCCACGGCTTTCGCGCGGCTCGCGGTTTTCACGTGCCTCGCGCGGTTCACGACCTTCGCGGGCTTCCCGGCCCTCACGCGGCTGGCGCTCGCGACGTTCCTGATTGCGTTCGCGGCGGCCTTGGCCCTGATTCTGGCCCTCGCCACGCACTTCCTGGCCTTGCTGCGGCTGACGGGCTTCTGCCGTCTCGCGAACACCGCCCTCGACCTGGGCCGGTTGACGGTTGCGATCGCGGTTGCCGCGCTGACCGTCACGTTGGCCTTCGCGCTGGACTTGTTGCTGACCTTCGCGGGCTTCGTTGCGCTCACGGCCCTGGCGGTTGCCATCACGGCCGTTCTGGCCCTGACCTTGGCGCTCACCACGTTCGCCGCGCTGGCCACGGCCGCCGCGGTCCTGACGATTGCCACGGCCTTGGCGGTTGCCTTCTTCCGCACGTTGCTTCGGCGTTTCGACGGGCGCGGCCACCACCGGCTCGGCCGGTTTGGCGCCAAACAGCGATTTCAGCCACGAAACAAAACCACCCTGGGCAGGTACCGGAGCCGGAGCCTGCGGTGCCGGAGCAGCTTCAGTACGAGCCGGACGCTCAGCACGCGGCACCGACACGGGCGCCGGTTGGTCCGGCGTGATGCCCTTGACGGCGGCTTCCTGGCGCGGCTTGGCAGCTTCCTTGCGGGTGCTGTACGCGGTGTCGGCTTCCAGTTCCTTGGCGGCCTCTTCGGCCATCTTGTAGCTGGCCTTGTCGTCGTCCAGGCGCGGATCGTCGTGGCGCAGGCGCTCCAGCTTGTAGTGCGGCGTCTCCAGATGCTTGTTCGGGATCAGCAGCACGTTGACTTTGAAGCGCGTCTCGATCAGGTTGATGTCCGGGCGCTTCTCGTTGAGCAGGAACGCAGCCACTTCCACCGGCACTTGGCAGTGGATCGCGGCGGTGTTTTCCTTCATCGCCTCTTCCTGGATGATGCGCAGCACCTGCAGGGCAGACGATTCGGTATCGCGAATGTGGCCCGTGCCGTTACAGCGCGGGCAAGTGACGTGCGAGCCTTCCGACAGCGACGGACGCAGGCGCTGGCGCGACAGCTCCATCAGGCCGAATCGGCTGATCTTGCCCATCTGCACGCGGGCGCGGTCGTGGCGCAGCGCGTCTTTCAGGCGCGTTTCGACGTCCTTCTGGGCCTTGCTCGACTCCATGTCGATGAAGTCGATCACGATCAGACCACCCAAGTCACGCAGGCGGAGCTGGCGAGCGATTTCGTCGGCGGCCTCAAGGTTGGTGCGCGCGGCGGTTTCCTCGATATCGGCGCCCTTGGTGGCACGCGCCGAGTTCACATCAATGGCGACCAGCGCCTCTGTGTGGTCGATCACGATGGCGCCACCCGAGGGCAGCATGACCATGCGCGAGTACGCCGATTCAATCTGGTGTTCGATCTGGAAGCGCGAGAACAGAGGAACGTCGTCGCGGTACTTCTTCACCCGATTCATGTTGTCGGGCATCACCACGCTCATGAAAGCGCGGGCCTGATCGTAGATGTCGTCCGTATCGATCAGGATTTCACCGATATCCGGCTGGAAGTAATCGCGAATCGCGCGGATCACCAGGCTGGATTCGAGATAGATCAACAGCGGGGCCTTGTTGTCGACGGCGGCGCCATCAACGGCCTTCCACAACTGCATCAGGTAGTTCAAGTCCCACTGCAGCTCTTCAGCCGAGCGGCCGATGCCGGCGGTGCGGGCGATGATGCTCATGCCGTCCGGCACTTGCAGTTGCGCCATCGTCTCGCGCAGTTCCTGGCGGTCTTCGCCCTCGATGCGGCGCGACACACCGCCGCCGCGCGGGTTGTTGGGCATCAGCACCAGGTAGCGGCCGGCCAGCGAGATGAACGTGGTCAGGGCTGCGCCCTTGTTGCCGCGTTCTTCCTTTTCAACCTGGACGATCAGTTCCTGGCCTTCGGACAGGGCGTCCTGGATGCGCGCGCCGCGCACGTCCACCCCATCCTTGAAATAGGCGCGGGCGACTTCCTTGAAGGGCAGGAAACCGTGCCGCTCTTCGCCGTAATTGACGAAGCACGCTTCCAGCGACGGCTCGATGCGGGTGATGACACCCTTGTAGATATTGCCCTTGCGCTGTTCGCGGCCGGCGGTTTCGATGTCGATGTCGATCAGTTTCTGACCATCGACAATGGCGACGCGCAGTTCTTCTTGCTGCGTCGCATTGAACAACATGCGTTTCATTGCAACCTCACTCCAATGCCGTGCAAGCACGGCGCTTCATGGAGCACGCGAAGGCGGAGCGGGTGGTCAACGAATTGCCGAGGTGTCGGCCAACAAAAAAGGCGCGACGGGGCACGGGCGAAAGAAATGAGGGCATTCCACGCGTCATCATGGATGGCAGGGCGGAGTCCGCGGACGCGGTTGGCGTCCAGTTGCGCGTCCTGTCACTCGTGCCGCGGGCCCGATGCATGTGCAGGCGGGCCGGCGGCGGCGAGTCGCGTGAAGCGACCACAAAGAGCGAATTGACGGACGGCCTGTCCGGACGAAACCCGCGGCGGGGCAAATCGGGCGGCGTGCTGCTTTTTGGAGTTTTGCCGCCGGACCGCCATGGCAACGCGGTAACCGGATGTTCAGCCGGCCGGCACCAATCTGGTGCGGCAAGGGCTTCTTTCACCAAGCGGGCGCCGTATGGATGACCATGTGGCGCCCGCCTTTGAATTCTGTTCTACCAGCTGCTCGTTCTACGCTGGCCGACGTTGCCGACGTGATCTTTGGTTCACGTCCTGCGCGGTGGGACAGCGGTGCGTGCTGCTTTCGTGCCGATTAGTCGGCCACGTGGTTAGCTTTGTAACACAAGTGGGCGAGAGATCGGCGCGTTCCGGATCGAAACGGTGGCTGTGTACAATACCTGTTGTTTCGTTCCGACCGGCTGTTGCTGGCGCCTTAACGACTGTCCAGCGAGAAAATTATATTGAAAATGAATGAGTTACGCCATCCATTTGATGGCCGCATTCAACAGGCCGGACGTGGCTCACTCGGCGATGCACTCGACGGCAAGTCGGTCGCCTATGTTGAAATCGGCGAGGACGCAGAAGGGCAGCGCATCGATAATTTCTTGATGCGCGTGGCCAAGGGCGTGCCCAAAAGCCATATTTACCGCATCCTGCGTTCCGGCGAGGTGCGCGTTAACAAAGGCCGTATTGACGCGGAATACCGTCTGAAGCTTGGTGATCTGGTCCGCATTCCGCCACTTCGGATCGCCCAGCAGGCCGAAGCCCCGCGCGTGGTCCCGGCGGCCGAATTCAAGATTCTTCACGAAGATACACACCTGTTGGTGATCGATAAGCCCGCCGGGGTGGCCGTTCACGGCGGCTCCGGGGTGGCGTTCGGGGTGATCGAGCAATTGCGCCAATCGCGCCCGGAGGCGAAGTTTCTGGAGTTGGTGCACCGCCTCGACCGCGAAACGTCGGGGGTTTTGCTGCTCGCCAAAAAGCGCTCTGCGCTGGTGGCGCTGCATGAGCAGATCCGTGAAGGCCAGTTGGATAAACGGTACTTTGCGGCCGTGAAAGGCGTCTGGCCCCACAAGCGTCAACATATCAAGTCGCCGCTGCACAAATACACCACGCCGGAAGGCGAGCGCCGCGTGCGCGTGCAGGCCGATGGGCAGGCGTCGCACACGATCTTCAACAAGGTCGGCGTGTTTGGCCCATACACCTTGCTGGAGGCTGAACTGAAGACGGGGCGCACGCACCAGATTCGTGTGCATCTTGCGCATGCCGGTTTTCCGATTTTAGGCGACGACAAGTACGGCGATTTCGGCCTGAACAAGGCGCTGTCACGTGCGAATGCTTCGCCACGACTGGCGCGGATGTTCTTGCATGCGCATCGCCTGCAGCTGACGCATCCGCAAAGCGGTGAAACCGTCACGTTCAATGCGCCGTTGCCCTCCGAGTGCGCCGATTTCCTCAACGCTTTCCAGAGCCCCGATTCCGATGCCGCAGCAGCGCTTTGATCTGATCGTGTTCGATTGGGATGGCACGTTGATGGACTCGACATCGGCCATCACCCGATCGATCCAGCTCGCATGCCGGGATCTTGATCTGCCGGTGCCCGACGATACACGGGCGAGCCACGTGATTGGCCTGGGCCTGCGGGATGCCCTCGAATATGCCGTCCCGACGCTCGATCCTGCCGATTACGGCAAGCTGGCGGACCGGTATCGCTTCCATTACCTCAGCCGAGACGCCCAACTTGTGCTGTTTCCCGGCGTGCGTGAAATGCTGGAGGGACTGCGCAGCCAGAACTATCTGCTGGCTGTGGCGACGGGCAAATCCCGCGTTGGCCTGCAACGTGCGATGGAAGCGACGAATCTGACGGGCGTGTTCGACAACACGCGGTGCGCCGATGAGACGTTCTCCAAGCCGCACCCCGCGATGCTGCTCGAACTGACGCGCGACCTCGGCATGGAGGTCGAGCGCACCGTGATGATTGGCGACACGACGCACGACCTGCAGATGGCCGCCAATGCAGGTGCCGCTGGCGTCGCCGTCACATACGGCGCGCATCCTGCTGATGTGCTGGATTCGCTTACACCGCTGTATAGCGCCAAGTCGGTCCCCGATTTACACAACTGGCTGACGCAACATGCCTGAGATGGCTGAACAGATTCGCGTGTGCGAAAGCGCTGCGCTGGAAGATGGAGGCCTGGGTGTCCGATTTCAGGTGGAGGTGCGCGGACGGCTCATCAGCGCGTTTGTTGTCCGTTATGCGGGCGGCGTTCACGGTTATCTGAACCAATGCGCGCACGTGCCGATGGAAATGGACTGGCAGGAAGGCCAGTTTTTTGAAAGCTCGGGCCTGTATCTAATGTGCGCGACGCATGGCGCCATTTACGAGCCGGATACTGGCCGGTGCGTGGGCGGACCTTGCCGGGGCTCGCATTTGTCCAAGCTTGAGGTGGCTGAGCGCGACGGCGCAGTCTGGTGGCAGCCGGATGCGCTATTCCGTGCGCCCGTGTCCGCGCCGGAACCAACACCTTCTGCCTAGTAGCGCAGTTCTCCTTCTCGACCGTTTTTCTCCTTGTCTATGACCGACTCGATTCCGCCGAAAGGGCCCGACGACGCCCCCAACGAGGGTGCAGGCAAACCAGAAGCGCTGGAAGTCACGCAGCACGCTGATCATCCGCTCGAAGCCGAATTGCGCAACTCGCCTGCAGGCAAGTCCGCATCGGCATCTGGGCCAGCTGCATCTGCACAGGCCGGTGGCTGGGAGCGCGAGGTGCTCGAAAAGGTATTGATGGCAACTGTCCGTGAGCAGCGCGCCGCCCGCCGCTGGCGCATCTTTTTCCGCTTCGTGACGCTGGGTCTGATCGGGGTGCTTATTTACGCATTTGCCAGTCTCGAAGGCGAAACCGTCAGCACGGGCCGCCACACGGCGGTTGTCACGCTCGACGGCGAAATTGCAGCCAACACAAACGCCAGCGCTGAAAACATCAATGCATCGTTGCAGGCTGCGTTTGCAGACGACAACACCGTCGGTGTGATCCTGAAGATCAATTCGCCGGGCGGCTCGCCAGTACAGGCGGGCATGATCAATGACGAAATTCGCCGTCTTCGCGCCAAGTACAAGAAGATTCCGCTATACGTCGTGGTCGAAGAGATGTGCGCGTCAGGCGGTTATTACGTGGCCGCCGCTGCTGACAGAATCTATGTCGATAAGGCCAGCATTGTCGGCTCGATCGGCGTGCTGATGGACGGCTTCGGCTTTACCGGTCTGATGGACAAGGTGGGCGTGGAGCGCCGCTTGCTCACGGCCGGTTCGAACAAGGGCATGCTTGATCCGTTCTCGCCCGTGTCGCCCCAGCAGAAACAGTATGCGCAGGAGATGCTGGACCAGGTGCACCAGCAGTTCATCGATGTGGTGAAACAGGGGCGCGGCAACCGTTTGAAGGACGATCCGACGTTGTTCACTGGCCTGTTCTGGACGGGCGCCAAGGCTGTGGATCTCGGCCTGGCTGATGCGATCGGCAGCTCGGATTTCGTTGCTCGCAACGTCATCAAAGCGCCGGACGTGGTCGACTACACCGTCAAGGAAAACTTCGCCTCGCGCGTGGCACGCAAGCTTGGCACGGCGATGGGCGCGGGCGCTGTGAAGGCGCTGGCCGCTACGGGCCAGCTCAAGCTCTTGATGAAGGAATAAGCGCGCTATCGCGCGAGCAGCGAGAAGATTGCCGGCCGCTTGTGCAGGTTCATGCGGTCGGCGCGCCAGTCGCTCACCGGCAGTGTGACGACTTGCTCCTCGGGCAGCGTCAAGTCCACCGCAATCGAGAGCAGCGTGCTTGGCGCGCAGCCGGCCTGAATGGCCTCGAGCAACGCGCCATTCCGGTAAGGCGTTTCGATAAACACCTGTGTTTGGCCTGCGGAGCGTGAAAGCTGCTCCAGCGCGCGCAGCCTGGTCTTTCGCTCCGCGGCATCGACGGGCAAATAGCCGTTGAACGCAAAGCTCTGGCCGTTCAAGCCGGACGCCATCACCGCCAGCAGAATCGAACTCGGCCCCACCAGCGGCTTTACGCGCACGCCGCGTCGGTGCGCAAGTCGCACAAGATTCGCGCCGGGATCGGCCACCGCCGGCACACCGGCCTCCGACATCAGCCCCGCGTCCTGGCCGGCAACCACCGGCGCCAGCAGTGCTTCCAGTTCCGACTCGGGCGTTTTGACGTTCAGTTCGCGGATTGTGATTTCCTGCAGTGGGCGCGCCAGCGGCGTGGTCTCGGCCAGCTTCTTCAGCAGCGCGCGTGCGGTCTTGGCATGCTCGGCGACGAAATAATCGAGTCGCGCGGTAATTTGCTGAACGCCGGCCGGAATCACGTCAGGCAGCGGGTCAGTTGCATCGCGCGAGCCCAGCGTATTTGGAATGAGGTAAAGCGTACCGGCCATGGTTCAGGCGAAGAGCGGGTAGTGAACGTTGCGCAGCATGCCGGTCAGGGCGATCAGCGGCAGACCAACCAGCGCGGTCGGGTCCGACGACTCTACGCGTTCGAGCAGGGCGATGCCCAAGCCCTCTGATTTGGCGCTTCCCGCAACGTCGTATGGGTGTTCCAGATGCAAGTAGGCGTCCAATTCCTCATCGGAAAGATCGCGGAAGGTCGCCAGCGTGCGGATGTCCTCGCTCTGGTGTTGCCCGGTTCGCCCGTCGTACAGGCACAACGCTGAATGAAATGTGACGGTGCGTCCACGCATCCAGTGCAATTGCGCCAGTGCGCGGGCGTGATCACCGGGTTTGCCGACTTGCTTGCCGTCCAGCGTGGCGACCTGATCGGAGCCAATGACCAGCGCACCGGGATGGTCTGCAGCGACCTTCTCCGCCTTTTGCCGAGCCAGGCGCAGGGCGGTCTGATCGGGCGATTCGTCCGGGGCGGGGGTCTCGTCAATGTTCGGCACCACAATCTCAAACGGCAGGCGCAAGCGTTCAAGCAATTCCCGCCGATATGGCGAGCTGGAGGCGAGAATCAGCGGCGGACGCGATGCAGAAGTCATAAGTGCTTGAAGATGCAGTGGATTTTGAGCAAAACCTTTTGACGTCAGAGGTTTCTGCCCGCTATAATCCCGCGTTTCGCGGTTTGGCCGCGCAGTGTCGCAAACCGGGCGCCCAGGCGCAAGGTGTCGGGCGCTGCAGAGTGGTCAATCCGGTTCGCGCACCAACAGCAACGCGTATAGCAGGTTCGATTCGTGGATTTTCGTGCATTCGATCTTTTCGCGTTCATTCGCGCGGGTGAGTCAGCAAGCGGCACGGTCCATCTGACCGATATGCCCCGCCTGCTGGCCGAGCAAGCTGCCGATGCCCCGGCTGACGCCAACACGCAGTTCCGTTGGCACCTGCAGGGTCTGGTGCGCGAGGAGGCTACCGCCGGCCAGTTGCCCCGCCAGCGTCTCTTCGTGGATCTGGAAGTGGATGGAGTGGTCTGGCTGCAATGCCAGCGCTGCCTCAAAGCGTACGAGCAACCTCTGCCGGTGCGCACGCGCCTTGAGGTCATGCGCTCGGAAGCCGAGGCCGACGCTGCTCCGCTGGATGACGATGAGGCCGATGTCATCGTCGGCTCGCGCAGCTTTGATCTGATCACGCAGATCGAAGATGAGTTGTTGCTGACCTTGCCGGTGTCGCCGCGTCATACAGTCTGCCCGGATGAGGTGCTGCCGGAAGAGGCTGAAGCTGAAAAGAAGCCATCGCCGTTCGCGGTGCTGGCCAACCTGAAGACCAAACATTAGGCGTGCGCGAACATTCGCGCGCGCTGATGGCAGTACGTTTCACACGCCTACCGGAATGGCTACGCTCCGGCTCCGTGTGATGTGATAAAATTGATCAAATTGCTTAGGAGTCAGTCATGGCTGTTCAACAAAACAAGAAGTCGCCGTCCAAGCGCGGCATGCATCGTTCGCACGATTTCCTGACGACGGCCCCGATCGCTGTCGAGCCGACCACCGGCGAAGTGCACCTGCGTCACCACGTGAGCCCGAACGGCTACTATCGCGGCCGCAAGGTTGTGAAGACCAAGAACGACTGATGCGATTTGCCAGTTTTCTGGCAAGCGTGTTGGGCTGGTCTGAACGCACAGGTTCATGATGCAAGCGAAAAAGCGGCAAGCCAATTTGCCGCTTTTTTGTTGAGCGAAATTCGGCAATGCGTGTACGGGTTTGTGTACCATACGCGCGCCAACGGCCGGAGCCGCACGTGAAACCGCAACTCAGACTCGCATGACCATCAAGCTTGCCATCGACTGCATGGGTGGTGATCACGGCGTTGGCGTGACAATCCCTGCAGCGATCCATTTTCTCGCTGCGCACGAAGACGTCGAAATGCTGCTCGTCGGGCAGTCCGATGCCATCGCGGCGCAGCTCAAGCGACTCCACGCTACCGCGAACCCGCGCGTTCACATCGTTCCCGCCTCCGAGGTGGTGTCGATGGACGATCCGGTCGAGGTGGCGCTGCGCAAGAAGAAAGATTCTTCAATGCGCGTGGCCATCAATCAACTCAAGGAAGGCGCAGCTCAGGCGTGCGTTTCCGCGGGCAATACCGGCGCATTGATGGCGGTGTCGCGTTACGTTCTCAAGACGCTGGACGGCATTGACCGCCCAGCCATCGCTACCGCCATCCCGAACGAGAAAGGTGCCGGCACCACCGTGCTGGACCTTGGCGCCAACGCCGACTGCGAGCCCGAGCACCTGCTGCAGTTCGCGCAGATGGCCTCGGCGATGGTGTCGGTGGTTGAGCAGAAGCCTCGCCCGACGGTTGGGCTGTTGAACATCGGCGAAGAAGTCATCAAGGGCAACGAGGTCGTGAAGCAGGCAGGCGAGCTACTGCGTGCTTCCGACCTGAACTTCTTCGGCAACGTTGAAGGCAACGACATCTTCAAGGGCACGACCGACATTGTCGTGTGCGATGGCTTTGTCGGAAACGTGGCGCTCAAGAGCACCGAAGGCCTGGCCAAAATGATCGGTGAGATGCTGCGCCAGGAGTTCAGCCGCTCGTGGTTCACGAAGCTGCTCGCCGTCGTGGCGCTGCCGGTATTGACGCGTTTCAAACGACGCGTGGACCATCGGCGCTACAATGGCGCCGCGCTGCTCGGTCTGCGTGGTCTGGTCATCAAGAGCCACGGCTCGGCCGATGCCTACGCGTTCGAGTGGGCCATCAAGCGTGCCTACGACGCTGCGGCTAACGGCGTGATCGCCCGCATTGCGCAGGCGTTCGAATCGCACCATGACGCAGCGGGCGCTGCGCCGGTCTCCACTTCCACTCCGGCTGCTGACGCTGCTTGAACGCGTCGCTCCCGAGAGAGATTTACCCCACCGCACATGACACGTTTCGCAAGGATCATCGGTACGGGCAGCTACCTGCCGCCCAAGCGGGTCACCAATGACGAACTGGCTGCCCAATTGGCCGAGAAGGGTATTGAGACGAGCGACGAATGGATCGTCTCGCGCAGCGGCATCAGGGCGCGTCATTTCGCCGAACCTGATGTTACGTGCAGTGATCTCGCAGTAAAGGCTGCTGAGCGTGCGATCGAAGCCGCCGGTATCGATCGTTCCGAGCTCGACTTGATCCTGGTGGCGACATCCACACCGGATTTCGTGTTCCCGAGCACAGCTTGCCTGGTGCAGCAAAAGCTCGGCATCACCAACGGCTGCCCTGCGTTCGACGTGCAGGCCGTGTGTTCCGGCTTCGTTTACGCGCTGGCGATCGCCGACAAATTTATCCGCTCGGGTGCGTACCGCAACGTCCTCGTGATTGGCTCGGAAGTCTTCTCGCGCATCATCGACTTCAGCGACCGCACCACTTGCGTGCTATTTGGCGATGGCGCTGGCGCCGTGGTGCTGCAGGCTTCTGAGGAGCCGGGCATCCTGTCGACAGCGCTGCATGCTGACGGTAGCCACGCCAACATCCTGTGCGTGCCGGGCAACGTTGCGGCAGGTGCAATTCAAGGCAGCGCCTTCCTGTACATGGATGGTCAAGCTGTCTTCAAGCTGGCCGTCACGGTGCTCGACAAGGTTGCCCGTGAAGCACTGGCGGCAGCGGAGCTCGATGCCTCGCAAGTCGATTGGTTGATCCCGCACCAGGCGAACATCCGCATCATGCAGGGCACGACCAAGAAGCTGGGCCTCTCGAACGAGCGCCTGATCGTGACCGTCGACGAGCACGGCAACACATCGGCTGCCTCGATTCCCCTGGCGCTCGACGTTGCTGTGCGCGACGGCCGTATCCAGCGCGGTCAGCACGTGATGCTCGAAGGCGTGGGCGGCGGCTTTACCTGGGGCGCCGCGCTGCTGCGCTTCTGATCGACGAATTTCCAGAACGAACAATACGAGCCATGACATTCGCTTTCGTCTTCCCCGGCCAGGGTTCGCAATCGGTCGGCATGCTCAATGCGTTTGCCGATCATCCTGCCGTGGCGGCCACGCTGGCCGAGGCGTCCGACGCGCTGGGCCAGGACATCGGCAAACTGATCGCCGAAGGACCGGCAGAAGAACTGAACCTGACGACCAACACGCAGCCCGTCATGCTGACGGCAGCGGTTGCCGTCTATCGTGCATGGCAGGCTGCCGGCGGCCCAACGCCGACCGTCGTGGCCGGCCATAGCCTTGGCGAGTATTCGGCGCTGGTCGCCGCTGGCGCCATCGCGTTCAAAGACGCTGTACCGCTGGTGCGTTTCCGCGCCAAGGCGATGCAAGAAGCCGTGCCGGTGGGCGAGGGCGGCATGGCTGCGATTCTCGGTCTGTCGGACGATGACGTGCGCGCAGCATGCGCCGAAGCTTCCGTCGCGGGTGTGGTCGAAGCCGTGAACTTCAACGCGCCTGCCCAGGTGGTGATCGCCGGTGCCAAGGCGGCCGTCGAGAAGGCTTGTGAAATCGCCAAGGCCAAGGGCGCCAAGCGGGCGCTGCCGCTACCGGTGTCGGCGCCGTTCCACTCTTCGCTGCTCAAGCCGGCGTCGGATCGTTTGCGCGAGTATCTCGCCAGCGTGACGGTCAATGCCCCGGTGATCCCCGTCATCAATAACGTGGATGTGGCTGTGCTGAACGACCCCGCCGCCATCAAGGATGCGCTGGTGCGCCAGGCAGCATCGCCGGTACGCTGGGTTGAGACGGTCCAGAAGATGAAGGCCGACGGCATTTCCCGCGTGGTCGAGTGCGGGCCGGGCAAAGTGCTGGCCGGTCTGGTCAAACGTATCGATGGCGAGATTGTCAGCAACGCAATCTTCGATCCGGCGTCGCTGGAAGCCGTGCTGGGCCAACTCAAATAATCAACGGGATTCGTATGACCCAAGCATTGAACAATCAGGTTGCTCTCGTCACCGGTGCTTCGCGCGGCATCGGCCGCGCCATTGCGCTGGAACTGGCGCGCCAAGGTGCGACGGTGGTCGGTACGGCCACGTCGGAAGCCGGCGCGCAAGCCATCACCGCGTACTTTGCCGAAGCTGGAGTGAAGGGTTCGGGTGTGGTGCTCAACGTGAATGATGCGGCGCGCTGCGAGGCGGTCATCGACGAAACCATCAAAACGCATGGTGGCCTGAACATCCTCGTCAACAATGCCGGCATCACGCAGGACAACCTTGCGATGCGTATGAAGGACGAAGAGTGGGTGTCGGTCATCGACACGAACCTCTCGGCTGTGTTCCGACTGTCGCGCGCCGTGTTGCGCCCGATGATGAAGGCGCGCGGTGGCCGCATCATCAACATCACTTCGGTCGTCGGCTCCGCCGGCAACCCGGGGCAGGCGAACTACGCAGCGGCCAAGGCTGGCGTGGAAGGTATGGCTCGAGCGCTGGCCCGCGAGATCGGTAGCCGGAACATCACGGTCAACTGCATCGCTCCGGGCTTTATCGATACCGACATGACGAAGGTCCTGTCGGAAGAGCAACATACCGCGCTGAAGGCGCAGATTCCGCTGGGCCGCCTCGGCGCGCCCGAGGACATCGCCAGCGCGGTTGCCTTCCTGGCGTCACCGGCGGCGGGCTACATTACGGGCTCGACGCTGCACGTCAATGGCGGCATGTACATGGGATAAGGAAGCCGTCCCGGCGGCGGGTGTGCGGGCTTTGCGTATGTACAAAATCCCGCGCGATCGCCGATTTAACTGGCTTTTAGCATCATGTTGGGCGCATTTTTTGCATGGATTCCGGCGCGGTTTTTCGCCGCGCAAACCTGCTAGAATGCGCGCACTTTTTGTCGAATACTTCCCTGGAGGGTTAAATGGACAACATCGACGCACGCGTTAAGAAGATCGTTGCAGAGCAACTCGGCGTGGCCGAAGCAGACATCAAGAACGAATCGTCCTTCGTGAACGATCTGGGCGCGGATTCGCTCGATACGGTTGAGCTGGTGATGGCTCTGGAAGACGAGTTCGGTATGGAAATCCCGGACGAAGAAGCCGAGAAGATCACCACGGTGCAGCAAGCCATCGATTACGCGACCGCCCACGTCAAGGCGTAAGCGTCAATCGATCTCTTGACATCGCGGGCCACAGAAAGGGCGGTTGTCCGGTTTGACCGGGTGGCGCGTTTTCTGTGGCCTTTGTCGCTGATACAGAGTTGCAGGAAAGCATAGTGAGCCGTCGTCGCGTAGTGGTAACCGGCCTGGGGCTGGTCTCTCCGGTAGGGAACTCGGTCGCCGAGGGGTGGGCCAATCTGGTCGCCGGCAAGTCCGGGATCGCCACCGTCACCAAATTCGATCCGTCGAACCTGGCCGTGCATTTCGCGGGTGAGGTGAAGGGCTTCAACGCTGAGGATTACATCCCGGCCAAGGAAGCCCGCAACATGGATACCTTCATCCATTACGGCATCGCTGCCGGCGTGCAAGCGCTGAAGGACAGCGGGCTGGAAGTGACTGAAGCCAATGCGGAGCGCATCGGTGTGCTGGTGGGTTCGGGTATCGGCGGTCTGCCGATGATCGAAGAAACGCACCAGACCTACGTTGATCGTGGCCCGCGCCGGATTTCGCCGTTCTTTGTGCCCGGTTCGATCATCAACATGATCTCTGGCCATCTGAGCATCATGTTCGGCTTGAAGGGCCCGAACCTGGCAGCCGTCACCGCTTGCACGACGGGTCTGCACAGCATTGGCCTGGCCGCGCGCCTGATCCAGGCCGGCGATGCTGACGCGATGGTCGCCGGCGGTGCCGAATCGACCGTGTCGCCGCTCGGCATCGGCGGCTTTGCCGCAGCCCGTGCGCTGTCCACGCGCAATGAGGATCCGGCTACTGCGTCGCGCCCCTGGGACAAGGACCGTGATGGCTTCGTCCTGGGCGAGGGTGCGGGTGTGATGGTGCTGGAAGAGTACGAATCGGCCAAGGCACGTGGCGCCACGATCTACGCGGAAGTCGCAGGCTTCGGCATGAGCGGGGACGCGTTCCACATGACGGCGCCGAACATGGACGGCCCACGTCGTTGCATGCTTAATGCACTGCGCGATGCAGGCATGAATGCGGATCAGGTCCATTATCTGAATGCGCACGGCACGTCCACGCCACTGGGCGATAAGAACGAGTCCGAAGCAATCAAGGCGGCATTCGGTGATCATGCAAGCAAGGTTGTCGTGAATTCCACCAAATCCATGACCGGCCACTTGCTGGGTGGGGCGGGTGGTCTGGAGTCGGTGTTCACGGTTCTGGCGCTGCACAATCAGGTGTCGCCGCCGACCATCAACATCTTCAACCAGGATCCCGAGTGCGATCTCGATTACTGCGCCAACACCGCGCGTGACATGAAGATCGACGTGGCCGTGAAGAACAACTTCGGCTTCGGCGGGACGAACGGTACGCTGGTGTTCAAGCGCCCATAAGGCAGAGCGGCACGTAGCCTTACGGCGCGTGCCGCTTCGTTTTTGCCTTGGTTGTCCAGCACATTGTCTTTCCAGCGTCGTATCGGCGATTGTGCGCGATCACTCGATTTGGCATGGCAGCCGTTGTCTGCTCGGTTGTTTGCTGGGCGATCAAAACGTGGGGCGCGGCATTGCCTTGGATTACATGGGGCGTCATCAGCGGGTTGGCGATGGCAGCTTGCCTTCCTTTGATGGTGAACCGTTCGCCGCTTGCGATGGAACTGATGTGGCGCGCTCGTCTCAAACAAGACGGAGAGCCCGGCCAAGCTGTATGGCAAGTCCGATTGAAAGCGGCAGAAGCGATCCAAAATGCGCCTCTGTTATGGTCGTGGCCGCTCGGAGAGCGCATCTTGGTCCTTGGTGTCGCGCGTCGGGGGTGGTGTCCGCAGATTTTTGTGCTGATGCCGCCGTGGTTTTCCGCCAGGACGCTACGTCGTATGCGAAGTCTGTTGCGCCTGGGGCCTCCGCGGGTGGCCTCCCAGGTGTCCGGTGTGTCGTAGGTAAAATACAACGTTTCCAAGTCACAAAAACTCAAGGCGATACACTGCAGGTGAAGAATCCGTGAGCGAACGCGAAGCCGACCAGATCCTCGTCGAGCGCGTCCAGCAAGGCGACAAGCGAGCGTTTGAGCTGCTGGTGGTCAAGTACCACCGGAAGATCATTCGGCTCGTCTCTCGCCTGATCCGTGACCCGGCCGAAGTCGAGGATGTGGCACAGGATGCCTTTATCAAGGCATACCGTGCGTTGCCCCAATTTCGGGGGGAATCCGCGTTCTATACGTGGCTGTATCGCATCGCCGTCAATACGGCCAAGAACTACCTGGCGACTCAGGGACGGCGCCCGGAATCGTCCAGCGACATCGACACCGAAGAGGCTGAAACTTTTGCCGACGGTGAGCTACTAAGGGATATCAATACGCCGGACTCCATGCTGCACACCAAGCAGGTGGCCGAAACGGTCAACCGTGCAATGGAAGCGCTGCCCGAGGAATTGCGGACCGCAATAACACTCCGGGAGATCGAGGGTCTGAGCTATGAGGAAATCGCTGAAGCGATGGAGTGCCCGATCGGCACGGTCCGGTCCCGCATCTTCCGGGCGCGCGAGGCGATTGCCGAGAAATTGCGCCCCCTGCTGGGAACAGTGGAGGGCAAACGGTGGTAGCCAGCCGATATGACAAGCCGGCGGCCGCATGCGGCTGCGAACGGTGAAACCTCGGGAAGTCTTCTCTCGGATCGTTGATTGGACGTTGGAGTTTTTGGGGTCGGGAAATGGGTCAGGCTCAATTGCAAACGGCAGAAGCGGAGTTCGCACAACGCATCTCTGCCTTGATGGACGGTGAAGTCGCAGCGCACGAGGTGTCGGCTGCCGTGGAACTTGCCAAGGATGGCGAGGGCGCGGGGCATTGGCGCGAATATCAACTGATCGGCGATGTGCTCCGGTCGGAAGATCTGCTGAACACGCGTTCCTCTGAAGATTTTCTCAGCCGGTTCTCGGCCAAGCTCGACGCCGAACCGCATCTGCTGGTGCCGGCAGTGGCGCAGCGCGCCAAAACTCAAGAGAGGCACCGCTTCCTGGTCAGCCCTGCTTGGGTCCGCCGGATCATGCCTACGACCGCCGTGGCAGCGGCGGTGGCGGCCGTTAGCTGGGTCGTCGTGCCGCAATTGCGCGGTCCTGCTGATGGCGCAGACGGCTCTCCCGCTTTGGTCGCCAAAGCGACGCAAGCTGCTGGTGCACAGGCACTGACCGTTGCGGCAACTGACAATACGCCGATGATTCGCGACGCCCGTCTGGATGAGTACCTGAGCGCCCACCGGCAATCAGCGACCAACGGTATGGTGGTTCCGTATCTGCGTGCAGTGGCCAATGGGGTGGCGAACACCCAGGACTCCAATCAGGAATAATGCGGGCATCCATGTCGAAGGTGTGGCACCCCGTTGCCGGGGCAGGCGCCCGCAAGCTTCAGGCCGTTCGTCGGTCGATTTTTCTTCTACTGTGTGTTTCGGCGCTGGCGACAGCTGCGCAGCCGCAGCCCGATCCCATGCCGCGCAAGGAGGCCGCCTCCTGGCTAGCAAAAATCCATCGCGCAGCGCTCAAGCAGAACTATGTCGGCACGCTGACGTATCAGCGCGGCAACGGCATGCATTCCACCCGCATCCAGCATTACGCTGATCTTTTCAACAACGAGTACGAGCGCGTCGAAGCGCTGGACGGCAAGCAGCGAGAAATGCTGCGCCACAATGACGTCGTCCGGAATCTGATTTACGACGTCAAACTCGTTGTGACCGAGAAGCAGGAACACAAGGACAGCTTTCCCGCGTTGCTCGCCACCACCAATGGCGATGTGCTTGATCAATACGACATGCGCCACCTGCCGGCAGAGCGTGTCGCAGGCATGGATTGCGAAGTCTTCCAGCTCGATCCGAAGGACGGCTACCGTTATGCCTACCGAATCTGGGCGGAGCGCAACAGTGGTTTATTGATGCGCGCTCAGACCATTGGTGAAGACGGCAAGGTGCTTGAACAGGTTGCCTTCTCGCAAGTTGAGTTGGGTGTGCCGTCGGAAAAGCAGAAGATCGTCAATGCGCTCAAGAATCTGAGCGGCTGGAATCAATATGAGATCGTGACCCAGCCGACTAACCTGGCCGAGCAAGGTTGGACGATCGGCAACCCCGTCAAGGGTTTTCAGAAGATCCGTGAGGTGCGTCGTCCGCTGGGCGATATTGCGCCGGCTGGCAAGCACGGCTCCGGTTTCGAAGTCCAGCAGGTCGTGTTTAGTGACGGGTTGGCAGGCCTGTCGCTCTTTATCGAGCCGGTCTCTGAAAAGCGTGCGCGCCGCGAAGGCTTTATCTCGCAGGGCGCTACCCATGTGATGGTGCGACGTGTTGCTGATTTCTGGCTGACGGTCGTGGGCGAAGTCCCATTTGCTACCATCAAGCAGTTTGGCGCAGCAGTCGACTACAAGCCGGTGTCTGCCAACGCGACCAACAAGCCGGCAAGCTCGCCGCAGTAGCCACAGAGCCGGCGTCTGTCTTGGATGCGCGACGTGATCGCGCAATGCCATTTCTCTATCTGTTCTTGTTCCGGGGAGCTTTCATGCGTACCGCTCGATCCGTTCACGCCTTGCGTCTTTTGTGCGTTGCCGCTGCTGTGGCGGTTGGGAGCGCACTGGCGCCGGCCCACGCACAGAACGCCACGGGTAGCGTGGCTACGGGCACGTATGGCCTACCCGATTTTGCCGATCTGGTCGAGAAGGTGAGCCCCGCTGTCGTCAACATTCGGACAACCGAGAAGGTCCGTATGCAGCAGGGTGGTCCGAACGATGACGACATGGCCGAATTTTTCCGCCGCTTCTTCGGGGTACCGATGCCGGGCATGCCTGGGCAGGGCCAGAAGCGCCGCAACGCGCCGCCGCAACAGGAAGAAGAGCAAAGCCGCGGTGTTGGGTCTGGCTTCATCATCTCGGGCGATGGCTACATCCTGACCAACGCGCATGTAGTGGAAGGTGCGGAAACCATCTATGTCACGCTGATCGACAAGCGCGAGTACAAGGCCAGGCTGATCGGCCTGGACAAGCGTACCGACGTGGCCCTCGTCAAGGTTGAAGCGGGCGGTCTGCCGAGCCTGAAGCTCGGTGATTCCGACAAGGTTCGCGTGGGCGAGTGGGTGCTCGCGATCGGTTCGCCGTTCGGTCTGGACAATACGGTGACAGCTGGCATTGTGTCCGCCAAGGGGCGCGATACGGGCGATTACCTGCCGTTCATCCAATCTGACGTAGCCGTCAACCCAGGTAATTCGGGCGGCCCGCTGATCAACCTGCGAGGCGAGGTGATCGGCATCAACAACCAGATTTATAGCCAAAGCGGCGGCTACATGGGCATCTCGTTCTCGATTCCGATCGACGAGGCGATGCGTGTGGCTGAGCAGTTGAAGGCGACAGGGCGCGTGACACGTGGCCGCATCGGTGTGGCAATCGACAACGTGCCGAAGGATGCAGCGGAGTCGCTGGGTCTGGGCCGTGCGCGCGGCGCCTATGTCGGCAATGTCGAATCGGGCGGTCCGGCGGACAAGGCCGGTATCGAGGCCGGTGACATCGTCTTGAAGTACAACGGCCGCGATGTCGAGAAGGCCGGAGACTTGCAGCGCCAAGTCGGCGAGACCAAGCCGGGCACGCGCGCTACGGTGCAGGTCTGGCGCAAGGGCGCGACGCGTGATCTGACTGTGACGGTCGCCGAGTTGCAGGCCGATACCAAGGTGGCGCAGCGCACCAAGGGCGCGCAGCCTGATAACAGCCAGCAGGGCCCGGGGAAGCCGAATGCGCTGGGACTGGTGGTGGCCGACTTGTCTGACGGCGCGCGTCGCGAGTTCAAGACGAAGAGCGGCGTTGAAGTGCAGGTCTCTGAAGGGCCGGCGGCGCGTGTCGGCATTCGACCGGGTGACCTGATTCTGCGCGTCGGTGATACCGATGTGTCTAGCGCCAAGCAGTTCAACGAGGTGGTCGCCAAGCTCGACAAAAACCGCATGATTGCGGTGTTTGTACGCCGTGGCGATGCGACCCAGGTGGTGACGCTGCGCCCGAGTGCGGCCCGTTCAGGCACCGGCCAGTGATTGAGTTGACGCTCTACGGGCGCACGTATTGCCATTTGTGCGACGACATGAAGAACGCGCTGGAACTGCTCCGGCGCGGTTTTTCTTTTGTGCTGCACGAGGTGGACGTCGACAGCGATCCAGTGCTGGAAGCGCGGTTTGACGAGCTGGTCCCCGTGCTGATGACGGGTGCCCCAGAGACACCGCCCGAAGACGCGCGTGAGCTGTGTCACTACTTTCTCGATGTGCCTGCCGTGCAGGCGTGGCTTGCAGCACAGACGGCGCCGAACTGACGCAACGCCGCTGCCGCAAAAAGAGGCGCGGGAAGCCCTCTGAAATCCGGTAAAATCGCCTGTTAGCGCCGATTTTTGCATTGCACGATTTTTGTGCCGCAGCCTCGGCTTGGAACCCAATACCTCCCGCCGGCGCAGCCAACGCGCGTCGGCCATGCCGGAACCGCTCGCGCTCCCGGCAGACGCGCCCGGGACGGGCGCTTTTCGACGCATTCGATGGACAATATCCGCAATTTCTCGATCATCGCCCACATCGACCACGGCAAATCGACGCTGGCCGATCGCATCATCCAGTTGTGTGGCGGGCTCTCCGACCGCGAGATGGAAGCCCAGGTGCTGGACTCGATGGACATCGAGAAGGAGCGCGGCATCACCATCAAGGCCCAGACCGCAGCGCTGTCCTACAAGGCACGCGACGGCAAGGTCTATAACCTCAACCTGATCGACACCCCGGGGCATGTTGACTTCAGTTACGAAGTCAGCCGCTCGCTGTCCGCATGCGAAGGTGCTTTGCTGGTTGTCGATGCTTCCCAAGGTGTGGAAGCGCAAACCGTCGCCAACTGTTACACCGCCATCGAGCTGGGCGTGGAAGTTGTGCCAGTGCTCAACAAAATCGACCTGCCTGCGGCCGATCCGGACAACGCGATCCAGGAAATTGAAGACGTCATCGGCATCGACGCGACCGACGCTACGCGCTGCTCCGCCAAGACCGGCGTAGGCGTGGCCGACGTGCTGGAAGCGCTGATCGCCAAGGTGCCGGCGCCCAAGGGTGACCCGGCCGCGCCGCTGCAAGCGCTGATCATCGACTCGTGGTTCGACAACTATGTCGGCGTGGTGATGCTGGTGCGCGTGGTGAACGGCACGCTGCGCGCCAAAGACAAAGTCCTGCTGATGGCAACCGGTGCGCAGCACTTGGTGGAGCAGGTGGGCGTGTTCTCGCCGAAGTCGGTGCCGCGCGATTCCTTGTCTGCCGGGCAGGTAGGCTTTGTCATCGCGGGCATCAAGGAACTGAAGGCTGCCAAGGTGGGTGACACCATTACCCACGTTGCACCGCGCAAGGCCGAGGCGCCGCTGCCGGGCTTCAAGGAAGTCAAGCCGCAGGTGTTTGCCGGCCTGTATCCAGTGGAAGCCAATCAGTACGAAGCGCTGCGCGAATCGCTGGAAAAGCTCAAGCTCAACGACGCGTCGCTGCAGTACGAGCCGGAAGTGTCGCAGGCACTGGGTTTCGGCTTCCGCTGCGGCTTCCTTGGCCTGTTGCACATGGAGATCGTGCAGGAGCGTCTGGAGCGCGAGTTCGACATGGATCTGATAACCACCGCGCCCACGGTGGTCTATCAGGTGCAACTGCGCGACGGCACGATGGTGCAGGTGGAAAACCCCGCCAAGATGCCCGCGGACCCGAGCAAGATCGAGGCGATTCTCGAGCCGATCGTCACGGTCAATCTGTACATGCCGCAGGATTACGTGGGTGCCGTGATTACGCTGTGCGAGCAGAAGCGCGGCTCGCAGATCAACATGAGCTACCACGGTCGCCAAGTCCAGCTCACGTATGAGATCCCGATGGGCGAGATCGTGCTGGACTTCTTCGATCGGCTGAAATCCGTTTCGCGCGGTTATGCGTCGATGGATTACGAGTTCAAGGAATACCGCGTGTCGGACGTGGTCAAGGTCGACATCCTGATCAACGGCGACAAGGTCGATGCGCTGTCCATCATCGTCCACCGTTCGAACGCCACATATCGTGGCCGTGAAGTGGCCGCCAAGATGCGCGAGATCATTCCGCGCCAGATGTACGACGTGGCCATCCAGGCAGCCATTGGCGCCAACGTGATCGCCCGCGAAAACGTCAAGGCACTGCGCAAGAATGTGCTGGCCAAGTGCTACGGCGGTGATATCTCGCGCAAGAAGAAGCTCCTCGAAAAGCAGAAAGAGGGCAAGAAGCGCATGAAGCAGGTTGGTACCGTTGAAATTCCGCAAGAGGCCTTCCTGGCCATCCTGCGCGTCGAAGAAAAATAATCCAGACATCGCTCGGACGATCTCTCATCCATGAACTTCGCCCTGATTCTGTTTGTTCTCGTCGTCCTCACCGGTATTGCGTGGGTGGCTGACAAGCTTGTGTTTCAGCGCCAGCGTCAGGCGGCTGCGGCCGCGGCACTGGCTGAATTTGATGCGCGTGCGCAGGTGCAAGCGCAGTACGGCGGCGGTGGCGACATCGGTGCCGCGCGTTTGCAACTGGCTGAAGACAAGTTGCGCCAGCCCTGGTGGCTGGAGTACACCGCCAGTTTCTTCCCGGTGATTGCCGCAGTGTTCCTGCTGCGCTCGTTCGTGATCGAGCCATTCAAGATTCCGTCGGGTTCGATGATTCCCACGCTGCAGATTGGCGATTTCATCCTCGTCAACAAGTACACGTATGGCATTCGTTTGCCCATCGTGAACAAGAAGATCGTCGAGTTGAATCAACCGCAACGCGGCGACGTGATGGTCTTTCGTTATCCGAAAGACGAGTCGATGGACTACATCAAGCGCGTGATCGGCGTGCCCGGCGACGTGGTCAAGTACGACAACAAGCGCCTGACCGTGAACGGCCAGCCGGCCACCTACGCACCGCAATCCGATTACCTCGATGGCGAGCGCTTGACGTACTCGAAGCAGTATCAGGAGACGCTGGGCAACGTGACCCACAACATCCTGAATGACGCCGACCGCCCAGCTTATGTCTCCGGGCCGGACGATTTTCCCTTCCGCGAAAACTGCACTTACAATCAGACCGGTTTCACCTGCAAGGTACCTGAAGGTCACTATTTCATGATGGGCGATAATCGCGACAACAGCGCGGACTCCCGCTATTGGGGTTTCGTGCCGGACAAGAACATCGTCGGGAAAGCGTTCTTCATCTGGATGAACCTGGGTGACCTGAAGCGGATCGGTGCTTTTCATTGATCCCATAAGTGATGCAAAAAGCTCTTATGAAAACTCGGCGATTGCAAAACGGGGGAAATGCAATGCGAATTCGTCAGGCAGGTCTGAAACGCCCGTCGCGCGGGATTACGATGTTCGGCATCCTGATCGGCATCATTGTGCTGATCACGTTTGTGTTGCCGGCCATTCGATCCGTCCCAAGCCTGATGGAATACCAGGCCATCACGCGCGCTGTGAAGCAGGCGCGTGAGCGTGCAAGCACGCGCGAGGAAGTGGCCAATGCCTTTGACAAGCAAGCCGCGATTGACGACATCACGTCGATCAAGGGTGAAGATCTGGAAGTGCTGGACGGGGGCGGCTCCATCCAGGCGGTGCGTTTCTCGTACAAGCGCGAGATCCCGTTATATGGCCCCATCGGTCTGGTGATCACCTATTCGGGGACCCAGCGTTGACATGAGTCTGGATGCACTACAGCAACGTCTTGGCTACCGCTTCAGCAAACCAGAGTTGCTGCAGCAGGCGCTCACCCATCGCAGCCACAGTGCGATGCATAACGAGCGCCTGGAATTTCTTGGCGATTCAATCCTGAATTGCGCCGTCGCCGACATGCTCTACGGCATGTTCGGCAAGCTGGACGAGGGCGATCTCTCGCGCGTGCGGGCCAATCTGGTCAAGCAACAGGCGCTGTATGAGATTGCACAGATGTTGCAGTTGCCCGATGCCCTGCGTTTGGGCGAAGGTGAATTGAAAAGCGGTGGTTTCCGCCGGCCTTCCATCCTGGCTGATGCGCTCGAAGCGATTTTCGGGGCGGTCTTCCTTGACGGCGGCTTCGATGCTGCCCGCACGCTGATCCGCAAGCTCTACATCCCGATCCTTGAACAAGTTGACCCGCGCACGCTGGGCAAGGATGCCAAGACGCTGTTGCAGGAGTACCTCCAAGGTCACAAGATTGCGTTGCCCTTGTACACGGTGGTTGCCACCCACGGCGCGGCGCATAATCAGCAATTCGAGGTCGAGTGCTCGATCCCGAAGCTGGAGATTCGCGTCTCCGGCAGCGGGGCATCGCGGCGCGCGGCCGAACAATCGGCGGCCAAGCTGGCCCTGGATGAAGCGCATCGCCTGGTGCCGCAGCTCGTCAAGCGCAGTCGCGCCGAGCGCACCGGCAAGACGCGCAAGCAGGCTACGCCGCCCGATCCGCAGTTGTCTCTCAGGTTGAAGGAATAATCAGGTAAATGAGCGACACCCCCTTGCAGCCTCCGCAGCCAGAATCTGGTGTGCCGGAGGGGTTCCGCTGCGGCATGGTCGCCATTGTTGGGCGGCCGAACGTCGGCAAATCCACGCTGATGAATGCCCTGGTGGGCCAGAAAGTCAGCATCACGTCGCGCAAGGCGCAGACGACGCGCCACCGCATCACCGGCATTCAGACGACGGATGACGCGCAGTTCGTCTTCGTCGATACGCCGGGCTTCCAGACGCGTCACGCCACGGCGCTGAACCGTTCGCTGAACCGCGCGGTCACCTCCACGCTCACGTCGGTGGATGCCGTGTTGTTCGTGGTTGAAGCGGGGCGCTATGGCCCGGACGACGAGAAGGTGCTCTCGCTGCTGCCGCGCGAGACGCCCGTGATCCTGATCGTCAACAAGGTCGACCGGCTCGACGCTTACACGCGCGCCGAGATGGTCGCCGTGTTCCTGCAGGACATGGCACAGGTGTTTCCGTTTGCCGAAATCGTACCGATGTCGGCCAAGAACCGTGACGATATCGACCGCTTGCTCGGCATCGTGCGCCCGTATCTGCCGGAAGGCGAACCCATGTACGACCCGGAGGCGCTGACCGATCGGAGCGAGCGCTTCCTGGCCGCAGAAATCGTTCGCGAGAAGGTGTTCCGCTGGACTGGCGACGAGCTGCCGTATTCCAGCACGGTCATCGTCGACAAATTCGAGACCGAAGGCCGCCTGCGCCGCGTATTCGTGACCATCCTCGTCGATCGCGACGCGCACAAGGCGATGATCATTGGCGCGAAGGGCGCCAAGCTCAAGCAGATCTCCACCGAAGCCCGCATGGACATGGAAAAACTGTTCGACGGCAAGGTGTATCTCGAGGTCTGGATCAAGGTCAAGAGCGGTTGGGCCGACAACGAAGCCGGCCTGCGCGCCTACGGCTACGAGTAACCGCCTAACCGGGCCACTCTACACACGCTCGATGGCGGGACGATCCGATCCGATTCCGGACGAAGCCGCGGAATGGCTCGCCGAGGAAAGCGTAGCCGGCGCCGCGCCGCGCAAAAGCTTTCCTGCCGGGCGTTCCGAAACACGCGTTGCTGCGCAGCCGGCCTTCGTGCTGCACAGTTACCCGTATCGGGAAACCAGCCTCATCATCGATGTCTTCACGCCGGACTATGGGCGCATGGCCCTGGTCGCCAAGGGCGCCAAGCGACCGCATTCGGCCCTGCGTGCGGTATTGCAGACGTTCCAGCCGCTGTCGCTCTCCTGGAGCGGGCGCGGTGATGTGCGCACGCTGACCCGTGCCGAGTGGGTGGGCGGCATGCTGCCGCTGGGCGGGGAGGGGCTGCTATCCGGTTTCTATCTGAACGAACTGCTCGTCAAATTCGTCGCCCGCGAAGACGGGCACCCGGTACTGTTCGCACATTACGTCGAAACGCTCAATAAGCTGGCCCATGGTGAACCTGCTGCCTTCACGCTGCGCGCGTTCGAACGGGTGCTACTGAGGGAGACCGGCTTTGCCGCGCAGCTCGACCGCTGCATCGACGGTGAGCCCGTGCAGGCCGACGCCGAATATGTCTATCACCCGGAGCGCGGCATTCGGCGGACACTGCCGAGCGATCCATCGTCCTGGCCTGTTTTGCGGGGCCAGACGCTGATCGACATGGAGCGCGACGATTACGCCTCACGCCCAACGACCGCGCAGCAAAGCCGCAGCCTGATGCGTTTCCTGCTGCATTATCATTTGCATGGCACGCCGCTTTCGACGCGCCAGATCCTGATCGACTTGCAGAAACTATGATCTTTCATGCCTCGCCGGGAATCATCGACCTGGGCATCAACATCGACCATGTCGCCACGCTGCGCAACGCGCGCGGCACCACTTACCCGGACCCGATCGCCGCGGCGCTGCTGGCTGAAGAAGCCGGCGCTGATCTCATCACGCTGCACCTGCGCGAAGATCGCCGCCACATCAAGGATGCCGATGTGCGCGCGCTGCGGCCGCAGTTGCGCACGCGCATGAACCTGGAGTGCGCCGTCACGCAGGAGATGCTCGACATCGCGTGCGACATCGGCCCGCAGGATGTCTGCCTCGTGCCCGAGCGCCGTCAGGAAGTCACCACCGAGGGCGGTCTGGACGTGGTGGGCGGTTTTGCCAAGGTGCAGGCTGCCTGCAAGCAACTGGCCGATGCAGGCATCCGCGTGTCGCTGTTCATCGATCCGGATGCCGCACAGATCGAGGCTGCAGCCGCTGCCGGTGCGCCCGTCATCGAACTGCACACGGGCCGCTATGCCGAAGCGACGGACGATGCCGAGTTGCGGGCGGAACTCGTCCGCATCGAAACGGCGGTGGAAGAGGGCATCCGCTGGGGCGTGCGCGTGAACGCCGGCCACGGCCTCCACTACACGAACGTGCAGCCGATTGCGGCCCTTGCTGGCATTCACGAACTCAACATCGGCCACGCCGTCGTTGCGCATGCGGTGTTTGCCGGCTGGCAGAACGCAGTGCGTGAGATGAAGGCGATCATGGTTGCGGCCCGGCTGTCGTCCACCACGCCGGCGGCCGCTCACCCCGGCGTGCCCGTATGAACGAACGCGCCGCCGCCGCGGCGTCCGGTGCGATTTACGGCATCGGCACCGACATCATCCAGATCGAGCGCGTCGACGGCGTGATGCAGCGGACCCACGGCCGCTTCGCCGAAAAGGTGCTGGGCCCCGATGAGCTGCGTGTCTACCACGCCCGCAAGGCGCGCTCTGAGCGGCGCGGCCTTGCCTTTCTCGCCACGCGCTTTGCCGCCAAAGAGGCCGTGTCCAAGGCCATCGGCCTCGGCATGCGCTGGCCGATGACGTGGCGGGCGGTACAGACGCTCAACTTGCCATCCGGCCAGCCGGTCGTGCGCTATAGCGGCGAACTGGCCGACTGGATTGCGCAGCACGGCCTTCATATCCAGATCAGTGTGACGGACGAACGCGACTACGCGGTCGCCTTCGCCGTCGCCGAGTTGCAAACCAAATCCTCCGCATGACTCAAACCAAGAAGCAGAAGCACCCCGGCCCGATCGTTCTGGATGTTGCCGGCCTTGAACTTGGCCCCGACGATGTTCGCCGCATTGCCCATCCGTTGACGGGTGGCGTGATCCTGTTCGCGCGCAACTTCGAATCGCGCGCGCAATTGACCGCGCTGACGCAGGCCATTCGCGCGATTCGGAGCGACGTGCTCATTTGCATCGACCACGAAGGCGGACGCGTGCAGCGCGCCAAGACCGACGGCTTTACGCACCTGCCCGCCATGGGCGCGCTGGGCAAGCTCTGGGACACCGACGTGCTGGCCGCCACGCGCGCTGCCACGGCTTGCGGCTACGTGCTGGCCGCCGAACTGCGCGCGTGCGATATCGACCTGAGCTTCACGCCCGTGCTCGATCTCGACTATGGCAGCAGCAGTGTGATCGGCGATCGCGCGTTCCATCGCGACCCGCGCGTGGTAACCATGCTGGCCAACCACTTGACGCTGGGCCTGCGCTTGGCCGGCATGTCGAACTGCGGCAAGCATTTCCCCGGCCACGGCTACGTCCAGGCGGATTCGCACATCGCTGTACCGGTGGACGAGCGTCCGCTGGAGGCCATCCTCGCTGACGACGCGCAGCCGTACGGGTGGATGGGAATCGGTCTGCAGTCGGTAATGCCGGCGCACGTGATTTACTCGGCCGTCGATCCGAATCCAGCGGGCTTCTCTCGCTTTTGGCTGCAGGACATGCTGCGCGCGCATTTCAACTTCGACGGCGTGATCTTCAGCGATGACCTGAGCATGGAAGGCGCGAGCGTAGCCGGCACGGTCGTCGACGGCGCGCGAGCGGCGCTCACGGCCGGCTGCGACATGGTGCTGATCTGCAATGCGCCGGAAAAGGCCGATCAACTGCTCGGCGAGTTGGATGTGCCGATGGGCAAGGCGTCGCAGCGGCGCGTGCGTCGGCTGTTTGGCGGTCGTGCCGTGAAGGACTGGACGAAGCTACAACAGCAATCGGCTTACAGGCAGGCGCTGCGTACGTTGCGCGAGGCGAAACTCATCAAGTAGCGTCGAAACGCCAAGAAGATTGATCGCAAAAGAAAAGGCTCCCGAGGGAGCCTTTCTTCTTGCTGCGACGCCAGCTTACTTGGCGCGGCTACGGTACTCGTCGGTACGCGTGTCGATTTCGATCTTCTCGCCGATGTTGCAGAACAGCGGGACCATGATCGTGAATTCTTCGTTGTCGTTGATGCGAGCCGCCTTCAGAACCTTGCCCGACGACGTGTCGCCCTTGACGGCGGGTTCGGTGTAGACGATTTCGCGGACAACTGTGGTCGGCAGTTCCACCGAGATGGCGTTCTCGTTGTAGAACGTCACTTCGACCTTCATGCCGTCTTGCAGGTAGTTCAGTGCGCTGCCCATGGCGGCGGGCTCAACGTTGTACTGTTCGTACGTGACCGGGTCCATGAACACGTACATCGTGCCGTCGAAGTAGGAGTACTCGGCTTCCTTCTTCTCCAGGATGACTTGGTCCATCTTGTCGTCGGCGTTGAACACCGACTCGCCGCCTGCGCCCGTCAGCAGGTTCTTGTACTTCATCTTGACGACGGCGCCCGAACGGCCCGAACGGCTGTACTCGGTCTTGAGCACGACCATCGCGTCGTTGCCGATCATGAACACGTTGCCAGCGCGGAGTTCTTGCGCGATTTTCAAAGCCATTTCAAATTTCCTGAGAGTAAGAGGGTTCGATGCGCGCCAAGCAACGAAGCACCGCGCGATACCCTCCGGGCCGCGCGAACCAGGTCAGAGCCGGGGGTCGCATACAGATCAGCCCGCTATTTTACCTGTTTTTCGCAAAATGCCACCAAATTCGCGGCGAGATCGCCTAGTTGCATCAAGCTTTGCTCCCACGTGACGGCTCGTGCGCGCAGGTGCTCTGCGGTGGCAGCAAAGTCCGCCCAGTTGAGTGACGCCGGCGCACCATTCCAGGCGTGCCAGAAGGCGATCAGCGCTTTGGCATCGGCCTCTGTCAGGGCGGGGGTATAGCGGGCCAGAAATGCGTCCAGCTTCGTGAGGTGCACGTCGTCGCTTTGCGGGTAGATGTGCCAGACAAAGGGCTTCAGCGCCCATTGAGCCCGTACGAACGAGTCTTCCCCGCGCACGAAGTTGATGTCGCAAGCCCAGAGCAGCGGGTCGTAATGCTCCTGCGGCACGAATGGCACGACGGCTACGCTCAGGTTGCCGCGCGTCCAGCGAGCACCTGTCTTGGCGCCACCGGCGTCACCCAGTAGCTCGGCGATCTGCTGGGCGGCCAAGCCCTCCGGGACCAAGCAGATCACCGGTTGGGGCGATGCTTCCCATTGAGCGACCAGCGTTGGCAGCGCCGGGTTGGCATAGGCGAACAGGCTCACTCGCAGGGCGTCAGGGTTGTCGCGCATCACGTCGTCGACGCCGAGGCGGTGCCACAACGCCTGGTGGGCGGCGGGGCTTGCCTCGAACGTCTTGCGTTGGGCGCCAAGATGCGATTCTCGCAGTACGCCGCCGGTGTTGCGCGCAAAACCGGGGAAGAAGAAGTGTTTGACGAGCGGCAGTCGCAGATGTGGCGACTGCATCGCGTGATGCTCGGCCACCCAGTTCTCGGCGCTCAGGTATTCCAGGTTGATCCAAACCGGTGCCATGCCTTGGGATGCCCGCTCGGCCATGAGCGTCAGCACTGGCTCCGGGACAGCGCATGCGAAGGCGCCAATCACCACGTCGTGCAACGCGGGGTGCGCATCGGCGGCGAGGAGATTGGCGACCTGCGCATCGTCCATCCATTGGCGAATATCCACGCCTGAAACGCGCTGTGCCTCGGTTTTTGCGTCGACAGCAGGGCAGAGCTTTTCGAACGAGCGGAGATCGTCCACCCACAGGCGGACCGTATGGCCGTGCTCCTGTACAAGCTGGCGGGCCAGACGCCAGCAGACGCCAATGTCGCCGTAGTTGTCGACGACGCGGCAGAAGAGATCCCAGGATTTGATGGTGCGCATGCAGGAAGGCCAGCCGGGCAACGAAGAAGATGGGCCGACATTGTAGTCGGCGGCTTGTTCTAAACTGACGGCCTCTGATCCCGCGAACGCCATGTCGTCCGACCCCACGCAACCCCAGCCCCCTGAGACGCCCGAGAGCGTTGAGCCCAGCGCGCCCGCAACTGCGCCCGAATTCGACGCGAAAGCGCACATCGCGCGCCTGCCGAACCTGCCGGGCGTGTATCGCTACTTTGATGCGCAGGGCAACGTGCTCTATGTGGGCAAGGCACGCGACCTCAAGAAGCGCGTGTCGAGCTACTTCAACAAAACGCTGCTTTCGCCGCGCATCGCGATGATGGTGGCGAAGATCGCGCGCATCGACACCACCGTGGTGCGCAGCGAGGCTGAAGCGCTGCTGCTCGAGAACAACCTCATCAAGGCGCTGGCGCCGCGCTACAACATCCTGTTTCGCGACGACAAGTCGTATCCGTATCTGAAGCTCACGCAGCACGCATATCCGCGCATGGCGTATTACCGCGGCGCGACCGATCGCAAGCACCAGTACTTCGGGCCATTCCCGAGTGCGCATGCCGTGCGCGAGAGCATGCAAATCCTGCAGAAGGTGTTCCAGCTCCGCACGTGCGAAGACACGGTCTTCAACAACCGCACGCGGCCGTGCCTGCTGCATCAGATCCATCGCTGCAGCGGCCCGTGCGTGCAAGCGATCAGCGCAGAGGATTACGCGCGTGACGTCGCCAATGCGGCCGGCTTCCTGCAAGGCCGTCAGGACGAGGTCATGCAGACGCTGCAGGACAAGATGCAGCGCTACGCCGAGTCGCTGGCGTTCGAGCAGGCCGCCATCGTGCGCGACCAGATCGGCGCGTTGTCGACGGTGCTCAAGCAGCAGTCTGTGGAAGAAGTCGGCCACGCCAGCGACATCGACATCCTGGCCGTTGCCATCAAGGGCGGCCACGCCTGCGTGAACCTCGCGATGGTGCGCGGCGGGCGCCACCTGGGTGACAAGGCTTACTTTCCAACGCACGTGGAAGAGGGTGCCGCGATTGTCGGCGTGGATGTGGAAGCCGACGGCGAGCCGGCGGCAGAAGCGCCGCGCGATGCCGAACGCATGGCCAGCGACATCCTCGAAGCCTTCGTTGCGCAGCACTATCTCGATCAGTTTGTGCCGCCGGTGCTGGTGGTCAGTCATCAGATTCACGCAACCGAGCTGATCGACGCGTTGGCCGAGCAGGCCGGGCGCCGCGTTTCGGTTGTGCGCCAGCCGCAGGGCGGGCGCCGCGCATGGCTCGAGATGGCGGAGAAGGGCGCTGAGCTGTCGCTGATGCGCCGGCTTTCCGAACAAGGCAGCCAGCAGGCCCGCACGCTCGCGCTGGCCGAGACCATCGGCATTGATCTCGAAGACCTTGCTGCGCTGCGGGTCGAGTGCTTCGACATCAGCCACACCGCTGGCGAAGCCACGCAGGCCTCGTGCGTGGTCTTTCACAGCCACGCCATGCAAAACAGCGAATACCGCCGCTACAACATCCAGGACATCACCCCCGGTGACGACTACGCGGCCATGCGGCAAGTTCTCACGCGCCGCTACCAGAAGATCGTCGAGCAAGCTGGCGAGGACGCCCCCAACATGCCGAGCATCGTGCTGATCGACGGCGGCAAGGGGCAGGTGGAAGTCGCGCGACAGGTCTTTGAAGAGCTGGGGCTGGATATTGGATTGCTCGTCGGCGTGGCCAAGGGCGAGGGACGCAAGGTCGGCCTGGAAACGCTCATCTTTGCCGATGGCCGTCCGTCACTGGAGCTGGGGCAGGGCAGTGCCGCGCTGATGCTCGTCGCGCAGATTCGCGATGAAGCGCACCGCTTTGCCATCACCGGCATGCGCGCCAAGCGGGCCAAGGCGCGCAACACGTCACGGCTGGAAGAGATCGAAGGCATTGGCGCAAAGCGTCGGCAGCGTTTGCTGGCGCGCTTTGGTGGCCTGCGTGGCGTGATGGCGGCGAGCGTCGATGAACTTGCCACGGTGGAAGGCATCTCGCAGACCCTGGCCGAAGAAATCTACCGTCAGCTGCATTGATCGGCGACAATGCCCCATCTTGTCGCGTGGGTCCGAGCTTGCGCGGCGGTTGTCCTCTCGATTTGCCATGCCTTTCAACTTCCCGATCCTCCTGACCTGGTTGCGTGTGGCCATGATCCCGCTGGTGGTGGGCGTGTTCTACGTACCGGACACCTGGATGGCACTGCCTGCCAAGAACCTGACGGCTGCGGTGTTTTTCATCGTCGCAAGCCTCACCGATTGGTTCGACGGCTTTCTTGCTCGCCGCTGGAACCAGACCTCCGCCTTCGGGGCCTTCCTCGATCCCGTGGCCGACAAGCTGATGGTGGCCGCGGCGCTGCTGGTGCTGCTGTCATTGGGCCGCGTGTCAGACGTCATCGCGCTCGTCATCATCGGCCGCGAGATCACCATCTCCGCCCTGCGTGAGTGGATGGCCCAAATTGGCGCGTCGAAAAGCGTGGCCGTGAACTTCCTCGGCAAGCTGAAGACGACCTTCCAGATGATTGCGATTCCGTTGCTGCTGTTCGAGGGCCGCCTGTTCGACATGATCGACGCGCAGGTGTGGGGCACGTGGCTGATTTACGTGGCGGCGGTGCTTACGCTGTGGTCGATGGCGTACTACATGAAGCTCGCCTGGCCGCAGATTCGCGAGCGCGCAAAATGAGGCTGTAAAAACTCTTGAGCAAAACTGTTGACGAGGACGATTCTTCTTTGCCATAATCTCGTTCTCGCGTTGCAGTGATGTGACGCAAACGGTCTGGCAGCACAAAGGTTGTACGGCAGTGCTGGTAGCCAAAATGCGGGAATAGCTCAGTTGGTAGAGCGCAACCTTGCCAAGGTTGAGGTCGCGAGTTCGAGCCTCGTTTCCCGCTCCAGTTTTAAATATGTGGCCGTGTTGATGTGATGGCGCGGCGGCATAACCGGTTACGCGGGAATAGCTCAGTTGGTAGAGCGCAACCTTGCCAAGGTTGAGGTCGCGAGTTCGAGCCTCGTTTCCCGCTCCAATCCCGAAGGGAAGCCTTGCTTCCCTTTTTCTTTATCGGCACGGCAAGCACGCGGTTCTCCACGAATTGCTACAATGCGGTGCTGAGCCCCTGGCGGGGTAGCAAAGTGGTTATGCAGCGGCCTGCAAAGCCGTGTACGCCGGTTCGATTCCGGCCTCCGCCTCCAGAACGCAAGAGAAAAGCCCCGACTGGTTCGGGGCTTTTTGTTTTTTCAACGTGCGCGATGCGCGTGCTTCGGGCTGAGCGTTCCTCGCCGTGCATTCTTCTGTTTGGACAGCGCACACCTCAGCGTTGATGCAGCCGCCCATCGGCGTCGCCAGCCAATCCCTTCAGCCAAGTAGTTGCATAAGAAAACCAGGTTGCCTAGACTCAAGTGGTTTTAAATTAAAACCAAGTAAGGTAGCGGATGCCCCCTGATTGTGTTGCCGAGCATTCGTCTACCGGGCGTGCCAGCCCCTCCCGGGCGTTGCCGCACGCGTGGGTTGCCATGCTGGCGCTCTGCGCAGCGGCTAGCGTGTCGAACGTCTACTTTGCCCAGCCGCTGCTCGATCCGCTGGCCCGTGACTTTGCGCTCAGCGATGCCTGGGCCGGCGGCATCATCGGTGCAACGCAGGCTGGCTGCGCACTTGCCCTGGCGCTAGTCGTGCCGTTAGGGGATCGCTGGCCGCGCAAGCCGCTGCTTCTGGTGCAGCTCGTCTTGCTCACGCTGGCGTTGCTCGCGGTAGCGCTTGCACCGGTGCGCTGGTGGTTGCTGCTTGGCATGTTTTCCGTTGGTTTGCTGGGCACAGCGATGACGCAAGGACTGATCGCCTGCGCCGCCGCGTTGGCGCAATCGGCGGAGCGCGGGCGTGTGGTGGGTGCGGTGCAGGGTGGGGTCGTGATCGGTCTCTTGCTGGCGCGCGCCGCGGCGGGCTTGATTGCGGATGCCGCAGGCTGGCGTGCCGTCTATATGGTGTCAGCCGGTCTCTCGGCAGCGATGGTGTTTATGCTCTGGCGCTCACTACCGGCACCGCCGACTGCGCTTTCGCCCATGAGATATACGGCGCTCCTGCGCTCGATGTGGCAACTTCTGAAGACCGAACGGGTGTTGCAGGCGCGCGGCCTGATCGGTTTGTTGATGTTCGCGGCGTTCAATGTCTTCTGGAGCGCGATGGCGCTGGCTCTGAGTGCGCCGCCCTATGCGTTCTCGCCGGCAGGCATTGGAGCATTCGGTTTGGTCGGTGCGATTGGTGCGGTGGCTGCCGCGCGAGCCGGGCATCTGGCGGACCGTGGTTGGGCGCAGATGGCGACGGGCGTCGCCTTGGGTTTGTTGCTGCTCGCGTGGTGGCCGCTCGGTCTCGGATTGCAGCATCTGGCGTGGTTGATCGCCGGCGTGATTCTGTTGGACCTGGGTGGGCAAGCGGTGCACGTGCTCAACCAGAGTCTGATTTTTCGCTTGCAGCCAGAGGCGCACAGCCGGCTGGTGGGCGCCTACATGCTGTTCTATGCGGCGGGCAGTGGGTTCGGAGCGGTGACTTCGACGCTGGTGTATGCGTCGGCCGGCTGGTCAGGGGTGTGTGTTCTGGGGGCCGCTCTCAGCTTGGCGGCGCTGGTGTTCTGGGCGGCGACCGCGGCTTGGACGCGCAAGCGAGACAGCTAGCGGCAGGTTCTGCAACGAGGACCTGGAGGCAGCGTATACCCGGTAGGGCCTCCAGCCCGTTGGTCGGCTCCTATACTTCCTGAGGCCTCGCACCTTGTAATGGCGCGATAAAAAATGATAGAACGCCAAGGAAACCCGGCTCTGCGCTTAGCTTTTCACAATTGTTTGCAATATGACAGAGGCGGCCTTTTAGCATGAGCTGGGCTCAAGCCGGCGTGCCACACATGCTGGCGGGGCGTGGGTAAGGTCTTGCGCGGCGGACACGTGCCGCGCCGATGGTGGCTGGTGGATCGAACAACGATGCGCCGGTCCGGGACCCCGATCACAACGACGAACGGAGTGAGCCGGCATTTCGCATAGCGATGCCGGACCCGAAACGGGGAAAGGCAATCCAGATGGCGATACGAATTGCCTCGGTAGAAGACAACCAGGCGCAGTCCGATTTGATCCGAGAGATCCTGGTTTCGTCCGGATACGAATGCGAGTGTTTCAGTAACGGCGATGCCTTCGTCAAGGCGCTGCGGGATCGGACCTTCGACCTGCTGCTGCTCGACTGGCAGTTGCCCGATATCAGTGGCATCCAGCTTGTGAGCTGGGTGCGGCAGACGGTCGGCCCGGCCCTGCCGGTGCTGTTCCTGACCAACCGATCGCTCGAAGACGACGTGGTGCGCGGGCTGGCCGCCGGCGCCGATGATTACGTCGTCAAGCCGGTGCGCCGCGCCGAGCTGGTAGCGCGCGTCGGTGCGCTGCTGCGTCGCGCCGCGCCGCGCACGAGCGAATCGCTCGAACGCATTCGCGTCGGCCCGTACGCGGTGGACCCGGTCGGGCGCGTGCTGACGTTGAATGGCTCGCAGGTCGAGCTGTCGCCGCGCGAGTTTGATCTTGGGCTGTACCTGTTCCGCAATGTCGGCAAGCTGGTGCCGCGAGAACTGATTGAGCAGGCAGTCTGGGGTCGCAGCATTGGCCCGGATTCGCGCACGCTCGCCACGCACATTTCAAAGCTTCGGCTCAAACTCGATCTCAATCAGAAGAATGGCGTGCGACTGGTCTCGGTGTACTCGCATGGCTATCGGCTCGAAACCACGCAGGAAGATGGTGAAGCAAGCTGACGCAATTTGGAGTGGTTTGATTGGGCGCGCCGCGTTTGTCGGCGCGCTCGTTCTTTTTGGCGGCGTGTGGCAGGCGGCCATGGCCCAGCCTTCCGGCGCCGACGGCAGCGATTTCCTCTATCGCGTGCGGCAAGGCGATACGTTGATCAACCTCGCGGAACGTTACATGGACAGCGTCGATGGCTGGCGCCTGCTGCAGCAGCGCAACCATGTCGCCGATCCGTATCGGCTGAAACCCGGCTCGCTGCTGCGCATTCCGTTCGATCGCATTCCGGTGGTGCCCGCCACGGCGCAGGTCGTGTTTGCGCGCGATGCAACGACCGGCGGCAAGCCGCTGCAAACGGGCATGAGGCTCGCAGAAGCGTCGCAGATTGATACCGGCGACAAGGGCGCCGTGACGCTGGCATTTGATGACGGCACGCGCGTGACGGTCCCGCCGGGCAGCCACGTGGCGCTGTCGCGTGTGCGCGCGTTTGCGCGTGCCGGGCTGATCGATGTGCGTGTGCACGTGAAGCAGGGCGAGGCCGAATCCAACGTCTCGCCCAGAAAAACCGGCGTGGGCCGGTACGAGATTTCCACGCCGGCGCTGGTGACAGGTGTGCGCGGTACGCGTTTCCGCGTGCAGGCAAGCGACGCCGTGTCGACGAGTTCCGTGCTCGAAGGTGAGGTGGCCACGCGCGCCGGTCGTCAGAAGCAGGCGGTCAAGGCCGGCTTTGGCGTGCAGGCATCGGATGGACACCTCAAGCGCGCAGCGCTGCCTGCTGCGCCAATTCTCGACGCCATCCCCCAGCTTGTGCAGACGCCGTGCCTGCGCGCGACGTGGCAGCCGGTCAAGGGCGCGGTCGGCTATCGCGCTGCCGTGGCACGCGATGCCGCGCTGACCGAACTCAGCGCCTACCAATCGAGCAAGACGCCCGCAGTAACGCTCTGCGGCGATGAGGACGGCGACTACACGCTCGTCGTGCAAAGCATCGATGCGCTCGGGCTGACAAGCGAGTCGGCCACGCGGCCGTTCACCGTGCGCCTGCACCCCGAAGCGCCCTATACGATCCAGCCCGCCAGCGGCCGGACCTACCGCAGCGGCGACGTGGCATTCGCATGGGCTGCCGTGTCCGATGCCGGCAGCTACGACATGGAAGTGGCCGGCACCGAAACCTTCACCTCGCCTGCCGTCCAGCAACATGGCAAAGATGTGCGTCTGACCAAGCCACTGACGGCCGGCACATGGTGGTGGCGTGTGCGCTCTGTGGCCGCAGACGGTAAAACTGGCCCGTGGAGCGATGCGCTGCGTTTTCGCGTGCTCGACATTCCGCCAGATGCCGTACCGACAGCCGCAGTGGAAGCCGGCAATGATGGCAAGCTGCATGCCCACTGGTCTGCGCTGTCGCCCGAGCTAGCCGCATCTGGTGGGCGCACGCGTGTGCAACTGGCGGGTGACACAAGCTTCGCCAAGCCCATCGCCGACATCGTGAGCGAAGGCAACGAGGCCTCCATTCCGCGGCCGCCGTCGGGCGTCTATTACATCCGCACTGGCGTAGATCTCGGCGATGCGGCATCGGTGGTCTACGCCAAGCCGCAGCGCATTGACGTCGGCACCTTCGTCGGTGATTCCGCTCGCAGCCCGGTGCAGAGCGGCGGCGGCAATCTGCTTCTCAATGACTGAACCCGTGCCCGCCAAATCGGACGTGCGCAGCCTTGGGCGGCGCGCTCTGGTGGAGTGGGTCGTGCTGGTGGCGCTGGCTGCGCTGCTGACGTTGGGTGCGGTGCGCTGGAGCGTGGTCGGGCGGCTCGATGCGGCGCTGTACGACACCGCCGTCACGCTGCACGGGCATGCGCCGCGCGACGATATCGTCATCGTTGCCATTGATGACCAAAGTCTCGATGCAGTGGGGCGCTGGCCCTGGCCGCGCGCCCGGCTGGCCGATCTGATTGCGCGCGTGGGGCAGGCGCAGCCACGTGCCATCGGTGTCGATATTCTGCTGATCGAACCCGATCTTGTGCAGCCCGAAGGCGATCGGGCATTGACCGCCGCCATCGAGCAGGCTGGACACGTCATCCTGCCGGCGCTACCCGAGCGCACGGAGCACGGACGCGTATATCACTATCCGTTCCTCGGTATCAACGCGTCTGTCGCGCATATCAATGCTGCCCCCGATGCGGATAGCGTCGTGCGTGGCATGTATCTGGCCGAGGGTCCGCGTGCGCATGTGCTGGACCATCTTGCCGTGCAGCTCGCGCGACAGGCGCTCCAACCGCCGCCCTCCATATCTGCGCTGCCTGATGTAGAGACCGACGCCAGCGGCTGGACGCGCCGTGCGCATATCCGCCTGAATTTTGCGGGGCCGGCCGGTACATACCGGCATGTGCCGGCTGTGGACGTGCTTAACGGCCACGTGCCGCCCGAGGCGCTTGCCGGCAAGCTGGTGCTGATCGGGGCAACGGCATCCGGCGTATCCGATATTTTTGCGACGCCCCCGTCGCGCACGATGAGCGGTGTGGAGGTGCTGGCCAATGCCACGCAGACCGTACTCGACGGCAGTGCCATCCTGCCGGCGCCACCCGGCGTGTTCTGGGCGATGACGCTGCTTCCCTTGCTGATGACCGCGTTTGCGGTGCGTTGGCTCACGCCAAGGATGGCGCTTGCCGTGGCGGTGGCGGGTGCCGCCGTGTTGTTGTTAAGCGCGATCGGCGCGCTGGTGTTCGGCAATCGCTGGCTGCCACCGTTTGCCGCGTTGGTCGGCCCGCTGGTGTTGTATCCGCTGTGGAGCTGGCGCCAGCAGGAAGCCGCGTTGCGCTTCCTGCGTGACGAGATGCAGCGTCTGGCGCGCGAGCCTGGCCTGCTGGCCGATGCCGCGCCGCTCGCCCGCACAGGCCCCACCCTCGGTGCGCACATGGATGCCGTCGCCTCGCTCACCGATAAGCTGCGCGGGCTGCGCCGCTTCCTGGCCGATGCGCTCGAGAGCCTGCCCGATGCCACGGTCATCTGCACGCATGACGGCACGATCCGCCTGGCGAATGGCCGCAGTGCAGATCTGGCCGGCCAGCTGCAGACGCCCGGTCAGAATCGCGCGGCCGCATTGCGCGACCTGCCGACGCTGTTGGCGCGTGCGTTTCCCGACCCCGCCGCCGGTGAGCACTACTGGGCACGCTGGCTGGCCAATCCCACCGGGCTCGAACCTGTCGAGCTGCAAACGCACGACGGCCGCTCGATGTTGATGCACGCCGCCGCGTTGCGGGACGAAGCGGGCCGCCCCGTCGACATCATCGTCAGTTTTGCCGACATCACCCCCGTGCGTCAGGCCGAGCGTCATCGCGAAGAAGCGCTGCGGTTCATCTCGCACGACATGCGTTCGCCGCAGAGCGCCATCCTCGCGCTGATCGAACTGCAGCGCGACGCATCGCGCGCGTTGGATCGCGAAGCGCTGCTCGCGCGCATCGGGCAGCTGTCGTCGCGCACGCTTGAACTGGCCGATGCCTTTATCGATCTGGCGCGCGCCGAATCGCAAACACTCAAGCTGGTGGACGTGGATCTGATCGGCCTCGTGCTCGATGCTGCCGATGAGGTCTGGCCGCTCGCGAATCGTCACCAGGTGGAAGTGCGCGTGGTGGCCGACATCGAAGCGGCCGTGCGGGGCGAGCCACGCTTGCTGGTGCGCGCGCTGGTGAATCTGCTAAACAACGCCATCAAGTTCAGCGCGGCGGGTTCAGTCGTCACCGTGTCGGTCAAACAGGACGAGGCGATGTTCTCGGTGGCCGTGGCCGACCAGGGCGCGGGCATTACCCTGGACGATCAGCCGCGGTTGTTCCAGCCGTTCCACCGCTTGCATGAGGGCGCGGCCAATGCGCCGTCCGGCAGTGGACTGGGTCTTGTATTCGTGAAGACAGTGGTCGACCGCCACGGCGGCCGGATTGCCGTGCAGAGCGCGCCGGGGCTCGGTTCCACCTTCACGCTGTGGCTGCCGCGCGCGGCGCATCGCCACGACGCCTGAGGCCATCGCGGTCTCGTGTGGCCTTTGCCACATTTCCTTTTCAATCATTTGCATTTCTGCACTGCGGCGGCCCTACAGTTCATTGGCCGACCCGCACAGCATGCGCCGGTGACACACCGGTCGAGAGACGACGGCACCTTGGAAAACCGAGCACAGACACGCCCGAGGCGCCACGAATGTTGAGCCAGACTGCAACCGATGTTTTGAGCGAATGCGATTACGAACGCGTTCGCGCCCAACTGCATCAAGCCCTGCGCGGCGACGGGAACCCGCCGCAGGTCGAACGCTTCTGGCTGGCTGGTCGGCATGTATCCATGTGGCGCGGCGGCGGTCGCGACGGCAGCAATGCACAAGACCATCGCCGCACCGCCGCCTGACCGCGCCGCACGCAGTCAACCTCGAAACCGAGCCATGAAAATCGGTCTGATCGACACGCACCTCGCCCGCCAGCAGGCGATCCACTCCGCGCTGCAGCCCACCCGCTTCGAATGTGTGCCGCTGTTTCTCTCCCGCCAAGTTTTTGAAGCCATTGATGTGCACGGCATCAACCTGTTGATGGTCGGCGCGCATGCGCACGACATGCCGGGCCTCTCGCTGGTGCGCACCGTGCGCGAGCGCGTGGGCCCCGGCATGGCAATCGTCTACCTTGCCGACGGCCAGGCCGATACCGATACCGAAACCGCAGACGCGCTCAATCACGGCGCTGACCTGTGCTTCCAAGGTGATATCCGTCCGCCTGAGTTGCTCGCGCGGCTTGATGCCTTGATCCGCCGCTTCGCCGTCAGCCGGGCGGTGAGAGCGTCGGAGATTCAGTTGGGCCCGTACACGCTGGACCGGCAAAATCGTTCCATCCGGTTGCGCGATGTTTCGGTGTCGGTGCATGCGCGTGAATTTGAGCTGGCGTTGCTGTTGTTCGCAAATGCGGGGCGCGTTCTCTCGCGCGCCGACATCGAACTCGCGCTCTGGGGCCGTGAGTTGAGCCCGTATTCACGCACGCTCGATACGCATGTCTCGCGCTTGCGCAAGAAGTTGCTGCTCGGCACGGAGAATGGCTTGCGCCTGCGCGCAATCTACGGGCAGGGCTTCTGCCTGGAGCGCGTGATGGATGCGGCGGCAACGCACTGACAGGCGCAACCCACGGAGCCACTGCCATGCAACTGCTCTGTCTCACCATCCTCATCGGCTTTCTGGCCGGTCTTGTGTCCAGGTGGATCACGCCAGGACGAGGCGTCAGCGGTTTCCTGCTCACGATCATGGTCGGCATTGCCGGTGCGCTGGCAGCCGCCTTTCTCGGCCAGTTGATGCGCTGGTATGAGCCGGGCCAATTGGCGGGATTTGTCGGTTCGGTGGCCGGCGCCGTCATCCTGCTCGCCGGCTATCACCTGATGGCGCGCGATCGCTGAGTGCGGCGCTTGAAAACAAAAATGCCCCGCGAGTCGGGGCTTTTTTATTGGGCCGGGGGAAGGGCGGATTGAGTGGCGGGCCCAAAAAGAAACGCCCTGACACTCGGGACAGCAGCATCAGGGCCAAGAAGGCCGCGGCTCTCTCTTCCGCGACCGGAGCGCACCCACGAGGGGTCGGTGCAAGCTCAGGTTACGTGGCTGAGAGCGAGGGAATGCAAATCTTTATCAACAGCGCCAACGCCATGGGGGCGCGATGATAGCCGGCGTCGAGTAATAGGACGTCGTACAACTTGACGGCCCTGGTGTCAACTCAGCCTGCCGTTGCCGCTGTTTGCGCGCCGGCCGCTTCATGTGCGCGGCGCAGGCGTTCCCGGCTGTTTGAGAGGTGCATGCGCATGGCAGCGCGCGCGGCTTCGGGGTCTTTGCGGGCGATGGCCTCGAAGACGCTGTGGTGCTCGCGGTTGACCGTGGCACGCAGTTCCGGCGCATTCAGATAACCCACTTGGGCCAGCCCCATCCGCGTGCGAGGGATGAGTGTTTTGCCGAGCTGGGCGAGGGCGCCAACAAAGTGTTCATTGCCCGTGGCGCGCGCGATGCTCAGGTGAAATTGCAGGTCGGAGGTGGCGCTGTCGTTGCCGTCCGCCTGGTCCTGCTCGATGGCTTCGAGCGCCAGGCGCAGGGTGTCGATTTCGGCAGGAGAGATGCGCTGCGCGGCCAAGCCTGCGCACTCCGTTTCAATGGCCACGCGCAGCTCCAGCATGCTCAAGATGTCGTGCAGTGTGGACGCATCGCCCAGCGGGATGCTGTTATCTGCGCGCGGCGGCAGGACAAAACTGCCGATGCCGTGACGCGTTTCGATCAGCCCTTTGGCCTGCAGGCGCGAAATGGCTTCGCGTATTACCGTGCGGCTCACGCCGAGCGCTTCCATCAACGCGGATTCTGTCGGCAGCTTGTCGCCAACGCGCAGGGATTCATTGGCGATGCGCCCCTTGATATGGTCCACCACCACGTCCGCCAGGCTTTGGGTGCGGCGCACAAGCGTTGCGGGCGGGTGGGTGGTGGGCATGCAATCTCCGGAGGGGCGGGTTTACCAGGGGTGGTTCAGCAGGAATGTGTCAATTATAGTCCCGTTCCATGTTGTACGACGACTGATGACATACGTGATGACCATGAATCACCAAGCTTCCGAAACCCCACTGCACACGCCGCGCGTCACGCGCCTCCAGGTCATTCCCGTGGCCGGCCGAGACAGCATGTTGCTGAATCTGAGCGGCGCCCACGGCCCGTTCTTCACCCGCAACATCGTCATTCTGGAAGACTCCGAGGGGCATACCGGCGTGGGCGAGGTGCCGGGCGGCGAGTCCATCCGCAAGACCATCGAGGATGCGACGCCGCTGGTTGTCGGACAACCCATCGGTGCGTACAACAACGTGCTCAACAGCGTGCGCCGCCAATTTGCCGATCGCGACGCCGGCGGCCGCGGGTTGCAGACCTTTGACCTGCGCACCACCGTGCATGCGGTGACGGCGCTGGAAAGCGCGCTGCTCGACTTGCTCGGCCAGCATCTCGGCGTGCCCGTGGCGGCGCTGTTGGGGCAGGGGCAACAGCGCGCCAAGGTGCCGGTGCTCGGCTACCTGTTCTTTGTGGGCGACCGAAAGCGCACCGACCTGGACTACGCCGACGGCAGCGACGCCACTGACGACTGGACCCGCGTGCGCCACGAAGAAGCGCTCACGCCGGAAGCGGTGGTGCGCCTGGCCAAGGCGGCCCACGCGTGCTACGGCTTCAAGGATTTCAAGCTCAAGGGTGGCGTGCTGAGCGGCGATGACGAAATGGTCGTCACAACCGCGCTGGCTGAAGCCTTTCCGGAAGCGCGCGTCACGCTGGACCCGAACGGCGCGTGGTCGCTGGCGGAGGCCATTCGCCTGTGCCGCGACAAGCACGACGTGCTGGCCTACGCCGAAGACCCGTGCGGTGCAGAAGGCGGTTACTCCGGCCGCGAGGTGATGGCCGAATTCCGCCGCGCCACGGGTCTGCCGACGGCCACCAACATGATCGCCACCGACTGGCGCCAAATGGGGCACGCCATTCAGCTGCACTCGGTCGACATTCCGCTGGCCGATCCGCATTTCTGGACGATGCAGGGCTCGGTGCGGGTGGCGCAGATGTGCGACGACTGGGGCCTGACGTGGGGCTCGCACTCCAACAACCACTTCGACATTTCGCTGGCGATGTTTACGCATGTTGCTGCTGCCGCGCCGGGCAACATCACCGCCATCGATACGCACTGGATCTGGCAAGACGGCCAGCGGCTGACGCGCGAACCGTTCCAGATCGTCGGCGGCGAGATTGATGTGCCGGCCGCACCGGGCCTGGGCGTCACGCTCGACATGGAACAACTGGAAGAGGCCCACGCGCTGTACAAGCAGCACGGCCTGGGCGCACGCGACGACGCAATCGCCATGCGCCAACTGATTCCCAACTGGCAGTTCGATAACAAGCGCCCCTGCATGGTGCGCTGACCGCTACGGCGGCACCCCGGGACGGCGCCAGTCGTATCGTGCCGTCCCGTAAGTCAATCACGAATAAGAAGACATCGGAGACAACACCGTGAAGACCATCAAGGGCTTGCGCTGGTGGATCATCGTGCTGGTGTGCCTGGGCACGATCGTCAACTATCTGGCGCGCAACTCGCTGGGCGTGCTGGCGCCCACTCTCAAGGATGAGCTGGGGATGAGCACCCAGCAGTATTCCTACGTGGTGGCTGCGTTCCAGGTCGGCTACACGGTCATGCAGCCCGTCTGCGGCTTTATCGTTGACCTTGTCGGCTTGCGTATCGGCTTTGCGTTGTTTGGTGTGTTGTGGTCGTTTGCTGGCGTGCTGCATGCGGGCGCAAGTGGTTGGCTGTCGTTGGCGGGCTTTCGTGCACTGATGGGGCTGACCGAAGCCGCTGCCATTCCGTCGGGCATGAAGGCGGTGGCGGAATGGTTTCCGGACAAGGAAAAATCCGTTGCCGTCGGCTGGTTCAACTCGGGTACGTCGCTCGGTGCGATGTTGGCGCCGCCGCTGGTGGTCTTCCTGCACCTGCGTTACGGCTGGCAGTCGGCGTTTGTCGTGACTGGCGCCCTCGGCTTCTTGTGGGCCGCGTTGTGGTTCGCGTTCTATCGTTCGCCGAAAGACCATGCCGCGTTGTCCGATGCCGAGCGCGAAAAGATCATCGGCGGGCAGCTTCGCCCTGTGAGCGCCGAGCGCGGCAAGCGCCCGGTCAAGGATGTTGTGACGTCGCGCCGCTTCTGGGCGATTGCGCTGGCGCGCTTCTTTGTCGAGCCGGCCTGGCAAACGTTCAGCTTCTGGATTCCGCTTTACTTCGTGAACGAGCGTCACCTCGATCTGAAGGAGATCGCCATGTTCGCGTGGCTGCCGTTCCTGGCGGCGGACCTGGGCGGGCTGGCGGGCGGCTACCTGTCGCCGTTCCTGATCAAGCGTTTCCGCATTCCGCTGGTGTGGTCGCGTGTGTGCGGTGTTGTGCTGGGTGCATTCATGATGATTGGTCCGGCGTGCGTCGGGCTCGTGGCGTCTCCCTATACGGCCATTGCATTGTTCTGCGTGGGCGGCTTTGCGCACCAGATGATTTCTGGCCTGGTCAACACGCTGTCTGCGGACGTGTTCGACCCGGAAGAAGTGGGTACCGCCAGCGGCTTTGCCGGCATGGCTGCGTGGATCGGCGGCCTGGGCTTCTCGCTGCTGGTGGGGGCGCTAGCCGACAAGGTTGGCTATGGCCCGCTGTTCGGCATGCTGGGCGCGTTCGATCTGATCGGCGCGGTGCTGCTGATCGTGTTGATTCGCGGGCAATCGCAGGAAGAGCGCGCCGCGCGCCAGATGAGTCTCTCTGCTTCACACTGAGTTGAAAACGATGTCCATGTTGCATCCCCCCCGCTTCGAACTGCAGGCGCACGAAGGCAACCGGCTGCGCCTGGCCAGCAGTGCCGGCGCTGCGATTGAACTCTTCGTGCTGGAAGAAGACATCATTCGCGTGCTTGTGCTGCCGCAGGGCGACCTGCGCGGCCCCGCCACGTGGTCGATTGCACCGGGCGGTGACGACACGCCGCTCGAAGGGCGCGACCGCCGCGACCTGAGCGGCTTCTCGCTGCCCGCTTTTGCGCTGCACACCGATGCCGACACGCTGCGCGTGGAAACCAGCAAGATTCGCCTGAGCGTCGCCCTGGCCGGCGGCTTCTGCACATGGCAGATTCGCGGCGCCGGCGAATGGCAGACCGTACTGAACGATCGCCCCACGCAGGCCTACAACTTTGGCTACTGGGACGAGCAGGTCTACCACTACGTGCGCCGCGAACCGGGCGAGATGTACTTCGGCCTGGGCGAGCGTGCTGGGGACATGAATCGTGCGCACCAGCGTTATGAGATGCGCAATATCGATGCGATGGGCTACAGCGCACGCACGACCGATCCGCTGTACAAGCACATCCCGTTCTACGTGACGTGGCAACCGGAAAATCGCACCGGCTTCGGCCTGTTCTACGACACGCTGTCCGATTGCAGCTTCGACATGGGCCGCGAGCTGGACAACTATCACGGGCACTATCGTTACTTTGTGGCGCCGCACGGCGATCTCGATTACTACTTCATCGCCTCGCCCGAGACGCCGCTCGACGCCACGCGCCGCTTTACATGGATGACCGGCCGCCCCGCGTGGATGCCGAAGTGGGGCCTCGGTTATTCCGGCTCGACCATGACATACACCGACGCGCCCAACGCGCAAGAGCAGATGGCCGAGTTCATCAAGGGATGCCGTGAGCACGACATCCTGTGCGATTCGTTCCATCTGTCGTCGGGCTATACGTCGATCGGACCGAAGCGCTACGTCTTCAACTGGAACACCGACAAGTTCCCCGATGCGCGCGGCTTCGTCCAAAGCTACTTGGATGCGGGTATTCGCCTGTGCCCGAACATCAAGCCGTGCCTGCTCCGCGATCACCCGAACTTTGAAGAAGCAAGAGAAGCCGGCCTGCTGATTTGCGACGCAAATGGCGAGCCGGCCTGGGTGCAATTCTGGGACGAGGTCGGCGCGTATCTCGACTTCACCAACCCGGAAACGCTCGACTGGTGGAAGGCCAACGTCAAGAGCGCGCTGCTCGAATACGGCATGGCGTCCACCTGGAACGACAACAACGAATTCGAAGTCTGGACGCCCGATGCTTTCGCCCACGGGTTCGGCAAGAAGGCGCCCATCCGCGAAGCCAAGGTGCTGCACACGATGCTGATGATGCGTGCCTCGCGCGAAGCACAGCTTGAGTTCGCGCCACAGCGTCGGCCCTTCCTGGTGTCGCGCTCGGGCGGTGTCGGCATGCAGCGCTATGTGCAGACGTGGTCCGGCGACAACTACACGTCGTGGGAAACGCTGCGCTACAACCTGAAGATGGGTTTGGGGCTCGCGCTATCGGGGGTCTCGAACATCGGCCACGACATTGGCGGGTTTGCGGGACCTGCGCCGTCGCCGGAGCTGCTGGTGCGCTGGGTGGCGTTTGGCGTGTTCATGCCGCGCTTCTCCATCCATTCGTGGAACGACGACAAGACCGTCAACGAGCCATGGATGTATCCGCAGGTCACCGCGCAAATCGCCTCGCTGATCAAGCTGCGCTATCGGCTGATTCCGTATCTGTACGAACTGCTGTGGCAATCCACGCAGGCCTACGAGCCGGTGCTGCGCCCCACGTTTGCCGAGTTCCCGAACGACCGCCGCTGCTACGCCGAGTTCGATGACATGATGCTCGGCACTTCGCTGCTGGTGGCGCCGACGGTGGACGAGGGGCAGACCGAGCGCACCGTCTATCTACCGGCAGGCGCACGCTGGGTTTCGTACTGGAGTGGCGAGGCCTTCGATGGCGGACAGACCATCAGGCTGCCTTCGCCGTGGGACCAGCCGGTCATGCTCATTCGCGAAGGCGGCGTGATCGCGTTGAACGTGGCGGAGCAGCATTTCGACCAGCGCGCCGACCAACGCGGCTTCGTTGTTGTACCGATGCATGGCATTGGCGAGGCGATTGGCGGCTGCATTGAAGACGACGGCGAAACCGAAGCGTGGCGCAACGGCGAGCAGGGGCGTTGGAGCGTGCGAGCGGTGTCGGATGCGCAGGCCATCACGCTGCACGTATCGCGCGAGGGCAAGATGCCGACACACGCCGACACGCTCGAGATTTACCTGCCCGCGGGTGATGGACGGCAAGTGCAGACGCCGCATGCCCGCGTGCTGGATGCCGATGTTGCGGGTGGCTGGCGCCGCTTGAGGTTGCAATTGCTGGCCTAGTGCCGCATCCTCGCTGCGCATCAAATTCGAGGTCCGGAGAGGCCCGGCGGTGCGCGGTGTTCCCTTGGTGCAGGAGATTTCAGAGATAACAACGATGAAGACGACACGAGCCAAACGTTCCTTTTCGATCCGCCCGGTCTACGCATCGGTTGCGCTGCTTTGTGCGGGCGCTTCGATGCACGCCGCAGCGCAAACGTCGGTCACGCTGTATGGCGTGGTCGACAATGCCTTTGCTTATTCGAGCAACCAGGGCGGCCACTCCAATGCCTACATCAACTCGGGCGCCTTGCTGGCCAGCAAGTTCGGCCTGTATGGCACGGAAGACTTGGGCGGCGGCAACACTGCGCTGTTCCGGCTGGAGAGCGGCTTCAATGCCGACACAGGGCAGCAAGCCCAGGCTGGCTACATCTTCAACCGCCAGGCCTACGTCGGCCTGAGCAACACGAACTACGGCCAGGTCACGCTCGGTCGTGCGTACACGCCGTACTTCCAGTACGTCGCATCGCTGGGCCCGACCAACGTGCTGACGGGTGCCACCGGCGCGCACCCCGGCGACGTCGATGCGTTGGATACCACGCTGCGCTTCAACAACTCCATCACCTACACCACGCCGGTGTGGGGTGGTCTGCAAGCGGGCGTGCAATACGGCTTTGGTGAGCAGGCGGGCAGCGTTTCCAACGGCAGCAGCGTGAGCACCGCGTTGCGCTATGACTATCAGGCTTTCTCGTGGGGCGTTGGCTATACGCGGCTGAAGAACGTGTCGAGCGGCTCGACGGCCGGCAACTTCAGCAACGTCGGGACGTTCGCCAACAACTCGCCGGTCAACTCCGGCTATGCCACGGCCGACTCCGCGCAGCTCATCGCCACGGCCGCGCGCTATACGTTCGGCAAGCTGATGGTGGGTCTGAACTACTCGAACGTTCAGTACAAGCCGGGCGCACTGTCGCTGTTCACGCAGTCGGCCACGTTCAATACGGTGGGCGCGATTGCCACCTACGATCTGACGCCGGCATTGCGGCTCGCTTTCGGCTACAGCTACACGGCTGAGAAGGCGCGCAACGGTATCAGCTCGCCGGCCAAGTACAACCAGTTCTCGATGGAGCAGTTGTATTCGCTGTCCAAGCGCACCGCGTTCTATGCGATCCAGGCGTACCAGCGCGCCAACGGCCAGACGCTGCGCGCTTCGGGGACGAGCACATCCATCGTGGATGCGGTGGCGTCGGTGGGCGACTCTCAGAACGGCACGCCGTCGAACGGGCGCAGCCAGTTCGTGGGCATGGTCGGCATTCGGCATTCGTTCTGATGGATAGCAAGACCAAGACTTGGCTTGCGCCGGGGCCAATACATACGCTGCAGGCCGGTGCGCTGACGATGGATGTCGCGCCGGCGGCAGGTGGCCGCATTGCCTCGCTGGCTTCGACCAGCGAGGGCGGCCGGCGGGTCGACTGGTTGGCGCCGATGTCGCCCGATTGCCTGCGCGGCGGTTTCGACGGGCTGGCGTGGCCCAAAGCCGGGTGCTATCCGCTGCTGCCGTTCTCCAACCGCATCCGCGATGGACGCTTCCATTGGGACGGCCGCGAGGTCCGTCTTGCACCGCATCCGGGCCAGGCGCATGCCATGCACGGGTTGGCGCACGCACGTGCCTGGACAGTGAAGCAGGTCACGGCGTCGTCGATCGAACTCGGTTTGCGCTACGTGCCCGAGGCAGACAACTGGCCCTGGCCGTTCACTGCCACCCAAACGCTGGTGCTGAGCGAATCCGGCCTGGATGCCGTCATGACCCTGCGCAATGACGGCGACAGCAGCATGCCGGCCGGTGGCGGCTTTCATCCGTACTTTGCGCGCACGCCCGATACGCGCGTGCAGTTCGATGCTGCGACGATGTGGCCAACGGATGCCGGTGAAGTTGCCGTCCGCCGCGAGCCGATCACGGCGCGGGAAGATTTCCGCCACGCCCGCGCATTGCCGGACGCAGCGCTCAGTGTCTATTACAGCGAATGGCGGCAGCGTGCCGTGGTGTCGTGCGCGGGTGGGGTGCTTACGCTCAGCGCCGATGACCCGCTCGACCACTTCATCCTGCACGCGCCGCACGCGCAGCCATATTTCTGCCTGGAGCCTATTTCGCACGTGGCTGACGCGATCAACCTGGCGGCCCAAGGATGGGAAGGCACGGGCCTGCGTGCTTTGGCGCCCGGAGAGACGCTGCAGATGCGCATGCAATTGCGCATCGAATCCACGGCCTGAAATGCGTCGCCGCGCTAGCGGCGCTCGCTGGCCCACAGCGCCTCTTTGTCGAACCGCGCCGTCAGGAAGCCGGTGAATGCGCTCACCTTGGCAGGCAGGTGGGCGCGTTGCGGTTACACCGCGAAGATGTCCGCCGCGGGCAGCGGCTGGGGAGAGGACTCTGCGGATCGATCGGCCGGCGCCACAAGCGTCGGCCGCTTTGTTTTCTGCGCACTGAAGCAAAAGCGCATCGCAAATTGCGCAAATAAAAAAGGCCCGACAGTTGCCTATCGGGCCTTTCATATTCTGGTGGGGCGTGAGTGACTCGAACACTCGACCTACGGATTAAGAGTCCGCTGCTCTACCAACTGAGCTAACGCCCCGCGAAGAAGTGAGACTATATCAACCTTTTTCGGATCGCGCTAGTCTTCTGCGCGAATTTTTTTCGAATCGGTTGTGTGACCGCGCAGCACGTCGATGAATTGCGTGAGCCCGTGTGTCGGATGCTTGTCGCGATGCCGCACGATCAGCAGCGGCCGGGCGATACGCGGCAGGCCGCTGTCGACCACGACCAGCCGGCCGTCGCGCAAGGCGTCGGCCACCACGTGGCGCGACAGGCAACTGATGCCGTAGCCTGCCGCCACCGTGCGCTGAATGGCCTCGGAGTGGCCGAGTTCAAGTGCCACATGCAGCGGCCCGACCACCGAAGCGATGCGGCTGTCGATCAGTTCGCGCGTGCCGGAGCCGGGTTCGCGCATCAGCCAGCCCGCTTCGCGCAGCGCCGCGTGTGAGACGGGCCCGGTTCCTCGCGTGAGTGGATGCCCCGGCGCGGCCACGATCACCATCTCATCGTCGATCCACGTTTCGATTTCCAGCGCTTCGCCGCGGCAGGTGCCCTCAATCAGGCCGATGTCGACCTCGAAACGCTGCACGGCATCGACCACGTCCTGCGTATTGCCGATCAGCACATCGAGCTGGCTGTCGGGTGCGATCTCGTGCCGGAAGCCCGCGAGCAGGGCGGGCAGCACGTAGTTGCCGATCGTGCTGCTGGCCGCGAGCTTCAGGCGCACGTTCGGCTGGGCGGTCGCGTGTTCCAGTGCATCGGCGTGATCGAGCAGCGCCTGTGCCTGGGGCAGAAGCTGTCGGCCCAGCGCATTCAGATGTAGACGGCGCGCATGCCGGTCAAACAGCGGATGTCCGAGGGTGGATTCCAGTTCCGCCAGCGCCGCGCTGACGGCCGATTGCGACAGGCCAAGAGCTTCACCGGCCGCAGTGGTCGTTTCACTGCGTGCGATGGCGGCGAAGACAGCCCATTGCCGCAACGTGACGCGAGGCGCCTTATTATCCATAAAAGTGGTTGGAATGACGAAAATTACCTGTTTTACATGTTATCACGATCCGCATATCGTTATGCGTATAGCGAATAAGCAAGGCGAATGTGATGACGATTGCACAGAAGCAGTTGGCGCCCCAGGGCGTGACAGCAGGATTCGACGGCCGGACGCTCGTCAGCGTGGGGGTGTTGTTCGGGTGTGCGGGGATTGCGGTGGCGCTCGGTGCCATGCCGTGGGCAGGGCATCTGGGCTTGAGCGCACTGACGCTTGCCATCCTGCTCGGCATGGCCGTCGGTCATGTGCCGGGGCACCAGCGTTGGCTGACCCCAGGGGCAATCCAGTTTGCCCGCCATACACTGCTGCGCGCGGGCGTGATTCTCTACGGCGCCCGGCTGACGCTGGCGCAGATCCACGATCTGGGGACTTCGGGCGTGGTGATTCCTCTGCTGGTATTGGCCGCGACGATGCTGGCCGGTACGTGGATCGGCACGCGTTGGTTTCGCCTCACGCGCTCACAAGCTGTGTTGGTAGCGGCTGGCAGTGCGGTGTGTGGGGCGGCGGCCGTGCTGGCCGTTGCGCCAGCGGTGAAGGCCTCACCACGCGAAACGGCCGTGGCGATCGCCAGCGTGGTGCTGTTCGGCACGATCGGCATCTTTCTGTATCCGTGGCTGTACGCGCTTGTTACGCATGCCGGTGTGGCCATCACGCCAGAGCACTTTGGTGTCTACATCGGTTCGACGATGCACGAGGTCGCGCAGGTGATTGCCGCCGCGCGTCCGTTAGGCGACGACGCCACCAACGCGGCGGTCGTGAGCAAGATGGTGCGTGTGCTGGCGCTGGCTCCTTTGCTCGTGGTGCTTGCGTGCACAACCCCCGATCAAGGTCAAAGTTCGGCTTCGTCGCCTTCTGAGAGTGCGCTTCGCAAGGCCGCTGGCCACGCCTGGAAAGCGATGCCCTGGTTTGCGGTGGGGTTGCTCGTCGTGACGCTGCTGAATTCCGCTGGCGCGATCCCCGCCGCATGGCATGCCCCCATCGACGCCATCGACACCGCCATGCTCGCCTGCGCGATGTTTGCCATCGGCACGCAAACGCATGTGCCGATGCTGCTGAAGTCCGGTGTGCGTCCGCTGCTGTGCGCCGCAATCCTGTGGGTGGGGCTGGTGGGTGGCGGTGCGCTCCTCAACGTGGGCGTGCGCTGGCTGGTGGGCTGATCCGGCACCTGAAGTTGGATGTACAGAGGCGGTTGATTCTCTTCGATGGCGCGCAAGTCGCATCCGGTTGGCGACTTGCGCGCCGCGGCTTTTCATTCGAACGCAGCCGCCTAGTATGAAGTCCTGAGTCTTAGGACAGAGGGGCAATCATGCAAACGCATCCCGTAGTTTCAAGAGACGAATGGTTCATCAAACGCCGAGCGTTGCTGGCGCGCGAGAAAGAGGCCATCCACCTGCGCGACGCTGTCAACGCCGAGCGCCAAGCGCTGCCGTGGGTCAAGGTCGATACGGAATACATATTTGAATCATCGGAAGGCAAGAAGACGCTGGCCGAGCTGTTCGACGGCCGCAGCCAGTTGGTGGTCTACCATTTCATGTTCGGGCCCGACTGGGATGCGGGCAGCCCAGGGTGCTCCTTCTTCGCCGATGATGTTGGCGGCATGCTCACGCATCTGAACCACCATGACGTGACGTTCGTCGCCGTGTCTCGCGCGCCGATGGGCAAAATCGCCGCCTACAAGAAGCGCATGGGCTGGCAATTCCCGTGGGTCTCATCGTTCGGCACAACGTTCAACCACGACTATCGCGTGAGCTTCTCGCAAGACGAACTCGCCAGCGGCTCGGTCGACTACAACTACACGGCCACGCCCCGTGAGCAAGCCCACGACGAACTGCCCGGCATGAGCGCGTTTTACAAGGACGAGGCGGGCGACGTCTTCCACACGTTCTCGACGTATGCGCGCGGCTTGGAAGACATGGTGGGGACACTGCTGCTGCTCGACCGCGCGCCACTGGGTCGCAACGAGACCGGCCCGCTGTCATGGGTGCGCCGTCACGACGAATATGAAGATGCACCGAAGGTGCGCGGCTGCTGCGCGGCGTAAGGGACTGAAGCGCAACGGAGGCAGAAGCGAAGAGGGGATTGGTGCCCGGAGCCGGGATCGAACCGGCACGCGCCGATTAGGGCGCAGCGGATTTTAAGTCCGCGGTGTCTACCAATTTCACCATCCGGGCATGACGATCGATGCAGACAATACACGCACCAATGCCACAAATGAAAACGCCCCGCACGAAGCGAGGCGTTTTGTTATTTTGGCTCCCCGACCTGGGCTCGAACCAGGGACCTACGGATTAACAGTCCGGCGCTCTACCGACTGAGCTATCGGGGAATCGCTGCAACAGCGAAGAAATGAATTCTAGCTAGTTTCTGATCTGCCCGTCAACACCTTTTTTGCGATGCACTACAAAAAGTGTGTCGGGCAAGTGCGCTCAATCGCGTTCAGCCGCGGTCGAGATACTGCTCCTTGTCCTTCACGTCCTTCCAGTCGTCCGCGTCGGGCAGGGGTTGCTTGGTCTTGGTGATGGAAGGCCAGCCGGCTTGAGCCAGTTCAACATTGATGGCGATCCACTTCTGCTGATCAGCGGGCACGTCTTCTTCCGCATAGATGGCGTTGACCGGGCATTCGGCCACGCAGACGGCGCAGTCGATGCACTCGTCCGGATCAATCGTCAGGAAGTTCGGGCCTTCACGGAAGCAGTCGACGGGGCAGACGTCCACGCAGTCGGTGTACTTGCAGCGGACACAGCTTTCGGTAACGACGTGAGTCATTTCGCTTGGAAGTTGAAGCTAGGAATTCGTGGGGCGCGCGACCATGGAGGCTTACGCGCCTCCATGCCGGCAATCCCGCATTGTAACGCACCGACCGTGCCCGACTGCTGCGTCATTGGTGCGCCGTCAGACAGTTTTCGCATGTGTTTATGCGTTGGCGCAAGGTTTGACCCATTCGCTATTGCGCATGCTCGATCACCATCTGGACGCGCGTGATGCCGTTGAAGGTGTTGTTGTCGAGCCGGTAGGCCACATACGCCGAGGCGCCGAGCGGCTCCGCGTGGTTGAACCAGATCGCGTCGAAATGCTGCTTGCCGCGGCCGAGCTTGAGCTTCAGGTGCTTCTCTTTCAGTACGGCCTGCGATAGCACATCGAACTCGCCGCAGAAGCTTGGTGCCGGAAAGCCCTGACCCCAGACCTGGGTTTCGAGCAGCTCGACGAACTGCGGTGTGAAGCATTCGGGGTCGGCCTCGCCATCGGTTTCGAGCACGCGTGAGAGCAGCGCCTCGGTCAGCCATTCGCGGCCGACGGCCTCGAAGGTGGTGACGAATGCATCGAAACCGTCTTCGCGCAGCGTGAGCCCAGCCGCCATGGCATGGCCGCCGAACTTCACGATAAGCCCCGGGCTGCGCTTGTGTACGGCGTCTAGTGCATCACGGAGGTGGAAGCCGGGAATCGAGCGGCCCGAGCCCTTGATGACGCCGTCGTCGCCGGGTGCGAAGGTGAAGACCGGGCGGTGGAATTTGTCCTTGATACGCGAGGCGACGATGCCGATCACGCCCTGGTGCCACGTTTCGTTGTAGACCGCGATGGTGTGCCGGCCGGCGCCATCGAGGGCGTTCATGCTGTCGAGGATGGCGAGGGCTTCCTGCTGCATGCCGGCTTCGATCTCGCGGCGCTCGCGGTTCATGCCGTCAAGTTCGGCGGCGATGGACATGGCGCGGTCGTAGTCGTCGGTGAGCAGGCATTCGATGCCGAGCGACATGTCGGCCAGCCGCCCGGCGGCGTTCAGGCGCGGGCCAAGGCCGAAGCCGAGATCGAACGTCGACGCGCGGCGCGCCTCGCGGCCGGCCACGCGGAACAGCGCGGCGATGCCCGGGCACATCCGCCCCGCACGCATGCGCTTGAGACCCTGCGCGACCAGCAGACGATTGTTGGCGTCGAGTTTGACCACGTCGGCCACGGTGCCGAGTGCCACCAGATCGAGCAGCGCATCGAGGCGCGGCTGATCTTGCGGCGTGAACACGCCGCGCTTGCGCAGCTCTGCCCGCAGCGCCAGCAGCACGTAGAACATCACGCCCACGCCCGCCAGATTCTTGCTCGGGAAGCCGCAACCCGGCTGGTTCGGGTTGACTATCACGCGCGCCTCGGGCAATTGCGCGCCGGGCATGTGGTGGTCTGTCACGACAACGTCGATGCCCAGCGCGTTGGCGGCCGCCACGCCCGCCACGTCGGCGATGCCGTTGTCGACGGTGACCAGCACGTCGGGCTTCTCGCGCGCAGCGAGCGCCACGATTTCGGGCGACAGGCCGTAGCCATACTCGAAGCGGTTCGGGACGATATAGCTGACCTGCGCGCCCAGCATGCGCAAGCCACGCACGCCCACGGCGCAGGCGGTGGCACCGTCGCAGTCGTAGTCGGCAATGATCAGCAGGCGCTTGTTGGCGGCGATGGCGTCGGCGAGGTAGTGGGCTGCGTCGTCAATGCCCTTGAGTTGCGCGGGGGGCAGGAGGTCGGTCAGCTCGGTCGATAGTTCGTCGGGCCGGGCGACGCCCCGGGCGGCGAGGATGCGTGCGAGGACTGGATGGATGCCGTGGCCGGCCAGCGTGGTGGCGGCGTCTGCGGAATGCGAACGGACAGCGATGCGGGTCATGCAGGATCAGGCTCAAGCGGCCATGGAAAGCGGGGAGAGCGCATCACGCAAGGTGCGTGGACGACTGAAGCGGCGCAGCCAGCCGAACGGGCCGTTGGCGAGCTCGCGGCGCGTGACGCGGTAGTGGGCGTAGTGCGAGTCGCCGGTCAGCACGAGCGAGACGGCGTCGATTCGGCCGTCCGCCAGCGCATCGGCGGCGGGGGTAAACCAGTCGCGGTCGTAAGCGCGGAGGGTTTCGATCCAGTCGTACCAGTCGGCGGAAAGATATGGCTTGCCGGCGTCGCCCAGCAGCACGGCGGCGCTTGTGTCGTCGAACGGCACAGCAGCCAGCGTTTCCGCGCAGAGTTCGGTGGCGTTGCCGGCGTGACACAGTCCGGCGAAGAATGGATCAGCGCCGATCATGCGCTCCGCAATGGGGCGGGCATCGACCAGCGCGCCCTGGCCGAATAGCCAGACCGAGTTGACCGGCAGCAGGCCGCGCGCCTCGCGTGCCTGATTGACGGGGTGGTCGTACCACGTCATCTGGATCTCGTTCTGGAACTTGCGCCAGGCGCGCTCCTGCTCGCCCTTGTGCATCCAGATGTCGATGTTGTGGCCGGTGGCGCGCTGCGGCGCGGCGGCAATCAGGTCGCCAAAGGGCGAATCGGCGACGTACCAGCGCGCGGCGTGCGTGGCATCGAGCGTGATGCCCATTTCGGCAACCAGCGGGGCGATGGCGGCGCGCAGGGCGTCGGCGTCGGCGGCTTCTAGGCGGAGCTGGGCCGGGTCGAGCATCACCAGATGGTCGCGGGCGGCGTGGATGTGGACCGGCTGCAGGCAGGCCCAGGTGCGCGTGTCGGCGGTGCCGCCATCCGCCAGGCGCATGTACGGCGCCGACGGCAGCGGAGAAATGGGCAGCCCGGCGTGCTTGGCCAGCCAGCGCTCGTGCGGCAGCGTGGGCAGGTAGGCGTCGTCGTGGCGCTCGCGTTCTGCTTCGCGCGCACGAGCAAGCAACCTTTCCAGGCCCGGCAAGGTCAATTGACGATAAGCGTCGTCCGCCACCTCGGCAGCGGGCGCGCAAAACGGGACAATCAGGGTGAGTTCAGGAATCATGGCTCCGAGATTGTAAACTTCCGGCTCGTCGGCCAGTGAGCCGGACAAATCACACCCACGGGGAATCCCCTTTGAAACTTCCATACGAATGGCAGATCGGCTGGCGGTATACACGCGCAAGCAAGCGCGCCAGCCGCAACAGCTTCATCTCTTTCATTTCGCTCATCTCCATGCTCGGCATTGCGCTCGGGGTGGCGGCGCTGATCATCGTGCTCTCGGTCATGAACGGCTTCCAGAAGGAGGTGCGGGACCGCATGCTGTCGGTGCTGGCGCATATCGAAGTGATGGCGCCGAACAGTCTGCCGGACTGGCAGCGTACCGCCAATGAGGCGATGCAGAACAAGGAAGTCATCGGCGCGGCGCCGTACGTGGGCGCGCAGGCCATGATCACGCGTGACGAGGCGGTGCGCGGTGTGCTGCTGCGCGGCGTGTCGCCCGCCGACGAGCCGAAGGTGTCGGACATCGCCAAGGACTTCAAGACAGGCACGATCGACGACCTGAAACCGGGCGAATTCGGCATCGCCCTGGGCAGCCAGCTCGCCAACGGCCTGGGCGTGCACCAGGGGGACAAGGTCACGCTGGTGGCGCCGCAGGGCACCATCACCCCGGCGGGCGTGTTGCCGCGCCTGAAGCAGTTCACCGTGACGGGGATCTTCGAATCGGGCCACTACGAGTTCGACAGCTCGCTGGCGCTGATCAACATGGAAGACGCCGAGCGCCTGTTCCGCCTGGACGGCCCGACCGGCGTGCGCCTGAAGCTGGTGGACATGGACCGAGCCCCGCAGGTGGCCGAAGCCCTGTCGCGCACGCTGACCGGCGAGCTGTACATCCGCGACTGGTCGCGCCAGAACCGCAACTGGTTTGCCGCCGTGAAGACCGAGAAAAAGATGATGTTCATCATCCTCACGCTGATCATCGCCGTGGCGGCGTTCAACCTGGTGTCTACGCTGGTGATGACGGTGACGGACAAGCAGGCTGACATTGCCATCCTGCGCACCATGGGCGCACAACCGGCATCAATCATGAAGATATTCATCGTGCAGGGCGTGGCGATCGGTTTTATCGGCACATTGCTGGGCGTCGGCTTCGGCACGCTCATCGCGTACAACATCGACGTGATCGTGCCGTTCATCGAGCGTCTCTTCCACGTGCAATTCCTGCCGCGTGACATCTATTTCATCAGCGAACTGCCCTCGGACCCCCGCGTGAACGACATTGCGACCATTGGCATCATCTCCTTCATCCTCGCCTCGGTGGCGACGCTGTATCCAAGCTGGCACGCTTCGCGCGTGAATCCGGCGGAGGCACTGCGCTATGAATGAGGCCGTCATGACTTCCATGGAAGCGCCGGCCGCGGCGCCGCAGGGTGTGGTGGTGCAAGCCGAAGGGCTGTCCAAGTCGTTCCGCCAGGGCGGCCTGAACGTAGATGTGCTCAAGGGCGTGGACATCCGCATCGGCGTGGGCGAGAAGGTCGCCATCGTCGGCGCCTCGGGCTCGGGCAAGAGCACGTTGCTGCATGTGCTGGGCGGGCTGGATGAGCCGACGTCGGGCCGCGTCTCGCTGCTCGGCAAGCCTTTCACCGCAATGAAAGAGCGCGAACGCAATACGCTGCGCAACCGGGCGCTGGGCTTCGTCTATCAGTTCCACCATCTGCTGCCGGAATTCACGGCGCTGGATAACGTCGCGATGCCGCTGCGCATTCGCGGCGTGGAAGAGGCGCAAGCGCGCCACACCGCACAGGCGATGCTCGAACGCGTGGGTCTGGGCCCGCGCACGGCACACCGTCCGGGCGAGCTGTCCGGCGGCGAACGCCAACGGGTGGCGATTGCGCGTGCGCTGGTCGGGTCTCCGGCTTGCGTGCTGGCTGACGAGCCCACCGGCAACCTGGACGACCACACGGCCGGTGAAGTGTTCGACCTGATGCTGGAACTCACGCGCACGCTTGGCACCAGCTTTGTCATCGTCACGCACGATATCGAGTTGGCAGGCCGTTGCGATCGCATTTTCCGCCTGCGAGAGGGCCATCTGCACCAGGAGCGCTGAGTCGGGTGGCACGATCGGAAAAGGCGGATTCCAGAACACCCCGCTTTCCGGTACGTTGCCGCCTTTTCCAACGCAGAACGGACTATGTGGATCGATACCCATTGCCACCTCGACGCCAGCGACTTTGATACCGACCGTGATGCGATCGTTGCGCAGGCGCGTGCGGCGGGGGTCAACCTCATTGTCGTGCCGGCGGTCGCACGCTGGAATTTCGATGCGGTGCGGGCGCTGGCCCATCAGCATGCCGGGTGCAGTTATGCGCTGGGCATCCATCCAATCTACGCCGCGCAGGCCAGCGACGACGATCTGCTCGAGTTGCGCCGCCAGATCGCCGCGTCAATGGACGACCCGCGTTTCGTGGCCGTCGGCGAGATCGGCCTCGATTTCTTCATTCCCGACCACGACGTCGAACGGCAGACCGCCGTGTTCCGCGCGCAACTGCGCATCGCACGCGAATTCGATCTGCCTGTGCTGATGCACGTGCGCAAGTCGCAGGACCAGGTGCATAGCGCCGCCGCCAAGGCGGGCGTGCGTGGTATTGCGCATGCGTTCAACGGCAGCCCGGAACAGGCGCGTCGCTTTGTCGATTCGGGCTTCAAGCTCGGGTTTGGCGGCGTCTTTACCTTCTCGCGTGCCAACCGGGTGCGTCGGCTGGCGCAGGACATGCCGATCGAGTCGATCGTGCTGGAAACCGACGCGCCCGACCTGGCCCCCGCCTGGCTTGCCGACGACCAGTTCGGCGAGCAGGGCGCTGCGCGCAATGCACCCGCCGAAGTCGCTCGTATCGCCGAGGCGATGGCGCAACTGCGCGGCATCTCTATCGACGCGCTGGCCGCCCAGGCACGCCGCAACAGTATCGAAGCCATTCCTCGCTTGGCTGCGCTCCTGCACGCTTGACGCTCGCACATGCGTCTTGGGTTGATCGGCTTCGTTGCCGGCTGCGTGGCATTGCAGATGCAGGCGGCGCTGCCGCCGGTTTGGCAGCCGCTTTGCGTGCTCGTGCTCTGTCTGTCGCTGGCGGCCGTCATGCGGCGTCGACCAGCGCTGTTTCCCGTGTTGCTCGTCGCCAGCACCGTTGCGGCTGGTTTCGGCTGGAGCGACTGGCGCGCGCAGCAGCGCATGGCCGTGGCGCTCAGTCCTGCGTGGGAAGGCAAGGACATCATCGCGACCGGCGTGGTGGCCGAGCTGCCGCAGACGGGCGATGAGGCCACGCGTTTTCTCTTCCACATCGAATCCAGCAATGCGGGTGATGCCGTGCCGCCACGCGTGCGCCTGTCCTGGTATGGCACGCGGAACTGGGGCAACGTGGGCGAAGAGGGCGCAAAGCCCGATCGACGTGCCGGCATCCCCGATCTGCAACCCGGCCAGCGCTGGCAACTGACGCTGCGCGTCAAGCGCCCGCACAGCCTGACCAACCCCGGCGGCTTCGATGGCGAATACGCGATGCTGGCCGACGATATCCGGGCCGTCGGCTATGTGCGTACAGGCAAACGCGCGCAGAACATCGCGCTGGATGAGGAGGGTGCCGGGTTTGGAATTGGCGTGGAGCGCTGGCGTGCCAGCGTGCGGCGCCACATCTTGGCCGCGTTGCCCGATGCACGCTACGCGGCTGTCATGGTGGCGCTCGTGGTGGGCGACCAAAGCGGCATCGCCCGCGACGACTGGGGCCTGTTCCGCCGCACAGGCATCAGCCACCTTGTCAGCATTTCAGGGTTGCACGTCACGATGATCGCCGGGCTGTTTGCCGCGTTGTGGATGGCGTTGTGGCGCCGGTCGTTCGGGTTGGCGCGCTGGCTGCGCACGCCGTTGCCGCTGCGTATGCCTACCCCGCGCGCAGGTGCCGTCGCGGCCATGTTGGGGGCGTTCGGCTACTGCTTGCTTGTCGGCATGGGCGTGCCAGCGCAGCGCACGCTGCTGATGCTGTCCACCGTAGCCATCGCCCGGCTGACCGATCGCAATGTGCCGGCCAGCCTGTCGCTGTGCTGGGCGGCGGCAGTGGTGGCGATGGTGGACCCGTGGGCAGTCATGTCGGCGGGGTTCTGGTTGTCGTTCGGCGCGGTGGCGATCATCTTCTTCGCCGCCCGAATGGCTGTCGATGACACGCGCAATGGCGAAGTCGACGGCAAATTTGAAGGCATCCGCCGAGCGGTGGTTGGTGCTACGCGGATTCAGTTTGCCGTCACGTTCGGCTTGTTGCCGTTGACCTTGCTGCTGTTCCAGCAGACGTCGGTCGTCTCTGCGGCGGCCAACGGGCTGGCGATCCCCATGGTCAGTTTCGTGACGACACCGTTGGCGCTGATCGGCGCAGCGCTCCCTGATCCGCTGGCGCAGCCCGTGCTGATGTTGGCCGAGGCGAGCTTCCGCTGGCTGGCGGTTTGGCTTGAGTGGCTGGCGCAGCCGCGCTGGGCGGTGTGGGTTGCGCCGGCCGCGCCCAAGTGGGCGTTGCTGCTGTCGTTGCTTGGCGTAGCGCTATTGCTGGTGCCCGGTGGCGTGCGTGCATGGGCGTGGCGCGCTCAGGGCGCCTTGCTCCTCTTGCCGCTGGTGCTGGCGCGGGTGCCAATGCCATTACCCGGCGAATTCCGGCTTGTCGCGTTCGACATCGGGCAAGGTGCCGCAGCATTGGTCGAAACCGCCAACCATCGTCTGCTGTTCGACACCGGCCCGCGCTACGGCGATCACGCGGATGCTGCCGCCCGCGTCATCGCTCCTTACCTGCGCAGCCACGGCGTGGAATCGCTCGACACGCTTGTCGTCAGCCACGAAGACAGCGACCACGCCGGTGGCACCGAAACGGTGATCGGTGCGGTGCCGGTGCGCACCATGTTGGCGTCTTTGCCTCCGGGACACGCCTTGCGCGGCGTGGCCGATGAAAGCGGCGTCCGCTTTGCCGATTGTTTGGCTGGGCAAACATGGACGTGGGACGGCGTTGTCTTTGAGGTGCTGCACCCCCTGCGCCTGCCCGCTGAAAGCGAGCGCGTGTCCAGCAATGCTCGCAGTTGTGTGCTGCGTATCGCCAATGGCCGCCATGCTGCGCTGCTGACGGGCGATATCGAAGCCGCCCAGGAAAGCGCCCTGATCGCCGCTGAAACGCCTGAGCGACTGATGGCAGACATCTTGCTTGTGCCGCATCACGGCAGCAAGACAAGCTCCAGCGGCGCGTTCTTGGACGCGGTTTCTCCGCAGGTGGCGGTTTTCCAGGTCGGCTACCGCAATCGGTACGGACATCCGCATCCGCAGGTCTGGCAGCGCTATGTGGCGCGCGACATCGACGGTTTGCGCACGGACAAGACCGGTGCCGTCGTCATCGAGACCGGCGGCGATGTGCTGAACGTCCAGACCGCGCGCACCATGCGGCCGCGGTACTGGTCTTCCGCGCAGGAAGTCGAACCCCTGGCAACGGCCGCCGGCGCCGTCGACGCCCAGCCGTGAAACTTGGTGGCATAACGGGTTGGCCCCATTGTGGGGGTCAAAACCGCTGTGCTATAAAAACCACGTGCCGCGTACATCGCGCGGCGCCGTCAGGGGGAGAAAAGCATGGCAGTCCGGTTCTACGATGAAATGCTCAACTGGCATGACGGGGGCCGCAACCCCCATGCCGCCGAACCGGCCCCGGCAGCACTCGTCCAGCAGGGCGAGGTACGCGGCCACTACGGACGTTTCGCCGAATGGCTGGGCGCGCAATCGGCCACGACGCTGCAGAACAAGCGCGCCGAGGCAGACCTGATCTTCCGCCGCGTCGGTATCACCTTTGCTGTGTACGGCGACAAGGACGAATCGAACAGCGGCACCGAGCGCACGATTCCGTTCGACATCATTCCGCGCATCTTCCCGGCCAGCGAGTGGGCCACGCTCGAGCGCGGCCTTCGGCAACGCGTCGATGCGCTCAATCGCTTCCTGCACGACATCTATCACGAGCAGAACATCCTGCGCGCCGGTGTCATTCCGCCCGATCAGATCTACAACAACGCCCAATACCGCCCCGACATGCTCGGCGTGGACGTGCCGCGCGACATCTACGCGCACGTGGCCGGCATCGACATCGTGCGTGCCGGCGAGGGCGAGTTCTACGTGCTGGAAGACAACCTGCGCGTGCCATCGGGTGTGTCGTACATGCTGGAAAACCGCAAGATGATGATGCGGCTGTTTCCGGAGCTGTTCGCGCGCAATCGTGTGGCGCCCGTCGCGCATTACCCCGACATGCTGCTCGACATGCTGCGCAGCGTGTCGCCGCAGAACATCGCCGACCCGACGGTGGTGGTGCTTACGCCCGGCATGTACAACTCGGCGTATTTCGAGCACGCGTTCCTTGCGCAGCAGATGGGCGTGGAGCTGGTGGAGGGGCACGATCTTTTCGTGCAGGACGATCACCTTTATATGCGCACGACGCAGGGCCCGCAGCGCATCGACGTCATCTACCGCCGGGTGGACGACGACTTCCTCGATCCGCTGGTGTTCCGCCCGGATTCTTCGCTGGGCGCGGCTGGGCTGCTGTCGGTCTATCGCGCGGGCAACGTCACCATCTGCAATGCCATCGGCACCGGCGTGGCAGACGACAAGTCGATCTATCCGTACGTGCCGGACATGATCCGCTTCTACCTCGGCGAGGAGCCGATCCTCAATAACGTGCCGACGTACATGTGCCGTCGCCCCGACGACCTGCAATACGTGCTCGACCACATGGGCGAACTGGTGGTCAAGGAAACGCACGGTGCAGGCGGCTACGGCATGCTCGTCGGTCCGGCGGCCACGCAGGAGGAGATTGCCGCTTTCCGTGAGGTGGTGAAGGCTCGCCCCGATCAGTACATCGCCCAGCCAACCCTGGCACTGTCGACTTGCCCGACGTATGTGGAAGCCGGTATCGCGCCGCGCCATATCGACCTGCGGCCGTTCGTGCTATCCGGCAAGGATGTGCGCATGGTGCCCGGTGGCCTGACGCGTGTGGCGTTGCGCGCCGGCTCGCTGGTGGTCAACTCGTCGCAGGGCGGCGGGACGAAGGATACGTGGGTGCTGGAGCGCTGAACGCTCGCGCAGTGTCGCAACAGGCAATCGATCAATCGCCTATCGAATACGTAGAAGGGAACGCCATGCTCAGCCGCACCGCAGACCACCTTTTCTGGATGGCGCGCTACACCGAACGCGCCGAGAACACCGCCCGCATGCTCGACGTGAACTACCAGACCTCGCTGCTGCCGCAATCCGCGGAAGTGGCCGAGCAGGGCTGGTGGGCAATGCTCGACATCTCCGAACTGACGCAGGTCTTTGACGAGCGCTATGGCCTGCTCTCGCGCGACGATGTGATCGATTTCATGGTGCGCGACATGACCAACCCGTCGTCGATCATGAGCTGCCTGCGCGGCGCGCGCGAGAACGCCCGGGCGGTTCGCGGCTCCATCACGACCGAGGTTTGGGAGACCATCAACACCACGTGGCTGGATGTGCAGCGCCTGATTGCCGAAGGCATGCTGCGCGATGATCCGTCTCAGTTCTTTGAGTGGGTGAAGTTCCGCTCGCATCTGTCGCGCGGCGTGCAGGTCGGCACCATGCTGACGGACGACGCGTTCCATTTCATGCGCCTGGGCACGTTTCTGGAGCGCGCCGACAACACTGCGCGGCTGCTGGACGTGAAATTCCAATCAACGCCTACGCGCGATGAAACGGCGGCGGAGCAGGGCGACTTCTACCATTGGGCTGCCACGCTGCGCTCGGTGTCGGGCTTCGAGGTCTACCGCAAGATTTATCGCAACGTCATCACGCCGACGCGCGTGGCGGAGCTGCTGATTCTGCGCAGCGACATGCCGCGGTCGCTGCTGGCCAGCATGGACGAGGTGGTCGAGATTCTTTCGACAGTGCGCAACAGTCAATCGGCAGAGACTGAACGTCGCGCTGGTAAACTGCACGCCGACCTGCGGTACGCCCGCATCGAAGATATTTTTGCTGTTGGCCTGCATGCCTGGCTGACCAACTTCCTGGAGCGGATAGGCGACCTAGGCAACGGCATCAGCCAGGATTTCCTGGTGCCGCTCGAGGTGGCGTGACGTGCAGGACAACGTGCATACATCGGGGCGCCGCTTTCGGGTGGCGCCCGTGTCATCGTGAAATACCAAATTCGACATACGACGGTCTACCGTTATGCCGAGCCGCTGCGCCACAGCGTGCACGAGCTGCGGCTGACACCTCGCAGCGGCGAGCTGCAGCAGGTGGACACCTGGCAGATCCATGCGCCCGGTAACCTCACGCGCGCCACCGACGGTTTCGGCAACGTCGTTCATCACTTCACCCTCGGCAACCGTACGGAAGACGTCATCATCGACGCGCGCGGCGTTGTCGAGGCGTTTCCTGCGGGCTCGCCGGGCAGTCAACGGTTTGTCGATGCGCCTGGGCAAGGGCGCTATCGCGTATCGCCGCTGTACTTTTTGAGTGCCACGCCGCTGACTTCCGCGCCGCCCGAGATGATCAACTTCGCGCGCGAGCACGCGCTGGTGCTCGGAGACGCGGAATCTGCCGTGCGGCTTGCGCAAGCTATCGCCAAGCGCGTGAGCTATAAGCCGAATACCACTCACGTCGGCACTACCGCAGCGGAGGCGTTTGGCCTGGGCACGGGCGTATGCCAGGACCAGGCGCAGGTGATGGTCGCGTGCTGCCGGGCGTTGGGCGTGCCGGCGCGCTATGTCAGCGGCTATTTCCACGCCGTGGGCGAAGAAGACCTCGCCAGCCACGCGTGGGCCGACGTTTGCCTCGATGCCGAATCGCACATCTGGTGCAGCATCGACGTCACCCACCAGTGCTTTACCGATGCCCGCCACATCCGGTTGGCGGTCGGGCGCGATTACCAGTCGGCAGCACCGGTACGCGGCGTGCGGCAGGGCGGGGGTGCCGAGACGCTGGATGTCAGCATTTCCATTGAGCCATTGCCCGTCGAGGCGGCTCGAGTGAATTGAGCACCTCTTCCAAGCGCGCGGATGGGTTCCGATCGGCGCGCTAGAATGCCTTCAACCTACCGATTCCGTTTGTTGCTTCGCCCATGACTTATTGCGTCGCCATGCGCCTGGACGCAGGCCTTGTGTTCCTGTCCGATTCCCGCACGAATGCGGGCGTGGACGCCATTTCCACGTTTCGCAAGATGACCGTGTTCGAGCGCGAAGGCGATCGCGTCATGGTGCTGCTGACGGCCGGTAATCTCGCCATCAGCCAGGCGGTGCGTCAGGTGCTGACCGAAGCGCGCGGCAAGCCCCGCTCGCTATGGACGGCGCGGGACATGTTCGAGGCAGCCACAATCGTTGGCGAGGCCGTGCGCGATGTCTACGACCGCGATGCCGCGGCGCTGGCCAAGGCCAAGATCGACTTCAACGTCAGCATCATCTTTGGCGGGCAGATTGGCGCAGAGCGCCCGCGCCTGTTCAACGTCTACGCAGCAGGCAACTTCATTGAAGCCACGCCCGAGAACTGCTACTTCCAGATCGGCGAGGCCAAGTACGGCAAGCCGATCATCGATCGCGTGGTCAGCCCGGGGCTGCCGCTGGACGAAGCCGCAAAGTGCGCGCTGATCTCGATGGATTCGACGCTGAAGTCGAATATTTCCGTGGGTTTGCCGCTGGATTTGCTGGTCTATGAGGCCGACTCCCTGCGTGTGACGCGCTTTGTCGCCATCGACGAAGAGAACCCATATTTCACGATGATTCGCGGCACGTGGGGCAAGCGCCTGCGCCAGGTGTTTGCCGAGATCGACGATCCGGACTGGGAAACCGGCACTTCGCCTTCGCACCCGTTGCGCCGCGAGGGCCATTCTTCCGCAGAGGTCGAGCCCGTGCGCATTGCACCGCCCGCCGCCGACGTTCCAGCCGCGCCGGATCGTGCGCCCGGCCCAGCGTTGGAGCAGGTGTCCACGATCCAGCGCGTGGCTGGCGGATCGCAAAAGTCGCACTGAACGGCACAGGATCTGCGATGCGCGATGTGATGCTTTTTTCGCATGCCAACGGCTTTCCCGTGGGGACGTATCGCAAGATGCTGGGCGTGCTGGGTGACGAATTCGACATCCGCGCCGTGGAGCGTTTTGGTCACGACCCGCGTTTTCCAGTGACCCGTTCGTGGCCCGGTCTGGTGAAGGAGCTGCTCGCCGAAATCGACGCGCAGGCGGAGCCGGTCTGGCTGGTGGGCCATTCGCTGGGCGGCTTCTTGAGCTTGATGGCGGCGCTGCGCCGGCCCGAGCGCGTGCGCGGCGTCGTGATGCTCGATTCGCCGATCATTGCCGGGTGGCGCGCCAAGCTGCTGCGCGTGGCGCAATGGCTGGACATCGATGAGAGCCAATCGCCTGCTGCAGCGACGAAGAACCGGCGCCATCTGTGGCCCGATCGCGACGCCGTCTGGAGCCACTTCAAGGCCAAGCGCAAGTTCGATCGTTGGGACGAAGACGTGCTGCGCGATTATGTCGAACATGGCACCGAGCCCACGGGCCGTGACCACGAGCGCACACTGCGTTTCTCACGCGAAATCGAATACCAGATCTACCGGACGTTGCCGACCAACATGGGGCGCAAAGTCGCGGGCGGCACGGCGTTCCCCGTCAGCTTTGTGGCGGGCACCCGTTCGCGCGAGATTCGCCAGGTCGGGCTGGGTGCCACCCGGCGCATCGTCGGCGGCAGGCTGCGCTGGATCGAAGGTAGCCATCTTTATCCAATGGAAAAGCCGCTCGAAACGGCTGAGTTGATCCGCGAATTGATCAACGAAATGCGCGCCAACACAGGCGCCATGCGGCACGCCGCATAGGCGAGGCTGGTCGGGGGCAAATTCCACCGTTCTGTCACGGATTGGTGAGGGGACCTTTGCTATAATCCGGCTTTCCCCGGCAAGCTAGGTCATGACCAAGTTCGTATTCGTTACCGGTGGCGTAGTGTCCTCACTCGGCAAGGGCATCGCCGCCGCCTCGCTCGCGGCCATTCTTGAGTCGCGCGGCCTCAAAGTCACCCTCCTCAAACTCGATCCTTACATTAACGTCGACCCGGGCACGATGAGCCCGTTCCAGCACGGCGAAGTGTTTGTGACCGAGGACGGCGCAGAAACCGACCTCGATCTTGGCCATTACGAGCGTTTTGTCTCGGCCAAGATGCGCAAGGCGAACAACTTCACCACCGGCCAGATTTACGAATCCGTGATCCGCAAGGAGCGTCGCGGCGAGTATCTCGGCAAGACGGTGCAGGTCATTCCGCATATCACCAACGAAATCCAGGCGTTCATCGAGCGCGGTGCAGCGGCTTCGCACGACGGCAAGGCCGATGTGGCGATCGTGGAAATCGGCGGTACGGTGGGCGATATCGAATCGCTGCCGTTCTTGGAAGCCGCACGCCAAATGAGCCTGCGCCTGGGTCGCAACCAGGTGGCGTTCGCGCACCTGACGCTGGTGCCGTTCATTGCCAGCGCCGGCGAGCTGAAGACCAAGCCGACCCAGCACTCGGTGCAGAAGCTGCGCGAAATCGGCGTGCAGCCGACCGCGCTGCTGTGCCGCGCCGACCGCCCGATCCCTGACGATGAACGCGCGAAGATTTCCCTCTTTGCCAACATGCCGCAGGACGCGGTCATCTCGGTGTGGGACGTCGACACCATCTACAAGATCCCGCAGATGCTCAACGAGCAGGGGCTGGATCGCATCATCTGCGAAGAGCTGCGCATCGAAGCGCCGCCGGCGGACCTGTCGGTGTGGGCGCACATGGTGCACACGCTGGAAAATCCGCAGCACGAAATCACCATCGGCATGGTCGGCAAGTACGTTGACCTGACCGAGTCGTACAAGTCGCTGATCGAGGCGCTGCGCCACGCCGGCCTGCATACCTCGACGCGCGTCAATATCGAGTACATCGATTCCGAGGAGTTGGAATCGGGCCATACTCAGGTGCTGGACACACTGGATGCCATTCTGGTGCCGGGCGGCTTCGGCAAGCGTGGTACGGAAGGCAAGATCCGCGCAATTCAGTACGCCCGCGAAAAAGGCGTGCCGTACCTGGGCATCTGCCTGGGGATGCAGTTGGCCGTGATCGAATTCGCTCGCCATCTGGCCGGCATGAAGGACGCCAATAGCACGGAGTTCAACGACGAGACCGAACATCCGGTGGTCGCGCTCATCACCGAATGGCTGGACCGCGATGGCCGCGTCGAAAAACGCTCGGCCGACTCCGATCTGGGCGGCACCATGCGCCTGGGCTCGCAGCGCGTGCCGGTGCAATCCGGCACCAAGGCAGCGGCAATCTACGGCGCGGAAGTCAACGAGCGCCATCGTCACCGCTACGAGGTGAACAACCACTACGTGCCGCAGCTGGAAAAGGCCGGGATGATCATCTCGGCGCGCACGCCGTCGGAAAACCTGCCGGAAATGATGGAACTGCCGGCGTCGATGCACCCGTGGTTCGTCGGCGTGCAGTTCCACCCGGAATTCACCTCGACGCCGCGCGACGGCCACCCGCTGTTCAAAGCCTACGTTGAAGCCGCGCTGGCGCATCACCAGCAGAACACGCAACGCGCTGTCGCCTAAGCGCTGGCAGACGGGAACATCATGAAACTCTGCGATTTCGAAGTCGGCCTCGACAAACCGTTCTTCCTGATTGCCGGCACCTGCGTGATCGAATCGGAGCAGATGGCGATCGACACCGCCGGCACGCTCAAGGAAATCACGGGCGCACTGGGCATTCCGTTCATCTACAAGTCGTCGTTTGACAAGGCGAATCGGTCGTCGGACGCGTCGTTCCGCGGTCTGGGCATGGACGAGGGGCTGCGCATTCTGGCGGAAGTGCGTCGTCAGGTGGGCGTGCCGGTGCTGACCGACATCCACGACATCGACGAGATCAAGCCGGTGGCCGAAGTCGTGGACGTGCTCCAGACGCCGGCGTTCCTGTGTCGTCAGACCGATTTCATCCGTGCGTGTGCGCAGAGCGGCAAGCCCGTCAACATCAAGAAGGGTCAGTTCCTCGCGCCGCACGACATGAAGAACGTCATCGACAAGGCGCGTCACGCCGCCCGCGATGCCGGCCTGCCGGAAGACAACTTCATGGCCTGCGAGCGCGGCGCCTCGTTCGGGTACAACAACCTCGTGTCGGACATGCGCTCGCTGGCGATCATGCGCGAGACGGGGGCGCCGGTGGTGTTCGATGCCACGCATTCGGTGCAGTTGCCGGGCGGCCAGGGCACCAGCTCGGGCGGCCAGCGTGAGTTCGTGCCGGTGCTGGCTCGTGCCGCTATCGCCGTAGGGGTTTCGGGCGTCTTCATGGAAACGCACCCGGATCCCGCATGCGCAAAATCAGATGGCCCGAATGCCGTGCCGCTGCGCCGCATGAAAGACTTGCTGTCAGTACTGAAAGAACTGGACGCGCTCACCAAGCGCAGCGGTTTCCTGGAAAATCAGTTCGACTGATTCTTCCCGATGACCGGCGGCTCCACTAGCCGCCGCAGTCGTTTTCGGTTCAGCCCAGTTCAGTTTTCGTTTCGGCATCCGGAGAGAGACACATGGCCGCTGGCTACATCCTCGCGTACGTGGACGTGACAGACCCCGTGCAGTACGAGCAATACAAGACGCTGTCGACCAAAGCCATGCAATCGCATGGCGCCGAGCCGCTGGTGCGCGGCGGCAAGACGGAGCAGTTGGAAGGCGAGTGGAACCCTACCCGCATCGTTGTGCTCAAGTTTCCGAGCTACGACGCTGCCAAGTCGTTCTACGACAGCGAGGAGTATCTCGCTGCGCGCAACGCGCGCGCCAAGGCTGCCAACATGAACATGATCGTGGTCGAAGGCGTTTGAGCTGCCTGTCGACCTCGTAGCGTTACCTGCTTTAAGACACCAAGAGGGATTTTCATGAGTGCCATCGTAGATATCATCGGTCGCGAAGTGCTGGACTCGCGCGGCAACCCCACCGTCGAATGCGACGTGCTGCTGGAATCGGGCGTGATGGGCCGTGCAGCGGTGCCGTCGGGCGCATCCACCGGCTCGCGTGAAGCCATCGAACTGCGTGACGGCGACAAGTCGCGCTACCTGGGCAAGGGCGTGCTCAAGGCCGTCGAGCACATCAACACCGAAATCTCCGAGGCCATCATGGGCCTGGACGCGTCGGAACAGGCGTTCCTGGACCGCACCCTGATCGATCTGGACGGTACCGAGAACAAGAGCCGCCTGGGCGCCAACGCCATGCTGGCCGTGTCGATGGCCGTTGCCAAGGCCGCTGCCGAAGAAGCCGGCCTGCCGCTGTATCGCTACTTCGGCGGTTCGGGCGCCATGCAGATGCCGGTGCCCATGATGAACATCGTCAACGGCGGCGCACACGCCAACAACAGCCTGGACATCCAGGAATTCATGGTGATGCCGGTCGGCCAGTCGAGCTTCCGTGAAGCCCTGCGCTGCGGCGCGGAGATCTTCCACGCGCTGAAGAAGATCCTGGCTGACAAGGGCATGAGCACGGCCGTGGGCGACGAAGGCGGCTTCGCACCGAACTTCGCCAGCAACGAAGAGTGCCTGAACACCATCCTGTCGGCCATCGAGCAGGCTGGCTACAAGGCGGGTGAAGACGTGCTGCTGGCGCTCGATTGCGCCGCGTCCGAGTTCTACAAGGACGGCAAATACCACCTCGAAGGCGAAGGCCTCCAGCTGTCGTCGGAAGATTTCGCCAACTACCTGGCAAATCTGGCTGACAAGTTCCCGATCGTGTCGATCGAAGACGGCATGCACGAGAGCGACTGGGCCGGTTGGAAGGCCCTGACCGAAAAGCTCGGCAAGAAGGTGCAGCTGGTGGGCGACGATCTGTTCGTCACCAACACCAAGATCCTGAAGGAAGGCATCGAGAAGGGCATTGCCAACTCGATCCTCATCAAGATCAACCAGATCGGTACGCTGACCGAGACGTTCGCTGCCATCGAGATGGCCAAGCGCGCCGGCTACACTGCCGTGATCTCGCACCGCTCGGGCGAGACCGAAGACAGCACGATCGCCGACATCGCCGTTGGCACGAACGCCGGCCAGATCAAGACCGGCTCGCTGTCGCGCTCGGATCGCATGGCCAAGTACAACCAACTGCTGCGCATCGAAGAGGACCTCGGTGATATCGCCAGCTACCCGGGCAAGTCGGCGTTCTATAACCTGCGATAATCCCTCGCAGTTTCGCTCCGCATGACTGTGCGACCGCCGCTCTGGCGGTCGCATGGTATTTGGGGCCCGAGTACTGCCAACGCTTGTCTCTATGCGCCTGATTACGCTGTTCCTGCTGCTGTTGCTGCTTGCTATCCAGTACCCGCTTTGGCTGGGCAAGGGCGGCTGGCTGCGCGTGTGGGATATGCAGAAGCAGGTGACGGCGCAGAATCAGCGCAACGCTGAACTGAAGCAGCGCAACACCAAGCTTGAAGGCGAGGTGAAGGATTTGAAGGAAGGCACGGGCGCCATTGAAGAGCGCGCGCGCTATGAACTGGGGATGGTGAAAGACGACGAAGGCTTCGTGCAGTTCGTCGCGCCGGCCCCGAAAACCAGCGAAACTCCGCTACCTCCGCCCCCTCCGGCGGGCCAGCAGGCGCATCACTGAGTCTGCTATGCGACGCGTCCTGCAGACGCGATCGCCTTCAGGGCAACTTCCGGGATTTACCAGTAGTACGGATAGCCCCACACGGGCGCCCCGTAGCTGACGCCCCAGCCGCCACGGTGGTGCCATCCGCTGCCGTAATACACCGAATACCCCCCGTAGTACGGATACGGCGCGTAGTACGGCGTGGCTGCATAGGCGCGCGCTTCTGCGTCGCGTCGGATGGCCTGATCCGATTCGCGCAGCGCCTTGGCGTTCAGCGCATCCAGCTTCTTGCGATCTTCGGCCGACAGCGGCGCCGGTGCCGCGGCCTGCGTATCGTCCGACAGCCGGGCGGTGTAGGGCATGCCGCCCGGGCCACGCGGGACGGCAACGCAGGCCGACGCCAGCAGCGCCGCCGCAAGCGGCAACGCCAGCGCGCCGGCGCGAGAAAAATTCAACGATCGCAAGGGCGAGGAAATGAGCTTAAACATGGTGCGCTCCGCAGCAAGCGGCAGATGAAGAATCTGGCGATTTAGAGCGTGGCCGGCACCGATAAGTGCCGCGCGCCACGCGCACTTCATACTATGTCGCTTGTATTCAGTGACGCTGCTCGGACGCGCTCTGGATGCCTTGCGCGACGGTCTCTTGTGCGAAGAGTTGCGCACAATCCACAGCGTCGAAGCTGTAATGCTGGCCGCAGAATTCACAGTCGATTTCTACCTTGCCGCGCTCTTCCAGAATGCTGTCGACCTCGGGTTGACCCAGCGTGCGCAGCATGGAGCCCACGCGCAGTCGAGAGCACGAGCACCGGAAACGCGGGCTCTGCGGCTCGAACATGCGGATGCCGGCCGCTTCCATTTCTTCCCAGTACAGGCGCTTGATGAGCGTGTCGATCGGCTGCTCGAGCAGTTCGTCGCGGCGCAGCGTCTTGCCCAACTGGCAAACGCGTTCCCACGTGTCGAGGTCTTGCTCCTGCACGTCCTGGTGCAGCGGCTGGCCCGTCTCACCAACCTGCGCGGGTACATGGCCCGTGCGGCCTTCCATGGCTCCCCCATATGAAGGCAAGCGTTGCAGCAACATGCCCGACGCGACCTTGTTGTCAGCCGCCAGCCACAGGCGCGTGTCGAGCTGCTCGGAGCTTTGCATGTAGTGCTCAAGCACTTCGGTGATGGTGGCGAGCGGCCCGTTCTCGTCCGACAGCGGCACGATGCCCTGATACGGCTGCTGGCCGGGCAGCTTGTCCTGCGGATCGAGCGTGATGGCGAAGCGCCCGTTGCCGTGCACGTTGACCATGGCGGCCAGCGTGGCGTCGTCGGCAATCTCTGCGCCTTCGGCAATCTTGGCGGTGGCGCGCATCGACAGGTCGGAGTTGCACTCGACGACCAGCATGTGTACCGGGCCGTCGCCGTGCAGTTGCATGACGAGCGCGCCGTTGAACTTCAGATTGGCAGACAGCAGTGCGGCCGCGGCCATCATCTCGCCCAGCAGCGTGCTGACTGGGGCGGGGTAGCGGCGGCGGCTCAGCACCTCTTGCCACGTTCCTTCCAGGCGCACCAGTTCACCGCGCACAGGCGCGGCGTCGAATACAAATTTCTTCAGCTCGTCAGTCATCCATCGATCCGTTTCAGTTGCTGCTTGTACATCGCCTGTCGCACCGCATACGTTTCGGTGTTCAGGTGCATCTTGGCGATGTCGTCTTCCGTCAGTTTGCGTACGGCCTTCGCAGGCGCGCCCAGAATGAGTGTGCCGTCTTCGAAGACCTTGCCCTCCGTCACGATCGCACCCGCACCTACCAGGCAGTTCTTGCCGATCACCGCGCGATTGAGCACCACCGCCTGGATGCCGATCAGCGAGCCTTCGCCGATCGTGCAGCCATGCAGCATGGCTTGGTGGCCGATCGTTACGCGGTCGCCGATGTCCAGCGGGCAGCCCGGGTCGGTGTGCAGCACCGAACCTTCCTGCACGTTGCTGGCCTCGCCCACGGTAATCGGCTCGTTGTCGCCGCGGATGACGGCGCCGGGCCACACGCTTGCGCGTGCTTTCAGCTCCACGCGCCCGATGACGGTCGCTTCGGGGGCCACATAGGCATTGGCGTCAATGGTCGGTGCAACATCGCCGAGTTGGTAGAGGGCCATGCGATCGGTCTCCAGAATCTGCGTAAATGGGGGAAAAGGGCGCGTCTTCAAGCTTGCCGGGCAAGGCAAGCCGACGCGTCGAATTAAAATGGCGGAAAGTCCAAATTGTACGCTGATGACCGCTCCGCAGCCTTGCCCCAAAACGCCTTCCGACACGCTGCGCCATGCTGCCTTGGCGGCCCTGTGTCTCACAGATCCAGCCAGCAAGGTGGACGCCACGCTGCATCTGGGCGAGCGCGCCAAGTGCGCCGACGACGCGAGCTGGGGTATTGACGAAGCCATTGCAGCACCCGAAAGCGGAGTCCCGGGCCGCCCAGACGCGCCGGTGCTCGTGCCGCCTTCCGAGGTTCCGCGCCGTCGTGCGATCGATACGCCACGGGGCCGGGGCGCGTTACTGCACGCGCTCGCGCACATCGAATTCAATGCCATCAACCTTGCGCTCGACGCCGTGTGGCGTTTTGCGGCGATGCCCGTGGCGTTCTACCAAGACTGGGCGCGCGTGGCGGCGGAAGAGGCGACGCACTTTTCGTTGCTTGCCGCCCATCTGGCAACGCTCGATTGCCGCTACGGCGATCACCCCGCCCACGACGGCTTGTGGCAGATGACGGAGAAAACCGCCGCCGATCCGCTCGCGCGCATGGCGCTGGTGCCGCGCACGCTGGAGGCGCGCGGGCTCGACGCCTCGCCGCCGATCCGCGCCAAGCTCGCCCAGGCGGGCGATATGGCCGCTGCGGGCATCCTCGACATCATCCTGCGGGACGAGATCGGCCACGTGGCGGTCGGCAACCGCTGGTACCGTTGGCTCTGCGAGCGCGCGGGGCTGGACCCAGTGCCGACGTATCGCAAGCTGGCCGAGCAATACGGTGCGCCGCGTTTGCGCGGGCCATTCAACCTGGAGGCGCGCCGCCAGGCCGGTTTCGACAACGACGAAATTGCCGCGCTGGAAGCCTCGTTCTAAGCGCCACGGCGTTGCCCATCCGCCGCTATAATCCCTAGAAAAAGAACGATCGTTCGATTTCTATTCGGTGACGGAAACCATGGACTCCACCACGCAGCCTGCCGCACGTCAGGCCTCAAGTTCGACATATTTGCCCGTGCGCGGTCTGCGCTACCACATCCGCGAATGGGGCGAGCCGGGGGCGCCCATCCTCTTCCTGTTTCATGGCTGGATGGATGTGTCGGCATCGTTCCAGTTTCTGGTCGATGCGCTGCGCGAGCGCTGGCATATCGTGGCACCGGATTGGCGCGGCTACGGCCAGTCTGCCCGGCCGACCGATGCGCCAGGTGTGGAAAGCTACTGGTTTGCCGATTACGTGGCGGACCTCGAAGCCATCATTGATCACTATCAGCCGGAGGGCCAGGTGACACTGGTCGGGCACAGCCTGGGCGCCAACGTGGTTTGCCTGTACGCGGGTATCCGGCCCGAGCGCGTGCGGCGCGTGGTGGATCTGGAGGGCTTCGGCATGTCGGCGTCGAAGGCATCGCAGGCGCCGCGCCGTTATGCGCGTTGGCTCGACGAGCTGAAGGACAAGCCGCGCCTGAACACCTACGCTACCGTTGAAGACGTCGCCGCGCGCCTGCAGAAGACCAACCCGCGCCTGCCGGCCGACAAGGCGGCATTTCTGGCGCAGCACTGGTCGAGCCAAAACGCCGAAGGGCGCTGGGAGATCCTTGGTGACCCTGCGCACAAGATCATCAATCCGCAGCTTTATCGGCTGGATGAGGTGATGGAAATCTGGCGCCGTGTTGCCGCGCCCGTGCTGCACGTCGAGGCCGTCGATTCGCCCACGCTGAAGGCGATCGCGGGCGACGTGCCGCTGGCCGAGTTCAAGACGCGCTTTGCGGCGTTTCCTGATTTCCGTGAGGTGCTGATTGCAGACGCGGGGCACATGCTCCATCACGATCAGCCGGAGCAGGTGGCCGCGCTGATTGAAGCGTTCTGCTTGCAGCGCTGAGCGGCAGGCTCGATGAAGAAACCGCTGTGCTGCGCCGGGCGTCGGCAGCATGCGCGGGTCGCGCGGCGCTTTCATGCTACGCACGGCCGTCTCGCGCGAAGAGCACGGTAGATGGCACGGTAGACAACGATCATTCGTGCTCCAACGTCGCCAGGTCGAGATAGCCTCGATACGCCGCGACCACGCCCAGTAACGGCACGCTGGCGCGTATGTTGAAGTGGAAGCGGTCACCGTCGCCGGATTCCTCGGCCAATACGGCCGGCCGCAGCCATGCTGGGCAGGGGATACCGAGGAAGCGCAAGCCTTGCAGGCGCATTTGCAACACACCGTGCTCTGCTTCGAGCGCAAAGAACAGACGCACCGCGCCGAGCCGCTCCGTGAGGCGCCCATGCCGCAGCGACAAGGTTGAGCGCATCGTGTGTCGGGGAAAATCGCGCGTCCAGGTTTCTTCCATGGCGGCGGTTTGGAGCGTGACCCGGATCGGGCCACGCGTCGGTGTCCGTGGCGTGCGAATGCACCATGCAAGCACCCGTGCGAGGCGCGAGGCGGGCGGTTCTGTTTCGACCTCGCCGTGCAGGGTCACCACGCCGGTCATTCGGTGGAATGTCTGCACGGCCGGCGCCAGTTCCGCATATCGCGCGCCAAGCACAGTTTCGTAGAGCGACGGCGCGCGCATGCGAGACCTTATTCCGCCGTTACATGCAGCTTCGTCTGCAGCCCCGCATCGTTGCTCGAATGCGTATGCACGAGCGTCTTATCCGGATTCGCGTAGCGGTATGCCCGGCGCAGCGCCATCGCCACCTCATGGAAGCCCGACAGAATCAGCTTCTGCTTGTTCGGATACAGCGCGATATCGCCTGCGGCGAACACCCCGGGGCGCGACGTCTCATACGCCGTCGTTTCGACAGTGATGCGGCCCGCGCGCATCTCAACGCCCCAGTTGGCAATGGGCCCAGGCTCGGAAACCAGCCCATACAGCGCGATCAGTTCGTCGCAGGGCAGTACGGTTTCGCCGTCGCGCCCGCGGATGGCCGCGCCGGTGAGCGTGCCGTCGGGCGTGCTGTCCAGGCGCGAAATCATGCCGAGCACAAAATCCATTTCGCCGGCGGCGACGGCGGCGCGCATTTCAGCGACGCTCGCATCGGCGGCGCGAAAGCCCTCTCGCCGATGGACCAGCGTCACGCGTGCGGCCACCTTACGCAACGCGAGCGCCCAGTCGAGTGCGGAATCGCCGCCGCCTGCGATCACCACGCGCTTGCCCGCAAAGCGCGCGGTGTCGCGCACGGCATAGTGCAGATGGCGACCTTCCAGCGCGGCCGCTTCAGGCAAGGCCACGCGTTGTGGGGTGAACGCGCCGTTGCCCGCCGTGATGAGTACGGCGGCGCAGTCGAACACGTCGCCGGCGCTGGTGGTGACGCGAAAGCGCTGGCCGTGCCCGCTTTCCAGCGTTTCGACGGTTTCGGCGCGGCGTCCGCAGAGGATGGGGTAGTTGAACGGCGCGCACTGGGCCATCAGCCGGTCGACGAGTTCCTGAGCTGTGCACGAGACCAGCGCCGGGATGTCGTAGATCGGTTTTTCCGGGTACAGCTCCGTGCATTGGCCGCCCGGGCGGTCCAATGCGTCCACCAGCACACACGACATGCCCAGCACGCCGGCCTGGAAGGCTGCAAATAGGCCCACCGGCCCCGCGCCCACGACGAGCACGTCGATGCGTTGCTCCAAGGGCTGAGGGAGATCGGCGGGGGCTGTGGCGGCGGAAGTCATGGCAAAGCGTCGAGGACGAAACAATGCGACCACTATAGCCCGCAGCAAGCGCCTCGCCGTGAACACCGCCACGGGCAGTCGGGTCTTCCGAATGCCGATCTTTAGTGGGGTGAGGCCCCCCGGTTGCGCGACGCAGCAGTAAAATGGCGAAATGCCAAACCTCTCCGCCGCCTCCGCCCGAAATGCCGATCTGCACTGCCATTCCACGGTGTCGGACGGCATGCTTGCACCGCACGAAGTGGCCGCCCGTGCTGCTGCGCACGGTGTGACGCTCTGGGCATTGACCGACCACGACGAAGTGGGCGGGCAGGCCGCCGCGCGCGAGGCCGCAGCGGCGCTGGGCATGGATTACCTGTCGGGCGTAGAGATTTCCGTGACCTGGGCGGGGCGCACGCTGCACATCGTCGGCCTGGGTATCGACCCGGATAACGCCGATCTGGTGCAGGGGCTGGAGCGAACACGCTCCGGTCGCTGCGCGCGTGCTGAAGACATCAGCGCCGCGCTGGCCAAGCTCGGCATCGAAGGCGCCTACGAAGGTGCATTGCGCTACGCCGGCAATCCCGACATGGTCTCGCGCACCCATTTCGCCCGCTTTCTGGTCGAGCATGGACACTGCCGCGACATCCACGAAGTGTTTGACCGCTACCTGGGCGACGGCAAGCCGGGCTACGTGCCGCATCGCTGGGCGCGTCTGGCCGATGCGATCAACTGGATCAAGGGCGCGGGTGGGGTCGCGGTGATGGCGCATCCAGGACGCTACACGCTGTCGCTTGTCGAGCACGGCGCGCTGTTTGATGAATTCAAGGCGCTAGGCGGAGAGGGCGTCGAGGTCATCACCGGCAGCCATACGCCCGACCAATACGCGCTGTACGCCGACGTGGCCCGCCGTTACGGCCTGATGGCGTCGCGTGGTTCAGATTTCCATGGCCCGGGCGAGGGCCGTGTCGAACTCGGCACGCTGCCGCCGCTGCCTGACAACCTGACGCCGGTGTGGAACCGGTGGATGTCCTGAGCGCGCGGCTGCCATGTCCCAGTTCTTCCAGATTCATCCGACTACGCCGCAAGGGCGCTTGGTTCGCCAGGCCGTGGAGATTATCCGTGCCGGTGGCCTTGTCGCGCTGCCCACAGATTCCTGCTACGCACTCGCCTGCCATCTTGACGACAAATCGGCCGTCGAGCGCCTGCGCCGCGTTCGTGGCATCGACGAAAAGCATCACCTCACGCTGATGTGCCGTGACCTTTCCGAGCTGGCCACGTTTGCGCGCGTCGACAACAAGCAGTACCGCGTGCTGAAGGCGGCCACGCCGGGGCCGTTCGTCTTCTTGCTGGAGGCGACCAAGGAGGTGCCGCGCCGGCTTTCGCATCCGTCGCGCAAGACCATCGGCCTGCGCGTACCGGAACACGCGATCCCCCTGGCGCTGATGGCAGAACTGGGTGAGCCGTTGCTCTCCGCCACGCTGCAACTGCCCGGCGATGACGAGCCGCTCAATGAGGCCGAGACCATTCGGGATCGGCTTGAAAAGCAGCTTGAACTCGTCATCGACGGCGGCCCGGCCCCGGCCGAACCCACCACCGTCATCGACCTGACGAGCGGCGAGCCCGAACTCGTACGCCGCGGCCGGGGCGATCCGGCCCGCGTGGGCCTGTAGGCGAGCGTTTGGTGCGCGCTTCGGTGGCGTCGTGCCGAGGCGCGCGCTTGCTACAATAGCCCGCCTATGGACCCCACACTGATCCAAAACATCGCGGTTTACGCGATTCCCGTCCTGTTTGCCATCACGCTGCATGAGGCGGCGCATGGCTATGTCGCCAAGCATTTCGGCGACGATACGGCCTATGTCATGGGCCGCATCAGCATCAATCCGCTGCGGCACATCGATCCGATCGGCACGATTGCGATGCCGCTGCTGCTGTATTTCGCCACCAAGGGCGCGTTTGTGTTCGGCTATGCCAAGCCGGTGCCCGTGCGCTTCGGTCGTCTGCGTGATCCGCGCTGGCATGGCATGTGGGTGGCGCTGGCCGGGCCCGCTACCAACTTTGTCCAGGCGATCTCCTGGGGCGTGCTGGCAGTTGCGTTCGCGGTGGGCGGCGTGAACGAGCCGTTTCTGATTGGCATGGCGCGCGCTGGCATTCTGGTCAATATGGTGATGGCGGCGTTCAACATGTTTCCGCTGCCGCCGCTTGATGGCGGGCGCGTGCTGGCGGCACTCCTGCCGCCTCGGCTGGCGCTTGGCCTCTCGCGCATCGAACCGTTCGGTTTCTTCATCGTGATGGCACTGATCATTTCCAACGTCATCACCAATGTCTGGATGCGCCCGATCATGGCGCTGCTGTTTCAACTGCTGCAGTGGATCCTGAGTCCGCTGCAGATGCTGTTTTCCTGAGTCTTCAACTCCATTTCCCACATGTTTCCTGACCGCGTTCTCTCCGGCATGCGTCCGACCGGTGCTCTGCACCTGGGGCATTACCACGGCGTCCTGAAAAACTGGGTTCGGCTGCAAGCCGAGTACCCATGCTTCTTCTTCGTCGCCGACTGGCATGCGCTGACCACGCACTACGAGTCGCCTGAGGTGATCGCGGAATCGGTGTGGGAAATGTTGATTGACTGGCTGGCTGCCGGCGTCGATCCCACCCAGGCCACGCTGTTCATCCAGAGCCGTGTGCCCGAGCACGCAGAGCTGTTCCTACTGCTCTCGATGGGCACACCGCTGGGCTGGCTTGAACGCGTGCCGACGTACAAGGATCAGATCGAGAAGCTCAAGGAGAAAGACCTCTCCACCTATGGCTTCCTCGGCTACCCGTTGCTGCAGGCCGCGGACATCCTGATTTACCGCGCTGGCTTCGTCCCCGTGGGTGAAGACCAGGTGCCGCACGTCGAGATGACGCGCGAAGTTGCCCGCCGCTTCAACTACCTCTATGGTCGTGAACCGGGCTTCGAAGAGAAGGCGCTGGAAGCGGCCAAGAAGCTCGGCGGCAAGCGCGCCAAGCTGTATCTGGAACTGCGCACGGCCTACCAGGAGCGCGGCGAAGACGAAGCCCTGGAGCAGGCCCGCGCGCTGCTGGCCGAGTCGCAGAGCCTCTCGATGGGCGACCGCGAACGCCTGTTTGGTTACCTGGAAGGCGCCCGCAAGATCATCCTGCCCGAGCCGCAGGTGCTGCTGACCGAGGCGTCGCGCATGCCGGGTCTTGATGGCCAGAAGATGTCCAAGTCGTACGGCAACACGATCCGCATGCGCGAGGACAAGGAAACTGTCGAGAAAAAGGTTCGCACCATGCCGACCGATCCGGCCCGTGTGCGCCGCACCGATCCGGGCGACCCGGACAAGTGCCCGGTCTGGCAACTGCACCAGGTCTACTCCGACGCCGACACGAAAGAGTGGGTGCAGAAGGGCTGCCGCAGCGCCGGCATCGGCTGCCTGGAGTGCAAGCAGCCTGTGATCGAGGGCATTCTGCGCGAACAACAGCCGATGCTCGAACGCGCCCAGAAATACATGGACGATCCGTCGCTGCTGCGCGCCATCATCGCCGATGGCTGTGATAACGCGCGCAAGGTCACGCAAGAGACCATGCGCGAGGTGCGCGAGGCGATGGGTCTGACGTATAGCTGATGGGCCGTTGATGTCTGCTGTCGCATTGGATCCGCACACGCTTGCTGCGCCGTCACCGTGGGTGGCACGGTGGGCGGCTGAACTACCGGCCGGCGCCTCCGTGCTGGATGTGGCTTGCGGCAGCGGCCGCCACGCACGTTGGCTTGCTGGACGCGGCCTGCAAGTGACGGGCATCGATCGTGACGCGGCAGCGCTTTCGGGCCTCGCGGGCATCGCCCAAACCATCGTCGCCGACATCGAAGGAAACCCGTGGCCGTTGCCCGCGGGGGCCACTTTCGATGCCGTTGTGGTCACGAATTACTTGCATCGACCGCTCTGGCCGCGCTTGCTTGCGTCCGTCGCGCCGGGCGGCCGCCTGATCTACGAAACCTTCGCCATCGGAAACGAAACCGTCGGGAAGCCGTCCAATCCGGCATTCCTGCTGGCGCCGGGCGAATTGCTCGATGCCGTGCGCGGCCAACTGCGGGTGATCGGCTATGAGGACGGCTTCCTCGTAGCGCCCCGAGAAGCTTACGTGCAGCGGGTTTGCGCGGTTCGCGAGCCGGCCGGGTCGGTTGCGCCGCGCTACGCACTTTGAAGTTGCTGAGGACGGCGGCTTACCCGTCTCTTGGCGGGTCCCAGATGTGGCGAATCCGTTCTGACGATCCGGTACAATCCGACTGTTTACGTTCACGTTTTTGTCTGCTTTCGAAACCATGATCCAGATTTCCGGCAGTCTCGTCGCCATCGTCACGCCCATGCACGAGGACGGCAGCCTTGATTTTCCGTCCCTGCGCAAGCTCATCGACTGGCACATCGCCGAAGGCACCGACGGCATCGTGATCGTCGGCACCAGCGGCGAATCGCCGACCGTGTCGGTGGAAGAGCACCGTGAGCTGATCCGCGTGGCGGTCGAGCAGGCCAACAAGCGCATCCCCATCATTGCGGGTACCGGCGGCAACTCCACGACCGAGGCCGTCGAGCTGACGGCCTATGCCAAGCAAGTGGGCGCCGATGCCTCCCTCCAGGTCGTGCCGTACTACAACAAGCCGACGCAGGAAGGGATGTACCTGCACTTCCGCAAGGTGGCCGAGTCGGTGGATCTGCCGGTCATTCTGTACAACGTGCCGGGTCGCACGGTGGCCGATATGACGGTCGAAACCATGCTGCGTCTGGCCGAAGTGCCGGGCGTCATCGGCGTGAAGGAAGCCACCGGCAACATCGACCGCGCGGCGCACCTCATCAAAGGCGCGCCGGCCTCGTTCAAGATTTATAGCGGGGATGACCCGACGGCCATCGCGCTGATGCTGCTGGGCGGCCACGGCAACATTTCCGTGACAGCCAACGTGGCGCCGCGTGCCATGCACGAACTGTGCGCGGCTGCCATGCGTGGTGACGTGGAAACGGCTCGCCGCATTCACATGCAATTGCTGTCGGTGCACAAGAACCTGTTCGTCGAGTCGAATCCGATTCCCGTCAAGTGGGCTCTCCAGGCCATGGGCAAGATGGAAGGTGGCATCCGCCTGCCGTTGACGCCGCTGGCACCCCAGTATCACGAGGTTGTGCGCGCATCCCTGAAGGATGCCGGGCTGCTCTCCTGATTGTTTCAAGGCCCCTTCCAGACGCTTCTGGGCCCTTAAGCCATCGTTCTCATCTGAAGGATCGCAAGTCAATGAAACTGCACCAAACCCGTCGCGGGGCTGTGGCGACGTCCGCTCAACTGTTGCTGGCCGCGCTGTCGGTTGCCCTGATTTCCGGTTGCGATACCGTCAATGAGGCGATGCAGCCGGACCGCATCGATTACAAATCGCAGGCCAAGAAGGGCCCGACGCTTGAAATCCCGCCCGACCTGACCGGCATCCAGGCTGATCGCCGCTATGCCGCGCCGGACACGGGCACGACCACGCTGTCGGCCTACACGTCGACGGCGCCCAAGGTAACGACGCCTGGCTCGGGCACCGACAACGTGCTGCCGGCCGTGTCCGACATGCGCATCGAGCGCGATGGCAATCAGCGCTGGCTGGTCGTGAAGACCACGCCGGATGCTCTGTGGCCGCAATTGCGCACCTTCTGGCAAGAGCTGGGTTTCCTGCTGGTGATCGATTCGCCCGAGACCGGCATCATGGAAACCGACTGGGCCGAGAACCGCGCGAAGATTCCGCAGGACATCATCCGCCGCACTGTCGGCAAGGTGTTCGATGGTCTGTACTCGACGTCGGAACGCGACAAGTTCCGCACTCGCATCGAGAAGGGCCCGAATGGCACGGTCGAGGTCTACATCTCGCACCGCGGTGCGCAGGAACAACTGGTCGGTTCGTCCAAGGACCAGACTGTGTGGACACCGCGTCCGGCCGATCCCGAACTCGAAGCCGAATTCCTCTCGCGCCTGATGCAGCGTCTGGGTGCCAGCAAGGAAGCCGCACAGCAGAAGCTTGCACAAACGCAGGCTGCGCATCCGGTGCAAGACGGCACGAAGGCTGAACCGGCCCCGCGTACCGGCCCGTCGCTGCTGACGCAATCGAATGGCCAGCCGGTTCTCCAGGTGCCGGAGCCTTTTGATCGCGCCTGGCGTACCGTGGGTCTGGCGCTGGACCGCGTGAACTTCACCGTGGATGATCGCGACCGCTCGCAAGGCGTGTACTTCGTCCGCTACGCCGATACGCGCGCCGAAGCCAACGCACCTGGCTTCTTCTCGCGCCTGTTCTCGGGCACGAAGATCGAAGACCTCAAGCGCGCCAAGCGTTACCGTGTGGTGGTGAAGGACGCAGGCACGTCGTCGACGGTGCTGGTGCAGAACGACGATGGCTCCGCGCAGACCGGCGACATCGGCAAGCGCATCCTGTCGCTGCTCGACGAGCAACTGCGGTAATCGGCATCATGCAGTACGGCTGCCTGGGTGGGCGATGACACTGAGATTCGCCAGCCTTGGCAGCGGCAGTGAAGGGAATGCGCTGCTCGTCGAATCCGCGAGCGGAGCGACGTGCACGCGCATTCTGCTGGATTGCGGATTCGGTATCCGCGAGACTGTGAGGCGGCTCGAACGCCTGGGCTGTACGCCCGAATCCCTCAATGCCATCCTCGTCACGCACGAGCATAGCGATCACGTTGGCAGCGCCTATGCGTTTGCCGCCAAATTCAATATTCCCGTCTGGACCAGCCACGGCACGTATCGCGCCACGGAAAACCTGCGCGGCGCTGACCGTGCGGCCGTGCGTTTCTGCCGCGCCGACGATATGTTCTGTGTTGGCGATCTGCAAATCTTGCCGTACACCGTGCCGCACGACGCGCGCGAACCACTGCAGTTTGTTTTCGATGACGGTGCGCGGCGCCTGGGGGTGCTTACCGATGCCGGCATGTTGACGGAATACCTCTGCACCCACCTGACGGGCATGCACGCCCTCGTGCTCGAATGCAATCACGACCGGGAGATGCTGGCCAATTCAGCCTATCCCTGGTCATTGAAGCGTCGTATCGGTGGGGATTTTGGCCACCTGGCCAATGACATTGCCGCCGCGATCCTCACTCGCGTGCGCCATGACGCCTTGCATACTGTCGTGGCCGCGCATCTGTCCAAGCAGAACAACACACCGCTATTGGCAGCTGAGGCGATCGCAGTGCCGCTGGGTGCCAGCGTTGGAGACGTGCCGATCGCGGATCAGGAAGAAGGGTTGCCCTGGCGCACCGTTTGAGTGCGGCAGGACCGATCGGAGCGCTTTGTAAGATTCAGAAACAACTTTGAATAACAGAGGGCCAGCGCGACTGCTGCCCGGATGCTCGAGCGCCAGTTTGCGCCCATAAAAAAAAGCCGACCCGAAGGTCGGCTTTTTTTGTCTCGCGAGAAACGCGATTATTGCTTGGCAGCCGGAGCCGAAGCAGCAGCGTCCGAAGCAGCCGGAGCAGCAGCGGCGTCCGAAGCGGCCGGGGCAGCCGGAGCAGCAGCAGCGTCCGAAGCAGCCGGAGCGGCCGGAGCAGCAGCGGCCGGAGCCGAGGCTTCCGGAGCAGCAGCCGGAGCAGCAGCTTCTTCCTTCTTACCGCAAGCAGCCAGAGCCACAGCAGCCATCAGCGAGGCGATCAGGAGAGACTTTTTCATTTTTTCGATCCTTAAACTGAATATGGAAAGCGGACAACAAAAAGGGCGATGAATAATTACCGGTAATTATCGCTCAGGTACTACACCTTCTTCTCTGCTGGCAGCCAAGCCGCACGAGGGCTGCTCGGCCTGCAAGCTAGCGTCGGATTATAGCGACCTTTACCTACCCTGTGTAGCCGAGTCGGGGCTGACGCACGTGCGATTCAGACGCTTTTGTAACGATCTGTTTCAATGCGGAATCATCGCTGTGCGGGGCCACCCAGCCTCAGCCAGCCTTCTTCGTACCATGCATGCAGCGTATCCATCAGATCCGGCAACCCGGCCGCCGCATCGACGGATGCCGCGCTCGCACGACGGGCGTCCGCCAACGCGGAAAGCCACGCAAGCAACGTTCCCGAAGGCTCGAACGTATCGGCGTTGATCCAGAATCGGTGCGCGTCATACAGCGCCTGCGTGCGCGCGTCGAGCACGATGCCTTCCTTGCGTGCCCGGGCTGTGAAACGGGCGAGCGGCAAACGGGGCTGCGTGACGAAGTCGACGTGATCCTTGGGCTCGGAAAGGTACGCGCCTAGGAACTCGCCGACGAGTTCAGGCGTCCAGCGCAACGCATTGAGTTTCTGGGCGAGGGCCTTGACCATGGCAGCCGGCAGTTCGCCGGGGTGCGCGGTGGGTTTTTGCTCGGGATCGGCGTACCGGCCTTCGAAGTTGGGATCGTCTTCCAGCGTTTGCGACAGGAAGCCCAGGAAGTGGCCGGCCAGTTCACGGTACGAGGGCGAGCGGAATCCGATGGAGTACGTCATGCAGTCTCCCTCGGCCACGCCATCGTGTGCGTAGTGCGGGGGCAGATACAGCATGTCGCCTGGCTCGAGCACAAATTCCTCTTCAGGTTGGAAGTTGGCCAGGATTTTGAGCGGCAGATCGGGCACGAGCGTGAGATCGTCCTGGGCGGAAATGCGCCAGCGGCGTTTGCCGTGGGCCTGCAACAGGAACACATCGTACGAATCGAAGTGCGGGCCGACTCCGCCGCCGTCGGTGGCGAAGCTGATCATCACGTCATCGAGCCGCGCGTCCGGAATGAACCTGAAGCGCTGCATGAGCGCTTCAACCGCCGGCTCGACGAGGTTTGCGCCTTGCACAAGCACCGACCAGTTGCGCGTCTTGCGTGAAGGCAGCGGGCGTTCGTCGAAGGGGCCGTGGTTGAACGACCAGCGCCCGCGCGATTGCGCGATCAGGCGGGACTCCACGTCAGGGCGCTCCGCCAGGGCAAGGACACGTTCGGGAGATAGCGGAAAGTGCAGTGCACGCATCTCTTCCGGGGAAAGTGCCTGCCGGATCAGCAGAGGCTTTTTCTGCCAGTGCGTGCGCATGAAATCGCGCGGCGACAGCCCGCCGAGGAGTTGCGCCGGGCGCTCGAGCGGAAGAGCGGGTTGGACGCCGCCATCGGCAGCGTATAATGGGACTTCGTTCATGGAGTGCGCAATTGAAAATCGCGAAGAATACGGTGGTGTCGGTGGCTTACAAACTGTCCGACGCGCAGGGCAACGTCATCGAGGAATCCGATGAGCCGATGGTGTATTTGCACGGCGGCTATGATGGCACGTTCCCCAAAATCGAGGAAGCGCTGGACGGCCAGGAGCAAGGCTTTGAGACCAAACTGCAGCTCGAGCCGGACGACGCCTTCGGTGACTACGATCAAGAGCTGATCAAGATCGAGCCGCGTGATCGCTTTCCGGAACCGCTTGAAGTCGGCATGCAGTTCGAGGGCGTGCCCGAAGATGGCGACGAGGAAGACGCCATCGTCTACACCGTCACCGACGTGGCGGAAGACAAGGTTGTTTTGGACGGCAATCACCCGCTGGCCGGCATGGCGCTGCGCTTCGAGCTGAAGGTCACGGAAGTTCGTGAAGCCACGGCTGAAGAAATCGAGCACGGCCATGTGCACGGTGAAAACGGCCTTGAAGTGGTGGACGAGGACGAAGACGACGACAAGCCGCACACGCTGCACTGATCGGCAAGTCCATCGAGATGCAAGAACGGGAGCTTCGGCTCCCGTTTTTTATTGCACCGGCGCTGGCGTGATTTCCGGCGCCGGGGCAGGGGTGTTGTCGAGGCGACGGCTGCGGAGATGAAACAGCGGCGAGTGGCCTGGTGTGACGGACACTTCCAGCCAGCGATCCAGCACTGGCGAACCATAGGTCCGGGCGCGCATCACGTGCGAGTCCGGGCGGCCGTTTTCGTCCTTGAGCGGACGGTCGAGCATGAAAGTCTGGCTGGCGCCGTGGATCAGGAGGACGGCGCCGTCGTAATCGCGCGTGAGCGTTCGCAACTGGCGCTTCAGTGCGAGGTAGCCGTCATGCGAGCGCCGCCGAAGCAAGCCGTCGAACAGGTTAGGCGCACGACGCCGTTCCCATCCGTCTTCAAAGAGCGGGTCGGCCTGCATCATGATCACCACGCCGGCCATCTTGCGTTGGCGCGCGACGGCAAAGGCGCGTGCTAACCATTGGCGATTGGCTTCGAGGCGATCTTCGTATTCGCCGTTGCGTCCGCCTGCGATCTTGTAGTTGTTGTTGTCGCCGGGCACGTTGAGGGTGACGAAGAGCACGTCGTTCATCGTCCAGCGTGTGTTTTCGCGGTAGCTGCGGAACTTGGCCTGATCGGACTGGCGCATGACGGTCATGGCGCGCTGGCCGAGCGTGTTGTCGTCCGGGTAGAACAGCTCGCGCAGGCGCAACAGGCGCTCCACCGGGTCGAAGCCGCCGGCGGCGGGGCGTTGGCAGTCGCTCCAGTCGTGGTCGCCCGGGATGTAGATGACCGGGGCGATCAGGCTGTCGAGCAGGTCATGACGTGCTTCGAGCAGCGTGTCGGAGCACGATTCATCCCGGCCCTTGAGGTTGCCCAGATGGACGACAAAGGCCGGATGTTCGGCGTCGATGGCGTCCAGTAATGCATGCGCAGGGGCGACATCTTCAGCGCGCTCGGGCACATTGCCGATCACCGTGAAGGTGAAGGCGGCCGGCGCGTCAGTTGCAGGCTTCGTGCTCTTTGACGCGGCGGGCGCAGCCATCGGCAGCAGCATCGCCAACGTTATGGCGATGCATTGGAGCGTGCGGAAAGCTGCGCCGGGCCGGATCATCGGAATCAGGCGGATGGGCTTGCCAGCGCCTTGAGGCGGTACAACGCGTCGAGCGCCTCGCGCGGCGTCATGTCGTCAGGGTTGATTCCGGCGAGCGCATCCGTCAGCGCGCTGTCGGGGGCTTCATCGCTGGCATCGTCTTCGTCGTCGATGGGCGTTTCGGCGGCGAGTGCGAACAGGTCGAGCTGGGGCGTGGCGCCGGTGTCGGCGGAATGCTGCTCCAGCCAGGCGAGCCGTTTGCGCGCGGCACGAATGACCGGCTGCGGCACCCCGGCCAACTGCGCGACCTGCAACCCGTAGCTTTGGCTGGCCGGACCTTCCTGCACGGCATGCAGAAAAACGATGCCGTCACCGTGTTCGACGGCGGAGAGGTGCACGTTGGCGGCCTGTGCAAACTCCTGCGGCAGTTGCGTCAGCTCGAAATAGTGCGTGGCGAATAGCGTGTGGCTGCGGTTGTGCGACAGCAGGTGGCGCGCAATTGCCCAGGCGAGCGCCAGACCATCAAACGTGCTCGTGCCGCGGCCGATTTCGTCCATCAGCACCAGGCTGTTGGGCGTGGCGCGGTGCAGGATGGCAGCGGCTTCGGTCATCTCAACCATGAAGGTCGAGCGCCCGCCCGCCAGATCGTCGGCCGCGCCGATGCGCGTGAAGATGCGGTCGATCGGTCCGATGACTGCTGCTTCCGCCGGCACAAACGCGCCCACGTAGGCGAGCAGCACGGCCAGCGCGGTTTGCCGCATGAAGGTCGATTTACCACCCATGTTGGGGCCCGTGATCAGCAGCAGCTTGCGCGCCTCCTGCAGCACGCAGTCGTTGGCGACGAACTGTTCGACTTGTTGTTCGACCACCGGATGGCGTGCGCGGGTCAGTTCAATGCCGGGTGCATCCGTCAGCATGGGACGCGACCACGACAGCGCATGCGCACGCTCGGCCAGCGTCGCGAGCACATCGGCCTGGGCCAGCGCGGCGGCAATGCGCTTGAACTCGGCCAGATGCGGCAGCAGCTTCTGTAGCAGTTCCTCATAGAGCAGCTTTTCGCGCGACAGCGCGCGGTCTTGCGCCGACAAGGCCTTGTCTTCAAACGCCTTCAACTCGGGCGTGATGTAGCGCTCGGCGTTCTTCAGCGTCTGGCGACGCCGGTAATCGTCGGGCACCTTGGCGGCCTGGCCATTGGTGACTTCGATGTAGAAGCCGTGCACGCGGTTGTACTCGACCCGCAGATTGGCGATGCCGGTGCGCTCGCGCTCGCGGGCTTCCAGATCGACGAGAAACTGGCCACAGTTTTCAGAGATATCGCGCAGCTCATCGAGGTCTGGGTCGTAGCCTCGGGCGATGACGCCGCCGTCACGCACCATGGCTGCGGGCTCAGCCATCACGGCGCTCTGGAGCAGGGCGTGGGCGTCTTCGGGCAGGGTGAGCGCGGCGTACAGCTCGGCGAGCAGCGGCGCGGCATCGCTTTGAGGCAGCTCTTCGCGAATCTCAGGCAGGCGTGCGAGCGTGTCACGCAACGATGACAGGTCGCGCGGGCGCGCCGACAGCAACGCCAGTCGCCCGGTAATGCGCTCCACATCCGAGAGCGTGCGCAGCGTCGCACGCAACGTTTGCCAATCGCTGCCGAGCAGCACTTCGATCGCCTGCTGCCGTGCTTGCGGCACTGCGCGATTCCGCAGCGGATGATGCAGCCAGTGGCGCAGCAGACGGCTGCCCATGCTGGTCGCGCAGGTGTCCAGCAGCGAGAACAGCGTCGGCGATTCCTGCCCACGCAGCGTCTCGGTCAACTCCAGGTTGCGGCGCGTGGCGGTGTCCAGGCCGATGAATTCGCTCTCATGCTCGACGGTCAAGCCGATCACGTGGCGCAGCGATTGGCCTTGCGTGGCCGCAGCGTAATTGAGCAGCGCGCCGGCAGCCGCCAGTGCGGCCGTCAACGTTTCCGCACCGAAAGCAACGAGGCTCGCCACACCGAGTTGTTCGCGCAGGCGGCGGGTGCCGGCATCCACGTCGAAGTGCCAATCGGGCAGGCGCGTGCGGGCAACATCCACCTGGATGGTGTTCAGCGTTGCATCGTCGGCCAGCACTTCAGCAGGGCGGATGCGCTCGAGTTCGCGGTCGAGCTGGTCGGGGCTGCACTCCATCACGCGCAGTTCGCCGCCGACCAGGTTGAGCCACGCCAGACCGATCAGCGGTGCTGAGCCACGCTTGCCCGGTAAGTGCGCGATGGCCAGTAGGTGATTGTTGACCTTGTCGGAGAGCAGCGCGGCGTCTGTCAACGTGCCGGGTGTGACGACGCGCACGACCTTGCGCTCGACCGGCCCCTTGGTCGTGGCCGGATCCCCGATCTGCTCGCAGATCGCAACGGATTCGCCCAGCTTGACGAGCTTGGCGAGGTATTGCTCCGCAGCGTGGAACGGGATGCCCGCCATGCGGATCGGATGCCCGTTGGAGCTGCCGCGTGCGGTGAGCGTGATATCGAGCAGGCGCGAGGCTTTTTCGGCGTCTTCAAAGAAGAGCTCGTAGAAGTCGCCCATGCGATAGAAGACAAGCGTGTCTGGATGCCCAGCCTTCAAGCGAAGGTACTGTTGCATCATTGGAGTGTGCTTGTCGAAGGGGCCGTATTTCGGGTCGATCTCCAGAACCGGAGCGGAGTGTTCAGCCATGAGTACCAATGCGCAGCGCGCGGCCCGATGTCATGCGATTAGGCCGCGCGCGGAAGGTGTTGAATCGTGCAATTGTTGCACACCCGCGAGGGCGCATCACCGCACATCGTCGGTGAGCCTGGCTTCCAAAAAGTCGAGAAAGCACGCAATCCGCGAAGCCAGCTGCGTGTTGCGGTAGTACACCGCGTGAATCGGCTGCAGCACCTCGACCGTGGCATCCGGCAGCACCTGCACAAGATCGCCGGCGCGGCGGTCTTCAGCGGTCATGAAGTCGGCCAGACAGACGATGCCCGCGCCTTGCAGGGCGAGCTGGCGCAGGGTTTCACCGCTTGATGCTTTGAGCGTGGGTTCGATGCGCAGGCGGTCGCCGTGCGGGCCGCGCAGGGGCCAGAAATTGAGCGATTCCGGCTGCGCGAAGCCGAGCAGGGCGTGCTTCTGCAGGTCTTCCAGGTTGCGTGGCCGCCCGTGCGCTTTCAGATAGGCGGGGCTTGCCAGAACACGCAGCCGCCGCGTGCCGAGCAGACGCGCACGCAGGGTGGAATCGCGCAGCGTGCCGATGCGGATCGCCACGTCGGTGTCTTCCTCCAGCAGGTCGATGATCAGGTCGTTGGTGTTCAGTTCCAGCTCGATCTGCGGATACTGTGCGCGGAAGTCCGGCACCAGCGGCGCCACCACATGCAGCATGAAAGGCATGGCAGCGTTGACGCGCAGGCGGCCGGCTGGCTGCTGGCGGCGCAGGGCGATCTGCTCCTCGGCCTCATCGACGGCGGCGAGGATCCTGCGCGCCTGCGCCAGAAATGTCGCGCCCTCGTCAGTAAGTGACAGCCGCCGCGTTGTGCGCGAGAGCAGGGTGGTGTCCAGCTTCTCTTCCAGGCGGCGCAGCGCCCGGCTCACACCCGACACAGTCTGGCCGAGCTGCTCCGCAGCGGCCGTGACGGAGCCCGTATCGACCACCGTGCGGAAGGCGAGCAGTTCTTCGAGCGTGGTTTTCATCGTCGATTGTCAATTCCAAATCAAAAGAATTCTGACCAATGTAGCGTGATTTGCAAAGATCAATCGCCGCCCTCGTCGTCGTGGGAAGGCCGAAATGCCGCGCAGCCGCTCGGCGCGCGGGTATGCGCCCTCAAGATTGGGGCCCTGCGTGCCGATAGACCATCCGGACCCCTAAAACCATAGTGGAATCGCATTTGCGCAAACGACGCCTCGCGGTTCCGCATCCGGAGACTCTGGAATGAGCAAGCTCAGCTTTCGCCAAAAGCTTTGGCTGCCGTTGGTCATCAGCCTTGTCGCGCTGACCTTGATCTCGGTATTCAACGCGTATCAGGCGCGCGAGATCCGCGTGGAGGAGCGCAAGAACAACCTCGTCAGCGTGACGACCATGGCCATGAACCTGGTCAAGCAGTACGACGACCTGACGAAGAACGGTACGTTGACCAAAGACGCCGCGCAGAAGGAGGCAATCGACCGCTTCAAGGCGCTGCGCTACGACAAGGACGGCTACTTCACCATCACCAGCTCCAACAACGTAGTGGTGATGCACCCGATCAAGCCGGAGTTCGTCGGCAAGGACCAATCCGGCTTCAAGGATGCGCAGGGCAATGCGGTCTACATGGGCCTGACCAATGCGGCCAAGGATCCCAAGGGCGGATTCACCAGCTATGTCTGGCCTAAGGTCGGCGGCACGGAGCCGGTGCCCAAGACGGCGTTCGCGATGCGCTATGAGCCGTGGGACTGGGTCTTCTCGACCGGCGTCTACATGGACGACATCAATGCCGCGTTCATGACTTCGCTGTACCAGACGGGCGGCCTGCTGGTGCTGGTGGCCGGTTTGCTTGTATTGCTGGGCGGCATCGCGAACCGTGGCCTGCAGCGCACGCTCGGCGGGGACCCTTCCTACGCGGCGGATGTGGCAAATCGCATCGCCGGCGGTGACCTGACGGTCGAAATTGCCACCCGTGCCGATGACAACCACAGCCTGCTCTACGCCATGAGCCGCATGCGCGGCGCGCTGGTGCAGACCATCGGCCGCATCAAGGGCGCCTCGGAAACCATTGGCACCGCCACGCGCGAGATCGCCAGCGGCAACCTCGATCTGTCGTCGCGCACCGAACAGCAGGCCAGCTCGCTCGAAGAAACGGCTTCTGCCATGGAACAGCTGATGTCGACGGTGCAGCAGAATGCCGACAACGCTCAGCAGGCCAACCAACTGGCGGCGTCCGCCTCGGATGTGGCCGTGCGCGGCGGCGATGTGGTGACGCGCGTGGTGGAGACGATGGGCTCGATCAACGCGTCGTCGCGCAAGATCGTCGACATCATCGGCGTGATTGATGGCATTGCCTTCCAAACCAACATCCTCGCGCTGAATGCCGCGGTGGAAGCGGCCCGTGCCGGTGAGCAGGGCCGTGGCTTTGCGGTGGTGGCCGGTGAAGTGCGCAGCCTCGCGCAGCGCAGCGCCGCTGCCGCCAAGGAGATCAAGGCGCTCATCGACGATTCCGTTGTCAACGTGGATGCAGGTAGCGCGCTGGTGGAAGAGGCGGGTACGACGATGCGCGAAATCGTTGCGAGCGTGAAGCGCGTGACCGACATCGTTGGCGAGATTTCGTCGGCCAGCCAGGAACAGCGCTCGGGGATCGAAGAAGTGAGCCACGCCGTCACGCAGCTTGACGACGCCACGCAGCAGAACGCCGCGTTGGTGGAACAAGCCGCCGCAGCCGCGCAATCGCTCGAAGAGCAGGCGGTGAGTCTGACGCAGGTGGTGGCGCAATTCCGCCTCGACGCGCATGCGCTGCGTGCTCCCGCCATGGTGGCCAAGGTTGAGCCAGTTGTTGCGCCGGTCAAATCAATCGCAGTTGCAGCGCCGGGAGCGCCCAAGGATGAGGCGCCGCGCCGCGGGGCAGCCAAACCGAGCACCGATGCGGCCAAGCCCAGGCTGACGTCGCGCAAGCCGCCTGTGCTGCGCAAGGCGGCGGCCAAGCCGGTCGACCGAGCCGAGACGAGTGCGCCCGCACCGGCGGTGATACCGGCAAGCCTGACCAAAGCGAAGCCGCTGGTGGCCGCAGGAGACGATTCGGACTGGGAAACGTTCTGACCTGCGACCGACTTTCACCTCGTTGACTTCACGCACGCAATCGCGTGCTTGCCTGCCCGGATTCCGGAGACAAGATGGACCGCATTTTGAAGAACACCAGCGTGCGCGCTGGCCTGCTGGCGATTCTGATCACGTTTGCACTGATGATCGTGGTCGGGGCGGCGGTGGGTGTGCTGGCCCTGCGCACCACCAACACTGCCACTGAACGCGTGCATGAGATTTCTGACCGCAGCATGCTGTTGAACGACGCGTACAAGGACATGCAACGTGCCCGCACCGGCATGTCGCGCCTGTATAGCGTCCTGCGCGAGAACATGGATGACGCCGCCAAGGCGGCAGCGCTTGCCAGTTCGGAGAAAGGGCTGAAGAAATCCATCGCGCAGGTGGAGGCATTCAAGAATGCGCCGCCCATCGAAGGTGTCGACGAATCGCAGCACCAGGCGATCGTCCAGGCCGCACAGACGCACATCGAAGCCGTGCAGCGCGCCCTCGCGGCCTTGCGTGCCGGTGATGCCGCAGCCTATGCCCCGATCAACTACAAGGACGTGACCGATACCGGTGCGGCGTGGTCGGTGCAGATCGAGAATTTCCAGCAACTCGTGAAGAAGCTGGCCAAGGACGAGGCTGACAATGGCCGCGCGCGTTATGAAACGATTCTGAAGTTCGTGGCACTCGGTATTGCGATGGCACTGGCGCTGATCGTGGCGGTGTTCTACGGGCTCAGGGCTTTTGTGATCACGCCGCTCAACGAAGCCGTGACCGTGCTGAGCCGCGTGGCTGAAGGCGATCTGGCGGTGCACGTCAAAACGGGTGGCCGCAATGAACTCGGCCGTCTGCTGGCCGCTGTGGGCCGCATGCGCGAAAGCCTGGTGAACACCGTGCGCCAGGTGCGCAACAGCTCGGATTCGGTCAACACCGGCGCGCACGAAATCGCCAGCGGCAACCTCGATCTGTCCACGCGCACCGAGCAGCAGTCGGCCTCGCTGGAGAAGACCGCCGCGAGCATGGAGCAGATGACCTCCACGGTGACCAACAATTCCGAGAATGCCCGTCAGGCCAGCGCGCTGGCTTCGAATGCGGCAGACCTGGCTTCGCGCGGCGGCGACGTGGTGCGCGGCGTGGTGGCCACCATGGATGACATCAGCGCAGGCTCGCGCAAGATGGCCGACATCATCGGCGTGATTGACGGCATTGCCTTCCAGACCAACATCCTGGCGCTCAACGCTGCCGTGGAAGCCGCTCGCGCTGGCGAGCAAGGCCGCGGCTTTGCCGTGGTGGCTGGCGAAGTGCGCGCGCTGGCTCAGCGCAGTGCGGCCGCTGCCAAGGAGATCAAGACGCTGATCGACGATTCAGTGTCGCGCGTGCAAGCGGGCCACACGCAGGTCGCGCAGGCCGGCGAGACCATCACCGAAACGGTGGAGGCCGTCCGCCGCGTCGCCAATATTGTTGAAGACATTGCTTCCGCATCGGCCGAGCAGACGCAGGGCATCCTGCAGATCGGCCAGGCCGTGACGGAAATGGAGCAGGTGACGCAGCAGAACGCCGCGCTGGTCGAGCAGGCCGCTGCCGCGGCACAGTCGCTTGAAGAACAGGCGCAGAACCTCACGCAAGTGGTGTCGCAGTTCCGGTTGGACGGGGCAGAGACCGCCGCGATGGCTTTGACAAAACCAGAGAAGGCTATCAAGCCTGCGGCCAAGGCCGCAGCAAAGCCGGTCAGCGCGGCCAAGCCCCCGCGCGCGGCTCTGCGCAAGCGTGAACCGAAGATCGCTGCTCAGCCGGCAGCGTCTGCGCCGGTCGCACCTGCCGCACCTGCCGCAGCTGCTCCCGCCCGCAAGCAACCTCTGGCCGTGGCCGGTGGCGGTTCCGACGCCGATTGGGAAACGTTCTGATCGGTTGAGAACTCAGGCATCGAGCGCTGGGCCATCAATGCGTTTGGCCCAGCTTTCCACCTCGCCGCGTGCGAGGCGGCCCTCCACCAGCTTGCGCCATGACGGCGTAAGCGGCAGCGTCAGCATCTCGGCCAGCGCCGCACGATCGAGCATGTTGCGGTAAAGCACGTCGAGCACACGCGCCAGCGGCCATTGCGGCCATGGGCGCTCAAGCCATTCGAGCGCATCACCGGCGCGCAGTGTGCCGTCTTCCAACACCCGGTAGTACCAACCGGTGCGCCCTGTGTTCTGCACGCGGCGCGCCATGTCACGCGCGTTGAAGCGGTCGTTGAGCTTCCAGCATGGCTGACGCAGTTGCGATACCTCCAGCACCACGCTGCCCGCACGCAGGCGGTCACCCACGCAGATGTCGGCTTCGGTGATGCCCGTCGTGCTCAGGTTTTCGCCGAAAGCGCCGGGCTGTGCGAGCAGGGGCTGCGCGCCGATGTCCGTTTGCCAAGCCGCGTAGTGGTCGAACGGGTAGTGGTGGATCGCCTTGTCGGGGCCGCCGTGCACCCGCAAATCGCCTTGCTCATCACCGACGATGCCGTTGACGTCTACCTTCACCGCGTCGCTCACCGGGCGCTTATCGATGGCGCTGCGTGAGCCCGGACGCGTGTAATCGACAGCACGGCCGGTGAGGAGGGTATCGATGCGAATAGGGCCAGGCAGCGTCATGCCGCCTCCGCGCCATCCAGCCAGGCGATGAAGACTTCGCGCGCGCGTTGCGCCAGGCGTTCCGCAATTGCCGGTGCCTGAGCACGCAGCGCGCGCGGGTCGATGCCTGCGGCACTGAGCTCCGCCGCATGCCCGATCAACCAAGCTTCCAGCTCCTTCAGATTTGCCTCCAGATGGAATTGCAGCCCCAAGGCGTGGTTGCCAATGGCGAAGGCCTGCTCTGCGCAGACTGCCGTGAATGCCAGCCGTCGCGCGCCCGGCGGCAAGTCGTATCGATCGCCATGCCAGTGCAGCACTGGCGTGCCGTCGGCCAGCGGTGCGAGCGGCGAGTCTGCGCCTTCGGCCGTGAGCGTGATGGGCGCAAAGCCGATCTCCTTCGCGCCCATCGGCTTGACCGCCGCACCCAGCGCCCGTGCCATCAACTGCACCCCCAGGCAGATGCCAAGCAACGGCTTGCGTGCGGCCAGTCGCTGCGCAATGGCGGCGGCTTCCTCGCGCACGAACGGATACGTTGCATCGTCGTATGCACCGATTGGCCCGCCCAGCACGATCAGCAAATCGGCCGCTGCCATGTCGTCGGCAGGCACAGGCTGCACGCCCACGTCCACGGTGCGCACGGTGTAGCCGCGCGCTTCCAGCAGAGGCTGCAGGATGCCGAGATGCTCGAACGGAACGTGGCGCAGAGCGAGGGCGGTTTTCATGGCTGGCGATGACAGTTGTAGGCGAATCGCATTGTGATTGAGGGGCGCCCGTTGCAAAACCCGTGCGGGTGGCGAGGGTTTGTTTTGCGGCATCGGCGCGGTGTGGTACAGGCTTGACGATGCCGCGGCGGTTTGCCGCGCACGCTCCTCTGCACGCAACGCGAAAGGCTTCGGCTGCACGGCTTGGACATGCGCACTAAGTGCTGCTTATATCGGTTGTTAGCAACGTGCATTGCAACCCCCACGAAAAACTCGATTCGAGGGGATGTCAGTCTCGCGTCATCTCATTAACATCGCTCCCCACAGAGTGCCGCCTCGGTACCGATAAGAAGATTCTGGAGGGAGTTGTGCAGAAGCCAATGCTGCATTGGGTTGCGGCGTGCATTGCCGTGGCTTGCCTGGGCGCGTGCGCGCCGATGGTGTCCACCGCACCGGCCACGCTGGCCATCGACAACGCGACAGTCCCGTCGCGCATTCAGTTCAAATCCTCAACCGAGATACGCCTGGAGACCGGCTATACGCGCACGCTTGCAGCCGGCTCCACCTGGCAGCGCGTGGGTACGCTGCCGCAAGGCGCTGTCTATCGCCCTGTCGGCACGATCTTCACGATTGAAGGCCGCCAGGTCCACGAAGCCTATCTCGTGATCGCCGGTCAACGCCTGGTCGGGTTTTACCTGCCCGGCGAGCAGGCGTACTCCCCGCTTTCCACGGCTGTATCCATCACAACAGGAGAATCACAATGAAGGGAGTTTTGCGCGCACTGGCTTCGGCCATCGGTATCACCGTTCTGATGGCGGGCTGCGCATCGGGCGTGAAGTATTCCGAGATGGCTTCGTCGATTCCGACGCTCAAGCAGGATCAAGGGCGCGTGTACTTCTTCCGCTCGTCGTCGCTGATCGGTGCGGCCCTGCAACCGGACATCAAGCTGAACAACGAAGTGGTCGGTCAATCCAAACCGGGTGGCTTCTTCTTCGTTGACCGGCCGGCCGGCAAGTATGTCGTGTCAACGGCTACCGAGACCGAGAAGACGCTGAGCTTCGCACTGGACGCCGGCGAGACAAAGTATGTGCGCACGTCGCCATCGCTGGGTCTGATTGTCGGTCGCGTGGTGCCGGAGCTTGAAACGCCGGAAAAGGCGCAGGCCGAACTGCCGTCGTTGAGCTTTGCGCCAAACCAGCCTCCGGTCACAAAGAAGTAAGCCGGACGGTGAAAAAAAGCCCGCATGAAGCGGGCTTTTTCTATCGGCGCCTACTGGCAAGCAGCGCACCGATCAAACCTCAGCTTTCGACCGCGAGAACGGCGAGGTGATCTTGATCATCTGCACGAAGGCCTTCGGGTTGCCGGCCAGGATTTCACCCTGGTCGAGGTAGCCCGATTCGCCGGTGTAGTTGCCCACCAGACCACCCGATTCCGTCACGAGCAGCGAGCCGGCGGCCATGTCCCATTTGCTCAGGCCCTGCTCGAAGAAACCGTCGAGGCGGCCGCAGGCAACGTAGGCGAGGTCTAGCGCAGCAGCGCCGGGGCGACGCAGGCCGGCGCAGTTTTCCGTCATGGTCGCAAACAGGCGGGTGTAGTCGTACAGGCCTTCCATGTCGCGGTAGGGGAAACCTGTGCCGATCAGGCAGTCGGCCAGCTTATCGCGGCGCGTGACGCGGATGCGGCGGTTGTTCAGGAACGCGCCGGCGCCCTTGGAGGCGGTGAAGAGTTCGTCGCGCGTCGGGTCGTACACCACGGCCTGGGTGACGACGCCACGCTGCATCAGCGCGATGGAAACGCCGTACTGCGGGAAGCCGTGGATGAAGTTCGTGGTGCCGTCGAGCGGGTCGATCACCCAGACGTTTTCGCTGATCGTTTCGCCGTCGGCCCAGGATTGGCCGGACTCTTCCGCTAGAATCGCGTGATCGGGGTAGGCAGTCTTGATGACTTCGATGATCGCCGCTTCAGCTGCGCGGTCGACTTCGGTAACGAAATCGTTGTGTTGTTTGCGCTCGGTGCGCAGGCTATCGACGTCGAAGGACGCGCGGTTGATGACGGTGCCGGCCTTGCGAGCAGCCCGGACGGCGATATTGAGCATCGGATGCATGTGGGATCTCCGCGCCTGGCGCGCCGATTTTTCGAAAGCGGCCGCAGGCGAAACAACACAACGAATTGTAGAAGAACGAGCGGCGGGCCAATCTCGCGATCCTGCCCGCCGTCAAAAGAGTGGCCGTATTGTATATGAACCCCGCCTCCGGCGCCCCGCGAATTGCGCCAATGAGCACCCCAAGCACCACCCCCGCCGACCCGGAAACGCTGCACCAGCGCGCCGCGCGGTGCCGTTTCGTGCTGGTTGAGACCAGCCACCCCGGCAATGTCGGCTCCACCGCACGTGCGCTCAAGACGATGGGGTTTGGCGAGCCCGGCAGCTTCGTGCTCGTGCGCCCGCGCGAGGCCGACGCCCAACGCCACGCCGATGCCGTTGCCATGGCAAGCGGTGCCGATGACGTGCTGGCCGCCGCCCGTGTGGTAGACGACATTGGCGAAGCGCTGGCCGGCGCCTCGCTCACCATCGCATTGACTGCCCGCCCGCGTGAATTCGGCCCGCGCCGCATCGGCCCGCGTGCCGCGGCAGAAGAAGTGGCCGCATTGCTGGCCGCGCCGGACACCGCCGTCGCGTTCGTCTTCGGCAATGAACGATTCGGTTTGCCCAACGAGGTGGTGGAGCGCTGCCACGTCGTCACGCACATTCCAGCCAACCCGGCGTATGCCTCGCTGAACCTGTCGCAGGCGGTGCAGTTGATTGCGTACGAGGTCCGGATGGCGCTGCTGGCCGGCACGGGCACGGGCGACACCCGCATGGAAGGCGTCGGCTTTGTCGGCGAGCCGGCCACGGCCGAGCAGATCGACGGGATGTTCGAACATCTGGAGCAGGGCTTGGTCGAGATCGGTTTTCTGGACCCCGCCCAGCCGAAAAAGCTGATGTCGCGCCTGCGGCGGCTGTTTGCCCGCACGCAGTTGGAGACCGAAGAGGTCAACATCCTGCGGGGGATTGCCAAGCGCATGCTGGGCCGCCGCGCCGCAGCCGCCACGCCACCCACCGGCGCTGCCGACGACTGTCGCTGACCACGCTGAACGCCGCCCGTTGTTGATCGACCTGGGCGGCATCCCCTGCATGTTTGGTTAAAACCCTTGCCGCAGCACGGTAAGGCAATGCCTTACACTGCCCTCAGCGCATCGCGCATATAGAAATAACGATCCACACACCTCAAGATGTTCACACGCATTCGCGAAGATATCGGCGCCATCATGGAGCGAGACCCGGCCGCGCGCAGCCGCTGGGAAGTGCTGACCTGCTACCCAGGTCTGCACGCCATCATCGTCCATCGGATCGCGCATGCGTGTTGGCATGGCGGCTTCCGCTTGCTTGGGCGGTGGTTCTCGCACCTCGGGCGCTTTCTCACCGGCATCGAGATCCACCCCGGCGCGACAGTCGGCCGGCGCGTGTTCATCGACCACGGCATGGGCGTCGTGATTGGCGAGACGGCCGAGATCGGTGACGACTGCACGATCTACCAGGGCGTCACGCTGGGCGGCACGTCGCTATACAAGGGCGCCAAGCGGCACCCGACGCTCGGCAAGGGCGTGGTGGTCAGTGCGGGCGCCAAGGTGCTCGGCGGCTTTGTCATCGGGGATGGGGCGCGTGTTGGGTCCAACGCGGTCGTGCTTAAGCCGGTGCCGCCGGGTGCAACGGCGGTTGGCATACCGGCGCGCATCATCGAGCGCGATGTCGCTACCGAAGCCCGGTCTGCGCTCAAGCAGGAGTTTTCCGCGTATGGCATCACGCCCGATGCGGACGATCCGGTATCGCTGGCGCTCAAACGGCTGATCGACCACAGTGAGCTTCAGCAGGAGCGCATCGAGTCGATTCTTTCTGCGCTGGATCGCCTGGGCGCGCACCTAGAGAACTCCCCGAACGACCCGTTCGATGCGAGCGAGCTGAAGCGGATGCTCAAGTAAGCAAGGTCAGGTGGGCAGGTGGCGGCGGCTTATGTCGTCACTTGCTCGACCGTCAGCGTGCCGTCTTGCAGTTTGAGGAAACTGCCGCGCGGTTGCCCTTGCTCGAAATCCCAGTCGGAAAGGACCCAGCGGCTGCCGCTCGGCTCGTGATGCAATTGCGGGCGGTGCGTGTGGCCGTGGATGAGCGTGGATGTGTTTGATGCCTTGAGCAGTGCGTCCACCGCCTCTGGAGCGACGTCACCCATCATCGCGGCGGCGCGGGGCTCGCCGGCGACATTGGCGGACACGGCGCGGCCGGCTTCGCTCTCTGCGCGCATCTTCTGCGCGACCTTCAAGCGCCAGCGCAGCGGCATCGCCAGGAATATCCCTTGAACCCAGCGCTTGCGCGTCCAGTGGCGAAAGCGCATGTAGGCCGTGTCGCGCGTGCAAAGGGCGTCGCCGTGGGCAAGCACGATGCGCGGGCCATCGTCCGCTTGGAGCACGGTGGGGTCGGGCAACAGCGTCGCCTGCGCGGCCGTCAGAAAACGCTTGCCGAGCAGGAAGTCGCGATTGCCGTGCATGAACAGCACGCGCGTGCCGGCCGCGGCCAGTTCGGCGAGCAGGTTGGCGATGTGCCGGTGGAACGGATCAGTCAATTCTTCATCGCCGACCCAGTATTCAAAGAAGTCACCCAGGATGACGAGCGTGCGTGCCTCGCGGGCGCGCGTGCGCAGGAAGCGCTCGAACGCGGCGGCGGTGGCCGGCATGCTGGCCGTCAGGTGCAGATCCGAAATAAAAAACACCGGCCCGGAAACCCGGACCGGTGTCTTCAGCGCGGAGGCCTGTGCGGCGTGCGCTGCGTCGATCATTCGATCACTTCAGCGCTTTCGATGATCACGTCTTCCATCGGTACGTCCTGGTGGAAGCCGCGGTTGCCGGTGCGCACGGAGCGGATCTTGTCGACCACATCCATGCCTTCGGTCACCTTGCCAAACACGGCGTAGCCCCAGCCTTGCGGCGTCGGCGACGTGTGGTTCAGGAAGTCGTTGTCAACCGTGTTGATGAAGAACTGGGCCGTGGCCGAGTGCGGATCGTTGGTGCGTGCCATGGCAATGGCGCCGCGCTCGTTCTTCAGGCCGTTGTTGGCTTCGTTGTCGATCGGAGCCTTGGTGGGCTTCTGGTTCATCTTCTCGCCCGGCTCAAAGCCGCCGCCCTGGATCATGAAGCCCTTGATGACGCGGTGGAACACCGTGCCGTTGTAGTGGCCATCCTTCACATAGGCGACAAAGTTGGCAACCGACTTCGGTGCCTTCTCAGCGTCCAGGGCCAGGGTGATGTCGCCGTGGTTGGTGTGCAGCTTGACTTGGGTCATGGTGAATTCCTTGGGTGGGGCAAAAATGCGTTACTTGGAGACGACGGTGGCCGATTCAATCACGATCGGCTTCACGGGCACATTCTGGTGCGGGAACTTGGTGGTGGTTTCCACCGCCTTGATCTTGTCGATGGTGTCGGTGCCATCGACCACCTTGCCGAAGACGGTATAGCCGTAACCGTCCTGACCAGGGTAGTTGAGCATGTTGTTGTCGACCACGTTCACATAGAACTGCGCGGTGGCGGAGTTCGGATCCATGGTGCGCGCCATGGCGATCGTGTACTTGTCGTTCTTCAGACCGTTCTTCGATTCGATTTCGACCGGCGGGCGGGTGTCCTTCTGTTTCATGTCAGCCGTGAAGCCGCCGCCCTGGATCATGAAGCCGTCCATCACGCGGTGGAAGATCGTGCCCTTGTAGAAGCCGTCCTTCACGTACTGCAGGAAGTTGGCGACCGTCTTGGGTGCCTTATCCGGATATACCTCAACGGTGAAGTTACCCATCGACGTCTTGAACTGGACGCGCGGCGCGGACGCGGTGGCTGCGGTGGCGGTTACGGCCAGTGCACACACGAGCCCGGCAAAGAGGGAGCGAATACGGAGCATGGTCAGGAAGAGAGAGCTTGTGGGTGGGAAAAGCAGGATCGGGGCCGCGTCTTCTTATTGACGCTTCGCTGGCTTGGCACTCACGCCGCTGGCTGCGGGCAGCGTGGTCGTGGCGGGTTTCGACGAGGGATGCACGCCAGGCAGATCAGGCAGGGCATCCAGACGCGCGCGCGCGGTGGCGTTCTTCGGATTCAGCTTGATCGCGCTCTGGTAGGACTGTGCTGCCAGGCGGACGTAGACGTCGCCAAGGTTGGATTGCGCTAGCGCATTCTCCGGCGCCACGCGGTTCGCCATGATCAGGTTGTCGCGAGCGCGGAGTAGCTCACCGCGCTCGGCATACAGCGCGGCCAGGTTGATGTACGGCTCGGGCAGTTCCGGGAAATCCTGTGTCATCTGACTGAAGGCGACGATGGCATCGTCGGCGCGGCCCAGGCCGGCAAGTGCCACGCCTCGCTGGAAGCGTGCCTGCGCGTTGCGCGGCTGGGAGGCGACGTCCTTGTCCAGTTCGGCCAGTGCCTCGGCGTATTGCTTCTTGGCCAACGCGTCGTCGATGCGCTTCTGGCGCGCGACCTGCGGCGCTTGCTGCGTGCTGGGCATCAAATCGGCCGGCAAGGCAAAGCCGGCGGTCTGGGCGAAGGCCGGTGCCGCCGACATGGCAAGCAGGCAAGCCAGGGTGGCAGCGGTCTGACGCAGCGGTCTGTTCATGAGAATCGGTTCCGTTATACTCCGCCGCATTCTAACAAACCGTCTTTGTGCGCAGCAGCGGCCGTGCGCGCCAGGAAGGGTTCTTGACGGGGAGCATGCCAGACGCACTGGCAGGCCGCCCCGTCAGCGCAGTTCCGGTAAGATATGCCGCTAGTTTTGCAGGCGCCGCGCCGGCGCCGATTGCCTCCAATTTGGTCCGCCCGCAACGTTGCACATCGCATGCGCGGCGCGCTGAGTCTCCCGACACCGCTTCATGGAATCACTCAAGATCTACAACACGCTCGCGCGTGAGAAACAGACGTTCGTCCCCATCGAGCCCGGCCGCGTGCGCATGTACGTGTGCGGGATGACGGTGTACGACTACTGTCACGTGGGGCATGCGCGGGTCATGGTGGTGTTCGACATGGTGCAGCGTTGGCTGCGTGCGGCAGGTTACGAGGTGACCTACGTGCGCAACATCACCGACATCGACGACAAGATCATCAAGCGTGCGGTCGAGAACGGCGAGACGATGAGTGCGCTCACCGGCCGCTTCATCGCCGCCATGCATGAAGACGCCGATGCGCTTGGCGTGCAGCGCCCCGACCACGAACCTCGCGCCACCGAATACGTGCCGCAGATGCTGAAGATGATCGGCAGGCTGCAGACGAACGGTCTCGCCTACCAGGCCACCGACGGCGACGTGAACTACGCCGTGCGCAAGTTCCCCGGTTACGGAAAGCTCTCCGGCAAGTCGCTCGAAGACCTGCGCGCCGGCGAGCGCGTGGCAGCCAACGATGCCAAGCAGGATCCGCTCGACTTCGTGCTGTGGAAGTCGGCCAAGGCTGACGAGCCGGCCGAGTCGCGCTGGGCCTCGCCATGGGGCGAGGGGCGCCCTGGCTGGCACATCGAGTGCTCGGCGATGAGCTGCGAACTGCTGGGCGAGCATTTCGACCTGCACGGCGGTGGCGCCGATCTGCAGTTTCCGCACCATGAAAACGAGATCGCCCAGTCCGAAGGCGCGACCGGCAAGACGTTCGTCAACACGTGGATGCACAACGGTTTCGTGCGCGTGAATGACGAAAAGATGTCGAAATCGCTCGGCAATTTTTTCACTATCCGTGACGTGCTGAAGGTGTACGACGCGGAGGTCGTGCGTTTCTTCATCCTGCGCTCGCACTATCGCAGCGACCTGAACTACAGCGATGCGCACCTTGACGACGCGCGTCATGCCGTCACACGTCTGTACACGGCGCTAAAGGATGTGCCGGCGGCCGCGGGTGCGAAGCCCGACTGGAGCGAGTCGCATGGCAAGCGCTTCCTCGAAGCCATGAACGACGACTTCAATACGCCGGTCGCCGTGTCGGTGTTGTTCGAGCTGGCGAGCGAAGTCAACAAAACGCGCTCGCCCGAGCTGGCCAACCAGCTCGCTGCGCTGGCAGGTGTGCTGGGCCTGCTGGGTCGCGATCCGCATGCGTTCCTGCAGGGCGGTGTGTCGGCCGATGGCCTGGACGCCGCAGAAGTGGAAGCGCGCATCGAAGAGCGCCGCGCGGCCAAGGCTGCCCGCGACTTCGCCCGTGCGGACGGCATCCGTGCTGAGTTGCTCGCCGCTGGCATTGTTCTGGAAGACAAGCCGGGTGGCGTGACCGAATGGAGACGCGCATGAACGCGGTGGCCAAGAAAGCCAACGTAGTGCGCAGCACCGCCGCCAAGAAAACGCCGGCGGCGAAGGTGCCGTCTGCCAAGAAGGCGGCTGTCAAGAAAGTCGATGGTGTGGCGAGCAAGTCGGTCGCCGGCAAGAGCGCACCGATCAAGGCCGCCAAGGCGCCGGCCAAACGCGCACCCGCGAGCAAGGTGCCGCTGCCTGAAACGCTCGCCGCTAGCGAGGCGCTGCCTGTACCGGCGGAAGTGGTGCTTTCTGGCCCACCCGAGTATTGGCAAGAAGCTTGCGCAGACCTGATGAAGCGAGACCGCATCTTGCGCAAGATCATCCCCACGTATGGCCCTGCGCACTTGGCGTCGCGCGGCGACCCGTTCGTCACGTTGGCGCGATCGGTCGTTGGTCAGCAGATTTCAGTCAAGGCTGCGCAGTCGGTGTGGGAACGGGTGGTGGCTGTGTGCCCCAAGCTCGTGCCTTCCCAGTTTTTGCGTGCCGGCCAAGAGAAGCTGGCGGGTTGCGGGCTGTCCAAGCGGAAGGCGGAGTACATCCTTGACCTCGCCGATCACTTTCGCAACGGCACAGTGCACGTCGCCAAGTGGGCCGAAATGGACGATGAGGATGTGATCGCCGAACTGACGCAGATTCGCGGCATCGGCAGATGGACGGCGGAGATGTTCCTGATGTTCAACCTGATGCGGCCGAACGTGCTGCCGCTGGACGATATCGGGCTCATCAACGCGATTTCACAGAATTATTTCAGTGGCGAACCCGTCACTCGCAGCGAAGCGCGTGAAGTGGCTGCCAACTGGGAACCGTGGCGCACTGTGGCCACTTGGTATATGTGGCGCAGCCTCGACACGGCGACCACCTATTGATCTGTTCATTTCGATGAAACGGAGCGCGTCGCCGGGCGGTCAAAATCCGGTAGAATGCGCGCCTTCAAGAGCCTTTCAGAAGATCCATGAAAACAACCTTCCTGGAGTTCGAGCAGCCGATCGCAGAACTTGAGGCGAAGATCGAAGAACTTCGCTTCGTACAAGACGATTCCGCTGTCGACATTTCTGAAGAAATTTCCCGCCTGGCTTCCAAGAGCCAGCAGCTCACCAAAGATCTGTACGCCAACCTGACGCCATGGCAGGTCGCGCAGATCGCCCGGCACCCGCAGCGTCCGTACACGCTCGATTACGTCCGCGAGATCTTCACCGACTTCCACGAACTGCACGGCGACCGCACCTTTGCGGACGACTTGTCGATCGTGGGCGGTCTGGCACGCTTCAACGGCCAGGCTTGCATGGTGATCGGTCACCAGAAGGGCCGCGACACGAAGGAGCGCGCGCTGCGCAACTTCGGCATGTCCAAGCCTGAGGGTTACCGCAAGGCCAAGCGCCTGATGGAACTGGCGGACAAGTTCGGCCTGCCGATCTTCACGTTCGTCGATACGCCGGGCGCATTCCCCGGCATTGACGCAGAAGAGCGCGGTCAATCCGAAGCCATCGGTCACAACCTGTTTGTGATGGCCGGTTTGAAGGTGCCCCTGATCGCCACCATCATCGGTGAAGGTGGTTCGGGCGGCGCACTGGCCATCGCCATGGGCGACTCTGTGATCATGCTGCAGTTCGCCACCTACGCCGTGATTTCGCCGGAAGGCTGCGCGTCGATCCTGTGGAAGACCGCAGAGAAGGCGCCGGAAGCCGCTGAGGCCCTGGGCCTGACCGCGCATCGCCTGAAGGCGCTCGGCCTGATCGACAAGATCGTCAACGAGCCGCTGGGCGGCGCGCACCGTGATCCGAAGGGCATGGCGACGATGCTCAAGCGCGCGCTGGCAGAATCGCTGCGCCAGTTCCAAGGCATGAAGACGTCGGAACTCCAGGCGCGCCGTCACGAGCGCCTGATGGCTTATGGCAAGTTCAAGGAAACCGAAGGTCGCTGATTCGTCGGCTGATCTCGTCAACAAGGTCGCACAACGCGTTGCCGCGTGTGCGGCCTTTGTTGCTTTTGGCGGGGCCGAAGCACCGACCGTGGCGATTGCCCTGTCGGGCGGACGCGATTCTGCCGCGCTGCTGCACGCGTGTGCGGCGTGGCGTGATGCGGGTGCCCACGTGCAGCTCGTTGCGCTGCATATTCACCATGGCTTGCATGCCGAGGCCGATGTTTGGGAATGCGCCAGCCAACGCATGGCAGAAGCAGCCGGCGTCGCGTTTCATGCGCGTCGTGTCCATGTGGAGATCGATGCGGGGCAGGGGGTGGAGGAAGCGGCGCGCGAAGCCAGATACGCCGCGCTCGAAGCGCTTTGCGCCCAGGCAGGCGCCTCCATTTTGCTGACGGCGCATCATCAGGATGACCAAGCTGAAACGGTGCTGCTGCAATTGATGCGCGGCGCTGGCCTCGACGGCCTCGCAGCCATGCCGATGGCTCGGGCGGGCGCTGTCACATTGCTGCGTCCGTGGATCGATGCGCCGCGCAGCGAGATCGAGTTGTACGCACATACGCACGCGCTCAGCTGGGTCGAGGATCCGTCCAACGCCGACGCACGTTACGCACGGAATGCGCTGCGTCCTCTGCTTGTGGGCATGGCGGATCATTTCCCGGCGTATCGCGAAGCGCTGTCGCGCAGCGCTGGACACTTGGCGGATGCAGCTGCGCTGATCGACGAGATCGCACGGGCCGATTTGATGCAGATCTCCGCAGAGGATGGGTTGGATGTGGGCGCGTTGAGCGCACTATCCGTGCCGCGTCAGCGCGCGGTGCTGCGTGCCTGGTTGGCCGATGCGGGGGTGCGCGCGCTCTCCACGCGTCGCCTTGAGGATCTGCGTACGCAACTGGTCGACGCGCGCGACGATGGGGCGCTTTGCATTGAATTGCCTGCGGGACAAGTTAGGCGCTATCGCGGCGTTGCGCGAGTCGACGCTGGCACCGGCGACGCATCGGATCTGGTCGCGTTGGCCATTGAGGCGACGCAATTTGAACCGACGCATCCGGCTGAGCAACGCGTGAATGTGGCCGCATGGGGTGGGGTGCTGTCGTTTGCACCCGTGGCACGCGATGGCATCGCTGTGCAAACCTTGCAAGCACCGCTGTTGCTGTTGCCGCGCCGCGGTGGCGAACGCATCGTGCTGCGCCCGGGAGGGCCGTCCCGCGCGCTCAAGCAGGCGTACCAGGAGGCTGGCATTCCTGCCTGGGGGCGCCAGCGCTTGCCGCTGCTATATGCGGGCGACTTCCTGGTGTTTGCGGCCGGGTTGGGAATGAACCGAGCGGCCCTCCACAGCGGCGCAGGCTGGCAGGTCACATGGTCTGCCGCTACCGAGGGTGCGCCCTGATACACATCGGCAGCAGTGAATTGCTTGCCGATCGATGCAAATTGCTGTATTTTCAAAAGCTTTTGCACCGCTTCGCCTCCTCCTGATCTTTCCAAGATGGCTCTCATCGTTCACAAATACGGTGGCACCTCGATGGGTTCGGTTGAACGCATCAAGAATGTCGCCAAGCGCGTTGCCAAGTGGCACCGTGCCGGTCACCAGATCGTGGTCGTTCCGTCGGCCATGTCTGGCGAAACCAACCGCCTGCTGGGCATGGCCAAAGAGATTTCGGCCCAGCCCGACCCGCGTGAACTCGACATGATTGCCTCGACTGGCGAGCAGGTGAGTGTGGGTCTGCTGGCCATCGCGCTGCACGCCGAAGGCATTGACGCCCGCAGCTACACGGGCTGGCAAGTGCCGGTGAAGACCGATTCGGCCTACACCAAGGCGCGCATCCAGTCGATCGACGATGAACGCGTACGCGCTGATTTGGACGCTGGTCGCGTGGTCGTCATCACCGGCTTCCAAGGCATCGACAGCGAAGGCCATATCACCACGCTGGGCCGTGGCGGTTCGGACACCTCGGCCGTGGCGGTTGCCGCTGCGCTCGAAGCCGACGAATGCCTGATCTACACCGACGTGGATGGCGTCTATACGACTGACCCGCGCGTGGTAGACGACGCCCGTCGCCTGGACAAAATCACCTTCGAAGAGATGCTGGAAATGGCCAGCCTCGGTTCCAAGGTGCTGCAGATTCGCTCGGTGGAGTTTGCCGGCAAGTATCGCGTGAAGACCCGCGTGCTGTCGTCGCTGACCGACCCGCTGATGCCGCTCGACGTTGAGATGAACTCGGGCACGCTGATTACTTTTGAGGAAGATTCGAACATGGAAGCCGCCGCCATTTCCGGCATCGCCTTTGCCCGCGACGAAGCCAAGATCACCGTGATCGGTGTGCCGGACAAGCCTGGCATCGCTTATCAGATCCTGGGGCCGGTCGCCGACGCCAACATCGACGTCGACATGATCATCCAGAACCAGTCGGTGGAAGGTAAGACGGACTTCACCTTCACCGTGCCGCGTGGCGAATACCAGCGCGCCCTGGCGATCCTGAACGACAGCGTGAAGGCGCATATCGGCGCGGCCAGCGTGTCGGGCGATCCGAAGGTGTCGAAGGTTTCGGTGGTGGGTGTGGGCATGCGCTCGCACGTGGGCATCGCCAGCAAGATGTTCCGCACGCTCTCGGAAGAGGGCATCAACATCCAGATGATCTCCACCTCGGAAATCAAGATCTCGGTGCTGATCGATGAGAAGTACATGGAGCTGGCCGTGCGCGCGCTCCATAAGGCGTTCGAGCTGGATCAGGCGTAATCGGCTGAGCTGAGACCGGATGGCCGGGTGGCGACCCAGGGCCACAGATTCTCATCGCGTGTCATGCAGTTGTCGTTGACCGGGTGGGGTGAAGTGGCTAGAATACGCGCTTCGTTGCACGGGCTCCTTCGTGTGACGCAAGTTTGGGAGACGTGGCCGAGAGGTCGAAGGCACTCCCCTGCTAAGGGAGCATCCGGGCCAAAACCTGGATCGAGGGTTCGAATCCCTCCGTCTCCGCCAGTTTGGCGCTTCTCGCGGGAAGCGCACACAACAGGCGGATGCGAGTCGAGCTGACGTGACGGCTCGCATTGCACTGCACGTCAAAAAAGCCCGCATGGTTTGCGCCATGCGGGCTTTTTCTTTTGTCTGCTCCGCACGCATGCGCCTTCCGAAGATGGCGCGCGCATGCGTTAGTGCATTAACGCATCAGCCTTGGCCGACGACGTCCGGCACACCGGCGGTCACGTTGAAGCCACAGTCCACGTACGTGATCTCGCCAGTCATGCCGCTGGCCAGATCCGACAGCAGGAACGCCGCCACGTTGCCCACCTCCTCGATGGTGACGTTACGGCGCAGTGGTGCCACGTCTTCCATGTACTTGAGCAGCTTGCCGAAATCCTTGATGCCGGACGCGGCGAGCGTCTTGATCGGGCCCGCCGAGATGCCGTTGGCGCGGATGCCCTTCGGACCCAGCGCGCTGGCCAGGTAACGCACGCTCGCTTCGAGCGACGCCTTGGCCAGGCCCATCGTGTTGTAGTTCGGGACCACGCGCTCAGCACCCAGGTAGGTCAAGGCCAGCAGCGAAGCATTTGGCGAGAGCATCGGCAGCGCGGCCTTTGCCAGCGCCGGGAAGCTATACGCCGAGATGTCGTGGGCGACGCGGAACGATTCGCGCGACAGGCCATCGATGAAGTTACCGGCAATCGCTTCGCGCGGCGCAAAGCCGATCGAGTGCACCAGGCCGTCGAAATGACCCCAGTGCTGGCCAAGATCTTCGAACACCTTGGCGATCTGTTCATCGCTGCTGACGTCGCAATCAAACACCAGCTTGCTGTCGAACTCGGTGGCGAATTCAGTAATGCGGTCCTTGAAGCGTTCGCCGACATAGGTGAAGGCCAGTTCCGCGCCTTCGCGCTTACAGGCGTTGGCGATGCCGTAGGCGATCGAGCGGTTGGACAGAAGGCCGGTAATCAGAATGCGCTTGCCAGCGAGGAATCCCATGGTTTCTCCGTACAAATGTGGGGCAACGTCGCGCCCGTATGTTGTTTGGGTTACTCGTCACTGCGGTCAGGCAGCGGCGGTATCCCGGACGCGAGGCAATTAGGTGGGCGCGATCATACCGGAAAGCGCGGGGCGGCTCCGCATTTGCGCGGTGCCGCACGACCGGCTGCCAGTCTTGTCAATGCGGGACGATCCTCGGGCCGGAATTGGTCGGATTGCCATGTGAGGGCGTTAGAATCGTCCAAAACAGTTTTTCAGACAGCGATCAATCGGATCAACGCATGCAAGGACATTGGGGGCAAGGGGCGCAATGAGCGTGCGCGTTGCGACACACAAGCGATTCATGGCGCTGGTCAGCCTGCTGGCGGCGCTCTGCGCGACACCCGCCTGGGCGGCCCATGGCTACGCCGAATATGGCGACCTCAAGTATCCGGCCGGTTTCTCGAACTTCGGCTATCTGAACCCGAAGGCGCCCATCGGCGGCATGCTGCTGCTCGGCAATCCAGACCGCCGCACGAGCTTCGACAAGTTCAATCCCTTCACGATCAAGGGGACGTCGGCACCGGGGCTGAATCAGCTTGTCTTCGAAAGCCTGCTCATTACAAGTTGGGACGAGACCGCCAGCGGCTATGGGCTGCTTGCCGACGACGTGACGGTGGCGCCCGACGAGCTTTCGGTCACGTTCCACATCAACCCGCGCGCCCGATTCTCCAACGGCGATCGCGTGCGCGCTTCAGACGTCAAATACTCCTACGACATGCTGATGGGCAAGGGTGCGAGCCCGGCCTACCGCAGCATGACCGCGGACGTGGCCAAGGTGACGGTGGTGGACGCCAGCACCATCCGTTACGATTTCAAGCGTAGGAACAAGGAGCTGCCGCTCATCGTAGGTGGGCTGCCGGTGTTCTCGCCAAAGTGGGGCAAGGGCAGTGGCAAGCCCGACGACCCGGACGGCGGCAAGGATGTCGCGTTCGACAAGCTGACCTTCCAGGACCCGATTGCCAGCGGCCCGTACGTAATCGAACGCTTTGATCCGTCGCGCGGCATTACCTTTCGGCGCAATCCCGACTATTGGGGCCGTGATCTGAACGTGCGCCGTGGTTCGTTCAATTTCGAACGCATCCAGTACAAGCTCTACAAGGACGAGACGGCCCGCCTCGAAGCCTTCAAGGCCGGCGAGTACGACGCCATGGTCGAATACCGCGCCAAGAACTGGGCGAAGAGTTACGTCGGCGTGAAGTTCCGCAGCGGTGAACTGATCAAGAGCGAATTCCCGCATCGCAACGGCGCGGGCATGCAGGGCTTTGTGATGAACCTGCGGCGCCCGCTTTTCCAGGACCTTCGGGTGCGCAAGGCGCTGGCGCTCGCGCTTGATTTCGAATGGCTCAATCGCCAGCTTTTCTATGGCGCCTATCGCCGGCTCGACAGCTACTTCGCCAATAGCGAGCTGGCCGCGTCGGATTCGCTCACGGGCATGCCCAGCAAGGGCGAGCTGGCGTTGCTGGAGCCGCTGCGCAGCAAACTCGATCCGGACGTGTTTGGCGTGCTGCCCGCACCGCCTTCGACTGATCCTCCCAGTTCACTGCGTGACAACCTGCGGCAGGCGCGCCGCCTGTTGGCTCAGGCCGGTTGGACGTACGCAGACGGCGCGCTGCGCAACAGCAAGGGCGAGCCGTTCGTCTTCGAGATGCTTGACGACGGCGGCGCCATGAGCCGCGTCATGGCGGCGTATGCGCGCAACCTGGAAAAGCTCGGCATCCAGGTCAACCAGCGCATGACCGACTTCGCGCTCTACCAGAAGCGATTGGAGGAGTTCGATTTCGACATGATTTCGCTGCGCTTCCCCGATTCGCAAAGCCCCGGCAACGAGCTGAAGGACCGCTTCGGCTCTGCCGCGGCCGACGAGGCAGGCTCGGATAACGTGATCGGCCTGAAATCGCCGGCCGTCGATGCACTGATCGATGATGTGCTGCGTGCTGACAGCCGCGACGAGCTGGTCATCGCTTCTCGCGCGTTCGACCGCGTACTGATGCAAGGCTGCTATGTGATTCCGCACTGGTATTCGGCTTCCCACCGCGTGGCCTACAACAAGAACCTGATGTACCCGGATCGTCTGCCGTATTACTACTCGGCCGAGGCCTGGGTGCTAACGGCGTGGTGGCGGACGCCGGAATCCGCCCAATCGGCTGCCAAATGACCGCATCGGTGACACCATGTTCGCGTACCTGATCAAACGGTTGCTGCTTCTGATCCCGACACTGATCGGCGTGATCACGCTGACGTTTATCGTGATCCAGTTCGTACCTGGTGGCCCGGTCGAGCAGATGATGATGGAGATGAAAGGGCGCGGCGCAGGCAGCGAGGCCAGTGGCGGCGGTGCGTTTGACTATCGCGGCCGCCGCGGCGTCGATCCCGAGAAGATCAAGGAAATCCGCGCGCTGTATGGTTTCGACAAGAGCCCCGTCGAGCGCTACTTCCTGATGCTCGGCCGTTTTGCACGCTTCGACCTTGGCGAGAGCTATTTTCAGCACCGTAGCGTGTGGGACCTTATCAAGTCGAAATTGCCGGTATCGATTTCGATCGGGTTGTGGACGTTCTTTCTCACGTACCTGATAGCGGTGCCGCTCGGTATTGCAAAGGCTGTGCGGGCTGGCAGCCGGTTTGATCTGGTGACCAGCATCATCGTGTTGGTCGGCTACGCCATCCCGGGCTTCGTGCTCGGGGTGCTGCTGCTTGTGCTGTTTGGCGGCGGCACGTTCTTCCAGTGGTTCCCGATCCGGGGGATCACATCGGATAACTGGGATCAGCTCAGCCTGCTCGGCAAGATCACGGATTACCTTTGGCACATCACGCTGCCCGTCATGGCGTCGGTGGTGGGCAGCTTTGCCGTCATCACCATGCTGACGAAGAACGCGTTTCTTGAGGAAATCCGCAAGCAGTACGTGCTGACGGCACGCAGCAAGGGGCTGTCGGAGCGGCGCGTACTGTGGAAGCACATCTTCCGCAACGCGCTGCTGCCGCTGGTGACGGGCTTCCCGTCGGCCTTCATCGGGGCATTCTTCACGGGGTCGCTGCTGATCGAGCAACTGTTCTCGCTCGACGGCATGGGCTTGCTGTCGTATGAGGCGGTGGTGCGGCGCGATTATCCGGTCGTGCTCGGCACGCTGTACCTGTTCACGCTGATCGGGCTGGCCGCGCGGTTGATTTCCGACGTGTGCTACGTGCTGGTTGATCCGCGTATCCATTTCGGCTCGGTCGGGCGATAGGCGGGCCGGCAATCATGACCCAGTATTCGCGCACTTCCACGCATCCATCCAATACGGCAACGCCGCATCCCGTGCGGCATTCGCCGTCGCCCCTCAAGCGGGCGTGGCGCCGCTTCAAGCAGCATCGGCTCGGTTACTGGAGCCTGATCATCTTCGTGGCGCTGTTCGTGCTCAGTCTGGGCGCCGAATGCATCTCAAATGACCGGCCGCTGGTGGTCAAGTACCACGGCCACTGGTATTTCCCGATCGTGAAGGCCTACCCCGAGACGACCTTCGGCGGGGATTTCCCGACCCCGACGGATTACCTCGATCCGTTCATCCGAGACAAGTTCAAGGAGCCGGGAAGCTTTGCGATTTATCCGCCCAATCCGTATTCGTACGAGACGCTGAACTATTTTTCGAAAGAGCCCAACCCGGCGCCGCCCTCTGCCGAGAACTGGCTCGGTACCGATGACCGTGGTCGCGATGTGTTTGCGCGGCTGCTGTACGGCTTCCGTGTCTCGGTGCTGTTCGGGCTGGCGCTCACGGTGCTTGGCGTGCTGGTCGGCACGCTGACGGGCGCGCTGATGGGCTTCTTCGGCGGGCGCTTCGACATGGTGTCGCAGCGGCTGATTGAAATCTGGAGTTCGATGCCAGAGTTGTACCTGCTGATCATCTTCGCGTCGATCTTCACCCCCAGCCTCGGGCTGCTGATCATTTTGCTGTCGCTGTTCGGGTGGATGAGCCTGTCGGATTACGTCCGTGCCGAGTTCTACCGCAACCGCTCGCTCGACTATGTGAAGGCCGCGCGGGCGATGGGCCTGTCCAGTTGGCAGATCATGTGGCGCCACATCATGCCCAACAGCCTGACGCCCGTGATCACCTTCCTGCCGTTCCGCATGAGTGCGGCCATTCTTGCGCTCACCAGCCTGGATTTTCTTGGCCTGGGCGTGCCGCCATCCACCCCCAGCCTGGGCGAACTTCTCGCACAGGGCAAGGCCAACCTGGATGCGTGGTGGATCTCGCTGTCGACTTTCGTGGTGCTCGTGCTGACCCTCGTGCTGCTGACCTTCATGGGCGACGCGCTGCGCGATGCCTTCGACACGCGCCTGTCGTTCGCCCAACTGCGTACGCGCCAGAAACCGGCGGGGGTGAAATGACTCGCGTTGATCTGCGTGCCTCCACGCCGAAGTACGACGGTCCGCTGTTGCGGTTGGATGACCTGTGCGTGCATTTCGAATCCGAACACGGCGAGGTGACGGAAGCCGTCAAGCACGTCTCGCTCGACTTGCACGCCGGCGAGCGCTTCGCCTTGGTGGGCGAATCGGGCTCCGGCAAGTCCGTGACCGCGCTATCGATCATGCGATTGCTGGCCGACGCGCAATACAGCGGCCGCATCCTGCTCGAAGGCCGCGACCTGCTGGCGGCCAGCGAGCGTGAGATGCGCGGCCTGCGTGGCGCCGACGTCGCCATGGTGTTCCAGGAACCGATGACGGCGCTCAATCCGCTGTACACGATCGGCAACCAGATCGTCGAAACACTGGAATTGCACGAGGGTCTTGACAAGCGCGCCGCCAAGGCGCGCGCGATTGCTCTGCTGGAACGCACCGGCATTGCCGAGGCGCCGCGCCGGTTTGACGCCTTCCCGCACCAACTGTCGGGTGGTCAGCGCCAGCGCGCAATGATCGCCATGGCGCTGGCGTGCTCGCCGAAGCTGCTGCTGGCCGACGAGCCGACCACCGCGCTGGACGTGACGGTGCGCATGCAGATCCTGCAATTGCTGCGCGAGCTGCAGGCCGAGTTCGGCATGGCCATCATGCTGATCACGCACGACCTGAACATGGTGCGCGCCTTTGCCGAGCGCGTTGGCGTGATGGAGCGCGGCGTCTTGGTCGAAACCGGCAACACGGCCGACGTGTTTGCCGCGCCCAAGCACCCGTACACGATCCGCCTGCTTGAGAGCCGCCCGCAGCGCGACGTGCTGCCGCTGGTGCCGCTTGCGCCCGTGCTGCTCGAAGCCGACAAGCTGACGGTCACCTACGAACGCCATCGCCCAGGGTTTGCCGGCTGGTTCAGGACCGACCCCTTCACCGCGGTCGACTCCGTGTCGCTGCAACTGCGCGAAGGCGAGACGCTTGGCATCGTGGGCGAGTCAGGTTCCGGCAAGTCCACGCTCGCACAGACGCTGCTGGGTCTGCAGGCGGCAAAGAGCGGCGACCTGCGTTTCCTGGGCAATTCGCTGCTGCGTATTTCGCGCGACGAGCGCCGCGCAGTGCGGGCGCGCATGCAGGTGGTGTTTCAAGACCCATACGGCTCGCTGTCGCCGCGCATGACGATCGAGGAGATCGTCGGCGAAGGGCTGGCGCTGCACCAACCGCACATCAACGCCACGGAGCGACGTCACCGCGTGATCGAAGCCCTGCGCGAGGTGGGGCTTGATCGCACGGCGCTGGGCCGCTATCCACATGAGTTTTCGGGCGGGCAACGCCAGCGCGTCGCCATTGCCCGTGTCCTGATCCTCAAACCGCAGCTGCTGGTGCTCGATGAGCCGACTTCAGCACTTGATGTGTCGATCCAGCAGCAGGTGCTTTCACTGCTGTCAGCCCTTCAGAAAAAGTACAACCTGTCGTATCTATTCATCAGCCACGACCTTGCTGTCATCCGCGCGATGTCACATCGCGTGGTGGTGATGAAGGATGGAAAAGTGGTGGAAGAGGGTGACACTGAAGCGGTGTTGGCGTCTCCCTCGCACCCCTACACCTGCAAGCTGATGGCGGCTGCCTCACTCATCCCTGCGCGGGATAACCCGTAAAACCCACCGCGTTTGCCCCGAATCAGTGCAGTATTGATGCGCGGTTTTTGTAAGAATGCGCATCCAAAGTCATGTCTAAGTGCCTGATTTGCATGTGGATTCCGAAGAATTTGTAACGACCTTTGACAAGTCAAAGTGTCACTTTTATCATCCTGCGAGATTGTTTTAACAAGATTCGGACTGGTCTCATTTGCGGGGGCATATGTTCGCCGCATCATTACGAGTTTCCGAGGGAGAACCAATGCAGCATTTCGTACTTCATTCCATGGCGCGCCTAGCGGTAGGGGTTGTGATCGGCTGCGGCGTGATCGTGTCGAATGCAGTGCACGCTGATACGGTCTTCAAGGACACGGAAGTCCGCGCCGACGTCAAGCCTGAAGCCAAACCGGGCCTCATCTCCAACGTGATGAGCAAGACGGGTGACGTGGTCATGAACGCGCTGGGCATGATCGGCCTGCGTTACCGCTTCGGTGGCAACACGCCGGAATCGGGCCTCGACTGCAGCGGATTCGTCCGCTACGTCTTCAACGACACCTTTGGTTTCCTGCTGCCGCGTCGCGCTGTGGAAATGAGCCGCGTCGGCACCAGCGTGGACACAGCTGAACTGCGGCCCGGCGACTTGGTGTTCTTCAACACCATGCGCCACACCTTCTCGCACGTTGGTATCTATATCGGCGACAACAAGTTTGTGCACGCACCGTCCACGGGCAGCAAGATTCGCGTGGATGACATGACCGCCTCGTACTGGGTGACGCGCTACAACGGCGCCCGCCGCATCGAAGGCAACTCCGGTGCGGCCATCAAGGACGGCGCCGATAACTTCGTCGAGCAACTCAAGCGCGTCGATCCGAACGCCGCCGGCAAGCCACTCGCAATGTACGGCGGTTGATTCGCTCGGGCTCGCTATCACGCAATAAAAAAAAGACCGCCGCGGCGGTCTTTTTTGTTGCCTGCTGAAGGGGCATCAGCGGGGTGGCAGCGGGGTGCCGACGATGGTCTGCGTCAGATGCAGCTTCTCCCGCAGCAGCGGCATGGCGGCCTGGGCGGCCTGCTCGCCTGCCAGAATCGCCTCGTTGCGCGCGGTGAAGTCGCTGCCCTTAACAAACGGCAGCGATGGTGTGATCACCACGTCCGCCTGGGCCAGCTCGGTCTTGTTAATGCTCTGACCCATGATGGCCGTCGTCTGCAGCAGCATGCTCGCTTGCCCCGATACCGCCTGGTTGGACGGGTCTGCCGAGATATTCACTGCAATCACGAAAGTTGCGCCCATCTGCTTGACGTACGTCACGGGCACGGGCGCCACCAGTCCCCCGTCGACGTATTGGCGGCCGCTGATCGTGACCGGCTGGAACACGCCTGGGATGCTGCACGACGCACGCACCGCCTGACCGGTATTGCCGCGCCGGAACAGGATCGGCTTGCCGCTCGCCAGGTCCGTCGCCACGATGCCCAGCGGAATATGCATCTGCTCGATGGTCTTCTGCTTGACCAGCCGGTTGATGTACTTCTCCAGCGCCTCGCCCTTGAGCCAGCCGCCGAAGCGCGTGCCGAACGGCAGAGCCCAGTCGGCGATCATGGCTTCGTCCATCTTGAGCGCCATGCGGTTCATTTCCAGCCCTGACATGCCGGACGCGTAGATCGCCGCTACCACGCTACCCGCACTTGTGCCGGTGATGAAGTCGATCTGAACGCCCTGGGCTTCCAGCATCTTGATGACCCCGATGTGCGCAAAACCGCGCGCGGCACCGCCGCCTAGAGCCAATCCGATTCGCACGGGCTGTGTGGCCGGCTGCGCCGTAGGCGGCAGCACGGCCGTGGCGGGAGTGGTAGGTGTCTCGGTTTTGCCGGATGAGAAACCCGTCACGGTGCAGGCGGAGAGGACGGAGGCGCCGGCGGCGCCCAGGAAGAGGCGGCGTTGCATGAGGAGGTTGGGGCGGTTTGATATGCCGCGCAGTGATGTTCAGTCGTAACCGAGCGCACTGCGGCCGGCCGCCATTGTGCCAAAGTTCAGCGACAGGTCGGCCGGATATGCGTGGCACGGTTGCTATAATTTCGGTTTTGATAGAGGCCGCTCAGGATCCGCGCTCGCGCTCCGACCATGCGGCCTTATTCGTTCAGCCATTCCTATGACACAGCGCGTCCGCACTCGTTTCGCCCCAAGCCCCACGGGCTTCATCCATCTCGGCAACATCCGCTCGGCACTCTATCCGTGGGCTTTCGCGCGCAAGATGAAGGGAGACTTCATCCTGCGCATCGAAGACACCGATGTGGAGCGTTCCAGCCAGGAAGCCGTCGACGTGATCCTGGAGGCGATGGCATGGCTGGACATGGACATCGATGAAGGCCCGTTCTACCAGATGCAGCGCATGGACCGTTACCGCGCCGTGGTCGCGCAGATGGTGCAGCAGGAACTGGCTTACCCGTGCTACATGAGCACCGAAGAGCTTGACGCCCTGCGCGAAGCGCAACGCGAGCGCGGCGAGAAGCCCCGCTACGACGGCACCTGGCGCCCCATGCCCGGCAAGGTCTTGCCCACGCCGCCGGCCGGCGTGCAGCCTGTGATCCGTTTCAAGAATCCCATCGGCGGTAGCGTCGTGTGGGACGATGCTGTCAAGGGGCGCATCGAAATCTCCAACGACGAGCTCGATGATCTCGTGATCGCGCGCCCGGACGGCACGCCGACGTACAACTTCTGCGTGGTCGTTGACGACATGGATATGCAGATCACGCATGTGATCCGCGGAGACGATCACGTCAACAACACGCCCCGCCAGATCAACATCCTGCGCGCGCTTGGTGGCACGCCGCCGGTCTACGCCCACTTGCCGACCGTGCTCAACGAGCAGGGCGAGAAGATGAGCAAGCGGCACGGTGCCATGGCCGTCACGGGCTACCGTGATGCGGGCTATCTGCCCGAGGCCATCGTCAACTACCTTGCCCGCCTGGGCTGGGCGCACGGCGATGCCGAGATCTTCTCGCGCGAGCAGTTCATCGAATGGTTCGATCTCGAGCACCTGGGCAAGTCGCCCGCGCAATACAACCCTGAGAAGCTCGCCTGGCTGAACAACCACTATATCAAGCAGGCCGACAATGCGCGCCTGGCTGATCTGGTGAAGCCGTTCATCGAAGAGCTGGGTGGCAAGGTGGATGGTGGCCCCGTCCTGGCTGACGTGATCGCTCTCGTGAAGGACCGTGCCAACACGCTGCGTGAAGTCGCCCAGACGGCGCTGCTGTTCTATCGCACCGATCTGGCTGTCGAACCGGAGCTGGCCGCGCAGCACCTCACCGAGGACGTACGCCCTGGCATCGCAGCGCTGGCTGAGAAGCTCGGCGCGCTGCCTGAGTGGAAGCGCGAGGCGATTGGTGCAGTCTTCAAGGAAGTGCTCGCCGCACACGGCTGGAAGATGCCGAAGCTGGCGATGCCGGTGCGCTTGCTGGTGGCCGGGCAACTGCAAACGCCGTCGATTGATGCCGTGCTGGAACTGTTCGGCCGCGACGTTGTTCTGCGTCGTCTGGCGGCGTGACGAGCGCGACGCAAAAAATTTTGCGAAAGGGTATTGCCAAGCGCTAAATACTTCCCCTATACTCTTGTTTTCGCTGCAACACGAAGCGAAATGCAGTAAGAAGCAAGCAGTAAAAGGCAGTACCTCGGGGCTATAGCTCAGCTGGGAGAGCGCTTGCATGGCATGCAAGAGGTCAGCGGTTCGATCCCGCTTAGCTCCACCAAAATGCCGGAAGATTCGATTCAAAAAATAATTTGAAAAGAGGCTTCCAAAACGCAAAAAAGTTCGTTATAGTAGCGGACTTCGCAGCGTAAGACAGAAAGCGTTGCAAAACAGTTTCTGTCCCCTTCGTCTAGAGGCCTAGGACATCACCCTTTCACGGTGAGTACAGGGGTTCGAATCCCCTAGGGGACGCCAAAACAAGAGCTTAACCAGAAGCTCATTAGCAAAATCAGTCTCTAGCTGATTTTGCAACCGACACGGAGCGGTAGTTCAGTCGGTTAGAATACCGGCCTGTCACGCCGGGGGTCGCGGGTTCGAGTCCCGTCCGCTCCGCCAAATCAAAACCCGCTGCTTGCAGCGGGTTTTTCTTTTGCGCTTTCAATTCAAGCCACGCTAATCAAGATTGATGCTGCTTTAAAGTGAGTGTGAATGGCTCGCTTTAATTGGCAGCGCGGCTCACGCGATTGAAATAGCTGACCAGCAGCGCGCCAGCCACCATCAAACTGAGCCCATTGGCGGCCCAGAAACCGGCTGCGCCGCGCAGTGCCGCAGCAATGTCCCCCAGCAGCCCAAATCCGAGCACATAACCGCCGCCAAGCCCTACGCCCCACAGCGATAGCGCATAGATCACAGTGGGGATGAGCGCGATTTTGTATGCGCGCAGAATGAACGCCGTCATGACCTGGAGCGCATCGAACATCTGATAGAAGGCGATGAAAGGCAGCAGCGGCACCGCAATCGCCAGGACAGCGGCATCGCGCGTGTATAGGCTGACCAGCTCCCGCCGCAAGAACAGCACGGCCGCGCCAACGATGACCGCGCACATCACCGCCAGCTTGATGCCATTCAGTGAGATGCGCCGTGCTGCTACGCGATCGCGGGCCCCAATTGATTGCGCGGCCAGCGTGGACGTCGCGATCGATAGCGACAGGGGCACCATATACGCAACCGCTCCAAGGTTGGCGGCAATCTGATGCCCGGCCAGGACCACCGTGCCAAGGCGCGCGATGAAGATCGCCATCAACGTGAACGACGTGATCTCGATCAGGTAGGTGAAACCCATTGGCACGCCCAGGTGTACCAGCGCCCACAGCCGCGCGCGGTTAGGGGGCGAGTAGTGCGTGAAAATCGCGAACGGCTTATATGCCGGATTGCGCATCAGGATGATGACCGCTGCGATAAACCATAGCCAACTGATGATCATCGAGGCAAGTGCGCAGCCTGGGCCGCCCATCGCGGGGACGCCCATGCCGCCGTACAGAAATAGTGCGTTGAGAGGAAACTTGATGGCGAGGCCTGCGAGCTGCAGTGCCGTCACCATCACCGGGCGCGACAGCGCGTTGTTCAACGCAGAGTAGATCCGGAAGCCGAGTGCCGCAGGCAACGCGAGCGCTTCATACCGCAAATAGGCGGTGGCTTTCTCAGTGAGTTCTGGCGTGGCGTCCGCCAGGTGCAGCAGTGGGGCGGGGAACCAGAGGATCAGCATACCGATCGCGGCGAGCACCAGTCCGAGCCAGGCGGCCTGGCGCACTTCTTCGCCGATCTCGCTGTGCCTTTGCGCGCCGTAGAGTTGTCCGGCGATGGGCGAGAGCGCTTGCAGCACGCCCATCAGGCTGATGTACACCGTCACGTAGATCGAACCGCCGAGGCCGATGGCCGCGAGGTCTGCTGCAGAGGCGCGGCCAGCCATCGCCGTGTCCAGTACGCCGAAGGCGATGACAGCCAACTGGCCGATCAGTACCGGCCAAGCCAGTTCGGTAATGCGGCGGACGTCGGCGACAAACATGAGGGGCTACGGAAACCTTACTGGCGCAGCTTGCGTCGGCGTGTGGTTGCCGGGGTGGGCGGCGGATGTTTGGCGGCCGCGGCTTCAGTCAGGCGGTACATGCGGAAGTGCTCATCGCGATCGGCTGGGCGGCGGCCTTCCCAGATCAGGCGCCACTCGTAGTTGGAGACGCTCGTCGGTGCGCCGTAGTCGTACGGATCATGACGCAGCAGGATGTCGCAGTTGTCTTCGGCGCTGCCAAAACGGATGTGGCCGAAGTACGCAAATGAGGCGAGCTGCGCATCGCCCATACGGATCGGCTGCACGCATGTGTAGGTGCGCGGCAGTGCGAGGGCGGCCGACTGCGCGACATCGCGATATGTCTTGGCGTAGTTGATGGTGGGTAGCCACAGCGTCATCATCAGCACCCACATCAGCGTAGTGCCGGCGGCCGAGATCACCACCGCGCGCCAGATGGCCTTGGGCGCGCGCGATGTGCGCCATACGACGATGAGCACCCACGCCGCGGTCACGAGCAGCGCGCAGACCAGTGCGGTCCAGCTGAACTCGGGTCGATAGCCCGGTACGATGCGGTACACGTTGCGCGCAAGCTGAGGCGGAAAGCCCGTCATCTTGGCGATCCACAGCAGCCATAGCGTGCCGCCCAGGATGGTGAAGGCCAGCAGCGCAAACCAGTCGATTGCGCTGATGGCGCCTCGCTTGAGTGTCGGCAGCGCGAACGTGGCCATCACGGCCATCGGTGGAATCAGCAGCAGGAATCCGTCGTCGCCCGGGTGGGGCTGCATGAGCAGCAGCACCAACTGCGGCAGTAGGACGGCCAAGGGCAACGTGATATGCGGAGCGGTACGCATGCCGCCCCAGCTCTTCCACGCCCATGCGGCCAGCGGCCAGACCGGCCAGGCGAACAATGGCAGGTTGCGCGCGACGAAGCCGAGCGAATGCGCCGTCGGGCCAGCGTATTGGTGGCGATCGAAGCGTGCCCATTCGCGAACGTAGGTCACGGCGTCAGTCGGATTATTTGCCAGCAAGTACGCCATCGCCGGCCATGAGCATCCCAGTACGAGCGACACGGGCAGTGCGACTGTGAGCAGTGGGCGCAGCGGCAGCACGCGCGTGGCATGCGCGGCGATCAATACGGCCACCGTGATTGTCAGGGGCAGGATTGGGCCGCCCGCCAGCGACAGGCAACCGATGCCGACGCCGTAGATGAGACTGCCGTGCACCGGCTTGTCCAGCGCTCGGATCAAGCCATACACCGCGACCGCCACGAAGCAGAGCGCCCCAACCAGCGGTGTCGTTTCGTGACCGCGCTGCGCGAGGCCTACGCAGGCGAGGAAGATCAGTAGTGCGCCATCTGCCAGCGTACGGCCGTAGTCGCGCGTGTTGGGCTGGCCACCAAAGACGAATTCAAACGGTTGGACTTCCGCGCGACGACCCAGCAGATAGGCGCCATACCAGATGCACGCGCTGGTGACGAAGAAGAAGAGGGCGGTCGCCAGGCGCGACGCATCCGCGGGGCCGAGCCATTGTCCGAAGAGGCGAATGAACGCCGCGCCGATCCAGAACACCAGCGGCCCCGATTGCACGACAGGGCGCCCGACGATGTTCGGCATCAGCCAGTCTTGCGCGTTGCCGGTGGCTAGCGTCCACATCGCGCCGAAGCCGGCGGCGTCTTCGTTCTTCCACGGGTCGCGCGAAAACAGGCCCGACAGGCCGTAGATCACGCAGATGGCGAGCAGCAGCCAACGCGGCAACTCACGGGTGGCGGCGGCAGTCAGGCGGATGCGCGAGACGCGGGTGGTGTTCATCGAGTGTCAGACCGGGCGAGCCCGGCCGGGGTTGCACAGCGACGTGCTGATCGTAAAGAGAGAAGCCGAATCAACGGCCTAACATGTGCCGAAAAACAAAAAAGGCAGCCGGAGCTGCCTTTTTCTGACCACTAGGACGGTCTGCACTGAGCGGGTCATGCGCTGAGCCGTCTCCGGCGCCGGTATTACTTGGCAGCCTTGCCGATCTTGCTGCCGAACTTGTTGCGGAACTTTTCGACGCGGCCTGCCGTGTCCAGAACCTTTTGCTGGCCCGTGTAGAACGGGTGCGATTCGGACGAGACTTCGATCTTTGCCAGCGGATATTCCTTGCCGTCCAGCGTGATCATTTCCTTGGTCTGGATGGTCGAGCGGGTGATGAACTTGAAGTCGCTGGACATGTCCTGGAACACGACTTCGCGGTAATTCGGGTGAATGCCTTCTTTCATGATGGGCCCTGGGGTAGAGGTAGCCAATTCGCGGCGCGCTTCAGGTGCTCACATGGTAGGAGCCACCGTGCGACCAGCCCTCGAATCACTTGCCGGGTGGAGAAACGAGGATTATGCCAGAGAAACAAAGGCTTGAGCAACGCGCCAGCCGCAAAATCCGTCGTGCCGGCGCATCGGAAAGTGACTTTAGGAGCCTATTTCGATCAAGGTTTGGCCAGACGCTCGATCGTGAGCACGCCGTGGCCGTCCAGATCCACGGTCCTGGTGTCGCCGACGCGCAACGAGGTGTCGAGGTTGCGCGCCAAGGTGTCGACGCGTGCAGGGGCCTCGGTGTCGGGCGACGGCTGGAACCGATGCAGCGTTACACCGATGGACAGCGTCTGGAACTCGCCCGACGCTCCCATCGGCCGCAGGGTGACGTCCACGCCGGTCTTGGCCCAGCGGTGGCGCATGAATTGGCAGGTAGTGGTGTCGCAGCCGAGCGGGATTGTGTCATCGGGCAGGCCGGCGGCGAAGCGCGCCTCCCATTCTTTCCTGGGCATCGAGCCGCCCACGTCGTACGTGTGGGTACGTTCGAGCAGTGCGATGTGCTCGCCCGTGGTGGATGTGTCGGCCGAAAGCGTGACGCGTTTGGTTTCTGATTGCCCATCGAATTGGGCGGTGACGCTGAGGATTACGGGCACGGCTGGCTGTGCCCACGCTGTGCCGGCAGCGAGACAACTACCGAGCAGCGTTGTGCGAAGCGCTTGGCGAATCGTCATGGCAGGAATCCCTCCTGGCGTTGCTCAGCGTCCAGCACGCGCCGTGCCGGATCTTGCAGGTAGAAGTCTTGCAGGAGCGCGTACAACGAGGGCAGCGTCTCGAGCATGGCGACCGGCTCTACGAAGAACACCTCCGACCCCACCGCAAAGAACTCCGACGGATGCTGTGCGCCATAGGGGTCGAGCAATGAAAGGATCGGGTCGTCGCCCCACCGGCGCTCGGGAATCTGGTCGCAACGATTGGCGAAGGCGTCGTACTCGGCATAGAGGTCATCGGCCCATTGCTCGCGGTCAACATCGGCATGCAGCCGCGATGAAAACGCCGGGACGCCGTCCGATTCGCCGTTGAGCATGTCGAGCTTGTGTGCAAACTCGTGCACGACCACGTTGTATGGCTGCGCGCCTGGCGCGGCCAGTGCGCCCCCAAGTTCAATGTCCTGCCACGAGAGGATGACCGGGCCGTGCTCCCATGCCTCGCCGGCGGCTTCTTCGCGCACGTTGTGTACGACGCCGTCTTCATCCATGACCTCCTTGCGGATGACGAACTCTCCGGGGTAGATGACCACCCCGTGCCATCCGGCATACCACGACATGCCCAACTCCAGGATCGGCACGCTGGCCTGCACGGCTACGCTGATCACCATGTCGTCGGTGAGCGGCAAATCGTGCGCGGTGGTGAATTCCTTTTCGGCGATGAAGAGCGTGGCCGTTTCACGCAGGCGTGCGAGGTCTGCGTCAGACCAGTCGAGCAGGAAGGGCAGGCTATCGAGCGCGCGTGACCACAGCGCGTCGGAGATGGCGTAACGGTTCAGCCGCCGCGTGCGTGCGCGGCCGGAGAACCATCGGAGGACAGACGAAAGCATGCGTCCAGTATATCGGCCGGCGCCTGCAGCTTTGCGACGCGCGCTTGCGCCCTTGTCGGGGAATCAGGCGACTGAGAGGAGTCGTGCACCGCGCTGATTGGCGACGTACACGGCCTCGGTGCGGCTGCGGACTTTCAGGCGCCGATACAGCGTGCTGATATGCGCCTTGGCTGTCGCCTCGGAGATGTTCAGCATGCGGCTGATGGTCTTGACCGGATGCCCGCGCGAGAGCAGCACCAGAATCTCGTACTGCCGCGGCGTGATGCCGAGCAGCTTCGGATCGGTCTGCGGGTCGCCTGCAAGCGCCGGGTTTGGTGCGCCGTCCAGGCGTGATTCCGGCAGCAGCGCGCTGGCCGGAATGTATTGACCACCCACCAGAACGAGCTCCAGCGAAGCTGCGATGACTTCGCCCGGCGAATGCTTGAGCGTGTAGCCTGACAATCCCATCTGCATGAGCGTACGGATGATGTCGGGCGATTCGGATTCCGCCAGCACGACCACGTGGCGCGCATGGGGCCGATGCATGATTTCGCCGATGGCCGACAACTCGTCGAGATGTGGCAACGGCAGGCCGATCACAAGGAGTCCGGCGTCGGCATTGGTTTCGATGGCGTCGAACATCCCTTCGTCCGGTTCGACAACCGTGACGCCAGTGACGCCCTTGAGCGTCCGTAGCAGGTGCGCAATGCCTGTACGCACCAACGGATGGGCTTCGATCAAAACAGTGTTCATCGTTGTTCTCGACCTGTTACCGATCTTGCGAACATCCTTGTCGCCCAGGCGAGATACAGGCCGGAGCAGACCCCCGTTCCGAATCATTTTAGTGGCGGAAGTCAAAAATGACAGCCGCCACGGCCATGCCTCGGGACCCTCCTTGCGGCGTCCTGGGTACTGTAGCCCAGCATTTGCCAGGGCGCGCAATTCGACCACCGCAGCACCTGCGCCCGATAACCGCGGTTTTTGTGGCGACTGCTGTTTCAGTCGCGACACAAAAAACGCATGCCATGCAGGGGCGCGCGGTTCTCCGTGTGGAAAATATCCCGTTAAAACAAGGCGTTAGCCATCATGGCATGGATGTCGCTCTATATCCGTCGGGGAGGAGCGAGCCATGCCGACAATCGCGCAGCGCTGTGCTCGACGTTTGCCGTTCGGGTGGACGGTCGAGAAGACCGGAGTGGTCGCAAATCGCACGGCCATGATCGTCATGGTGCCTGCGCTTGCAGTAGACGGCGATTTCGTCGCGCGGCGTCCAGTTACACCGCTGATCGCCCTTCGAAGCGTTCTCGCCGATACGTTGCCGGCGCGACTCGCATTCGGTCTCATTCCCACCCGCGCATTCGATCCATCCACCGGTTCTGTCGTGTCCGCACTCACGGACGGCGAACTGAGTACGTCGCATGCGTGGCTTAACAATCCAACGGCGAAGGGGCTTTCGCAATCCCCCCGGAAGTGGGGTGCTTTGCGGTATGTGCCGCTTACCGTGTCAGATTGCCGGCGCCGCAACAGTCTCTTGGCAAAGGTTGTCGTTGGTTGCGCAGCCTTGGGTGCACCAAAATGTGGCGCTTTCGCAACGTGCGCCGAACAGGCCCGCGTGGCGGTTCTTCAACGGTTTCGTGCTCCGTCCCCCGGCGGGCACTCTTTTCTTAATAGCCATCCTGGAGCTAGATCCCGATGCAAACCAACCTGGCCGCGTTTGCGGCGCTGGCACCGCCGATTGACTCCGTTGCCGGCAACTGAATTGAATGCACTGAACCAAATGCTGGATGCTTCCGATTGGGGGAGGCAGGCGGGGCCAGGTCCGTCGTTCTTCGTTCTTGCCCTCAATGCCCCTCAGGAGCGCAGCGCTAACGCTACGCCCCCGATCGCATGAAACCGATGAGACGGACGACGCTCAGGCCGTATGCAGCGGATGCTCTGCGCGAATGCCGTGCTTTTGCATCAGCCGGTACAGCGTGACTCGGGACACCGCCAATTCGCGCGCCGTCATGCCCATGTGGAAGCCGTTGCGCGCGATGGCCGTACGGATGGCGTCCGACTCGGCGCCTTCGCGCGCTTCTTCCAGCGTCTGGCCCGACACGGATGCGTAGCCTTCGAGATGCAGGTCAGCGGCGGAGATCTTGCGGTTGTCGGTCATCACCAGCGCGCGGCGCACGCGGTTGATGAGTTCGCGTACGTTGCCCGGCCACGGGTAATGCATCATCGCGTGCAACGCGCAGGGCGTGAACCCGCGGATGCGGTGCGAGGCTTCGCTCGCGTGCTGGGCCAGGATGTGTTCGGCCAGCAGCACGATGTCGCTGCCGCGCTCGCGCAGCGGCGGCACCGACAGGGTCAGCACGCACAGTCGATGGAACAGGTCGGTGCGGAATCCGCCGTGGTGTTGGGCTGCCTCCAGATCCACGTGTGTCGCCGAGATGATGCGGATGTCCAGCGGGATCGCCTGGTGCCCGCCCAGCCGCGTGATCGTGCCTTGCTGCAGGAACCGCAGCAGGCTGACTTGGCTCTCGAGCGGCAGGTCGCCGATTTCATCGAGGAATAGCGTGCCGCCATTGGCATGCTCGACCCAGCCGATATGACGTTGATGCGCGCCGGTAAATGCGCCTTTTTCGTAGCCGAACAATTCGGACTGGATCAGGTGCGGCGGAATCGCTCCGCAGTTGATGGCGATAAACGGCCCGCCTGCGCGCGAGGACGCTTCGTGAATGGCCTGCGCTGTCAGCTCTTTGCCGGTGCCCGACTCGCCCGCAATGAAGGCTGGCGCACTGTTCTGCGCAACCTTGCGGATGGCGCGGAACAGGCTGTGCATGGCGGGGCACTCGCCCAGCATGCGAGCGTGATTCGCCTTGGGCGCCGGCGTGACTTCTTGTGCGAGCGAGGCCATGCCCCAGGCGTGACGCAGCGAATACGCGGCCTCATCCATACGCAGCGGCATCTGCACGTAGTCCACGCAGTAGTCGCGCACGAGTTGGCGCACGCGTTCGTGATTCAGCATGGCGGGCGGTAGGGCGGCCACCCAGCCTACATGCGAGACCTGCATGCAGCGCTCGAGCAAATCCAACTCCGCAGCGGAGAACGCGCTGCTGAAATCGACCAACCCGGCCATGGGAACGCCGTCGCGAATGGCGCAACCCAGTTCACGCATCGACGTTACGCGCCGCACGTGCCACTCTGCACCCAGAATCGTCTCGTCGATCTCCCCCATCCCTGCGCGCGACGCCACTACGACGGTTCGGCACGCAGCAGTACATTCCAGCGACTCTTCGCGCATGGTTTCCCCCGTTCGATTCTTGGTGTGGTTCGTTCTTTGCCGAGGCGGCTCAGCCAGGGCAGGCTTGCAGTATGGTTGCCGAGTTTCTCTTTTGCGATGACGTTTAAGGACGATGGTGGCAAACGCTTGCGCGCCCGCGCTGTAATGCAAACGAACTAGCGAATTTCACAGCTTTGACGAGGAAATCCGCTGGAAAAACAGGCGGTTGACGCAGCAATAAAAAAGCGCACCACAATGGGTGCGCTTTTCGCTATGCAGACAGGAGATTCAGCCGCCGCGTCGCATCATGTCGAAGAACTCGGCGTTGTTCTTTGTCGTCTTGAGTTTGTCGAGAAGGAATTCCATCGCCTCGACCTCATCCATGTCGTGGATGAACTTACGCAGAATCCACACCTTCTGCAGAATGTCCGGTTTGATCAGCAGCTCTTCGCGGCGCGTGCCCGACTTGTTCAAATTGATGGCGGGGTAGACGCGCTTCTCGGCCAGGCGGCGTTCCAGGTGCACTTCCATGTTGCCGGTGCCCTTGAACTCTTCGTAGATCACGTCATCCATGCGGCTGCCGGTTTCGATCAGCGCCGTGCCGATGATGGTGAGCGAACCACCTTCTTCCAGGTTACGTGCCGCACCGAAGAAACGCTTCGGACGCTGCAGCGCATTGGCGTCGACACCGCCGGTCAGCACCTTGCCCGAGGTTGGCACCACGGTGTTGTAGGCGCGGGCCAGACGCGTGATCGAGTCCAGCACGATCACCACGTCCTTCTTCAATTCGACCAGGCGCTTGGCCTTTTCGATGACCATTTCGGCCACTTGCACGTGACGAACGGCCGGCTCGTCAAACGTCGAGGCCACCACTTCGCCGCGCACGGTACGCTGCATTTCGGTCACTTCTTCCGGGCGCTCGTCGATCAGCAGCACGAACAGCTCGGCTTCCGGATGGTTGGTCGCGATGGCGTGCGCAATGTGCTGCAGCATCACGGTCTTGCCGGACTTCGGGCTTGCCACCAGCAGCGCGCGTTGGCCGCGGCCGATCGGGGCAATCATGTCGATGATGCGGCCGGTGATGTTTTCTTCGGCCTTGATATCGCGTTCGAGCGTGAGCGGCTTGTTCGGGTGCAGCGGCGTCAGGTTCTCGAACATGATGCGGTTCTTGACCGCCTCAGGAGGCTGCGTGTTGACCTTGTCGACCTTCACCAGCGCGAAGTAGCGCTCGCCATCCTTGGGCGTGCGGACTTCACCTTCGATCGTGTCACCGGTGTGCAGATTGAATCGGCGGATCTGCGACGGGCTGATATAGATGTCGTCGGTGCTGGCCAGATACGAGGTTTCCGGCGAGCGCAGAAAACCGAAGCCATCGGGCAGCACTTCAAGCGTGCCGTCACCGAAAATCGTTTCCCCCTGTTTCGCCTTCTTTTTCAGGATGGCAAACATCAACTCCTGTTTGCGCATGCGTTGGGCGTTATCGATCTCCAGCTGCCCCGCCATTTCCAGCAATTGGGACACGTGCAAGGATTTCAGTTCTGTCAGATGCATAGACGAAAGATGAGGGAAGGGCCCGAACGGGCGGCGAAACGAGAAACGGGGGGAGGGGGAAAGGTCGAGCGAACGCTCGGAGAAACAGATTGGCTGCAATCTTAGCACAACGCTGGCGAGCTTCCAGGCGGAAGTGCGCCAGCGTGGGCGAGGGGCAACGCGAAGGGTCGCCCGCAGCCGAAAAAGGGCTTACAGGTGGCTGTCCAGGAATGCGGTCAGCTGCGACTTGGACAGTGCGCCCACCTTTTGCGCGGCCACAGCGCCATTCTTGAACAGAATCAGCGTCGGGATGCCGCGAATGCCGAACTTGGCCGGCACGCCTTGGTTTTCATCGACGTTGATCTTGGCGATCTGCACCTTCTCGCCGTAGTCCTTGGAAACTTCGTCCAGGATCGGGGCGATCATTTTGCAGGGACCGCACCATTCGGCCCAGAAATCGACCAGCACGGGTTTGTCGGACTTGAGCACGTCTGCCTCGAAGGACGCGTCGCTCACATACTTGATCTGTTCGCTCATGGCGGGAACCTCTGTTATTTCGTAATAGCTGGCGACGTGCGCCGAACCCATACATTACACGATTACACGAACCGGCGTGTATTGAGACCACTGTCGGCGCGGATGCTGCTGATATAGTACCGACGCCCTCATTTTCAACCGATTCAATCGTTGATTGTGGCTATCAGGCCGATAGCCGCACGTTTCCCGGTATATCGCCATATTCCCTCGCATGCAGACGCTTGCCTTCGCGCCTGGCCCAGCATTCCTTTCCCATGCCGCCGACGCTGCATGGCGCTTTCTGGATGTGCATGCCCAATCCTCGCGTGCCGCCACGGTTGTTGTGCCGACAGCCGCGCAGATTCCTGGGGTGCGCAGTGCCCTGCACGCCAGTGCGCAAGCAGCCGGCACGCCGCGCTTGCTCCCTCGCATTCTGACGCTGGGGCACTGGCTGCTCGATTTGCCACCCGAAGCGGGTGTGCCGGTTGCGCGCACGCCGCTGTCGCGACTGCTCGCCGTGCAACAGGCCCTCAAGACGCAGGCATGGCTGCGTGAAGCGCTTGGCGCACAGGACGATGCCGCCCTGTGGGGCGTGGCGCAGGTGCTTGTGACGGTGTCGGATGAGTTGTCTCAACGTTGGCTGACGCTGGATGCCGCGCACAGTGGCGCCGATGGGCGTTCCGACGAGCTGGAGTCGGCATTGGCGGAGGCGTTGGAGCGTACCTACGCACAATTGTCCGAGCGTTTCCTCGGTACCGAATCGCGCATCGTGCTGACGTTCTGGCGGTTGCTTTCGGGCGCGGCGGACCCGATTCCAATGCGCCTGCGGGCCATGCGGCGCCTGCTGGACGAACTGGACGGGCCGATCGTGTGGATGAGCCCGACCGATCCCGAGGCAGTTGATCTGGATTTCCTGCAGCGCGCCGCCGAGCGCGTGCCTGTGCTCAACATCGGCTATGACTGGAATGCCCCTGAAACCGGCGCGTCTGCGGCGCCCGCCACACACGCGGATTTCCGCGATCTGCTGCTGCATGCCTGGCTCGAATGCGCCACGCCCGCCCAGGCGGCGGACGATGCTGGCGACGCGCAGATTCCGGCGCCAATCCTGCGCATTGCGGGTGCCGCCCGCTTTGAGGACGAGGCGGCCTTCGCCGCGCATACGCTGGTCGACTGGTTGAACGCCGGACGCCGCTCGCTGGCGTTGGTGGCGCAGGATCGCATCGTCGCGCGGCGGGTTCGCGCGCTGCTCGCGCGTGTGAACGTGCCCGTGCGCGATGAGACCGGCTGGAAGCTCTCCACGACGCGCGCTGCTGCGGCACTGATGCGCTGGGTTGATGTGGTGCAGGGCGATGGCGATACCGCTGCGCTGCTCGATCTCATCAAAAGTCCGTTCTGTTTGCGCGATGCCGACGCAGGTGTTGCCACGCCTGCGTGGGTTGCGGAACTGGAGCGTCGGGTGCGCCGGCATAACGTTTCGGGTGGCTGGGGGCGGTTGCGCCGACTGGTGGCCGATCGCTCCACCAATGAAGCTGATGGCGAAGCAAAGGTCAGCCGCCTGGCCGATCGCCTCGGCGTGCTGGCTGATGAGGCGGCCCTGTGGCGCCGCGCCGGCAGCGCCACGCTCGACGCATGGGTAACGCTGCTGGCAGGCACGCTCGATCGTCTGCATATGCGCACCGGTTTGCAGAACGACGATGCAGGCCGGCAGTTGCTGGACTGGATTGACCGCCTGCGGACTTCCATACATGGCAGCACCGATGCGGGCGCGCGGTTCTCGCTCACCGAGTGGCGTGCGTTGCTGTCGATGCTGCTCGAATCTGCGGTCTTCAGCGAGCCTTCACCTCCTGCGGATCGGCGTGTTGTCATCCTGCCGCTGAACGGCGCGCGCATGCGGCGCTTCGATGGCGTCGTGGTGGTGGGTTGTGACGATGCGCAATTGCCGTCGGCGCAGCCGGAGTGGCTGTTCTTCTCCAACGACGTGCGACGCGAACTCGGTTTGCCCGACCGGGCCCAGCGCTTTGCGCAGCAGGCGCGCGACCTGGCCGAAGTGCTGCTCAACCAGCCCGAGGTGGTGTTGACCTGGCAACGCCATGGCGGACGAGGCGAGCCGCATCGCCTTTCGGGCTGGCTCGAACGCTTGCAGCGCCGGCTGGCGGTGAGCGGCGTTCGTATCGATACGTCGGTCACGTTGCCCAGTCTGCAGACCACGAGCCAGCCCACCGACATGCCCGCGCCCGCCGCTCCGTCTCTGGTGCCGTCCACGCTGAGTGCGGCCGCTTACAACAGCCTGCGCCGTTGCCCATACCAGTTTTTCGTCGGTCGCATGCTTCGTCTGGGCGAGCTGGAAGAGGTGTCCGACGAGCTGGAGAAGCGCGACATTGGCGAGATCCTGCACGCGATCCTGCATCGCTTTCACCGGCAGTTGCTGGAAGCGCCAATGCACGATCCGGCGGATCGTCAGGGCTTGCTGCTAAGCATCACCGATGAACTGTTCGGCCCGCTGTTGGCCGAGGATGGCAACGCGCTGCGTTTCTATCGGCGCTGGCTCGGGGTGATGCCGTCGTACTTGGCGTGGCAGGCCGCGCGCGAGGCTGACGGCTGGCGCTTTGAGGCGGGCGAGGTCGATGCCGATACGTCCATCACGTTGCCGGACGAGCGCCCGCTGCGCTTGCGCGGCCGTATCGACCGCATCGATGTGCACGACGAACACGGCGTGGCGGTGCTCGATTACAAGACGCAATCGCAAATGGTGCTGGTGCGTCGCGCCAAGTCGCCGTTTGAGGATTGCCAACTGCCGTTTTACGGCGTGCTCGATGCGCGCGCAGACTCCGGCGGCTGGGTTTCGCTGGACGGCGAGGCACGCGGGGACAAGCGCGACGTTGCATTGCCCGACTTTACGCAAGTCGTCGACTGGTTGATCGAACAGATGCAAAAGGACATGACGGCCCTTGCAACCGGTGCGCCGCTGCCGGCCTTTGGTGATGAATCGGCGTGCCGCTACTGCGCGGCGCGTGGCCTGTGCCGCAAGGGATATTGGACGGACGGCGCACCGCGCGAGCCGGAGGTCACGGCATGAGCGATCACGCTTACGAACGCGATGGCGCAGCGGTCTCGCCCGAGGCCTTCTCGCGCGCCGCGTGCGACCCGCAGCGCTCCGTTGTGGTGGAAGCGTGCGCGGGTAGCGGCAAGACGTGGTTGCTGGTCACGCGCATGCTGCGCCTGCTGCTGGCGGGTGCGGCACCATCGGACATTCTCGCCATCACGTTCACGCGCAAGGCGGCCGAAGAGATGCGCCAGCGTTTGCTCGATATCCTCGCGCAACTGGCCAGCGCTGACGATGAAGGCGTCGTGCGCGAGCTGATCGCGCGCACGGTGGATGAGCGCGATGCGCCCGCGCTGATTGAAACCGCGCGTGGGTTGTATGCCCGCGTGCTGGAATCGCCGTCGCGCATGGCGATCGACACGTTCCACGGCTGGTTCGGTTCGCTGCTGCGCGGGGCGCCGTTGTCGTCTGGCGTGCAGCAGGGCGCATCGTTGCGTGAAGATGCCGGGCGGCTGCGGCGTGAAGCTTGGGCGCCTTTCTGGCGCGGCTTGCTGGCCGACGATCAGGCTGACTTGCGCGCCGCGTATGAAGCGCTTGCCGATCTGGTCGGCGATTTCCAGGCCGGTCGCCTGCTCGATGCAATGTTCCATCAGCGCAGCGATTGGTGGGCGTACAAGACGCAGGCGGCGGGGCGTCCGCTGGATGCATTGGACGCACTGCTTGGCGACGATGCGACGGTCGATCCGTTGATCGAAGCGCTGCAGGATGCGGCGTTGTTGTCCGACATGCTGCGCGTGTCCGGGTGGCTCGGGCAGGGCGGTACGGCCGAGGGCAAGCGCGCGGTCACCATCGAATCGGCGGTCACCGCAGCGCGCGGAACCGATGTGTCGGATGAGGCCGCTCGTGCGCAAGCATTTGATGCGCTCTTCGCCGCCTTCCATACGCAAGCCGGCAAGGCGCGCGCGTGCAAGCCGACCAAGGCGCTCATCAAAGCCGTTGGCGACGAGCACGCACAAACGCTGGTGACCTTGCACACCACGCTCTGCGAAGCGCTGACCACCATCCAGGCCCGCCGCCAGGAAGCCCGCGTGCGCGCCGTCAACGCAGCATTGTTTGCGCTGGGTGACGCACTCATCGAACGCTATCAGGCCTACAAGCGCCAGGCGCGCGCGATGGACTTCACCGATCTCGAATGGGAAGCCGCGCGCCTGATGCAGCAAGACGATACCGCCGCTTACCTCCAGGTGCGGCTCGACGCGCGCTACAAACATCTGCTGCTCGACGAGTTTCAGGATACGAACCCGATGCAGTGGCGCATCCTGCAGGGCTGGCTGGCCGGTTATGCCGGCACCGGCACGCAGCCGAGCGTGTTTCTGGTGGGCGATCCAAAGCAATCGATCTACCGTTTCCGCCGCGCGGATGCGCGATTGTTCGATGCTGCGCGTGAAATGCTGGTCGCAGAATTCAACGCGACCGTGCTGCGCACCAACCGCACGCGTCGCAATGCGCCGGCCGTGCTGGAGTGGGTCAATGCCGTGTTCCTGCAAGCGCGGGCGCGCGGTGACTATCCCATCTACGCCGAGCAAAGCACTGCCGTGGATGCACCCATCGGGCAGGCGCTGCTATTGCCACTGGTGCCCGTGTCCGAAGCCGAACAGGCTGACGAAGCCGCCCCCCGCGATACGCTCACCGAGCCGCGTGAGGAGGCCGGCGATTCGCAGCGCTATGAAGAGGGCCGCCAAGTGGCCGCTTGCCTGCGCGCATTGCACGCTAACGAGCGCATTCGCGAGGGTGGCGTCGAGCGCCCCGTGCGCTGGAGCGATTTCCAGCTGCTCGTCCGCCGCAAACGCTATCTCGCCGATTACGAACGCGCGCTGCGCGACGCCGGCGTGCCATATCTGAGCCCGCGCCGTGGCGGTCTGCTGGCGACACTCGAAGCGCTTGATCTGTGCGCGCTGCTTGATTTCCTGATGACGCCGCAGGCCGATTTGTCGCTCGCGCATGTGCTGCGCAGCCCCATCTTCGCCGCCACCGACGACCACCTCATCGCACTGGCGCGGGTTGGCGAAAGCACGGTCGCATTGACGTGGTGGGAGCGCCTGATCGCGCTGGCCGCCCAGCCTGATGCGGCGGACACCTTGCGCTACGCGCATCGCATGCTGTCGCGCTGGCTGGCAGTGGCGCCCACGCTGCCCGTGCACGATCTGCTCGATCACATCGTCTACACGGGCGAACTCAAGCGCCGCTATGCAGAGCGCGCACCGGCCGCAAACCGCGATCAGGTGCTTGCCAACCTGGATGCATTTTTGAAGCTCGCGCTCGATCTGGATGGCGGCCGCTATCCGAGCCTGCCGAAGTTCATGGCCGAACTGCGCGCCATCCGCCAGGGTGACGAGGACGAAAGCCCTGACGAAGGCATGCAGGGCGACCCGGAAGCGCCGGACGCCATTGATGCCGAAGTTGCCAGCGAAGGACTTGACGCCGTACAGATCCTGACCGTACATGCCTCCAAGGGGCTCGAGGCGCCGTTCGTCGTGCTGCTCGACAGCCACCACAGCGACGCGCGTGTCGATACGGCCGGCATCTTGATTGATTGGCCGCCCGGGGCGCAGGCGCCTGTGCATTTTTCTGCGTTCGGCAAAACGTCAGAGCGCGGCCTCGCGCGCGAGTCTCTCTTCAAGCAAGAAAATGAGCTTGCCGAGCGCGAGAACTGGAACCTGCTCTACGTGGCGATGACCCGTGCGCGGCAAGCGCTCATCGTTTCCGGTGTGGCGAACAAGCGCGATGTCACAGCGGCCCAATCAGTCGATGAAGGTGATGCGCCCGAGGTGGACGGCACGGCGAGCTGGTACACGCTGCTCGCCACGGCAGGCGTGGCGTCACCTGCGCCGATGCTAGATGGCCTAGCAGATTCGGCCGGCGATGCGGCTGCGGCGGAGGCGGTCTCTTACCACGACTTCCGCGCGCCGCTTACGGTGACGGTGCGTGTCGGAGCGGCCGGCGCATCCGCAGAGGGGCCTGCCGATATCGTCTTTGACCAAGGCGCCGTCGCGCAGGGCGAACTGCTGCATGCCGTGCTCGAGCGCCTGACGCGCCGGGGCTTGCCTGAACAGGCGCCCGACGCAGAGACAATCGCGCGCTGGTTCGGTGCCACCGGCGTCACGCAAACCGACGCCACGCGCGCCGCCGATGCCGTGCGCCGGATGCTTTCAGCCGAGGCGCTGGCGCACGTTTTCGACCCCGCGCGCTTCGATGCCGCACATAACGAGATCGAACTCTTCGGCCCAGACGGCGCGCTGTTGCGCATCGATCGCCTGATCGAACGTGGCAAAGACGTCCTCGTGGTCGACTACAAACTGCGCTTGCTGCCCGTTGAACGTGCCGCCTATGCGGATCAGTTGCGCGGCTATGTGGCCGCCGTCGCGCCGATGTATCCGGGGCGCACCGTGCGCGCAGGCGTGGCGACCGCGCAGGGGGAGTGGATCGACCTGGACGCGTTGCCCAAGCCGGTGCAGACGTCACACGACGACAGCCAAGGCGCGTTGTTCTGACGCGGGCGGCACAAACAGAAAAGGGGAGGGTGATGCGGACGGGCAAAAGAGAAAGGGGACGAGCCTGACCCTCGGCACTGGCGGAAAACGGCTGTGGCTGCTTCGTTCCCGACCTGACCAGGTTGACCGCGCCACCATGCGAGGAGGCCCGTCCGACCGGCATTGTAACCGACTCCCACGTCCCCACCTGAATATCCTTGCAATTCGCTCGGCGCGCATGGCGGTTGACCCCTCCGAAGCCGCGTCGGAAATCCACCTCGCTTTGCTACAATCCGCCGCATGAGTTATCAAGTGCTCGCCCGCAAGTGGCGCCCTCGCGATTTCACCACGCTGGTCGGTCAGGAACACGTGGTGAAAGCGCTCACGCATGCGCTCGAACAGCAGCGCCTGCACCACGCATACCTGTTCACGGGTACGCGCGGTGTCGGCAAGACGACGCTGTCGCGCATCCTTGCCAAATCGCTCAATTGCGTCGGCGCAGACGGGCAGGGCGGCATCACCGCGCAGCCGTGCGGCGTGTGCCGCGCCTGTACCGAGATCGATGCCGGGCGCTTTGTCGATTACATCGAGATGGATGCCGCCTCCAACCGCGGCGTCGACGAGATGGCGCAGTTGCTGGACCGCGCGGTCTACGCGCCAACCAGCGGCCGCTTCAAGGTCTACATGATCGACGAAGTGCACATGCTGACCAACCACGCCTTCAACGCGATGCTGAAGACGCTGGAAGAGCCGCCCGAGCACGTCAAGTTCATCCTCGCGACCACCGATCCGCAGAAGATTCCGGTGACGGTGCTGTCGCGCTGCCTGCAGTTCAACCTCAAGCAGATGCCGCCGGGGCACATCGTGTCTCACCTGGACCGCATCCTTGGCGAAGAGGGCATCGCCCACGAGCCGAATGCGTTGCGTCTGCTGGCGGCCGCTGCCCAGGGTTCGATGCGCGATGCGCTGTCGCTCACCGACCAGGCCATTGCGTACAGCGCTGGCGAGGTGAGTGAAGCTGCCGTGCGCGGCATGCTTGGTGCGATCGACCAGAGTTACCTCGTGCGTTTGCTCGATGCGCTGGCCGATGAGAATGGCGCGGCGCTTGTCGAGATCGCCGACGAGATGGCGGGGCGCAGTCTGAGCTTCTCGGGCGCGCTGCAGGATCTTGCATCCCTGTTGCAGAAGATTGCGCTGGCGCAGGTCGTGCCTGCTGCCGTGCAGGACGACTGGCCCGAGGCCGACGATGTGCGCCGCCTTGCCGAGCGCTTCGATGCGCAGTCGGTGCAACTGTTCTACCAGTTTGCCAACCTGGGCCGGAACGAACTGGCGCTTGCGCCGGATGAATACGCCGGCTTCACGATGACGCTGCTGCGCATGCTGGCGTTCCAGCCCGGACAGTCGGGTGGGGACGCGCCGCCGCCTTCGGGCGGTGGTGGCGGGAAGCGGGCGATGCCGCTGGCAGCAACCCCGACCGCATCGACGCGCTCTGCGGCCCCGGCGACTGCGGCCGTGGCGGCACCGCATGCTGAGGTTGCGCAGGTGGCGGTGCGTCCGGAGCAGGTGGTCGAGGCGCCGCGTGCGACTTATCAAGCGACTCCGACGGCCCCAGCGGCCGTTGCAGCGGCCGTGCCGACGCCGGCTGCGGCGCCAGCGCGTCGCTCGCCGGCGATGGAAGCGCTGGCCGCTGCGCGTCAGGCGTCGAGTCGTGGCCGCGGCGGAGCTTCTGCACCTGTCGCTACGCCGGTAGCGGCGCCCGCGCCTGTCGCGCCTCCTTCTGCACCTGCTGCAGGTCCACGCCCGAATCCGGCTGCTGCGCCGGCATCCGCACCGCAGCGCCGTGAACAGCCGGTTGCAGTTGCCGCGCCCACCGATGACGGCCCGCCGCCCTGGGATGAAATGCCGGGCGAACTTGCTTCGCCTTCGCTTGAAGAAATGGACGCCGCGTTTGCCGGCTGGGATTTCGCTTCCAACGTGCGCCCCGGGGCGTCTGAGCCGGCAGCACGTCGTCCCGCACCGATCGAAGCGCCGGCAGCTGCGCCTGCGCCGGCCAAGACGGCCGCTCCGGAGCCGGTAGCCGCTGCTACGCCGCCTGATCTGAGCGCCAGCGGTCTTACCACGTTCGACGGCAATTGGCCGGCACTGGCAGCGAGCCTGCCGATCCGCGGTCTGGCACAGCAACTGGCCTACCAGAGCGAGTTGGCTGCCGTAGAAGGCGTCACGATGCGCCTGCGCGTACCGTTGCCTCCGCTGACTGACGCCAACGTCGTCGAGCGCCTGGAGGCAGCACTGACGGAACACTTCGGCACGCCCGTTCGCGTGGCGTGCGATATCGGGCCTGCACGCGCCACCGCGGCGGCTGTCGATGCCGAACAGCGCGCCGAGCGCCAACGCAATGCCGAAGACGCCATTGCCGCCAACCCATTTGTGCAGGCGCTGGTTCGTGACTTTGCCGCGCAGGTCGTTCCCGGTTCGATCCAACCGCACGCGCACTGAATCGCATTCCAAGACTGAACATTGAATACCGGCGCGCCAACCTGAGCGGCGCGCCCTTCACGACCCATTTCAAGGAGCAACGACCATGATGAAAGGCCAGATCGCGGGGCTGATGAAGCAAGCCCAGCAGATGCAGGAAAACATGAAGAAGGCGCAGGAGCAGCTTGCGTTGATCGAGGTGGAAGGCGTGTCCGGTGCCGGCCTCGTGAAGGTGGTGATGACCTGCAAGAACGACGTGAAGCGTGTGTCGATCGACCCGAGCCTGCTGGCCGAAGGCGAAGACAAGGATCTGCTGGAAGACCTCATCGCCGCTGCGTTCAATGACGCCGTGCGCAAGGCCGAGGCCACTGCGCAAGAGAAGATGGGCTCGCTCACCTCCGGTTTGGGCGGTATGGCGAGCATGCTGCCGCCCGGCTTCAAGCTGCCGTTCTAAACGACGCTCATCAGGATCGCGCCATGGTGCTGGAATCCGCGCTGCTGCACGTCAGGCCCGGCCAGGAAGCTGCTTTCGAGGCGGCCTTCGGCGAGGCTCGCCACATCATCGGTGCGATGGGGGGCTTCGTTTCGCTTTCACTGTCGCGCTGCATGGAGAAGACCAGCGATTACCTGCTGTTGGTGCAGTGGCAGACGCTGGAAGACCATACCATCGGCTTTCGTCAGTCGCCCGAGTACCAGCGGTGGCGCGCGCTGCTGCATCATTTCTATGACCCGATGCCGGAAGTGCTGCACCACACGACGGTTCTGGAGCACGTGTGATGCGTAACGCTTTAGGCACGCCATCGGCGCTGCAGATGCTGGTTGAAGCCTTGCGCGTGCTGCCGGGCGTGGGCCCCAAGTCTGCCCAGCGGATGGCGTATCACCTCATGCAACATGACCGCGAGGGCGCCGCGCAACTGGCACAGGCGCTGTCCGAGGCGACGGAATCGATCCAGCACTGCAGCCGCTGCAATACCTTTACCGAGCAGGAAATCTGCGAGACCTGCCTGGACGCGCGCCGCGATGCGTCGCTGCTGTGCGTGGTGGAAACGCCGGCTGATCAGATGATGATCGAGCAGACGCTGACTTATCGGGGCCAATACTTCGTGCTGATGGGGCGGCTCTCGCCGCTGGACAACATCGGCCCAAAAGAGATCCACCTCGAACGCTTGCTGGCCCGCGCCACTGACCCTGCGCTGGGCGGGCCCTGCGCCGAGGTCATCCTTGCCACCAACTTCACCAGCGAGGGCGAGGCGACCGCCCACTACATCGGCGAGATGTTGAAGGCGCGCGGTATCAAGGCGACGCGTCTGGCGCGTGGCGTGCCGGTGGGCGGTGAACTGGAATACGTGGACGCGGGCACCATTGCCCGCGCGGTGCTGGATCGGCGCCAGCTCTGAACCGGCGCACCTGAATCTCAGAATTCGGTATGCAGGCGCGTACCGAAAAACACCGCAGGACCGCGATCCGCGTTGTAGCCGGGATTGCGAATCCATTGCGCGTCGGCACTGATCCACAGGTGCTTGGTCGCCTGGAAGCTATAGAACGCCTCGACGATCTGCTCGGGCGCATAGTTCAGCTTGCCGTCTCCCAGGAATACGCCCAGGCCGCCTTGCTGCAGGTAGCGACGGTGATCCCGCGACAACATGTTGATAACCGCCGCGAGCCCGACCGTGTCATCCGAGCGGCCCCACTGGCTGCCCTTGACCAGCGTGCCGAACGACACGGAGCGATCGATCTCCGTAAAGGCGTAGGTTTCCGTCTTGCCGTCCGCCCAGGATGCACGTGCGAAGACGCCAATGTCGTCGTTGATCTGCTGTTCGCCGCCAATACCGACGCCGACCTTGGAGTTGTCGCGCCGCGCCAGGCTGATGTCCGGCGCGCTGCCCGTCGACTGGCCGAGGGCGAGGGCATCGTCGTAGCGGGCCATGTCGGTCCTGTTTCGGAAGAGCATCACGCGCAGCTTGCCCGGCTGACCCGCGAGCGTGTGGCTCCGCTCGACTTCAAACACGTCGCCGTAGTGGCGGCCGATGCGCGTGTCGAGCGGCAGGCCGTTGGATTCTTCCGGCTGGATGAAGCGGCCGATGCGATAGGCCCAGTCGCCGTCGTAATACTCCAGGGCGGCGCCCCAGGTGTAGCCGCGTGCATCAGCAGCGTAGTCGAACGCGCCGTGCGTGAGGAACGACCAGTTCAGGAATTGCGTGCGCGGATCGTGCGCGTAGGTCACGCTGTCGAACACGTCCAGCACCGAAAAATTGCCGGCTGTGAAGACAAGGCGACGCTTGTCGACTTGGCCGGCAAACTGGTTCATCTCGGCTTCCCTCTCTTCAGTGCCGCCACCCAGGCCGACCGTCTGGCGGAAGAAGGCGCGTGCGCGATAGAGCGTCGGGTTCGGGCCGGCGGTCTTGGCCAACTCACCATTGGTGAATCCGGCCAGGCCATGCAGACCCGAGAAGGGCTGGCCGAACGCCATTTCCGGATTGAAGTGCACTTCAGCGCCTTGCCACAGGCGCATGCCCAGGTCAAGCGTGGTCGTGACCGAATAGCTGGTGGTGGACTTGCTCGACAGGCTGTTCGGCCCGCTGTACGGCGAGTGGAACGATAGGTCGTGCTGCCACACGTAGGTGGCCTGGCCATGCACGGCAAAGCGGTCGGGATCGTTGATCGCCCAACCGGCGGTGTCGCCTGTGCTGCTTTCGGCTGCCAAGGCATGCCCGGCGCTCAAGGATAGGGCGCACAGGGCGGTCAAGCGGGCAAGACGGAACGGAAGCGGCATGGCGGCAAGCAGGGAGAACGCCGTTAGAATCCCTTTTTCGGATCCGGGAACGGCAAAAGTCCGCCATGTTAAACGTGGGCGGGTGACGGTCGGATGAAACACGCACGGAACGTGCCCCGATGTCACATCCGATGTTGTGTATTTCCCACCTTCAGCTTTCCACAATGAATCTCGCCCGCTTCGATCTCGTCACCCTCGGCCTGTTTGTGGCGGTGGCCCGGCTGGGCAGCATTTCGGCCGGGGCGCGCCAGTCGCACTTGGCCGTGGCTGCGGCAAGCAAGCGGATTTCCGATCTGGAAGCGGCTGTGGGCGCGCCGTTGCTATATCGCCATGCCGCCGGCGTGGAACTGACCGAGGCCGGCCAGGCGTGCTTCCGCCATGCTGTGGGCATCCTGCAGGACGTCGAGCGTATGGCCGGCGCACTGTCGGACTTTGCCGCGGGCACCCGCGGGCTGGTGCGCGTGTGGGCCAACACGTCGTCGATTACGCAATTCCTGGCAGATGACCTGGCCGCCTTCATGCTGGCCAATCCGGCCATCCGCATCGCGCTGGAAGAGCAGGACAGCGGCGATATCGTTGCCGCGCTGCGGGAGAACCGGGCGGACCTTGGCATCTTCGCGGCCGGTACACCCTGCGACGGGCTGCAATCGTTCGATTACCGCGAGGACGATCTCGCGTTGGTGACACCGCGCGGGCATCCATTGGCCGGGCGCAAGCACGTCCATTTCGCTGACGCCGTGGATTTCGACTTCGTCAGCCTGCCGCCGGGCACGTCGCTGGCCGCGCAACTGGTCGACGAGAGTGTCCGCCTGGGTAAGCCGCTGCGTTTGCGTATCCAGGTGCGCAGCTTTGAAGCCGTCTGCCGCATGGTGGCCTCCGGTCTGGGCGTGGGCGTGTTGCCGCGCATTGCGGCGCAAGGGCATGTATCGAGCCTGCCGGGCGCCGGTCTGGCCCTCGTGGCACTGCAAGACGAATGGGCGCATCGCCGCCTGTTGGTGGGCGTGCGCGACCCCGATGCCCTGACCAGCTCTGCGCGCCTGCTGATGACGCATCTGCTTGGCAACCCCGCTGCACTGTAAATTCAACGTTTTCTACAACCATGCCGACACAGGTTTTGCAGGACATCCGCGTGCTCGAACTCGGGCAACTGATTGCCGGGCCGTTTGCAGCCAAGACGCTCGCCGACTTTGGCGCGCAGGTCATCAAGATCGAGCCGCCGGGGCAGGGCGATCCGCTGCGCAAATGGCGGATGCTGCATGAGGGCACGTCAGTCTGGTGGGAAGCGCAGTCGCGCAACAAGCAGTCTGTTTGTGTGGACCTGCGTGTGCCGGAGGGGCAGGAAGTCGTACGCAAGCTGGCCGCCGAAGCCGATGTCCTGATCGAGAATTTCCGCCCCGGCACGATGGAAAAGTGGGGGCTGTCGTACGAGGCGCTTTCCGCCGTCAATCCGAAACTGATCATGCTGCGCGTGTCCGGCTATGGCCAGACGGGTCCCAAACGCGACGAGCCTGGCTTTGCCGCCATTGCCGAAGCCATGGCCGGCCTGCGCTATCTGACCGGTGAGCCGGGGCGGCCGCCTGCACGTGCGGGGCTGTCACTTGGCGATACGATCGCCGGCCTGCATGGTGCACTAGGCGTGTTGCTGGCCTTGTACGAACGCGATGCGCGTGGCGGCAATGGGCAGGTGATCGACGTGGCGCTGTACGAATCCGTGTTCAACCTGACGGAGAGCCTGCTGCCCGAATACTCGGTGTTCGGGGCAATCCGCCAGCCGGCGGGCGGGGCGCTGCCGGGCATCGCACCGTCGAATGCCTACCGCTGCGCCGGCGGCGAGTACGTTCTGATTGCCGCCAACGGCGACAACATCTTCCGCCGCCTGATGCAACACATGGGCCGGCAAGATCTGGCCGACGATCCCGGCCTGGCCCGCAACGACGGCCGCGCTGCGCGTGCAGAGGAGATCGACGCCGCCATCAACGCGTGGACGAGCACGCTGCCCATCGGCGATGTCCTGGCCGCGCTGCATGCGGCCGAAGTGCCCAGCGGCCCGATCTACACCGTCGCCGATATTGCCGCCGACCCGCATTACCGCGCGCGCGGTGTCATCGAAACGGTGCGCGCGCAGTCGGGCATTGATGTGGAGATGCCAGGCGTGGTGCCTAAGCTTTCCGCTACGCCGGGCGCCGTGCAGGCGAGCGCGCCGCGCCTGGGCCAGCACACACGTGACGTCCTGCGCGGCCACGGCCTCACCGACGCGCAGATCGACGCGCTGGCTTCGCAAGGCATCATTGCCGAAGCCAAAAGCTAAACAGCTAGGACGATCCCGCATGTTGTGTTGCAAATCGTTGCGGTAATATCGCCGCCAAGGCAGTGAACGCCACAAAACGGGAGACAGGCATGGGGACACGAGTCATTGGGCGCTGGGCAAAATGGGTGGGCGCAGCACTGTGCGCGACGAGCCTGGTGGCTGCCAGCCCCACCGTTCTGGCACAGGGCAAGCCTGAAAAGAGCAAGGTCACCATCGCGGTGGGCGGCAAGGCGTTGTTCTACTACCTGCCGCTGACGATTGCCGAGCGCCTGGGCTACTTCAAGGACGAAGGCCTGGACGTTGAGATTGTCGACTTTGCCGGCGGCGCGAAAGCCCTGCAGGCCGTGGTCGGCGGCAGCGCCGACGTGGTGAGCGGCGCGTATGAGCACACGCTGGTGCTGCAGGCCAAGGGCCAGATGTACCAGGAGTTCGTGCTGCAAGGGCGCGCACCGCAGATCGTGCTGGCGGTCAGCAACAAGACGATGCCCAACTACAAGTCGATTGCCGATTTGAAGGGCAAGAAGATCGGCGTGACGGCTCCGGGTTCATCGACCAACATCATGGTCAACTATGTGCTGGCGCGCGCCGGCATCAAGCCGAACGAAGTGTCGATCATCGGCGTGGGCCCGAGCAGCGGTGCGATTGCCGCCGTGCGCGCTGGCCAGATCGACGCCCTGGCCAACCTGGACCCGGTGATGTCGATGCTCACGCAGAAGAACGAAGTGCGCGTGGTCTCGGATACCCGTACGCTGGCCGATACCAAAGCGGTCTTCGGGGGGAACATGCCGGCGGGCTGCCTGTATGCATCCACCGCGTTCATCCAGAAGAATCCGAACACGACGCAGGCGATGACCAACGCCATGGTGCGCGCACTCAAGTGGCTGCAGAAGGCGGGCCCGTCGGACATCGTCAAGACGGTGCCGGAAGCCTATCTGCTGGGCGACCGCGCGCTGTATCTGGCAGCGTGGGACAAGGTGCGCGAAGCCATCTCACCTGATGGCACGATGCCCACCGACGGCCCCGCCACGGCACTGCGCACGCTGTCGGAGTTTGATGCGGAAGTGAAGGGCAAGCAGATCAAGCTCGACCAGACCTTCACCAATGCCTTCGTGCAGAAGGCCAACGCCAAGTACAAGTAATTCCAACAGGCTTTCAGCAACGCGCCCGGCTTCGCCCGGGCGTATTGCTTTTGGACCGCAGACCATGTCCCATCCCGCGCTTTCGTTCGATCAGATCACCTGTACGTTCATTTCACCCGACACGCCAGGCCAGCGTTACACCGCCGTCCAAAACACCTCGCTGGAGGTGCAGGCCGGCGAGTTCGTCTCCGTGGTGGGCCCCACCGGCTGCGGCAAATCTACGTTGCTGAATCTGGCTGCCGGCCTGTTGCAGCCATCTTCCGGGCAGGTTCGGGTGTTTGGCGAGCCGTTGCTCGGCATCAACCGGCGCGCCGGCTATATGTTCCAGGCTGAGGCGTTGATGCCATGGCGCAGCGCGCTCGACAACGTGACGGCCGGGCTGCAGTTTCGGGCCATGCCCGACAAGGATGCGCGTGACCTCGCCATGTCTTGGCTCGCGCGCGTGGGTTTGGCTGGGTTTGAAGACCGTTATCCGCATCAGCTTTCCGGCGGCATGCGCAAGCGCGTGAGCCTGGCGCAAACGCTAGTGCTCGACCCAGACATCATTCTTATGGACGAGCCGTTCTCGGCGCTCGACATTCAGACGCGCCAGCTGATGGAAAACGAGGTGCTCGATCTCTGGGCCGCCAAGCGCAAGGCGGTGCTGTTCATCACGCACGATCTGGACGAAGCCATTGCCATGAGCGACCGCGTGGTCGTGCTGGCCGCTGGCCCCGGCACCCACCCGATCGGCGAATTCACCATCGACCTGCCGCGCCCGCGCGATGTGGCTGAAATTCGCGACCAGGCCGGCTTTGTCGACCTGCATTCGCGCATCTGGGACGTCCTGCGTGAGGAAGTGCTCAAGGGCTATGCGCAGCACCGCCGCGTAGCTTGAACTGAATCTGATCGATTGCATCCATGGCTAACCGTCCGCTTTCTCTATTCGCGCTGCGCACCTGGCAGCTTGGCCTGCTGGTTGTCACGTTGGGTGTGTGGCACTTCGCCACGCGCTCGCAGGAAGTCGCGTTCTTCTTCGGAGAACCGCTCATCGTTGCCCAGCGCATCTGGGCGTGGTTTGTCACCGAGGGCGATATCTATCAACACCTGGGCGTGACGTTGGCCGAGACGGTGCTGGCCTTTGCCATCGGCACCGCCACTGGTCTGGGCGCCGGCTTGTGGCTGGCGCTGAGCCCGGCGGCTTCGGCAGTGCTTGATCCGTACATCAAAGCGGCCAACTCGATGCCGCGCGTGATCCTGGCGCCAATCTTTGGCGTGTGGTTTGGGCTGGGTATCTGGTCAAAGGTCGCGCTGGCGGTGACGCTGGTGTTCTTCATCGTCTTCTTCAACGTCTATCAGGGCGTGAAGGAAGTGAGCCCGGTCGTGCTGGCAAATGCGCGCATGCTGGGCGCATCGCAGCGGCAACTGCTGCGCTTTGTCTACCTGCCGAGCGCGACGAGCTGGGTGTTCTCGTCCCTGCATACGTCGGTGGGCCTGGCCTTCGTCGGGGCGGTGGTGGGGGAGTACCTCGGCTCCGCGCGCGGTGTTGGCTACCTGATCCTCCAGGCCGAGGGGACGTTCGACATCAACACCGTGTTTGCAGGCATCGTCGTGCTGACGGTCTTTGCGCTGGTGCTCGACTGGCTCGTCGGCTTGATGGAAAAACGCCTGATGCGCTGGCAGCCGAAGAGCGGCGAGACCGAGAAGCTCTGAGCGAGCGCGCTAACGACGCGAACGTCACATCGACCCTGCTCGTAGCAGGGTCATGCAACTAGACGGTCGGTCTACTACAATGCGATCCATCATGAGCAAGCACCCCGAACCCGTCACCGCTGAAGGCGCCGAAGCCCGGCACGACACCCGCGACCGCATTCTGGACGCCGGTGCCGAGCTGATCCTCGGGCGCGGTTTCTCGGCTGTCGGCTTGGCGGAAATCCTCGGCCGCGCGCAGGTACCCAAAGGCTCGTTTTATTACTACTTCGGGTCGAAGGAAGACTTTGGCGTCGCCATGCTGGAACGCTATTTCCAGGACTACGACGCGGGCGTTGTCAGCCTGTTCAACGACACGCGCGTCACCGCCCGCGAGCGGCTACTGCGCTATTTCACGGCCTGGATCGATCTGCATGAGCGCAGCGCATGCGAGGTCACCTGCTTGGCGGTCAAGCTGTCGGGGGAGGTATCGGATTTGTCGGAGCCGATGCGCAAAGTGTTGTCGACAGGGATGACGCGCATGGTCGAGCGCATCGCCACCGCAATCGAGGCGGGCGTCACCGACGGTTCGTTAGCGCCTGTGGAGGATGCGCGCCAGCTGGCCGAAGGGCTGTACGCCATGTGGATGGGCGGCGCGCTGTTGGCCAAGGCGCACCGCAATGTCGCCGCGTTCAAGAGCTGTGTGACGCAAACGGAAATTCTGCTGGCCAAGCCGAAACACTGATTGCAAAAGCCATTGCCGGCGAGGCACGTTCCTCGCTTTTTCTTTGACCCCGGTTCTAGATGACCGGTCGAATAGTCTCTCTTTCAGGAGCTGATATGACTCAACAATTGCTGTCCCCGATTCAGACCGGCCGTACGACCCTCGCCAATCGTGTCGTGATGGCGCCGCTCACGCGCTCGCGCGCCGGTCAGCCTGGCGACGTGCCGACCGAGCTGAACGTGACTTACTACGCCCAGCGTGCAACCGCCGGCCTGATCGTCACGGAAGCAACGCAAATTTCCCGCCAGGGCCAGGGCTACGCCTGGACGCCGGGTATGTACACCGACGAACAGGAAGCCGGTTGGAAGGCGGTCGTGGATGCCGTGCACGCCAAGGGTGGCCGCATCTCGCAACAGCTCTGGCACGTGGGCCGCATTTCCAACACGTTGCTGCAGGAAAACGGCCAGGCGCCTGTCGCGCCGTCGGCCATCGTCGCCAAGGGCGCGCAGAGCTTTGTCGTGCAGCCCGACGGCACGCCCGCCAATGTGCCGACCAGCGAGCCGCGCGCGCTCGCCACGGAAGAAATCCCTGGCGTGATCGCGCAATATCGTCAGGCTGTGCTGCGTGCACGCCGCGCTGGTTTCGACTTCGTCGAAATCCACGCCGCCAACGGTTACCTGCTGCACCAATTCCTGTCGACCAACAGCAATCAACGCACCGACCAATACGGCGGCTCGCTGGAAAACCGCGCCCGACTGATTCTCGAAGTGGTCGATACCGCCATCGCCGAGATTGGCGCAGACCGCGTCGGCATCCGCCTCTCGCCGCACTTCGTCGCGCATGACATTGCCGACGCACAAGCCGAAGAAAGCGCGTTGTACTTGGCCCGCGAGCTGGCCAAGCGTGGCATCGCCTATCTGCACATCGCCGAGCCGGATTGGGCTGGCGGCCCCGAGCTGACCGACGATTTCCGCCGGCAACTGCGCGACGCCTTCAAGGGCACGCTTATCGTGTGCGGCCAATACACGGCGGAAGAGGGCGAGCAGATGATTGCCTCCGGTCTGGCGGATGCCGTTGCGTTCGGTCGTCCGTTTATTGCCAACCCCGATCTGGTGGCGCGCTTCCGTGTCGGCGCCTCGCTTAACAAGCCCGATCGCGCAACCTTCTATGGCGGCCAGGAAAAGGGCTACACCGACTACCCGACGTTGGAAGAAGCGGCCTGATAATCGGTCGCGTCAAAAAGAAAGCCGCGCAGGCGATCAACCTGCGCGGCTTTTTTGTCTCCAGCGCCCCGGTTTTTAAGGCTGGATCACCACCTTGCCCGTCACCTTGCGCGCCGCCATGTCGAGCAGCGCCTGTGTCGTCTGCTCCAACGGATAGCGCGCCGAGATGTGCGGACGAATCTTGCCTTCCTGCATCCAGCCGAGCATCTGCATCATGTTCGCCAGATTCGCCTTCGGCTCGCGACGTGCAAACTCGCCCCAGAACACGCCGACCAGCGACGCGCCTTTGAGCAGCGCCAGGTTCAACGGCATCTTCGGGATCTCGCCGTTGGCAAAGCCAACCACGAGGTAGCGGCCACGCCAGGCGATCGAACGGAACGCCGGTTCTGCATAGATTCCGCCGACCGGGTCATAGATCACGTCCGGGCCCTTGCCGTCGGTCAATTCCTTGATGCGCTCGCGCAGGTCTTCGGTCGAATAGTTGATGAGCGCATCGGCGCCGTGGTCTTTGCAGACCGCGAGCTTCTCGTCGCTCGACGCCGCCGCGATGACGCGTGCGCCAATCGCCTTGCCGATCTCAATGGCCGCCAGCCCGACGCCGCCCGCCGCGCCGAGCACCAGCATCGTTTCGCCAGCCTTCAGTTGCCCGCGATCGACCACCGCGTGGTGCGACGTGCCGTATGTAAGCGTGAATGCGGCTGCGGTGTCGAATGCCATGCCAGGCGGCATTGGCATCACCACCTTGGCCGACGCCTTCACCTGTGAAGCAAAGGCGCCTTGGCCAAGGAAGGCGATCACGTGGTCGCCGGTCTTGAGGTGCGACACGCCTTCGCCCACCGCATTGACCACGCCCGCGACTTCCGAGCCTGGCGTAAACGGCAGCTCCGGCTTGAACTGGTATTTGTTCTGGATGATCAGCACGTCAGGGAAATTCACCCCCGCAGCCTTCACGTCGATAACCACTTCACCGGCACCCGGCGAGAGGTCCGGCAGCGTTTCGATCACCAGCGATTCGGGCGGGCCCCAGGTTTTGCAGACGACGGCTTTCATCATGTGTCTCCTCAACAGTCTTGCGTTGGATTGTTCGCCATCTCGCATGCATTGCACGCGATCTCGTCCGGCAGTGTAACCGAATAAAAGCACGGTCGTTCGATTTGGCCGGCGGCGATAAATCGTGCGGCTTGTCGATGCATTTTTTGTAAGCGTGTAGAACGTGTGCGCGAGCACGATTCGCGAACGTTGCTCGGTTACAATCCGCGCCATGCATATTCTCATTGCCAACGACGACGGATACCTCGCGCCCGGGCTCGCGGCGCTGCATCGTGCGCTGAGCCCTCTCGGCCGCGTGACGGTGGTCGCACCGGAGCAGAACCACAGCGGCGCGTCGAACTCGCTCACGCTGCAACGGCCGCTTTCGGTGTTCGAAGCAACCGAGGGTGCCCAGAAGGGCTTTCGCTTCGTCAACGGTACGCCAACGGACTGCGTGCACATCGCGCTCACCGGCATGATCGAAGAGAAGCCCGATCTGGTCGTCTCGGGCATCAACCAGGGCCAGAACATGGGTGAAGACGTGCTGTATTCCGGCACCGTCGCCGCTGCCATCGAAGGTTATTTGTTCGGTATTCCGTCGATTGCGTTCTCGCAGGCCGACAAAGGCTGGACGCACCTTGACGCTGCCGAGCGCGTCGCCCGTGAGGTTGTCGAGCGCTATCTGTCCGATCCGCCGGATGGCCCGGTCCTGCTCAACGTCAATATCCCGAATCTGCCGTACGGCGAGCTTGGCGGCTGGCGCGCAACGCGTCTAGGCAAGCGGCACCAATCGCAGCCGGTGATCCGCCAAGCCAATCCGCGCGGCGAGCCGATCTTCTGGGTCGGTGCCGCCGGCGATGCGAAAGACGCCAGCGAAGGCACCGATTTCCATGCCGTCGCGCATGGCTTCGTCTCGCTGACACCGCTGCAGCTCGATCTGACCGATACGGCCCAACTGCGCACTGTGCGCCGCTGGCAGACGCCATGATCGCCTTGGTGGCACATGTCTGAACGCCCGCGCGACCGGCGCTTTCCGTTGACGCTCGATGCTGTGGTCGAGCGCAAGCCCGTGGAACGTCAGCGTGAAACGCGCATCTCGTCGGGGGTGAGCGCAGTGTCGCGCCCCACGCCGGTGCGCATGGCATCCGTCGAGCGCGCGTCGCCCGCATCCGCTCCGGCGCCTGCGCCACAGCGTGTGGCGGGTGTCGATGCCGCTGTCGGTGCCGTCGCCGCGAGCGCCGTTCAGGCACGCACGGCTGCAGCGCACGCCGCGGCCGGTGGCATGGCATCGGATCGTGCGCGTCAGGCGCTGGTTGGCCGTGTGCAGGCCGGAGGCGTGAGTGATAAGCGCGTGTTGGCTGCAATCGGCACGGTGCCGCGTCATTTGTTTGTCGATGCCGGCCTCGCCTCGCAGGCGTACGAAGATTCCGCATTGCCGATCGGCCATCAGCAAACGATCTCGAAGCCGTCAGTGGTCGGACGGATGATCGAGCTGTTGTTGAGTGGGCGGCCCGGCCGCACTGGCATGCCGCTGGCTCGCGTGCTGGAAATTGGTACCGGCTGCGGCTACCAGGCAGCCGTTCTCGCACAGCTCGCCGACGAGGTGTACTCGATCGAGCGCGTTCGCCCGCTGCATGAAAAAGCCAAAGCGAACTTGCGGCCACTCCGCGTGCCAAACATCCGTCTGCACTATGGCGACGGCATGCTGGGGCTGCCGAAGGCCGCGCCGTTCGACGCCATCATCCTGGCTGCGGCGGGGCTGGAGGTGCCGCAGGCGCTGCTCGACCAGTTGACAATCGGCGGCAGGCTGATCGCCCCCGTGGCCACCGACCGCAACAGCGGCCCCGCGCAGCAGCTCGTTCTCATCGAGCGCCGCAGTCGCTTCCAGTTTCACAGTACCGCGCTTGAAGGCGTTTTCTTTGTCCCGTTAAAATCAGGAACTGTTTAGCATGTTCATTTCCCGGAGCTCCATGAACCGTCCAAGCCCCGTACGCGCAGGCCGGCTCGCCGTGGCGATGGTATCGGCCGCACTACTGGCGGCTTGCGCATCCTCCGGCAACCAAGCGCCTGTTCTCGATCGTACATCGCGCGCCGGCAACACTGGCACCGTGTCGCAAGAGCCGCCGCCCCCCGGCTACTATCGGGTCAAGCGTGGCGATACCTTGTACAGCATCGCCTTGCGTAACGGCCAAGCGCCGCGTGACCTGGTGGCCTGGAACAACATCGCCAACCCCAACCAGATCGAAGTCGATCAGCTGTTGCGCGTCGTTCCGCCGAACGCGGAAGTCAGCAGCACCGGGGCCGTGGTCACGCCGGTTCGCCCCGCCAACACGAGCACGCAGCCGGTCGATTCCGCACCGGTCACGCCGCCGCCCGCAGCGTCGGCCAGCGCTCCTGCCGGGGCAACCGACGGCGCAATTTCGCTGGCGTGGCCTGCCCGCGGCTCGCTCATCAACCGTTTCGATGACAAGAGCAATAAGGGCATCGACATTGGTGGCAAACGCGGTGACGCGGTGGTCGCTGCCGACGACGGAAAAGTGATCCACGTTGGACCCTTGCGTGGGTACGGGAATCTTGTCATCATCAAACACAACGACACGTTCCTGACCGCCTACGGCAACAACGATAAGGTTCTGGTCACCGAGCAATCCACGGTTAAGAAAGGGCAGAAGATCGCCGAAATGGGCAGTACCGATGCGGATCGCGTGAAGCTTCATTTTGAAGTGCGCCGCAACGGTAAGCCGGTCGATCCGATGCGCTACTTGCCGCCTCAATAGAGGAATGCATGCCGCGCCAGAAAGCCGCCACGCCCGTCACCCCCGCCGATGACAACATCGACGCTGCTGTAGAGGGCCAGCGCACCCCGAATGGGCGCGCGGGGCGGCGTGCGCGCGGCGAGGCGCAGCCGCCCGCTGAAGAGATCGAAGTCGTCGACGCGCTCGTCGACGACCTGCCCGTTTCCGATTCCGCCGAACTCAACGACACGTCGGACAGTGCCGACGAGCCCGATGAAGAAGAGGAAGAAGGTGAAGAGGCCGAGGAAGCTGCACCAGAGGAAGATTTCCGCAAGGTGCTACAGGCCGAACTGGCCGCCGACACCGTTCAGCACTATCTCAATCGCATCAGTATCAAGCCGCTTCTGACGCCGGCCGAAGAGCTGCATTTCTCGACGTTGGCCAAGGCTGGCGAGTTTGCCGCGCGCCAAGTCATGATCGAGCGCAATCTCCGCTTGGTCGTGAGCATTGCCAAGGGCTATCTGAACCGCGGTGTGCCGTTGCTCGATCTGATCGAAGAGGGCAACCTGGGTCTGATGCACGCGATTGAAAAGTTCGATCCGGAACGCGGATTCCGCTTCTCCACGTATGCAACGTGGTGGATCCGCCAGAGCATCGAGCGCGCGATCATGAATCAGGCGCGCACAGTTCGTTTGCCGGTGCACGTAATTCGCGAGCTCAACCAGGTGCTGCGCGCCAAGCGCCATCTGGAAAAGAGTGGCGTGGATGGCCGAGACGCAAGTCTTGAAGACATCGCCCACCTACTCGGCAAGACCACGGAGGAAGTGCAGGACGTGCTCTCGCTCAATGAGCACACGACTTCGCTGGATACGCCGTTCGACCTTGATCCGGGTACGAGCCTGCTCGATTTCCTGTCGGACGAGCATGGTGCTTCGCCCGATCAAGAGGTGGCACATCGCGAGCTGTCGCTGTTGATGAAGTCGTGGCTCGCACGTTTGTCTGACAAGCATCGCTATGTCGTTGAGCGCCGCTTCGGCCTTAACTACATCGAGCCGGCCACGCTGGAAGAACTTGCCGCCGAGATGGGTTTGACGCGTGAACGCGTGCGTCAGATTCAGCAGGAAGCGCTGGTGAAGCTCAAACGCCATTTCGCCTCGCAAGGCGTGCGCAAGGACGCGGTGCTGTAAGGCACTGCTGTCCCTTTGTCCCTCGTCTCTTTTTCTAGTCGTTCCGAAGCTCCAGCAGCATCGGTTGATGATCCGATGCCTGGGTGGTGCTGTTGACTTCCAGGCGCAGCACGCGCGGCTTCAGTGGTTCGCTGACCAGCATGAAATCGCACGCGTAGGCCGGTTCGGTCCAGCCAGCGCGGTCGTGCACGCCGAAAGTCGGTGGCTGCGGCGTCGCGCCGTGCGCAATCTCCCACGCATCATGCAAAGCGGGTTCGCGAGTGAATGGCACGGTGGCCAAGCGCTTGGGCGTCGAGTCGGGCTTGCAGTTGAAATCGCCGCAGACGATGGTTGCCGAGGTCTGTGCAAGCGGGCGGAAAGGGCCAGCTTCGGGCTCTGTGCCAAGCACGGATGGTTGAGTCGTGCGCGCGCAACCTTCTGCGTGGATGGCCCGCAGAGCATCGATTTGTGCGACACGCTGATGTTCCGAGTAGTACTCCAGATGTGTGGTGACAACACGCAAGGCACCGAACGGCGCCTGCACGATTGCCTCAATGGCCATGCGCGGCATGCACGGTGTGGCATCGGGCGGACAGGACAATGCGTGGCGCCGGATGTAATGCACGGGCAGGCGCGTGACAATGGCGTTGCCGAAGCGCTGCGCATGCGCGCCGTTGTGGCGCTCCAGCGCGAATCCACTGATGACGGTGTATTCGCTGCCAAGCGCCTCGGCCAGCTCGCTCCATTGGTCGATGCCCGGTCGGCCCGGGAGGTCGCTGAAGCCGGAGGTGACTTCCTGCAGGCATAACACGTCAAATTCGGCCATCGCACGTGCTTGCGCGAGTTGGCGCTCGAGGCTGACGTGTCCGTCGGCGCCCCGGCCCCATTGGATGTTCCACGTCAGGATGACGGTGCCCATGCTGGTCCTCCGGTGTCTTACAATGCCGCCCTTGTCCTCATTTTGCCCAGGCTCGCTCGTGTCTCAAGCTGCACCCAACGTCACGCCTTCCTCTTCTGCTCCAGCAACGGTTGCGCCGGACGCACCGTCGGCCAAGCCCCGTGGCCGCCGTAAGCCCGAAATGCCTGTGGCAGGGCCGCTGGAAATCGTCTCGCTCGATGGCGAAGCGCGTGGCATCGGGCGTTTGATGAACGAGGATGGCACGCCGGGCAAGGTTGTTTTTGTGGAAGGCGCACTGCCGGGTGAGCGGGTGATGTATCGCAGTCACCGCGTCAAGCCTTCATACGAGCAGGCGAGCGTCGTGAACATTCTGCGCCAGTCCGCCTCGCGCGTGACGCCGCAATGCAAGTTCTTTGGTGTGTGCGGTGGTTGCTCGATGCAGCATCTGGATTCGCGCGCGCAGGTTGCGATCAAGCAGCGCGTGCTGGAAGATGATCTGTGGCATTTGGCCAAACTGCGTCCGGACGTGGTGTTCCGGCCCATTGCCGGCCCGGATTGGGGCTACCGCTATCGGGCGCGTTTGACCGTGCGCCATGTTGCGGCCAAAGGTGGCGTGCTGGTGGGTTTTCACGAGCGCAAAAGCAGTTATGTGGCGGACATGACGTCGTGCGAGGTGTTGCCGCCGCACGTGTCCGCGCTGCTGGTGCCGTTGCGCGAATTGGTGGGGCGCCTGTCGATCGTGCAGCGCATGCCGCAGATCGAGCTCGCGGTCGGCCAGGATGTGACCGCGCTGGTGTTGCGTAACCTGGAGCCGATCACAGCTGAAGATGAGGCCGAACTGCGCACTTTTGCCGATCATCACAACGTTCAGTTCTGGCTGCAGCCCAAGGGGCCGGATACGGTCTATCCGTTCCATCCGCTGGATCGTACGCTGACGTACACGCTGCCCGAGTTCGGCATCACCATGCCGTTCAAGCCGACTGATTTCACGCAGGTCAATCACCAGATCAACCGGGTGCTGATGTCGCGGGCGCTGAAGCTGCTCGATGCGCAACCGGGTGATCGGCTGCTCGACCTGTTCTGCGGTATCGGCAACTTCACGCTGCCAATGGCGACGCGTGCCCGCGAGGTTATGGGGATCGAGGGCAGTGAGGCGCTGACGACGCGTGCCTTGGCCAACGCCCAGCACAACGGCCTGGACGCGAAGACAACATTTGCTTGCCGCAATCTGTTCGAAGTGACGGCTGATGATATTGCCGCGCTGGGCAAGTTTGACCGTTGGCTGATCGATCCGCCGCGCGAAGGCGCGCTGGCTGTGTCCAAGGCGCTGGCCGAGTTGTTTCAGCGTGGCGGTGATGCGGCTGAATTGTTGCCGAAGCGCATCGTCTACGTGTCGTGCAATCCGGCGACGCTGGCGCGCGACGCGGGTCTGCTTGTGCATGAAGCCGGCTACAGGCTGGCCGGTGCGGGCGTAGTCAACATGTTCCCGCACACATCGCACGTCGAGTCGATGGCGGTATTCGAGCGCGACTAAGCACTCGTCACGTAATCTTGCGGGCAACAAAAAACCGGCGCACTAGGCGCCGGTTTTTTTGTTACTCCGCGCCAGTGCTAGCGCGGGGGCGAATTTCGGTCAGTTGCGATTTCCGCCGAAGATGCCCAGGATCGCCAGCAGGTTCGTGAAGATGTTGTAGACGTCCAGGTAGATCGCCAGGGTGGCGGTCACGTAGTTGGTCTCGCCGCCGTTCACGATGCGCTGCACGTCGAACAGGATGTAGGCAGAGAAGATCGCGATGGCCAGCACCGAGATCGTGAGCATCATTGCCGGCAGTTGCAGCCAGATATTGGCTACCGAGCCTACGATCAGCACCAGCACGCCCATGAACAGCCATTTGCCCAGGCCAGAGAAATCACGCTTGCTGACCGTGGCGACCGTCGCCATCACACCGAAGATGATCGCTGTGCCACCGAACGCCGTCATGATGAGCGACGCGCCGTTCGAGAAGCCCAGGATCATGCCGATCAGCCGCGACAGCATCAGCCCCATGAAGAACGTGAAGCCCAACAGCAGCGCCACGCCCAGGCCGCTGTTCTTGAAGCGCTCAATGGCGTAGAAGAAGCCAAAGGCCACTGCCATGAAGATGACGAACCCCATCAGCGGGTTGCGTCCCATCAGGTTGAAGCCGGTGGCGACACCGATCCACGCACCGAGGATGGTGGGGATCATGGAAAGCGCGAGCAGCCAATAGGTATTGCGCAGCACGCGGTTGCGGACGGCCAACGCGCCGGCGGTGCCGGAAGCGCCAAAACCGTACGTGTTGAGTTGGTTGTCCATGCGAACTCCTTGGGGTGAATGACATTGCAGACAATGCGACGACACAGCGAATGTGGCATCCGAAACCGGCTTTTGCAAGCCGCATCGTCCTTACTTGGAGAGCCAGCATGCCACGCGGTTCCGGTCGCTGGCAGGCAATCACGGCGGAAAACGCGCTTCGCAGGTGACTTTCCGTGCGCCCGATAAGGGGATCCTAAGGCGCGTTCATCGAACTGGCGGTTGTGCTTAGTACGAAGTGATCGCTGAATCTCGTGGCTCTGCCAGCATTCGCGGGGCGGGGTTGCACCGCTTGACATTCAATCTGGCTCCCTCCCGTGTTAGAATCTAACGTTTATCTTTCACGTAACACCTTCATTTTTTGGAGTTTTTGATGGCGCTCGAACGCACTTTGTCGATTATCAAACCGGATGCCGTGGCCAAGAATGTCATCGGCCAGATCTACGCCCGCTTCGAAGGCGCAGGCCTGAAGGTCGTCGCGGCCAAGATGATCCACCTGTCGCGCGCAGAAGCCGAGCAGTTCTACGCCGTGCACAAGGAGCGCCCGTTCTTCAAGGATCTGGTGGACTTCATGATCTCGGGCCCGGTGATGGTGCAGGCGCTGGAAGGCGAAAACGCAATCGCCAAGAACCGTGACCTGATGGGCGCAACCGATCCGAAGAAGGCTGAGAAGGGCACGATCCGCGCCGACTTCGCCGACAGCATCGACGCCAACGCCGTGCACGGTTCGGACGCTGCTGAAACGGCTGCCGTGGAAGTCGCTTTCTTCTTCCCGGGCCTGAACATTTACAGCCGCTAAGCGTCAACACTAGACTGGAATTGGTGGTTTCGGGTTGCAAGTCATGAGCGATGTGGTGAATCTCCTCGATTTCGACGCACAGGGCCTTGTCGCGTACTGCGAGAGTCTGGGCGAGAAGTCGTTTCGCGCCAAGCAGTTGCAGCGCTGGATTCACCAGTCGGGCGCATCCGATTTTGGCGAGATGACCGATCTCGCCAAGTCGTTGCGCGAAAAGCTTGCGACCCGCGCCAACATCCAGGCGCCGGCGGTCATTACCGATCACCTTTCGTCGGACGGCACGCGCAAGTGGCTCGTCGACGTAGGGCAGGGCAATGCAGTCGAGACGGTCTACATCCCCGAAGAGACGCGTGGCACGTTGTGCGTATCGTCTCAGGCGGGGTGTGCCGTCAACTGCCGGTTCTGTTCGACCGGCAAGCAGGGCTTCTCGCGCAATCTCAGCACGGGCGAGATTATCGGTCAGCTGTGGATGGCCGAGTTCGCCATGCGCAAGCAGCTCGGCCGCGGCCCCAAGGACGATCGCGTTATCACCAACGTGGTAATGATGGGCATGGGCGAGCCGCTGCTGAACTACGACGCCGTGGTGCCGGCGCTGGCCCTGATGCTGGATGACAATGCGTATGGCCTTTCGCGGCGCCGCGTAACGGTGTCCACTTCTGGCGTTGTGCCGATGATGGACCGCCTTGCGCGCGATGTGCCTGTGGCGCTTGCAGTGTCTCTGCATGCGTCCAACGATGCGTTGCGCGACGTGCTCGTGCCGCTCAACAAGAAGTACCCGCTGGCCGAACTGATGGCAGCTTGCCGCCGCTATCTTGAGTTTGCGCCGCGCGATTTCATCACCTTTGAATACTGCATGCTTGATGGCGTCAACGACACCGTCGAGCATGCCCGTGAACTGCTGCGCGTCGTGGCCGACGTGCCGTGCAAGTTCAATCTGATCCCATTCAACCCGTTCCCGGAATCGGGGTTGAAGCGCTCGAACAATGAGCAGATCCGCCGCTTCTCACAGGTGCTGCTGGATGCCGGCATTGTCACGACCATCCGCAAGACGCGGGGTGACGACATCGATGCGGCCTGCGGTCAGCTCGCCGGCGAGGTCAAAGATCGCACACGCCTGGCCGAGCGCGGCAAGTTCGGCAAGATCGTCGAGATCCCCGTGGTCGGGGCCGACTCAACTCACCGCATGGGTACCGCATGAAGCGTTGGTCGACTGCTGTCAGTCTGGTCTTCACGCTGGCAGCTGCCGGGTGCGCATTGTCGCCGCCGGTCCAGACACAGACACGAGAAGTCACGACCGTCCCGGATCAAAAGGCTGACGCCGGCCGTCGCGCCGCGATCCGGTTGCAGCTCGCGACGCAATACTTGGAAGCTGGTCAGAATGCGACAGCGCTTGAGGAAATCAAGAACGCCATCGCGATTGATCCGAGTGTCCCAAATGCGTATCACATCCGCGCGCTGGCCTATATGAATCTCGGTCAACGCGAACAGGCTGACGAGAGTTTCCGCAGCGCGCTGGCAGCGACTCCGCAAGATGGTGACCTGCTGAACAACTATGGCTGGTTCCTGTGCTCGCAAGGCGGCAAGCCGGATCAAGGCATGGCGATGTTGCGCCAGGCCATCGAGACGCCTGCTGCTGCCAGCCCGGCCAAACCGTGGACGAACCTGGGCGTTTGCCAGATGCGTCAGGGCGATCTTGATGGCGCGGAGAAGAGCCTGACGCGCGCCACCTACATCGACGCGAACAATCTGCTGACTAACCTCACGTTGGCGCAGCTTTATTACAAACGCCGCGAATATGCGCGTGCCATGCCGTTTATCGAACGTGTGAATGGCCGTGGCAATGCGACGGCAGAAAGCCTGTGGCTGGGCGCGCGCATCGCGCGTCGCCTGGGTGACACTTCGCAGCAGAACGCATGGAGCGCGCAATTGCAGCGTCGCTTCCCCAATGCGCCCGAAGAGGCGGCATTCGAACGAGGAGCCTGGGATGACTGACCGCGACGTGGCAAGCGCTGCCGACCTCTCTCACGGCACTGCGCCTGCCTCGAATCCGTCTGCCGCCGCGTCGCCTGAGCGCGACGATGCGTTGCGTCAGATTGCCGAACGTCTGCGTGCCGGCCGCGAGCGTCAGCGTCTGACGGTCGACGATCTGGCCACGCGCTTGAAAGTGGCGCCGGGCAAGTTGTTGGCGGTGGAGTCGGCGGATGTCAGTGCGTTGCCCGACATGACGTTTACCAAGGGCCTCATCCGCGCCTATGCGCGCGCTCTGCAGGTCGATGTCGATGATCAGCTTGCGCGTTTGAACGCGCGTGCGCAGGTCACCAACATCGGATTGCGCCCTGAAGGCGGGCTCGGTGAATCGTTCTCCGACAAGCCGAGCTTTGCCAAGCGTCGGGGTGGCAGTGGTCGCTGGCTGATTGGTGTGCTGGTTGCGGTGATCGTGGCCGCCGGTGCGCTCGCGGGTATGGACCGTCTCAAGCAGTGGTTTGCCACGCAAACGGCGGCTACGCAGAGCACCGACTCAACCGCGAAGGAAGCACCGACTGCGGAGCAAGCCGCGCCCGCGCAAGTGGCTCCGGCGGCTGAGCAGGCACCGGCAGAAGCGCCGGCCGCTTCGATGCCGACGCCATTGACGCCCGTTGCACCGGCCGCTCCGGCGTCCGGTGTGGTGACTGCGCCGCTGGCGCCGCCGCCTACGCTGCCGCGTTCGGACAACGGTGGCGCGCCGGCTCCCGCTGTAGCGGGTGCGAGTGCCAAGCCGGCTGTCATCAACGTCGACGCTCCGATCGTTGCGCTGCCGGCAGAAGCCGCCAAGCCGGCTGAATCGGGCAGCGGCACGGTCTCGGTACGCTTCTCGGGTCCGTCCTGGTACGAGATCAAAGATAAGACCGGCAAGACGCTCGCCAGTGGTATTTCCAAGGAAGGCGACGCACGCGATCTGACCGGCACGCCGCCGTTCAAGGTCGTCTTCGGCAATGCGGAAGCTGTTGAATCGCTGGCCGTGGGCGGTGCCACCGTCGATCTTCAGAAGTACGCCCGCAATCGCGTGGCACGGGCCACGTTGCCCTGAACCGTTTTGTAAATGGCGCGGTGCCTGTAGGCGGCGCGCCTTGCCTGATCATGGAAATCACCACGCCTCTCGATTGCGCTCCAGCCTTGGTCGGCCCTTTGCCGCGCCGGAACTCGCGCGCGGCAGAAATCCGCTGGGGCGATCGCGTTGTGCACGTTGGCGGCGATGCGCCGGTCTGCGTGCAATCGATGACGAATACCGACACGTCGGACGCCATCGGTACCGCAATCCAGGTAAAGGAACTCGCACGCGCCGGCTCTGAGTTGGTGCGCATCACGGTCGATACGCCGGCCGCTGCCGCTGCAGTGCCGGCCATCCGCGAGCAGCTCGACCGCATGGGTGTGGACGTGCCGCTGGTCGGCGATTTTCACTACAACGGCCACAAGTTGCTGCAGGACTATCCGGAGTGCGCGCAGGCGCTTTCCAAGTATCGGATCAACCCGGGCAACGTCGGGCAGGGTGCCAAGCGAGACACGCAGTTCGCACAGATGATCGAGATCGCCTGCCGCTACGACAAGCCGGTGCGTATCGGCGTGAACTGGGGCAGCCTTGATCAGGATCTTCTCGCGCGCATCATGGACGAGAACGCACAGCGTGCAACTCCGTGGGATGCCCGGGCTGTGATGGTCGAGGCGCTGATTACCTCGGCGATCCAGTCCGCGCAGAAGGCTGAAGAGCTTGGCTTGCCGGGCAGCCAGATCATCCTGTCGTGCAAGGTGTCAGCGGTGCAGGATCTGATTGCTGTGTACCGCGAGTTGGCGCGTCGCTGCAATTACGCGCTGCACCTGGGGCTGACAGAGGCAGGCATGGGTAGCAAGGGGATTGTCGCTTCCACGGCGGCGCTTTCGGTGTTGCTGCAGGAGGGCATCGGCGACACGATCCGCATTTCGCTCACGCCGGAACCGGGTGCGCCGCGCGAGAAGGAAGTCATCGTCGCGCAAGAGATTCTGCAGACCATGGGCCTGCGCAATTTCACGCCCATGGTGATCGCGTGCCCGGGTTGCGGGCGCACGACCAGTACGGTGTTCCAGGAGTTGGCGGCGCGCATCCAGTCGTACCTGCGTGAGCAGATGCCGACGTGGAAAAAGCAGTACCCCGGCGTCGAAGAGATGAACGTGGCCGTGATGGGCTGCATCGTCAACGGCCCCGGCGAGAGCAAGCACGCCAACATCGGCATTTCGCTGCCAGGCACGGGCGAATCGCCGGCGGCGCCGGTGTTCGTTGACGGCGTGAAGGTGAAAACGCTGCGCGGCGAGCGCATCACAGAAGATTTCCAGACGATCGTCGACGAGTACGTGCGCACGCATTACGGCGCACAGACCCCGGCGACGGTCTAAGCGGCTCAGGCTTCAAAGCTTGAAGCTGAAGCGCGAAACGACCGGCCGGCCCCCGCACGAAGGTAGATGCGAGAGGCGGGCTTTCAACGTGACATCATGAGCGATACACAGAAACAACGCGTGCAGAAGATCGCCGGCGTCAAAGGCATGAACGATCTGCTGCCTAGTGACGCCCCGCTGTGGGAGCATTTTGATAACGCCGTGCGCAGCATGCTGCGCGCCTATGGCTACCAGCAGATCCGCACGCCGATCGTCGAGCAGACGCAATTGTTCGTGCGTGGCATCGGCGAGGTGACGGACATCGTCGAGAAGGAGATGTACACCTTCACCGATGCGTTGAACGGCGAGCAACTGACCATGCGCCCGGAAGGCACCGCCGCCGCCGTCCGCGCCGTGATCGAGCACAACCTGCTGTACGACGGCCCGAAGCGCTTGTGGTACACCGGCCCGATGTTCCGCCACGAGCGTCCGCAGCGCGGTCGCTATCGCCAGTTCCATCAGGTGGGTGTGGAAGCGCTGGGCTTTGCGGGCCCGGACATCGACGCAGAAGTCATCCTGATGTGCCAGCGCCTGTGGGACGATCTCGGTCTGGTCGGTCTGAAGCTTGAGTTGAATTCGCTCGGTCAGGCGGAAGAGCGCGCTGCGCACCGCGCCGATCTCATCAAGTATCTGGAAGGCTTCCAGGACATTCTGGATGAGGACGGCAAGCGCCGTCTTTACACCAATCCGCTGCGGGTGCTCGACACAAAGAATCCGGCGCTGCAGGAAATGGCGGTGGGCGCGCCGAAGCTGATCGACTATCTGGGCGACGAATCGCGCGCACACTTTGAAGGCGTGCAGAGGCTGCTGAAGGCGAACAACATTCCGTTCACCATCAATCCGCGTCTGGTGCGCGGGCTGGATTATTACAACCTGACCGTCTTCGAGTGGACCACCGATAAGCTGGGTGCACAGGGCACCGTGGCCGGCGGCGGCCGCTATGACCCGCTGATCGAGCAGATCGGCGGGAAGCCAGCCCCCGCATGTGGCTGGGCGATGGGCGTTGAGCGCATCATCGAACTGTTGCGTGAGGAGAAGCTGGAGCCCGAAGCGCAAGGCTGTGACGTGTACATCGTCCATCAGGGCGATGAGGCGCAGGTGCAGGCGTTGATTGCGGCAGAGCGGCTGCGCGATGCCGGCCTCGACGTCATCCTTCACGCCTCGCCTGAAGGCCGCAACGGTAGCTTCAAGTCGCAGTTCAAGCGCGCAGACGCAAGTGGCGCATCCTATGCGGTTATCATTGGCGACGATGAGGTCACCCAAGGTGTTGCACAGATCAAACCGCTGCGTGGCGATCCGGCCGCGGATGCCCAGCAGACCGTGCCGTCGGACCAACTGGTCGACCGCCTGATCGATGCCATGGTGGCCAACAACGACTAACCGCGACAGTGCGTTCCGCAGCGAACCACCGCGATCCACTTCCAATATTCAAGCTCTGCAAAGCATGGCCTACGATCTCGAAGAACAGGAACAGATAGAGAGTCTCAAGCACTGGTGGCGTGATAACGGCAACGTGATCACGTGGATCGCCATCGTGGTGCTGCTGGCCGTGGCCGGTTGGTTCGGCTGGAAAAACTGGCAGCGTAAGCAGGCCGGCGAAGCGTCCGTGCTGTACGAGCAAGTGCAGAAGGCCGTTGATGGCAAGGACGCTGAAAAGATCAAGCGCGCCGCGACTGACATGGAAGACAAGTTCGGTGGCACGGCCTACGCGCAGATGACCGCGTTGGCGGCGGCCAAGGCGCTTTACGAAGCCAACGATGCGGCCGGCGCCAAGGCGCAGCTGCAATGGACGGTTGATCATGCGCGCGACGATGAATACAAGGCGCTCGCCAAGCTGCGTCTGGCCGGTCTCCTGCTCGATGAGAAAGCCTACGATCAGGGCATCGCGCTAGTCTCCGGCGACGTAGCGCCGGCGTTTGCGGGCTTGTACGCCGATCGTCGCGGCGATCTGCTGGCCGCGCAGAACAAGAACGAAGATGCCCGTGCCGCCTACAAGCTGGCGCTGGAAAAGTTCGGTCCGGCCGATGCTTCGGCGCGCCAGATCGTGCAGTTCAAGCTGGATGCCCTGGGCGGCGCCTGATTGGCGCACCCCATGCAATTCGACGCATAACAAAAGGATCCCGATTTCATGATTCACGCACTTGAGCAGGGTGGTGCTGCGCGCGGTGTTGCACGGGCGGCACGCGTGGCAGTGCTGGCACTGGCAGCGACGGCTGTCCTTGGCGGTTGCTCGCTGTTCAGCAGCAAGAACAAGCATGAACCGGCCAAGCTGAGGGACGTTCAGCAAGTGCTGGCCGTGCGCCAGGTGTGGAGCGTGAGCGTCGGCAAGAGCGGCCGCTACGTGATGCAGCCGGCGGTGGCGGGCAACAACGTCTATGTGTCGGCCGCTGGCGGTACTGTCACCGCCCTGGATGGCGCCACCGGTCGCACGGTTTGGCAAGGCAAGGCAGACGTGGACCTCACCTCCGGTCCTGGCAGCGATGGCACCCTGACAGCCGTGGCGGGTGAGAAGGGTGCGGTCATCGCGTTCGACGAGAAAGGCGCACAGAAGTGGAAAGTTGCTGTCAACGGTGAAGTCCTGACGGCGCCGCTGGTTGGCCAGGGATTGGTGATCGTCCGTACGACCGATGGCCGCGTCATGGGTCTGGACCCCAGCAATGGCGAACGCAAGTGGATTTACCAGCGTTCTCCGTCGGCGCTGAACCTGCGCAGCAGTCTCCCGATGATTTTCTCCGGCGATAACATCATCCTCGGATTTGCAGGCGGCAAGCTCGGCGCACTGTCGGCCAGCAACGGCGCCTTGCGCTGGGAAGCTGCCGTGTCGTATCCGCGTGGGGTATCGGAAATCGAGCGCCTCAACGATGTGACGGGGGCACCGTCGGTCAACGGTTCGCAAGTCTGTGCAGCCAGCTTCCAAGGGCGCGTGGCATGTTTCGATACGAGCACCGGCGCACCGCGCTGGGGTCGTGATTTCTCGTCGCCGACCGGTGTAACGCAAGAGGATGACGGGCTGTTTGCCGCTGACGAGAAGTCGGTGGTCTACGGTTTTAACGCACAAAACGGCGCTGACCTCTGGAAGAACGACGCGCTGCTGTGGCGCGACCTCGGTACGCCGCTGGCGTTTGGCCGTGCGGTCATCGTGGGCGATTCCGAAGGTTGGCTGCACTTCCTGTCCCGTGATGACGGCAAGTTCGTCGCCCGCGTGAAGACCGACAGCAGCGCCATTGGAGCAGCACCCGTGGTAGTTGGCCAGACGCTGGTCGTGCAAACCCGCGGTGGCGGTGTCTACGGCTATTTGCCTAAGTAACATCGGCCGCCTTGGCCCGGATGGGCTGCGGCGGCACACGCATCACATCGGGGCGGTATCGCCGCCTTGAACTTGCGCCCGCGTATTCCGCGGGCGTCTTGCATCTGTGTCGTCAGGCATTCAGCCGTACAGATGCCAACCGCAGTTGCAACAACCAGAATTTGCCGTTGCGCCATTCGCGTGCGGCACACAAGCATGAAACCAGTCATTGCCCTCGTAGGGCGGCCGAATGTCGGCAAATCGACCCTCTTCAACCGTCTGACGCGCTCGCGTGACGCGTTGGTGGCGGATATCCCGGGCTTGACGCGCGATCGCCACTACGGTGAGGGCCGCGTGGGCGATCGTCCGTTCATCGCTATCGATACCGGCGGCTTCGAACCTGTCGCCAAGGACGGCATCGTTGCAGAGATGGCCAAGCAGACGCGTCAGGCCGTGGTCGAAGCCGATGTCGTGATCTTTATCGTCGATGGTCGTCTGGGGCTGGCGCCGCAGGATCGCGTGATCGCCGACTATCTGCGCAAAACCGGGCGCCGCATCCTTTTGGCCGTCAACAAGGCTGAGGGCATGCGCTACACCGCCGTCGCCAGCGACTTCTACGAGCTTGGCCTGGGCGATCCGGCTGCCATCTCGGCCGCGCACGGTGACGGGGTCAATGATTTGGTGGCCGAGGCGCTCGACCTGGCGTTTGCCGAGCGCCCTGAACTTGCCGAGGCAGCCGACGCGCACGACCATGGCACCCGCATTGCCATCGTTGGTCGTCCGAACGTGGGCAAGTCGACGCTGGTGAACGCGTTGATCGGCGAAGAGCGTGTGATCGCATTCGATATGCCGGGCACCACGCGCGACGCCATCTATGTGGATTTCGAGCGTAACGGCAAGCCTTACACGCTCATCGATACGGCCGGCTTGCGCAAGCGTGGCAAGGTGTTCGAGGCAATTGAGAAGTTCTCGGTGGTGAAGACGCTGCAGTCGATTGCCGACGCCAACGTGGTTGTGCTGATCCTCGACGCGCAGCAGGACATTTCCGACCAGGACGCGCATATCGCCGGATTCATCGTAGAGTCCGGGCGGGCGCTGGTGATTGGCGTCAACAAGTGGGATGGTCTGACCGGCCATGCACGCGATCGCATCAAGCACGATATGGAGCGCAAGCTGCAGTTCCTTTCGTTTGCCAACGTGCATTACATCTCGGCCAAGGAGGGCACGGGCATTGGCGCGCTGATGAAGTCCGTGGACGCCGCGTACGCTGCCGCCATGGTCAAGCTGCCGACACCCAAGCTCACGCGCGTGCTGATGGAGGCAGTCGAGTATCAGCAGCCGCGTCGCGCAGGCGTCTCGCGCCCGAAGCTGCGCTACGCGCACCAGGGCGGTTCCAACCCGCCAATCGTGGTGATTCACGGCAATGCGCTGTCGAATATTCCCGAGACCTACCGCCGCTACTTGGAAGGGCGTTTCCGGGAGGCCTTCCAACTGAAGGGCACACCGCTGCGGATCGAATTTCGTACGAACAAAAACCCGTACGCCCAATCGAACGATTGAGCATCGCACGGGCGGTGCTCCACGGCGGGGGCGTGTGACGCGGGGGCATTTGAACGGGGGATCACCAAAAAGGCCGAGCCATTTCATATGGCGGGGTCATCGGTTTTCCGTTTGCTTTCCCTGATTTCTAAGGCTAAATTCTCGAGACATGGCGCTTGGTGTCTGCAAATCCCAGGCGCCATTGGCGTCATTTGGACGCGTCTGGCCGACTCTTTTGACGAACTTTTTTTGCGTCGCCTGCTTGAACCCGGGCTTCCTAGCCCCATAACCCATCACTAAACCTATAAATCTGGAGTGTGCCATGAGCAACAAAGGGCAATTGCTACAAGACCCGTTTCTGAATGCGCTGCGTAAGGAGCATGTGCCGGTGTCGATCTATCTCGTCAACGGTATCAAGCTGCAAGGCAACATCGAGTCGTTCGACCAGTACGTCGTGCTCCTGCGTAATACCGTGACGCAGATGGTGTACAAGCACGCAATCTCCACCGTGGTGCCGGCCCGTGCCGTGAACTTCCGCGTGGACGAAGCGCCTGACGCCTGATTCTGCCTCGCTCCCGCCGCCGTCCGCGCGGCGGGACGCACCCACCCCGTTTCTCCCTTCTCTATTTCCCCGTTTGGCATCCCATCCCACCTCCAGCTCGGAGCCGACGCGCGCCATTTTGGTCGCCGTCGATTTCGGCAAGCATGATTTCCAAGAAAGTCTGAGTGAACTGGCCCTGTTGGCCTCCACAGCCGGCTCTGAACCGGTGCGCGCGGTTACGGGTAAGCGTTCCCGGCCTGATGCAGCGCTGTTCATCGGCGCAGGCAAGGCGGAGGAAGTAAAGATCGCCGCAGACGAGGAGGATGCGGAAATCGTCATCTTCAACCATGCGCTGAGCCCAGCTCAGCAGCGCAACCTCGAGCGCTTTTTCGGGCGCCACGTCGTGGACCGGACCGGCCTCATTCTCGATATTTTCAGCCAGCGCGCGCAAAGCCACGTCGGCAAGGTGCAGGTTGAGCTCGCTCGCGTGCGATATCAGGCGGCACGTCTGGTGCGTGCGTGGAGCCACTTGGAGCGCCAGAAAGGCGGTGTCGGTCTGCGCGGTGGCCCGGGCGAGCGTCAGCTCGAATTGGACCGGCGGATGTTGGACGAACGCGCCAAGCGGCTATCGTCCGAGTTGGACAAACTGCAGCGTCAGCATGATACGCAGCGCCGTTCGCGCAGCCGCAACGACGCGTTTTCCGTCTCCCTGGTCGGCTACACCAACGCCGGCAAATCGACGCTTTTCAATGCGCTGACCAAGGCGCGCGCGTACGCGGCCAACCAGTTGTTCGCCACGCTGGATACGACATCCCGCCGGCTGTACCTCGAAGGGCTGGGCAACGTGGTGCTGTCGGACACGGTCGGGTTCATCCGCGATTTGCCGACGCAACTGGTGGCGGCTTTCCGCGCCACACTGGAAGAGACCGTCCACGCAGACGTGCTGCTGCACGTGGTGGATGCAGCCAGCAGCGTCAAGCATGAGCAGATGGAGCAGGTGGATCGCGTGCTGGATGAAATCAATGCCAGCGGCATCCCCCAGATTCTGGTGATGAACAAGATTGACGCGGCGGAGGAGCTGCGTGCGGCTGGCCCGCGCATCGAGCGTGACGAATCCGGCGCCGTGCGGCGTGTGTTCGTTTCCGCCATCGAAGGTACCGGGCTCGATTTATTGCGCGAGGCGCTGGTCGAGACCGCGATCCGCTTGCGTGAGCACCCCGCGCCGCATGGCGGCGATTTCGATCCGCGCTTCGATACCCGCCGTGATTCGCTGCCGGCGCACCGTGACGAACTGTCGCAAAGCTTGCCGAACAGCGGTTCTTCAGCCAAAGGTGACGAAGAGGGCTGATAGAATGCCCCGTCACTCCTTCGCAGTCAGACAATCAGGACAAGCCCGACCGCTCATGCCCGAGATTTCGACCCAGTCTTCCTCCATGGCCTCGCCGCGTCCGGCGCGAGGTTTGTGGCACCGCTTGCGTGTGCTGCTTTCGCTGAACGATCCCCGCTGGGGTCGCGGCGATGACAACAACGCCGAGCGCGAAGGCAAAGACGAGCCAAAGCGTCAAAGCAAGCCGCCTCAGGACGGCCCCCCCGACCTCGACGAGTTGTGGCGCGACTTCAATCGCCGCCTGAATAACCTGTTCGGTCGCAAGGATAGCGGTAACGGTAACGACGGCCCCACGCCGCTGCGTCCGGGTAACGGCCGAAGTGGTTCAGGCCTGGGCGTCGGTGTGCTGCTGGCGGTGCTTGTTGGCCTGTGGCTGGCGAGCGGTTTCTTTATCGTGCAGGAGGGCCAGACGGGCGTGATCCTGCAGTTCGGCCGCTTCAAGTATCTGGCAACGCCAGGTATCAACTGGCGCTTGCCGTATCCGATCGAATCGCACGAGATCGTGAACCTGTCGGGTGTACGCACGCTGGAAATCGGTCGGACTACCCAGATCAAAGATACAAACCTGAAAGACTCGTCGATGCTCACGCAAGACGAGAACATCGTCGACGTCCGGTTCTCGGTTCAGTACAACATTGCCAACCCCGTCGACTACCTGTTCTACAACCGTACGGACCGCGGCGGCGATGAAGAGCTGGTGACGCAGGCGGCAGAGACGTCGGTGCGCGAGATCGTCGGCCGCAACAAGATGGACGCGGTGCTGTACGAAGGTCGCGATGCCGTTGGCCGCAACCTGGCCGAGTCGATTCAACGCATCTTGTCGGCGTATAAGACCGGGATCCGAATCCTTAGCGTCAACGTGCAGAGCGTGCAGCCGCCCGAGCAGGTGCAGGCCGCGTTCGATGACGTGACCAAGGCGGGGCAGGACCGCGAGCGTGCGATCTCCGAAGGTCAGGCTTATGCCAACGACGTGGTGCCGCGCGCCAAGGGTACGGCCGCACGTTTGGGTGAAGAGGCGCAAGGCTACAAGGCACGGGTCATTGCACGTGCGGAAGGTGATGCGGCTCGCTTTGCGTCGGTGCAACGCGAATACGCGAAGGCGCCGCAGGTCACGCGCGACCGTATCTATCTGGAAACCATGCAGGACATTTACGCCAACTCGACCAAGGTGCTCGTCGATCAGGGCAGTGGCAGCCTGTTGTATCTGCCGCTGGACAAGCTGATCGCGCAAACGCAGGGCGATACATCGCGTCCGGCTGCCGCGCCTGGTGCGTCGCCCCAGGACAGTGGTTCTGTGCAGGGCGTGCCGACCCCCTCCAATCCGTCGCCGGCCAATGACGCAGATTCGCGCTCGCGCGAAGCACTGCGGAACCGTGACCGCGATTCGCGCTAACAGGAGGGCACTATGAATCGTCTGATTTCTGCCTTCGTGGCGCTGGTCATTGCCCTGGCGGTGTTCTCGTCGGTGGTGTTTGTGGTGGATCAGCGGCAGTACGCCGTGGTGTTCGCCTTTGGTGAGATCAAGCAGGTCATCAAGGAGCCGGGCCTGCACTTCAAGCTTCCGCCGCCGCTGCAGAACGTGGTGTTCATGGACAAACGCCTGCAGACCATCGATGTGGCCGGCGCCGACCGTTTCATTACGGCTGAAAAGAAGAACCTGCTGGTCGACTGGTTTGTGAAGTGGCGCGTGTCTGATCCGCGTCTGTTCTACGTGAGCTTCAAGGGCGATACTCGCCTCGCGCAGGACAGCATGACGCAGAAGATCAACTCCATCGCTCGCGATGAGTTTGCGCGCCGCACCGTGTCTGACGTGGTATCGACGGATCGTGAAGCGGTGATGCAGAGCATCCTCAAGGGCGTGCAGGAGTACGGCAAGTCGGTCGGCGTAGACATCATCGACGTGCGCCTGAAGCGGGTGGACCTGCTGGCCAGCGTGACCGAATCGGTCTATCGCCGCATGGAAGCCGAGCGTAAGCGTGTGGCCAATGAGCTGCGTTCGACGGGGGCTGCCGAGGGCGAAAAGATTCGCGCCGATGCCGATCGTCAGCGCGAAGTCGTCTTGGCCGACGCCTACCGTGATGCCCAGAAGATCAAGGGTGAAGGCGATGCCCGCGCCGCCGACATTTACGCCGATGCGTTTGGCCGCGATCCGCAGTTCGCCGCATTCTGGCGCTCCATGGAGGCGTATCGCGCGTCATTCCGCGATCGGAAGGACGTGATGGTGCTGCAGCCGAACAGCGATTTCTTCAAGTACATGCGCAGCCCGAACGGCGGCGGCTCGGCCGCAGCGCCAGCTGCCCAGACGGGGCGCCATCGCTAGTACAATGCGTCGCTGATCATTTGAGGCGGACAGACCCCGGCTTGCCGGGGTTTTGTTCGTTCGCCAACCGCACCCCATGGAAGAGTCACTCCCCACCGTTTTGCTGGCAGCGTGCGCGCTGGTGCTCGTAGTCGAGGGCATCCTGCCGTTTGTAGCGCCGCAGGCCTGGCGACGCGCTTTCCAGACGCTGACCGAACTGCCGGACGAAAAGCTTCGCGTGATCGGTCTGGTGTCGATGGCGATTGGCCTCATCCTCCTGCGGTTGCTGCATCGCTAGCGCACTTCCTGCGTTTTTACGATTTTCTGCTGTACCAAGACTCCCGAGCGAGACCGCCATGCCGACCAATTGGCTGCTGCCTGAATCCATTGCTGATGTGCTGCCCTCCGAGGCGCGCAAGATTGAAGAGTTGCGCCGCCGCATGCTCGACCTGTTCCGCACTTACGGCTACGAACTGGTCATGCCCCCGATGCTGGAGTACATCGAGTCGCTGCTTTCGGGCACCGGACACGATCTGGACCTGAAAACGTTCAAGCTGGTCGACCAACTTTCGGGGCGCACCATCGGTCTGCGCGCCGACATCACGCCGCAAGTCGCCCGTATCGATGCACACTTGCTGAACCGTGCTGGCGTGACGCGTCTTTGCTATGCGGGATCGGTATTGCATACGCGCCCAAGTGGATTCCACGTCACGCGTGAGCCGCTGCAGATCGGTGCCGAAATCTATGGTCATGCCGGTCTGGAAGCTGACCTCGAAATTCAAGAGCTGATGCTTGCCGCGCTGTCGGCCGCCGGTCTGGCGGATGTACGCTTGGACCTCTGTCACGTTGGGGTGGTGGCGGCATTGCTAGACCAGTCGCCGGTTGCCGGTCGTATTCAGGACGACCTCTTCACGGCGCTCGCCGCCAAGGACGTCCCCGCTTTGCGTGCTATCACGGCCGACTTGCCGCCGACACAGCGCGACGCCATCAACTTGTTGCCAGCACTGTACGGCGGTGTCGATGTGCTGGACCGTGCGCGTAAGCAGTTGCCCGCGCTGCCCGCCATCGGCCGTGCGCTGGACGACTTGGCTACACTGGCCGAGCGCGCAGGCGGGGCAGCCGTCAACATCGACTTGGCCGATCTGCGCGGCTACCACTACCACAGCGGTGTGATGTTCACTGCCTACGTGGCCGGTGTACCGAATGCCGTGGCGCGTGGCGGTCGGTACGACAAGGTCGGAGAGGCTTTCGGCCGTGCTCGCCCGGCGACCGGCTTTTCGCTGGACCTGCGTGAGGTCGCCGGCATTTCGCCAGTGGAGGCGCGCGCCGCTGCCATCCACGCGCCCTGGTCGGGCGATGCCAAGCTTCGTGAGGCGATCGCTGCGCTGCGCGCGGCGGGCGAGATTGTCATCCAGTCGCTGCCGGGCCACCCGGAAGATCTGGAGGAGTTCGCTTACGATCGGCAACTCGTCGAAGAAGGCGGTCGCTGGATCGTCAAGCCCCGCAACGCTTCGGTCTGAAGTTGTTGCATAACGTTGTGTAAATACCCGGTAATTCCAGGGAAGGCCCTGGCAACAAGGGTAGAATACGTTTTTAACCCATCTGCAAATTCAACATGTCCGCACCAGCAGTGAGCCAAGGACGCAATGTCGTCGTCATCGGCACCCAATGGGGTGACGAAGGTAAAGGGAAAATCGTCGATTGGCTGACCGATCATGCGCAAGGCGTGGTTCGTTTCCAGGGCGGACATAACGCAGGCCATACCCTCATCATCGGCGGCAAGAAGACGATTCTGCGTCTGATTCCGTCGGGCATCATGCGCGATGGTGTCGCGTGCTACATCGGCAACGGTGTCGTGCTCTCGCCTGAAGCGCTGTTCAAAGAAATCGACGAGCTTGAATCGGCCGGCGTGCAGGTGCAGAACCGCCTGCGCATTTCGGAAGCAACCAACCTGATCCTGCCGTACCACGTGGCCATCGACAAGGCGCGCGAAGCCAAGCGTGGCGCCGCCAAGATCGGTACCACCGGCCGCGGCATCGGCCCGGCATACGAAGACAAAGTGGCCCGCCGCGCGCTGCGTGTGCAGGATCTGTTCGATCCGGCTTACTTTGCCGAGCGTCTGCGTGAGAACCTGGACTTCCACAACTTTGTTCTGACGCAGTACCTGAATCACCCGGCGCTGGATTTCCAGCAGACCCTGGACGAGATGCTGTCGTACGCAGGCCGCCTCGCCCCGATGGTGACGGATGTGTCGGCCGAACTGTTTGCCGCCAACGCGGCCGGCAAGAATCTGATGTTCGAAGGCGCGCAAGGCACGCTGCTCGATATCGACCACGGTACGTATCCGTTCGTTACGTCGAGCAACTGCGTGGCAGGCAATGCCGCGGCGGGTGCAGGCGTTGGTCCGGGCCAGCTGCATTACATCCTTGGCATTACCAAGGCGTATTGCACGCGCGTGGGTTCCGGCCCGTTCCCGAGCGAGCTGTATGACGCGGACAACCCGGCGCGCCAGGATCCGATCGGCGTGCGTCTGGCCAATGTCGGCAAGGAATTCGGCTCGGTCACTGGCCGGCCGCGCCGCACGGGCTGGCTGGATGCCGCCGCGCTGCGTCGTGCGATCCAGATCAACGGCGTGTCGGGTCTCTGCATGACCAAGCTCGATGTGCTGGATGGCCTGGAAACGCTCAAGCTGTGCGTCGGCTACATGCTCGATGGCAAGGAAATCGACATCCTGCCGCGTGGCTCCGATGCTGTGGCGCGTTGCCAGCCGATCTACGAAGAATTCCCGGGCTGGAACACCTCGACCTTCGGCCTGAAGGAGTGGGATGCGCTGCCCGAGACTGCTCAGGCTTACCTGAAGCGCGTCGAAGAAGTGGCTGGCATTCCGATCGCCATGATCTCCACCGGCCCTGACCGCGACGAGACCATCCTGCTGCGTCATCCCTACAAGGACTGATGCGCTGCTCTCAGATTCGCCCGGTGATTCGCCGGGCGAATTTGCATGGAGCGCCGTTTTTCATAGAACACGATAGCGGCAACTCACGCCGCATTCACGATACGAAGAGGTACACCATGAACCAGCCGATCAACGACGACTCGCACCTGTGGGTGTCTTGGGATGACTACCACGGCCTGATCGAGCGCCTGGCGCTCGTCGTGCACGAGTCGGGCTGGAAGTTCGACAAGATTCTGTGCCTGGCGCGCGGCGGCTTGCGTGTTGGCGATCAGCTTTCGCGCATTTACGACCTGCCGTTGGCCATCCTGGCGACGAGCAGCTATCGCGAAGCCGCTGGCACGCAGCAGGGCGATCTCGACATCGCGCAATACATCACGATGACCCGTGGCGAGCTGTCGGGCCGCGTGCTGTTGGTGGATGATCTGGTGGATTCGGGCATTACGCTGGAGCGCGTTGGGCGTCACCTCAAGGAGCGCTACCCGGCCGTGACCGACGTGCGTACTGCTGTGTTGTGGCACAAGGCGTGCTCGAAGATCAAGCCTGATTATGCCGTGCAGTTTCTTGCGACCAATCCGTGGATCCATCAGCCGTTCGAGGAATACGACACGCTGCGCCCGCATAACTTGGCAGCGTGGATCAAGCGCGGCAAGTCACGTTCAGCCGGCAACGGCGAGGCGCCGGCAGTTTGAGGCGTTGGTCGATAGCGTCGAGGCGCGAATGGAGTGGCGTGTGCGGCTTGCGTCGTGCGTGCCACTTCGGTAACCTGCTGTCACGGGCTGCAATATTGGCCCGAAACCCGCGTACGGATTGGCTTTGCAGGAGTTGGCCAATCGGCGGTGCGCGGTTGATCGAGGCGAGGTGTGTCTTTGTGGATGCACTGGGCTTCGAGCCCACCCAGCGTTTGGGGCAGGTGAGGCCGGTGATCCTGGCTCGGCCCTGGCGCGATAGCCAAGACACAATGCACGTCGCACTTCGCGGAATGTCGCATCAGCAACTGAACAACGGCAATCCGGCCGCGGAAAAGAAAAACGGCGCAACTTGCGTTGCGCCGTTCCTAAACTCTGGTGCCCAGGAGAGGACTCGAACCTCCACGGAGTTACCCGCTAGTACCTGAAACTAGTGCGTCTACCAATTCCGCCACCTGGGCAGGTGTGCGTGTACCGAAGCTGTAATTATTACGGGATCCAGCGATCCTGTCAACACTCTAGAAGAAAAAATTGAATCAACCGACTTATCCGATCCCGAGCCGCGAGGAAATCCTCGGTGTGCTACGCACGTCGGGGTCTCCGCTGTCTGCCACCGACATTGCCAAGACGTTGTCTGTCACGCGCAAGGAGCATGACGGCTTTATCAAGCGTCTGACCGCCATGGAGCGGGATGGTCAGATCGAACTCAACCGCAAGGGGCGCTACGAACTGGCGCACCAGCCCAATTTCATCGAGGGCCGCGTGATCGGCCATCGCGACGGCTTCGGCTTCTTCGTGCGCGATGATGGCGAGCCCGATATCTTCCTGCCCGAGCGCGAGATGCAGAAGGCCATGCACGGCGACCGCGCCCTCGTGCGTGCCGTCGGCTACGACCGCCGCGGGCGTTCGGAAGGGCAGATCGTCGAGATCCTGCAGCGGGCCAACAAGCGCGTCATCGGACGGTTGCTCTCGGAGAGCGGCACGCTTGTCGTGGCGCCCGAAGACAAGCGCCTGGGCCGCGACATCCTGATCGCGCCGAAGGGACAGGGCAAGGCCAAGGTCGGCCAGGTGGTGAGCGTCGAGATCCTGGAATATCCGGATCGCTACGTACAACCGATCGGCCGCGTGGTCGAAGTGCTGGGTGAGATTGACGACCCGGGCATGGAGATCGAAATCGCGGTGCGCAAGTACGGCGTGCCGCACGAGTTTTCCGAGCCGACGCAACGCGAGGCGGAAGCGCTGCCCGACGTGGTCCGCGACGCCGACCTGGCTGGCCGCATCGACTTGCGCGATGTGCCGTTGGTCACCATCGATGGTGAAGACGCACGCGATTTCGATGACGCGGTCTACGCAGAGCAGGTCAAGATCGGCCGCACCAAGGGCTGGCGTCTGATCGTGGCGATTGCCGACGTGTCGCATTACGTGCGGCCCGGACATCCGCTGGATGCAGACGCCATTGATCGCGCGACCTCGGTGTATTTCCCGCGCCGCGTGATCCCGATGCTGCCGGAGAAGCTCTCGAACGGCTTGTGTTCATTGAACCCGGAAGTGGACCGTCTGTGCATGGTCTGCGATGCGGTGATCACGGCCAAGGGCGAGATCAAGGCTTATCAGTTCTACCCGGCAGTGATGCACTCGAAGGCGCGCCTGACCTACAACGAGGTCTGGGCGATCCTGTCGAACGTGAAGGGTCCGGAGGCTGCCAAGCGTGCGCCGCTGGTGCCGCATCTGCAGGACCTGTACGAGCTGTATCAGACGCTGCTCAAGGCGCGCCGCGAGCGTGGCGCGATCGACTTCGACACCACCGAGACGTACATCGTCTGCAACGCGCAGGGCAAGATCGAGCAGATCCTGCCGCGCACCCGCAACGACGCGCACAGGCTGATCGAGGAGTGCATGCTGACGGCCAACGTCTGCGCGGCCGAGATGCTGGAGAAGTACAAACATCCGGCGCTGTACCGCGTCCACGCTGGCCCGACGGAAGAAAAGCTGCAGGCGCTGCGGGCCTTCCTGAAAACGAGCGGCTTGACCTTGGGCGGCGGCGACAAGCCGCAGGCGGCCGATTACGCCGAACTGATGGAAAAAGTGGCTGCGCGTCCTGACGCACCGATGCTCCAGACCATGCTGCTGCGCTCGATGCAGCAAGCGGTTTACAGCCCGGACAACATCGGCCACTTTGGCTTGGCGTATCAGGCATATGCGCACTTCACCAGCCCGATTCGCCGCTATCCGGACTTGCTGGTGCATCGTTCCATCAAGTCGATCCTGCATCGCACGCGCTATGTTCCGGCGCTGGCACCGGGCGTGCAATTGAATAGCGCGCTGTCGCCCAAGGCGCGCCGTTTACAAGCCGAAGCCGAGAAAGGCGTGCCGGCAGCGGTCGTCAACAAGGCCAAGACAGAAGCGATCTGGAATGAACTGGGCGTGCACTGTTCGGCCAACGAGCGTCGCGCCGACGAAGCCTCGCGCGATGTCGAAGCCTGGCTCAAGTGCTATTTCATGCGCGACAAGCTCGGCAACGAGTTCTCGGGCACCGTCAGCGCGGTCACATCGTTCGGCATCTTTGTGCAACTGGATGAGCTGTACGTGGAAGGCTTGGTACACGTGACCGAGCTCGGCAGCGATTACTTCCAATACGACGAAGCCCGCAACGAACTGCGCGGCGAGCGCACGGGCATCCGTTATCGCCTGACCGACCGCGTGCGCGTGCAGTTGCTGCGCGTGGATCTGGATGCCCGGAAGATGGATTTCCGCCTGATCCAGGAGCCTTCAACCAAGGCGCTGCGCCCGGCCAAGGTGACCGGCGCCCCAGAAGCCGCGACCGCGCGTCAGCCTGCAGGGGCAACGCCGGCGCCGCCGGTTGGCCGCAAGAAGCCGCGCCAGTTGGCTGCATTGCTGGGCGGTACGGCCAAACCGGAGGAGTCTTTTGACGAGACGCTTGATCGCGTCATCGAAGAGCAGCCGGTGTTTGAGCCGGGAGGCCGTGCCGTGCCCCCGGGCCATGCGCACGCCAAGCCAGCGCGTAAGAAGCAGCCGGCGCGAGGCCCGAAGCCCAAGGGCAGCGCCAAGACTGCTGCGCCGCGCAAGACAGCAGGCAAGGCTCCGCGCAAGACCAAGGGACGTTAAACCGGTTAAAGCGGCCGGGGAGCGAGGGCAGACGGGTACAATCGCGCCATGTCTAAGTCCAAGCTCCTCATCGGCTTTCATGCCGTTACCGCCCGACTGCGCCACGGCGCCAAGTCGATCGACGAAATCTACTTCGAGGCCAACCGCCGCGACCGCCGCATGCAGGATTTCCTGAAAGCGGCGGAAGCAGCGGGCGTGCGTCTCATCCCCGCTGATGCCGACCGTCTGCGCGGCATTGCCGGGACCGACCGCCACCAGGGCGTGGTTGCCAAGGCAGAGTCGCTGTCGCTGGCGCTCAATCTCGATGAACTGCTCGACGGCATCGAAGGCACGCCGCTGCTGCTGGTGCTCGACGGTGTGACGGATCCGCATAACCTCGGTGCGTGCCTGCGCGTGGCGGATGCTGCCGGTGCGCATGCCGTGATTGCACCGAAGGACCGCAGCGTTGGGATCAACACGACGGTCGCCAAGGTGGCTAGCGGCGCGGCCGAAACCGTTCCGTACATCACCGTGACCAACCTGGCGCGCACGCTGCGCGAGTTGCAGGAGCGCGGCGTATGGGTGATTGGCACGGCTGACGAGGCCGAACAGGATCTCTACCAGGCGGACTTCAAGGGCCCCATCGCCATCGTGATGGGCGCCGAAGGTGAGGGCATGCGTCGCCTCACGCGCGAGACGTGCGACGCGCTGGTCAGCATTCCGATGGCGGGCAGCGTGGAGAGCCTGAACGTATCGGTGGCCAGCGGCGTGTGCCTGTTTGAAGCTGTGCGCCAGCGTGCAGCGGCACCTGCCAAGAAGTAATGAGTATCGAACCCTCGGCCGCATTGGCCCAGGCCCGTGCCTGGGTCGAGGCCGCCCAGCGCGTTATGGTGCTGACGGGCGCTGGCGTCTCAGCAGAATCCGGCGTGCCTACCTTCCGTGATGCGCTGACTGGCCTGTGGTCGCGGTTCAACCCCGAAGACATGGCCACCGAGGCCGCGTACCGCAAGCACCCGCGCACGGTGTGGGACTGGTATCAGGAGCGCCGCGAGCGCGTGCTGCAGGCGCAGCCGAATCCCGCCCATCTGGCGATTGCCGCACTGGCCAAGCGCAAGAGGGTGACGCTCGTCACGCAGAACGTCGATGGTTTGCACCAGCGCGCCGGCAGCGAAGGGGTGATCGAACTGCACGGCAACCTGTTTGCCAACAAGTGGTTGGGTGGCTGCGGCAAATGCGATATCGCCACCGCCGAGCAGGGCAGGCCGCCGCGTTGTGCGACGTGCGGCGCGATGTTGCGCCCCGGTGTCGTTTGGTTTGGCGAGCAGCTGCCCCTCGTGGCGAACTACCGCGCTGAAGAGGCAGCCAACACGTGTGACGTATGCCTGGTGGTTGGCACGTCCGGCATGGTGTATCCGGCGGCCGGGCTGCCGGGGTTGGCAAAGGACCACGGCGCTAAGGTGATCGTCGTGAATCCGGAGCCGAGCGCGCTGGATGCAACGGCCGACCTGGTGATCCACCAGCGGGCGGGCGTCTGCTTGCCCGCCATGCTGGAATAAGGCGCGGCGTTCTTCTTACGCTGCCACGCGCAGCGGCTCAATCAACGCTTCCAACTTGACCGCGTCCGCCGCAAACAGGCGGATGCCTTCGGCCAACTTTTCGGTGGCCATGGCATCGGCGTTCATGTGCCAGCGGAACGATTGCTCGTCAGCCGGCAGCCGCACGATGTTGGCGGCGTTGGCATTGTCCGGAGAGAGCTTGCGTTCGACGGGCGCGTCGGACTGCTGCAGCTGGGCGAGCAAATCGGGGCTGATGGTCAGGAGGTCGCAGCCGGCCAGTTCAACGATCTGCGAGATGTTGCGGAAGCTCGCGCCCATCACTTCGGTCGGGTAGTCGAACTTCTTGTAGTAGTTGTAGATGCGCAGGACGGACTGCACGCCGGGGTCGTTCGCGCCGCCTTGTGCGATCGGGTCCCAGTTTGCGCCGGCGTCCTTCTTGTACCAGTCGTAGATACGGCCGACGAACGGCGAGATGAGCTGCACACCTGCTTCCGCGCACGCCACGGCCTGGGCCAGCGAGAACAGCAGCGTCATGTTGCAGCGAATGCCTTCGGCGCGGAGTTGATCCGCTGCGCGAATGCCTTCCCACGTCGACGCGATCTTGATCAGCACGCGCTCGCGCGCCACGCCACGCGCCTCGTACAGCGCAATCAGATGCTTGGCCTTGGCGACCGTCGCCTCGGTGTCGAACGACAGGCGCGCATCGACTTCGGTCGACACGCGGCCCGGGATGATCGACAGGATTTCGCAGCCGAATGCCACGAGCACGGCATCGATGATGTCCTCCACGCTGTCGCTGCGGGCGTCACGCACGGCTTGTTCCAGCAGCGGACGGTACTCGGCCTTCTGCACGGCCTTGAGAATCAGCGACGGATTGGTCGTCGCATCGTGCGGCGCGAAGGCGCGCATGGCCTGGAAATCGCCCGTGTCGGCGACGACGGTGGTGAACTGCTTGAGTTGATCGAGCTGAGTCATGAAGCGAGTCCGAAGTGCGTTCCAGCGTTTCGCTGGAGGTGGAAAGGTGAATCGATTGTACTCCGCAGGTTTGCCTCCGCCAGCCGGCCGAGAGCCATCGCATTGATCCGGTACACTACCGGGTTTTCCGATCCCGACCGAGTTTTTGCGATGACGCAGGATGAACTGAAGGCGCTGGTGGCGCAGGCCGCAGCAGATTACGTATTGGCCAACGTGCCCGAGGGCGCCGTGCTGGGTGTCGGCACCGGCTCGACCGCCAACCTGTTCATCGACGCCATGGCGCCGCACAAGGCGCGCTTTGCCGGCGCGGTGTCCAGTTCCGAAGCTTCGACGCGCCGCCTGCAGGGGCACGGCTTCACGGTGCTCGATCTGAATGAGGTCGATGCCATTCCCGTGTACGTGGACGGCGCTGACGAGATCGACGCCTCGGGCGCCATGATCAAGGGCGGCGGCGGTGCGCTCACACGCGAGAAGATCGTCGCGTCGGTCGCCAGCGTGTTTGTCTGCATCGCCGATGGCAGCAAGCTGGTTGAAACGATGGGTGCGTTCCCGTTGCCGGTGGAAGTGGTGCCGATGGCACGTGCGGCCGTGGCCCGCCAACTTGCTGGGCTGGGCGGTCAACCGCGTCTGCGCATGACGAAAGAAGGCCAGATCTACAAGACCGATAACGGCAACGTGATCATCGACGTGGTGGGCCTGCGCATTGCCGATCCGAAGGGCCTGGAATCGATCGTCAACGATATTCCGGGCGTGGTGACAGTCGGCCTGTTTGCCAAGCGCGGCGCCAATGTGCTGCTGCTGGGGACCGAAGCGGGTGTGCAGCGTCGCGATTTCTGATCGCTGTTCGCGCATTGTCGAAAGGCTGCCCATGCAAATGGGCGGCTTTTTTTGTGGTCGTTGCGGCGCGTTGAGTCGGCATTGCCCAAACAAAAAGCCGTTCAGTTTTGCGCTGAACGGCTTTTTATTGGCAACGGCCGATTAGGCCGAGGGCGGCGGCACGTAGCCGGCGGCTTCGTCTGCACCATCGCCAAAAAAGTACTTCTCGGTCTGCTTGAGCAGGTACTGGCGTGCGCGCGAGTCCGCCATGTTCAGGCGGTTTTCGTTGATCAGCATGGTCTGGTGCTTGAGCCAGCCGGCCCAGGCTTCCTTCGAGACGCTTTGCCAGAGTTTCTTGCCCAGTTCGCCGGGCAGGGGCGGGAAGTCGAGACCTTCGGCTTCCTTGTTGAGCTTGACGCAGTGGACCATGCGGGCCATGGGGATTCCTCTTGTGTGGCGGGAGCGCCGCTCGAGCGCGACGCAGGTGCCGCTATTGTAAAGGCCGCGCGCCGCCGGGCTAGGATTCCACGACGCGCGCCAAGGGTTTAGAGCTTCTTCATCAGCACCATCGATCGCCGCTGCCAGTTGTACAGCTTGCGGCGGTCTTCCGGCAGATCGTCCACGCTCGCGCGCACGAAGCCACGCTTGAGGAACCAGTGTTCCGTCCGAGTCGTGAGGACGAACAACCGCCTGAGGCCCAGCGCACGGGCGCGCACTTCTGTGTGCTTGAGCAGGCGCTCGCCGTCGCCGGTGCCCTGGCTGTCTGGGGAGACGATCAGGCAGGCCATTTCGGCCATGCCGTCCTTCGGGTACGGATACAGCGCGACACAGCCAAAGATGATGCCGTCGTGCTCGATGACCGAGAAGTTGGCGATATCGCGCTCCAGCAGCCGGCGTTCGCGCGGCACCAGCGTGCCGTCGGCTTCCAGCGGCTCGATGAGCGAGACGATGCCGCCCACGTCGTCCAGTGTGGCGTCGCGCAGATATTCCAGATCGGTGTGCGAAACCATGGTGCCCACGCCATCGTGCAGGAACAGCTCCAGCAGGATGCTGCCGTCCAGCGCGAACGGAATCACGTGTGCCCGGCGCACGCCGCCGCGCATCGCCTTGACGATGTGCTGCAGGTAATAAGCCGTGTCGTGCGACAGGCTGCCGTCGCGCAGGCGCTCGATCGCTGTTTCCATCGACAGGTCCTGCTGCAGCTTGCCCACGCGGTCCATGATGCCGGGCAGCTCCGTGATGAAGATGAGCTTGTCGGCCTTAAGCGCCGTGGCGGTGTTGGCGGCCACGTCTTCCATCGACAGGTTGAACGCCTGGCCCGTCGGCGAAAAGCCTAGCGGCGAGAGCAGCACGATCTTGCGGTTGGACAGGGAATGCTGGATCGACTCCGCATCGATCTTGCGCACCAGCCCCGTGTGCTGGAAGTCCACGCCGTTGACGATGCCCACCGGCCGCGCTGTCACGAAGTTGCCAGACACCACCGACATGCGCGCGCCGGCCATCGGTGTGTTGGGCAGGCCCTGGCTGAAGGCGGCTTCGATATCCAGGCGCAGTTCGCCGGAAGCCTCCTTGGCGGATTCCAGCGCGGCTGCGTCCGTTACGCGTACGCCATCCACGAACTGGGTTTTCACGTTGCGCAGGGCAAGCTGTTCTTCCACCTGCGGGCGCGAGCCGTGCACGAGCACGATGCGCATGCCCATCGCATGCAATAGCGCGACGTCGTTGACGAGTGCGCCCAGCATGCCGGCCTGGACCAGCTCGCCGCCAAAGCCGATCACGAACGTCTTGTCGCGGAAGGAATGAATGTAAGGCGCCACCTCGCGCAGCCAGTCCACAAACTGCTGCTGTTCGGGCGTGGGCGGAATCGGCGCGACGTCGACTGGGGCGGGCGTGTGCGCCGCCAGCGAAACGCCGGAGGCGGGGGCGGAGGAGCGAGCGGTCACGGACGGAGGAGGAAAAGCGGCACGGGGCGCGGGCCGGCGTAGGAAAGATGCGCGGATTATAATCCCGCCCGATGTCAGATTCCCACGCCCAGCCGCCCCGGCCACGCCCGGCGGCGCCTTCCCCGAAATCGCCGAAAGACACGCCGCCGCCCGAGCGCAAGCCGGGCGGCAATGGTCGTCCGCAGCGCCGCCAAAAGCCCACGCCGGAAGAACTGGCCGCGGCGCTGGAGGCTCGCCGCGCACGTGCCAACCGCGTCCCCCCGATTACGTTTCCTGAAGCGCTGCCCGTGTCGGCCCGGCGCGACGAGATCGCCCAGGCCATCGCCGCCAACCAGGTGGTGATCGTCTCGGGCGAGACCGGCTCAGGCAAGACCACGCAGTTGCCGAAGATCTGCCTGTCGATCGGGCGAGGCATTGGCGCGGGCGGTACCGGGCTGATCGGCCATACGCAGCCGCGCCGGATTGCCGCAACGTCTACCGCCAAGCGCATCGCGCAGGAAATCGGCACGCCGGTGGGCGAGCACGTGGGCTTCCAGGTGCGCTTCAACGACACGCTGTCGGCGGGTGCATCGGTCAAGCTGATGACCGACGGCATCTTGCTGGCCGAGACGCAGAACGATCCGCTGCTGCGCGCCTACGACACGATCATCATTGACGAGGCGCATGAACGCAGCCTCAACATCGATTTCCTGATCGGATACCTGAAGCAGCTTCTGCCGCGCCGGCCTGACCTGAAGGTGATCATCACCTCGGCGACCATCGACGCGCAGCGGTTTGCCGAGCACTTTGCGGGCCCCAAGGGGCCGGCGCCCGTCATTGAAGTCAGCGGCCGGTTGTATCCGGTCGAAGTGCGCTACCGCCCGATCCAGCGCGACGAGAAAGACAAGGAGCGCGATCTTTACGAAGCCCTTGTCGATGCGGTGGACGAGCTCGCCCGCGAAGGCTCGGGCGATGTGCTCATCTTCCTGCCCGGCGAGCGCGAGATTCGCGAGGCGGCCGAGGCGCTGCGCAAGCACCATCCGGCGCATACCGAGATCCTGCCGTTGTTTGCGCGCTTGTCCGTGCAGGAGCAGGAACGTGTGTTCCGGCCGTCCAACGCGCGGCGCATCGTGCTGGCGACCAACGTGGCCGAGACTTCGCTGACGGTCCCGGGCATTCGCTACGTGGTCGATACGGGGCTGGCGCGCGTGAAGCGCTATTCGTATCGCAACAAGGTCGAGCAACTGCAGATCGAGCCGGTGTCGCAGGCCGCGGCCAACCAGCGCGCCGGTCGTTGCGGCCGGGTGGCCGATGGCGTGTGCATCCGCCTGTATGACGAGGCGGATTTCATTGCGCGGCCGCGTTTTACCGATCCGGAAATCCTGCGTTCGTCGCTGGCCGCGGTCATCCTGCGCATGAAGGCGCTGCGGCTGACGGATGTCGAGCAGTTTCCCTTCATCGAGCCGCCGCTGGGCCGCGCGATTGCAGACGGCTATCAGCTCTTGCAGGAACTCGGTGCTGTCGACGATGAAAACGCGCTGACGCCGCTGGGCAAGCAGGTCGCCCGTCTGCCGCTGGACCCGCGCGTGGCTCGGATGATCCTGGCTGGCCGCGACCACCAGTGCCTGCGCGAGATGTTGATCATCGCGAGCGCCTTGTCCGTGCAAGACCCGCGCGAGCGTCCGCAAGAACTGCAACAGCAGGCTGATCAGGCGCATCGCCAGTTTGCCGATGAGAAATCGGAGTTCCTCGGCTGGGTGAAGCTGTGGAAGTGGTTTGAAGAGGCTGTCGCACACAAGAAGTCGAACAAGCAGCTGCAGGATCAGTGCCGCTCGCACTTCCTGTCGCACGTGCGGTTGCGGGAGTGGCGCGACGTGCATTCGCAGTTGCACACCACGGTGGCGGAGCAGGGCTGGAAACTCAACGAATCCGATCCGACGTATGAGCAGTTGCACCTGGCGCTGCTGACGGGGCTGCTCGGCAATATCGGTGTGCGTATTGAAGAGGCGGATGGGAAAGGCCGCGAATACCTCGGCGCGCGCGGTATCAAGTTCTTCCTCTGGCCGGGGTCGGTCATTGCGCGCAAGGCGGGCAAGTGGGTCGTGGGTGGCGAACTGATCGAGACCAGCCGCCTGTTCGGCCGCACGCTGGCACGCATCGAACCGGAATGGGTGGAGAAGGTCGGCGCGCACCTGTTGAAGGTGTCGTGGAGCGATCCGCACTGGGAAAAGAAGGCCGGGCAGGTGATGGCCTTTGAGCGCGGCACGTTGTACGGCCTGCCGGTCTATCAGCAGCGCCGTGTGCACTTCGGGCCGATGCAGCCGAAGGAAGCGCGCGAGATGTTCATCCGCCGCGCGCTGGTCGATGGCGAGTTCGAAACGCGTCTGCCGTTCTTCACGCACAACCAGCGCCTGGTGCGCGAGATCGAAAACCTCGAACACAAGTCACGCCGACAAGACGTGCTGGTGGACGACGAACTGATCTACGCGTTCTACGACAGCCAGATTCCGGCGGACATCTACAACACCGTATCGTTCGAACGCTGGTATGCCGAAGCCGCCAGCGCGGGCGGCAAAAGCGGCCAGAAGCTGCTGTACCTGAATCGCGATGACCTGATGCGGCACGAAGCGGCCGGCATCACGACTGACCTGTTCCCGAAGGTGCTGCCCATTGCCGGTATCGACATGGGGCTGACGTACCACTTCGAGCCCGGCAGTCCGCGCGACGGCGTAACGCTCACCGTGCCGCTGTATGCGCTCAACCAGGTGCCCGTGCAGCGCACCGAATGGCTGGTGCCGGGCATGCTCAAGGAGAAGGTGCATCTGCTCCTGAAGAGCCTGCCGCAGAAGCTGCGTCGCCATTGCGTGCCGCTGCCGGACTACGCCGCAGGGTTCGTCTCGCGCGTGCGGTTGGGCGATGGCGACCTGCTCGACCGCTTGATCGCCGACGTGCGCGAGCAGACCGGCATCGCGCTCAAGCGTGCCGATTTCAAGCTCGAAACGCTGCCCGCGCATCACTTCATGAATTTCAAGGTGATCGACGAGCACGGCCGCCAGCTCGACATGGGCCGCAATCTGGCCCAGTTGCGCGCGGAGCTGGGCGGACGCGCGCAGCAGACATTCCAGTCGATCGCCGCGCAGGACGCTGCCGTGGCCGGAATCCAGAGCGACAGTGCGAGGCCCGGCAAGGCGGGCAAGTCGGAAGCGCCGTCAAACGCCGCGCTTTACTCGGGCCTGACGACATGGAGCTTTGGCCAGTTGCCGGAACTGCTGGAGGTCCGCAAAGGCAACCAGACGCTGTTCGGGTATCCGGCACTCGTTGATGCCGGTGATCACTGCGATGTGGAAGTCTTCGATGATCCGGCGGAAGCCACGCGCATCCATCGCCTGGGCTTGCGGCGGTTGTTTGCAATTCAGCTGCGCGAGCCGTTGAAGTACCTGGAAAAGAACATCCCGGGCCTGTCGCAGATGGCGATCCAGTTCATGAACCTCGGCACGCAGGACGATTTGCGCGACCAGATCCTGGATGCCACGCTGGAGCGCGCCTGCCTGCAAGACCCGCTGCCCACCGATGACGCCAGCTTCGGTGCCCGCAAGGACGAAAGCCGCGCGCGCCTGACGTTGCTGGCACAGGAGATTGCGCGGCTGGTCGGCGCCATCCTTGCCGAATATGCGCAACTGCCGCGCAAGCTGCAGATCGCCAAGCCGTTTGCCGCCGCCACCGCCGATATCGACGCGCAGCTCAAGACGCTGATGCACAAGCGCTTTATCGAGGCGACGCCGTACGCGCAATTAACGCATTTCCCGCGTTACCTGAAGGGCATCGCCCTGCGCATCGACAAGCTCAAGGCCGACCCCGCCCGCGACACGCAGCGCATGCAGGAGATGGCGCCGCTTATCCAGCAATACCAACGCGCGGAAAAGGCCTTGCGTGTGCAAGGGCAGGGCGGCAACGACCCACGCATGGAGGAATTCCGCTGGATGCTGGAGGAGTTGCGCATCGCCCTGTTTGCACAGGAGCTGCGCACGCCGGTGCCGATGTCGGTCAAGCGGCTGCAGAAGGTGTGGGAATCAATGCAGCGATAGCTGGAATGCGTTGTCGGGAGCGGGGAAAGTTCCCGCTTTCTTTTTTTGATTTGTGTCAGCGATGGCGTAAATGCGAGCGTTAAAATGGCTGGCTAAGTTGCTGAATCTTCTCGATATGTCTGCCTTGCGCGCCTCGTTTGCCTCCCGTTGGTTTTCCACGCTTATCCTTTCGGCCGCTGCTTTGATGGCAGCGCATGCGGCGCGTGCTGAAGTCGTCACCGTGCTCAATTCGGGCGACGCAAGCGTCTCTTTGATCGATAAAGACACCCGCAAGGTGCTGGAGACGTTTCCGATCGGCAAAGAGCCGCACCACCTGATCGCGACGCCAGACGAAAAATCGTTGATCGTCGCCAACGCCGTCGGCAACGAGCTGGTATTCCTCGATCCCGTGACCGGCAAGATTCAGCAGCGTGTTCCGCACATCGACGACCCATACCAGATCGGCTTCTCGCCGGACCAGAAATGGTTTCTGACGACCGGCAACCGTTTGGATCGCGTTGACATTTACCGTTGGGACGGCCACGCGCTGACCATCGCCAAGCAAATTCCGGCAGCCAAGACGCCCAGCCACATTGCCTTCACCGCCGACAGCAAGATCGCGTTCATCACCCTGCAGGATTCCAACGAGGTAATGGCCATCGATTTGCCTACGCAGAACGTGATGTGGCGCATGACCATTGGCTCTGCACCGGCCGGCGTGTGGGTCACGACTGACCAGAAATACCTGCTGGTGGGCATGACCGGCGCGGATTACGTCGAGGTGATCGACTGGCACAACCGCACCAGCGTCAAGCGCATCCCGACCGGCAAGGGCGCGCACAACTTCCGCGCGCTGGGCGACAAGCGTCACCTGTTCCTGTCGAACCGCGTGTCGGGCACGATCAGCATCATTGATCAGCAAACGCTGACCAAGGTGGGCGACATTACCGGCCTGCCGCCTGGCCCCGATGACATGGAATTGACCGCCGACGGCAAACAGCTGTGGGTGACCTGCCGCTGGGCCAAGCGCGTGGCGATCGTCGACGTGGCAAGCCGCAAGGTGGTGGAAGAGATCAAGGTGGGGCGCTCGCCCCATGGCATTTACTTCCGCACACGCGCTCCCCTGATTTGAGTATTGCGACGATGAAATCCGGCCTGTCGATGTTGCGCACGGTCGCTGCTACGGCGGCGCTGGGTTTGTGCGCGTTGGCCACGGCTGCGCCCGGTGGGGTGAATGCCGGCGCGTGCAAAGGCACCGTCTATTTGACGTTCGACACAGGCAGCATGAGCCAGGCGCAGTTGATTGCCGACACGCTGCGCCGCCATCGCATCCACGCCACGTTCTTCCTTGCCAACGAGAAGACCATCCACGGCGACAGCACGCTGGATGACGGCTGGGCGCCGTATTGGAAATCGCTTGCTGCCGATGGTCACGCCTTCGGTACGCACACCTTCGACCACGTCTACTACAAGGGCGAGGCGGGCGTGGGCAAGGTCCGCTTCCGCCCGCAGTTTGGCGAGCAGGGCGGCCGTAATGTCGTGTGGGGCGAGCCTGAATTCTGTGCGGAACTGAAACACAGCGCCGAGCGCTTCAAGGCCATGACCGGTCAGCCGATGGACCCGCTGTGGCGCGCGCCGGGTGGGCATCTTTCGGCAACGACCGAGGCCTGGGCCAAGCAATGCGGGTTTGCCCACGTGGCATGGGCGTCCGCCGGTTTTCTGGGCGATGAGTTGCCGTCCGAGCGTTACCCGAACGATGCGCTGTTGCAGAAGGCACTGTCCAGTCTGCGCGACGGCGACATCACCATGGCGCATCTGGGCATCTGGTCGCGTAAGGATGCGTGGGCGCCAGCGGATCTGGAGCCGCTGATCACCGGTCTGGAGCGCAAGGGTTTCTGCTTTGCCACGCTGCGTGATCATCCGCAGTACAAAGCCTGGTTTGCTGCTCACCCGGCACACACGGCGGCCCGCTGACATGTTTGACTGGATTGCCGACACCTTCACGCAAGCCCAGGATGTGCTCTTCCAGCACGTCGTGATGCCGATCACCTATGCCATCGGCCTGGGTGGTTACGTTGAAGATGCGTACCCGGGCACCGAATGGCTGCTGATGGGGCTGGTGCAGATTGCAGTGCTGCTGTTGATCTTCCGCCCGCTGGAGCGCTGGCGCCCGGTGGAGCCGATGCACGACCGCAAGGCCGTGCGCGCCGACATCTTCTACACGCTGTTTCACCGCCTGGGATTCTTTCCGCTGCTGCTGTTCTTCACGCTGCAGCCGCTGATCGACCACCTCGACGGCAAGCTGCGCTTCTGGGGCTGGGCGCATTTGAACGTGGAAGACTGGTGGCCAGGCGTCACGTCGGTTTCCATCGTCAGCTTTCTGATCTATCTGGTGATGTTCGACTTGCTCGACTACTGGTATCACCGCCTCTCGCACAAATTTCACTGGTGGTGGAACCTGCATTCGCTGCATCACAGCCAGCAACAGATGACGCTGTGGTCTGATGACCGCAACCACATCCTCGACGATGTGCTGCGCGGCGCGGTGTTTGCCGTTGCGGCACTGGTCATTGGGGTAGAGCCCTCGCAGTACGTGCTGCTGGTCGCCATTTCGCAGTTGCTGCAAAGCCTGCAGCACGCCAACGTGCGGTTGCATTTTGGCTGGCTGGGCGACCGGCTGCTGATCTCGCCGCGCTTTCATCGGATGCATCACGCCATCGGGCTGGGGCATGAGCTGCCGGGGAAGCCCGGCGTGCTGGGTGGCTGCAATTTTGGCGTGCTGTTCCCGTGGTGGGACATGCTGTTCGGCACCGCCATCTTCTCGCCGGAGTACCACGCCACCGGTATCCGTGATCAACTTCCCGCACCGCAAGGGCGCTCGCGAGACTACGGACGCGGCGTGCTGCGTCAACAGTGGCTCGGCCTCAAGCGCTTGTTCGGCCGAGCGTAAAGCGCACGTGCGGCGGCGCCGGCGTCGTTTCTGCGCGCTGTGCTAGGCTGTTCGCTCCCTGAATTCCCGATTTCTGCATGAACGACCTGATTCGCTCATTTGGCCGGGCGCTGCTCTCGCAACTGCATCCGCGCATGCTGTTCCTGACCGTCATGCCGTTCGTCGTGGCTGTCGTTGTCTGGGGCGGGGTGCTGTATTTCGGCTGGGATGCCATGAACGGCATAGCCCGCAACGCCGTGGAAGGCTGGGCCTTCATGGGCTGGATCAAGAGCGGCCTCAACGCCATCGGCATGGCCGGGTTGTGGTCGGCCATCGCGCCGCTGCTGGTGATCACCTTGCTGGTGCCGGTGATTGTCGTGTCGATCCTGGTGCTGGTGAGCGTGGCGTCCGTGCCGGTGGTCATGCGTTTTCTTGATCGCAGCTATCCACAGTTGGAGCGTCGCAAGGGCGGCTCGGTGTTGGGCAGCCTGACGCATGCGCTGCTATGCACGCTTGTGGTCATCCTGGTGGCCGTCGTCACGCTGCCGCTGTGGCTGATTCCCCCGTTTTTTGCACTGATTCCACCCTTGTTGTGGGGTTGGCTCACGTACCGGTTGATGACGTACGACGCGTTGGCTGACCACGCGACGGCCGAAGAGCGTCGTGCGATCATGCAGCGCTACCGGCTGCCGCTTCTGGGTATCGGCGTGGCCGTTGGCATGTTGGGCTCGGCGCCCACGCTGCTGTGGGTATCGTCGGTGGTGACGATTGTGTTGTTCCCGATCATCGCCATCGCCGTCATCTGGTTGTATGTGCTGATCTTCATTTTCTCGGCACTGTGGTTCGGTCATTTCTGCTTACGTGCGCTCACGCGCCTTCGCGCTGAAGCGCCGCCCGCGCGCATGGTCGAGGCCAGCGTGATCGAAGTCACTACCATTGAACTACCTCGCGAATAATCAGGAACCATCGGAACTGACATGGCTTTCGGCATGATCATCATCGGCGACGAGATTCTCTCCGGCCGCCGCGAAGACAAGCACCTGCGCAAGCTGATCGAAGTGCTCGGCGAGCGTGGCCTGGCATTGGAGTGGGCCGAGTACGTCGGCGATCAGCCCGCGCGCATCACGAGCGTACTCAAGCGTACGTTCGCCAGCGATGACGTAGTGTTCTGCACTGGGGGCATCGGCGCAACACCCGATGACCATACACGCCAATGCGCCGCTGCTGCGCTGGGCGTGCCATTGGAGCTGCATCCGGAAGCGCGCGAGCAGATCACGTTGCGTATTTCAGAGTCGGCCAACGGTGACCCGGTCAAGGCCGATGTCTCCACGCCTGAAAACCAGCACCGCTTCAAGATGGGTGAATTTCCGCTGGGCGCGCGCATCATCCCGAACAGCTACAACCGTATCCCCGGATTCTCGGTGGCGCATCACCATTTCATGCCGGGTTTTCCGGTGATGGCGTGGCCGATGATGGAGTGGGTGCTTGACACCTATTACGCCGATCAATTCCACCGCGCGCCGCGTGAGGAGCGCTCGTTCCTGGTGTTCGGCTTGCCGGAGTCGCGGCTCACGCCGCTGATGGAGCGCATCGAAGCTGAGTTCGATGGGGTGAAAGTCTTCAGTCTGCCCAGTGTGGGCGATGCAGCGCGCGGCGAGCGCTATGCCCGCTCGCACATCGACCTGGGCGTTAAGGGCTCACCGGACGCTGTGTCGCGCGCCTATCTGTTGTTGCGAGAGGGCGCGTTGGCGCTGGGTGGCGAGATTTTCGAGGCGGACGCCCCCACGGCGTCCTGACGCCCAGCAGCGTACCTCAGGCGCCGTGCCAGGGCAGGCCCCGGAAGCACCAGCCCTCCACGGTCTTGCGATGGCCTTCGGTGTCTTTGGCGCCCTCAAAACCTTCCAGCACATCCATCGCTGCCGCATAGCCTGCTTGCGCAGCCGCTGCCGCCGCGTGCTTGGAGCGCGCGGCGCTGCGGCACAGGAAGAGCACCGGCACATCTTTTGGAACGGCAGCTTCCAGCGCGCTCAGAAAGTTGGCGTTGCGTACGCCGCCCGGATACTGATTCCATTCCACATGCACGAACTGGCTTGGCGAGATGTCCGGCGTGCCGACCCAGTCGAGCTCGGCGCGCGTGCGCACGTCCACGAGACGAGCCTGCGGGTCGGCGGCCAATAGGGCGGCAGCCTCTTGCGGCGACAGTGCGCCGAAGTACGGCAGTTGGTCTGCCTCGCGGCGGGCGGCAGCAGCCTCGAGCAGGGACTCGCGGGTCAGCGTGGTGGCAGTCATGATGGGCAGGAGCCAGTGAAAGAGTAAGTGACCATTCTAGCGCCGCCGTCACATGGCGCGGGTAAAAATCCCCGAGATGGTGCGCGCACCGTCTTTGTGCACACAAATAGTGCTGCTTGGGGTGATATGCACTGTTTGTGTGCGTTGACTATGCTGCTTGGACAGCGTTAGCTCCTTCAGCGGGGCAGCGCGAACATGGGGCCGGCCGGATTGCCGGGACGCGCGCACCGTGTCAGGCATGGGCTGGCGCGGCGCTGCACTGTTTGCGGGAGTGCGTGCCCGATGTCGGACCGGAATTGGCATAGTTTCTGCTAAGATTCCCGCGGTCTTTTTCGGGGGCGTCCGTTCATGTCGGACGACCTTGCTGGAAAGAAGATGTTTCGGAGTGAGGACGAATTGCGGCCGATGTGCAGCGATCCGTCACACAACCGGCTCACAATACTTTGCGTTATTGCGCTACCAGGAGAATGGCATGTCCCAAAGCATTGCAGACGTGATGAAGCTCGTGAAGGAAAACGACGTCAAGTTCGTCGATTTCCGCTTCACCGATACCAAGGGTAAGGAGCAGCACGTCTCGGTCCCCGTTTCGCACTTCGACGAAGACAAGTTCGAAAGCGGCCACGCTTTCGACGGCTCGTCGATCGCCGGCTGGAAGGGCATCGAAGCGTCGGACATGCTGCTCGTGCCGGATGCAAACACCGCGCACGTCGACCCGTTCTACGAAGAGCCGACCCTGGTCCTGACCTGCGACGTGGTCGAGCCGTCGGATGGCAAGGGCTACGACCGCGACCCGCGCTCGATCGCCAAGCGTGCCGAGGCCTACCTGAAGAGCACCGGCCTGGGCGACACCGCCTACTTTGGCCCGGAACCCGAATTCTTCATCTTCGACGGCGTGACCTGGAACATCGACATGCAGGGTTGCTTCGTGAAGATCGATTCCGAAGAAGCTCCGTGGTCGTCGGGCAAGGAGTTCGAGCACGGCAATTCGGGTCACCGTCCGGGCAAGAAGGGCGGCTACTTCCCGGTTGCTCCGATCGACACGTTCCAAGACATGCGCTCGGAAATGTGCCTGATCCTGGAATCGCTGGGCATTCCGGTTGAAGTGCATCACCACGAAGTGGCAGGCCAAGGCCAGAACGAAATCGGCACGAAGTTCAGCACGCTGGTGCAACGCGCCGACTGGACCCAACTGCAAAAGTACGTGATCCAGAACGTCGCACACACCTACGGCAAGACCGCAACGTTCATGCCGAAGCCGGTCGTGGGCGACAACGGTTCGGGCATGCACGTTCACCAGTCGATCTGGAAGGACGGCCAGAACCTGTTCGCAGGCAACGGCTACGCCGGTCTGTCGGAATTCGCGCTGTACTACATCGGCGGCATCATCAAGCACGCTCGCGCGCTGAACGCCATCACTAACCCGGGTACGAACTCGTACAAGCGTCTGGTGCCGGGCTTCGAAGCTCCGGTCAAGCTGGCTTACTCGGCACGCAACCGCTCGGCTTCGATCCGTATTCCGTACGTTGCGAACCCGAAGGGTCGTCGTATCGAAACGCGCTTCCCGGATCCGCTGATGAACCCGTACCTGGGCTTCTCGGCACTGATGATGGCCGGTCTGGATGGCGTGCAGAACAAGATCCACCCGGGCGAAGCCGCAGACAAGAACCTGTACGACCTGCCGCCGGAAGAAGACGCAAAGATCCCGACCGTGTGCTCGAGCCTGGATCAGGCCCTCGAGTACCTGGACAAGGATCGCGAGTTCCTGACCCGCGGTGGTGTGTTCTCCAACGCCATGCTGGACGCCTACATCGAACTGAAGATGGAAGAAGTCACGCGCTTCCGCATGACGACTCACCCGCTCGAGTTCGAGATGTACTACTCGCTGTAATCTGTGAGCGCCCCGGGCAATGTGTCGGGGCGAAGAGACGGTTGTGAGAGGAAGGGCGGCGCAGGTCGCCCTTCCTTTTTATGAGCGGAGTTTTGTGGCTAGAATGAGCGTCCGCCGGACTCCGGCGCCCGATCGACGTATCCGCCAGGTTCCATTCATGTTCCGTCCTTCCCCACGCATCGCATCCGGACTGTTTGCCGCGGCTGCGGCGGTGTTTGCCACGCTGTCCGTGCAGGCGCCCGCGTACGCCGATGATGTCTATCTGTGCACCGGCCCGAATGGCGTGCCGGAGTACCGCAACAGCGGCAACGTGAAAGGCTGCAAGAAGTTGACGCTGCCCGATGTGGTGACCGTCCCCGGTACACGCAGCCCGCGCAGTGCAGGAGCCGCGCCCGCACCGGCTCAAAACAATGCAGGCGGCGGTTTCCCCCGCGTGGACAACGCCACGCAGAAGGCACGTGATGGCGAACGCCGCCAGGTGCTGGAGGCCGAGCTGGCAGACGAGGAGCGCAAGCTCCAGGCGTTGAAGACCGAATACAACAACGGTCAGCCCGAGCGCCAGGGCAACGAACGTAACTATCAGAAGTATCTGGACCGCACCGCGCAGTTGAAGGGCGACATCGAGCGCAGCCAGGCCAATGTCGATTCCATCCGCCGGGAGCTGGGCAACCTCAAGGACTAGATGAACCATGCGTCGACTGATCCGCAAAGCGGCACGCCGCGATGAACAGGAACAGACGACGCCATCCGCGCCGTCAGCCTCCGCCGCCGGGCTGGAAGTCTCCGTAGGCGAGCCCATCGACGGGCCGCCGCTGATTCCGTTCTCACATGGTGCACCGCCGTCGTTCCCTGGGCTCGATGCGGTGCCCAATCCCATCCTCTTCGTCCGCCATCCGGCGCTGACGGTTTTCTACGCCAATCCTGCCGCTGAAGCCGCACTGGCCGTGTCCCGCCGCCAGTTGGTGGAGATGTCGCTGTACGAGCTGTTTGCCGATCCGTCGGAGCTGGCCGAGATGATCGCCACCGTGGCAGCGCGTCAGTTCGACGCCAAGCGGCGCGACGTCTCGCTCGACCGTGTGGGTCATGAGCCGCTGCACGCGCACGCCGTGGTGGGGGCGCTCGACTTTGCGCCCGGTTCGGTGCTGCTCGAGCTGCTGCCCAACGAGCAGAAGATCCGCAGCGAGCGAGAAGAGCGTCTGCTCGACCTGACCTCCGCCAACAAAGAACTGATCCGCAACCTTGCGCATGAGATCAAGAACCCGTTGGGCGGCATTCGCGGCGCGGCCCAGTTGCTGGAGTTCGAGCTGCCCGAGCGCTCGCTGCGCGAGTACACACAGGTGATCATCAAGGAATCCGACCGGTTGCAGACGCTGGTCGACCGCCTGCTGGAGCCGCACCGGCATCCACATATCGTGGGCGATGTGAACATCCACGAGGTGCTGGAGCGTGTGCGCTCGGTGGTGCTGGCGGAATTTCCGCAGGGCTTGCGGATCGTGCGCGACTACGACGCGAGCCTGCCGGAATTCCGAGGCGACAAGGAGCAGCTCATCCAGGCCGTGCTCAACATCGTTCACAACGCGGCGCATGCGCTGGGCCCTCGCATTGCGCAGGGCGACGGCGAAATCATTCTGCGCACCCGAGTGGCACGCAAAGTTACGATTGCAAAACGTCTTTACAAGCTGGCATTGGACTTGCATGTAGTGGACAACGGTCCTGGTATCCCGGAGGACATCCGCGAGCGAATCTTCTTCCCGCTGGTGTCCGGAAGGGAGGGGGGAAGTGGGTTGGGCCTGACACTCGCGCAGACGTTCGTGCAGCAGCACGATGGTCTGATCGAATGCGAGAGCAGGCCAGGCCAGACGGATTTCCGCATTCTCGTGCCGCTGCACTGAAGCGCCTGAGCTTCAGCGACGCAGCGCGAGACGGCCCAGGCGAGACGAAGTCAAGCAGACGAACCAACACATGAAGCCAATCTGGATAGTCGACGACGATCAATCCATCCGCTGGGTCCTCGAGAAGGCGCTCGCGCGTGAGAGCCTGCTCTCGCGCAGCTTTACCAACGTGCGCGACGCGCTCAATGCGCTCGACGAAGAAACGCCGCAAGTCCTGATTTCCGACGTCCGCATGCCGGGCGGCTCGGGGCTGGATCTCCTGCAGGCCATCAAGGCCAAGCACCCCGGGCTGCCGGTCATCATCATGACCGCGTATTCGGATCTGGACAGCGCCGTGGCGGCGTTCCAGGGTGGCGCGTTTGAATACCTCGCCAAGCCGTTTGACGTGGATCGCGCGGTCGAGCTGATCCGCCGCGCGCTGGAAGAGAGCCTGCGCGAAGAGGAAATCGACGATCGCCTGAGCGATGCGCCTGAGATTCTCGGTCAGGCGCCGGCCATGCAGGACGTGTTCCGCGCGATTGGGCGGCTGTCGCAGTCGAACGTGACGGTGCTGATCACCGGGGAATCGGGCACAGGTAAGGAACTGGTGGCGCGGGCGCTCCATAAGCACAGCCCGCGCGCGAGCGGCCCCTTCATCGCGCTGAATACGGCGGCGATTCCGAAAGACCTGCTCGAATCCGAGCTGTTCGGCCATGAGCGTGGCGCATTTACGGGCGCGCAGACCATGCGCCGCGGTCGCTTCGAACAAGCCGAGGGCGGCACGCTGTTCCTCGACGAAATCGGCGACATGCCGTTCGATCTGCAGACGCGGCTGCTGCGCGTGCTGTCGGATGGACATTTCTATCGCGTGGGCGGTCACAACCCGCTCAAGGCCAACGTTCGCGTCATCGCGGCCACGCACCAGAATCTTGAAACGCGCGTCAAGGACGGTCTGTTCCGCGAGGACTTGTTTCACCGCCTGAACGTGATCCGTCTGCGCTTGCCGGCGCTGCGTGAACGCCCGGAAGACATCACGCTGCTGGCACGCCATTTCCTGCAGAAGAGCGCTAAGGAACTCGGCGTGGAGCCCAAGCGCATGTCGGACGATGCGCTTGCACATATCGCCACGCTGCCGTTTCCAGGCAACGTGAGGCAACTGGAAAACCTCTGCAACTGGCTGACCGTGATGGCGCCGGCGCAGACCATCGAAGCCAAGGACTTGCCCGCCGACCTGGTGCGGGGCAACGCGCAAATGCTGCCGGCCATGGGCGACGCCCCGGCGCGCCAGGCCTTCATCGGCGAGCCTTCGCACGGTGGCGAACCGTATGGTGTTGCGCCGTCGGTCGATACGTTGCTCTCAACCGCTTCAGTGGGCGCATCCATCGCCGCAGGGTGGGAGCGTGCGCTCGCGGGTGAGGCCAAGGCCATGCTTGAAGCGGGCCAGCCTGACGTGATGGACGCGCTTACCCGTCGCTTCGAAAAGGCGATTCTGGAGGCTGCGCTTGGTGTCACGCGCGGGCGCCGCGTCGAGGCGGCAACGCGCCTGGGCATCGGCCGCAACACCATTACACGCAAATTGCAGGAGCTTGGCTTCGACTGACGCGCTGTCAGCAGGGCCAGTCCACCGAATATCGTCGAGCTTGGCGATTGGGATTGGGCGGATTTCCAATACGGGAGTCCGCCCTTTTTTTGTGCCGCGAATGCGTGCCGCGCTTAGTGCAGCTTGTGCTTCAGCTGCGACAGTTCTTCATGCGCGCGCATCACGGCAGATTCCACGGAGTGGTCGACCTTGCCGGTGGCGTTTTGGCAGGCCATCTTCGCGCGGTCGGAGCAGGCTTCGAGCTTGTCGATGGCCTCAACGAAGGTCTGCTGATCTTCAGCGCCTTCCAGGCGCGAGTGGCATTGGCGAGCTTGGTCGTCCAGTTGCTGGATCGATTGCTTCAACGAGTCGGGCACGTCCTTGTGCGAGGCACAGGTCCGGGCCAGTTCGGCGATGGTGCTTTCCGCATGTTCAAAACGCTGGCGCAGTTTCTCTGTTTGCATGGAGGGCTCCTGTCGGTTGCGTGAAAAGGGCGTTGCCGCCGTATGCACCGTTATGAGGCCGTCACATGGTGCAAAGCGGTGCAACGCCCAATTTCGGCGCAAGCGGCGTGCCGTGTGCGGCAAGCGACGCCGCACCTCCAGGTTGTGTTGCGGTGCAAGGATGCTGGGTCAGGCGCGCGGCGCGGGCAGGGCCAGAGAACGCGCTTCCAGGATGCGCTGGGCAACTTCGGCAAAGCCGCCGCCGCCCTCGGCCTCTGTGAGGTAAGTGGGCGGCACGGGCAGCGTATCGATCACGTCCAGCACATTGGCCACACCCACCGAGAGCGGGAAGAACTCGAACATTGCAGCATCGTTGGCAGAGTCGCCCACGAACACCCAGCGGTCGCGCTCGGCATGCAAGTCCAGGCCGAATGCGCGGCGCGCGAGCGACACGCTGGCGCTCAGCTTGTCGTGCTTGCCGAACCAGCCGTTGACGTGAATCGAACTGACCGTGGCATGCATGCCGTGCGTGCGCATGATGTCGACGATATGTTGCACGGCGTGTTGCGGCAGCGGCGGGACTTGCTCCGCATGATCGACAGCGAGATCCGCCGCGTGCCAAGCCTGGTCCGTTGCCAGCGCAGAACCCGGCACGGCGCGCCTGATCTCCGCACCGACTTCACGGATGCGCTCCAGATTGCGCGCGCGCGTTTGCGCGTCGTCAACAAAGTCAGTGGCCAGATGCCCGCGCGAATCGACGCGCATCGCAAACGCGCCGTTCTCGCCGATCACGGCATCGACGGGCCACAGTCGCGCGATGACTTCGCACCAGGCAATCGAGCGGCCCGTGACCGGCACGACCTTGATGCCGGCGCGATGCAGGCGCTCGAGCGCCGAGTACGTCTGCGCGGGAAGCTTCCCCCTCGTGGTGAGGGTGCCGTCCACATCGGTGAAGACGCCGGTGATATTGCGCAGCGCATCATCCGAGAGCTGGTGCAAGGCCAGCGGAATACGTCGCTCGGCGATGAGGGGCGTGGCTTCAGGCGAGTCCGGAGCGGCAGGAGTGGTGGGCGAGGCGAGCATGCTGCGGGTGCAAAAGAGAGTGTCTTGAACCCATTCTAACGGCCGTTGCAAGCCAAACCTTGGAGGGATTTCCCGATTTCTTTGTGACAGAAAGCCAAGTAACATCCCGCTGTCATAAAAATGACCGACCGTGCATATACAGTCGGCGCGCCGTGGGCGGAGCGAGGGAGCCCGCCGGGTCGAAACCAGGAGAAATCATGTCGATCAAGAAGATTGCGGGGGCCGCAGCAGTATTGGCCGCGTGTACGTTTGCGCAAGGCGCGTACGCGGTGACGGAAATCCAATGGTGGCATTCGATGGAAGGCGCCTTGAACGACAAGGTGAACGAGATCGCCGCCAAGTTCAACGCGAGCCAGTCCGACTACAAGATCGTGCCGGTCTACAAGGGCCAGTACGATGAATCGCTGGCTGCGGGCATCGCGGCATTCCGCGCCGGCAACGCACCGGCCATCCTGCAGGTGTTCGAAGTGGGTACCGCGACGATGATGAACGCCAAGGGCGCCATCGTGCCGGTGGCCAAGGTCATGAAGGACGCCGGCGAGAAATTTGATCCGAAGGCCTACGTGCCTGCTGTGGCTGGCTACTACACGTCGAACAAGGGCGAGATGCTGTCGTTCCCGTTCAACAGCTCGACGACGATCATGTATTACAACAAGGACGCCTTCAAGAAGGCCGGCCTTGACCCGAACAAGCCGCCCGCAACGTGGCAGGAAGTGGCCATCGATGCGGCCAAGCTCAAAGCCGCAGGCGTGCCCTGCGGCTACACGACCGACTGGCAGTCGTGGGTGCATCTGGAGAGCTTCTCGGCCTGGCACAACGTTTCGTTTGCGACCGAGAACAATGGTTTTGGTGGAGCAAAGGCTCGCCTGAACTTCAATGGCCCGGTGCAGATCAAGCACATCCAGAACCTGCTCGACATGGAGAAGAAGGGCTACTTCACCTACGCCGGCCGCAAGGACGAGCCGAAGGCGAAGTTCATTGCGGGTGAGTGCGCCATGCACACGGGTTCGTCGGCAGCGCTGGCGAACATCCGCAAGGGCGTGGGTACCAAGTTCGCCTTCAGCCCGGCTCCGCTGCCGTACGAAGCCGGCGTGCCGGGTGCCCCGCAGAACACGATCATCGGCGGCGCTTCGCTGTGGGTGATGGGCGGCCACAAGTCTGAAGAGTACAAGGGCGTCGCGAAGTTCTTCTCGTTCCTGTCGCGTCCGGATATCCAATCTGACTGGCACCAGTCGACCGGCTATCTGCCCGTCACGATGGAAGCGTATGAGCTGACCAAGAAGTCCGGCTACTACGACAAGAACCCGGGCGCTGACGTGGCCGTCAAGCAGATGATCGTCAAGACGACCGACAAGTCGCGCGGCATTCGTCTGGGCAACTTCCCGCAGATCCGGCAGGTGATCGACGAAGAGCTGGAAGCCGTCTGGGCCGGCAAGAAAACGCCAAAGGAAGCGCTGGACACGGCTGTGGCACGCGGCAACGAGCTGCTCGCCCGCTTCGAGAAGACCGTCAAGGAATAAGCGCCGATTCGGTGCTCGTCTAAACCGCCGGCCTCGTGCGTTCGCACCGGCCGGCGGTGCGTTTTTGGAATGTCGCATGGAAAAACGCGTCGTTTTTCGGTCGCGCTGGCTGCCGTATGTGCTGGTAGCCCCGCAGATCGTCATTACTCTGGTGTTCTTCTTCTGGCCCGCGGGGCAGGCGCTGTATCAGTCGCTGCTGCGCCAGGATGCCTTCGGCATCAACCTCGAATTCGTGGGGCTGGAGAACTTTCGTGATCTCTTCAACGATCCGACCTACCTCGGGTCGTTCCAGACCACGGCAGTGTTCGCCATTGGCGTCGCGCTGGTGGGTCTGGGCACCTCGCTGGCGCTGGCGTACTTTGCTGACCGCGCGCTGCGTGGTGCCACGTTCTACAAGACCCTGCTGATCTGGCCGTACGCCGTTGCGCCGGCCGTGGCTGGCGTCCTGTGGAGCTTCCTCTTCAACCCGACGCTGGGCATCGTGTCGTTCGTGATCCGCAAGATGGGCGTGGACTGGAACTTCGTGCTCAACGGCGGGCAGGCGCTGACGCTGGTGGTCATCATCGCGGCATGGAAGCAGATCAGCTACAACTTCCTCTTCTTCCTGGCGGGGCTGCAGAGCATTCCGAAGTCGCTGATCGAAGCGGCGGCCATTGACGGTGCGGGGCCGTGGAAGCGCTTCTGGTCGATCGTTTTTCCGCTGCTGTCGCCCACCACGTTCTTCCTGATGGTGGTGAACGTCGTGTACGCGTTCTTCGACACCTTCGCCATCATCGATTCGGTCACGCAGGGCGGGCCGTTCAAGGCGACGGAGACGCTGGTGTTCAAGGTCTATCAAGACGGCGTGCGCGGTCTCGATATCGGTGGATCGGCGGCCCAGTCGGTGATCCTCATGGCCTTGGTGATCGTGCTGACGATCGTCCAGTTCCGCTACGTCGAACGCAAAGTCCAATACTGAAAGGAGGGCAACCGCACCATGATTGAACGCCGTCCGTTCCTGGACTTCCTCACCCACGTCGTGCTGATCCTTGGCGTGATCGTCGTGGCGTTTCCGGTGTACGTTGTATTCGTCGCATCGTCATTGACGGCCGAAGACGTGCTGCAAGCACCGATGACGCTGATTCCTGGTCCGCACCTCATCGAGAACTACCGCACGGTGCTCACGTCGGGCATGGGCAACTCGGCCACGCCGGTCGGCACCATGCTGATGAACAGCCTGATCATGGCGTTGGGCATCTCGCTCGGGAAGATCGCGATCTCCATCATCTCGGCCTTCGCGATCGTCTATTTCAAGTTCCCGCTGCGCAAGACGTTCTTCTGGCTCATCTTCGTTACGCTGATGCTTCCGGTGGAAGTTCGCATCCTGCCCACGTACAAGGTGGTGTCGGATCTCGGCATGCTGAACAGCTACTTCGGCCTGACCATTCCGATCATCGCGTCGGCCACGGCCACGTTCCTGTTCCGGCAGTTCTTCCTGACCATTCCCGATGAACTGGCGGAAGCTGCGCGCATCGATGGCGCCGGCCCGCTCAAGTTCTTCTGGGATGTGGTGCTGCCGCTCTCGCGCACCAGCATCGCGGCGCTGTTCGTGATCCAGTTCATTTACGGCTGGAACCAGTACCTCTGGCCGCTCTTGATCACGACCGAAAAGAGCATGACGCCGATCGTGCTGGGCGTGACGCAAATGATCTCTCGCTCTGGCGATTCCGCCACCGACTGGAACCTGCTGATGGCCACCGTGATGCTGGCCATGTTGCCGCCCGCGGCAATCGTGATCGGCATGCAGCGGTGGTTTGTGAAGGGCCTCGTCGAAACCGAAAAGTAAAAGAAGCAAGATGGCAAAACTTTCGCTACGCAACGTCCAGAAGCATTACGCCAACCTCCAGGTCGTGCACGGCATCGACATGGAAATCGGCGACGGGGAGTTCATCGTCATCGTCGGCCCGTCGGGCTGCGGCAAGTCCACGCTGCTGCGCATGGTGGCGGGGCTGGAGCCCATCACCGGTGGTGAAGTGTGGATTGGCGACCGCGTCGTCAACGAACTGGAGCCGGCCGAGCGCGATATCGCGATGGTGTTCCAGAACTACGCGCTGTATCCGCACATGAGCGTGTTCGACAACATGGCCTACGGCCTGAAGATTCGCGGCTTGCCCAAGAGCGATATTCAGGCGCGTGTGGAACAGGCGGCGGGCATTCTTGAACTCGGCAAGCTGCTGGATCGCAAGCCGCGCCAGCTCTCGGGCGGCCAACGCCAGCGTGTGGCCATGGGCCGCGCGATCGTGCGTGAGCCGGCCGTGTTCCTGTTCGACGAGCCGCTCTCCAACCTGGATGCCAAGCTGCGCGTGCAGATGCGCCTGGAGCTGAAGGATCTACATCGCCGTCTGCGCACGACGAGTCTTTACGTCACGCACGATCAAGTTGAAGCGATGACGTTGGCTGATCGCATGATGGTGCTCAACGGCGGGCGGGTCGAGCAGATCGGCACGCCGCTTGAGGTGTACTCGCGTCCGGCCAGCACGTTCGTGGCGGGTTTCATCGGTTCGCCGCCGATGAACCTCGTGCCCGTGTCGCGCCATGCCGGCGGCGGTACGCAGATCCGGGTGGATGGTGCGAAGGAGGGTGAGGCTGCCGCCACGCTGGGCCACCTGCCGATGGGCCTTCACCTGCCCGAGCGCGCGCTGATGGGTTTGCGCCCCGAGCACATCGAGCCGTGCTCTGCCGATGAGGCCATCGCCTTGATTGACGTGCGCGTGGTCGAAGCCCTCGGTGCAGATGCGTTCGCGTACGGCACGCTGGCGGGTCACCCTGTCGTGGTCCGCCTGGAACCGCACGCCAGCGTAAAGGCCGGTGACAAGCTGCCGATCACCGCCTCGGCCGAGCATCTGCACTGGTTCGACCCGCAAACCACGCGCCGCATCGAGGCCCTGGCATGACCGGCGCAGGCGTCTTGCCGGCCTGGCCGTATCCGCGTGCCATTGCACACCGTGGCGCGGGCAAGCTGGCGCCCGAGAACACGCTCGCGGCGTTCCGCCATGGCGCATCGTTCGGCTACCGCATGTTCGAGTTTGATGTGAAGCTCTCCGGCGACGGCGTGTCAGTCCTGTTGCACGATGCCACGCTGGATCGCACCACGAACGGCGCAGGCCGCCTCGATGCGCTCACGCTCGGTCAGATTGCGCAACTCGACGCAGGCAGTTGGCACAGCCCCGCCTATGCCGGCGAGCCGGTGCCGACGCTGGCAGCCATCACGCGCTACCTGCGCGCCAACAACTTCCTCGCCAATATCGAGATCAAGCCGGTGCCGGGCGCGGAGTGGCGCACGGGCGCTGCTGTTGCGCTCGATGCCCGCACGCTGTGGGCCGGCGCCGACGTGCCGCCGCTGCTGTCGTCGTTCTCCGAAGAAGCGCTGGCCGCCGCGCGCGAAGCTGCGCCGGAGTTGCCTCGCGCTTTGCTGCTCGACAAACTGCCCGCTGATTGGCTCGATCGCCTGCGTGCATTGGATTGTGTTGCGCTCGACGCCAACCATCGCGAACTGACGCCCGAAATCATTGACGAGGCACACGCCGCAGGGTTTCGCGTCTGCTGCTACACGGTCAATGACCTGGACCGTGCGCAGTTGCTCTGGGGCGCTGGGCTGGATGGGTTGATCACCGATTGGGTCGACCGTATTTCGCCCGCCTGAATGTGATGGAAGCATGGCTTTGACGTCGCATAACAAGCGTCGTTTGTCACGTCAAAGAATCAGAATATTGCTTATAAACATGCTATGCTTCCCCTCCGTGAAGACTTAGGTCCTTCCCGCACAACTTGTCTGTAAAAGCTGTCTCGGTACCTCCTTTCTGCATTGCGCGATCCGGTCCGACCAGGTGATTTCAGGCGATTTAGTTTGCGATCCGCTAACCGGTCAAGCCGTGTCGCGGAAGGTTGATGAACCCGCTGAACTCCGGCAGACCCGGAGAAAAGTGAGCGCCCCATGACAGAGCTGTATAAGCAGTACCAGGACACTTCGTACCTGTCCGGCGGTAACGCCGCCTACGTTGAAGATCAGTACGAAGCGTATCTTCAAGATCCCACGTCCGTTAGCGAGGCCCTGCGCGCGTACTTCGATGCGCTGCAGAACGTCCCCGCCGTCGACGGTTCCAACGCCCGGGATATCCCCCACGCCCCCATCGTCACGTCGTTTGCTGAGCGCGCCAAGTCCGGCCCGATCAAGACGATTGTCGCGTCTGCCGATTCCGATATGGGTCGCAAGCGCGTGTCGGCCACGCAGCTGATCGCTGCGTACCGCAATGTGGGCCTGCGTTGGGCCGATCTTGATCCGCTCAAGCGTCAGGAGCGCCCGCCGGTGCCGGATCTCGACCCGGCTTTCTACGGTTTCACCGAAGCCGATCAGGACATCATCTTCAATGCCAGCAACACGTATTTCGGCAAGGAGTCGATGAGCCTGCGCGAGCTGGTCAACAACCTGCGCGAAACGTACTGCGGCTCGATCGGTGCCGAATTCATGTACATCAGCGACCAGGCCCAAAAGCGCTGGTGGCAGGAGCGTCTGGAAACCATTCGCTCCAAGCCGACGTTCTCGGCTGAAAAGAAGAAGCACATCCTGGAACGCCTGACGGCCGCTGAGGGCCTCGAGCGCTTCCTGCATACCAAGTACGTCGGTCAGAAGCGCTTCTCGCTGGAAGGCGGCGAGAGCTTCATCGCGGCGATGGACGAACTGATCCAGCACGCCGGCGCCAAGGGCGTGCAGGAAATCGTGATCGGCATGGCCCACCGCGGCCGTCTGAACGTGCTGGTCAACACGCTGGGCAAGATGCCCGCCGACCTGTTTGCCGAATTCGAAGGCAAGCACGTGGACGACCTGCCGGCCGGCGACGTGAAGTACCACAAGGGTTTCTCGAGCGACGTCACCACCCCGGGCGGCCCCGTCCACCTGTCGCTGGCGTTCAACCCGTCGCACCTGGAAATCGTCAACCCGGTCGTGGAAGGCTCGGTCAAGGCACGTCAGGAACGCCGCGGTGACAAGCACGGCGCGCAAGTGCTGGCAGTGCAGGTGCACGGCGACGCGGCCTTCGCTGGCCAGGGCGTTGTGATGGAAACGCTGAACCTCGCACAAACGCGTGGTTACGGCACGGGCGGCACGATCCACATCGTCATCAACAACCAGATCGGTTTCACGACGTCGGACCCGCGCGACTCGCGCTCGACGCTGTACTGTACCGACGTGGTCAAGATGATCGAAGCGCCGGTCCTCCACGTGAACGGTGACGATCCGGAAGCCGTCGTGCTGGCCATGCAACTGGCCGTGGATTACCGTACCGAGTTCCAGAAGGACATCGCGGTCGACATCATCTGCTTCCGAAAGCTCGGCCACAACGAGCAAGATACGCCGGCGATGACGCAGCCGCTGATGTACAAGAAGATCGGCACGCATCCCGGTACGCGCAAGCTCTACGCAGACAAGCTCGTCACGCAGAACACGCTGAAGACCGAAGAGCCGGACGGCCTCGTGCAGGAATTTCGCGCCGCCATGGACGCGGGCAAGCACACGGTCGACCCGGTGCTGTCGAACTTCAAGAACAAGTTCGCTGTGGACTGGATGCCGTTCCTGAACCGCAAGTGGACGGATGCGGCCGATACCGCCGTGCCGATGGCCGAACTCAAGCGTCTGGCCGAACGCATCACCGCCATCCCCGATCACTTCAAGCTGCACCCGCTGGTTGAGAACGTCGTCAACAACCGCGCCAAGATGGGCAAGGGCGAGCTGTCGCTGGACTGGGGCATGGGCGAGCACCTGGCCTTCGCATCGCTGGTGGCGTCGGGCTATCCGGTGCGTATCACCGGTCAGGACGCTGGTCGCGGTACGTTCACGCACCGCCACGCCGTGCTGCACGATCAGAACCGCGAGCGTTGGGACGCCGGCAGCTACATCCCGCTGCAGAACGTGTCGGAGAGCCAAGCTCCCTTTACGGTGATCGACTCGGTGTTGTCGGAAGAAGCCGTGATGGGCTTCGAATACGGCTATTCGTCGGCTGAGCCGAACACCCTGGTGATCTGGGAAGCCCAGTTCGGCGACTTCGCCAACGGCGCACAGGTGGTGATTGACCAGTTCATCTCGTCGGGCGAAGTGAAATGGGGCCGCGCCTCAGGCTTGACGCTGATGCTGCCGCACGGCTACGAAGGCCAAGGTCCGGAGCACAGCTCGGCACGCCTGGAGCGCTACCTGCAGCTCTGCGCAGACCACAACATGCAAGTGGTGCAGCCGACCACGCCGGCACAGATCTTCCACCTGCTGCGTCGCCAGATGATCCGGATGTTCCGCAAGCCGCTGATCATCCTGACGCCGAAGTCGCTGCTGCGCAGCAAGGATGCGGTGTCGCCGCTGTCGGATCTGGCCAAGGGCCATTTCGAAACGGTGATCGCCGATACGGCCGAAGATCTGAACGCCGCCAAGGTCAAGCGCGTCGTGGCCTGCTCGGGCAAGGTCTACTACGACCTGGTCAACGCCCGTAAGGAGCGTGGCCTGACCGACACGGCCATCATCCGCGTGGAACAGCTCTATCCGTTCCCGCACAAGGCGTTCGCAGCCGAGCTGAAGAAGTATCCGAACCTCGCCGAAGTGGTGTGGTGCCAGGACGAGCCGCAGAACCAGGGTGCCTGGTTCTTCGTGCAGCACTACATCCTCGAGAACATGACCGAGGGTCAGAAGCTGGGCTACGCAGGCCGCCCGGCATCGGCATCGCCGGCCGTGGGCTACTACGCGAAGCACAACGAGCAGCAGAAGGCGCTGATCGATGCCGCGTTCGGCAAGCTCAAGGGCTTCGTGCTGAACAAGTAAGCGACCTCTGCACCAGGGCGGCAGCTTCGGCTGTCGCCTTGACGCATCTTCGCTCCCGAATTCCACCGTATATCGAATTTAGCGCGGCTCCCGCACAAGAGGAGCACGTGCACATGAATCCAAGGAAGCACCGAAATGGCTATCGTTGAAGTCAAGGTCCCGCAGTTTTCCGAGTCCGTTGAAGAGGGCACGCTGATCTCCTGGAAGAAGAAGCCGGGCGAAGCCGTGGCCCAGGACGAAATCCTGATCGAAGTCGAGACCGACAAGGTCGTGCTGGAAGTGCCGGCCCCGTCGGCTGGCGTGCTGGCTGAAGTGCTGGTGGCGGACGGCGCAACCGTGACGTCGGAACAACTGCTGGCCAAGATCGACACCGAAGGCAAGGCAGGCGCTGCCGCTCCGGCTGCTGCTGCACCGGCTCCCGCAGCCGCTGCACCGGCTCCGGCTGCCGCCGCTCCGGCCGCTGCTGCTGCGGGTGGCGTGGCCATGCCGTCGGCTGCCAAGCTGATGGCTGAGAACAACCTGTCGGCTGGCCAAGTGGCCGGCACGGGCCGCGATGGTCGCATCACCAAGGGCGACGTGCTGGGTGCCGTGGCTGGTGGCGCCAAGCCGGCTGCAGCTGCTGCTCCGCAAGCCGCTCGTCCGGCGCTGCAGCAAGTCGCTGCACCGGTAGATTTCGCCGCCCTGGGCGACCGTCCGGAAGAGCGCGTGCCGATGAGCCGCCTGCGTGCCCGTATCGCCGAGCGCCTGGTGCAATCGCAATCGACCAACGCCATCCTCACCACCTTCAACGAAGTCAACATGAAGCCGGTGATGGACTTGCGCGCCAAGTTCAAGGACCAGTTCGAGAAGACCCATGGCGTGAAGCTGGGCTTCATGTCGTTCTTCGTGAAGGCGGCTGTCCACGCACTGAAGAAGTACCCGGTCATCAACGCCTCGGTTGACGGCAACGACATCGTGTACCACGGCTACTTCGACATCGGTATCGCTGTCGGCTCGCCGCGCGGCCTGGTGGTGCCCATCCTGCGCAATGCCGACCAGATGAGCCTGGCCGATATCGAGAAGAAGATTGCCGAATTCGGCCAGAAGGCCAAGGACGGCAAGCTGACGCTCGACGACCTGACCGGCGGTACGTTCTCGATCTCGAACGGCGGCACGTTCGGCTCAATGCTGTCGACCCCGATCATCAACCCGCCGCAATCGGCCATCCTGGGCGTGCACGCCACCAAGGACCGTGCTGTGGTGGAGAACGGCCAAGTCGTCGTTCGCCCGATGAACTATCTGGCCATGTCCTACGACCACCGCATCATCGACGGCCGCGAAGCCGTGCTGGGTCTGGTGGCGATGAAGGAAGCGCTGGAAGACCCGGCCCGCCTGCTGCTGGATCTGTAAACCTGCCCACGGTCCTACTGCGCGGCCCGATCTTAAACCTGCGATGCTCGCCGTACCCGTGTACGGCTGCGCTTCTCGCTCCAACCTCGGGCCGCTCGCTACAGACCGTGAACAGGTTTGAACCGATTGTTGACGTTCCCGCTCAAGCGGGAACGACAGACCAAAGGATTTCTCCATGAGCAAAGAATTTGACGTGCTGGTGATCGGCGCCGGCCCCGGCGGTTACATCGCCGCCATCCGCGCTGGTCAGCTCGGCCTGAACGTGGCCTGCTGCGAAGACAACGCCTACGACGATCCGAAGGGCGAGCCGCGCCTGGGCGGCACCTGCCTGAACGTCGGCTGCATTCCCTCGAAGGCGCTGCTGGCCTCGTCGGAAGAGTTCGAGAACGTGAACCACCACCTGGCCGACCACGGCATCACGGTGGACGGCGTCAAGGTCGACGTGGCCAAGATGCTCAAGCGTAAGGACGACATCGTCGGCAAGATGACGAAGGGCATCGAGTTCCTGTTCCGCAAGAACAAGGTGACGCTGCTCAAGGGCCACGGCAAGTTCGTCGGCAAGACGGACGCCGGCTATCAGGTCGAGATCGCGGGCAAGGCCGGCACGGAAGTCGTGACCGCCAAGCACGTGATCATCGCGACGGGCTCGAAGGCTCGCCACCTGCCGGGCGTGAAGGTCGACAACGTGACCATTGCCGACAACGAAGGCGCACTGAAGTTTGGTGAAGTGCCGAAGAAGCTGGGCGTGATCGGCGCTGGCGTGATCGGCCTGGAGCTGGGTTCGGTGTGGCGCCGTCTGGGTGCCGAAGTGACGATTCTCGAAGCGCTGCCGAGCTTCCTCGGTGCGGCTGACGAATCGGTTGCCAAGGAAGCCAACAAGCTGCTGACCAAGCAGGGCCTGAAGATCAACGTCGGCGTGAAGGTCGGCGAGATCGAATCGTCGGGCAAGGGCGTGAAGGTGAACTACACCGACGCTGCCGGCGCTGCGCAAGTGCTCGAGTGCGACAAGCTGATCGTGTCGATCGGCCGCGTGCCGAATACCGACAACCTGGGCCTGGAAGCGATCGGCCTGGCGGCGGATCAGCGCGGCTTTATCGAGGTCGATGAGCACTGCGCGACCAAGCTGCCGAACCTGTGGGCGATCGGCGACGTAGTGCGCGGCCCGATGCTGGCGCACAAGGCTGAAGACGAAGGCGTGGCCGTGGCCGAGCGCATCGTCGGTCAGAAGCCGCACATCGACTACAACTGCATTCCGTGGGTCATCTACACCTACCCGGAAATTGCATGGGTGGGCAAGACGGAGCAGCAGCTCAAGGCCGAAGGCCGCGAGACCAAGGCCGGCCAGTTCCCGTTCATGGCGAACGGCCGTGCACTGGGCATGGGCGCATCCGACGGTTTCGTGAAGGTCATCGCCGACGCGAAGACCGATGAAATCCTGGGCGTGCACATCGTGGCAGCCAACGCCTCGGACCTGGTCGCCGAAGCCGTGGTGGCGATGGAGTTCAAGGCTGCAGCCGAAGACATCGGCCGCATCTGCCATCCGCACCCGTCGATGTCGGAAGTGATGCGCGAAGCTGCGCTGGCCGTCGACAAGCGTCAGCTCAACATGTAAATCGCAAGCCGTAAGGCAAGCACGATGCCCGGTGAATCCACAAGATTGCCGGGCATCGGTCCATTTGGGCCCGCAAACGGTGCCCCATGCAGAACAAGCAGATGAACGTCCAGGAAACCTACCTGCAGGAACTGAAGGCGCGCGGCTATCAGCCCGACGAAGCGCAACAACGCGCCGTCGATCGTCTGCAGCGGTGCTACGACGAATGGGTCGCCTACAAGGCCCGTCGATCGAATGCGCTGCGCAAGATGCTCGTGCGCCCCGATTTGCCGCGTGGCGTCTACATGTGGGGCGGGGTCGGGCGCGGCAAGTCGTTCCTGATGGATGCGTTTTATAGCTGCGTGCCGTTGGTGCGTAAGACGCGCCTGCACTTTCACGAGTTCATGCGCGAAGTGCATCGCCAACTGGAAGAACTGCGCGGCCGCGCGGATCCGCTGGACGAGCTGGCCCGGCGCATCGCCAAGCGCTACCGCTTGATCTGTTTTGACGAATTCCACGTCAGCGACGTTGCCGACGCGATGATCCTGCACCGCTTGCTCGATCAGTTGTTTGCCAACGGCGTGCAGTTCGTGATGACATCCAACTATCGGCCCGACTTGCTGTATCCGGACGGCTTGCACCGCGACCGTGTGCTGCCGGCCATTGCGCTGCTGCAGGAGAAGCTCGACGTCCTCAACGTCGATGCGGGCGTCGACTACCGCAAGCGGGCGATGGAGCAGGTGCAGGCGTACTACACGCCGCTAGGCGCCAAGGCCAACTCGGCGCTGCGCGATGCGTTCGCTGCGGTGGCCGGAGTGCCGGACGAGTCCCCGGTGCTACGCATCGAGCACCGGGAGATTCGCGCGGCGCGCAAGGCGGGCGGGGCGGTGTGGTTCGATTTCGCCACGCTGTGCGGGGGGCCGCGCTCACAGAACGATTACCTGGAAATCGCCTCACGCTTTCACACCGTCATCCTGGCCGATGTGCCGAAGATGACGCCGCGCATGGCGTCTGAAGCGCGCCGCTTCACGTGGCTGGTCGACGTGTTCTATGACCACAAGGTCAAGCTGCTGATGTCGGCGGAGGTGCCGGCGGAAGAGCTGTACACCGAAGGCCAGATGGCCAACGAATTCCAGCGCACCGTGTCGCGGATCGTCGAGATGCAGTCGCGCGAATACCTCGAGGCACCTCGCCGCGAAGTGGACACGTCACTGACTTGATCTTGCCCGCTGCTGTGTGCCTAGTGTGACGTCGGCGGCGAATTTCGGTGCGACGGCGGGGCCTGCGAGGGCCGCAGGCTTGCGCCAAAGAAGTCCTGTGGCAGGCGCTCGGTCTTGCGGTTGACGTTGCGGAACGCGCCTTCGACCAGCATGGGGGCGACGTTGCTCACATCGGTTTGCGAAGCCATGGTCACGTCTTCGGTAAAGCCGCGTTCGCACAGTTCGCGGCCGGACACTGAATCAAGCAACCACGCTTTCATCATGCCGGTCCGCGACGCCTCGCGATAGATCGCACGAGCGGCGAGCGCTTCGGGCGACAGCGCTTGGGGCAAGAATCCCGCCACCGTTTCCGACAGGTGATGCACGATCGCCCCGGCGGCCAACCAGTCTTCCAGGGCCGGGCGCAGGCTGCCATCAGCCCAGCGCTCTCCTGACGCCACCACGGCCACGCGACGGCCCAGCCGCGATGCGGCTTCCGCCACCGCGCGCGCGTTGCGCAGGCAACCAGCAAACGTCGGCGTCGACCCGGTGGCGAGTGCGAGCGTTGCCCCATTGGGCGAGGGCAGGACCAAGCTGCTGCCGATGGGCAATTCACGCAGCGACGCTGGCGAGAGCGTATACCCCGCCTGGCTGCGGTTGTAGCCCGCTAGCATGGCGCCGGCGCGGCGCGCGAAAGTTTCAGCGCTGGCGTCGCGCCATGGGTACGGATAGATGCGTGCCCCGCGCGCCACGGCCACATCCACACAGGTGCAAAAAGACAGCACGTCCACCACGATGACGGCGTCGCAATGTGGCGCCAGCGCGGATGCTCCGTGCTCACCCCATTCACAGTGGATGTTGTACAGGCTGAATTCGGTTGCCATGTCGCGCCCTCCTGTTTGCCTGGTGCAGCTATTCACTATAGGCGGCCTATTTTTTTATGGGAGGGTAGGCGTGGTTGATGTGCGCTGAGAATCGCCTGACCGGTGGATTCTTATTGCGCCGTGCTTGATGCGCATCAAGGGCGCGCCCGGGGTTGCTGGCTAGCATCGTCCCCATAATGACGACGATATTCGCCCCCAACCATCCAACCGCGCCGGTTGACGGCATAAGCTCGCCTATCGGCCCGAGCGGGGCAGGCGCGTCGCACGTCACCTGCTATCACTGCGCGTCGCCACTGGACGGCGCCACGGCCGTCCATGCCGACATTGGCGGCAAGTCCCGGGAATTTTGCTGCGCTGGCTGTCAGGCTGTCGCGCAAACGCTGCACGCCTCCGGCATGGGCCACGTCTATGACGGCCCAATCGCCTTCGCCAAGCCGATCGAAGGCGACCGTCGCACCGAAGCCGAAGCCGTTTGGGCGACCTACGATCTGCCCGTCATGCGTGAGCGCTTCGTACGCACACGGGCTGACGGCGCGGAAGAACTTTCTCTTGCCATCAGCGGAATGCGTTGCGCCGCGTGTGTATGGCTGATCGAGCGCGCGCTCTCGCGAGTGCCAGGCGTGCGCGAAGCCACCGTCAATTACGCCACGGAACGCGCGCGCATCGTTGGAGATGCCGGGGCGATGCGGCTGTCCGCGGTATTTGCCGCCATTGCCGACGTCGGATACGAAGCGTGGCCCGACCAGCCATCCGCCCGCCGCACTGCTGAAGCACGTGAGCGTCGCAGCCTGCTGATCCGCTTGGGGCTGGCGATGCTCGGGATGATGCAAGTGATGATGTACGCGTGGCCGGTTTACCTGCACGGCAGCGACATCCCCGTGAGCCAGACGCGCCTGATGCAGTGGGCCAGCTTGATGCTGACCGTGCCGGTGGTGTTGATTTCTGCGCGGCCCATTTTCGTCAATGCTTGGCGGCAAGTGCGGCATGCGCACGTCGGTATGGATGTGCCCGTGGCGCTGGGAGTCGGCGCGGCGTTCATTGCCAGTGTGCTGGCGACCTTGCGCGGTCATGGCGAGACGTATTTCGATTCCGTGACGATGTTCGTCGCTTTCCTGCTGGCGGCGCGCTATCTCGAACTGCGTGCGCGGCAGAGCGCCGCTTCTGGCGCTGAAGCGTTGGTGCACCAGTTGCCAGCCACCTGCCGTCGCTTCCATGCCGAAAGCGGCGCGCTGGAAACCATCCCCGTTGCAGCCTTGCAGCAAGGCGATTGCGTGGAAGTGCGCGCCGGCGAAGTTCTGCCCGCCGACGGCACCATTGAACGCGGCACCACTGAGATCGACGAATCGCTTCTCTCCGGTGAAAGCGTGCCGCGTCCGCGTGACGTGGGCGCGACCGTGCTGGCGGGCAGCTACAACGTCGTGAGCGCCATTCGCGTGCGTGTGAACCGCGTGGGCGCCCAGACGCGCCTTGCCGCCATCGTCGATCTGCTGGAACGCGCCCTGTCGGACAAGCCCCGTATGGCTGAACTCGCCGATCGTGTGGCAGGGCGCTTTGTGGCAGTGCTGCTCGGTTGGGCGCTGCTGACGGCGATCGCGTGGTGGTGGATCGATCCGACTCGCATGTTTGCCGTCACCGTGGCGGTGCTGGTGGTGAGCTGCCCATGTGCGTTGTCGCTGGCCACGCCGTCTGCATTGGCCGCAGCCAGTGGCGCGCTGGCACGGCGCGGTGTGCTGGTCACGCGCGGTCACGCGATCGAGAGCCTGGCAGCCGTGACGGACGTGCTGCTCGACAAGACCGGTACGCTCACCGAAGGGCGTCTGCACTTGCTGAGCATCGAGACGTTCGCCGATGTGGATGCCGAGCACTGCCTCGCATTGGCGTGCGCGATGGAGCAATCCGAGAATCATCCGATCGCCCAGTCGTTGCGCGCCGCCACCTCCGCTGAAATGCTTTTGCCAACGTTGGGGCGCGTGACGAATGTGCCGGGGCAGGGCCTGTATGGCGCGGCTGATAACCAGTTGGTGCGTCTTGGTACGCAGTCGTTCGCAGCAGCGCGCTACGCAGATCAGCCGGTTGCTTCCATTCGCTACGGCACGCAAGCGCCGATGGAGGAAGTGCCGCCGGCGGCCGCATGCACGTCGATCTGGCTCGGCCGCGATGGCCAACCGCTCGCGCGCTTCACGCTGGCCGATACGCCACGTGCCGATGCGCCCGCATGCTTGAGCGCGTTGCGTGCACAAGGATTGCGCCTGCATCTCGTTTCCGGCGATGCGCCAGAGACCGTGCACTGGTGGGCCAACCGCCTTGGCATCGACCGCGCCGTGGGCGGCGCCAGCCCCGAAGACAAACGTGCCTATGTGCGCCAGCTGCAGGCAGACGGCGCTCGCGTGCTGGCCGTCGGCGACGGCATCAACGACGCGCCGTTGCTCGCGCAGGCGCAGGTCTCCATCGCCATCGGGTCGGGTGCGCCGCTGGCCCAGGCCGGCGCGGATGCCATTCTCACCGAGCCTCGCCTGTTTGCCATCAGCGAGGCCGTGTCGATTGGCCGTCGCACGTTGCGCGTGGTGCACCAGAACCTTGGCTGGGCCTTCGCTTACAACGCGATCAGCATTCCGCTCGCCACGCTTGGGTGGCTGTCGCCGCTGGTAGCGGGCATCGGCATGTCGGTGTCGTCGTTGCTGGTGGCGCTCAATGCGTGGCGTTTGTCACGTGCCGCTTAAGGAGCCGAAATGGAAACGCTGTTCCTGCTGATTCCGCTGTCGCTGATGTTGGTGGTGGCGATTGTCGGAGTGCTGTGGTGGGCCGTCGGCTCGGGCCAGTACGACGATCTCAAGGCGCCTGCTGAATCGATTCTGCTGGACCCTGATACCCCGGCGCGTGACGCAGTGTCGCGGGACGGAACTACTTGACCACGTTGGCTGGGGTGCCTTGACGCACGTCAAGACTCGAATATCGCCCCATTCTTAACATGACCCTATCAAACCAACACTCTCGGGGAGCAAGCATGCAATCGTCCAGCGCGTTGCAGCCCACCCAGACCTTCAATTACCGCGTTGTTCGCCAGTTCTCGATCATGACGATCGTCTGGGGCATCGTCGGTATGGCGGTCGGTGCGCTGATCGCGGCCCAGTTGATCTGGCCGCAACTGAATTTCGGGGTGCCTTGGCTGACCTACGGCCGGCTACGCCCTCTGCACACGAATGCCGTCATCTTTGCGTTTGGCGGCAGCGCGCTGTTTGCGACGTCTTACTACATCGTGCAGCGTACCTGTCAGGTGCGTCTGCTTTCCGACAAGCTTGCTGCCTTCACGTTCTGGGGCTGGCAGGCAGTGATCGTGGCGGCTGCCATCACGCTGCCGCTGGGCTACACAAGCTCGAAGGAATACGCCGAACTCGAATGGCCGATCGACATCCTGATCACCGTGGTGTGGGTGGCTTACGCGATCGTGTTCTTCGGCACAATCGCCAAGCGCAAGACCCGGCACATCTACGTGGCCAACTGGTTCTTCGGCGCCTACATCATCACGATTGCTCTGTTGCATATCGTCAACAACGCTGAATTGCCAGTGTCGATGTGGAAGTCGTACTCGGCCTATGCCGGCGTGCAGGATGCGATGGTGCAATGGTGGTATGGCCACAACGCAGTGGGCTTCTTCCTGACCACCAGCTTCCTGGGCATGATGTATTACTTCGTGCCCAAGCAGGCCGAACGCCCGATCTATTCGTATCGCCTCTCGATCGTCCACTTCTGGGCGCTGAATTTCACCTACATGTGGGCGGGTCCGCACCACCTCCAATACACGTCGCTGCCCGACTGGGCGCAGTCGCTGGGCATGGTGTTCTCGCTCATTCTTCTGGCACCGTCGTGGGGCGGCATGATCAACGGGATCATGACCCTGTCGGGTGCCTGGCACAAACTGCGCACCGATCCGATCCTGAAGTTCCTCGTGGTGGCGCTGTCGTTCTACGGCATGGCGACGTTCGAGGGCTCGATGATGTCCATCAAGACCGTGAATGCGCTGTCGCACTACACCGACTGGACGATCGGCCACGTGCACTCCGGCGCCCTGGGCTGGGTGGCGATGATCACCATCGGTTCGATGTACTACATGATCCCGCGCCTGTTCGGCCAGCAAAAGATGTACAGCACGCGTTTGATCGAGGTCCACTTCTGGGTGGCGACCATCGGCGTGGTGCTCTACATCGCCGCCATGTGGGTTGCCGGCGTGATGCAAGGCCTGATGTGGCGCGCCACCGAGGCTGACGGCACGCTGACCTACAGCTTTGTCGAAGCGGTGAAGGCAACGTACCCGTTCTACCTGATTCGCTTGGCTGGCGGTCTTTGCTTCCTGGGCGGCATGCTGCTGATGGCATTCAATGTGTTCAAGACCATCCAGGGCAGCAAGGCCATCGATGCACCGATTCCTCAATCGGCCCAGACCCCGATGGTCGCGGCTCAGTGAGGAGGGGAACATGAGCAACCAATCCAACAAGTTTTTCTCGCACGAGACGCTGGAAAAGAACATCGGTCTGCTGATTGTGATGACGCTCGTCGTCGTCAGCATTGCAGGCCTGGTGCAGATCTTGCCGCTCTTCTTCCAGCATTCGACCACTGAACCGGTCAAGGGCATCGCCCCGTATTCGCCGCTGCGGCTGGCGGGGCGCGACATTTACATCCGCGAAGGCTGCGTTGGCTGCCACTCGCAGCAAGTGCGTACGCTTCGCGCCGAGACCGAGCGCTATGGCCACTACTCGCTGGCTGGCGAGTCGGTGTTCGATCACCCGTTCCTGTGGGGCTCTAAGCGTACGGGCCCGGATCTGGCGCGCGTTGGGCAGCGCTACTCCGACGACTGGCATCGCATCCATCTGCGCGATCCGCGTGAAGTGGTGCCCGAGTCGAACATGCCGTCGTATGCGTGGCTCTCGAAGACGCCGCTGGACAACAGCGACATCGAGAAGAAGATGCATGTCTTGCGTAAGCTGGGTGTGCCTTATACGGATGCCCAGATCGCCGGGGCGCGCGAGCAACTGGCAGGCAAGACCGAAGAAGATGCCGTGGTCGCCTATCTGCAAGGCCTTGGCGTAGAGCTGCGTAACGTCCGGGACGTGGCTGTTGCTCCGGCGGCGGCGCCTGCCACCGTTGCAGCGAAGGAGTAAGCCATGGCCACGCTGAGTGCAATTGCCACTGCCGTCTTCCTCGTGCTGTTCGTCTGCATCACCTGGTGGGCATTCTCCGCGCATCGCCGCGCTGCGAATGCGGAATCGGCCATGCTGCCGTTCCTGCTGCCCGATGAGACCGAGGTCGCCGGTGCGCACGCAGACGCGTCGCGCCCGCATCAATAAGGACACAGAATCATGAGCGACTTCATTTCGGAGTTCTGGGGGTATTACATCGCAGCGATCGCCCTGGTCGGCATCGTGTGGTGTGTCTGGTTGCTGTTTTCGCAGCGGCGCATTCAAGTGGCACCCGGGCACAGCGCCGGGGAAGATACGGGCCACGTATGGGATGGCGATTTGCGGGAATTGAATAACCCGCTGCCGCGCTGGTGGATGTGGATGTTCCTGCTGTCGTGCATCTTTGCGTTGGGGTACCTGATCCTCTACCCGGGGTTGGGTTCATACGGCGGCGCGCTCGGTTTCTCGACACGGGGCGAATTGGCCGCGCAGCGTGCTGCAGCCGATGCGCAGGTCCGTCCGGTCTATGCGCGTTATGCCAGCATGGATATCAAGCAGATCGCCGCCGATCCCCAGGCCCACGAGATCGGCCAGCGCCTGTTCCTGAACAACTGCGCGCAGTGCCACGGCTCCGACGCCGGCGGCTCGAAGGGCTTCCCGAACCTGACCGACAGCGACTGGCTGTACGGCGGCGATCCCGAGACGATCCTGACCACCATCACCAAGGGGCGCCACGGTGTCATGCCATCGCTGGCTGCGGTGGTGGATGGCAACCAGGCGGTCAACGTGGCCAACTACGTGCGCTCGCTGTCGGGCCTGTCTTACGACCCGATCAAGGCAGCGCGTGGTGAACCGACGTTCAAGTCGGTCTGCGCGGCCTGCCACACGGCAAGCGGCAAGGGCAATCAGACACTTGGCGCACCTAACCTGACCGACCGCGTCTGGCTGTACGGCAGTTCGGAAGCAACCATCGTCGAGACCATCCTCAAGGGTCGTGACAACACGATGCCGGCACACGAGAACCTGCTCTCACCAGAGAAGATCCGCATGCTGGCGGCCTATGTCTGGGGTCTGTCGAACAGCAACACGAGTCACGCGCAATGAGCGACAAAGAACCAGCCTGGCGTCCGATGACGCCCGCCACCGCGGCGGCGGGCGCCGAAGACGCACCCACCGAGCAGATGCTCTATGAGGTCCGGCGCAAGATTTATCCGCGCGCCGTGACCGGCGCCTTTGCGCGTTGGCGAGTCTGGCTGGTTCTGGCCACGCAAGCCATCTTTTATGGCCTGCCGTGGTTCCAGTGGAACGGTCGCCAAGCGGTGCTGTTCGACCTAGGCGCACGCAAGTTTTACCTTTTTGGGCTCGTGTTGTGGCCGCAGGATGTCATCTATCTGACGTTGCTGCTGGTGCTGTCGGCGCTGGCGCTGTTTCTATTTACGGCGGTGGCGGGGCGCCTCTTTTGCGGCTATGCCTGTCCGCAGACGGTCTACACCGAGATTTTCATGTGGATCGAGCGGCATATCGAAGGAGATCGCTTCGCGCGCATCCGCCTCGACGGTGAGCGTTGGAGCCTGCGCAAGTTCCGCCTGAAGGCCGCAAAGCATTCGGCCTGGATCCTCATTGCGCTCTGGACGGGCTTCACCTTCGTCGGTTTCTTCACGCCGATCCGCGATCTGGGCATGGAGACCTGGACGCTGTCTCTCGGCCCCTGGCAGACATTCTGGATGCTGTTCTACGCATTTGCGACGTGGGGCAACGCCGGTTTCATGCGCGAGCAAGTCTGCCGCTACATGTGTCCCTACGCTCGTTTCCAGAGCGTGATGGTCGATCCCGATACCTACGTCGTGACGTATGACACGCAGCGCGGCGAGCCGCGCGGCAGCCGCTCGCGCAACGCCGATTTCGAAGCTCAGGGTCTGGGTGCGTGCGTCGACTGCAGCATCTGCGTGCAGGTGTGCCCCACCGGCATCGATATCCGCCAAGGGCTGCAATACGAATGCATCGGTTGCGGTGCTTGCATTGACGCCTGTGACCAGGTCATGGACAAGATGCGCTACCCGCGGGGTCTGATCCGGTACACGTCGGAACGCGCGATGCTTGATCGGCTCAGCCCGAAGGAAGCCCGGCGACATCTGCTGCGCCCGCGCGTGCTGATCTATACGGGGATCATGCTGGTGCTCGTCACGGGGTTCATCGTGGCGTTGGCCATGCGGCAGCCGCTCAAGGTTGACGTGATTCGTGATCGTGGCGCACTGGCGCGTGAAGTGGACGGCGGCAAGATCGAGAACGTTTATCGCCTGCAACTGATGAACGCGTCCGAGCACCCCATGCGCGTGACCATCACCGCAGAGGGCATGCCGGAACTGGACGTGCAGGGCGGTCAGGGCGAGTCCACCACACTGGAGCTCCCGCCGGCGGCTAACCGGCTGCTGCCAGTGCGCGTGCGCCGGCCGGCTGACGATGCCGCCCCCGGCTCGCACAAAATCCGTTTCGTCATCCATGCAGACAGCGGTAGCGACAGCCTTGTACTGCGCGAACCGTCGAGCTTCATCGTGCCGCGCTGATGCGGCATCCCCAACAGGAGGCAACGATGCACGCAACGCAATCTTCCGCACAGGCCCGTCCGTGGTGGCGCGAGCCTTGGCCGTGGCTGCTGATGGCAGGGCCGTTCGTCGCCATGATCGGCTGTGGCGTGACCATCTGGCTGGCAATGTCGCATCCCGATGCTGTCATTCACGACAACGTCGTACGGCGCGGTTTGGTCGTCGAAAAGACGGCTGGCGCACCGGCGCATGCCATTCACACGGAGGCCCGATGAAGCGTCGACTGCTGATGTGGATTCTGTGGCCGGCATTTCTGTCGGCTGCCCTGGCTGAGCTGGTGGTCTTCGCGGTGGTAGACCCCGCCGACCTGCGCTTTTTCGGCGAACAGATCACGGTGTCGGCCCAGGCGGTCTACACCGTGTCGTTCTTTGTGTTCTGGTTGTTGTGCGGATTGTCGAGCGCGCTGACGCTCTATGTGTCGCCTGGCATTGGCAAGCTGGAAGCGCATGAGCACCCGCTGGTCTGAGCGGGCGCCATGGACGGCAGCTTAGGCCGCCTGACCGCTCATGACCTGGCGCAGGCCGGCCAGGTCGATCAGCTTGACGTGGCGTTGGCGGATCTGGATGAGACCTGCTTCGGCAAAGCGCGAGAACAGGCGGCTGACCGTTTCGAGCTTCAGGCCAAGATAGCTGCCGAGTTCTTCGCGGCTCATGCGCAGGACAAACTCGGTCGACGAATATCCGCGCTGGGCCGAACGCTTCGACAGGTTGAGCAGGAAGGCTGCGAGACGCTCCTCCGCACGCATGGAGCCCAGCGTGAGCAGCATCAGATGATCCTGCGAAATCTCCTTGCTCATGATTCGCAGGAACTGATGCTGCAGCGAAGGCAGCCGGCGCGAAAGGTGCTGCAACTCGTCGTAGCGCACCACGCAGACTTCGGTATCTTCAAGCGCGGTGGCGTCCGACACGTGGCGCATATCGCCAATGCCATCAAGCCCGACGATTTCACCCGGCAGGTGGAAACCCGTGATCTGATGCCGGCCGTCTTCAAGCGTCAGATGGGTTTTGAGCGTGCCGAAACGAATGCCGTACACCGCCTCCAGCGGCTCACCCAAAGAATAGAGCGATTGCCCCTTCTTAATGCGGATGCGCTCGCCGACCAAATCGTCCATCTTGCGCACGTCGTCCGAGTTCATTCCCACCGGCAGGCAGATTTGCCCGAGTACACAGGTGGAGCAACGCGAGGCTTGGTCGGTAAGTGCGATTCGAGTGAGCACGGGCGGGGGCGAATTTCGGGAAAGTGAAATGAGTAATTCTTGTTGTACAGCGCCAGCTTATTATAACGGCGACCTTCTTGTCCTCGGACATTTCCGATGGGGCAAAACGCGTCAATTAGGCTTAGTTCGCAACAGTAAAACGAAAACCTTGGTCCATATCAAAAGAGCGTCAGAAAGATGAGTGCCGCGGCGCTTCTGAGCGTTTTCCTGATTGCATTGCTCGGCGGTGTGCATTGTCTGGCGATGTGCAGCGGTATCGCACTCGCGGCCGAACGTGGCGCTGTGGCGGTGCGGATCGTGTCCCGTCGCCGGCTCTGGTTTGAACAGGTCGTCATGCATGCCGGCCGGCTGTCCACCTATGCGTTGCTGGGCGCAATCATGGGTGCGATGGGCGCGACCGTCTGGCGCCAGCAATGGCTGCCGATTCAACGCGGCTTGTTTGCTTTCGCTAGCGCATTGCTGGTCGCCTATGGGGTTTTACTGCTTGTGCGTTCCGCTGGAGATGCGTGGCGGAGTGTGTGGCTTGAGCGCTTGCTTGGCCGCGTGGCAGGTGGCCTGTCTCGAGGGGCTGCCACGCTGGGCGGTAGGCTGCAGCGTCAGCCGCCGCTGCTGCGCCGCTATCTCACGGGTATGGCCTGGGGGCTGGTGCCGTGTGGCATGGTCTACGGCGCATTGGCTGTGGCGTTGTTGGCAGGCAACGCCGCTTCCGGCGCCGTGGTCATGCTCGCCTTTGGTGCCGGTACGTTGCCCAACCTGATGATGATGTCTGGTCTGGCTGGGTGGCTGCGCGGGCTGTCGCGCCAGCGATGGGCGCGGGGCGCGGCCGGCATCGCCATCGCCGGGTTCGGGGTCTGGGGGCTGGCTCACGCAATCTGGTTGCCAGAGATGCTTAACGCACACGGATTCTGTCTGGTGCTGTAGGCGTTCAGGCAGCCGAAAATTGCCAATCGTCCCATGATGGGAGGCTGGGACATCTTCCCGGTTGCGGCGCTGCTGGAAATTGCCCTACAATCAACCACAATTCGATTCGCCACCCGCGCAAATCAACAATCCTAAGCGCGGCGCCAAGCGATGCCATCCAGCGGTAGAGTCCCCTGGACAGTCGATTCGGGCGGGCTGCCGTTCTTCTTGGTAGTCGTCCGGTGCAGTATCCGTCCCCATGGCGGCGGAAGAAATTGCCCTTGTGGTGCCTGACCGGCACCGGATCAACTCGCTCCTCCGGCCCTACTTTGCGGGCATAGCCACTGCGTTTCGGTGCAGGGTCCAATTGAATTAATTGGTCTTCGCGCGCCGGGCCCGGGCGGGCAACAGCATTCAGAAATGCCGCGTGCTTCGCGGTGGGACGACAAACCTCAAGCGTGACGGCGACTGGCCGCGCGCGAGCAATGACGAGCCGCTCAACCCGATGAATACCCAAGAGGCGAAGATCGTCCTCGAAACCGCGCTGATCTGCGCGCAGGACCCGTTGCGAGTCAATGACTTGCGCAAGCTCTTCGACGAAGACGTGTCCGCAGACACCATCCGTGTGCTGCTCGAAGAGCTGCGCCAGGATTGGTTGAATCGAGGTGTCGAACTGGTCGCGCTGGCCTCCGGCTGGCGCTTGCAGAGTCGCCCGGAAATGCGCGTGTACCTCGATCGCCTGCACCCGGAAAAGCCGCCCAAGTACTCGCGCGCTGTGATGGAAACGCTGGCGATCATCGCTTATCGCCAGCCGGTCACTCGCGGTGATATCGAAGACATTCGCGGCGTGACGGTCAACACCCAGGTCATCAAGCAGATTGAAGACCGTGGCTGGATCGAGGTTATCGGTCATCGCGACGTGCCGGGCCGCCCCGCGCTGTATGCGACGACCAAGCAGTTTCTCGACGACCTTGGATTGCGCTCGCTGGACGAACTGCCGCCGCTTGAAGATGCCCGCGCCCAGGCGCAGGCGAGCTTGCTGGAGCAGGGCGCCATCGAATTTGAGGGCGGTGCAATTGCTGTGGAAGAGCTGACTGCGCTCGTCAACGACGCGCCGGAAGGCGCTGAGAGCGGCGAGGTTTCGGTGCAGGAATCGGCTGGGTCGCCGGTTGCCGAGGCTTCCGTTGAGGTCATCGTTGAAGCGCCGGTGCCGCCTGCTGAGATTGCGGCGGGTGACGAGCCAGTGCTGGAAACCGAGTCGCAAGCGCTGAGTGCGACCGAGTTTCCATCCGAAGATGAGTACAAAACACCGGTCGAGCCGCCTGCGGCTCCGGCCAATGAACATTCGTAATGCCATGGCAGCCGCGCAGTCGGCGCATGGTCTGAACCCTTAGATTTGAAAGACGTTGTGAGCACCCAGCCAGATTCCATGGATACACGTATGCCGGCCGACGCCGACGCTCAGCCGCCGCGACAAGACGGCGGTGATGGGACTGAGGCCGCGCCTCGTCGCAAGGGACTGCGCCGCGGCTTGCGCAACCTCGTGGCTTCGCGCCGCCAGCAGCAGGACGGCCGCCCTGAGGGTGAAGCCGCTGAGGTGGGTGGCGCGGACGCTGGCCAGCCTGCGCTGCCGCGCAAGAGCCGCGCGCCACGGGTGCGGAAGCCGAAAGAGGCGGCGGCTGAGCCGACGGTCGTTGCCGCAGAAAGTGCTGCATCGGCCGACCAGGCGCCAGCAGACAGCCAGGGCGAGCGACGTGGTCCGCGCGGCCGTTTTGGCAAGAACCGTCGCCGTCAAGGCGAAGGCCAGCCGGCGGAGCGCGCTGAGCGCAGCGAGCGTACGGAAGGTGCAGGGGGCAAGAATGCCGGCGGTCGTGGCAAGCAGCAGAGCCGCAACGGCAAACCGCAAGGCAAGGCCGGCGGCCCGACCCAGAATCGCGGGGGCAAGGGGCTGAAGGGTGGCAAGGGCTCCGAAGACGTCTTCCAATACGTGATTTCAGGCGCGTACGACTCGGAGGTTGACGCCGGCGGCGCCTCGCAGTCTCCCAAGACGCGCGAACTGACATCCGACGATGACGCGCCCAAGCTGCACAAGATCCTGGCTGATGCCGGACTTGGCTCGCGCCGCGACATGGAAGACCTGATCCTGCAGGGTCGCGTTTCAGTGAATGGTCTGCCGGCTCATATCGGCCAGCGCATTCTCGCCACCGACCAGGTGCGCGTGAATGGCAAGCTGATCCAGCGCAAGCTTCCCAACAAGCCGCCGCGCGTGCTCCTGTATCACAAGCCGGCCGGTGAGATTGTCAGCCAGTCCGATCCGGAAGGCCGTCCGACCGTGTTCGATGCATTGCCGCGCATGAAGACCGGCAAGTGGGTCGCTGTGGGTCGCCTAGACTTCAACACCGAAGGCCTGCTGATTTTCACGACTTCCGGTGACATCGCCAACCGGTTCATGCACCCGCGCTATGGCGTTGAGCGTGAATATGCGGTGCGTACGCTTGGAGAGCTGGCTGAGACCGATCGCCAAAAGCTGTTGCACGGCATCCCACTCCAGGACGGCGAAGCCAACTTCCTGCGCTGCGTCGATGGCGGCGGCGAAGGTGTCAACCACTGGTATCACGTTGCTCTGACCGAAGGCCGGAACCGCGAAGTCCGGCGCATGTTCGAAGCGGTCAACCTGACCGTGTCGCGCCTGATCCGTACGCGCTATGGCAGCTTCGTCCTCCCGCGTGGCCTCAAGCGCGGGCGCTGGCAGGAAGTGTCGGCCGAGGATGTGCGTACGCTGATGGGCACGCTGGGCATGAAGGTGCCGACGGCCAGTTCTGGCGGTGGGCAAGACCGCCAGGGCAATCGTCGCCGTGGGCCTGCGCCGGTGCTGATGGGGCCGATGTCGTCTGGCTTTGCCGGTGAAGCAAACTTCCAGTCGCGCGGTATGGGTGTTGAGAACGGTAATCGCGCGCAGCCCGCGCAGCGCCGTCCGTCCAACCCGCGTCAGCCCGATCCGATGCAAACGTCCATGGGCTACATCAATGTGGGCGGTCCGACCACGCTGACAGCGCGCACCCGTATGGGCGAGCGCACGAATGTCCGCGGCGGCGCGGCCGGTGGCGGTGGGATGCGTGATGGGAATCGTTCGCCCGGCGGCAAGCGCCCTGGAAAGAGCGGCGGCGGCATGCCTAACGGCAACAAGGCGCCGCGCGGTGGTGGAAAACGCGGCGGTAAGCGCTAAAAAATGCGGGCGTTGTGTGCGGCAGCCGTCGCAACGCCCCCTTTTGTGGCGGCTTCAGGGCAATTTTTGCGTTTTGCCTGGAAGCGTATTACAATATGAGTCTAATCAAAAGTCATCCTGTAGAAGATGGGCGAATGATATGGGCGTTGCGCCCATTTTTTTTTGCTTCCGCAGGTTGGCCATACCGGGAAATTCTTCAGGAAAAACGTGCATCTGACTGATCTGATTGAGAAAACCCTCACCGCCATGGGTTACGAGCTGGTGGAAGTGGAGCGCGCGCCCGCCGGGCTGCTGCGCGTGTATATCGATCAGGCAGAGAACGGCATCGTCATTGAAGATTGCGAAAAAGTGAGCCATCAGCTCACGCGCGTGTTCGAAGTTGAAAACGTCAACTATGAACGGCTGGAAGTGTCGTCGCCGGGGCTGGATCGCCCGCTGCGCACGCTGGCCGACTTCACGCGCTTCGCCGGCCTTGAGGCCAAGGTGACGCTGCGCTTGCCGGTTGGCGGGCAAAAGAATTTCACGGGAATCATTCAGGCCCCGACGGGCGAACCAGGCCAAGAAAGAATCGGCCTTGAGTTTGAGGGCAAGGAAGGCCCCGCGCTGCTGGAATTTACGCTGTCGGAACTCGACCGCGCCCGGCTGGTGCCCGTGCTGGACTTCAAAGGAAATCGAAACAAAGGGAACAAGCAATGAGCCGCGAAGTTCTGTTGCTCGTCGATGCGCTTGCGCGCGAAAAAAACGTCGACAAGGATGTGGTGTTCGGGGCGCTGGAGGCCGCATTGGCTTCCGCGACCAAGAAGCGCTTTGAAGAAGACGTGGATGTGCGCGTGGCGATCGACCGTGAGTCGGGCGAACACGAAACCTTCCGTCGCTGGCTCGTCGTTCCCGACGATGCAGGCCTGCAGGAACCGGACAAGCAGATCCTGCTGTTCGAAGCCAAGGAGCAGAATCCTGACCTCGATGTAGACGACTTCGTCGAAGAGCAGATCGAGTCGGTCGAGTTCGGTCGCATTGGCGCGCAGGCTGCAAAGCAGGTGATCCTGCAGCGCATCCGCGATGCCGAGCGCGAGCAGATCCTGAATGATTATCTGGATCGTGGCGAGAAGGTCATGACCGGTACGATCAAGCGTGCCGACAAGAAGGGCCTGATCGTTGAAACCGGTCGCGTCGAGGCGCTGCTGGCCCGCGACCAGATGATCCCGAAGGAAAATCTGCGTACGGGCGACCGCGTCCGGGCGTACATCCTGAATGTCGACCGCACCGCACGCGGCCCGCAGATCGAGCTTTCGCGCACTTGCCCTGAGTTCCTGATCAAGCTCTTCGAAAACGAAGTGCCGGAAATGGAACAGGGCCTGCTGGAGATCAAGGCAGCCGCGCGCGATCCTGGCGTGCGTGCGAAAATCGCGGTTGTTGCACACGACAAGCGTATCGATCCGATTGGCACCTGTGTCGGCGTGCGCGGCACCCGTGTGACGGCTGTGCGTAACGAAGTTGGCGGCGAGGCCGTGGACATCGTGCTGTGGTCGGAAGACCCGGCGCAGTTTGTGATTGGTGCGCTGGCGCCGGCGCAGGTGCAGTCCATCGTCGTGGACGAGGAAAAGCACAGCATGGACGTGGTGGTCGACGAGGAAAACCTCGCCGTTGCCATCGGCCGTAGCGGCCAGAACGTTCGCTTGGCGTCGGAATTGACCGGCTGGCAGATCAACATCATGACGCCGGCAGAGTCTGCGCAAAAGCAGGCAGAAGAAAGCTCCGTCGTTCGCCAGTTGTTCATGGCGAAGCTGGACGTGGACGAAGAGGTTGCCGACATCCTGATCGAAGAGGGCTTCAGCTCGCTCGAGGAAGTGGCCTACGTGCCGCTGCAGGAAATGCTGGAAATCGAAGCGTTCGACGAAGACACCGTCAACGAGCTGCGCAACCGCGCTCGCGACGTGTTGCTGACGATGGAGTTGGCGAAGGAAGAAAAGGTCGAGAAGGTGTCGCAAGACCTGCGCGACCTCGAGGGGCTGACCCCGGAGCTGATCGGCAAGCTGGCCGAGGGGAACATCCAGACGCGTGACGACTTGGCCGAGCTGGCCGTGGACGAATTGGTCGAGATGACCGGCGTCGACGAAGAACAAGCCAAGGCGCTGATCATGAAGGCGCGTGAACACTGGTTTTCGTGAGTCGCATAAGCGTTGATCGTTTATCGCAATCCTCACTGAAACCAAGCATCGAAAGGGTTTGAATGGCAAGCACAACAGTTGCCCAACTCGCTGGCGAATTGAACCGTAGCGCATCTGCGCTGCTGGAACAATTGCAGGCCGCGGGCGTGCAAAAGGCGACGCCGGAAGACGTCATCACCGAATCGGACAAGACCCGTCTGCTCGACTATCTCAAGCGAGCACACGGCAGCGCCGAGGATGGCGCGCGCAAGAAGATCACGATCACCAAACGCGAAACCAGCGAAATCCGCCAGGCGGATGCCACCGGCAAGACGCGTACCGTGCAAGTGGAAGTCAAGAAGAAGCGCGTGCTGGTCAAGCGTGATGAGCCGAACGCGGCACAGGCCGAATCGGAGGCTGCAGAGGCCGCACCGGTGGTCGATGCCGAGGAAGTCGCGCGTCGCGAGGAAGAACAGCGCCGCCAGGCCGAATTGCTGGCTCGCCAGGAAGCCGAGCTGAAGGCACGCCAGGAAGCGATGGAGCGCGAGGAGGCTGAGCGTCGCGCCCGTCAGGAAGCCGCCGAAGCCGAGCAGAAGCGTCAGGCTGAACTCGCTGCCAAGAAGGCGGAAGAGGAAGCCGTGGCTGCCCGCGCTGCCGCTGAAGCGTCGGACGAAGCCCCGCGCCGCAAGGCCGAGGAAGACGCCGCACGTCTGGCAACCGAGCGCGAAGCGGCCCAGAAGGCTGCTGACGAAGCGCGCGTTGCTGCCGACAAGATCAAGGCCGAGGAAGATGCCGCTCGCAAGCGTCGCGAAGCTGCTGAAGCCGAAGCCCGAGCCATCCGCGAGATGATGAGCGCTCCGGCTCGCGTGCTGAAGACGCCCGCTGAGCGTAAGGCTGAAGAGGTCAAGAAGGCCGAGCAATCGGGCACGCTGCACAAGCCGGTCAAGCCGGCTGGCGAAGCACGCCCGGCTGCGGCTGCCAAGAAGCCGGCTGCCCCCGCACCTGCCGCTGCTGCACCGGGCTCGCCTACGGGTGACAAGAAGGGCGGTCGTGGCAAGGCGGGTTGGCAAGACGACAACCGTGGTGGGAAGCGTGGCGGCTTGAAGACACGCGGCGACACCGGTGGCGGTGCCGACGGCTGGCGCTCAGGCTCCAAGGGTGGCCGCAACCGCCATGGCGACGACAACCGCAATGCCTTCCAGGCACCGACCGAGCCGGTCGTGCGTGAAGTGCACGTGCCGGAAACCATCTCTGTGGCCGATCTGGCGCACAAGATGTCGGTCAAGGCTGCCGAAGTCATCAAGCAGATGATGAAGCTCGGCCAGATGGTGACGATCAACCAGGTGCTGGACCAGGAGACCGCGATGATCGTGGTCGAAGAGATGGGCCACCAGGCGGTCGCAGCCAAGCTGGACGATCCGGAAGCGCTGCTGATTGGCGGCGTGGAAGAGCCGACGAACGCCGAGGCCGAAACCCGTCCGCCTGTCGTGACCGTCATGGGTCACGTCGATCACGGCAAGACCTCGCTGCTGGACTACATTCGTCGTGCCAAGGTTGCGGCAGGCGAAGCCGGCGGCATCACGCAGCACATCGGTGCGTATCACGTTGAAACCGATCGCGGCGTCATCACCTTCCTCGACACCCCGGGTCACGAGGCCTTCACGGCCATGCGTGCACGTGGTGCCAAGGCAACCGACATCGTGATTCTGGTCGTGGCTGCCGACGACGGCGTCATGCCGCAGACGAAGGAAGCCATCGCCCACGCGAAGGCGGCCGAGGTGCCCATCGTGGTGGCGATCACCAAGGTCGACAAGCCCGAAGCCAACCCCGACCGGGTCAAGCAGGAGCTGGTGGCGGAGAGCGTGATTCCGGAAGAGTACGGCGGCGATGTGCCATTCGTGCCGGTATCCGCCAAGACTGGCGAAGGTATCGACAGCCTGCTGGAAAACGTGCTGCTGCAGGCTGAAGTGCTGGAACTGAAGGCGCCGGTCAATGCGCCGGCCAAGGGTCTGGTGGTGGAAGCGCAGTTGGACAAGGGCAAGGGCCCGATCGCTACGGTGCTCGTGCAGAGCGGTACGCTCAAGCGCGGCGACGTGGTGCTCGCAGGCACGGCCTATGGCCGCGTGCGTGCCATGCTGGACGAAAACGGCAAGTCGGCCAAGGAGGCTGGTCCGTCGATCCCGGTGGAAATTCAGGGTCTGTCGGAAGTGCCGGGCGCCGGTGAAGAAGTGCTGGTACTGCCGGACGAGCGCAAGGCGCGCGAAATCGCGCTGTTCCGCCAAGGCAAGTTCCGCGACGTGAAGCTGGCGCGCCAACAGGCTGCCAAGCTGGAGAACATGCTGGAGCAGATGAGCGAAGGCGACGTGAAGTCGCTGCCGCTGATCATCAAGGCAGACGTTCAGGGCTCGCAGGAAGCGCTGGTGCATTCGCTCAAGAAGCTGTCGACCGGCGAAGTGCGTGTGCAGATCGTGCACGCTGCTGTGGGCGGCATCACTGAGTCGGACGTCAACCTGGCAACCGCGTCGAAGGCCGTCATCATCGGCTTCAACACGCGGGCCGATGCCGGTGCGCGAAAGCTGGCGGAGAACCACGGCATCGACATCCGCTACTACAACATCATCTATGACGCTGTGGATGAGGTGAAGGCGGCGATGTCGGGCATGCTTTCGCCGGAAAAGCGCGAAGAGACGACGGGCCTTGTCGAGGTGCGCCAGGTCTTCCACGTACCGAAGGTGGGTGCAGTGGCTGGCTGTATGGTGCTGGACGGCTTCGTCAAGCGCAATTCGCTGGTGCGGGTGCTGCGTGCGAACGTGGTCATTTTCTCGGGCGAACTCGATTCGCTCAAGCGCTTCAAGGACGATGTGAAGGAAGTGAAGCAAGGCTTCGAGTGCGGCCTGTCGATCAAGAACTTCAACGACGTTCAGGAAGGCGATCAACTCGAGGTCTACGAGATCACCGAGGTGGCGCGTACGCTGTAATACGTTGGCCGGACGCTGCGGTGTCCGGCTCGACTTTGCGACGGTGGCCCGGGCGCGTCCCGCGCCACCGTTTTGTCTTTTGGGCCGGGCTGGCGCGTGCCGGCGGCGCCCATGTGAGGAACACACTATGCCGAAGAAATCGGGATCGGCCGCTGGCCGCAACGTGCGCATCGCCGATCAGATCCAGCGTGATCTGGCCGAATTGATCCAGCGCGAAATCAAGAACCCGGCGATGGGCCTGGTGACGCTGCAATCCGTGACGCTCACGCCTGACTACGCGCACGCCAAGATCTACTTCACGGTGCTGGGCGCCGAGCCGGAAGTCGCCGGCGCCATCCTGAACGACAAAGCTGGCTACCTACATTCGCTATTGTTCAAGCGCCTGCACATCCACACGGTGCCGACACTGCATTTCCACTTCGACGGTTCGGTCGAGCGTGGTATCGAGATGTCGCGATTGATCGATGAGGCCAACGCCACGCGCGCCAAAGACGACTGAAGATGGCTGAGCAACATGCGCCCAGGTCGCAGAAGCCGCCGCGCCGTGATGTGCACGGTGTGCTGCTGCTGGACAAGCCGATCGGCTGGTCGAGCAACGATGCGCTGATCCGCGCCAAGCGCCTGCTGTGGGCTAAGAAGGCGGGGCATACCGGCACGCTCGATCCGCTGGCTACCGGCCTGCTACCGCTGTGTTTTGGCGAGGCGACCAAGTTTTCACAGGATTTGCTCGATGCGGATAAGACGTATGAGACCGTCGTGCGGCTTGGCATCAAGACGAGTACCGCAGATGCGGAAGGCGAGGTGCTGAGCGAGCGTCCGGTGTCGGTCACGCCGGAGCAACTGCAAGTAGCCATCGCGCGCTTTGTCGGCGAGATCGACCAGGTGCCGCCGATGCACTCGGCGCTGAAGAAGGACGGCAAGCCGTTGTACGAGTACGCGCGCGCGGGTCAGACCGTGGAACGTGCTGCACGTCGAGTAACGATCCACGCGATCGATGTGCTGGCGACGGATCTGGAGTCGGCAACGCCGACGATCACGTTGCGCGTGTCATGCAGCAAGGGAACGTACATCCGCACGTTGGGCGAAGACATTGGCGAAGCGCTGGGCTGCGGCGGGCATCTGGTTGCGCTGCGTCGCACGCAGGTCGGCAATCTGACACTGGACGGCGCCGTGACGCTCGAATCGCTGGACGCAGCCCCTGACGATGCGCGCGCCGCATTGCTGGCACCAGTCGATGCGCTGTTGCAGACCCTGCCGCGTGTGGAGTTGGATGCGGAAGAGAGCCGCCGCTTCCTGCATGGTCAGCGCTTGCCGTTGCGATTGGCGTTACCGAATGCAGATCAGGTGCGTGTGTACGGCGTGCGTGACCCGATTGCAGCGGATGCCACAGCGTCGCTGCTCGGTGTGGCGGCTTGGCAAGGCGGTGTGCTGCGGCCGGAACGGCTCGTGCATCTTTAAGCCGATCGACGGCAACAAAAAGCCACGCAGCTACGCGTGGCTTTCTTGTTTGCGCGATCTTGGATCAGTGCGCGCCGGCTGCCGCTTCTGCACCCGCCGCCGACTTCGCCGGCTTGGTCAGCCAGATGAAGACGATCAGCACGATAAACAGCACCGCCGAAATCCAGAAGATATCGTTGGCGCCCAACATTGCGGCTTGCTGCGAGATCACGCGTTCGATCACGCCATTGGCCTGCAGGTTGGGCATGCCAAGCTGCGTGTACTGGTTGATCGACGACGCATAGGCCGGGTTGTACGGATTCACGTGTTCAACCAGTTGCGCGTGGTGCAGGGCAGAGCGGTTGTCCCACACCGTAGTCGAGATCGATGCTCCGATGCCACCGAACATGATCCGCACGAAGTTCGATAAACCCGATGCTGCCGGAATCCGCTCGGGCGACAGGCCCGACAGGATGATCGACGTGAGCGGGATGAAGAACATTGCCATGGCGGCGCCCTGGATCAGCGTCGGAATCATCAGCGTCCACGTATCCACCTGCACGGTAAAGTGCGAGCGCATCCAGAACACAAGTGCGAAGGTCATGAACGCCGTGGTCGCGACCCAGCGTGCGTCCATCTTGGGCAGGTTCTTGCCGATGACGGGCGAGAGGATGATGGCGAAGATGCCCACTGGCGCCATGATCAGGCCCGCATCCGTGGCGGTGTAGCCGACGATGGTCTGCAGCCACAGCGGCAGGATCACGAGGTTGCCGAAGAACAACCCGTATGCCACCGAGATGGCCACGACCCCGGCGCTGAAGTTGCGGCCCTTGAACAGCGTCAGGTCCACGACGGGGTGATCTTCGGTCAGCTCCCACACCAGGAAGAACGCGAAGCCCACGATTGCAATGACCGTCAGCACCACGACCTCGGTCGAGTTGAACCAGTCGAGTTCCTTGCCGCGATCGAGCATCAACTGAAGCGAGCCCACCCACAGGATCAATAGCGCCAGGCCGATCTTGTCGATCGGGAGTGCGCGTGTCGGCGATTCACGATCCTTGTAGATGACCCATGTCGCGTACGCTGCGAGGACGCCCACCGGGATATTGATGTAGAAAATCCACGGCCAGCTCATGTTGTCAGAGATCCAGCCGCCGAAGATCGGCCCCATGATTGGCGCGACCAGCGTTGTCATGCCCCATAGGGCCAACGCCATTGAGCTTTTGGCGGGCGGATATGTCGACAGCAGCAGCGATTGCGACAGTGGAATCATCGGACCTGCGACAGCGCCCTGGATGATCCGGGCCGCGATCAGCATGCCCATATTGGGCGCCAGCCCGCACGCCCACGACGACAGCACGAACAGCAGAATGGACGTGACGAACAGGCGCACCTGCCCGAAACGCTGCGTCAGCCACCCCGTGAGCGGCACCGAGATGGCGTTGGCTACCGCAAACGAGGTGATGACCCACGTGCCCTGGTTTGGGGCCACGCCCAGGTCGCCCGAAATTGCCGGGATCGACACGTTGGCGATGGACGAATCCAGCACGTTCATGAAGGTGGCCAGCGACAGCGCGACCGTACCGATCGCCAGTTTGGCGCCGGTCAGTGGCTGTAGCGGCTTGGGCGCGGCGGTTGCCATGCGTCAGACCTTGGGTGCGGGTTGCGAAGTGCGCGGAGCCGTTGCAGCCGGCACGTTGGTGGCGGCCGGTGCCGAAGCGCCGCCGCGGCCGGCGTTGGCCGTGATGATGCTGGCAATGACCTGATCGGCGTCTTTTCCGGCCTGGTCGTACACCGTCGTTTGCAGCGGCGAGGCTGTCGGGGCGGTGGCCAGGCTTTGGCCGCCTTCATCGTGGATGTCGACCTTGGCTTCCATCGACAGGCCCACGCGCAGCGGGTGGTCCTTCAGGTCCTTCGGGTCGAGCGACACGCGTACCGGCAGGCGTTGCACCACCTTGATCCAGTTGCCCGTGGCGTTCTGTGCCGGCAGCAGCGAGAACGCCGAGCCCGTGCCCGCCGAGAAACCGACCACCTTGCCGTGATACGTCACGCTGCTGCCATATACGTCGGCCACCAGTTCAACCGGCTGGCCCACGCGCATATGGCGCACCTGGACTTCCTTGAAGTTGGCGTCCACCCAGAGCTGGTCCAGCGGCACGATGGCCATCAGCGGCGTGCCCGGAGCGACGCGCTGGCCGACCTGCACCGAACGCTTGGCCACATAGCCCGTCACCGAAGCCGGCAGGCTCGTACGCGCATAGGCCAGGTAAGCCTCACGCACCTTGGCAGCAGCCTGCAATACGTTCGGGTGACGCTCCAGCGTGGTCTGCTCGGTCAGCACACGGTTGCCTTGCAACTGTTCCTTGGCGGCTTCCAGTGCGGATTGCGCAGCCTGAACAGCGGTTTGTGCGTGCGAGATTTCTTCTTGCGACACGGCACCCGTGCCGGCGATCTGCTTGCGCCGTGCCAGGTCGTCCTTCGCTTTGGCGAGATCGCTTTCGCGCATGGCCAACGTGGCGGTGAACGCGCTGGTGTTCGAATACAGCGTGCGCACTTGGCGCACCGTCTGCGCGAGCGCCGCTTCGGCCTGCTCCAGAGCGACGCGTGCATCGGCACGGTCCAGTTCGATCAGAGGCTGGCCTGAGGTGACGAGCTGCGTGTCATCGGCGCGAATGGCGACCACGGTGCCCGCCACCTGCGGCGTCACCTGGACCACGTTGCCTTGCACGTATGCATCGTCGGTCGACTCGAACCAGCGGCCGTACAGGCCCCAGTAGAGGCCGTAGCCGACGCCGGCAACCACCAGTGCGGCGGCCAGCGTGGTCAGCATGCGCTTGCGCTTTCCGTTGGCATTGCCGTTGCCGGCGGGCGTTGCCGCGGGGGCTGAGGGTGCGGGGGCAGCGGACGGTGCGGCTTGGGGCTTGTTGTCACTCATGATGTTGGCTCGAAAGAATGCGGTGGAACGGTCGGTTCAGTTCAGTTCAATTCAGTACAGCTCAGCCATGCGAGGCGGTGGCCTCGGGCTTGGCGCCCGGCAGGTCTTCTGTTGTATAGCCACCGCCGAGGGCCTTGATGAGGGCCATCTGCGCGTCGAGCCGGCGTGCCTGCAGATCGGTCGCGAGCTTGCGTTGCTGCAGCACGGTCGTCTCGGCGTTCAGCACAACCAGTTGTGTGCCAAGGCCGGCGCTGTAGCGGGTGCGGGCGAGGCTGTAGGCGCGCTCAGCTTCGCTCAAGGCGGTGCGCTGGATGGTGATCTGCGAGTCAATGCTGTGCAGCGTGGTGATCTGGTCAGCGGTGTCGTGCAGGGCTTCGGTGAGCGTCTGGTTGTAGCTCGCGACAGCGGCGTCATAGTTGGCGTACTTGCCGCGCAGGTTGGCGCGCAGCTTGCCGCCCTGGAAGATCGGCAGCTTGAGCGCCGGGCCGATACCGAGCTGACGCGATGCGCCAAGCAGCAGGTTTTCCGGCGCAATCGAGGCCAGCCCCAGGAATGCAGTCAGGCTGATATCCGGCAGGAACTGCGCCTTGGCGACGTCGATATCCTTCGACGCGGCTTCTACGCGCCAGCGCGCAGCCACGAGATCCGGGCGACGGCCGATCAGGTCGATGGTCAGGTTGTTCGGCAGCTTGGGCGTGGTTTGCGCGAGCAGCGTCGGGCGTGTGATTGCGAGTCCGCGGTCGGGGCCCTTGCCCAGCAGCGCGGCCAACTGGTTGCGTGCCAGCGCGATCTGCTCGTCGACTTGTTCAAGTTCCGTTTGTGCAGCGGCCACATTGGCGCGGGCCTGCGTGGTTTCAACTTGCGTATCAAGACCCGCACGCACGCGTTGGCCTGCAAGGTTGGTCAGATCCTTGCGCTGCACGATCGCACGTTCGGCCACGTCGCGCTGCGCGTAGAGCGCCGCGAGCTTGGCGTAGGTGCGTGCCACCGTGGTCGACAGCATCAGACGCGAAGCCTGGCTTTCCGCTTCCATCGATTTGTCATCGGACAGCGCAGCTTCCAGCGCGGAGCGATTCTTGCCCCAGAAATCCAGGTCGTAACTCACGCCCAGCTGGATCTTCGATTCCGTGAACCACCGGCCAGCCAGCGGCGTGCCTTCAAACATGTCGTATTCCGACAGGCGCTGGCGCGTCATGTCGGCATCGAGCCCCACGCTCGGATACAGGTTGCCGCGCACCACATCGGCCATCGCACGCGACGCGCGCACGCGGGCAAAGGCGACTTGCAGGTTCGGGTTGTCCTTGATGGCCTCATCTACCAGTGCGCGCAGTTGCGGATCGTTGAACTGATCGACCCAGTTCTGCGACGGCCACTGGCCGCCTTGCGAGGGCAACGATTGCGTGCTCGCCAACTGGCTCGGCGTGGTCAGAGTCTGTGTGCTGTGCGAATTGCCGAGGTTCGCGCAACCGGCCAGCACGGCCAGCGTCACGGCGGAAAGCGCCACACCCAGGCGTGCCGGCCATTGCGCGCGCGTACTGCCGGCGCGGCTTAGGGGCGAAAGTGCCTGAGGGGCGGAGTTCAAGGCGTTCATGTTGTTTGATGGGTCAAGCGATCAAGGGGGCGGGAAGCGTCCGGTGCTGCGTGTGCAATTCGGGCAAAGCGGCGTCAGTGACCGGCGGGGCGCACGCGATGCGCCTCCGTTGCGGCGCCGTTGTCGAGAATGCGCTTGAGAAGTCCGCGCAGCGTATCGACGTCGCCCGGCGTGAAGCCAGCAAAGAAACGGTTCAGCACGTGCGTATAGATGGCCGGCATGCGGTCGGCCAAGTCGCGGCCGGCCTGGGTCACCTCCAGATGCACGACACGGCGGTCGGACTCGCTGCGCACGCGCTCGATCAGGCCACGCTTTTCCATGCGGCTGAGCATGCGCGTGAGTGAGCCGATGTCGGTATTCAGCTCGCGGCCGAGATCGGTAGCGGTTTGGCATCGGCCGTTGGCGAGCAGCACCAGGCAGCTGGCCTGCGAGTGCGTCACATCCATCGCGGCAACCTCCTGCTCGATGGCCATGGACAGCGCCGTCTTGGCGCGCCCCACGAGGTAGCCCACGCTTTCGCACATGCGGTAGTCCTCCACCCGGAAGAGGGTTCCGGCAGCAATTTCGGTGGCGGGTCTTGTTTGTTCGGACATCTTATGTATGCACAATCATTGTCCGGACAAATATACGAATCGGCGCAGCAAACAGCAAGGTACTGAATGCGCGATTCCACTTTTAGAAATAATTGGTGATCTAGTGCGCACGCAATCTGTGCTCCTTCATCGATTCGTCAAGGAGTGTCATGTCTTGCGCATCGCAGCATGCTAGAATGTCAGGTTATTCCGCGAGCTGAATTTGGGTACTGTCCCGGGCTCGTGTCACGTCTTTTCGAGTTCACATCCCATGCGCGCGCTTCGCAACATCGCCATCATTGCCCACGTTGACCACGGCAAAACCACGCTGGTCGACCAGCTCCTTCGCCAAGCCGGCACGTTCCGCGAGAACGAGCAGATCGCCGAGCGCGTGATGGATTCGAACGACATCGAAAAAGAACGTGGCATCACGATCCTGGCCAAAAACTGCGCGGTCGAATACAACGGCACGCACATCAACATCGTCGACACGCCGGGGCACGCCGACTTCGGCGGTGAAGTGGAGCGTGTGCTGTCGATGGTCGATGGCGTGCTGCTGCTGGTCGATGCCGTGGAAGGCCCGATGCCGCAAACGCGTTTTGTGACGCGCAAGGCGCTGGCCCTGGGCCTGAAGCCGATCGTCGTGATCAACAAGGTGGACCGTCCGGGCGCGCGTCCGGAGTGGGTGATCAACCAGACCTTCGATTTGTTCGACAAGCTGGGCGCCAACGACGACCAGCTCGACTTCCCGGTCGTGTACGCCTCGGGCCTGAACGGTTACGCCGGCCTGACTGACGACGTGCGCGAAGGCGACATGAAGCCGCTGTTCGAGACCATTCTCGACAAGGTGCCGCAGCGTAACGACGACCCGAACGGCCCGTTCCAGCTGCAGATCATCTCGCTGGACTATTCCAGCTACGTCGGCAAGATCGGCGTGGGCCGCATCACGCGTGGCCGCGTGCGTCCGCTGCAGGACGTGGTGGTCAAGTTCGGCCCGGAAGGCAACCCGATCAAGGGCCGTATCAACCAGGTGCTGAAGTTCCGCGGCCTGGAGCGCGAGCTGGTGCAGGAAGCCGAAGCCGGCGACATCGTGCTGATCAACGGTATTGAAGAACTGGGCATCGGCTGCACCGTGTGCGCCCCGGACGCTCAGGAAGCGCTGCCGATGCTGAAGGTGGACGAGCCGACGCTGACGATGAACTTCTGCGTCAACACCTCGCCCCTGGCTGGCCGCGAAGGCAAGTTCGTGACGAGCCGCCAACTGCGCGATCGTCTGGACCGCGAGCTGAAGTCCAACGTGGCCCTGCGCGTGAAGGACACCGGCGACGACACGATCTTCGAAGTGTCGGGCCGTGGCGAATTGCATCTGACGATTCTGGTGGAAAACATGCGCCGTGAAGGCTACGAGCTGGCCGTGTCGCGCCCGCGCGTGGTGTTCAAGGAAATCGACGGCGTGAAGTGCGAGCCGTTCGAGCGCCTGACCGTGGACGTGGAAGACGGCCACCAGGGCGGCGTGATGGAAGAGCTGGGCCGCCGTAAGGGCGAACTGCTCGACATGGCGTCGGACGGCAAGGGCCGTACGCGTCTGGAATACCGCATTCCGGCCCGTGGCCTGATCGGCTTCCAAGGTGAATTCCTGACGCTGACGCGCGGCACCGGCCTGATCAGCCACATCTTCGACGATTACTCGCCGGTCAAGGAAGGCGACCTGGGCGAGCGCCACAACGGCGTGCTGATATCGCAGGACGACGGCGCCGCCGTGGCCTACGCGCTGTGGAAACTGCAGGATCGCGGCCGCATGTTCGTGTCGCCTGGCGATGCGCTGTACGAAGGCATGATCATCGGGATCCATAGCCGCGACAACGACTTGGTCGTCAACCCGATCAAGGGCAAGCAGCTGACCAACGTGCGTGCGTCGGGCACCGATGAAGCCGTTCGCCTGGTGCCGCCGATCCAGATGTCGCTGGAATACGCGGTCGAATTCATCGCCGACGACGAACTGGTGGAAGTCACGCCGAAGAGCATCCGCCTGCGCAAGCGTCACCTGAAGGAACATGAGCGCAAGCGCGCCTCGCGTGAAGAAGCAGTCTGATCGCCAGTCGATCTGCCAGAAAAGCGCCCCGAGATTTCGGGGCGTTTTTTTCGTCTGGCGATCCCGGTGGCGTTATGCCTCGATGCGCACAAAGGCTTGTGCCAGATCCTCGATCAAGTCTTGCGGGTCTTCCAGTCCGATATGCAGGCGCACGATCGGGCCCGCTCTGGACCAATCCGTGCAGGTGCGTGTGCCCGCTACATTGCTGACCGTCGCAAGACTCTCGAACCCGCCCCACGAGGCGCCGATGCCGAACAGCATGAGGGCATCGACGAAGCGCCCGGCGGTTTGCGCATCTGCTTGGGCGAATTCGAACGAGAGTAGTCCGTTGGTGCCGCTGCAGTCGCGTTGCCACAATGCGTGGCCGCGGTCTTCGGGAAGCGCGGGGCAAAAGACACGTGCCACTTCCGGGCGCGACACAAGCCAGTGCGCAATCTCCAGCGCGTTACGTTCATGCATGGCGAGGCGCGCGGCCAGCGTGCGGGTGCCGCGCAGCACGAGATAGGCGTCGTCGGGGCTGACGGCCACGCCTTGCGCGTCGCACATCGTGGCGAGCGTTTGCCAGCACGCTTGTGTGGTGGTCACCGTGCCCATCATCACGTCGGAGTGGCCGCTTAGGTACTTGGTTGCTGCCATGATCGATACGTCGGCGCCCAGTGTGAGCGGGCGGTATTGCATACCCGAGCCCCATGTGTTGTCGGCGACGACAAGCGCCCCATGGCGATGCGCGATCTCGGCCAGCGCAGGCAGGTCGCACATTTCGTAGACGAGCGAGCCCGGGCATTCCACGTAGACGATCTTGGTGGTCGGCCTGAGTTGCTGTGCGACATCAGTGCCGTCGGCGCGGAAGTACGTCACCTCCACGCCCCAGGGGCGCAGAAACGTATCGACGAAATGGCGCAGCGGCTGGTAGACGCAATCGGCAATCAATACGTGATCCCCTGGGCGGGCGAAGGCCAGGAAGATCATCGAAATGGCGGCCAGGCCGGTTGGGAAGAGCCGCGTACGATGACCGCCTTCGAGTTGCGCGACAACGTCTTCCAGCGCAAAGCCCGTCGGGTTGCCGCGCGCACCGTAGGTGAACATGCGTTCGGTGCCGCGACGGCGGCGCGCGTCGTTCATCTCGTCCATCGAATCGAACAGCACGGTGGAGGCGCGCACGACGGGCGGGTTGACTGCTCGGCCGCCTTCAAAGGTGGGTGAGGTGCCGCCCTTAACGAGGCGAGTCGCGAGCCGGGTCGCCTGTCGTGGATCGGTTTTCTGCGATGACATGGTGCGTGGGCCTTGATGGTTGAGCGTCATGACTGCGCGGAACCAGCGCCCACGCGAAAGGCGCCAAGCTCCTGCGCGTCGAGCAGGGCGAGCAGGCCGGTTTCCCAGGCCAGGTATTGCCTTGCCGCAGCCTTGTTGCCGTCATGCCGATCATGCACGAAGAAGAGATAGTCGATGCAATCGGCGTCGGGCGGGACGTTCTCGGAAGCTTCGGTGGCGTAGCCGGCAGCGGTCCACGCGGCGACGCCTCCGGCAAGCTGTTTCAGGTGTGATGCGGCCTGCGGTGCGCCCATGCCCCAATCTGCCGCCGCGAGTGCTGCGATGCGCGGATCGTCGGCAACCAGCACGGTATCGCAATCAGCCACCAGGGTCGGCAAGCGCGGACGTATGGCCCATGTGGCGCCAGGCACGTGGGCGTGGCGGAAGCTCATGCTGGGGCGCAGGTCGATCACTTGTGCGGTGCCGGCCGCGAGCGCGGTGGAGAGCGCTTGCGGGCTGATCTCGGGTAACGGTTGCGGCAACGCGGTTGTGGGCACCGGCAGGCTCGCATTGCTGTTCAACCCGTCGCGCAGCACATAGGCATCGTGGCCGAGTTGCCGCAGCCAGCTGGCAACGATTGGCGCCCGCACACCGTCGGCGTCGAAGAGCACCAGGCGGGCATGACGCACGCCGACGTACTGATCGGTTGCCTGGATCAACTGCCCCCCCGGCGCATGCTGCGCTCCCGGCAGGCTGCCGCTGGCGAATTCCTCGGGGGTGCGGACATCGCACAGGAAGAGGCTGTGTTCGCCTTGTGCAACCCAGCGTGCGAGCGTTGCCGCATCCACCTCGGGCACGGCAAAGCGTGTGGCGAGTTGCTGGCTGGCCTCGCGCATGTCTTTCACGGTAGCGGGCGCAACGACATCGGGATAACGGCGCGTGCTGCCGTGCTCCAGCGGAAGGTCTTCGAGGTACCAGCCTTGCGTTCCGTTTTCAAGCGCCATCACCGGGTTCGGGATGCCCAGGTTGATCAGCGTCTGCGCACCGATGATGCTGCGTGTGCGGCCCGCGCAGTTGACGACGATCGGCGTGGTCGCATCGGGTACAAGCTCGCGGATGCGCAGCCCCAGTTCGCCGTTCGGGCAGCAGATCGATGATGGGATCGTCATCTTCAGATATTCACTGACGGGGCGACCGTCGACGATGACGACGTTGTCGCCGCGTTCGCGCATGGCCGCAAGTTCACGCGCCGTGACGCGTGGCGTGTGGTACGCCATCTCGACGAGTTCACCGAAAGTTTTGGATGGCACGTTGACGCCGGCAAACAGCGTGAAGCCTGCGTGCGTCCAGCCTTGTGCGCCGCCTTGCAGCACGTGCACGTTGGTGTAGCCGATGGCGCTCAGGCGTTTGGCCGCGCGGTCGGCAACGCCATCGTTGTCGTCATAGACGACCATCCGCACCGCGCGGCGTGGCGCGAGGCGCGAGACATCGATCTCAAGACGGCTGTACGGCAGCGGGATGGCGTAGAAGAGGTGGGCTTCGCCGTACTGGCCGTGCTCGCGCACGTCGAACAGTGCGATTTCGGCGCCGTCGTGCAGCCACGCTTTCAGGGTCTGGGCGGTAACGAACGATGTCATATCGATGCGAAACGAATCAAAAGGGTGAGCGCGCCCCTCCGCGCACGCGGCGCGGATTGCAGGCAACGCGATTCGGGTTGCAGCTGGCCGGTTAGCGGCGCGTCTTCACGCCGATGCCCATGGTCTGGTAGCGGCCGGTCGCCAGGTCGAACGTGATGCGCTCGGTCAGCGTTTCGAGCGCGCGTCCGTACATGTGCAGATGGCGGATGGGTGCCTCGCCCTTGATCTCGACGGCGTGGATGTCTTCGGCGGCCAGCGCGATGCCGGTACCGGGTTCGACGACGACCGTGTCGGTCATTTCCAGCGTCCCGACGCCGGGCGAGGCGCGGTCGTCGGTGCGGCGGTAGACGTAGTTGTATTCCGTGCCGTCCACGGCGGCGATGCAGGCCCACGTGGTGTGGTTGTGCGGCATGATCTTCTTGCCCGGGCGCATGACGTTCAGGTACAGCGCGTAGGTCTGGTCAGCATCTTCGTGGATCAGGTAGCGGGCTTGCAGCTCACCGTCGCCGGGGGGAGGGAAGTCGGTTTCTTGCCAAAACTCCGTGCGCGCGGCGAGGCCTTTGACCTGTTCGAGCACGTCCGCTAGTGCGGGGCGCGTTTCACCTTCGGTCGCGAGTGCGGCTTTCATGGCGGCAATCGCATCGTTTACCGCCGCTTGGCGTTGCTGAGGAAGAGATGTAGACATGGATGGATTCTCCTGAGGTATTGGGGCGCCTTGTTGTATTGCGTGGCGTTGTTGTCGTTGTCGTTGTCGTTGTCGGTGTCAGGCGACGAGTTCGGCAATGCGCGGGGCAGGGCGCAAGACGTCTTGCAGAAAGCGCTGCGCACGTGCGTGCTTCGGTCGGCTGAAGAACTGGTCAGGCTGCGAGTCCTCCAGCAACTCGCCCTGGTCCATGAACCAGACACGGCTGGACACATCGCGCGCGAAGCCCATCTCGTGGGTGACGATCATCATCGTGAGGCCGTCGTCTGCCAGCTCGCGCATCACGTGCAGCACCTCTTGCACCATCTCGGGGTCGAGCGCGCTGGTTGGCTCGTCGAACAGCATCAGCGGCGGCTTCATCGCCAGCGCCCGCGCAATGGCCACGCGCTGCTGCTGGCCGCCCGAGAGGTTCGCGGGCATCGCGTCGATCTTGTGGGCAAGGCCGACCTTGGCAAGCAGCGCTTCGGCCTGCGCCGTCGCTTCGTCGCGCGACAGACCGAGCACCTTGGTCGGCCCGAGAATCAGGTTCTGCCGCACCGACAGGTTCTGGAACAGGTTGAAGTTCTGGAACACGAAGCCGATGCGCGCACGTAATTGGTTGACGCGCACATCGCGTGCCTGGACATCGCGCCCTTCAAAGCGGATGCATCCGCCGTGGATGCCCTCCAGCCGCGTGACCGTGCGGATCAGCGTGGATTTGCCTGAGCCCGAGGGCCCGCACACCACGACGACTTCACCGCGTTCGATGGTGGCGTTAATGCCTTTGAGCGCGTGGTAGTCGTCGTAGTACTTGTCGACGTTTTCAAATGCCAGCATGGGACGTTGTCTCCGGCAAGGGTTTGTTCCTAGGCAAGCCCAGCGCGATGGCGGGCAATGCGGCGCTCCAGCTGCCCGGCAAAGCGTGAGATCGCGAAGCAGAGAGCGAAGTAGAAGGCTGCCAGCACGAGAAAGGTCTCCAGTGGCTTGGTCAGCGTGATGGTGTTGACCTGCGCGGCCGAGTACGTCAGCTCCGGCACGCCAATCACATAGGCCAGCGACGTTGCCTTGATAATCGACACGAACTGGTTGACGATCGACGGCAGCATGTTGGTCAGCGCTTGCGGCAGTTGCACGTAGCGCATGCTCTGCAGCCATGACAGGCCATTCGAGCGCGCGGCTTCCATCTGCCCGCGCGGCAGGCCTTCGAGCCCGGCGCGCACGATCTGCGAGAGGAATGCGCTTTCGTAGACGATGATTGCGCAGACCGCCGTGGTGAACGCCGACACCTCCTTGCCCACCAGCAGCGGCACCGCAAAGTACGCCCAGAAGATGATCATCAGCAGCGGAATGCCGCGCACCAGACGCGACCACACACCGGCAACACGACGCAGCCAGCGCCAAGGGCTCACGTGTGCCAGGCCGATCAGCACAGCAATCGGGAACGACATCACCAAGCCCAGCACCGATAGCACCAGCGTCACCGCCACGCCGCCGAGCGGTCCGTTGGGCCACGAACCGACCAGGAACAACGCCAGATAGTCATGCAGGATTTCAAGCATGGCGTCAGACTCCCAGTGGCGCCGTACGACGCTTAGCAACGTGATCCGACAGTGCCATCAACGCGAGCGTGCCGAGCAGGTACAGCAGCGTGGCGACGAGGAAAACGTCAAACGTGCGGAAGGTCAGGTTGTCGATCTGCCGCGTGCGGTAAAGCAATTCGTGCACGCCGATGGCCATTGCGAGCGAGCTGTTCTTGAACAACAGCAGCGCCTGGTTAAGCAGCGCGGGCAGCGCCACGCGAATCCCTTGCGGCAGGATCACGTAACGCAGCGCCTGCAGATGCGTCAGCCCGATCGACCACGCCGCCTCCTGCTGCGTATGCGGGATCGCACGCAGGCCCGAGCGCAGGTCTTCCGAGATGAACGCGCCGGAGTTCAGCGCCAGGGCAATCGCCGCGAAGAAGAACTCGGTGTTGCCGGCGTTGATCCAGGTTTTGAGCGACTCCGGCAGCAACTGCGGCACGCCGAAATACCACACCAGGATCTGCACCAGCATCGGCACGTTGCGGTGGTATTCGACAACCACGATGACGAACGCCTTGAACACGCGCACCGGCAGCGCCCGCAGCGTTGCCAGCGACACCCCGACGGCGATGGCCAGCAGGCCAGAGACGACAAACAGACGCAGCGTGGTCAGGATGCCGTCTCGGAAGAGGCGCAGGTAGCCGTCTTCGAGCAGGAACGAGAGATCGAACATGTCGGCCGCCCCGGGCTTACTGGGGCTTGATCGGTTCGACCTTGTAGTCGCGCGCGAACTTGTAGACCGACTTGGCACCGAGCCACTTGTCGAAGCTCGTCTGCAGTCCGCTGGACTGGTCGTAATCCGCCAGCACCTTGTTGACTGCCGCCATGAGCGCGGGCTCGTTCTTGTTCATCACCACGCCCCAGCGCTCTTCATAAACCGGCGCGCTCAGCAGGCGATATTGCTGGCCGCCTTTCTGCGCCGCCTCGTTGGCAAAGCGGGCCAGCACCAGTTGCCCCGCCACCAGCCCATCGACCTTGCCTTGCTGCAACGCCAGATACGCCGACGAAATATCATGAAAGGTCAGCAGACGCGAATCCGGCAGGCGCGTGACCGACACCGCCGCCGAGCTGGAACCTTCCGAGGCGGCGATCTTCTTGTTGGCGAGCTGATCGAGCGTCTGGATGGGCGAGTCCGCGCGCACCAGCACGCGGATCGGCGCAACAAAATATTGGTTGCTGAAATCGACCTGCGCCGCGCGCGCCGGCATCCACGCCACGGCGGCGGCCAGCACATCCACGCGATGCGTCTTCAGTTCTGGAATGCGGGCATCGGTCGACAGCGCGCGGTGCTCCAGCTTGACGCCCAGGCCCTTGGCCAACGCGCTGCACACATCCACGTCAAAGCCGACGATCTGCCGTGTCGCGGCGTCGGGAAAGGCGTAAGGCTCGCTGGCGTTCTGGGTGCCGCAGACGAGCGTGCCGCGCGACTTGATGTCCGTCAGCGCGTCGGCGTGCGCCGCACCTGCCACGCCCAGCGTGCCCAAGGCGAGGGTCGCCGCGGCTTGTGCCCATTTCCATACCCACATGGTGTTCCTCCTTTGTATGAAACCGATTCACTGTCGGACCGCGCTTCCCCGCGGCTCGGGTGTCTGCCTGAACGTATTGTTCGTTCAGTGTTATTTGTATTTCCGGCAGGTTATCGGCCAGAATTGCGCAGAACAATTTAATTTTTGGCCGGAACTAATTAGGATTTCTGAAGTATCGGGATTGAGATGCGAAATCTGGACATCGATTTGCTGCGCACGTTCGTGGCGATTGCACAGCACGAAACGTTTGCCGCGGCAGCGGCACGGGTGGGGCGCACGCAGTCTGCGGTCACGCAGCAAATGCAGCGACTGGAGGAGGAAATGGGCTGCGCGCTGTTCGAAAAGCGCGGCCGCCACAAGATGATGACGCCCGATGGCGTGCGGCTTGTCGCCTATGCGCACAAGATCCTGGCGCTGAATGACCAGGCCGTGCAGGTGATCCAGACGGGCGGCCCGATCGAGAAAATCCGCATCGGCTCACCGCATGACGTTGCCGATTCGATCCTGCCGAATCTGCTGCGGCGGCTGTCCAAGCTGTCGCCGGAATTGCAGATGGAAATCAACGTTGGTCGCAGCCCGTTCCTGATGGACGCGTTGCGCGACAAGACGCTCGATCTGGCGATTTCTACGCGCTATGACGATGCGTTTCCCGGCATCAAGCTGCGCACGTCGCCGATGGTATGGATCTGCGCGGAAGATTTCATCTTCAACCCCGCCGCGCCGGTGCCACTGGTCATGGCCGACGAACTGAGCCTGTTCCGTCAGTTGTCGATTGAATGCCTGGATGCGCACCACATTCCGTGGCGCACGAGTTATCTGTCGCCCACGCTGACGGGCATCAAGGCTGCGATCAGCGCGGGGCTGGGCGTGACGGCGCGCACGACGGAATTGCTCGACGCAAACATGCGCGTGCTTACCGAAGCAGATGGCTTGCCGCGACTGCCGGAGGTAGCCTTCTACCTGTATGTGCAGCCGACGTGCACGAGCGCCGTGCTGCGCGATCTGTTCGACTCCACCGACCGCGTCGCCACGCGCTTCGGGCCGCCGTTCATGTGAGGGGCATCGCCTCGGCCGTTCCCGCAGCACGCGGGCTGCGCCACTCGGGTGGTTTCCACAGGTAGCGAATATCCCGATCGCGGAACACGTCGGCCCACATGTCGCGCCATTCGTGGAAGGTGAGGGTGATCGGGTTGTGCGTGTGGATCTGCCGCGTGATGCCAAAGACGGGCGCGTCTTTCTCGGGCACGAAGCTGCCGAACATGCGATCCCAGATGGTCAGCACACCGGCGTAGTTTCGGTCGATGTACTGGGGGTTCTTGGCGTGGTGCACGCGGTGCACCGACGGCGTATTCACGTATTGCCCGAGCCACCGCCAGAAGCCGGCGTAGCGTGAATCCAGCGCACCCAGCCGCGTATGGACGAAGAACTGGAATGCCAGGTTCAGACCCACGGCCAGGATCACCCAGTCCGGCGTAAAGCCGATCCACGCAAGCGGAATCCAGAACAGCCACATGCCAGAAATCGGATAGGTCAGGCTCTGGCGGAACGCCGTCGAAAAATTCATGCCTTCCGACGAATGGTGCGTCACATGCGAGGCCCACATCCAGCGCACGCGGTGGCTGGCGCGATGGAAGAAGTAGTACAGAAAATCCTGCAACAGCAGGAGCAGCACGAACGACCACCATGTCTCCGGCACCGCGCGCAGACCGTGGCTGTACGTCCACGCGTACACGGTCTTGATCATCAGCCACAGGAAGAACGCGTCCGACGCCTGGTGCATGAGCGCGAGGCACGCGTTTGAAACGGTGTCCTTGAGGCTGTAGACGGACGGATCGCGCTTGCGCCAGTACCACGCCTCCGCGCCGATGGTCAGCAGGAAGACCGGCGCAAAGGCCAGCAGAATCAGGCCTGGGTCGAAACCGGACGCGCCCGGGGTGGCGTTGGCAGGGTTCATTGGATTGTTGTGATGTGTGTCGTCTCCAACTGGCAGGTATACGCCCAACACCCGCGCTGCGAAAGGGGGCAGGCTAGAGCCATTCCTCGCTTCAATACGCTGTCGTGTACAGTGCGAGCCGTTATTCCCACAACAACATCCGAGACATGCAATCCACCGTTTCCATCGCGCCGCAGGCTGAAGTTCAACCCAACGTGATCGCTGAAGTCCGCGGCGGCATCGGCTGGCTGACGCTGAACCGGCCGCAGGCGCTCAACGCGCTGTCGCTGGAGATGATCCGCGCGATGTCGCATGCGCTGCTGGCCTGGCAGCACGATCCGGAAGTCCACGCCGTCATCCTGCGCGGCGAAGGCGGCAAGGCCCTGTGCGCAGGCGGCGACATCCGCTTCTTCCACCGCGCAGCCACGGCCAACGACCCGCAACTCATCACCTTTTTCACCGAGGAATACCGTCTCAATCACCTGATTTTCAGCTATGCCAAGCCCTACATCGCGCTGATGGACGGTGTGGTCATGGGCGGTGGCATGGGCATCTCGCAAGGCGCATCGCTGCGCGTGGTGACCGAGCGCACCAAGATGGCCATGCCCGAAACCAATATCGGCCTGTTCCCAGACGTGGGCGGTGGCTGGTTCTTGGCGCGCGTGCCCGGCAATGTGGGCGAATATCTGGGTGTGACGGGGCAGATGATCGAAGCGGCGGACGCGTTGTCGGTGGGCCTTGCCGATTGCCACGTCACCACCGAGGCGCTGTCGGCCATCGCCCAGCGCCTGCACGACGGCAACTGGAGCAGCGCCGAGCAGATCGCCGCGTGTTTTACCGAAGCCGCTTCGGCGCCCGATGATGCCAAGGCCATCATCGCACCGCACCGCGAGGCCATCGATGACTGCTTCAGCCAAGGCAGCGTGCAAGGCATCTTCGCCGATCTGGCCGGCAGCACGGACACCGAATGGGCCGCACAGACCGCCGCGCACATGGCCAAGCGCTCGCCGTTGATGATGGCGGTGACACTGGAGCTGATCCGCCGTGGCCGCCATACCACCTTGGCCGACGAGCTGCGCCGCGAACTCGACATGATGACGCACGTGTTTGCCGAAGGCGACGGTATCGAGGGCATTCGCGCGCTCGCGGTCGACAAGGACCATGCGCCCAAGTGGAAGCACACCAGCATCGACGCCGTGCGTGACGATGAAGTGACTGCGTTCTTTGTCTCGCCGTGGCGCCATGAGCAGCATCCGCTGCTGGGGCTGTCGGACTAGAACCGGTAAACTGCGCGCCTGGATTTTGAATCGTTGACTTGCTGTGACCGCTGAACGCCCCACGCCGAACCCCCGCCGCTTGTCGGTCGCGCCCATGATGGATTGGACGGACCGCCATTGCCGCTTTTTCCATCGCCAGATCTCGCGCCACACCTGGCTCTACACGGAAATGGTGACCACCGGCGCGCTGCTGCACGGCGACGTCCCGCGTCACCTCGATTTCGATGAGGTCGAGCATCCCGTGGCGCTCCAGCTGGGGGGCAGCGAACCTGATGATCTGGCACAGGCCGCGCGCCTCGGCCAGCAATGGGGCTACAAAGAGATCAACCTCAACTGCGGCTGCCCGTCTGAGCGCGTGCAACGTGGAGCATTCGGCGCATGTCTCATGGCCGAGCCCAAGCTGGTGGCGCAGGGCGTCAAGGCGATGCGCGATGCGGTGTCGATTCCGGTCACGGTCAAGCACCGCATCGGCATCGACGCCATCGAGACCTACGATTTCGTGCGCGATTTCGTCGGCACCATCGCCGAGGCGGGTTGCGAGACCTTCATCGTCCACGCGCGCAACGCCATCCTGAAAGGCCTGAGCCCCAAGGAAAACCGCGAGATTCCGCCGCTGCGGTATGAAGTCGTCTACCAGCTCAAGCGCGATTTTCCGCATCTGGAAATCCTCCTCAACGGCGGGGTGCAGACGCTGGAGCAGGTCGACGCGCATCTTGCGCATGTGGATGGCGTCATGACCGGCCGCGAGGCGTATCACCATCCGCACCTGATGGCTGCGTTCGATGCGCGGTACTACGGCGCAGCTACGGAGGCCCCCACGCGCGCAGCGGTGGAAGAGGCGATGATCGGCTACGTGGGCCGCTGGGTGGAGCGCGGCGGCTACGCGGGGGCGGCGGTGCGGCACATGCTCGGACTGTATCGCGGTGTGGCGGGTGCCCGCGGCTGGCGGCGCGTGCTGTCGGATTCCAAGGCGCTGGGTCGCGTCAAGACGCTGGCCGACGCCCACGCGCTCTTCGACGAGGCGCGGGCGCACCTGCGGCGCGGCGAAGAATCAGGCGAGGAGGCGGTCGCCGCATAAATTGCGCGACCCCCTAGGCACGCAGAAAGAATGTTTGTATAATTTCGTTTTTCGCCGAGCAGTTGTCAGTTTTGCTGTTCGCACGATGGTGGCTGTAGCTCAGTTGGTAGAGTCCCAGATTGTGATTCTGGTTGTCGTGGGTTCGAATCCCATCAGTCACCCCAAAGCTTCAATAAAAAAGCCCGCTTCTGCGGGCTTTTTTACGTCTGCGCGTCGGCTACCACCGTACCCTGGTGATACACCACCTTCCAGCCATCGGCCGTCCGCCGCCATAATGTCGCCCGGCGCGTCGTCCGGTTCGATTGCACCAAGGTGTACGTCAGCAAGTAGTTGTCGGGCGCGATCTCCTGGCAGCGGAAATCGCGCGTTTGCCAGAAATCCTCGCCGATATGGCCGTGCCGGGCATCGAGAACGCCGAGCACATAGCTGCGGCTATAACGTTGGCCTGACGCACCGGTTTCCCAGAAATCTTCCGTAGTCATGCGCTCGAAGTCTTCGCGGCGCGTGCCCAATTCGGGGCGATGGAAGATGGGTTCGCGCCGGCGCAGTTCTTCCAGCACGCTCAGCAGAGCTGGGGCGGTATCCAGAGACGGTTCCATGTGGCAAGCCTCCTTGGAAAACTCCAAGCATACTGCGCAGCGTGCGTAGCTCAGCGTTTTTCGCGCCGCACAATGCGGGGCCTGCGCTTCGCCCCTATGATGGCGCCTTCGCCTTTTCCGGAAACCACTTCGATGCAACGCACTGCCCGTATTGGCCTGTCTTCGCTGACGATCGCACTGTCGCTGGCTTGCGGCACCGGCGCCTTTGCCGCCACGCTTCAGAAACCCCAGCTCGATGCGTTGCTCGCCGCTGAACAATCCTCGGCGTCGGCTGACCTGAACAGCTTTCTCGCGGCAGTCGCCAAGGCAGATCCGCAAGTTGCAGGCAGTGTCGCCGCATATCAGAAGAAGGCCGTGCTCACTGGCGACGACCTCGTCAACATTGGGCGTCTGCTGGGTCTGTACAATCGCCTGCACAATCAGCAGGCCGTGATCGCCTCGATCGAGAGGATGGTCGCGCTGCCGACGGTGCGTGACGACAAAATTCCGCAATACGAGAACCCCGCCATCGTGGCGTTCGGCAAGCTGGTCGAGGGCATGGCGCGCGACTTCGGCCTGAAATACCGCAACGTCGACAATCGCGTCTTCGAAGTCACGCTGCCGGGCACAGGCTCTGACGAATTCGGCATCCTGACCCACGCCGACGTTGTGCCCGCCAAGGCGGAAGAATGGGTGCTCGGCGACGGCACCAAGCTCGATCCGTTCAAGGTCACGCGCGTCGGCAATCTGCTGTACGGCCGCGGCACGATTGACGACAAGGGGTCCATTGCTACCGCGATGTACGCCATGAAAACGGTCAAGGACAGCGGCGTGCCGCTCGCGCGCACGATCCGCCTGATGATCGAAACCACCGAAGAAACCGGTGGCGATGGCATGAAGTACTACCGTGAACACACGCAATTGCCGGCGTACAACATCGTGCTCGACAGCAAGTACCCGGCCGTCGTTGCGGAGAAAGGCACCGGCGCATTGAAGGTGTTTTTCCCTGCGCAGGCCGGTGATGCGACGCACACGGCCATCGTTTCGATGACGGGCGCGGCGTCGGCCAGCTCCATCCCACAAACGGCCACCGCTACCCTCAAGGGCGGGGATCTGGGCGTGGCGGCCGCCGCGCTCGAAGCCAAACGCGATGCGTTTGTGAGTAGCTTGGCCGCACAGGGCAAGTTTGCAATTGACATCACGCACACCGCGGACAGCATCGTCGTGAAGGTGACCGGCACCTCCGCACACGGTTCGCGCCCGGAAGAGGGCGTGAACCCGCTGCCGCGCTTGGCGCTCTTCCTGCGTGCAACTGATCTCGGCTTGGCAGACAACGCCTACGCCCACGCCGTGCGGTATCTGGCCGACGTTTACGGCACCGATTACCTCGGCAACACCATGGGCGTGGCCTACAAGGATGACTTCATGGGCCCGCTCACCATCTCGCCTACGGTGATCGGCGACAAGAACGGCCGCGTGGAGGTGACCGCCAACGTGCGCATGCCGCGCGGCAAAACGCCCGATGCGCTGCGTGGCGAGATCGCCGGCAAGATCAACGCATGGGCCACCGCCAACCATGTCGCCCTGGAGATCAATCATGACCAGGGCAACTGGATGGCGCGCGATCCGAAGGGCGCGTGGTTGTCGACGCTGCTCAAGATCTACGGCGACACGACGGGCCTCGATGCCAAGCCTGTCCCGACGGCCGGCAGCACGACCGCCAAGCTGATGCCGAATGCCATCAACTTCGGCCCGGCGATGCCCGGCAAGAAGTACACCGCGCACAACGCCAACGAGTACAAGGAAGTGCCGGACCTGGACCTCGATATGCAGATGTTCACCGAGATGCTGGTGCGCATTGGCAATCTGCCTTACATGCAGTAACCGCCGGGAACCGCCATGAACATCATCCGCGCCAAGTCGTTTACTGCTGAGCATGCCTGGGGCGCGCTCGACATTGCCAACATGAGCGGCATTACCACGCGCTTGCATTGGACCGACCAGCCTTATCGCTGGCATGTGAACGATGGCGAGGAGGTGTTCGTGGTGCTCGACGGCACGGTCGACATGCATTACCGCGAAGCCGGCGAAGAGAAGGTCGCAGTGCTGGAGCCCGGTGACATCTTCTTCGCCGGTGTCGGCTGCGAGCACGTGGCGCACCCGCGCGGCGAGGCAAGAATTCTCGTTGTCGAGAAAGCGGGGAGCGTGTAGCGGATCGCCAGCCGGTTGCGGCGAAAAAAAAGCCCGCAATGTGCGGGCTTCGAATTCAGCGATCTCATTGCCCCTGAGGGCATTGGCAATACTACTGTCACGTACGCCAAACAACATCGGGGTAAACGTCCGTTTTGCTGAGGGAACATCGTTGAATGTGCCGCTGCAGTAACTTGCGAACAAAAAAACAGCCCGCTCAAGCGGCGGGCCGAAAATCAGTTGAAGAAAGCCCTGTCCTCAGGGCAGGGCAAGTGTATGAAATCAGTTGCGGCGGCAGCATTGGGGTATGCCCTGATCGGCTGCGGTAGCGCCATGCAAAGCCCTTCATCGTCGTCTTCCCTTAGCAGCTTTCGGCGCCAGCAGCACGTGAACCCGCCGGAATCGCATCCAGCATGCGGCAGATGGCGGCCATGCTGCCGACCATCGTACGGCGCTGCTCCCCCTGATAAATGCGCACGCCCTGGGTTTGGCGGAAGGGCACCGGCTGTACCGGACGGCGGCGGGAAGACATCGATCCGAGTCGCATGGCAGACCTCGTGAGTTCGGGTGGAAAAGCGAGTGGCAAGACTCCGCCCTGGCGGGCCGATGGCTCACCTCCAGGTTGGATCAAACGGCGAAGGTTTGGCGCTGAGATGCGTCGGAGACTTACGGAGCAGCGGGCCGGATCAGACCGACGGCCAGGCCCTCCAGGTGGAACTCATCACGATCCAGATCAACGTGGATCGGTTCGAAATCCGGATTCTCTGCAATCAGTTCGACATGGCGGCCTTTGCGCTGGAAGCGCTTGACCGTGACGTCGTCGCCCAATCGAGCAACAACGATCTTGCCGTTGGTGGCTTCGGCAGCGCGCTGCACGGCCAGCAGATCACCGTCCAGAATGCCGGCGTCGCGCATGCTCATGCCACGCACCTTCAGCAGAAAATCGGGCTGCGCAGAAAACAGCGACGGATCGACCTGATACTGGCGATCAATGTGCTCTGCAGCCAGGATCGGACTGCCGGCAGCCACACGGCCCACCAACGGCAGCGTCAATTGCATCAACCCCATCGACGGCAGCGAGAACTGATGCTGCGCCGTGTCGCCGGCCGCCCGCAGCCGAATGCCGCGCGAGGCGCCAGGCGTCAGTTCGATCACGCCCTTGCGTGCCAGCGCGCGCAGGTGTTCCTCGGCCGCATTGGGCGATGAAAAACCGAACTCTGCGGCAATCTCGGCGCGTGTGGGCGGGAAGCCCGTGCGCTGGATCGCCTGACGGATCAAGTCGTAAATCTGCTGTTGGCGAGGGGTGAGGGCGGCCATTGGCGTACTGTATATTTGAACAGGTGCTGTGATTTTATACAGTGACGCGGGAAGCGCAAGTGATTTTGTTGTGTTGTGTTGCGTGAGCACCCGGCCCTTATGACCGGCGTCAAAACCTATGCGACTGGTTAGAAGCTTATGCGCAATCCATGCAGGCGCGGCCGCGGCGAATCGCATAAAATCAAGGCCTTGACCGATTTTTGCATCGCCACATAGCCCGATTGAGCCTCGTTGGGCTGGCCCGAACGTCACCATGTCCGCCTTCAATCAAGAGACCGTTCTGAGCGTCCATCACTGGAACGACTCGCTGTTCAGCTTCAAGACCACGCGCGATCAGGCGCTGCGCTTCCATAACGGCCACTTCGTCATGATTGGGCTGGAGGTCGAGGGCAAGCCGCTGATGCGCGCCTACAGCATCGCCAGCCCGAACTATGAAGAGCACCTCGAGTTCTTCAGCATCAAGGTGCAGAACGGCCCGCTGACGTCGCGTCTGCAGCATCTGAAGGTGGGCGACAAGCTGCTGGTGAGCAAGAAGCCGGTCGGCACGCTCGTGCTGGATGACCTGCTGCCCGGCAAGAACCTGTATCTGTTCGGTACTGGCACCGGCCTCGCGCCCTTCATGAGCATCATCCAAGACCCGGACACTTACGAGCGCTTCGAGAAGGTCGTGCTGCTGCACGGCGTGCGCCAAGTGAGCGAGCTGGCCTATGCCGACTTCATCACCCGCGAATTGCCGAATAACGAGTTCTTCGGCGATCAGGTGCGCGAGAAGCTGATCTACTACCCGACCGTCACGCGCGAGCCGTTCCGCAACATGGGCCGCCTGACCGACCTCGTCGATAACGGCAAGCTTTCTGCCGACATCGGCCTGCCCCCGATGGACCCGGCTGTCGATCGGGCGATGATTTGCGGCAGCCCGGCCATGCTGGAAGACACCTGCAAGCTGCTTGATGCCCGCGGTTTCAAGATTTCGCCGCGTATGGGCGAAGCCGGTGACTACGTGATCGAGCGCGCCTTCGTCGAGAAATAATCGACACGGCTCCTGCTGCAAACGCCGGCCTGTGTGCCGGCGTTTTGTTTTCTGGGCGCACAGGGCAATCCCGCGTCGGCAAAGGCGGGGCGGGCGGATACAATGCGCGCCTTGCCCACAACGCATGTCTGCAACGATGTCCTTGCCTACCATCGCCATCCTCGCCACCGGCGGCACAATCGCCGGCTCTGCTGACGACGCTGGCTCCGCCGCACGCTATCGCGCTGGCGCCGTCCCCATCGATCAACTGCTTGCGGCCAGCAAGCTCGGTTTGGAGCGCCTTGCCAATGTGCGCGCCGAACAGGTCGCCCAGATCGATAGCAAGGACCTGACGTTTGACGTGTGGGAAAAACTGGTGGCGCGGATCCGTCACTGGATCGATGTCGAGCGTGTGGACGGCGTGGTCATCACGCACGGCACCGACACGCTGGAAGAAACCGCGATGCTGCTGCACCTGACGCAGCAGACCGATACGCCGATCGTCCTGACGGCAGCGATGCGGCCGTCGACGTCGCTGTCGGCGGATGGGCCGTTGAATCTGCTGAATGCGGTGCGGCTGGCCGCCAGTCCATCGGCGCGCGGGCGCGGCGTGCTGGTCGCGCTCAACCAGCGCGTGCATGCCGCTCGCGATGTGCAGAAGGGACACACTTACGCGGTCGAGGCGTTTGTCTCGCCGGACACGGGCCCGCTGGGTTTTGTGCTCGACGCGCAAGTACAGTTTCAGCGTGCAGCTCAGCGTGTAGCCGCAACCGACGTGCTGCCGATGCCGCCCGCAGGCCAGTGGCCGTGGGTTGAGGTTGTGGCGAGCTATGCGCAGCCCGATGCGCGCTTGGTTGATGCCCTGGTCGCCGCTGGCGTGAAGGGGCTGGTCGTTGCCGCAACCGGCGCGGGCTCCATCCATGCGAATCTTGAGGCGGCGCTGAACCGAGCGAGTCAGCAGGGCGTTTTCGTGCTGCGTTCCACGCGTACCGGTGCCGGCGTGGTGCCCGCGCAGCCGGGCGGAGAGCGCTGGGCATCGAGCGGCTCGCTGAACCCCTATAAGGCGCGTGTGCTGCTGACGTTGCTTCTGGCCTCGGGCCGCGCCCAGGCAGAAGTTGCCTCCCTGCAGCAAGTCATTGATCGATATTGAAAAAATCACCAAGGCCTGCGTATAATGGCAGGCTAACCAACCTTGCTGCACCGGAGTGTGACGCCCGGGCGGCTTAATCCACAAGGAGCGTCAATGCGTCATTACGAAATCGTATTCATCGTCCATCCGGACCAGAGCGAGCAAGTGCCCGCGATGATCGAGCGCTACAAGAGCACGGTCACCACGCAAGGCGGCCAAGTGCACCGCGTCGAGGACTGGGGCCGTCGTCAACTGGCCTACATGATCCAGAAGCTCGCGAAGGCTCACTACGTGTGCCTGAACATCGAGTGCGGCAAGGAAACCCTGGCTGAGCTCGAGCACGCGTTCAAGTTCAACGACGCCGTGCTGCGTCACCTCATCGTTCAGACCAAGAAGGCTGAAACGGCGCCGTCGCCGATGATGAAGGAAGTCGCACGCGAAGAGGCCAAGAAGGCCGCCGCTCAGACCGAACAGGCCGCCTGATGCCGCGTGGTGCTGCGCAAGCCTGATCGCGCATCGCCAGCATGAACGAAACCTACGGGGACAACGCCATCAACCGCCTGCAGCTCGTTGCCACTCTGGTCGAGCGCGAGGTGATGCGATACACCCCGGCCGGCGTGCCGATCGTCAACTGTCTGCTGGCATACAGCGGGCAGGCGGTCGAAGCGCAGACAGTGCGGCAGATCGAGTTTTCGATGGAAGCACTGGCAGCCGGCAAGATGGCTTCCGTTCTGGATCGCATCGCTCCGGGCACCGTCCTGGATTGCGTAGGATTCCTGGCTCGCAAGCACCGCAGCAGTAAGGCACTGGTCTTTCACATCTCCGGATGTAACGTATTCGTAAAGGATTGAATCATGGCATTCATGAACAAGAAGCAGCGCGACGCGAAGAACAAGAAGCGCTTCCAGCAGCAAAACCCGTTGTTCAAGCGCAAGAAGTTCTGCCGCTTCACCGTGGCCGGCGTTGAGCAGATCGACTACAAGGATCTGGACACGCTCAAGGACTTCATCGGCGAGAACGGCAAGATCACCCCGGCCCGCCTGACCGGCACGCGCGCGATCTATCAGCGCCAGCTGGACACGGCCATCAAGCGCGCACGTTTCCTCGCGCTGATGCCGTACACCGATCAGCACAAGCACTAATCAGCGGGATAAGGAGAACTCACAATGCAAATTATTCTGCTCGAGAAGGTCGTCAACCTGGGTAACCTGGGCGACGTGGTGCGTGTGAAGGACGGTTACGCTCGTAACTTCCTGATCCCGAACAAGCAAGCCCGCCGCGCCACGGATTCCGCCATCAAGGAATTCGAAGCCCGCCGCGCTGAGCTGGAAAAGCTGGCAGCTGAAAAGCTGGCTGCTGCGCAAGCCGAAGGCGAGAAGCTGAATGGCCTGACGCTGCAACTGTCGCAAAAGGCTGGTGTGGACGGCCGCCTGTTTGGCTCCGTCACCAACCACGACATCGCTGATGCACTGGTTGCTCAAGGGTTCAAGGTCGAGAAGGCGCAAGTGCGTCTGCCGAACGGCCCGCTGAAGACCGTGGGCGACCACCCGGTCGTCGTGTCGCTTCACACCGATGTGGCAGTTGACGTGAACGTGTCGGTGCTGGGCGAATCGGCCTAAGCGCGCATGCAGTACCTCGCGGCGCACGGGTCACCGAGCGACGCGAGTCAAGAAGGCAGGGACGAAAGTCTCTGCCTTTTTTTGTTGTCCTTTGTGTCAGGGGTTCAGATTGAAGACCGAGCAGCGCCGCTATAATCCCGCCATGAACGCGCCCTCCGATCCCCAGCTCGATTCCCTCAAGGTACCCCCGCATTCCATCGAGGCCGAACAGTCGGTGCTCGGCGGGTTGCTACTGGATAACGCCGCTTGGGATCGCATTGCCGATTTCATCAACGAGCACGATTTCTATCGCTACGACCACCGGCTGATCTTCCACAACATCGGCAAGCTGATCTCGCAGGCCAAGCCTGCGGACGTGATCACGGTGTACGAGCAGTTGCAGGCCGCTGGCAAGGCGGAAGAGGTGGGTGGCCTGGCCTACCTGAACGCGCTGGCGCAGAACACGCCGAGCGCTGCCAACATCCGTCGCTATGCGGAAATCGTGCGCGACCGCGGCGTGCTGCGCCAACTCGTGACGATCGCCGACGAGATTTCCGCCGGAGCCTTCAACCCGCAGGGCCGCGATGTGCGCCAGCTGCTGGACGAGGCTGAATCCAAGGTGTTCGCGATTGCCGAAGAAGGCTCGCGCGGGCAGAAGGGCTTCCTGGAAATCCAGCCGCTGCTGACGCAGGTGGTCGAGCGCATCGACGAGCTGTACCACCGCGATAACCAGAGCGACATTACGGGCGTACCGACCGGCTTCGTTGATCTCGACCGCATGACGAGCGGTATGCAGGGCGGTGATCTGATCATCGTGGCCGGCCGCCCATCGATGGGTAAGACGGCATTCTCGCTGAACATCGGCGAACACGTAGCGGTGGAACAGGGCCTGCCGGTGGCCGTATTCTCGATGGAAATGGCGGGCACGCAGCTCGCCATGCGTATGCTGGGTTCGGTTGGGCGATTGGATCAGCACCGGCTGCGTACCGGCCGTCTGCTCGACGAGGACTGGCCGCGCCTGACGCACGCCATCCAGAAGATGAATGACGCGCAGCTCTTCATTGACGAAACGCCCGCGCTGAACCCGATGGAGCTGCGTGCGCGTTCGCGCCGGCTTGCACGGCAGTGCGGGCAGCTCGGTCTGATCGTCATCGATTACCTGCAGCTGATGTCGGGCTCGGGCGGCGGTGAGAACCGCGCGACCGAAATTTCGGAAATCTCGCGATCGCTGAAGGGCTTGGCGAAAGAACTCAACTGCCCGGTGATTGCGTTGTCGCAGTTGAACCGAAGCCTGGAACAGCGTCCGAACAAGCGTCCTGTGATGTCGGACTTGCGTGAATCCGGCGCTATCGAACAGGATGCCGACGTGATCCTGTTCATCTATCGCGATCAGGTCTACAACCCCGATTCTCCGGACAAGGGTACGGCCGAAATTATCATCGGTAAGCAGCGTAACGGCCCGATTGGTACGGTTCGTCTCACGTTCCTGGGCGAATACACGAAGTTCGACAACTTCACCGGAGGCAATGCCTTCTTCGACAACGACACGTAACGTGTAATTCGTGTCGGCCCGCCACAACGTGCCACGTATGTCGCGAGGCGGGTTCCGGTAAAATATTGCGTTTTAATGACAGCGCCGGCGGTGATCCCGTCCGGCGTTGTTTTTACGACTCCTGCTTTTTTCCGTTCCCAAGGATCATCATGTTCGGTCGCTTCATGCCCACCGAAGGCAAGTTTTTTGAGTACTTCAACCAGCACGCCGAGTGCGCCGTCAAGGCGGCCCATGCACTCAAGGAGTTGGTCAATGACTTGCCCAATGCCGAAATGCATGCACGCAACGTGCAGAACTTTGAAAAGAAGGCCGATCGCATCACGCATGACACGATCGAGCTGCTGCACAAGACCTTCATCACCCCGCTCGATCGCGACGAGATCCACAAGCTGATCACGACGATGGACGACATCCTCGACCTGATGGAAGACGTGTCGCTCACCATCTCGTTGTATGACGTGACCAACCTGACGGACGAATCGCGCCAGCTCGCGATGATCTGCGTGGCTTGCTGCGAGGAAGTCCGCAAGGCTGTAGCGCTGCTCAACGACATGAACAACGGCCGCCAGATCCTCACCATCGCCCAGGAAATCGACCGACTTGAGTCGGAAGCCGATCGCGTGATGCGCGCAGCCATGGCCAAGCTGTTCCGCACCGAGAACGATATCAAGCTGCTGATCAAGCTCAAGGCGATCTACGAGCAACTGGAGAGCGTCACCGACCGTTGCGAGGATGTTGCCAACATCATCGAAGGCATCGTGCTCGAAAACGCCTGACGAGACGACGCCTCATGCATACGCTTCAGATCAGTCTCTGGGTGGTCGTTCTGCTGGTGGCACTGGCCATCGTGTTCGACTTCATGAATGGCTTCCACGACGCGGCCAACTCCATTGCGACGGTGGTGTCGACGGGCGTGCTCAAGCCGCAGCAGGCAGTGGCGATGGCCGCAGCCTGCAACGTGATCGCCATTTTCATCTTCCACCTCAAGGTGGCCACCACGGTGGGGCGGGACACGATCGATCCGTCCATCGTCGATCACTATGTCATCTTTGGGGCGTTGGTCGGCGCCATCGCGTGGAACATCATCACGTGGTACTACGGCATTCCGTCGAGCTCTTCGCATGCGCTGATCGGTGGTTTGGTGGGGGCAGCTGTGGCCAAGTCTGGCACGGGCTCGCTGGTGGCGAGTGGCTTGCTCAAGACCGTGGCGTTCATTCTGATTTCGCCGTTGCTTGGCTTTATCCTCGGCTCGCTGCTGATGGTGGCGGTGTCCTGGCTGTTCTTCCGAACGCCGCCATCCAAGGTGGACCGATGGTTCCGGCGCCTGCAGCTGCTATCGGCCTCGCTGTACAGTCTGGGCCACGGCGGCAACGATGCGCAGAAGACCATCGGTATCATCTGGATGCTGCTGATCGCGGGCGGCTACGCGTCGGCCACGTCAACTGAACCGCCGATCTGGGTCATCGTCTGCTGCTATGTGGCGATCGGTCTGGGTACGCTGCTGGGCGGCTGGCGGATCGTGCGGACGATGGGTCAGAAGATCACCAAGCTCAAGCCGGTTGGCGGTTTCTGCGCTGAAACCGGTGGGGCCATGACGCTGTTCTTGGCGTCGGCGTTGGGTGTGCCGGTCTCGACCACGCATACCATCACGGGCGCCATCGTCGGAGTGGGATCTGCGCAGAAGGCGTCCGCAGTGCGCTGGGGTGTGGCCGGCAACATCGTTTGGGCGTGGGTTCTGACGATTCCCGCATCAGCGTTCATGGCAGCGATTGCTTGGTGGATTGGCCGACACGTGCTGTAAGTCGACCGCCGGTCGACTCCGAAAAAACGAAACGCCCACCAAATCGGTGGGCGTTTTGCATTGGGGTGAGCGATGTGTTACTGCGTGGCAAATCGGGCAATGGGGTCGTCATCCGCCGACGGGATTGCCGCCGCAGGTGCACGCGTCGACATCAGGCTGTCGGCTTGAGCGTCGCGTGAGCGGGCGAGGGTTCCCAGTGGATCATCGTCGATCGGATGGGCTGGGCTGGCGGGTGCCGGAGCCGTCGGTGCAATGGTCGGCGCTGGCATATCGGGCAGATTGCTCACGGCCACCACGCGGCGCGCGCCCATGTAGCGGCTTGCCCAGTAAGACTTGGTCATGTCTTCCAGACGCACGGTGCCACCCGTGGCGGGTGCATGGACAAACCGGTTCTGGCCCACATAGATGCCGACGTGCGAATTCGGCTGGCCGGTCGTGTTGAAGAAGACGAGGTCGCCCGATGCAACGTCGCGGCGGTCCAATGACGTGCCGCGGCGGCCCATTTCGGCAGCGGTGCGTGGCAGGTTCACAGACGCAGCGCGCTGCACGACGTAGCGCACAAGCCCGCTGCAATCGAAGCCACTATCGGGAGTATTGCCGCCGTAGCGGTATGGCGTGCCGACCAGCGCCATCGCCTCGATGGAGATTTCTTCCAGGCCAGCGCTTGGATCGTGGATTGGGGCACCGCGCGTGCGCAGACCCGCGTCGCGCGAGGCGGTGGAGCGGGTGGGTGTCGACGAGCAGGCAGACAGCAAGCACGCCAGCGCCAACAGGCCGGCGCCTGCCAGTCGCGTATTTCCGTGGAGAAAGCTGTGCTGCGCGAGCATGCGCCATCAGGAGAGTCCGGATAGCAAGCATGCTATGCGCGCCGCGTCAGAAAGCCAAACTGCGTGTTGGCGAGGCGCAACGCCAAGCGGGGCGCGGGTCTGCGGATTTTGCCCAGATGGCGCCGCGCTTTGCGGGCAGTTTTACCAGCGCAGTTGGACGCTGCGTGTGCTGCCGGTCTGCACCGTCGCGCGCTTGGTGGTGCCCTGGTACGTGGCGATGACGTTATAGCTTGCCGGCGGGGCTTTGATCAGACAGCGCGGGCCGTCAGCGCGAAAGCTTGCGACCTCCTTGCCGTGCCGTGTGAGTTGTACGTCGACGTCGGCCAGATATTCGCCACGTGCGCCTTGGGTGAATAGCAAAGACAGGTTGTAGTTGCGTGCCTCGCTGTTCAGCGCCTGCTGCTCGTCTTGTGCAACGCCGCCGCAGACGTAGCTGATTTGGCCGGCGGTCTTCGGCGTGAGGTTGTCGGCGAGCGCAATGGAGGCGCTGGCGGACAGCATCATCGCCAGCGCAGCCGACGTCAGGGTCAAGAGCGATCGGGTCTGCAGGTTCTGCTGCATGGGCATCATTGGCCTCCATCAAGGAAAAAGAGAGGTGCCCGACAAGCAGCAAAAAAAAGGCCACGCAACTGCGTGGCCTGATGGAACAACGGTTTGCGGCAGACAAATATGTTGCTGCGTGATTTCTACAGCACGTCTGACGCGTGATCTGCGAGCCGCGAGCGCTCGCCGCGCGCCAGCGTGATGTGCCCGCTGTGGCTCCATCCCTTGAATCGATCCACCACATAAGTCAGGCCCGACGAGCCTTCCGTCAGGTACGGCGTGTCGATCTGCGCGATGTTCCCCAGACAGACGATCTTGGTGCCCGGGCCCGCCCGCGTGACGAGCGTCTTCATCTGCTTGGGCGTCAGGTTCTGCGCCTCGTCGATGATCAGGAACTTGTTGACGAAGGTGCGGCCGCGCATGAAGTTCATGCTCTTGACCTTGATGCGCGAACGGATCAGCTCCTGCGTGGCAGCGCGGCCCCATTCACCGGCATTGTCGTCGGACTTTTGCAGCACTTCGAGATTGTCGTCGAAGGCGCCCATCCACGGCTGCATCTTTTCTTCCTCCGTGCCGGGCAGGAAGCCGATGTCTTCACCCACGGGCACCGTGGCCCGCGTGATGATGATCTCGTTGTAGAGCTTCTGATCCAGCACTTGCTCCAGGCCTGCCGCCAGTGCCAGCAGCGTCTTGCCCGTGCCGGCCTGACCGAGCAGCGACACGAAATCGACTTCCGGATGCATCAGCAGGTTCAGCGCGAAGTTCTGCTCGCGGTTGCGCGCGGTCACGCCCCAGACGTTGTTCTTCTGGTGCGTGTAGTCCTTGAGCGTCTGCAGCACGGCAGTCTTGCCATTCAGCTCCTTGACCTGCGCATACAGCGGCAAGCTACCGTCATTCGGCTCCAGGAAGACAAACTGGTTGACGAGGAACGATGGCACCAGCGGGCCGGACAGGCGGTAGAACGTCGTGCCCGTCTTGGGGTCCTGCCAACTCTCGATGTTCTTGCCGTGCTTCTGCCAGAAGTCTGCCGGCAGGGCCATGATGCCGCTGTAGAGCAGGTCGGTGTCTTCCAGCACGCGGTCGTTGAAGTAGTCCTCCGCCGGCAGGCCGAGGGCGCGCGCCTTGATCCGCATGTTGATGTCCTTGGACACCAGCACGACCGATCGGTCTGGACGCTGCTGCTGCAACGCGGCCACCACGCCAAGGATCTGATTGTCAGCCTTGCCCTGCGGCAGCCCATCAGGCAGCTTGATGTCGTTCAGACGCGTCTGGAAGAAGAGGCGCCCCTGCGCATCGCGGTTGCCGAGCTTGGCAAGCGGCAGGCCGTCATCCATTGCTCCATCGGTGCCGGCCACAAGCTGGTCGAGCGTGCGGCTGACCGTGCGCGCATTGCGCGCGACTTCGCTCATGCCCTTCTTGTGATTGTCCAGCTCTTCCAACGTCATCATCGGCAGATAGACGTCGTGTTCTTCAAAACGGAAGAGCGATGTCGGATCGTGCATCAGCACGTTGGTGTCGAGCACGAACAGCTTGGCGGGGCCTTCGTCGCGGCGGGTGCGGCGGCGGGCGGCAGTTTCGGTCGATTTGCCCGTCGCGCTTACTTTGTCGACGGCCTTGGCCAGAATGCCCGCATGTTCGCGCGAACTGTCTTTCGCCATGGGAGACGCTTCGCCCGAGCGGGCGCGGGCCGTGCTGGCTGCATTGCGTTTGGGTTGTGCACGGCCGGTTTCTGACAACGCCTCGCGCTCGAGCGCTGGCACCGGTTTTCGAGGTTCCTGACCCGCCTTCGGCTTTCCGGCTTTGCCGAAAGGCTTGAATTCAGCCGGGTCAAGCAATTGGGCTGGCTGGGTGGGCATGGTCGGCAGCGGCATGCTTCGATTACCTCTCTGGGTGGAACAACGACGAAACACCGTCCGCGCACATGGCGAGGCGGTGCTGGCGGGAAACGCTGGAAAACGGACGGGCGCGTCGCAGCAGTTGATGCATGGACGACGGCCACAAAAAAGCCGCCATGACCTGCGAGAGGTGGGGCGGCCTAGGTGAACGCCACGACAAGCTGCACGTTTCGGACGTTCTGCCCGGCCTGCTTGCCGGGAAAAACGCAGAAGCGGTATCAGGCCAACTTGGCCGCCGGTACCGTCGTGGGCTATCGGAATGGCATCCGGATTTCGTACTCATCGGTTCCGACTGTATCGGAAGCTTTTGTGATTTGCAATCGCTCACATGTGACCTGTGGTGCGTCGCAAACTGGCCACGACAGACGATGCGAAATCGACGGGAGAATCAGCCGCCAGGATGTCCTGCACGGCACTTTCCCGACCGCTGGCTCCCCGTGCGGTTACAGCGCGCGTACCGCCGCGAGGACATCATCCACATGGTTGGGCACTTTCACGCCGCGCCATTCCTTGCGCAGCACGCCCTTGCTGTCGATCAGGAATGTGCTGCGCTCGATGCCACGCACGTCCTTGCCGTACATCTTCTTCATCTTGATCGTGTCAAAGATGTTGCACACGGCTTCGTCGGCGTCGGAAATCAGCTCGAACGGCATCTCCAGTTTCGCCTTGAAGTTTTCGTGCGATTTCAGGCTGTCGCGCGAGATGCCGAACACCACGGCGCCGGCGGCTTCAAAGGCCTCATACTGGTCGCGGAAGTTCATCGCCTCCGTGGTGCAGCCAGGGGTGTTGTCCTTCGGATAGAAATACAGCACGACGATCTTGCCGCGCTGCGATGCCGGCGAGAACGTAATACCGCTGGTTGCCGGTGCGGAGAAATCGGGAAGAGGCTGGTCGATCGTGACGGGCATGGTGTGTTCCGGAAAACCGCGAGGAGAGAGATGGAGAAGCTCGTGGACGGGCAAATCTGAGATACCGCGCCCGACGCCAACCGGAGATCGGAAAGATCAGGCCGGCTGAACGATCAGGCTGCCGCTGCGGCCGGCAACTTCGCCCCATGTGACGGGCTGCACGGGCAGGGTACTGCGATCGAGCGTCGCGTAGTAATCGCCCATCGACCCTAGCCGATGGCCTTGGGCGCGCCAGCCTCGCAGCAACTCCCGGAAGATCGGGGCGAGTTTCTGCCCTTCAAGTTCTGCATGCAAGGTAAATACCTGGTCGCGGTCGGACTCCGTCATCTTCAGGATATGCCGGGCGACGTTATCGAGAGTGATGTTTTCCACGCCGATCAGTTCGTCCAGCGTGGGCAGCGTCGTCGGCAATTGCACGTGGTTCAGCGCTTTGCCATCAATGCTCGGGATGTACGGATGCGTGCCCCGGCCGTCGGAGGCGTAGGCCATGCCCCAGTTGTCGATCTGGCGGAACGCGTGGTCGTTCATCTGCCAGCCGGCGGCGCCGTGCGTCACGGGTGGCCGGCCGAACACCTGGATGAAACGTGCGTGTGCGGCGGTCATCTGGCGGGCCGTCCAGCTGGCATCGCGCTGGCGAACATTGTCTTGCCAGAGCACGTGGTCCCACGTGTGGATGCCGGTCTCGAAACCTGCCTCGGCGATGGCGCGCATTTCGGCAGCGGCTTTGCGGCCGATGTCGGGGCCTGGCAGCAACACGCCGTACATCAGCGTGCGAAGGCCGTAATGCTCGACGACTGACGTGCGGGAAACCTTTTTGAGGAAGCCGGGGCGGAAGGCGCGGCGCAGCGCCCAGCCGGTGTGATCGGGGCCGAGGCTGAAGAGGAAGGTCGCGCCAGCGTCGTGCTCGCGCAGCATGCGCGCGAGGTTGGGCACGCCTTCGCGGGTGCCGCGCAGGGTGTCGACGTCGATCTTGAGAACGATGAGAGCCATGAACCTGCGCGGAAGGTGCGACTGAGATGCGGCTTTTACTTGTTGCCGTTGCCGTCTTCGACCAGGCTGCGGGCTTCAGCCACGTGCGTGCGATACGCTTCGAAGATGTTCGCCAGCGCGTCCTTCATCACCGTGGTCGGCTTCCAGCCGAGGTCTTCCATGGTGTTGGCGATCTTCGGTACGCGGTTCTGCACGTCCTGGTAGCCGGTGCCGTAGTAGGCGCCGGAGGTCGTTTCCACCAGTTGGACCTGCTTGGCAGTGTCTTTGTACTCGTCGATCTGGGCGGCCTGTTCCAACATCATGTTGGCCAGTTCACGCACCGAGTAGTTGTTCGACGGGTTACCGATGTTGTAGATCTTGCCCGAGGCCACGCCGTCCTTGTTGGCAATGATGCGTACCAGCGCGTCGATGCCGTCATCGATATACGTGAAGGCGCGCTTCTGGCTGCCGCCGTCGACGAGCTTGATGTTCTCGCCGCGCACGATATGGCCGAGGAACTGCGTCACAACGCGCGACGAACCTTCCTTCGGGGTGTAGATCGAGTCGAGGCCCGGGCCGATCCAGTTGAACGGACGGAACAGCGTGAAGTTCAGGCCTTCCATGCCGTAACCCCAGATCACGCGGTCCATCAACTGCTTCGAGCACGCGTAGATCCAGCGCGGCTTGTTGATCGGGCCGTAGATCAGCGGCGAGGCTTCCGGATCGAATTCGGAATCGCTGCACATGCCGTAGACCTCGGAGGTCGACGGGAAGACCAGGTGCTTGCCGTACTTGGCAGCCGAGCGAACGATCGGCAGGTTGGCTTCAAAGTCCAGCTCGAACACACGCAGCGGGTCTTTGACGTAGGTCGACGGCGTGGCAATGGCCACCAGCGGCAGGATCACGTCGCACTTCTTCACGTGATACTCGACCCACTCCTTGTTGATGGTGATGTCACCCTCGAAGAAGTGCATGCGCGGGTGGTTGACCAGGTCGCCCAGACGCTCGGTCTGCATGTCCATGCCATAGACCTCCCAATCGGTGGTCTCCAGGATGCGCTTGGACAGGTGGTGGCCGATGAAGCCGTTGACGCCGAGGATCAGTACTTTTTTCATGAAGGCAAACTCAAGATCAGGAGAGGGCGAGCTGGCTGGCGAGCTGCTGCGCGGTCACGACAGATGTTCCGCTGGCAGCTTGGGGATCGACGCGCCAGAGCTCGTGAATGGCGATGGCTCCCCCATCGCCGCACACGCCGAACATCGCATTATCCACGACGTGCAAGCCCGGCGGCAAATTCGTAAAGGTTTGGTGCGCCAGACGGGCCCGCGCGACAACGTAGCGTTCGCTGCCCGCGTCCGTAAAGGCACCGGGGTAGGGCGGCGCCACTGCACGGATCAGGTTATAGACCTGCTGGGCCGGTTTGGACCAGTCGATGCGGCCGTCTTCGGGTTTGCGGCCGCCGAAATAGCTACCGTTGGCCAGCACGTTCGGGTGCTGCGGAATGTGCCCGGCAATCATCGCGGGAAGCGCACGCCACAGGGTTTGCTCTGCCGCAACAGTGGCCTTTTCGAACACTTCGTGCGAGGTGTCGTCTGGCAGGATCGGCACGATAGTCTGGTCGACGATGTAGCCCGCATCCGGCTTTTCGACCATTTCGTGCAGGGTGGCGCCGGTTTCGGTCTCGCCGTGCAGCACCGCCCAGTTGATGGGCACGCGGCCGCGGTACTTGGGGAGCAGCGAACCGTGCATGTTGAACGCGCCGAATTTGGCGAGGCTCAACAGGCGCATCGGGATCATGTGCCGGTAATAGAACGAAAAGATGAAGTCCGGCGCAATCGCGGCGATCCGGGCGTGCAGATCTTCGCCGTTTGCATTGTCCGGCGTGATGTACGGGATACCCAGTTCCTGTGCGGTGGCGCGCACGCTGCCGAACCAGATGTTCTCGGCGGCGTTGTCCTCGTGCGTGACAACGAGTTCGACCTGAATGCCACGCGCTGCCAGCACGCGCAGGCAGCGTACGCCGACGTTGTGATACGCGAAAACGACGGCGCGCCGCTTGAGCTGCGAACTCATGCAACACCCCGCTGCGAGCCAGTCTTCATATCGGCGGCGCCGGCTTCATGCAGGTGGGGCGTTTCTTCCAGCACACCCTGCACCAGATAGCGCGGGCGCTCACGCACCTGTTGATAGATGCGGCCAATGTATTCGCCCAGCAGGCCAATGCCAAACAACAGCACGCCCATCAGGAAGAACGTGATGGCGAACAGGGTGAACACGCCCTGGACTTCCGCGCCCAGGATGAAGCGCCGCACCACCAGCAGGATGAACAAAACCGCCGACGCCAGCGACAGCAGCATCCCGATCGCCGAGAACCATTGCAGCGGCACGACCGAGAAGCCCGTCACCAGGTCGAAGTTCAAGCGCACTAGCTTGTACAGCGAGTACTTCGACTCGCCGGCGAAGCGCTCTTCGTGGTCGACTTCGATTTCGGTCGGGTTCTTGCTGAACGTGTAGGCCAGTGCCGGGATGAAGGTGTTGACTTCGCGGCAGCGGTTGATGGTATCAACGATGGTCCGGCTGTAGGCCCGCAGCATGCAGCCTTGGTCGGTCATCTTGATGTGCGTGATGCGTTCGCGCAGCGAATTCATGGCACGCGACGCGGTGCGGCGGAACCAGCTGTCCTGGCGCACGCGCCGGATGGTGCCGACGTAGTCGTAGCCTTCGTCGAGCTTTTCGACCAGGCGGCCGATTTCTTCCGGCGGGTTCTGCAGGTCGGCATCTAGCGTAACGACGCGTTCGCCACGCGCATGTTCGAAGCCGGCCAGGATGGCCATGTGCTGGCCGTAGTTGCCGTTGAACAGCACGACGCGCGTGCTGTCCGGGCGCGCCCGGAATTGCTCGGCCAGCATGGCGGCGGAGCGGTCGCGGCTGCCGTCATTGACGAACACGACTTCATACGAAATGCCGAGCGCGTCGAGTGCGGGATACAGGCGCGCAAACAGCGCGGCGAGCCCGTCTTCTTCGTTGTAAACCGGAATGACGACCGAGAGAGCGGGTGTCTTCATTATTGGATTATTGGTACTGGGCGCAAAGTTGGCGGACCGCGCTGACCACGCGATCCACATCGGAATCTTCCATGCCGGCAAACATCGGCAGCGTAACGATGGCACGGCCAATGCGTTCGGCCACCGGAAACATGCCCGGCTTCCAGCCGAGTTCGCGATAGAGCTTGAACAGGTGGATGGGCGGGTAGTGCACGCCCGCGCCAATGCCTAGCGCCTTCAGGCCAGCCATGAACCCGGCGCGATCGACCTTCAGGCGATCCAGTGGCAGCACGATCTGGAACATGTGCCAGTTGGTGTGCGTGAAGTCCTCTACCGGCAGTTCAACGCCGAACGACTCGATGTCTGCGGCGCGCATGCCGGCAAAGTAACGGCGGGCCAGGGCAGCGCGGCGTGCAGTCACGGCTTCAAGCTGAGCGAACTGGCCCAGGCCAATCGCGGCATTCACGTCGGTCAGGTTGAACTTGCCGCCCACCAAGTCGACTTCCATGCCGTCGAAGCCAGTGCGCACGACGCCTTGCAGGCGATATTTCTCGGCCAGCACGGCTTCTTCTGGCGTATTGAGCACCAGCGCGCCGCCTTCAATGGTCGTGATGTTCTTGTTGGCTTGGAAGCTGAAGCTGACGAGGTCGCCGATCTCGCCGATGCGCTTGTCGCCCCAGCGCGAACCAATGGCCTGTGCGGCGTCTTCCACTACGCGCAGCTTGTGGCGGCGGGCGATGTCGTACAGACGGTCCATGTCGACGGGCAGCCCCGACAGATAGACTGGAATGATCGCCTTGGTGCGCGGCGTGATGGCGGCCTCGACCTTGTCCAGATCGATGTTGCGTGTCACTGGGTCGATGTCGACGAAGACCGGCTTGGCGCCGACGGTCAGGACCACGTTGGATGTGGCGACCCACGAGATCGGCGTGGTGATCACCTCATCGCCTGGGCCGATGCCGGCAATGCGCAGCGCGACTTCCATCGTGGCCGTGCCGTTGGCGAATGTGCGGACGATGCGGCCACCGAAGTACTCCGACAGCGCGGCTTCGAATGCGGCGACCTTGGGGCCCGAGGTGATCCAACCCGAGCGCAGCACGTCGGCCACGGCGGCGATGGTCGCCTCGTCAATGGTCGGGCGTACGAAGGGCAGAAACGGCAATTCGGCAGTGGCGGTGGTTTGCGTCATGACTTGAATGAAGTTGGGTGCTGGGCGCGGGCACATCGGCTCACGAGCGGGCCAGCACAAGTACGCCGACGAGGATGATGGCGATGCCGATCAGGCGCTGTACAGACAGCACTTCGCCAAACAGATACCACGCCAGGAAGGCGTTGACCACGTAGCCCAGGGAGAGCATCGGATACGCGATGGTCACATCCACGCGCGACAGGCCGAGAATCCACACCACCACCGAGATGACGTAGCACGACAGCCCGCCAATGATGGGCCACTGCGTTGCAAGCTTGATGCCGATCGGCAGAATGTTGTCGGCCGAAAACGCAAAGCGGCCGATGTTGTTGACGCCCGCCTTGAGTAGCAACTGAGCGCTGGCATTGAGCATGACGCCCGTCAGGATCAGCCCGAAAGTGACCAGATTCATGTGTTCTTTTGATGTTTTGCAGACTGCGGCGGTTTCCCCGTGCGAATGTTCTCAATCCCGCCGCCGGGGCGCATGTTACGACAATTCCGCTTGCACGCCCCTTTCGGCAATCCGTAGCGGTGAAACCTAGTGGCGCCGGACGATCACACGGCGGGCATCGCGGGCGATCACGATCATCGGTACGCCCTCGGCTGCCAGCCGGTCATAGGTGCCCGGACCCATCATGGCGACGGCCTGACCGCCGGCTTTCCAGCGCGCCACGAAGGCTTCGGTGGTCGGCACCCACTTGGCCGGCTCCTGTTTGACGCCAAATGCCAGTTCATCGGGCTCCTGCACCATGATGGTGGGCCGGCCGAGGTAAAACGGCATTGTATGGTCCAGGCGCTCCACCGCATAGAACGGCACGTCGGGCTTGAGCCACGGCCTGACCGCGGCCACGAGATCGATACCCGACATGGAGCGCCCGAAGGCTTCGTGACCCAGCGTGGCCGCTGTAAACGTCAAGAACCACGCGCAAGCAAACGCGGCCACGCTTTCGAAGCGCCTGCCTGCCAAGCGAAGTGCCAGCCACGTGAAGCCTGCTCCAGCCGCGAACGCCACGGCCAGGAACATCGCAAATCGAGAAAACACGGCGTTCGGGTACATGTCCGACGACATGGTTGCCACGTAACCGCTGGCCGCGAGACCGACCACCGCCAGCGCCAGGAAGGCCTTGAGCTGCCAGCGCCATGCGCGCTCGCTGGTGTGCTCCAGCACCAGGGCTGCCAGAATCGCCAGCGCGGGGATGATCGGGAAGATATAGCCCGGCAGCTTCGAATCCGAAATGCTGAAAAACGCGAAGATGAGGATGGCCCACAGGCCTAGCATGAGCGTGGGGCGGAAACCATTCCTGGCGGTTTCACCACGTGCAAGGGTCAGGCGTGCGGCACCGGGCAATTGAGCAAGCCACGGCAGGAAGCCGGCCATCAGCAATGGCACGAAGTACCAAAGCGGCGCATTTCGGTTATGCACGGTCGACGTGAAACGCTGGAAATGCTCGTGCACGAAGAAAAACCACGCGAATTCCGGGTTGCGTATGGAGATCAGGACGAACCACGGCGCACCGACGGCAAAGAAGATGATCAGCCCGCTCACCAGATGCAATCGTTTCCACAGAGCCCAGTCGCGCGCGACCAACGTGTATACCACCAGCACAAAACCCGGCAGGACCACGCCGATGAGGCCCTTGCTCAGCACAGCCAGCGCCATGGATGCCCAGCAGGCCCACATCCAGCCGCGTTGTTGAGCGCGTGTGGCATCCGGATGCTGCGCGAGCAGTAGCGCACCCAACGCCATCGTCATACAGCCGGCCACGCCCATGTCGAGCGAATTGAAGTGCGAGCCTACGTTCCACAGAGGCGCGCTCACGAGCACTAGCCCGCTGATGACGGCCGTCCGTTTGCCCCACCAACGCGCCGCCGCCAGCATCGTGAAAACAATGCCGACGATGCCGGAGAACGCCGTGAACAGCCGCGCCTGCCAGTCGCCGATGCCGAAGAGCGTGTAGGCGAGTGCGGTGCCCCACATCTGCAGTGGCGGCTTCTCAAAATATTTCAGGGCGTTGTACCGGATGGTCACCCAGTCACCGGAGACGAACATCTCGCGCGCGATTTCAGCGTAGCGGCCTTCGTCGGTGGGGATCAGGTGCCGGTAGCCCAGCGTGCCGAGCCAGACGGCCAGGAACGCAGCAGCCAGGAGCCAAAGGGAGGCGTCGCGCCAGGGCAGGGTGGGCGCTTGAGCGGTGCGGTCGATCGGCATGCGGTCAGGCGCGCTCGATCAGTAGGGCGGCGGCCACTTTACGGCCTTCCAGCATCAGGATGTTGTACGTGCGGCCGGCGGCCTGCAGGTCCATGGCGTCCACGCCGATGCGCTTTTCGGTAAGCGGCACCGTCAGCCGCGGGTGCGGGAAGCGCAGCTTGTTGCCCGTCCCGAAGATCACCACTTCGGCCCCCAGTTCGAGCACGCGCGCGAAATGCTCGGGCGTCAGATCCTCAAAGCGCGACACATCCCACGGCACCACGGCGCCCTCGGGCATCACCAGCACGGAGTGCTCGTAGCGCACCTTGTTGATTTCGATATAGCCGTCGCCATAGCCGGTAACGGTATTGAGAATGGTCGACGAATCGGATGAATGGAGCTTCAAGGCGGGAATCCCATCGGGCGCCATGGCGGCGGCGCATGGTGCGGCACGCTGGCTAGGGCGCTAGGTTTCAGACTGCGGGCAGGTTTCGCTGCGTTGCAAAAATGCCCGCCTAAGTCTGTCATAATGGGCTAAATTATATCTTTTTCTCTCCTTCGCCCGCCGCGCCATAAGCGATGTCCGGCAAGGAATAGCGTAGCGGCGCCTGCCGCTGTGTGGCGTTACCGTCGCCGCTTTGCTGCGCCACAGAATGCCCCGTAGTTCCAGCCCGTTCAACGTCGCCCATCGCCACCTTGCCCGTGAAAACGATCCAGAAATCCGCCAAGCTCAACAACGTCTGCTATGACATTCGGGGCCCCGTGCTCGAGAAGGCCAAGCAGATGGAAGAAGAGGGCCACAAGATCATCAAGCTGAATATCGGCAACCTGGCCGTGTTCGGTTTCGATGCGCCTGAAGAGATCCAGCAGGACATGATCCGCAACCTGCCGAATTCGGCGGCGTATTCGGATTCCAAGGGCATCTTCGCGGCGCGCAAGGCGGTGATGCACTACACGCAAGAGCAGGGCATCAAGAACGTCACGCTGGAAGACATCTATCTGGGCAATGGCGCGTCGGAGCTGATTTCGCTGGCCACCAACGCGCTGCTCGACGCTGGCGACGAGCTGCTGCTGCCGGCGCCCGACTACCCGTTGTGGACCGCCGTGACCAGCCTCTCGGGCGGCACGCCGGTGCACTACATCTGCGACGAAGCCAACGGCTGGATGCCAGACCTGGACGACATCCGCGCCAAGATCACGCCCAATACCAAGGGCATCGTCGTCATCAACCCGAACAACCCGACCGGCGCGCTGTATTCGGACGAACTGCTGCTGGGCATTGTTGCCATTGCGCGCGAACACGGCCTGGTGATCTTCGCCGATGAGGTGTACGACAAGGTTCTGTTCGACGACAACAAGCACACCGCGATCGGCTCGCTGTCGGAAGACGTGCTGACCGTGACGTTCAACAGCCTGTCGAAGAGCTACCGTTCGTGCGGTTACCGCGCGGGCTGGATGGTCGTATCCGGCGACAAGCGCCCGGCCAAGGACTACATCGAAGGCCTGAACATGCTGTCTTCGATGCGCCTGTGCGCCAACGTGCCGGGGCAGTGGGCCATTCAAACCGCGCTGGGCGGCTATCAAAGCATTAAAGACCTGGTGGCGCCGGGCGGCCGCATGCGTCGCCAGCGCGACCTAGCGCATGAGTTGATCACAGCGATCCCCGGCGTGACCTGCGTCAAGCCCAAGGCTGCGCTCTATATGTTCCCGCGCCTGGACCCGGCGGTGTATCCCATCGAAGACGACCAGACCTTCATCCGCCAACTGCTGGAAGAGGAGCGTGTGCTGCTGGTGCAGGGCACAGGCTTCAACTGGCACTCGCCGGACCACTTCCGCATCGTCTTCCTGCCCCACGAAGACGATCTTCGCGAAGCGATTGGCCGAATTTCGCGCTTCCTGGAGCGGTACCGTCAGCGTCACGGTACTGGCATCCGGGCCGCATAAACTCGGTCTTCCGCCAGATCAGTAATTGCGGGGCAGACCGAAGTGTCTGCCCTGTGTGTTTTTTGCTTCTCCGCTTTTTCGTTTCTTTACGACACGTCTCATGAATCCCATCAAGATCGGCCTGCTCGGGCTCGGTACCGTCGGTGGCGGTACCCTCAAGGTTCTGCAACGGAACCAGGAAGAAATCCGCCGTCGCGCGGGTCGCGGCATTGAAGTCGCCATGATTGCCGTGCGCAATGTCGACCGTGCCCGCGCCATCGTGCAGGAAGCCGGTGCGACCGTGCCGGTGGTGAACGACCCGTTTGCGATTGTGGATTCGCCCGAGATCGACATCGTCGTGGAGCTGATTGGCGGTTACGACCTGACGCGCGAGCTGGTGCTGCGCGCCATCGCCAATGGCAAGCACGTGGTCACCGCCAACAAGGCGCTGCTGGCGGTGCATGGCAACGAGATCTTCAAGGCCGCGCAGGACAAGGGTGTGATGGTGGCGTTCGAGGCGGCCGTGGCCGGCGGCATTCCGATCATCAAGGCGCTGCGCGAGGGCCTGACGGCCAACCGCATCGAGTGGATCGCCGGCATCATCAACGGCACCACGAACTTCATCCTGACCGAGATGCGCGACAAGGGCCTGGACTTCGACACAGTCCTGAAAGAAGCCCAACGCCTGGGCTACGCCGAGGCCGATCCGACATTCGACATCGAAGGCTTTGACGCCGCGCACAAGCTCACGCTCATGAGCGCCATCGCCTTTGGCGTGCCAGTGCAGTTCGAGCGCGCCTACGTGGAAGGCATCACGAAGCTGGAAGCCGTCGACATCCGCTACGCAGAAGAACTTGGCTACCGCATCAAGCTGCTGGGCATCACGCGCCGTGTCGAAGCAGGCATTGAGCTGCGCGTGCACCCGACGCTGGTGCCGTCCAAGCGCCTGATCGCCAATGTCGAAGGCGCGATGAACGCCGTGGTCGTCAATGGCGATGCCGTGGGCCCGACGCTGTACTACGGCAAGGGCGCGGGCGCCGAGCCGACCGCTTCGGCCGTCGTCGCCGATCTGGTGGACGTGACGCGCCTGCACACGGCCGATCCGGAACACCGCGTGCCGCATCTGGCATTCCAGCCCGATGCGCTGTCCGATACGCCCGTGCTGCCGATCGACGAAGTGCGTTCGAGCTACTACCTGCGCATGCGCGTGGCGGACGAAACCGGCGTGCTGGCCGACATCACGCGCATCCTGGCCGAAGGCGGTATTTCGATCGACGCCATGCTGCAGAAGGAATCGCGCGAAGGCGAGCCGCAGACCGACATCATCATGCTGTCGCACGTGACGGTGGAAAAGCGCGTGAACGCCGCCATCGCCGCCATCGAAGCGCTGCCGACCGTGCTGTCGAAGGTCACGCGCATCCGCATGGAAGAACTGAACTAAGCGCAGGACACGAGCATGCAATACCGATCGACCCGCGGCCACGCAGAGCCGCAAAGTTTCTCCCGCATCCTGCTGGGCGGCTTGGCGCCGGACGGCGGCCTGTACCTGCCCGAGCAGTACCCACAAGTCAGCGTTGAAGAGCTGACCCGCTGGCGCGACCTGCCTTACGCCGACCTCGCGTTCGAAATCCTGCGTAAGTTCGCCACCGACATTCCCGAAGACGACCTGCGTGCCCTGACCCGCCGCACCTATACGCCCGAGGTCTACTGCAACGCGCGCGCCGGCGACAACACCGCCGACATCACCCCGCTGCACAAGCTGGGCGAGGAGGGCGGCACGTCGCTGTCGCTGCTGTGCCTGTCGAACGGCCCGACGCTGGCCTTCAAGGACATGGCGATGCAGTTGCTGGGCAACCTGTTCGAATACGCGCTCGACCGTGAGCACGCCGAGCTGAACATCCTGGGCGCCACCTCTGGCGACACGGGCAGCGCCGCCGAATACGCCATGCGCGGCAAGCGCGGCGTGCGTGTGTTCATGCTGAGCCCGCACCGCAAGATGAGCGCGTTCCAGACTGCGCAGATGTTCAGCCTGCAAGACAAGAACATCTTCAACATCGCCATCGAAGGCGTGTTCGACGACGCGCAGGACATCGTCAAGGCGGTGTCGAACGATCTCGACTACAAGGCCCGCCAGAAGATCGGTACGGTCAATTCGATCAATTGGGCGCGTGTCGTCGCTCAGGTCGTCTACTACTTCAAGGGCTACCTGCTGGCGGCCCCGAAGATTGGCGACAAGGTGTCGTTCTGCGTGCCGTCGGGCAACTTCGGCAACGTCTGCGCCGGCCACATCGCGCGCATGATGGGTTTGCCGATCGACAAGCTGGTCGTGGCCACCAACGAGAACGATGTGCTGGACGAGTTCTTCCGCACCGGCACATACCGCGTGCGGTCGGCCGCGCAGACGTATCACACCTCCAGCCCCAGCATGGACATCAGCAAGGCATCGAACTTCGAGCGCTTCGTGTTCGATCTGCTGGATCGTGATCCGGCGCGCCTCGCCCAGCTCTTCCGGGACGTGGACGAAAAGGGCGGCTTCTCGATGACGGGCAAGCCGGAGTTCGACCGTATCGCCGAGTTCGGCTTTGTCTCGGGCCGCAGCTCGCACGCAGACCGCGTCGATACGATCCGCGACGTGTATGCCACCTACGGCACGATGATCGACACCCACACCGCCGACGGCGTGAAGGTGGCGCGCGAGAACCTCACGCCGGGCGTGCCGATGGTGGTGTTGGAAACGGCACTGCCGGCCAAGTTCGGTGACACCATTCGCGAAGCGCTGGACCGCGAGCCGGAGCGTCCGGCTGGCTACGCTGACATCGAATCGCTGCCGCAGCGCTTCGAGGTCATGCCGGCAGACGCTGACCGCATCAAGGGCTACATCGCCCAGCACACCGGCCTCTAAAACGATGGAAGCAGTGCCGGATGACGTCGCCGGGGCAGCCTTCGAGCGCTGCCTGCACGACATCCGCGCCTGCCGCGAGTGCCAGGGCGCATTGGCGCACGAGCCTCGCCCGGTGGTCGTGGCGGACCGCCGCGCCCGTGTCCTGATCATCGGGCAGGCACCAGGTCGCATCGTCCACGAGACCGGCATCCCCTGGAACGACCGCTCGGGCGACCGCCTGCGCCAGTGGCTGCAAATCCCGTACGACGATTTCTACGCCGACCGGCGCATCGCCGTGGTGCCGATGGGTTTCTGCTTTCCTGGCACCGGCGCGAATGGCGATTTGCCGCCCCGCCCGGAATGCGCGCCCAAATGGCACCGGCCGCTGCTCACGGCCATGCCCGATGTGCGGCTCGCGCTGCTGGTGGGCACCTTTGCCCAGCGCAACTACCTCGACGTGCCGCGCGACTGGTCGCTGACCGACGTGGTGCGCAACGGGCCCGTGCAGGACGCCGACGGCCGCATGCTGTTTCCCCTGCCGCATCCGAGTCCGCGCAATCTGGCCTGGTTCAAACGCAATCCATGGTTTGACGCGCACATCGTGCCGGCACTGCGTGCCGCGCTGGCCGACGCATTCGCTTGATACGCCTGGGCTGATGCATGGCATCGGCCTGGAACCGATACAATCGAAATCTCCCTTTCGATTCCGCTTTCCCATTCCCGCATGTCCGCCAACGATGCTCCCGCCGTCAAACCGTCCTTGCTGACGCTCGATGCGGCGCTGTCGCAACTGCTTGCCGCAGTGCGCGTTTTGCACGAGACCGAAACCGTGTCGACGTTGCACGCCAACGGGCGCGTCCTCGCCGAGGCCGTCCGCAGCAGCTTGAATGTGCCGCCCGCCGACAACACGCAGATGGACGGATACGCCGTGCGCGCCGCCGACATCACCGCGCCGGGCACGCGCCTGAAAGTGGCGCAGCGCATTCCCGCCGGCCATGTCGGCCAGCCGCTGAATGCGGGCGAGGCGGCGCGCATTTTTACCGGTGCGCTGATCCCGCCGGGCGCCGATGCGGTGGTCATGCAGGAGCAATGCAAGGCGGACCCGGATACGGGTACCGTCACCATCGGCCACGTGCCGGAATCCGGCGAGTGGATCCGTCGTGCAGGCGAGGACATTGCCGACGGCGCCGAGATCCTGCCGCGCGGCGCGCGTCTCGGTCCGCAGCAACTGGGCCTGGCGGCTTCGGTCGGCTGCGCCAATCTGCACGTGGTGCGCCGTCCGCGCGTGGCCGTGTTCTTTACCGGCGATGAACTGGCCATGCCCGGCGAGCCGCTCAAGCCCGGCGCCATTTACAACTCCAACCGCTTCACGCTGCGCGCGCTGCTGGAAAACCTCGGCTGCGACATCACCGATTTCGGCATCGTGCCCGACACGCTGCAAGCCACGCGCGACACGCTGCGCGAAGCGGCCGAGGAGCACGACCTCATCATCACCTCCGGCGGCGTGTCGGTGGGCGAGGAAGACCATATCAAGCCCGCGGTGGAAGCCGAAGGGCGCCTGAACCTCTGGCAGATCGCCATCAAGCCGGGCAAGCCCCTGGCCTTTGGCGAGGTGCGCCGCCCCGAAGGCATGGTGGGCGGCCCGACCGCATTTTTCATTGGCCTGCCGGGTAATCCGGTGTCGAGCTTCGTGACGTTCCTGCTGTTTGTGCGGCCGTTCATCCTGCGCCTGCAGGGCGTGGCCGACGTGGCACCGAAGCGCATTCCCATGCGCGCCGACTTTGCGCTGCCCAAAGGCGATCGCCGCAACGAGTTCCTGCGTGCGCGCATCAACGCGGGCGGTGGGCTGGACCTGTTCCCGAATCAAAGTTCCGGCGTGCTGACCTCCACGGTGTGGGGCGATGGCCTGATCGACAACCCGCCCAACCAGCCGATCGCGCCGGGCGATGTGGTCAGCTTCCTGCCGTTTGCAGGCTTGGTTTAAGGAGCGATGGACATGCAGATCGAGCTTCGTTTCTTTGCCAGCGTGCGTGAACAACTCGGGACTTCGCAGGAGCAGGTGGTCGTGCCGGAGGCCGTGCGCACCGTAGGCGATGTGCGCCGCTGGCTTGCGCAGCGCGGCCCGGTCTGGGGCGAAACGCTGGCCGAAGGCCGTGCGCTGCGCATGGCGGTGGACCACCAGATCGTGCCCGCCGATACCGCCGTGCACGACGGCTGCGAAGTCGCTTTCTTCCCGCCCGTGACCGGTGGTTGAGCGCAGGAGACCGACCATGTCCGTCCGCGTGCAGGAAGCCGACTTTGACCTCGGCGCCGAGATTGCAGCGCTCCGTGCTGGCCGCCCGAACATTGGCGCGGTGGCCAGCTTCATCGGCACCGTGCGCGATATCAACGACGGCACCGGCGTGTCGGAGATGGAGCTGGAGCACTATCCCGGCATGACCGAAAAGGCGCTCGCCGACATCGTGAGCGCGGCCATGCAGCGCTGGGAATTGATCGACGCGCTCGTCATCCACCGCGTTGGCAAACTCAAGCCGCAAGACCAGATCGTGCTGGTGGCGGTGGCGTCCAAGCACCGCGGCGAGTCCTTTGCCGCGTGCGAATTCATCATGGATTACCTCAAGAGCGAGGCGCCGTTCTGGAAAAAGGAACAGACGCCTGAAGGCGCACGCTGGGTCGATGCACGCGTTACGGACGACAAGGCGCTCGCCCGCTGGGGCATTGCCACCTCCAACGCCGCGACAAGCACGGCTGATCAGCCTGGCGCATCGGCGCAACCCAACGACTACGAATAACAAGGACGCGACCGCATGAGCGGAATGGGCTTTCTGGCAGTTGGGGTGGGCGCTGCGCTGGGAGCCTGGTTGCGCTGGGCGTTCGCCATCTTGTGGAACGCCATCAATCCGGCCTTGCCGTACGGCACGCTGGCAGCCAATCTGGTGGGGGGCTATCTGATCGGCGTTGCGGTGGGTTTTTTCGATACGCACGCGGGGCTGCCGCCTGAATGGCGTTTGCTGGTCATCACCGGTTTTCTGGGCGGGCTGACGACGTTCTCGACGTTTTCCAGCGAGGTTGTCGGCAACATCCTGGCTGGCGACCACCTGATGGGCACGCTGCACATCGTGGCGCACCTGGGCGGCTCGCTGTTCCTCACCATGCTTGGGCTCTGGACGGTGCGCACGTTCAGTTGATCGCAAGGCCAGTCGCGCAAATTGAGTTGCGAATGAGAAGTTGGGTTCACATACTGGTAGTGCCTGCGGTGGCTTAGGGACGTCCGGACGTCCAGTAGGGACGTGCAGTATCGAAGGCCGCCGCGGGTTGCTTTGTGTTGTTCCATCCATAACGAGAAGGAGACGCAATGAAACCAACCCGAACGGCGCGCCTGCGACGGCACGTCTCGCCAAGCAACCTCATCGCCGCCGGCGCCGTGCTGCTGGCCGGCTGCGGCGTACTGAGCGCCTGCGGCGGCAGCAATGACGGCAACAACGTGCCGGGCAATACCAAACCGGCCTTTGCCGGCAAGGTGTCCGTCACGCGGTACGACGGCGTATCGGACGACCTGCTGACCGCCGGCCTGGGCGCAAGCGGCTTGGCTTCTGCCACCGCGCCGACCATCGCCAACCCCACCGCGCCTACCGCAGCCGAGCTGCGCCGCCTGGCGATCTACGCCAACTACCGCGCGCTGGTCGACACCGCGGCCAAGGGTGGCTACGGCACGCTCTATGGCCCGAACGTCGATGCCAGCGGCAACGTCACGCAGGGCTCCGGCATGATCCCCGGCACCGAATACGTGACGTACTCCGACGACGGCACTGGCCAGCAGAACGTGGTGCTGCTCGTGCAGATCCCGGACAGCTTCGACGTCAGCAACCCCTGCATCATCACCGCTACCTCGTCGGGCTCGCGCGGCATCTACGGCGCGATTTCCACCGGCGAATGGGGTCTCAAGCGCAAGTGCGCCGTTGCCTACACCGACAAGGGCACCGGCGCCGGCCCGCACGACCTGGCCACCGACACCGTCGCCCTGCAGGACGGCACGCGCACCACGCGCAGCGCAGCCGGGTCCAACGCGCACTTTGCCGCGCCGCTCACCAGCAGCCAGCTCGCTGCCTTCAACACGGCCACGCCGAACCGGTTGGCGTTCAAGCACGCGCATTCGCAGCGTAACCCCGAGAAGGATTGGGGCCTGTTCACGCTGCAGGCCGTGCAGTTCGCGTTCTGGGCGATCAACGACAAGGTGTCGGGGACGAGCGGTGCGTTGGTCGGCAGCGCGCTGCCGGTGCGTCCGGACAACACCATCGTCATCGCGTCGAGCATCTCCAACGGCGGCGGTGCGGCCATCGCAGCGGCCGAGCAGGACACCGGCGGGTGGATCGACGGTGTGGCCGTCGGCGAGCCCGGCCTGAACCTGCCGCCCAACACCGGTGTGCAGGTGGTGCGCGGCGGCACGACGCTGCCGACGACCGGCAAACCGCTGTTCGACTACGTGAGCTATGCCAACGTGTTCCGGCTGTGCGCGGCGTCGTCTGCGAGCGTTGCCACGGCACCGGCGCAGGCGTTCTTTGCCAGCCTCACGACGTTTCCGGCAGGTGCGCAGGCCAACCGCTGCGCAGCGCTCAAAGCGGCCGGGCTGCTGACGTCCACCACGGCAGCTGCCCAGGCTGACGAAGCCCTGCAGAAGATGCGTGCCTATGGCTGGGAGCCCGAATCGGACCTCGTGCACGCGTCGATGTCGTTCTACGAGATCGACCCATCGGTGGCGACCACGTTTGGCAATGCACTCGCGCGCGCCAGCGTGACCGACAACCTGTGCGGGCTAAGCTTCGCGGCAACTGACGCGTCGTTCCATCCGACGGCGGTGAACGCCACGGCGCTCGCGCAGATGGCGGCGCTTGGCAACGGCATTCCGCCCACCTCTGGCGTGCAGCTCGTCAACAACAACGCGCAGGGCGGGCCGACGCGCAGCAACCAGTCGGTGGACTCGACCGGCACGCAGGCCGCCAACCTCGACGGCGCGCTGTGCCTGCGGAGCCTGCTGACAGGCGCCAATGCGGCTTCGCAATCGCTGCAGACCGGCATCAGCCAGACGCTTCGCACGGGCAACCTGCAGGGCAAGCCGGCGCTGATCGTGCAGGGCCGCAATGACGCGCTGCTGCCAGTCAACCATGGCTCGCGGCCGTACCTGGGGCTGAACGCCAAGGTGGAGGGCGGCTCGAGCAAGCTGTCGTATATCGAGGTGATGAACGCGCAGCATTTCGACGGCTTTATCGACCTTGTGCCCGGCTACGACACGCTGTTCGTGCCGCTGGTGCTGTATGAGCAGCGCGCGCTGGACGCCATGTACGCCAACCTGAAGAACGGCACGCCGTTGCCGCCGTCGCAGGTGGTGCGCACGACCCCGCGCGGTGGCACGCCCGGTGCTGCACCTGCCATCAACGCGGCAAACGTGCCGAACTTCACGAGCACGCCGGCCGTGGCCGACCGCATCTCGGTGAGCGTGTCGGGCGGTGTGGCGACGGTATCGGTGCCCAACTGATGCGATAGCCAGGACGATTTTGAAGCACTTGGGACGGCGGCGTGGCCAGCAGGCGCGCCGCCGTTTGTTCTGGCGCAAATCTGCATCAAAACCCGCGTTTCTACGCTTGAAATGCCACCGAAGCTCCCTATCTTTCGGAGCAGTGAAACATTTTCCGCAAGGGGTTTTTAATGCGTTTGGACAAACTGACCACCCGCTTCCAGGAAGCGCTGGCCGACGCGCAGAGCCTGGCGCTGGGCAACGACAATCCGTACATCGAACCCGTCCACCTGCTGCTGGCCATGCTGCGCCAGCCGGACGGCGCGACCAAGAACCTGCTCGCCCGCGCGGGCGTGAACACGGGGGCCCTCGACACGGCGCTGGACCGCGCCATCAAGCACCTGCCGCAGGTGCAGGGTGGTGAGCAGGTACAGGTCGGCCGTGATCTGGGCAACCTGCTGCAGCAAACCGAGAAGGAAGGCATCAAGCGTGGCGACCAGTTCATCGCCAGCGAGCTGTTCCTGCTGGCCGCCGCTGACGACAAGGGCGAGGCCGGCCGCATTGCGCGCGAGCACGGCCTGTCGCGCAAGCCGCTGGAGGCCGCCATCGACGCCGTGCGCGGCGGCCAGACCGTCGGCAGCGCCGAGGCCGAAAGCCAGCGTGAAGCGCTCAAGAAGTACACCATCGACCTGACCGAGATGGCCCGGATCGGCAAGCTTGACCCCGTCATCGGCCGCGATGATGAAATCCGCCGTGCCATCCAGATCCTGCAGCGCCGCACCAAGAACAACCCGGTGCTGATCGGCGAGCCGGGCGTAGGCAAGACGGCCATCGTCGAAGGCTTGGCGCAGCGCATCATCAACGGCGAAGTGCCTGAGAGCCTGAAGAACAAGCGCGTGCTGGTGCTCGACATGGCAGGCCTGCTGGCCGGTGCCAAGTACCGCGGCGAGTTCGAAGAACGCCTGAAGGCCGTGCTGAACGACATCGCCAAGGAAGAGGGCCAGACCATCCTCTTCATCGACGAGATCCACACCATGGTGGGCGCGGGCAAGGCCGAAGGCGCGATGGACGCCGGCAACATGCTCAAGCCGGCGCTGGCGCGTGGCGAGCTGCATTGCATCGGCGCGACCACGCTGGATGAATACCGCAAGTACATCGAGAAGGACGCCGCGCTGGAGCGCCGCTTCCAGAAGGTGCTCGTGGGCGAGCCGAGCGTGGAGGCGACCATCGCCATCCTGCGCGGCCTGCAGGAGAAGTACGAGCTGCACCACGGCGTGGAGATCACCGATCCGGCGATCGTGGCCGCGGCTGAACTCAGCCACCGCTACATCACCGACCGCTTCCTGCCGGACAAGGCCATCGACCTGATCGACGAAGCTGCGGCGCGCATCAAGATGGAAATCGACTCGAAGCCCGAGGCGATGGACAAGCTCGACCGCCGCCTGATCCAGCTCAAGATCGAACGCGAGGCCGTGAAGAAGGAAACCGACGAAGCGTCGCAGAAGCGCCTGGACCTGATCGAGCAGGAAATCGAACGCCTGCAGAAGGAATACGCTGATCTGGACGAGATCTGGAAGGCCGAGAAGGGCGCTGCGCAAGGTGCGGCCGCGCTCAAGGAAGAGATCGAGAAGATCAAGCTTGAGATCACCAAGCTGCAGCGCGAAGGCAAGCTCGAGAAGGTGGCCGAACTGCAATACGGCAGGCTGCCCGAGCTGGAAGGCAAGCTGAAGGCCGCCACCGCCGCCGAGTCGGCCGGCCAGAAGCAGCCGAACAAGCTGCTGCGCACGCAGGTAGGTGCCGAAGAGATTGCCGAAGTCGTCAGCCGCGCCACGGGCATCCCCGTGTCGAAGATGATGACCGGCGAGCGCGAGAAGCTGCTGAAGATGGAAGACCGCCTGCACGAACGCGTGGTCGGTCAGGACGAGGCCGTGCGTCTGGTGTCGGATGCCATCCGTCGCTCACGCGCCGGCATTGCGGACGAGAACAAGCCTTATGGCTCGTTCCTGTTCCTCGGGCCCACGGGCGTCGGCAAGACCGAGCTGTGCAAGGCGCTGGCCGGCTTCCTGTTCGATTCGGAAGAGCACCTCATCCGCATCGACATGAGCGAGTTCATGGAGAAGCATTCCGTGAGCCGCCTGATCGGCGCGCCGCCGGGCTATGTCGGCTACGAGGAAGGCGGCTACCTGACCGAAGCCGTGCGCCGCAAGCCGTACAGCGTGGTGCTGCTCGATGAAGTGGAGAAGGCGCACCCGGACGTCTTCAACGTGCTGCTGCAGGTGCTGGACGACGGGCGCCTGACCGACGGCCAGGGCCGCACGGTCGACTTCAAGAACACGGTGATCGTGATGACGTCGAACCTTGGCTCGCAGCTCATCCAGCAGATGGCGACCGAACCGGCGGACGTGATCAAGGGTGCCGTGTGGCAGGAAGTGAAGACGCATTTCCGCCCCGAGTTCCTGAACCGGATCGACGAGGTGGTGGTGTTCCACGCGCTGGACCAACGCAACATCGAATCGATCGCGCGGATTCAGCTCAAGCGTCTGTCGGCACGCCTGGCGCAGATGGACCTGGCGCTGGAGATTAGCGACGAGGCAGTGGCCAAGCTGGCATCAGCGGGTTACGACCCGGTGTTTGGGGCACGGCCGTTGAAGCGGGCGATCCAGCAGCAGCTTGAGAATCCGGTGGCACGGATGATTCTGGAGGGCAAGTTCGCGCCCAAGGATGTGGTGCCGGTGGATTATCGGGATGGGCAGTTCTCGTTTGATCGGGTTGTGCACTGAGGCTGTGTTGTCGTGCGTTAAAAAGCCGCTCCGGAGGGTTCCGGAGCGGCTTTTTTGTTTTTGGCTTTTTGTTTTTGTTGGTGGTGCATCTCTGTTTCACCCCCTGCCGGGGGCGACTCACTTTCTTTGTCTTGCCAAAGAAAGTAAGCAAAGAAAGGCGCGCCCGAGATGGCGAAAGACTCCTTCAATTTTCGCAACCGGGCGGAGACGGGGAAAACTCGCTGCGCTCAGACAGTTCCCCGCCTTTTTTCCGCCCGCTTGCGAAAATTGAAGGCGCCATCAAGGGCAGGAACGTCAACGGCCAAACCGGTGGCTTGCGTGTCCTGTCGGAGTTTCGTTTGTTGCGGTGTGCTGCTTCGCTTCGCTCGCTATCTCAACCTGTTCTTACTGCTTTGCCTCGCGTCTTGCCGCGCATCTACGACTGCGGTTGTGCTTCGATGGTGTGGCCGTACCCTGCCCTAGATGGCGCCTTGAATTTCTGTTGCAGAGAGGAAAAAGGAAGGGAAACTGTTTGAGCGCAGCGAGTTTTTCCCTTCCCCTCTCTGCGACAGAAATTCAAGGGATGGGTCGCCATCTCGGGCGCGCCTTTCTTTGCTTACTTTCTTTGGCAAGACAAAGAAAGTGAGTCAGCCCCGGCAGGGGATGAAACAAGGGATGCACCACCAACAAAAATCCGCCGCCAGGCAAGGCTCCCCACACACGCCACCACAAAACCCAACCCCGAAATCCCTGACAGCCCCAAACCGCGCCACGACTCCAAAACGCTCAAGTCCCACCCGAAAACCCTCAAGCTCCACCGTCCAAGACTCGAACTTCACCCGAAAACCCTCAAGCTCCACCGTCCAAGACTCGAACTTCACCCGAAAACTCTCAAGCTCCACCGTCCAAGGCTTGAATTCCACCCAAAACCCCCGGAGTCCCGCTGTCCAAGGCCCAAGCTCGGCTCTCCAACACCCAAAGCCGAGGGTTTGACCCTCAAGCGCCACGCCTGCACCCCCGCTCACAGCCCTTGGCCCCGCATCCACGCAGCCCCAATCCCCGCCTTTATGCAAAAACCGATGAACATTCCCTGAAACCATTCGTTCCCCGTACAAGACCCGCTCGGTAGTCTTGCTCCTATTCCAAATCCATCAGAGATCAGAAACGGAGCTGCAAGATGATTCGCAAGTTTGTTTTCAACACGCTTGTACGTGCTACGGCGTCTGCCATCGTGGCGGGGGGAACCGTGGGTGCGCATGCGGCAACGACACTGTTGAATGTGTCGTACGACCCGACGCGCGAGCTGTACAAGGAAATCAACACCGAATTCGCCAAGAAGTGGAAGGCCGAAACGGGTGAGGACATCACCCTGCGCGCTTCGCATGGCGGTTCGGGCAAGCAGGCCCGCTCCGTGATCGACGGGCTGGATGCCGATGTGGTGACGCTGGCGCTGGGCTATGACATCGACGCGATCGCCGAGCGCGGCCTGACGGCCAAGGACTGGCAGAAGCGCCTGCCGCACAACGCCTCGCCGTACACGTCGACCATCGTTTTCCTTGTTCGCAAGGGCAACCCGAAGGGCATCAAGGACTGGAATGACCTGGTCAAGCCCGGCATCGCCGTCATCACGCCCAACCCGAAGACCTCCGGCGGTGCGCGCTGGAATTACCTGGCCGCCTGGGCCTACGCCCTGAAGCAGCCGGGCGGTTCGGACGCCACCGCCAAGGACTTCGTGCAGAAGCTCTACAAGAACGTGCCGGTGCTCGATTCGGGCGCGCGCGGTGCGACCACCACCTTTACCGAGCGCGGTATCGGCGATGTGCTGATCGCGTGGGAAGACGAGGCGCTGCTGGCCTCGCGCGTGGAAGGCAAGGACAAGTTTGACGTGGTAGTGCCGTCGATTTCCATCCTGGCCGAGCCGCCCGTGGCGGTGGTGGACAAGGTGGCCGACAAGAAGGGCACGCGCAAGGCCGCGGAGGCGTATCTCAAGTTCCTGTACACGCCGCAAGGGCAGGAGATCGGAGCGAAGAACTTCTATCGCCCGACCGACCCGGCCGTGGCCAAGAAGCACGAGGGCGAATTCCCGAAGGTGAAGCTCGTGACCATCGACGACACGTTCGGCGGCTGGCAAAAGGCGCAGAAGACGCACTTTGCCGATGGCGGGCAGTTTGACCAGCTCTATCAACCGGGCAAGTAACGCCCACACGACGTAACGACATCGGGTGATCCGCATCATGCAAATCCTGACGATTTCCGGCAGCCCTTCGGCGCAATCGCGATCCGCGCGCCTGCTGGGCCACGTGCGTGCGCAGCTCCAACGCGCCGGCGAGCAGGCGGACCACCTGGACCTGCGCAGCCTGCCGGCCGATGCGCTGCTCGGCGCGCAGGTGTCCGACCCCGCCATCGCCGATGCGGTGGCGCGGGTGGAAGCGGCGGGCGTGGTGATTCTTGCCACGCCGGTCTACAAGGCGGCCTACAGCGGGCTGCTCAAGACGTTTCTCGATCTGCTGCCGCAGAGCGGGCTGCGCGACAAGGTCGTGCTGCCGATTGCCACCGGCGGCAGCCTCGCCCACACGCTGGCGATCGACTACGCGCTGCGCCCCGTGCTGACGGCGCTGGCGGCGCGCTCGATCCTGCCGGGCATCTTTGCAGTCGACTCGCAGATCGTTGTGGCGAATGACGGCGTGAGCGTCGACCCATCGCTGCAGCAGCGCCTGGATGACGGCGTGGAGCGCGTGCATCAGGCGCTGGCGCTCGCAAGGCATCCGGCCGTGGCGCAGGTCATCGTTTCAAGCCGCAGCGCGGTGCGTGCCGCAACGCTCGCGCATACGCAGGCCAACACGCACGCCGACATCGAGCGAATGCGATGTCTGGCGTGATGCGCTGACCGCGCCGCCTTACACACAGGCTCACTGCTTTCCCGTTGTTGTCACGTCGCGCAGCCGCTGCGCGCGGATCGTGCCGTCCATACATCCCGCATCGAACGAACTTGCCATGAAAACCCACTCGCCCCTGCGCAGGACTTTGACCATTGCCGCCACGCTGCTCGCCACGCTCGGCGCCCCCGCCGCATTTGCCAACAGCGATGCGCCGCCCCCGACTGCTGCCAAGCAACTGCGCATCGGCTATCAGAAATACGGCACGCTGACGGTGCTCAAAGCACGCGGCACGCTGGAAAAGCGCCTTGCCGTCCAGGGCATCGAAGTGAAGTGGACCGAGTTTCCGGCGGGCCCGCAGTTGCTGGAAGGGCTGAACGTGGGCGCCATCGATTTCGGTACCACGGGTGAAGCGCCAACGATCTTCGCGTTGGCTGCTGGCGCGCACCTCGTCTATGTCGGCAACCAGCCGCCCGCGCCGGGCGGCGAGGCGATCATCGTGCCGAAGACTTCGCCGCTCAAGAGCGTGGCTGATCTCAAAGGCAAGCGCGTCGCCTTCAACAAGGGTTCGAACGTGCATTACCTGCTGGTGAAGCTGCTGGAAAAAGCCAACTTGCCTTACAGCGATATTCAGCCCGTGTACCTCACGCCCGCCGACGCACGTGCCGCCTTCGAGCGCGGCGCCATCGACGCCTGGGTGATCTGGGACCCGTTCTTTGCCGCAGCCGAACAGCAACTGGGCGCGCGCGTGCTGGCCGACGGCACCGGCGTGGTGAACAACTCACAGTATTTCCTGGCATCGAAGGGCTATGCAGGCGCGCGGCCCGATGTGCTGAACATCGTTCTGGATGAACTGAAGAAGACCGACACGTGGGCCGCTGCCAATCCGAGGGACGTGACGAACATCCTCGGCCCGCAGCTCGGCCTGGAGCCGGCCGTGGTGGCACGTTCGGTGTCGCGCATTGCCTATGGCATCCAGCCCGTCGGCGCAGAAGCCCTGGCTGATCAGCAGCGCATTGCCGATACGTTCCACGCACTGAAGCTGATTCCGCGTCCGGTGAAGGTGGCCGACTCTGCGTGGCAGCCGACGACGCAACAAGCTGCGCGCTGATTGCCATGACCATCGACATCCAACGTCGCCGCCTGCTGAGTGCCACCGTGGCAGGCGCATCGCTCGCCACGCTTGGGCCAGTCGCGCATGCTGCCAATGCCGCAACCGCGGCCCCGGCGGCTGCCGGCCTGCCCAAGGTGACGGCGCCCGCGCAACTACGCATCGGGTTCCAGAAGAGCGCGGTCAACCTCGTCATCGTGAAAGAGAACCGGGCGCTGGAGCAGCGCTTTCCGGGCACGAAGATCAGTTGGCTGGAGTTTCCGGCCGGGCCGCAGCAACTCGAAGCGCTATCTGCGGGCAGTCTCGATCTCGCCATCACGGGCGATACGCCGCCGGTGTTCGCGCAGGCTGCCGGCAAGGATTTGCGCTACGTCGGCGTGGAGCCGCCCAAGCCGGACAGCTCGGCCATCCTCGTGCAGCAGGATTCGACGCTCAAGACGCTGGCCGACCTGAAGGGCAAGCGCGTGGCGCTGCAGAAGGGTTCGAGCGCGCATTTCCTGATCGTGCGGGGCCTGCAGAAGGGCGGTCTGAGCTTTGCCGACATCCAGCCCGTGTACCTGACGCCGGCCGATGCGCGTGCCGCCTTCGAGCGCGGCAGCGTCGACGCCTGGGGCATCTGGGATCCGTACTACGCCGCCACGGAACTGGCCATCAAACCGCGCGTGCTGGCCACCGGGCGCACGCTGTCGTCCAACAACTCGTTCTACTTCGCGCCGACGGCCTTTACGGAAAAGCACGGCGACACCATCGCCGCCATCTTTGCGGAGCTGTCGCGCGCCGATCGCCTCGTGCAGGAGAACCGCAAGGAAGCCGCGCAGCGCATTGCAGATTTCTCGGGGCTGTCGCTGGCAACGGTGCATCTGTTCCTGTCGCGCCGGCCGCCTTCGCCCGTGCGGCCGGTCACGCCCGAAGCGGTGGCCGAGCAGCAGCGCGTGGCCGATGCCTTCCACGGGCTGGGGCTGATTCCGCGCCCGGTCAAGCCGATCGAACTGGTCTGGCACCCGACCCCGGCGCAACTGGCCATCGCCCGCGCTTGAGTTGTTGAGTTGATCTGAGAACAACACAGTCCAAGGAGCTGTCATGCAAGTTTTCTGGTTCATCCCGACGCACGGCGACAGCCGCTATCTCGGCACCGCCGAGGGCGCACGCCAGGTCGATCACACCTATCTGCAGCAGGTGGCCGTGGCTGCCGATACGCTCGGCTACGAGGGCGTGCTCATTCCCACCGGCCGCTCGTGCGAAGACCCGTGGATCGTGGCGGCGAGCCTGATTCCGGTCACGAAGCGTCTGCGTTTCCTTGTGGCGGTGCGCCCGGGGCTAATGGCGCCGACGCTGGCGGCGCGCATGGCGGCGACGTACGACCGTTTGTCGAATGGCAGATTGCTGGTGAACCTCGTCACGGGTGGTGACCCGTCGGAGCTGGCAGGCGATGGCCTGTTCCTGGACCACGCGCAACGCTACGAAGCCTCGGAAGAATTCATCCGCATCTGGCGTGAAACGCTGGCGGCCAGCCACGAAGGCGCTGTGTTGGATTACACCGGCAAGCACCTCAGCGTGAAGGGTGCGAAGGTGCTGTATCCGCCGGTGCAGCGGCCGCATCCGCCGGTGTATTTCGGCGGGTCGTCGGAAGCGGCGCACGAACTGGCAGCGGAGCAGGTCGACACGTATCTCACCTGGGGCGAACCGCCTGCCGCCGTGGCCGAAAAGCTGGCCGACGTGCGGGCGCGCGCTGCCAAGCATGGCCGCACCGTGCGCTTCGGTATCCGCCTGCACGTGATCGTGCGCGAGACGGACGATGAAGCATGGGCTGCCGCCGACAAGCTCATCAGCAAGCTCGACGACGACACCGTTGCTCGCGCCCAAGAGGCCTTCCGCAAGATGGATTCGGCCGGCCAGCAACGCATGGCTGCGCTGCATGCCAATGGCGTCAAGCGCACGCGCGCCGATCTGGAAATCAGCCCGAACCTGTGGGCCGGTGTGGGCCTGGTGCGCGGCGGTGCCGGCACGGCGCTGGTGGGCGATCCGCAAACCGTGGCCGCACGCATGCAGGAATACGCCGAGCTGGGCATCGATACGTTCGTGCTCTCCGGCTATCCGCATCTGGAAGAGGCCTACCGTTTTGCCGAACTGGTGTTCCCGCTGTTGCCGCGCTCGGTGCGCGACAAGCTGCCGGGCAACGTGCTGAACGGCCCGTTTGGCGAAGTGATTGCCACCGGCATCGTGCCGCGCGTGGCGGCAAGCTGAGCCCGGGGGACACAGTAATGGCATCCGAATCGAAACCGAAGGCGAACACCTTCCTGCGTACCGTCCAGCAGCGACTGGCGCCGTGGATCGTGCCACTGGTGCTGCTGGTGCTGTGGCAGGCCTCGGCCCAATGGGGCTGGCTGTCGAACCGCATCCTGCCGGCACCACTGGACGTGGCAAAGGCCGCTATTGCGCTGGCACGCTCCGGCGAGCTGTGGACGCATGTGGCCGTGAGCACGTGGCGCGCGCTGCTGGGCTTTGCGATCGGTGGTTCGCTGGGGCTGGCGCTGGGCTTGCTGACCGGCACCTTTCGCACCGCCGAGACCCTGCTCGACACCACGCTGCAGATGGTCCGCAACATCCCGGTGCTCGCGCTGATTCCGCTGGTGATCCTGTGGTTCGGCATCGACGAGTCGGCCAAGCTATTTCTTGTCTCGCTGGGCGTGTTCTTTCCGATCTACCTGAACACGTATCACGGCATCCGCTCGGTCGATCCGGCCCTGGTGGAGATGGCCCGCAGCTACGGCCTGTCGCGTGCGCAGCTGTATCGCGAGGTGATCCTGCCAGGCGCGCTGCCGCAGATCCTGGTGGGCGTGCGCTTCTCGCTCGGCCTGATGTGGGTGACGCTGATCGTGGCGGAGACGGTGTCTGCGCAGGCCGGCATCGGCTACATGACGATGAACGCCCGCGAGTTCCTGCAGACCGACGTGGTGCTGCTGGGCATCCTGCTGTACGCGCTGCTCGGCAAGCTGGCGGATTGGCTGTCGCGTGCGCTGGAGCGCTTCTGGCTGCGCTGGCACCCCGGTTATCAAGCCGCGGCCTGAGGCTGAATTGGAGAGACGCATGCAAAGCAACGCCACTGAACACGCCGCGCTGGCCGGCACCGCATTGCACATCGAGCACGTCGTCAAACGCTATGGCGACCGTGAAGTGCTGCACGGCATCGATCTGGACATCACGCCGGGCGAGTTTGTCGTCATCGTCGGGCGCAGCGGCTGCGGCAAGAGCACGCTGCTGCGGCTGATTGCCGGGCTGGAAGGTATCGACGATGGCCACCTGCGTCGCGACGGCGACGCCGAAGATGGCCTGCACGACGACGCTCGCGTGATGTTCCAGGATGCGCGCCTGCTGCCGTGGAAGAAGGTGCTCGACAACGTCGCGCTCGGCCTGCCGAAAACGCAACGCGCGCAGGCCGCTGAAGTGCTCGCGCAAGTCGGTCTGGCCGAGCGGGCAGGGGAATGGCCCGCGCGCCTGTCGGGCGGGCAGCGCCAGCGTGTGGCATTGGCGCGCGCGCTCGTGCATCGACCGCGCCTGCTGCTGCTGGACGAACCGCTGGGCGCGCTCGACGCGCTCACCCGCATCGACATGCAGAACCTGATCGAAGGCCTGTGGCAACGCCTCGGCTTTACCGCCGTGCTTGTTACGCACGATGTGGCCGAGGCGGTGGCGCTGGCCGACCGCGTGGTGCTGATTGAAGACGGTCGCATTGCGCTGGACGAACGCATTGATCTGCCGCGTCCGCGCCATCGTGGTTCGCCCGCGTTTGCGCGTCTGGAAGAAGCGATCCTCAACCGCGTGATGCAGCGCAAGATCGATCCGAATGAAGTGACCGATGTGCGTTCGCACACGGCGTGGGCATCACCCTTTGACGTGTCGGCCACCGCCGTGCGCTGGGCCGTGTAAGGCGCTGCAAACCTTTCTCCTGAAAACATTCATTGGCACGTAGTGCCGTTGTCACCTAAGAAGGAACATCATGAGCATTCAAGCGATTAACGTACGCAACCAGTTTCGCGGGCAGATCAAGGAGATCATCCGGGGCGACGTGCTCTCGGAGATCGACGTGGAGACCCCGGCCGGCATCGTCACCTCGGTCATCACCACGCGCTCGGTCGACAACCTGGGCCTCAAGATCGGTAGCGAAGTGGTTGCGCTGGTGAAGGCGACTGAAGTCTCGATCGCCAAACTGTAAGGACGGGGAGGAGACGGCGACCCAACAAGGAGCCTCACCCATGAGCCTGATGCACGCCACCGCACTCGCACAATTTCTCGGCACGCTGCCCAGCGCCCCGACGCCGGACCGCCACTTGTGGCGCGACGCCGCCGGCCGCGTGCAGGGCCAGTTCTTCCACTGCGCGCTGACGAGCCTGTTTGAACCGGTCTGGCAGCTTGCCGCCGAAGGCGCGCTCGCACCCGCCGGCCACGAAGCGCTGATGCGCACCTGGACGCGCGACGGAGATCTCGGCCTGAACCCGTGGAAGGTGTTTTCGCTGGCGTCGGATGACGGCACGCTGGTCGAGCTGGACCGCCTGTGCCGGCTGGTGCATACGCTCAACTATTTTTCCCGCACCGATGCGCAGCGGCTCGTTGTGAATGTGCATGGCCGGTTGCTGGCCGCGGTGGCGGCCGACCACGGCAAGGCGTTCCACCGTGCGGTGACGGCGCTGGGGCTGCATCCCGAGCAGTTTGTCATCCAGGTGCCGTCCACGGCCAATGACGATCTGGGGCTGTTGCTGTTCGTGGTGGACAACTACCGGCGCAACGGTTTTGCCGTGGCCGTGCAGGCATCGGACCCGGCGGAAGCGGGCGCGCTGCTCGTGCATGCCAGGCCGGCTTATCTGAAGCTCGATGCGCGGCGTGATTGGCGTACGCGTAACGTGGTGTCGCTGGCCGATTCGGCGCGTGAGCTGGGCGTGACGCTGGCATTGCGGCGTTGCGAACGCCCGAGCGATCTGGAGCTGGCACGGGCGGCCGGTATCGCCTATGTGCAGGGCAGCATCCTGCCCGGCGCGGAACCCGAGCCGGAGGCTGCACCCGCGCCCCTGGTGGTACCGATGGCGCAGGCGCCGCTGGTGCAACAGCAGCAATGCGCGGCCAGCCTTTCTTTGACGCAATGAGCACGACATGGCACGCAGCGCACCCGCAACCGCATCGGACGCATCCGCCTGGCAGTGGCCGGCAGACGCCGTCATCCTGACCGTTCCTGGCTTGCATGGCAGCGGCCCCGGCCACTGGCAGACGCGCTGGGAGCAGCGCTTCCCGGCGTGGCGTCGCGTGGAACAGAACGACTGGTCAACGCCAGATCTGCCGCGCTGGTCTGCCCGTGTGGGCGAAGCGGTGGATGCGGCAGTCGCCGAGCGTCCGCCGACGCGCAGCCGGCGCCCGGTGATCCTGGTGGCACATAGCTTCGGCTGCCTGGCGTCATTGCATTGGGCAGTGCAGGCCAAGGAGGCGGTGGCGGCGGTGCTGCTCGTCGCGCCGGCCGATCCGGACAAGTTCGGCGTGCGGGATCTGTTGCCCGGCCATACGCTGCCATTCCCGGCCACGGTCGTCGCCAGCCGTAACGATCCGTGGATGCCGCAAGGCAGTGCCATCGACTGGGCCGCGCGGTGGGGCACGGAATTCGTCGACGCCGGCGAGGCCGGCCATATCAACGCCGATTCCAACCTCGGCGAATGGGACGCCGGCCTGGACTTGCTCGACCGCCTGATCGGCCGGGCAAGTGCACAGGACACCACCCGCGACGGCGCCGACTGGCAAGCGCAGTGGGATGTCTTACCCAGTACTCCTTATATCTAAAACGATGATGCACATGCGCAAATATTCGTTTTCGTCATAAGAACGGTCCGCCACAATCGGTTCATCTGCATATCGGCCGCAGTGTTTTGCCCTGCGGCCTTTTTTATCGGTGCGCTGATGAGCCTGTCTTCTGCGTTTTCTTTGTCCAGGCGGCCTAAGCCCGCCAATGTGCTGCCCGGCTTCGGGCTGGCGCTGGGCTTCTCGCTCCTGTATCTCGCGCTGATCGTCCTGATCCCGCTGTCGGCAACGGTCCTCAAGACGTTCACCATGACGTGGGATGCGTTCTGGACGACCGTCACCGCGCCGCGTGTGGTGGCGTCGTACAAGCTGACGTTCGGTGCCTCATTGATTGCCGCGGTGATCAACCTCGTGTTCGGGCTGATCGTGGCGTGGGTGCTGGTGCGCTATCGCTTTCCGGGCAAGCGGTTGATCGATGCGCTGGTGGATCTGCCATTTGCGCTGCCGACTGCGGTGGCCGGCATTGCGCTCACCGCGTTGTACGCGCCGAATGGCTGGATCGGCTCGCGGCTGGAACCGCTGGGGTTGAAGGTCGCATTCACGCCGCTGGGCATCGTGGTGGCGCTGACGTTCATCGGCCTGCCGTTTGTCGTGCGCACGGTGCAGCCGGTGCTCGAAGACCTGGAGGCCGAACTGGAAGAGGCGGCTGCCAGCCTGGGCGCCACGCGCTGGCAGACCTTCGTTCGCGTGATTCTGCCGACCTTGCTGCCCGCATTGCTGACCGGTTTTGCGCTGGCGTTTGCGCGTGCCACCGGCGAGTACGGCTCGGTCATCTTCATCGCCGGCAACATGCCGATGGTTTCCGAGATCACGCCGCTGATGATCTATTCCAAGCTGGAGCAATTCGATTACGCAGGCGCCACGGCCATTGCTGTCGTCATGCTCGGTATCTCGTTCACGTTGCTGCTGGTGATCAACTTGCTGCAAGCGTGGACGCGCCGCCGTGGCAATCGCAATGTCGCCATCGAGCGTGCCCCCGAACCCCCGACCGCCCATGCGGCAGCAGGAGCCTGACATGGCCGGTACTGTCTCCCGTCAACTTGGTCAGGCGCCCGCTGTGGGCCGCCGTGGCGCCACCGCAGAATCTGCGTGGGTGCGCGCAACGCTGATCCTCGTTTCGTTCGTGTTCCTGGCGCTGTTCCTGTTCGTGCCGCTGGCCAGCGTGTTTGTCGAGGCGTTCAAGAAGGGCGTCGACGTGTATCTCGAAGCGCTCGTGGAGCCGGATGCGCTCTCGGCAATCGGCCTCACGCTCACGATTGCGGCGATTGCCGTGCCGCTGAACGTGGTGTTTGGCGTGGCGGCGGCGTGGGCAATCGCCAAGTTCGAGTTTCGCGGCAAGAACCTGCTGCTGACGTTGATCGACTTGCCGTTCTCGGTGTCGCCCGTCATTGCCGGGTTGATCTACGTGCTGCTGTTCGGCGCGCAGGGGTGGTTCGGGCCTTACCTGTCCGATCACGATTTCAAGGTCATCTTTGCTGTACCGGGCATTGTGCTCGCGACCGTGTTCGTCACGTTTCCGTTTGTGGCCCGCGAGCTGATTCCGCTCATGCAGGCGCAGGGCAGCGAAGAGGAAGAGGCCGCCATCGTGCTCGGCTCATCGGGCTGGCAGACGTTCTTTCGCGTGACGCTGCCGAACATCAAGTGGGGCCTGTTGTACGGTGTGATCCTCTGCAACGCGCGGGCGATGGGCGAATTTGGCGCAGTGTCGGTGGTGTCGGGTCACATTCGCGGGCTGACGAACACGATGCCGTTGCACGTGGAAATTCTCTACAACGAATACAACTTTGCGGCCGCGTTTGCCGTGGCGTCGCTGCTGACATTGTTGGCGCTTGTGACGCTGGCGCTGAAGACGCTGGTGGAATGGCGCAGCCGCCGGGAGCTGGCTGATGCGGATGCCGGCGTGGGCGAAGGCCCGGGGCAGCGCGTGGCACCAAAGACACCCAATTCGAACTCGCACATCTCCGTGCAATCTCCGCTGGAAGGGAGCGCAGCATGAGCATTCAGGTTCAACACATCACCAAGCGCTTTGGTAACTTCGTGGCCCTCAACGATGTCTCGCTCGACTTCAAGCAGGGCGAACTGACTGCGCTGCTGGGCCCGTCAGGCTGCGGCAAGACCACGCTGCTGCGCATCATCGCGGGGCTGGAGCATGCGGATTCGGGCAGCATCCATCTGAACGGCGAAGACGCATCGGACCAGCATGTGCGCGAGCGCCAGGTCGGCTTCGTATTCCAGCATTACGCGCTGTTCAAGCACATGACGGTGTTCGAGAACGTGGCGTTCGGCCTGCGTGTGAAACCGCGCGCGCAGCGGCCGGGCGAAGCGCAGATCCGCGCGAAGGTGAAGGAACTGCTGGAACTCGTGCAGCTGGATTGGCTGGCCGATCGTTACCCGCCGCAGTTGTCTGGCGGACAGCGCCAGCGGATTGCCCTGGCACGCGCGCTGGCGGTGGAGCCGCGCGTGCTGCTGCTCGACGAGCCTTTCGGCGCGCTCGACGCCAAGGTGCGCAAGGAACTGCGCCGCTGGCTGCGCCGCCTGCATGACGATCTGCATGTCACGAGCCTGTTCGTCACGCACGATCAGGAAGAGGCGCTGGAAGTGGCCGACAACGTGGTGCTGATGAACCGCGGCCAGGTGGAGCAGGTCGGCAGCCCTGATGCGGTCTACAACACGCCGGCCACGCCGTTCGTCTACGGCTTCCTGGGCAACGTGAACCTGTTCCACGGCCGCCTGGAAGAAGGCGAGGGTGGTAGCGTCCTGCATGTGGGCGATTCGGCCATCGCTGTGCCGTCGGGCGGCGTGGATTCGTCGCGCGTCGATCAGGCCGTGGCCTTCGTGCGCCCGCACGAGATCGACCTGGAGCGCTATGCGCCGGGCGCCGAGGGCATTCCCGTGACGCTGCGCCGTGCGCTCACGCTGGGCGCCATCGCACAGCTGGAGCTGGAGCGCGAAGACACTGACGACATCATTGAAGTCTCCCTGCCCATCGAGCGCTTCCGCATCGAGGGCTTCCGTGAAGGCGAAACGCTGGTGGTGCGCCCGCGCGCGATCCGCGTGTTCGCGCAAGGCAATGCACGGCCCGTCGCGCAGGCCGCCGTGTAACACGACGCTCCGACGACAACCCATACGAGAGGACACGAGCCATGAACTTCCAGCAACTGCGTTCCATCCGCGAGGCGGTGCGCCGCCAGTTCAACCTGACCGAAGTTGCCAACGCGCTGTACACGTCGCAGCCCGGTGTGTCGCGCCAGATTCGCGAGCTGGAGGATGAGCTTGGCGTGGAGATTTTCGAGCGCTACGGCAAGCGGCTGACGGGCCTGACCGAGCCGGGCCGCGAGATCGTCCGCATTGTCGAGCGCCTGCTGCTCGAAGCCGAAAACCTGCGCCAGGCCGGCGAGGAGTTCTCCGGCCGACAATCTGGCCGCCTGACCGTGGCGACCACGCACACGCAGGCCCGCTATGCGTTGCCGAAGGTGGTGCAGTCGTTCCGCAAGGAATACCCGCACGTCACGCTGGCGCTGCAGGAGGCATCGCCCTCGCACATCGTCGAGCTGCTGCTGACGGGGCAGGCCGATATCGGTATCGCCACCGAGGCCGTGGCCAACGAGCCGGGGCTGACGTCGTTCGAGGCGTACCGCTGGCGTCACGTGCTGGTAGTCAGCCCCGACCATCCGCTGACGAAGAACCCGCTGCCCACGTTGGAAGACGTGGCGCAGTATCCGCTCATCACGTACGACGCGGGTTTCACGGGCCGCCGCAACATCGACGCGGCATTTGCCGGCGCCGGCCTGCACCCCGAAATCGTGCTGACCGCCATGGACGCCGACGTGATCAAGACCTACGTGGCGCTGGATGTGGGTGTGGGCATCATCGCGTCGATGGCGTATGACGGGCGCAAGGACGACAACCTCGTCTGCATCGGGGCAGATCACTTGTTCGAGCCGAACACCACGCGTGTCGCGGTGCGCCGCGGGGCGTATCTGCGGGGCTACGCGCACGACTTCATCGGCATGTTCGCGCCACACCTCTCCCGCGAGACAGTGGCGGAGGCAGTGGCTTCCACGGTGGTGGCGCAATCCGCGCGGGAGGCACTGGCGGCGTAAACGTCCCGCGGGCGGCGGGCTGCGAACCGTTCATCCGTCCAATCCCGCCGTTCGTCGCATCCGCATGGCGCCTGCCCAGGCGCCATTCCTATACTGCGGGCATCCTCGGTTCCACCAGAGACCGCCATGTCCGCCGTGCCTTACACCCCAATTTCGCAATCCGTTGAATCCGACGACGTGCTGCTGCGCCGCGCTCGCCACCGCGCCGGCGCTCGCCTGGGGTTCCGCATTCACCTGCTGTCGTTCTTGGCCGTGAACGCCGGGTTGGCGGCGATTGCGCTATCGCACGGGCAGTTCTGGTTTGTGTGGCCGCTGCTGGGCTGGGGGTTGGGCCTGGCTGCGCACGGCCTGAGCTTGGCCTGGAGCCAGGGCAACGGCTACCAGCGCATGGTCGATCAGGAACTCGCCCGTCTGCGCGAGCAGGCCGGCCGCCGTTAATGCGGGAAACCCCAAGCTTCAACCCCGGAGAACCGTCCGGTAAGATCGCCCGCATGTTCGCCAATGTGTCGCTCCCTTCGCTTGCAGACTGCCTGCACCTTGCCCGGCGCTGGGTGATCCGCTATGCGGTCATCATCGTCATCAATACGCTGATTGCGGCCGTGCTTGCGTTCGGTATCCGGCCAGAAGAGACCTTCTGGAAAGACTTCGTATTCAGCCAGGCGATCGGGCTGTCGATGTTCTCGTTGATCGGCATACCGCGCCACGTGCTCTGGGGTGACGGGCCGCCCAACAAAAAGGTGTTCCCGTGGATCATCGTGGGCGCTGTGCTGATCGGCGTGCCGTTTGGCCAGTGGATCGCGCGGACGATCCTGTGCTTGCACAACCCGAACCCGGAACCCTGGCGCGCCGACAGCCTGCGTATGAGCTTCATCATCGCCATGCTGGCCGCGCTGGGCGCCACGTATTACTACTGGTCGCGCGGCAAGCTGGCGGCATTGCAGCGCCAGGCCGCGCTGGATGCGCTGGAGCGCGAAGAGGCCGAGAAGCAGGTCGTGCGCGCGCAGTTGATGGCGCTGCAGGCGCAGATCGAGCCCCACTTCCTGTTCAATTCACTGGCCCACGTCGATGTGCTGATTGCGCGGGACCCGGCCGGCGCGCGGCGCCTGCTGCAGCATCTGATCGGCTTTCTGCGCAGCTCGCTCTCGCACGCGCGCGCCGAGCAGTGCACGCTGGCTCAGGAATTTGCGCTGCTGCGCGCGTATCTCGACATCCAGGCGTTGCGCTTTGGCAATCGCCTGCGTTTCTCCTTGGCGCTGGACGATGCCATCGCCAACATCGTCATCCCGCCGATGCTGATTCAGCCGCTGGTGGAAAACGCCGTGGTGCACGGCATCGAACCTGCGCGCGAGGGCGGGGAGATCGCCCTGTCTGCTCGCTTGGCTGCAGGCAGCGAGGGCGAGCGCCTCGTGCTGGAAGTGCGCGACACGGGCGTCGGTTTCGGCAACGACGGCGCCACGGGCTCGGGGCTGGGCCTTACGCACGTGCGCGAACGCCTGTCGCGCCTGTTTGACGGCGATGCGCGCCTGACCATCACCGAGACCGTGCCGCACGGCGTGACGATCATCGTCGAATTGCCGCTGGCGCACGAAACGTCGCCTGCACCGTCTCAACCCGACGCGCCGGAATGGCGCTGCCGCTTCTCGCGCTCAACCGCCAACGCCACCGGCGCGCTCTCATCGCGCGCATCCGCCGGAACCTGATCGATGCCTGCTTCCCCACGCGTGCTCATTGCCGACGACGAACCGGCACTGGCTGAAAACCTCGTCGCTGAGCTGACGGCGCTCTGGCCCGATGCCACGCTGCTGCCGGCCGTGCACGACGGCCAATCCGTGCTCGACGTGATCGACGATGCGGCCGACGGGCAGGCGCCCGATGTGGTCTTTCTCGACATCCGCATGCCGGGGTTGTCGGGCATTGACGTAGCGCGCGAGCTGTCGCAGCGGGAAATGCGTCCGCTGGTGGCGTTCGTGACCGCATATGACCAGTTCGCGCTCGACGCCTTTGAGCAAGCCGCGGTCGACTACGTGCTCAAGCCCGTTCAGACCGAGCGCCTGGCCGAGACCGTCAAGCGGCTGAAGGACCGGCTCGGCGCGCGCCCGAACGGCAACGCCGGCGCCACTGCCGCCACGGACCCAGCGCAGACGCTGGCTGAACTCGTCGAGCGCCTTGCCGGGCTGCAGGGCGCTGCCCAAACGCGTGCCACCCCGCAGGGCGGCTATCTGCGCTTCATCAAGGCGCTGGTCGGGCAGGAGGTGCGCTTCATCCCCGTGGATGACGTGATCTACTTGGAAGCGACCGACAAGTACGTCAACGTGGTGGCCGGCAGTGGCGAATCCCTTATTCGTACCAGCCTGCGCGATTTGCTGACCCAGTTGGACCCCGAGCACTTCTGGCAGGTGCATCGCGGCACGGTGGTCAACGTGGCGCATGTGTCGAGTGCCGTGCATCTGTCGCTGGGCCGCCTGGGGCTGAAGATACGCGGGCGCGCGGAGACGCTGCCGGTGGCGCGGCAATACGCGCATTTGTTCCGGCAGATGTAGTCGCCGCAGGGGCGGGTCCGCTATGATCCTTCGTGTCGTCAACGGATCGAGAGAGCGAGAGCACCCGCCATGGAGACACCAGCCGCACGCCCCGCCAGCCACGTTGCCGAGCCACGCCACGGCGGCCAGATTCTTGTTGATGCACTGGTGGCCCACGGCGTCGATGTGGCCTTCGGCGTGCCCGGCGAGAGCTACCTCTCGGTGCTCGAAGGCTTCTACCAGCGCCGCGACCGCGCACGCTTCATCGTCTGCCGGCAAGAGGGCGGCGCCGCCAACATGGCGGATGCCTACGGCAAGCTCACCGGCCGCCCCGGCATCGTCTTCTGCACACGCGGGCCGGGCGCCGCCAACGCCAGCATTGGCGTCCACACAGCGTTTCAAGACTCCACGCCGCTGATCCTCTTCATCGGCCAGGTCGGCCGCGATTTCGTCGATCGCGAAGCGTTCCAGGAAATCGACTACCGCCGCATGTTCGGGCAGATGGCCAAGTGGATCGCGCAGATCGATAGCGTCGAGCGCATCCCCGAATACATCGCACGCGCTTTCCAGACCGCCACCGCGGGCCGCCCCGGCCCGGTTGTGCTGGCGCTGCCCGAAGACATGCTGACCGACGTCGCCACCGTGGCCGATGTGCCGCCAATGCCTCGCGCGATGGCGTGGCCCGGCCCGCATGACCTTGCGCAACTGAAGACGCTGTTGCAGAACGCCGAGCGGCCGATGCTGCTGCTGGGCGGTTCCGGCTGGACGCCGCAAGCAGCCGCGCGCATGCAAGCCTTTGCCGAGCGCTGGAATCTGCCCGCAGGCTGCGTGTTCCGCCGGCAAGACCTGTTCGACAACCGCCACCCGAATTACGCCGGAGATGTCGGTATCGCCATCAACCCGAAGCTCGCGGCGCGCGTCAAAGACGCCGACTTGGTACTCGCCATCGGCACACGCCTGGGCGAGATGACAACCTCGGGCTATACGCTCTTCGAGGTGCCACGTCCGAAGCAGACGCTTATTCATGTGCATGCCGGCGCGGAAGAGTTGGGACGCGTCTACCAGGCCGACCTGATGATCCACGCGTCGATGCCCGCGATGGCCGAAGCGCTGGATAGTATGTCGCCTGATGCGCCGCCGCGGTGGTCCGACTGGACAGAAGCCGCCAACGCCGACTACCGCGCCAACATCGCGCCGCCGCCGTTCGGTGGCAAGGGCATCGATATGGCCCGTGCCATGCAATGGCTGCGCGAGCGCCTTCCGCACAACAGCATTCTGACCAACGGCGCGGGCAACTACGCCACCTGGCTGCATCGCTTCTATCAATATGGTGCGCTGGCGTCGGGCTCGCGTACGCAGCTCGCGCCGACGAGCGGGGCGATGGGCTATGGAGCGCCCGCCGCAGTGGCGGCAAAAATCATCTGCCCTGACACGCCCGTCATCTGCATGGCTGGCGACGGTTGCTTCCTGATGAACGGCCAGGAGCTGGCGACCGCCATGCAGTACAACGCGCCGGTGATCTTTATCGTGGTCAACAACGGCATGTACGGCACCATCCGCATGCACCAGGAGCGCGAGTACCCCGAGCACGTGAGCGGGACCGAGCTGCGCAACCCCGACTTTGCCGCGCTCGCCAGAGCCTACGGCGCCCAGGGGCATACGGTACGTTCGCTCGAAGGCTTTCAGTCGGCGGTGGAAACCGCGCTGGCGGCAAGCGTTGCGTCCGTCATTGAGGTGCAGACCGATCCGAACATCATCAGCCCGCGCGCGACGATCGATTCGTTGCGTGCACAGTCGCGCAGTTGATTCCGCTTTTCGCTTTTCTGTTTTTGCTAACGCCAAACCATCCATTGCCATGACGATGATTCCCGTGACTGATTTGTGCGACATGCACGAAGACAAGCTGGTGTACGGCAGCCTGCGTGTGCTTACGCCGGTGTTCCGCAGCTTTGGCAAGCGCGCCGCGTTTGCCGGCCCGGCTTCCACGCTCAAGGTGTTTGAAGACAACGGCCTGGTACGCGCCGCGCTGGAAGAGCAGGGCGCTGGCCGCGTGCTGGTGATTGACGGCGGCGGCTCGCTGCGCTGCGCGCTGGTGGGCGGCAACCTCGGCAAGCTGGCCGAAGAGAACGGCTGGGAGGGCATTCTGCTCAACGGCTGCGTGCGCGATACGCGCGAGCTGGCCGAATGCAACGTCGGCATCCACGCACTGGCGGTGCACCCACGCAAGAGCATCAAAAAGAACGCCGGGCAGCGCGAAGTGGGCGTGCAGATGCCGGGCGCGTACATCCAGTCTGGCGAGTGGGTCTATGCCGACGAAGACGGCGTGCTGGTCTCGCAGGACATGCTGGAATGATCCGCGCCAACGCCATCCACGTGTTCGTCTACGGCACGCTGCGTGCCGGCGAGGCGAACGATCTGCGGGTTGCCGCGGCCAAGCGCGGCATTCCCGAGCCGGAGCTGCTCGGTACTGCCATGTTGCATGGCCGACTGTATGACTTTGGCGCGTATCCCGGGCTCGTGCTCGATCCGACTGGCACCGCCGTGCGCGGCGATGTGTATCGCATCGATGCGGCGCTCGTCCCCGTGCTGGACGAGATCGAAGAGGTCTACCCCGGCGGCGATGCGCTGTTCCTGCGCGAGAACCACGCCGTCATGCTGGGTAGCGAACCGGTCGATTGCATTGTCTATCCGGTTAGCCCGCAGCACATTGCCGGGCGGCCCGCCATCACCGGTGGAGACTGGGTGGCGCATCGCCTGTCTCGAGGTTGATTCCGATTTGGAGGGGGAGGGGCGCACGATATAATTCGCGCGCTGTTCGTTCGAGCAGCCGGGTTTAGCAGCCCACAAGATGTGCCATCTAGACGGACAATGTCCGGTGCTTGTGCACGCCTATCCTTTATGGCGGGCCGGGCGGTGAGACCTTCGGGTCTGCCGGTTTCTAGATGGCCGGTCTGCTAACGCCGTCGTCAGGCCCGCCACCCTCGTTTAGCAGCGAGCGGCTGGCCTCTTCATCTAGGAGACGTCATGTCTTTCGCAGCAAGCGGGCATCGCCCCGCGTCTTACCCCTCGCCACCGCCCTGCATCTCCCGGCATCCGTTTTCCGGAGGTGCACATTGAGCGCGCTACGCCATTACCAATCGGGTGCCCTGGCAGCCAAGGATTTCCTCTGTCGCACGCACATCGAAGCGCGTGCCGGCCGGCGCTTCGTGGCCATGCGGTTGCGCTCGAAGATCGACGGCATCACGCACGCGCTGCCCCGCGAGTTCCGCGCCGGTTTCATCGATGCGATCTATCTGTTCGTAGCCGCGGCCCTGTAGGGCAAGGCGCCAGATGTTCTGCAGTGGGCCGTTTTGGCCGAAATAGAGCGGGCGTCCTGAGTCCACACACTCAATCATCGCCATTCTGAACGCCGCATCTGCGGCGTTTTTTGTGCCCCGGTGATGTGACGGACAGATGCCCCCGATTTTTCACAATGCGGAAAGGGGTTTTGGTCCGCAAAAATTCTGCATCGCACAGCACCATCATGTTCTTTCATGATAGAAAAAATCTTTCCGCATCATGAAACACGGTGAGTAAGTCATTGAAAGATATGAGGTAAAAACTTCAATTCCTGCGCATGTTCTCCTTGTTGCGCTGCACCGGCCATTTCTACACTCTTATATAAGACATATGACCTGAGCCACCTGGCTGCGCCCCAAGAAGGTGCGAGCGGCTCAAGGCGCAGAGTGAGTTACCCGGTTTTTATTTGATGGATGCGATCAAACAGGAGAGTGCGATGTCACGCGAACTCGAAGTGCAAAAGCTGCAGAAGGAATGGGATACCAACCCGCGTTGGAAGGGCATCAAGCGTGGTTACACCGCTGAAGATGTCGTGCGCCTGCGCGGTTCGCTGCAGATCGAACACACGCTGGCCAAGCGTGGTGCCGAAAAGCTGTGGAACCTGATCAACAATGAGCCCTTCGTCAACGCGCTGGGCGCGCTCACGGGCAACCAGGCCATGCAGCAGGTCAAGGCTGGCCTGAAGGCGATCTATCTGTCGGGCTGGCAGGTGGCGGGCGATGCCAACAGCAACGGCGAGATGTATCCGGACCAGTCGCTGTACTCGGTGGATTCGGTGCCCAAGGTCGTCAAGAAGATCAACAACACGTTCCAGCGCGCTGATCAGATCCAGTGGTCGGAAGGCAAGGACGACATCGACTTCTTCGCACCGATCGTGGCGGATGCGGAAGCCGGTTTCGGCGGCGTGCTGAACGCGTTCGAACTGATGAAGGCCATGATCGAGGCCGGTGCCGCCGGCGTGCACTTTGAGGACCAACTGGCCGCCGTGAAGAAGTGCGGGCACATGGGCGGCAAGGTGCTGGTGCCGACGCGTGAGGCCGTGAGCAAGCTCGTGGCCGCGCGTCTGGCTGCTGACGTGATGGGCGTGCCGACTGTGCTGATCGCCCGCACCGACGCAGAAGCTGCCGACCTGCTGACCACCGATGTGGACGAGAACGACAAGCCGTTCTGCACCGGCGAGCGCACCGTCGAAGGTTTCTACCGCACCAAGCCGGGTCTGCAGCAGGCCATTTCGCGCGGTCTGGCGTATGCGGAAGTGGCCGACCTCGTGTGGTGCGAAACCGGTAAGCCCGATCTGGAATACGCCAAGAAGTTTGCCGAGGCCATCCACGCCAAGTTCCCTGGCAAGATGCTGGCCTACAACTGCTCGCCGTCGTTCAACTGGAAGAAGAACCTGGACGACGTGACGATCGCCCGCTTCCAGAAGGAACTCGGCGCGATGGGCTACAAGTTCCAGTTCATCACGCTGGCGGGTTTCCATGCCCTGAACTACTCGATGTTCAACCTGGCCTACGGCTATGCCCGCAACCAGATGAGCGCGTTCGTGGAGCTGCAAGAGGCCGAGTTCAAGGCGGCGGAAAAGGGCTTCACGGCGGTGAAGCACCAGCGCGAAGTCGGCACGGGCTACTTCGATGCCGTGACGCAGACCATCGAGCGCGAGGCGTCGACCACGGCGCTGAAGGGCTCGACGGAAGACGAACAATTCTTCGAAGAAACGGCGCAAGCCAAGAAGGTGGCCTGAGGTTGCCGACGCATCCGGCATCCAGGCTCCCGGGCCGGCCGTGCTGACCACACACCGGCCTCTCGAACCGCGCTTCCTCAACGGCGCGGTTTTTTTTCGTCTGTGCGATTGCGGCTCTTAGTGCGGTGCGTTGCGGTGCGGCGTGGCCGATCAGGCGCGCTTGAAAATCGATTCCAGATCCAGCGCCGATGTGGGAGTCGCGTGCAGGTCGAGCGAGTGCTCGATGTGCTCCAGATGCTCGCGCATCAGGTCGTGCGCGCGCGCGGCATCGCCGGTGGCAATCGCTTCGGTCAGGGTGTCGTGCTCGTGCTCGGGGCAGGCGGGCAGGCCGGGGCGGTCATAGAGCGTGATGATCAGGCACGTGCGCGACACCGCTTCGCGCGTGAGCCGTTCCAGCACATGGTTGCCGGCCATCTCGGCAATCAGGACGTGATATTCGCCGGATAGACGGATGGTGGCCGCGCGGTCGCCGCGTTCGCGTGCCGCGTGTTCCGCCGCAATGTGTTCGCGCAGGCGTTTGGCTTTTGCCGGCGTGCATGCGTTTGCCAGCATGCTGGCCAGTTCGGGTTCGATGATGCGGCGGGTCTGGAAAACGTCGCGCGCCTCTTTTACGGAAGGCTGCGCGACGAACGCGCCCTTGTTGGGCACGAGGGTCACCAGATGCTCATGCGCCAGCCGGGCCAGCACCTGGCGGATGCGCGGCCGGCCCGCGCCGGTGGCTTCGCACAGCCGCTCTTCGACCAGCTTGGTGCCGGCCGGCAGTCGGTGCTCCATGATGGCCGTCAGCAGGCCCTGGTAGATCGGTTCGGCAGCCGGTTGGCTGTCGGCAGGTTCCCGTGCGGGTGCGGGCATGGCAGGTGGCGGTGCAGAAGAAAAAGCGGAATGGTGCATGGTAGCAAATGCGCCACTCCGCCTTGCACTACGCCAGTGCAAACGGAGCAAGCATTCCGGTATAGGGTTTCGGAAGCGGCCGCGCCCAGTCGCCGCGCTTGCTGGTGGAAAGCCGCATGCCGACCAGCGCCTCGACCAGCTTTACCGCAGCCACCACGCCGTCGATGACAGGCACGCGCAGCTCGGCGCTCAGGTCTTCACACAGGTCTGCCATGCCGGCACAGCCGAGCACGATGCAGTCGCTGCGGTCTTGCGCAAGCGCGCTGCGGCAGGCGTCGAGGATGATCTGGCGTGCGTTGGAGCCGGGCTTCTCCAGGTCCAGCACGGGCAGGTCGCTTGCGTGGACGTTGCGGCACGCATGCCGCATGCCGTAGCGCTCTGCCAGGTGCCACGCCATGCCGACGGTGCGCTCCAGCGTCGTCACGACGCTGAAGCTGTTGCCGATCAGGCTGGCCATGTGCATGGCGGCTTCAGCAATGCCGATCACGGGGCCGTGCGCGAGTTCACGTGCGGCGTAGAGGCCCGGGTCGCCAAAGCAGGCGATGACGTAGGCGTCGGCGCCATCGCATTCGCCGTGGCGGATTTCTTCCAGGATGCCGGGCACCGAGAGCGCCTCGTCGTAATGGCTTTCAATGGAAGCCGGGCCCATCTTCGGGCTCACCGCCGTGATGCGCGTGCCCGATGCGGCCGCGGCTTGCGCGCAGCGGCCGATGAGCGCGGTCATGCTCGTCGTGGTGTTGGGGTTGATGATGCGGATGTCCATGTTCTTGACGCGTGGATGATTCGGATTAGCGGGTGAGGGTGCCTTGCTTGCGGCTGAGCACGGTGTAGAGCACCAGCGCGATGCCCACGCCGATGAACCAGCTGTAGTTGGCCAGCGCGTGCAGCCGTTCGAAGACCACGCAGGCCATCGGGATCAGCGCGGACGGGATCAGCGTCAAAACGGCAGCCGGGTTGTAGCCGTTGCGGTACCAGTAGCGGCCGGTGGGGCGCAGCGTGTAGAGATCGTCGACATGCACCTGCTGCCGGTGCACGAAGTAGTAGTCCGCGATCAGGATGCCGAACAGCGGGCCGATGAACGCGCCCAGCACGTCGATCGTGTAGTGGATCACCTCGGGGTTGTTGTAGAGGTTCCAGGGCGTGATGAAGATCGACGCGACCGCCGCAATCATGCCGCCCGTGCGCCAGCTGATGTGTTGCGGCGCCACGTTGGAAAAGTCGAACGCCGGCGACACGAAGTTGGCGACGATGTTGATGCCGATGGTCGCGATCATGAACGTGAGCGCGCCCAGCACCACGGCCGTGATGTTGTCGATGCGGGCAACGACGGCGACGGGGTCGGAGATCATCTCGCCAAACACCGGCAGCGTGGCCGACGTGGTGATGACAGTCAGCAGCGCGAAGCCGAGGAAGTTGACCGGCAGCCCCCAGAAGTTGCCGCGTTTGACTGAGGTGAAATCCTTGCCGTAGCGTGAGAAGTCACCGAAGTTCAGCATCGGGCCAGAGAAGTACGACACCACCAGCGCGATCCCGCCCAGCACCACTGGCACCGCATCCCAGCCCTCGTATTTGAGGAAGGAAAGCGTGAGGTTGATGTTGTTCCAGCCGGCCTTGTGCACGAGCCATGCGGCCAGCGCGATCATCACCACGTACACCGCCGGGCCCGCCCAGTCGATGAACTTGCGGATCGATTCCATGCCGTGCCAGAACACGAACGCCTGCAGCACCCACAACAGCATGAACGCCGCCCAACCGAGCGTCGACAGGCCCACAAAGCCATGCTGCGCCACGTCGGCATACGGTGCGAGTTGCGGCATGAACTTCAGCGCCAGCACCAGGAACGCGCTCGATGCCAGATAGGTCTGGATGCCGTACCACGCCACCGCGATCAACCCGCGGATGATGGCCGGAATGTTTGCGCCCAGCACACCGAACGACGCGCGGCAGATCACCGGATACGGCGTGCCGGTCGCCTGGCTGGGTTTGGCGACGAGGTTGCAGAACACCTGCACGATGACGATGCCCACCAGCAGCGCGAACAGCACCTGCAGGCTCGACAGGCCCAGCGAGAACAGGCTCGCTGCCGTCAGATAACCGCCCACGCTGTGCACGTCGGACATCCAGAACGCGAAGATGTTGTAGGTGCCCCAGGTCTGCTTGCGTAGCGGGGCGAGGTCTTCGTTGGTAAGCCGCGGGTCGTAATGCGGTTTGATGACGACGTTGGGATGCGCGTGTGGCGAATCAACCGCCTGCGCCGCCGAAGCGGTGGTGCTGGTCATGCTGTCTCCTTTGGTTTTGCCGGTTTCCAAGCCGTTCAGGCGTTGTGCGCAAAAATGTACACAACATGTTTTTGTTTTGTGTACAAAGTTGTATGCGCCAGCAAGACAAGAGTCAAGGAGAAAAAAAAAGCCGCCTCAAAAGGCGGCTATTTATCGTGCGGGCAGGGTGAGACTTCAGCGATAGACAATCACTGGAATCTCGGTGTGCGTGAGCACCTTCTGCGTTTCGCTGCCGAGCAGCAGCCCGGCCAGCCCGCGCCGGCCGTGGGATGCCATGAAGATGACGTCGCAGCCATGGCGCTCGGCCGCGTCGATGATGCCCATGTAAGGCACGGCAAAGCAGCTCATGTCGGTGTCGCAGTTGATGCCGGCGCTGCGGGCGGCATCTTCAACGTCCTTGAGCACCACGCGCGCCTGTGCTTCGACGCGCTCCTTGAACGCCTGGGGCGTCTCCACGACGATCTCGGAGAACGGTGTGTACGGGTATTCCTCAAGGCAGGTGTAGGCCGTCAGACGCGCGCCCAGCGTCTTGGCAAAGTCGAGCGCGCCCGCCACCGCCTTGCGCGACAGCTCGGAACCATCGGTGGGGATGAGGATGTGCTGGAACATGCGGCCTCCTGAGTGGGATGCGGAAGACGTTCTTGTCCTGATTGTAGGCCGCACGCGGTGTTTCACCCACTCGGGGTGATTGCTAATCCATTCCGATGATGGCGTCTGCCCGGCGCCAATAGGCCGGGTTGCCATACGTGTTCTTGAGGAAATCGATAAAGAGGCGCACGCGCAGCGGCAGATGCTTGCGCTGCGGAAACACCGCGTGGATGCCGATCGGCGGCGCTTCAAAGGCATCGAGCACCGTCACCAGCTTGCCCGTGGCAATGTCGTGCCCGACCTCCCACCAGGAGCGCCACGCCAGGCCATAGCCTTGCAGGCACCACTCGCGCAGCACGGCGCCGTCCGTGCATTCCATCGTGCCGGACACCTTGACGGTGACGGCCTTGCCGCCTTGCTGGAAGACCCAGCCGCGCTGCACGTTGGCGCTGGCGCCGAAGGCCAGGCAGTTGTGCGTCGAAAGCTGCTCAACCTGCGTCGGAACGCCGCGGCGCTCGAGATATGACGGTGCGGCCACCACCACGCGGCGGTTTTCCCACAGGCGGATCGACACGAGGCTCGAATCGGGCAGATCGCCCAGGCGGATCGCGCAATCGAAGCCTTCGTTGACGAGGTCGACCACCCGGTCGCCCAGGTCCAGCGTCATCGAAACATCCGGGTGGGCCTCGATAAAGTCCGGCACCATGGGCGCGACATGGCGGCGGCCAAAACCGGCGGGGGCGGTCACACGCAGGTGCCCGCTGGCTTTTACGCCACCGGCAGAGACGCTTGCCTCGGCGTTGTGCAGGTCGTTGAGAATCCGCTGGCAATCCTCCAGGAATGCCGAACCCTCGAACGTGAGGGTGATGCGCCGCGTGGTGCGCACCAGGAGCTTGACGCCCAGGCGTTCTTCCAGCGCGTCGATGCGGCGCCCGATGATGGCAGGCGCCACGCCCTCAGCGGCGGCGGCGGCGGATAGGCTGCCGCGTGTTGCGACGGCGACAAAGGTTTCGAGCTGCTTGAAATGATCCATGCCTGATGTATACCGTGGCAACCGAGGTCTGCGGGATTGTGACGAATATAAAGGTTATCACTCGTCATTCCATCAGTAAAAGTCAAAGATCAAGTGACCATTGGCGTCTTTGTGCGGTGCGTCAGCTTTTCTACAATGGCCCTCGTTGCGAAGGTCGGCAAGGCGTTCTGCGTGATGGAACGCCCAATTGCGGGGCCTTCGGGTCCGTGGAGCTTCAGATGCGTTCGATTCGCGCGGTGGTCTTCGATGCCTATGGCACGTTGTTTGACGTGTACTCCGTGGCCGCGCGTGCCGAGCAACTGTTTGCCGGCAAGGGCGAGGCGCTGTCGGTGCTGTGGCGCGACAAGCAGATCGATTACACGCGCATCCGCTCGCTGGCCGGTCCCTCGGGCGAACACTACAAGCCGTTCTGGGACATCACCGTCGATGCGCTGCGCTATGCCGCGGCACGCCTGGGCGTCGAGCTTTCCGCCCACGACGAGGCCACGCTGATGCGCGAATATGCGTGCCTGTCTGCGTTTCCCGAGAACGTGCCCGCGCTGCGCCGCCTGCGTGAGATGGGCTTGCCGCTGGGCATCCTCTCCAACGGCAACCCGCAGATGCTCGACATTGCCGTGAAGAGTGCGGGGATGTCCGGGCTGTTCGATCACGTGCTGTCGGTCGATGCGGTCAAGCTCTACAAGACTGCGCCGCAAGCCTATGCGCTGGCGCCACAGGCGTTTGGTGTGCCGGCGGAACAGATTCTGTTTGTCTCGTCCAATGGTTGGGATGCCTGCGGCGCGACGTGGTACGGCTTCACAACGTTCTGGATCAACCGCCTGGGGCATCCGCCCGAGGCGCTCGACGTGGCGCCCACCGCGGCCGGCCACGACATGCGCGATCTGCTGCAGTTCGTGCAGGCAACACAAGCGACTTAAGGCATTGCATTCAATCGGTCCAGCCATAGGACCAAAGTAAGACCAAAACGCGTTCAACCCTCACATCATCCTCTGGAGAACAACCATGGCGCTCACGCTGCCCCAAGGCATGGAGATCAAGGCCGAGATTCTGCCGGCCTACGAAGACATTCTGACCCCCGAAGCGCTGGCGCTGGTTGCCAAGCTGCATCGTGCCTTCCAGCCGCGTCGTAAAGAGCTGCTGGCTGCCCGTGTCGAGCGCGCCAAGCGCCTGGACGCCGGCGAGCGCCCGGATTTCCTGCCGGAAACGAAGGCTGTGCGTGAAGGCGACTGGAAGGTCGCCCCGATTCCGCCGGCACTGCACTGCCGCCGTGTGGAAATCACTGGCCCGGTCGATGCCAAGATGGTCATCAACGCGTTCAACTCGGGCGCGGACAGCTACATGACCGACTTCGAAGATTCGAACTCGCCGAGCTGGCATAACCAGATCCAGGGCCAGGTCAACCTGAAGGCCGCCATTCGCCGCACGCTCACGCTGGAGCAGAACGGCAAGACCTACAAGCTCAACGACAAGATCGCCACGCTGCAAGTGCGTCCGCGCGGCTGGCACCTGGACGAGAAGCATGTGCTGATCGACGGCGAGCGCGTTTCCGGCGGCATCTTCGACTTTGCGCTGTTCCTGTTCCACAACGCCCGCGAGCAGATCGCTCGTGGCGCCGGCCCGTTCTTCTACCTGCCGAAGATGGAAAGCCATCTGGAAGCGCGCCTGTGGAACGACATCTTCGTGATGGCGCAGAACGAGATCGGTCTGCCGCAAGGCACGATCAAGGCCACCGTGCTGATCGAAACCATCCTCGCCGCGTTCGAGATGGAAGAAATCCTGTACGAACTGCGCGAGCACAGCGCTGGCCTGAACGCTGGCCGTTGGGACTACATCTTTTCGTGCATCAAGAAGTTCAAGGTCGACAAGAACTTCTGCCTGGCCGACCGCGCCAAGGTGACGATGACCTCGCCGTTCATGCGCGCCTACGCGCTGCTGCTGCTCAAGACCTGCCACAAGCGTGGTGCGCCCGCCATCGGCGGCATGAGCGCGCTGATCCCGATCAAGAACGATCCGGAGAAAAACGCCGTGGCCATGGCCGGCATCATCGGCGACAAGAAGCGCGACGCGACCGACGGCTACGATGGTGGCTGGGTGGCGCACCCGGGTCTGGTCGAGCCAGCCATGAAGGAATTCGTGGCAGTGCTGGGCGACAAGCCGAACCAGTTCGAGAAGCAACGCCCGGACGTGGACGTGAAGGCAGCCGACCTGCTGGACTTCCAGCCGGAAACGCCGATCACCGAAGCCGGCCTGCGCATGAACATCAACGTCGGCATCCACTACCTGGGCGCCTGGCTGGCCGGCAACGGTTGCGTGCCGATCCACAACCTGATGGAAGATGCCGCCACGGCCGAGATCTCGCGCTCGCAAGTGTGGCAATGGATTCGCTCGCCCAAGGGCAAGCTGGAAGACGGCACCAAGGTCACGGCTGAACTGGTGCGCAAGCTGATCCCGGAAGAATTGGCCAAGGTGAAGGAGACGGGCGCGGTGGGCCACTTTGACCGCGCTGCAGAAATCTTCGAACAAATGTCGACGTCGGAAGACTTTGCAGAATTCCTGACGCTGCCGCTGTACGAAGAAATCTGAAGGCAAGCGACGCTTAAAGCGCGCAGAGGAAACGCCGGCCGGGGCAACCCGCCGGCGTTTTTCTTTTGCCGCAAGGCCGGTCAAGCCGCGCGATAATGTCACGAAATCTTTCGGAGGCCGCTTTGCGCTTTGAACACCTGGTGGAAGTCAACGATCCACTGAACCCCCTCATCGACACGCTGACCCTGAACCAGATCTGGCAAGGCCTGGTATTGCGCGTGCGCGAGCAAACCGAATTTGTCGAAAGCCTGGACGAATGCATCATCACCGCTGAGGGCGACGGCTGGGTCGAACGCGAGCTCGTTTTCGGCAAGGCGCGCATCCAGGATCGCGTGACGCTCGAGCCGCACAAGCGCGTGACCTACACCACCGCGGCCACCGGCGAACACGCTGGTGGGTCGCTGACCATGACGATCGAGAGCAACGAAGCCAACGCCGCGTTCATCCGTTTCGTCTACGACACCACGCTGCCCAACGCCGACGAAACTGGCGACACGCGCTACGCCGAGATCGTCAAATCCGCCTATCGCGAATCCGACATCGACACCGTGCGCCGCATCCGCGAGATTGCCGCCACCGGCCGCCTCGGCTGACGTGTCCCGCTCAGCCGGCGCTGGAGGAGGCGCCGGCCGGGTTGCTTTGCTTGCCTTTGGTCGTCTCACACATCACAACAACGAGACCATGACGACATTCACGCCCACCCTGGAGGCCCTGCGCGCACGTTACGGCGAGCGCTTCAAGTGGCTCGTTCTCTTCACGCTGATGGTGGGGGCGGTGTCCTCCGTCATCTCGGCCACCATCGTCAACGTGGCGATTCCCGATCTGAGCCGGCATTTCGTGCTCGGGCAGGAACGCGCGCAATGGGTGTCGGCCAGCTTCATGGTGGCGATGACCTTGTCGATGCTGCTGACGCCCTGGCTGCTGCTGCGCTTCGGGCTGCGTCGCACGTTCATCGGTGCGTTGCTGCTGCTGGGTGTGGGCGGACTGGCGGGCGGTCTGTCTCCCAACTACGAAGTGATGATCGCCATGCGGGTCGTGGAAGGCATTGCGGCAGGCATCATGCAGCCGCTGCCCAACATCCTGATCCTGCGTGTGTTTCCCGAACGGGAGCAAGGCAAGGCGTTCGGCCTGTTCGGCTTTGGCGTTGTGCTGGCCCCAGCCGTGGGCCCGAGCGTGGGCGGTTTCCTGGTGGAGTTGTTCGGCTGGCGCTCGATCTTCTTCGTGGTGATGCCGTTTACGTTGATTGGGTGGGCGATGGCGCGGCGCTTCATGGCCGTCAACTCGTCGATGGCGGGCGAGCCCAAACCGCTTGATTGGCGCGGCCTGCTGCTCATCGGCGGTGCAACCGTCACGCTGCTCAACGGCCTGGTCGCGCTGCATGGCAATGCGACGCACGGCATCGTGCTGATGGTCGTGTCGGCTGTGTGTGTCGGGGGCTTCGTATTCTGGCAGCGGCGGGTGGAGTCGCCGTTGTTGAACCTGCGGCTCTTCAGCTATCGGCAGTTTGCGATGGGGGCGGTGGTGGCCTTCATCTACGGGGCGGGGCTGTACGGTTCGACGTACCTGGTGCCGGTGTATATGCAGGTGGCGCTGGCCTATGCGCCGTCGCGCGCGGGGTTGGTGCTGCTGCCCGCAGGCCTGGTGCTGGCCGTGACGATCATGCTGGCGGGGCGGCTGACCAATCGAATCGAGCCATTCCGGCTGGTGTCGTTTGGGCTGGCAGCGCTGGCGCTCTCGTTCTTCCTGATGGCGACCAACACGCGGGCAACAAGCTATCTGCTGCTGATCGCCATCGCCGTCATTGGGCGGATCGGGCTTGGCTTCGTGCTGCCATCGCTGAGCCTTGGCGCCATGCGTGGTGTCGATTTCACGTTGATTGCGCAAGGCTCCAGCGCTGTCAATTTCCTGCGCCAGTTGGGTGGGGCGATCGGCGTGTCGGCCACGGGGATTTTTCTGCAATGGCGGCTCGCCGTGCGCGGTATCGAAACCGTGCATGGTCAGGCGGTCGACCCCGAGGCACGCATCCTGGCTTTCGACGAGACGTTCATCTTTCTCGGCACGCTGTGCGCGCTGGCCTTGCTGGCCGCGTGGCGCATGCGCCGCCGAGAGCTGCCATCCGCCATTCCTGCGGCGCAATAAAAAACCGGGCGCGGGGCCCGGTTCTTCCTTTAGCGATTCGACGCTCAGGTCGTTGCGCCGCTCTTCAGTTCTTCGACGAGGTCGATGTACTTTTGCTTGGCTTCGTCCTGCGACGTGCCTTTCAGGCCTTCCCAGGCCTCAAACTTGTAGCGGCCGACGATGTCGGTAAAGCCCGGCTTGTCGCCGTGTGCGTCACCTTCGGCGCCTTGCTTGTACAGCGCATACAGGCGCAGCAACGTCATGTTGGCGGGGCGCTCGGAGAGGCCCTTTACGTCGATTTGGGCTTGGTCGAAACGGGCTTGCAAGTCGCTCATGATGATTCCCGGCTGAAAACAATGGTCTGGCGATGATAGCGCCGGGGTTGTATGGCTGGGCCGTTTGAATTCGAGGCCGGCTTCGGTTTTTTGCGCAACTTTTGGCCCGGTTTCCCGAGGCGCAGCCACGGGTTTGCGCCTTCGGGCGCCACACCAGCCGGTACAATGCCGCCATGCCCTGGATTCTTGCTTTCGATACCTCCACCGAGTTCTGTTCCGTCGCCCTTGGTGACGGCACGCGCACGCTGTTCCGTCATGAACACACCGGTCCGCGCTCCAGTAGCCGCGTGCTGCCGGCGGCATCCGAGTTGCTGGCCGAGGCGGGCATCGCCCTGGCTGATTGTGCGGCGATTGCCTTTGGCGCCGGCCCTGGTTCGTTCACCGGTTTGCGCACGGCATGCGGCGTCGCGCAGGGTTTGGCGTTTGGTGCGGACTTGCCCGTCGTGCCGGTCAATTCCCTCGTCGCTTGCGCAGAACAGACGCGCGCAACGCTGCCGGCCGGCACGGCCGTGACCATCGCCCTCGATGCGCGCATGGAAGAGTGCTACTGGGCCAGCTTCGTACCCGCCGATGCGGCCCAGGACGCCTCGGGCTGGCATGCACTTTCGCCCATCCAGGTAAGCGGGCCGCATAGCGTTGCCGCGCCGCCGCAAGCGTACTGGCTGGCGGGCAATGCCGCAGCAGTGTTCGGCGAACAGTTGAGCATTGCGGCAGGCGCTGCCGCTGTGTTGCCGGAAGTCGCGCCGCACGCCCGCGAGATCATCGCCGTGGGTCTGCGCCTTTTGGCTGCCGGCCATACGGTGCGGCCCGAAGATGCGGCGCCGCTGTATGTGCGTGACAAGGTCGCGCTCACCATTGAAGAGCGGCAGGCTGTGCAACAGGCTAAGGCTGCCGCAGCGGGTGCACAGCCATGAGCCTGATCGAGAACACGCTGGCCGGCGTTATCGCGCAAGCGCCGTTGCCTGCGGGCTGGCGTGCGGAGCGCATGACCGCACGCGATCTGGCTGGCGTCGCGGCGGTCGAGCAGGCGGCGTTCACGTTTCCCTGGTCCCGCGGCAACTTTGAGGATTCGCTCAAGTCCGGTCACCTCGGCATTGTCCTGCGGGATGGCGGCAACGAGGTCGCGGGCTATTTGATCCTCATGCCGGTGGTCGACGAGATGCACCTGCTCAACGTGACCGTGGCGCCGGCGTGGCAGCGGCAAGGGCTGGGCCGTTGGCTGCTGCGTCTGGCAACGGCGCTCACGTTGGTGCATGGTTTCGGCAGCCTGCTGCTGGAGGTACGCCCCTCCAACATCGGCGCGATTGCGCTGTATCACCGTGTCGGGTTTGCCGAGATCGGTCGGCGCAAGCGCTATTACCCGGCTGAAAACAACACGCGCGAAGATGCGCTCGTCATGCGCATGGTGTGTGAAGCGAGCGGGGTGGAGGCTGCATGAATCGTCGATCCCGAATGCTGGAAGCGCTGGGCGTTTCGACCGAATGGACATTGCGCGGGGCTGAGCCGGCTGCGGACGAGGCCGTCGAGGTGGCCGTTGCAGAGCCGGTTGCCGCGGAGGCTGAAGCCCCCGTGTTTGCGGCTGCAGAGCCTGCGGCTGCGCGAGTCGAGCCGCCTGTCATCGAGGCGCCGCCGGATTCGGCTGCCCCGCGCGCCCAGCGCATCGCCGCATTCGATTGGGCGCAGCTCGAAGCCGCCGTTTCCAACTGCACGTCGTGCAAGCTGTGCGAGCGCCGCACAAACACCGTATTCGGCGTTGGTGACCGTCAGGCCGAATGGATGCTGATCGGTGAAGCGCCGGGCGAGCAGGAAGACAAGCAGGGCGAACCGTTCGTCGGCCAGGCCGGCAAGCTGCTCGACAGCATGCTGCGATCGATCGGCCTGTCGCGCGAAAAAGGCGTGTTCATTGCCAACGTGCTCAAGTGCCGCCCACCCGGCAATCGGGATCCGGAGCCGGACGAAGCAGCGATGTGCGATCCGTATCTCAAACGTCAGATTGCGCTGGTCAAGCCGCGCATCATCGTCGTGCTGGGTCGCATTGCTGCGCAGAACCTGCTGCAGACGCAAACGCCTGTCGGCAAGCTGCGCGGCAAGGTGCATGAAGTGGAAGGCGTGCCCGTGGTGGTGACCTATCACCCGGCCTATCTGCTGCGGACGCTGACAGACAAGGCGCGTGCATGGGAAGACCTGTGTCTGGCGCGCAAGATCTACGCGGAGCGCGGCGGCCAGTAAGCCCCGTCCGGCGGGGCGGGCACTGCGTCAGTGGTGCTTGTCTTCGCCGATGAGCGCGGCGGTGTGGAACAGCTTTTCGTTGACGCGATGCCGGCGCATGACCAGCGCCATCGTCAGGCAGACGAAGATGCCGAACGATACGATCACCACGCCCACCGACACGTTCAGCTTGATGAGCAGCGCGTACAGGCACAGCATCAGCAGCACAGACACGTTCTCGTTGAAGTTCTGCACCGCAATCGAGTGCCCGGCAGAGAGCAACACATGCCCGCGGTGCTGCAGCAGCGCGTTCATCGGCACCACGAAAAAGCCCGACATGGCGCCCACCAGCATCAGGAACAAGTAGGCAATCATCATGTACAGCGGCAGCTTCATCCCGCCGATGTGGAACGTGATTTCCGGGATCGTGTGCTTCGTGTAGAACGCCATCAGCATGACCACCGCGCCCATTGCCACGCCCACCGGCAGCACGTCGAGCGAGCGGCGCAGCGGGATTTTGACGGCGGCAGCCATGGCGCCGGCGGCCACCCCCACGGCCACGACGGCCTGCAGAATGGCGCCCTGCGAGAGGTTCAGTTCCAGCGATTGTTCAGCCCACTTCAGCACGATGAACTGCAGCGTGGCGCCAGCACCCCAGAACAGTGTCGTCACGGCCAGGGAGATCTGGCCCAGCTTGTCGTGCCACAGGGCGTTGAAGCAGTCGGCAAACTCTGAAACCAGACGTACCGGGTTCTTTTCCTGCTGCGGATAGCGTGCGCCGGTATCGGGAATGCGCGTGTTGAACAGTGCCGCGATCAGGTAGATCACCATGATCACCAGCATGGCCGCTTCGGCCGGGGTGTTGATGCGCTCCAGCCCAGGAATGTCGAACGACAGCAGCCACGCCGATACATGGTTCGAGATCAACGCGCCGCCTAGCACGGTGCCCAGGATGATCGAGCCGACGGTCAGGCCTTCGATCCACCCATTGGCGGCAACAAGTTTTTCAGGGGGAAGGAGTTCGGTAAGGATGCCGTACTTGGCCGGCGAATACGCCGCCGCACCGAAGCCGACCACACCGTAGGCGAGCAACGGGTGCAGGCCGGAAAGCATCACGCCACAACCAATCAGCTTGATGGCATTGGTGATGAGCATCACCTTGCCCTTGGGCCGGGAATCTGCAAACGCGCCCACGAAAGCGGCAAGTAGAACGTAAGAGAGCACGAAGAACAACTTGAGCAGCGGGGTCATCCACTGCGGCGCATGCATCTCTGTCAGAAGGGCGATGGCGGCAATAAGCAGCGCATTGTCGGCGAGCGACGAAAAAAATTGCGCCGCCATGATGGTGTAAAAGCCCTTCTTCATACCTTCGAATTCGTCCCCGTAGACCGCGGTGCCATGTTCGTCTTCACGTCGTGCCGGCAACGTGCCGGTACCGGGAAGCGCCCCCTCGAGGTGCCGGCCAGGCGATGCATCGGCTGACCCGCCGCGCAGCGCACAGGTGCGCGGTGGAGGCCTTGAAGCCAGCGCCCGCGCGGGCTCCCCGGATTGTGGTTCCCTTGGGCGGGGCCCGTCCGGTGCTGCAAAACATGCATCGCCGGGCAACCGCGGGAATCTTCACTGACAGGCGTTGGGGCCATGCGTTCCGCCCGCAGCTTGTTTTGGTCTCGCCTGTTTGCATGGTCAAACCGGATGTGACGCCATCGCGCAAAAAGAAGTGGCTGGTGCCCAACTTTCTCCATGCCGGCAGCGCATCACGACGGTTTCCCATGCCTAAATTGAACGGCTTTATATCACGAAACTTGTGCGCTCCCGGTGACGGCGGCGCACTTTCTTTTTTGGCAGGCTCATGACAGGCGCGAACCAGTTGGCGTCCTGTGGTCAAATAGAACGCTCACCGCGTGAGGCCGGGCGCACGGCCCGCTCACAGCCTATTTGCCTGTTGCATTGCAGCACCGACGCCGCGCCACGAGCGCGCCATCGCATTCACGTTTTGCAGGTTTGCCGTCATGCCAAGACCCATCCAGGCCGTCATCCACGGCCCAGCACTTGCCAATAATCTCCAGGTTGCCCGCCGCCATGCGCCCAATTCGCGCGTGTGGGCTGTCGTTAAAGCCAACGCGTATGGCCACGGCATCGAACGCGCGTATGAAGGTCTGCGCCAGACCGATGGTTTCGGTCTGCTCGATCTGGACGAGGCCGTCCGCCTGCGCCAACTCGGGTGGCAGGGGCCGGTTCTCTTGCTCGAAGGTTTTTTCAAGCCGGAAGATCTGGCCATCGTCGAGCAATACCGCCTGACCACCACCGTTCACTGCGAAGAGCAACTGCGCATGCTGGAACTGGCGCGCCTGAAGGGCCCCATCAGCGTGCAGCTCAAGATCAATACGGGCATGAGCCGCCTGGGCTTCGCGCCCGCCGCCTACCGCGCTGCATGGGAACGCGCCCGCGCCATTTCGGGCGTCGGCACGATCGTCCACATGACGCATTTTTCCGATGCCGACGGCCCGCGTGGCATCGAGCATCAACTTGTCGCGTTTGAGCAGGCTACGCAAGGTTTACCGGGCGAGGCGTCGCTTTCCAACTCCGCGGCCACGCTGTGGCATCCGAAGGCGCATCGCGACTGGGTGCGCCCGGGCGTGATCATGTACGGCGCATCGCCGACGGGCGTAGCGGCGGACATTGAGGGCACGGGCCTGATGCCCGCCATGTCGCTCAAGAGCGAGCTGATCGCCATCCAGGATCTGCAGCCGGGCGCGACGATCGGTTACGGCTCGCGCTTTACCGTGGAGCACCCGATGCGCATCGGCATCGTCGCGTGCGGTTATGCCGATGGTTACCCGCGCCATGCGCCGGGCTGGGACGGCAACCATACGCCGGTGCTGGTCGATGGTGTGCGCACGCACATCGTGGGCCGCGTGTCGATGGACATGATTACCGTTGACCTGACCGGCGTGCCCGAGGCGCGTGTCGGTACGCCCGTCACGCTGTGGGGCGAAGGTTTGCCGATCGACGACGTCGCACACGCTTCCGGCACTGTCGGTTATGAGCTGATGTGCGCACTGGCGCCGCGCGTGCCCGTGTCGGTCGAGCCGGTCAGCACGGCAGACGCCAGCGACCTGGGCAAGGCTGCCTGAGCGCGGCACCATCAATACAAAGATCAAGCGGCCGCCGCCCAGGCGCGGTGCCGCAAGCAGGGGGTTGTTTGGCCAAGAGCAAGACGGTCTATACGTGCACTGAATGTGGCGGTACGGCGCCGAAATGGGCGGGGCAGTGCCCGAATTGCCAGCAGTGGAACACGCTGGTGGAAACCGTCGCGCAACCGACGTCTGGCGCCGGCGCGCGCTTCCAGTCGCTGGCATCGAGCGCGACGGTGCGCAAGCTGTCGGACATCGACGCGGTGGACGTGCCGCGCTTCTCCAGCGGCATCGACGAATTTGACCGCGTACTGGGCGGTGGCCTGGTCAGCGGCGGTGTGGTGCTGATCGGCGGTGATCCGGGCATCGGCAAATCGACGCTGTTGCTGCAGGCGCTGTCCAACCTGTCGGCCGACCGGCGGGTGCTGTATGTGAGTGGCGAAGAGTCCGGCTCGCAGATCGCGCTGCGTGCGCGTCGCCTGGGCATCGAAAGCCCGAACCTTGCGCTCCTGGCGGAGATTCAGCTTGAACGCATCCAGGCGACTATCGAGGTGGAAAAACCCGAAGTGGTCGTCATCGATTCGATCCAGACGCTGTATTCGGAGGCGCTGACCTCGGCGCCGGGCTCCGTGGCGCAGGTACGCGAATGTGCTGCGCAGTTGACGCGCATTGCCAAGCGGCTGGATGTGACCACCATTCTGGTCGGCCATGTGACCAAGGAAGGCGCGCTGGCAGGCCCGCGCGTGCTCGAACACATCGTCGATACGGTGTTGTATTTCGAGGGCGACACGCATTCCGCCTACCGGCTGGTGCGGGCGTTCAAGAACCGTTTCGGCGCCGTCAACGAGCTGGGCGTGTTTGCGATGACCGAGCGCGGCCTGCGCGGCGTGGCCAATCCGTCGGCGCTGTTCCTCTCGCAGCACGAGCAGGTGGTGCCGGGCTCATGCGTGCTCGTCACGCAGGAGGGCACGCGGCCGCTGCTGGTGGAAATCCAGGCGCTGGTGGATACGGCCAACGTGCCGAACCCGCGTCGTCTGGCGGTGGGCCTGGAGCAGAACCGCCTGGCGATGTTGCTGGCGGTGCTGCACCGTCATGCGGGCATCGCGTGCTTTGACCAGGACGTGTTTCTGAACGCGGTGGGCGGCGTGAAGATTACCGAGCCCGCGGCCGATCTGGCGGTGCTGCTGGCGATTCATTCGTCGATGCGCAACAAGGCGCTGCCGCGTGGGCTGGTGGTGTTTGGCGAGATCGGCCTGGCCGGGGAAATCCGCCCGACACCGCGCGGCCAGGAGCGCCTCAAGGAAGCCGCCAAGCTGGGCTTCTCGATTGCCGTGATCCCGAAATCCAACGCCCCGAAGCAGGCGATCGACGGGCTGGAGGTCATTGCCGTTGAACGTATCGAGCAGGCCATCGACCGCGTGCGGGCGCTGGAGGCTTGATCGTTCAAAATTTCGCAACGGTATCGCTGATGCCATTTGAAAATGCGCGTGCCGTTGCGGTGCGATAATCCGCCAACTTTTCTCCACGACTTCCTCTGAACTGACGCCGCCATGCAAGCCAACTCGCGCGCCTTTTTCCTGCTGATTGCCGTGATCTCCTTCGGGTTGGTCGGCTATGCGCTGTACCTGCAGCACGTTGAGGGGCTGCAGCCGTGCCCGCTGTGCATCCTCCAGCGGTTTGCGTTCCTGGGCATTGGCGTGTTCTCGCTGCTGGCGGCGCTGTCGTCGGCCACGCGGCTGTTGTGGCACGGGCTCGGGATGCTCTCGGGCTTGGCGGGACTGTGCGTGGCGGGGTACCACGTCTCGCTGCTGCTGAATCCGAAGGCAACGTGCGGGATCGACCCGATCGAAAACTGGGTCAACGCGCTGCCGACTGCCAAATGGTTGCCGCAGGTGTTCGAAGCCGATGGCTTGTGCGTCGGGCCGATGCCGCCGGTGCTGGGCCTGTCGGTGCCGGTGTGGTCGTTGATCTGGCTGGTGATTCTGTCGCTGACGCTGGTGGTGGGGATGATCCGCCGCGAGCGCCGCTAAGCAAGGGACGCAAATCATGCAACGCGTGCTGGTGAGTGCCTGCCTGCTGGGCCAGCCGGTGCGCTATGACGGCGGCACGGTCGTCACCGAGGGCGGCATCCTGGCGCGCTGGCAGATGGAAGGGCGCATCGTGCCGATGTGCCCCGAGATGGCCGGCGGTTTGCCGGTGCCGCGTCTGCCCGCGGAAATTCACGGCGAAGGCGGTGGTGCGGCGGTGCTGCGCGGCGCAGCCCGTGTCGTCGAACACCACGGTCATGACGTCACCGAAGCGTTTGTACGGGGCGCGCAACGTGCTCTGGAGGCGGCGCAGGCAGCCGGCGTGCAAGTCGCTGTGCTCACCGAGCGCAGCCCGTCTTGCGGTTCTGCATTCCTCTACGACGGCACGTTTTCCAGCCAGTTGCAGCAAGGCGAGGGCGTCACCGCTGCGCTGCTGCGCCAGCACGGCATCCGCGTGTTCAGCCAGCACCAGCTGGAAGACGCCGCTCGCCTGCTCGATACGCTGGATCGCGCGGATTCGTCAGTCCGCAAACCGTAGCGGCAGGGCGAGCTGCACGGGCTCGCCGTTTTCCTTCACGACGCTGTTGCGCTCGGCAAAGAGCGGATGCTGCATTGCTTCTTCCATGCGCAGCACGGGCGTGACACAGCAATCGGCATCGGCAAAACGTTCGGTCCATTCGGCTTGCGTGGCGGTTAGGAACAGCGCAGCAAGTTCGTCGCGAACGGCCCGTGCCTCGTCGCCGCCGACGCGCTGGCCGAGCGCCCAGTGCCGGTCTTTCCATTCGGGCTTGCCGATGACGTCGCACATCACCTGCCAGAACTTCAATTCGAGTGCGCCGACGGCCATGAAGCGATCGTCCGCCGTGCGATATACGCCGTAGCACGGCACGCCGCCGTTGAGCAGATCGCTGCCGGCGGGGCTGGCCTTGCCGCGCGTGCCGACAGCAAAGAACGCCATCAGGTTATGCGCGAATACCGAGTCCGTCATGGAAACGTCGACATAGCGGCCGCGGCCGGTGGCGCGCGCGTCGACCAGCGCGGCCAGGATGCCGACCACCGCCGTGAGCGCACCGCCCAGCAGGTCGGCGATCTGCACGTTGGGGACGATGGGCGTGCCGTCCGCGCTGGCGAGCTGGTCGAGCATGCCCGCATAGCCGACGTAGTTGATGTCGTGGCCGGCGGCTTGTGCGAGCGGTCCGTCCTGGCCGTAGCCGCTGATGGAACACATGACGAGCGCCGGGTTGGCCGCACGCAGGGTGTCCCATCCGACACCGAGGCGCGCCATGACGCCAGGGCGGAAGCTTTCGATCAGCACATCGGCGTGGCGTACGAGTTCGATGAGCGCGTCGCGGTCTTCCGCACGTTTCAGGTCGAGACGCATTTCGGTCTTGCCGCGATTGAGCGAGCGGAAGAACAGGCTCGGGCGTTCAGCCGCGCGGTCAGCGGAGGTGCGCATCATGTCGCGCGCGTAGTCGCCGGGGCTGGGGTCTTCGATCTTGATGACTTCTGCGCCAAGGTCAGCCAAGTGGCGCGTGGCGGCCGGGCCAGGCAGCAAGCGCGTAAGGTCGAGCACGCGCACGCCGGTCAGTGGTTGATGCGTGGCGGTGTCCGGCGAGGGCGATGTCATCAACAGGTCTCCTTGGCCGGGCACGCCAGCCTCAATTGATTTGTTCGAGTTGTTCGTGCAGCTCGAGCCAGCGCTCTTCCAGCTCGTCGAGTTCGGCGTTCAGCTCGGCCTGGCGGCGCAGGCTTTCCATCATGCGTGCCTTGTTGGCTTCTTCATACGCAGCGCCGTCGGCGAGGAAGGCTTCGAGTTCGGCCTTTTCCTTCTGCAGCGGCGCCATGCGCTTTTCGATGGTGTCGACGTTCTTTTGCAGCGGCTTGCGCAGCGCATTCAGGCGCTGACGTTCAGCGGCTTCTTCGCGCTTCTGATCGCGGCGGTTTGTGGCCGGTGCGCCATCGGCGTCGGCCGGAGCAGCCTGTGCGCTGGCCGCTGCGCGCTTGGCCGCGGCCTGCTTGAGCAGCCAGTCGCGGTAGTCGTCCAGATCGCCATCGAACGGGGCGACGGTGCCCTGGCCAACGAGCAGGAACTGGTCGGTCGTGGCGCGCAGCAGATGCCGGTCGTGCGAGACGAGGATCAGCGTGCCGTCGAACTGGGCGAGTGCCATCGTCAACGCTTCGCGCGTGTCGAGATCCAGGTGGTTGGTCGGCTCATCAAGCAGCAGCAGGTTGGGGCGTTGCCAGACGATCAAGGCGAGCGCCAGGCGAGCCTTCTCGCCACCAGAAAATGGCTCGATGGGCGAGGTCGCCATGTCGCCGCGGAAGTTGAAGCTGCCGAGAAAGTCGCGCAGTTCCTGCTCGCGCACGTCGGGCGCCAGGCGAGCCAGATGCAGCAGCGGCGAGGCATGGTCGTCCAGCGTTTCGAGCTGGTGCTGGGCGAAGTAGCCGATCTGCAGGCCCTTTCCGCGCCGGATCGTGCCGGACAGCGGCGCCAGCGTTTCGGCCAGCGTTTTGACCAGCGTCGACTTGCCCTGGCCGTTGGCACCCAGCAGGCCAATGCGCTGGCCCGTCTGGATCGAGAACGTCAGGTGTTTGAGGATGGTGATGGGCTCATCAGCGCTGGGGCCCGGATAGCCGCAATCGACGCCTTCAAACGTGAGCATCGGGTTGGGCGCCGCCTCAGGTTCGCGAAATTCGAACGAGAAGCCCGCCGCCGCATGCACGGGCGCGAGGCGCTCCATGCGCTCCAGCGCCTTGACGCGGCTCTGCGCCTGCTTGGCCTTGCTGGCTTTGGCCTTGAAGCGCGTGATGAACGATTCGAGATGCGCAATCTGCTTCTGCTGCCGCGCGTACGACGCTTCCTGCAGCGCCATCTGCTGCAGGCGTTGCGTCTCGAACTGCGTGTAGTTGCCGCCGTAGCGTTTGAGCTTCTGGTTTTCGATATGCAGCGTGACGTTGCACACGCCGTCGAGGAATTCGCGGTCGTGCGAAATCATGACCAGCGTGCCGGCGTAGCGCGACAGCCAGTCTTCCAGCCAGACCACGGCGTCCAAATCCAGGTGGTTGGTCGGCTCATCGAGCAGCAGCAGGTCGGACGGACACATCAGCGCCTGGGCCAGATTCAGACGCATGCGCCAGCCGCCCGAAAAGCTCGTCACGGGTTGCGTGGTCTGCGCCATCGTGAAACCGAGGCCAAGCAGCAGCGCCTGCGCGCGCGCCGGTGCGGTGTAGCCGTCGGCATCGGCAAAGGCGGTGTGGGCTTCGGCCTGCGCATGGCCGTCGTGCGCGGCTTCGGCAGCGGCCAGGCGGCGTTCGATGTCACGCAAACGGGTGTCGCCGTCGAGCGTGTAGTCGAGCGCGCTGCGGTCGACGGCGGGGGTTTCCTGCGCCACGTGCGCGACCTGCCAGGTAGGCGGGATGGCGACTTCGCCGCCGTCGGCGTGCAGCTCGCCGCGCAGCATGGAAAACAGCGTGGATTTGCCGCTGCCGTTCACGCCGACAAGGCCGACCCGTTCACCGGGGTTGAGGGTGGCGGTGGCGTGGTCGAACAGCACCTTGGTGCCGCGCTGGAGGACGAGGTCGTCGAATCGGATCACGAAAAACTGCGCTTGAAGGCAAATCGGAGAAGGGTGCGATTGTAGCGTGCTGCGTCGCACGATCCTGGCGCACCGCCGGCGTTTGGACTGGTGCATTGCACCGTGGCGAGGCCGCGCTCGCCCGCAATCTGTGCGGCGGTATTGGACCTAGGGAAAACCATAGGCCTTCATGAAAGTTTTTTTCTTTACACGGTTGATTCGTGAAAATACATTTACACAAAATTTTCACGGCCCAGGAACATGGCGAAATCCACCAGCAAGCGCACGGATGTGTCGAAAGGCGCATTCGCTGCCGATGCGACGGTCTCCGAGCGCATTGGGGCGGCCCTGGCCACGCTCACGCCGGCGCACCAGCGCATGGCGGAATACGTGCTGGCGAACCCGTTCCGCGCGGCCACCATGCGCATCGACGAGTTTGCCGCCGCGGTGGACATGTCGATTGCCACGGCCAATCGCTTTGCGCTGGCGCTGGGCTTTGACGGCTATCCGCAGTTCCGTGCGGGGCTGCTGCGCGGCTTCGAAGCGACGCTCGCGCCGGTGGAAAAACTGCGCCACGAGCTGGCACGCCCGGCCACCAGCGCGGAGATCTTCGCCGCCTCACTCAACGAAGACATCGCCAACCTCGACGCTACGCGCCGCATGCTCGACCCCGCAGCGTGCGAACGCGCGGTCGACGCCATCCTCGGCGCACAGCGCATCTACGTGATGGGCTTTGGCGCCAGCGGCTATCTGGCGGGTCTGCTGCGCCATGGGCTCGATCTGTACTGCGACACGGTGATCTCCGTTTCGCAGCCGGGCGGCGCATCGGATGCGGCGCGCCAACTGCGCAAGATCGGGCCGAAGGATCTGCTGATCGCCATCGCATTCCCGCGCTATGCGGCCGACACCATCACGCTGGCCAAGCAGGCCGGCAAGCAAGGCTGCCAACTGCTGGCGCTGACCGACAGCCCCACATCGCCGCTCGCGCCGCTGGCCGACATTGCGTTGTATGCGCGGCCGGAGCGGCAGTTCTCAGCCACATCTGACACGGCTGCCGTGGCGCTGTTCGAAGCACTGTGCGGCGCGGTGGCGCATCGCTCTGCGCACTCTCTGGAATCGGCCGAGCGACTCACTGAATTCGTGTTGCCGTGGCTGCATACCGCCCCAGCGCCCCGCGCCAACGATGCCGCAGGCACCCCCGGCACCCCGACGACCACCCGACGCGGCCGCAAACGCACCGCTGAAAACTGATTGACATCGAGCCACGCATGACTACGCCCATCCTCGCCATCCACGGCGGCGCCGGCACCATCACCCGCACGGCCATGAGTGCCGACAAGGAAGCCGCTTACCAACAAGCGCTCCATGACATCCTGGCCGCTGGGCAGCGCATTCTCATGGACGGCGGCAGCGCGCCGGATGCCGTGACCGAGGCCGTGCGCCTGCTGGAAGAATGCCCGCTGTTCAACGCCGGTAAGGGCTCGGTGCTCACCAGCGCAGGCACGTACGAACTCGATGCGTCGATCATGGATGGCGCCACGCTGGCCGCTGGCGCAGTCACCTGCGTCAAGCGCCTGCGCAACCCGATTCTCGCGGCTCGAGCCGTGATGGAGCGCAGCGAACACGTGCTGTTCACCTCCGAAGGCGCCGAGGCCTTCGCACAGGCGCAGGGCCTGGAGTTTGTCGAGCCCGACTACTACTACACCGAAGCGCGCTACGCCCAATGGCAGCGCGCCCGCCAGCAGGACGGCATGGCGCTGCTCGATCACGATGCCGCGTCGCTCGTGGCCAAGGAAGCCGCACCCATCGACCCGGACAACAAGTTCGGCACCGTGGGCGCCGTGGCATGCGACGCGCAAGGGCGCCTGGCGGCCGCCACCTCCACGGGCGGCGTCACCAACAAGAAGGTCGGCCGCGTGGGCGATACGCCCATCGTTGGCGCGGGCTGCTTTGCCAACAACGTGGCGGCCGTGTCGTGCACGGGCACGGGCGAGATGTTCATGCGCGCCGTAGCTGCCTACGACGTTGCCGCGCAGATGGAATACGCCGGCAAGTCATTGGCCGATGCAACCGACGACGTGGTCATGCGCAAGCTGATGGCCATCAATGGCCGCGGTGGACTCATTGCCGTGGATGCGCAGGGCAACGTTGCGTTGCCGTTCAACACCGAAGGGATGTACCGCGGGTTCGCACGCGGCGCGCAAGTGCCCGTTGTGTCGATCTATCGGTAAGAAGCCGAACCCGCCAAGCCGGACAGCAGGAGATTTGTCGTGACAGCAACCAAACAGCCCAGTGCCAGCAGCGTCATTGCGATGCCCGATCAGCGCATCGTGCAGGTGCAAGACCTGAGCGTGCGCTTTGCCACTTCCGAGCGCGTGGTCGACGCGGTGCGCAACCTGTCGTTCCACGTCGACAGGGGTGAGACGCTGGCCGTGGTGGGCGAATCGGGCTCGGGCAAGTCGGTGACGTCGCTGGCGCTGATGCGGCTGGTAGAGCACGGTGGCGGCAAGATCGTCGGCGGGCAAATGCATCTGCGCCGCCGCAACGGCGAAGTGCTGGACCTGGCCAGCGCCAGCCCCGCTGCCATGCGCGGCGTGCGCGGCGCCGACATCGCGATGATCTTCCAGGAGCCGATGACCTCGCTCAACCCCGTGTTTACCGTGGGCGAGCAGATTGCCGAGTCGATCCGCCTGCACCAGGGCAAGACCGCCAGCGAAGCCAAGGCCGAGGCGCTGCGTATGCTGGAGCTGGTGCGCATTCCGGAAGCGCGCAATGTGCTGGGGCGCTACCCGCACCAGCTGTCGGGCGGCATGCGCCAGCGCGTGATGATTGCGATGGCGCTGTCATGCAAGCCGTCGCTGCTGATTGCGGATGAGCCGACCACCGCGCTGGACGTGACGATCCAGGCCGAAATCCTGCAACTGATCCGCGCGCTGCAGCAGGAGCTGCACATGGCCGTGGTGTTCATCACGCACGACATGGGTGTGGTGGCGGAAGTGGCCGACCGCGTGCTCGTGATGTACAAGGGCGACCGCGTGGAAGAGGGTCCGTCGGCCACGGTGTTTGCACAGCCGGCGCATCCGTATACGCGTGCGCTGCTGTCAGCGGTGCCGCGCCTTGGATCGATGCAGGGCACCGATGGCCCGGCGCGCTTTCCGCTGTTGCGTGTGGATGGCACGGCTGCTGCGGTGGATACGACACCGCAACCGGCGGCGTCGCACGATGTGCAACCCATTTTGCGTGTGCGGGATCTCGTCACGCGCTTTGACGTGCCCACGGGCATCTTTGGCCGCGTCACGCGCCGGGTGCATGCCGTGGAGCAGGTCAGTTTTGATCTCTACCCTGGTGAGACGCTGGCGCTGGTCGGCGAATCGGGCTGCGGCAAGTCGACGACGGGACGGTCGCTCTTGCGTCTGGTGGACAGCCAGAGCGGCAGCATCGAATTTGCCGGCCAGAACATCGGCGAGTTAAAGGGGCCCGCGCTCCAGACGCTGCGCCGAAACATCCAGTTCATCTTCCAGGACCCATTCGCCTCGCTGGACCCGCGCGTGCCGGTCGGCTACTCCATCATGGAGCCGCTGCTGGTGCACAAGGTGGCCTCCGGCAAAGAGGCGCAGCAACGCGTGGAATGGCTGCTCGACAAGGTGGGCCTGCAGGCCGCACATGCGTCGCGCTATCCGCACGAATTCTCGGGTGGCCAGCGCCAGCGCATCTGCATTGCGCGCGCGTTGGCGTTGAACCCGAAGGTGGTGATTGCCGATGAATCGGTGTCGGCGCTGGACGTGTCGATCCAGGCGCAGATCGTCAACCTGATGCTCGACCTGCAGAAGGAGTTTGGCGTTGCGTTCCTGTTCATCTCGCACGACATGGCGGTGGTGGAGCGCATCAGCCATCGCGTGGCGGTGATGTACCTCGGCCAGATCGTCGAGATCGGCCCGCGCCGCGCCATCTTCGAAAACCCGCAGCACGCCTATACGAAGAAGCTGATGTCAGCCGTGCCGATTGCGGACCCGGCCCGCCGTCACCTGAAGCGTGAACTCTCCACGCACGAAATTCCCAGCCCGATCCGTGCCATTGGCGACCTGCCGGTGGTGCAGCCGTTGGTGCAAGTGGCGCCAGACCACTTTGTTGCCCGCCATTCGATTGGCGGCGCTTATTGAATGCAGTGAGACGTCATCTTTGATGAGGAGGAAGGAAATGTTCAATCGCTTTGCCCACCGAGTCGCATTCGGCCCGCGCGCAGCCATGGTTGCCAGCGGCCTGGCGCTGGCGGCATTCACCATGCCGGCCTTTGCCGCCAAGGACGCCGTGATGGCGGTCTACTCGACCTTCACCACGATGGACCCGTACGACGCGAACGACACGCTGTCGTTCAGCGCCGCCAAGTCGTTCTATCAAGGCCTGTTCGGCTTCGACAAGGACATGAAGCTCGTCAACGTGCTGTGCGACAGCTACGAGGTGAGCAAGGACGGCCTGGTCTACACGTTCAAGCTGCACAAGGGTGTGAAGTTCCACGACGGCACCACGTTTGATGCCAACGCCGTCAAGGCCAACCTGGACCGCGTGACGGACCCGGCCAACAAGCTCAAGCGCTACACCCTGTTCAACCGTGTCGCCAAGACCGAAGTGGTGGACCCGTACACCGCGCGCGTGACGCTCAAGGAGCCGTTCTCGCCGTTCATCAACGTGCTGGCGCACCCGTCGGCCGCGATGATTTCGCCCACGGCACTCAAGAAGTACGGCAAGGACATTGCTTTCCACCCGGTCGGCACCGGCCCGTTCGAGTTTGTCGAGTGGAAGCAGACCGATGATCTGAAGGGCAAGAAATTCGCCGGCTACTGGAAGCACGGGCTGCCCAAGATCGACACCATCACCTGGAAGCCGGTGGTAGACAACAACACGCGCGCCACCGTCATGCAGACGGGCGAGGCGGATTTCGCGTTCAGCATTCCGTTCGAGCAGGCGGCCGTACTCAAGAACAGCCCGAAGGTGGACCTGATCGCCGCGCCTTCCATCATCCAGCGTTACGTGTCGTTCAACACGCGCGTCAAGCCGTTCGACAATCCGAAGGTGCGTCAGGCCATCAACTACGCCATCAACAAGGATGCGCTGACCAAGGTGGCGTTCTCGGGTTATGCCGTGCCAGCCGACGGCGTGGTGCCGCAGGGCGTGGATTACGCGGTCAAGCTGGGACCGTGGCCGTACAACCCGGCCAAGGCGAAAGAGCTGCTGAAGGAAGCGGGCTACCCGAACGGCTTCGAGACGCAACTGTGGTCGGCCTACAACCACACGACGGCGCAGAAGATCATCCAGTTCGTGCAGCAGCAGCTGGCCCAGGTCGGCATCAAGGCTCAGGTGCAGGCGCTGGAAGCCGGCCAGCGCGTCGAGCGCGTGGAAAGCGTGCCCAAGCCGGAAGACGCCGGCGTGCGCATGTACTACGCAGGCTGGTCGTCGTCGACGGGTGAATCGGATTGGGCACTCCGTCCGCTGCTGGCTTCGGAGTCGATGCCGCCCAAATCGTTGAACACGGCGTACTACAAGAACGACCAGGTCGATGCCGACATTGCCGGCGCACTGCGCACCACCGATCGTGCTGAAAAGTCGAAGCTCTACACCGATGCCCAGAAGCGTATCTGGGAAGACGCACCGTGGGCCTTCCTGGTGACCGAGAAGATCATCTACGCGCGTTCGAAGCGCCTCTCGGGTGCCTACGTGGCACCGGACGGCTCGTTCAGCTTCGACGATATCGACATCAAGCAGTAAGTCTCATTGCCGTACCGGCCCGCGCAGCCGTTGCGCGGGCCGTTGAATTGCCGCCTGCGGTGGATTTGCCATGCTGAACTACTTCATTAAACGTGTGCTGGGCGTGATCCCGACACTGCTGATCGTGGCAGTGCTGGTGTTCCTGTTCGTGCACCTGCTGCCGGGTGATCCGGCCCGGCTCGCGGCCGGCCCCGAGGCCGATGACGTGACCGTTGGCTTGGTGCGCAAAGACCTGGGCCTGGACAAGCCGATGCACGAGCAGTTCGTGCGCTTCTTCGCCAACGCCGTGCGCGGCGAGTTCGGCGACTCGATCCGTACCAAGCGTCCGGTGAGCGAAGAGATCGGAGATCGCTTCATGCCGACGCTGAACCTGACGATTGCGAGCATGGTGTGGGCGGTGATCTTCGGGATGGCCATCGGCATTGCTTCGGCCGTGTGGCGCAACAAGTGGCCGGATCGCCTGGGCATGACGCTGGCTGTGTCGGGGATTTCGTTTCCGGCTTTCGCGCTGGGCATGCTGCTGATGGAAGTGTTCTCGGTGCAGCTCGGTTGGCTGCCGTCCATCGGCGCCGAGAGCTGGAAACATTACATCCTGCCTTCGCTCACGCTGGGTGCTGCGGTGGCTGCCGTGATGGCGCGCTTCACTCGCGCTTCGTTTGTCGAAGTGCTGCAGGAAGATTTTGTGCGCACCGCCCGGGCCAAGGGCGTGCGCGAAACGGTGGTCGTCATCAAGCATTGCCTGCGCAACGCGATGATTCCCGTGGTGACCATGATGGGGCTGCAGTTCGGCTTCCTGCTGGGCGGCTCGATCGTGGTGGAGAAGGTGTTCAACTGGCCGGGCCTCGGTCGGCTGCTGGTGGATTCAGTGGAGATGCGCGATTACCCCGTCATCCAGGCCGAGGTGCTGCTGTTCTCGCTGGAATTCATCCTGATCAACCTGGTGGTGGACGTGCTCTACACGATCATCAATCCGACCATCCGCTACAAGAAGTAAGGAGACCGCCATGACACAGGCAACAAGCGTGGCGGTCGCGCCGCAAACCGCTGCAGAGCCCGTCCGTACGCCGTGGAGCGAGTTCTGGCGCAAGTTCCGCAAGCAGCATCTGGCGATGGGCGCCGGTGTGTTCGTGATCGCGCTGGTGGTAATCGCCATCCTCGCGCCGCACATCGTGCCGTTCGATCCGGAAAACTATTTCGACTACGACGCGCTCAACGCGGGGCCGTCGGCGCAGCATTGGTTCGGCGTCGATTCGCTGGGCCGCGACATCTTCAGCCGCATCCTGATGGGCACGCGCATCTCGCTGGAAGCGGGCTTCGTGTCGGTCATCATCGGCGCCATCGTGGGCACTGTGCTCGGCCTGCTGGCCGGCTACTACGAAGGCTGGTGGGACCGCATCGTCATGCGCATCTCCGACGTGCTGTTCGCCTTCCCGGGCATCCTGCTGGCGATCGGCATTGTGGCCATCCTGGGCAACGGCATGATGAACGTTGTTTTTGCCGTGGCGGTGTTCAGCATCCCGGCATTTGCGCGGCTGGTGCGCGGCAACACGCTCATGCTCAAGCACCTGACGTATGTGGAAGCTGCGCGCAGCATCGGCGCGTCGGACTGGACCATCATCATGCGGCACATCCTGCCGGGTACGATCTCGTCCATCGTCGTGTACTTCTCGATGCGGATCGGCACCTCGATCATCACCGCAGCCAGCCTCTCGTTCCTGGGCCTCGGCGCACAACCGCCCACGCCAGAGTGGGGCGCGATGCTCAACGAGGCGCGCGCCGACATGGTGACGGCACCGCACGTGGCCATCTTCCCGAGTTTGGCGATCTTCCTGACCGTGCTGGCATTCAACCTGCTGGGCGACGGACTGCGCGACGCGCTGGATCCGAAGATCGACCGTCGCTGAGATGACGCGCCTCACCATTCCACACATCGGCGCGCTGCCTGCCGGCACACGCAACAGCATCACCGACGTGGCCGGCGTCGCCGTCGGCCACGCCACCATTGCTGGCGGCGACATCCAGACCGGCGTGACGGTGGTGCGCCCACATGCGGGTGACCCGTTCCGCGACAAGGTGCCCGCGGCCAGCGTGGTGCTCAACGGCTTCGGCAAGAGCATCGGCCTGGTGCAGGTGGATGAGCTGGGCGTGCTGGAAACGCCGATCGCGCTGACCAACACGTTTGCCGTGGGCGCTGTGGCGCAGGCGCAGATCCGCCAAGCCGTTGCAGCCAACCCGCAGATCGGCCGCACATGGTCGACTGTCAACCCGCTCGTCTTCGAATGCAATGACGGCTATCTGAACGACCTGCAGGCGTTTGCCGTACAGGACGTGCACTACGACGCGGCCCACGCTGCGGCAGCCGAAGTGTTCGAGCAGGGCGCGGTCGGGGCAGGGCGTGGGATGTCGTCGTTTGGTGTGAAGGGCGGCATCGGTTCTGCGTCACGCGTGGTCACGCTTGTCGACGGCGCCAAACGTACGGTCGGCGCGCTGGTGCTGTCCAACTTTGGTGTGACGCAGAACCTGACACTTGCGGGACGCAGTGTCGGAGAGGAACTGGCGAAAGCGCTGGCCGCCGTTGCCCCAGAGCCCGAGAAAGGTTCGATCATCATGCTGCTCGCCACCGATGCGCCGCTGGACGCGCGCCAGTTGCGCCGCCTCGCCTTGCGCGCGGGCGCAGGCCTGGCGCGTACCGGCTCCGTCTTCGGCCATGGCAGCGGCGACATCGCGCTCGCGTTCTCCACCGCCTACACCGTGCCGCACGAAGGCACACGCGCCATGCCGGCCGTCGCCATGACCCACGAATCGCACCTCGACCCGCTGTTCCAGGCCGCCGCCGACAGCGTCGAACAAGCCATCGTGCACGCGCTGTTCCACGCGACCGCCGTCACCGGCCGAGACGGCAACACGCGCCGCGCCCTGACCGAATTGCTCTGACCTGACCTCATGCGCATCCTGATCTCCGCCGACATTGAAGGCGTGGCCAACGTGTTCCACCCCGAGCAAACGCGTGCCGGTAACGCTGAGTACGAACGCGCCCGCCGCTGGATGACTGCCGAAGCCGACGCAGCTGTTCGCGGCGCCTTCGATGGTGGCGCCACTGACGTGCTCGTCAACGATTCGCACGGGGGCTTCCGCAACCTCATCCCCGATTCCATCGACCGCCGCGCACGCTTCGTCCTCGGCAAACCGCGTTACCTGAGCATGATGGCCGGCGTGGACGGCTGCGATGCAGTCTGCATGATCGGCTACCACGCGCGCGCCGGCAGCCGCGGCGTGCTGGCACACACCATCAACAGCTTCGCGTTTGCGCGCGTCTGGTTCAACGAGCAGGAGCTGGGCGAAGCCGGCCTCTACGGCGCCCTCGCCGGCGAGCGCGGTGTGCCGGTGGCCGTTGCCAGCGGCGACGACGTGTTCATCAAGGAAACCAAGCCGCTGTTGCCGCACACCGCGTTTGTCGAGACTAAGCAGGCCGAAGGCCAGAACGCCGGCACGTCGCTCTCGCCTGAGCAATCGTGCGACGCCATCTACGCGGCGGTGAAGGCAACGGTACAGCGCGGGCACTTCAGCATGCCGCTGCGCCTCCAGGCACCGATCGTGTGCCGCCTGCAAACGCAAACGCCCGCACAGGCGGACCTGTTCTGCCAATGGCCCGCCTTGGAACGCGTCGACGGCACGATGCTGCGCTTCGCGGCCGATTCGGTCGAGCACGCCGTGCGCATGCTCAACAGCCTCTCTGCCATGTCAGCGATGCTCCGCTGAGAAAGGTGTGGCGCAAGTCATGGCGCCATCCCACGCACTCAGACGGTTTGGCCGTTGATGCCCTAGATGGCGCCTTGAATTTTTGTAAGCGGGCGGAAAAAAGACGGGGAACTGTCTGAGCGCAGCGAGTTTTCCCCGTCTCCGCCCGGTTACATAAATTCAAGGGGAAGTCGCCATCTCGGGCGCGCCTTTCTTTGCTTACTTTCTTTGGCAAGACAAAGAAAGTGAGTCGCCCCCGGCAGGGGGCGAAACAGGGATAGACCAAAAACGCACATCGCAGCGTAAACTTCAGGACACCCAACCCCGAAGGAGCCCCCCCATGACCCGCGCACTCACACTCGGCATGCTGCTGTGTGCGCTAGCACTAACGGCCTGCGACCGCCGCCCGTCCCCGGCCAATCCGCCCACGCCGCAGACGTCGAAGGCCGAGAAGGCCGCCGCCGCGCTCGCCAAGGCCGCCGCAGAATTCAAATGCCCCGCGCCATCGGGCCGCTTCATGATCGACGACGGTACCAACCGTGGTCCCAAGCAACCCGTGCGCACCAACTGCACCACCGCCTACGCGACCTGCGACGCCCAGTCGCAAGCCGTCTTCGACCACTGCCCGAGCGGTCAGGTGTTCGATAAGCGCTTTTCCATCTGCGTCGTGAAAGACGCATGTGATGAGGTGAAGTCCTGACGGCTGCCATGCGCGGTATCCGGACAATCCGCATTGCCGGCCGCACGGGATCAAACCAGCAGCGTGGCACCTGCCCAGGCAATCAGCACGGCGCCCAGCACGCGGCCGACGTGTTCGCCGCGGGGCAGGATCTTCTCCACAAAGACGACGAGCGACAGAGCGGCAATCCAGACGAGATTCATGACGCCGCCCACAAAGAGCAAGGCCATCAGCACCCAGCAGCAGCCTACGCAATACGCGCCGTGGCGCATGCCCAGCAAGAAGCTGCCTGCCGCGCCAGGGCGCCAATGCGCGGTCAGGAAGCCCACCGGCGAGCGGCACTGCGCCAGGCACGCGCGCTTGAGCGCAGAGAACTGATACGCCCCCGCCGCTGCCAGCACCGCTGCGGAGAGCCCCGCGCTCTTTGACCACAGCATCATTTCTGAAATGAGGCCCGTCGGTTGCAGCGCCATCTGCAGGGATGCCGCACCCAGGGAAAAAGCCAGCCACACAACCAGGTAACCGGCCAGAAGACTCACCGAAAGGATTACCGACCTGGCCTCGGCCGTGCCGTGGTGCCGCAGAACACGCAGATACAGCAAGATGAGCGGTGCCGCGCTGGGCGTCATCATCGCGGTCATCATCACCCACCACATCAGGGTCACGGTGGGCAACGATGCATCCATGCCGCCGATGCCGCCAGGCAATCGATGCGGAAACAGCGTGAACGCCGTCATGTCGAGTGCGGACATACCCATGCCTGCACCCGTCCACAGATACCACCAAGACAGCGTGACTACGGCAACGATGCCGAGTCCCGTGATGGCGCGCTCGCGTTGGAGGACGCTTTCGAGGCCGCTCATGCAGCGGTGCGATGCCGAATCGGTCCCTTGTTGTTCAGGTGCAGTCGCGCGAATTGCCCGTAAGAATTTTTGAGATCCAGCGCGATGTTGCCCTGTGAGTGGCTGGTGGCGGAGCCAACCTCGGCCAGTTCGTATTCGAAGCCGTGCGGCAGATCGATGCGGGCACGGTGTTCGGCGCCCGTCACCGGATTACGGATCGGTTCGCCAACGGTATCGAATATGCCATCGACATGAATCCGGCCGCGTCGGGCATCGACATCGACGTCGTAGTCGATCTGCGTAAAGATCGGATCGAATACCTGCTCAAACGTCGACGCGAATACCGAGAACATCGTCGCGAACGGTTCGGTATCTTGCCCTGCCATGATTTTCAGGATGGCTTCGCGTTGTGCCGGGGTGGCGCGCTCGTCGACGATCGGCTGACATCTGCCTTTGCCTTCGTGGATGGGGCCGGGCCAATGGAACAAGAGCGCGATCTTCACGCCGTCGAGTTGCACATCGCCGTGGTAGCCGCTGTCGATCGAGATCGCGCCCATTGCTTCGCAGATACCTTTGGTTGGCAGCGCGTTGAACTGACACGGGCAACCGTATGAGCAATTGCAGTTGATGAGCTCAGTCCCTTGGATTTCCCACGGAGTCATGGTGGTTCTCCTGCCTCTTGCAGGCGCGTGCGCGCCTGACGCGCGTCGTCGTAGGACGACGGATTGCGTGGGCTGAAACTGGGGCGGCTGGCTTAAGGCGTGCGCACCTTCCACGCATAATCAGACCCTAGTGCACGGCGAGGGGAAGTCAAGACGGGGATTGGACCGCATGGACAATGGGCCGGGGATGCATCTTGCGGCGCAACGCTCGATGCCCCGCGATGCCGAAGCGCAAAACCGTTGCGGCTGTTCTGGCTGCGGATGCTGCCTTGCCAGCGATACGGAACGCGCCTGCTGCAATGGCAGGAGGCGCGCTTGGCTCAGCGTCTTACAGCGCCTCGCGCGTGACCAGGAATACCTGGTCTTCGCCTGCGCTGGTCGGCAGCCAGACCAGATCAAGATCGGGGAACGCCGCTTCAACGTTTTCGCGCTCGTTGCCGATCTCGACAACCAGCACGCCGTGCGGCTTCAGATGGCGTGGCGCATCGGCCAGAATGCGACGCACGATGTCCATACCGTCGGTGCCGCCGGCCAGGGCCATGCGCGGCTCGGCGCGGTATTCGGGTGGCAGCGCCTGCATCGACGCCTCGTTCACGTACGGCGGGTTCGTCAGGATCACGTCGTAATGCACGCCCGGCGGCAGCGGCGCATACAGGTCGCCTTCGTGCAAGCGGATGCGCTCTTCCAGGTGGTAATCGGCGACATTGCGATTGGCCACCACCAGTGCATCCGGCGACAGGTCCACCGCGTCGATCGTCGCATTGGGCCATTGCAGCGCCGCCAGGATCGACAGGCAGCCCGAGCCGGTGCACAGCTCCAGCACATCGGTCGGGCCGTCCTCCTGGTCAATCCACGGTTCCAGTCCGTCTTCGAGCAGTTCTCCGATGAAGCTGCGCGGCACGATCACGCGCTCGTCCACGTAGAAGCGCATGCCGTGCATGAACGCCTCGTGCGTGATGTACGCGGCGGGCACGCGGTCGACGGCGCGGCGCTCGATCACCTTCAGCACAGCGGCCACTTCTTCGGGCAGCAAGCGCGCGTCCATGAACGGCTCCAGCGTGTCGATCGGCAGGTGCAGCGTGTGCAGGATCAGGTAAGCGGCTTCGTCGTAGGCGTTTTCGCTGCCATGGCCGAAAACAAGGCCGGCGGCGGTGAAGCGCGATACGGCGTAGCGCAGCAGATCGCGGACGGTGGTGAACGGGTGGGAGGCGGGGGGGGTAGGCGTGGTCATGGTTGACGGGTATGGCTCAGCGTTGGGTGGCAGCGAGCAGGTCGACGTAGGCCACGTCGAGCAGGTCGGATTCGGCAATGCCGAGGGCGTGCATCAGTTGGTGGGCGATCTTCACGCCGTCGTCTTCGGACTGCGTATCGTGCAGCACGACTTCGAGTTCGGCGAAATCGCCGAGGTCTTTCACTGCATCGACATGAATGCGCGTCTGGCCGGCGAGATAGAGCTGGCGCACCTTGATGACACGGCCGGCCGTGCCGATGGCGGCGGCCAGCGTGTCGCGCAGCGCGTCGGGCGCGCTGGTCGGAACGATGTGGTAGTCCGACACGCGCGGGCCGGCGCTGTTGGCGCGGAAGTAGTGGATCAGCTCCCCGCGCTCGGGCGAGAACTGCCGCAGCTTCAGGCGCCCGTTCGTACAGGCGAAGAACGTGTCGTCCTGCTCGATGCGTTCGGGGCCGGAATCCGCGATGGCAGCCGCGCGCTCGATGAGTGCCGCCACATCGCGCACACGCGCCTTGATCTCGACGTTGCGCGCCATCGGGGCAACCTCAGGCGATCAACGTTTCCAAGACGCGGCGATACACGTTTTTCAGCGGCTCGATAAACGCCACTTCAACGTGTTCGTCGATCTTGTGGATGCTCGCGTTCGGCGGGCCGAACTCAATCACCTGCGGGCAGATCTTGGCGATGAAGCGGCCGTCTGACGTGCCGCCCGTGGTCGACAGTTCGGTCGTCACGCCGCACTCGGCCTGGATGGCGGAGGACAGGGCTTCGGACAGGTCGCCGCGCTCGGTCAGGAAGGGCTCGCCGCCCAGCGTCCAGTCGAGCGTGTAGTCGAGGCCGTGCGCATCCAGAATGCTGTGCACGCGCGCCTTGAGGCCGTCCGGTGTGCTCGCGGTCGAGAAGCGGAAGTTGAAGTCGATCGTGACGTGGCCCGGAATGATATTCGTCGCGCCCGTGCCGCCGTGGATGTTCGACATCTGCCACGTGGTCGGCGGGAAGTAGGCGTTGCCGTCGTCCCACTTGGCGGCGGCCAGCTCAGCCAGCGCCGGGGCAGCCAGGTGGATCGGGTTCTTGGCCAGATGCGGGTAGGCGATGTGGCCCTGCACGCCATTCACCGTGAGCTTGCCCGACAGCGAACCGCGTCGCCCGTTCTTCACCATGTCGCCGAGTGTGGATACGGAGGTCGGCTCGCCGACCACGCAGTAGTCGAGGCGCTCGCCGCGTGCGCGCAGCAGGTCGCACACCTTGACGGTGCCGTCGTGCGCCGGGCCTTCCTCGTCGCTGGTGATGAGGAAGCCGATCGAGCCAGCGTGGTCCGGATGCTTGGCGACGAATTCTTCTGATGCGACCACGAAGCCCGCGATGGACGTCTTCATGTCGGCCGCGCCGCGGGCGTAGAGCTTGCCGTCACGGTGCGTGGGTTCGAACGGGTCGGAGTGCCATTGTTCCACGGGGCCGGTGGGCACCACATCGGTGTGGCCCGCGAAAACGAGCAGCTTGCCGTCGGTGCCGGCCCGGCCGCGCTTGACGGCCCACAGGTTGGTCACCCGAAAGTGGTCCGGGCCGCTGACCACGGTTTCGCATTCGAAGCCGGCGGCGGTCAGGCGTTCGATCAGCACGTCCTGGCAACCCTTGTCTTCGGGCGTGACGGAGCGGCGGCGGATCAGGTCTTCAGTGAGGGCAAGCGTGGGCTGCATGTTCGACATGACGACAGTCACGGTGATGTTGTTGTGGTTAGAACAGGGCGGCGTACTGATCCGCCGAGAAGCCGACGTTGACGCTCTTTTCGTGCGCGAGCACTGGCCGCTTGATCAGCGACGGGTTGGCCTGCATCAGCGCGATGGCGCCGGCTTCGTCTTCCGCGCGGGCCTTGTCGGCGTCAGACAGCGCGCGCCACGTGGTGCCCTTGCGGTTGAGCAGCGTGGTGAGCGGCACATGCTTGAGCCAGCCGGCCAGCATGTCGGCGCTCACGCCTTGCTTTTTGAAATCGTGAAAGGTGTAGGCAACGCCGTTCGATTCGAGCCACGTGCGGGCTTTCTTCACGGTGTCGCAATTGGGGATGCCATGCAGGGTCGTCATGGTGGGATTCGCAATCAGTGTCGAGAGGCTTGCAGGGCAAACGAGAGGGCAACAACGGCCAAGGCGAAGCCGATGGACGCCAGCCATGTCATGCGCTTGAGGCGGCGCTCCAGCCGCGCGGCTTCGTCGCGCAGCGCGTCGATGGTGATGGCGTGCTGCTCAGCCAGCAGCTTGACGGACTCAGCCTGCTGCAGGATCGCCGCTTCCAGCTCGGCGATGCGTGTATTCGGGTCGGGCGCGGCGCCTTCAGCGCGGGCAGCTTCGGTGCCGGTTTTCTTGCGGTTCTTGAACTTGTCGATGGTCTTGTTCGCCTGCTCCAGGATGGTGGGCAGCAGCGACAGGACAGTCCCGATGGTGTTTGGATCAAGACCCATGATGCGTTGGCGCAGCTTGCCGAAGCGGGAGCCGGTGGCATTGCGTTCGGACATGGCTGCGCTTGAAGTGGTTGGCATGCCCGCAAGACTAGCAGGCATGCCTTGCGCCGGTGCTTAATCGCCGCGCAGCAGCTCGTTCAGGCCAACCTTGGCGCGCGTCTTGGCGTCGACCTTCTTGACGATCACGGCGCAGTACAGGCTATGCGTGCCATCCTTCGACGGCAGGTTGCCCGCCACCACCACCGAGCCCGCCGGGATGCGGCCATAGCTGACTTCACCGGTTTCGCGGTCGTAGATCTTGGTCGACTGGCCCAGGTACACGCCCATCGAGATCACCGAGTTTTCTTCAACGATCACGCCTTCCACCACTTCCGAGCGGGCGCCGATGAAGCAGTTGTCTTCGATGATGACGGGGTTGGCCTGCAGCGGCTCCAGCACGCCGCCGATGCCCACGCCGCCCGACAAGTGAACGTTTTTGCCGATCTGTGCGCACGAACCGACGGTGGCCCACGTGTCGACCATTGTGCCTTCGTCAACGTAAGCGCCGATGTTCACGTACGACGGCATCAGCACCGCGTTCTTGGCGATGAACGAGCCACGGCGCGCCACAGCCGGCGGCACCACGCGGAAGCCACCCGCCGCGAAGTCTTCCGCCGTGTAGTTGGCGAACTTGCTCGGCACCTTGTCGTAGAACTGCGTGAAGCCACCGGCAGCCATCGGCGCGTTGTCTTCCAGGCGGAACGACAGCAGCACGGCCTTCTTGATCCACTGATTGACGATCCACTCGCCGTCCTTCTTCTCGGCCACGCGCAGCGCGCCACGGTCGAGCTGGCCGATCACGTTGGCGACGGCTTCACGGACATCGGCCGGAGCGGCCTTGGGCGACAGGTTGGCGCGGTCTTCCCACGCTTGATCGATCAGGGATTGCAGTTGTTGCGTCATGGCTGTGTTCGCTCTAGGAGAAATTCGGGAAAAAAAGTAAGGGGAGTCAGCGCTGCTGGCAGAACTCGACGATGCGGCGTGCGCCTTCCAGGCATTCGTCCACGCCGGCCACCAGCGCGATGCGCACGTAGTCCTGGCCCGGATTCGTGCCGTGCGCCTCGCGCGCGAGGTAGCTGCCCGGCAGGACGGCGACGTTCTTTGCAGCCAGCAGCTGGCGTGCGAATTCGGTATCCGACAGCCCCGTGCGCTTGACGTTGGCCCACAGGTAGAAGGCCGCATCGGGCAGGGCCACGTCCAGCACCTGGGCCAGCATCGGCGTGACCTGCTGGAACTTCTTGACGTACTGCGCGCGGTTGTCACGCACGTGGGCCTCGTCGTTCCACGCAGCGATGCTAGCGGATTGCACCGACGGGCTCATCGCGCTGCCGTGATACGTGCGATACAGCAGGTAGGCCTTGAGCAGCTTGGCGTCGCCGGCCACGAAACCGGAGCGCATGCCGGGCACGTTAGAGCGCTTGGACAGGCTCGAGAACATCACCAGGCGATCAAAGCCGCGGCCCAGTTGGTGTGCGGCCTGCAGCGCGCCCAGCGGCGGGTTGGCCTCGTCGAAATAGATTTCGGAATAGCACTCGTCCGAGGCGATGATGAAGTCGTATTCGTCCGACAGCGCGAAGAGCTGCTTCCAGTCTTCGAGCGTGAGCACGGCGCCGGTCGGGTTGCCCGGGCTGCATACGAAGACGAGCTGCACGTTGCGCCATTCTTCGGGCGTGATCGCGGCAAAGTCGGGCGCGTAATTGCGCGCCGGGTTGCTATTGGCGAACAGCGGCGTGGCGCCGGCCAGCAGCGCCGAGCCTTCGTAGATCTGGTAGAACGGGTTCGGGCACAGCACGCGGGCGCCGGGCTTGCTGCCGTCAATCACGGTCTGCGCGAACGAGAACAGCGCCTCGCGCGAGCCGTTGACTGGGATGACTTCGGTGGCCGGATCGACCTTCGGCAAGCCGTAGCGGCGCTCCAGCCATGCGGCGATGCACTGTCGCAGTGCATCGGAGCCGAGCGTCGTGGGATAATTCGCCAGCCCGCCGAGCGCCGCCGTCAGCGCGTCTTTCACCAGGGCCGGCGTCGGATGCTTGGGCTCGCCGATGCCGAAGCTGATCGGCGTATGGACGGCGCTGGGCGTGACGTCCTTCACAAGCGCTTTCAGTTTCTCGAACGGATACGGCTGGAGGGCGGACAGACGCGGATTCACGGTGTTGGGCGGCGGTGTTGGGCTGGTCAGCGGGCAAGCTTGGCGCTTGCCGGGAAGCCCGAAATTATACGGCCAACGTGTGCTGGACGCCCCAAGACAATGCTGCATGCGGCGGATTTCCGCCGTTTTTTTATTGCTCAGATGACATCGATAGCCTCCTCGGCGGACGCGTCCGCTCACCACGAGCCGCAATGGGCGGCGGCACTCTTCATTCTCCTGGGCGCTTCGGTCTGGGGCATTTCCTGGTATCCGTACCGGCTGCTGGCCGGCTGGGGGCTCGGCAGCATGCTGGCTTCGTCGATGACGGGTGCCGCTGCGGCCGTGCTGGCCGCCGTAGTGCTGCGTCGTCACTTTTCGACGTTCCAGTGGTCGTGGCTGATCCCGGCGCTCGGGATCGCGGCGGGCATCACCAACGCGGGCTTCGTCTGGGGCACGGTGCACGGCACGGTCATGCGGGTGCTGCTGCTGTTCTATCTGACGCCCGTGTGGACGGCGCTGCTCGCGCGCCTGTGGCTGCACGAGCGGCTGGGCTGGCGTGGCGGCGTGCTGCTCGCGCTGGCGCTGTCGGGGGCGGTGATGATGCTGTGGTCGGGCGAGGCCGGCACGCCGTGGCCCGGTTCAGCGGCGGAATGGGCGGGGCTGATTGCAGGGCTGGCATTTGCGTGCAACAACGTGCTGTCACGCCTGGCGGGGCAGCGTCATCCGACCATGCGCCCGGAGATGCGGACCGTGGTCGTCTTCACCGGCTGCGCGTTGGTGGGTTTTCCGGCTGCGCTGATGCTCGATGGCGTGCGCACGGTGCCGGCGGCTTTTTCCCAGGGCAATACGTGGCTGCTGCTGGCGGGCATGGCCTGCGTACTGGTCGGCGGCAATGCGCTGGTGCAGCGCGGCCTGCAACGCTTGCCGGCCAATCGCGCAGCGCTGCTGATGCTGTTTGAAATCGTGGTGGCGGCCGTGTCGTCGGCGCTACTGACAGCGGAGCGCCTATCCCTCCAGGAGATGGCGGGTGGCGCCTGCATCATCCTGGCGGGCGCGCTGTCGGGGCTGTTGCGGCGCAAGTAGGCTGCAGGTGTTTCGCAAATCAACCGAGGGGTTGCCGATGTTGCTTCGTTCGATTGCCATCGCGCTGACGTTTGCGCTGTCGACAGCCGCTGCGGCCGTCGGCGCCGCTCCTGCAGAGACCGGCCCCGCGTATGGCCCGCGCCTGGAAGGCTTCGATTACCCGGCACCGGTCAAACTCTTCAAGTTCGAGTCGCAGGGCAATGCGCTGGAGATGGCGTATCTGGACGTCGCGCCCAAGCAGCCCAACGGTCAGGTGGCGGTGCTGCTGCACGGCAAGAATTTCTGCGCGGCCACCTGGGAAGGCACGATCGCAGCGCTCACGGGGGCCGGCTACCGCGTGATCGCCCCCGATCAGATCGGTTTCTGCAAATCGAGCAAGCCGCGCGCGTATCAGTACACGTTCCAGCAACTGGCGAGCAATACGCATGCGCTGCTGGCGTCGCTTGGAATCGAGCAAACCATCGTGATCGGCCATTCGACGGGCGGCATGCTGGCGACGCGCTACGCGCTGATGTATCCGAATGCGGTGTCGCGGCTGGTGATGATCAACCCGATCGGCCTGGAAGACTGGAAGGCCAAAGGCGTGCCGTCTCTCACCGTCGACCAGTGGTTCGCGCGTGAAAAGCAGACCACCGCCGAGCGCATCCGCGCCTACGAGCAATCCACGTACTACGCTGGCCAATGGCGCACGCAATACGAACCGTGGGTGCAGATGCTGGCTGGCATGTACCGAGGCCCGGGGCGCGATCTGGTCGCGTGGAATTCCGCGCTGCTGTACGACATGATCTACACGCAGCCCGTCGTCTATGAGTTCGGCCAGTTGCGCCCGCCGACGCTGCTGCTGATCGGCCAAAAAGACACCACCGCCATCGGCAAGGACACAGCCCCGCCCGAAGTACGCGCACAGCTGGGCCATTACCCCGAGCTGGGCCGGGCAGCCGCCAAGGCCATCCCGCGCGCGACGCTGGTGGAATTCCCGGATGCGGGCCATGCGCCACAAATCCAGGATCCTGATGCGCTGCACAATGCGCTGCTCGAGTGGCTCGCCGCCCCGGAACGCTCGCGCACGCGCCGTCCGGACTGACGCTATTTGTCATGAAGGTGAAACTGCTTACAAATCCGCAGCAATTTGCCTTCCCGCGCTGCAAATTTCGTCCATTTTTGTAGCGATTTGATTGGCGGGAGGCAGGGGTGCGAATGGTATGATGGCGCCATCCGCGCCCTTGGGGCGTGCCTTGCCACTTCACGTTTTACGGTGAAGATGTGACGATAAAGGCGCGTTCCTTGGGCGCCCGCTTTATCCCCTTTTCTGATCCCTTCGAGACGAACACAACGTGCGCCTCTCTTCGATCAAGCTCGCAGGCTTCAAGTCTTTCGTCGATCCGACCAATTTTCATGTTCCGGGCCAGCTTGTCGGCATCGTCGGCCCGAACGGTTGCGGTAAATCCAACATCATCGACGCCGTGCGCTGGGTGCTCGGCGAATCACGCGCCGCGGAACTCCGTGGCGAATCGATGCAGGACGTCATCTTCAACGGCTCGACCCAGCGCAAGCCGGCTGGCCGCGCCAGCGTCGAACTCGTCTTCGACAACGCGGAAGGCCGCGCCGCCGGCCAGTGGAGCCAATACGCCGAAGTGGCGGTCAAGCGCGTGCTCAGCCGCGACGGTACCTCCTCGTACTTCATCAACAACCAGGCGGTGCGCCGTCGCGACATCCAGGACATCTTCCTCGGCACGGGCCTCGGGCCGCGCGCCTACGCCATCATCGGGCAGGGGATGATCTCTCGCATCATTGAGGCCAAGCCCGATGACATGCGCATCTTCCTGGAAGAAGCCGCGGGGGTGTCGAAGTACAAGGAACGACGCCGCGAAACCGAAAACCGCCTCTCCGATACGCGCGAAAACCTCACGCGTGTGGAAGACATCCTGCGCGAACTGGGCACCAACCTCGAAAAGCTCGAGGGCCAGGCCGAAGTCGCGCAGCGCTTCCAGGCGCTGCAGGCCGACGGCGAAGAGAAGCAGCACCTGCTGTGGCTGCTGCGCAAGCGAGAAGCGCAAGCCGAGCAGGAACGGCATCAGCGCGCCATCGAACAGGCGCAGATCGACCTGGAAGCGCAGACCGCGCAGTTGCGCCACATCGAGGCCGAACTCGAAACGATGCGCGTTGCGCATTACGCCTCGTCCGATGCGATGCATGCCGCGCAGGGCGCGCTGTACGAAGCCAACTCCGAAGTCAGCCGCCTGGAAGCCGAGATCCGCTACGTGGTGGAATCGCGCAACCGCATCCAGCAGCAAATCGCCACGCTGACCGCGCAGCAGGAACAGTGGCATACGCAGGGCGAGCAGGCGCAGGAAGACCTGGCCGCGGCCGAGGAAGAGCTGGCCATGGCCGAGGAGCGTGCCGCGCAGGCCGCCGAGGACGTCGCGCGCAAAGCCGACGAACTGCCCGCCATGGAAGCGCAATGGCGTGATGCGCAGACTGCGCTGAACGACCAGCGCGCTGCGATCCTGCAATCGGAACAGGCGCTCAAGCTCGAAGCCGCGCACCAGCGCAATGCCGATCAGGCCGTGCTGCAGCTCGAGCAGCGCCGCGAACGTCTGACGCAGGAGTCCTCGGGCCTCGACAAGCCGGACGACGTGCAGCTCGAAACGCTGCGTGCCGAACTGGCGGAGCAGGAAGAGGTGCTGGCCGAAGCGCAAGCCGGGCTGGAAGACGCCGAGACGCAGGTGCCGCAGCTCGACGAGGCACGCCGTGCCGCGCAAGACCGTGTGCAATCCGAAGCCGCCGCCATCGCCAGCTTGGAAGCCCGCCTCGCCGCGCTCAAGCAGCTGCAGGAGAACGTACAGACCGACGGCAAGGTCCAGCCGTGGCTGGCCAAGCATGAACTGAGCGAGCTGCCGCGCTTCTGGAAGAAGCTGCAGATCGAGCAGGGTTGGGAGCCCGCACTCGAAGCCGTGCTGCGCGAAAAGCTCGGCGCGCTCGAAGTCTCCAACCTGGATTGGATCAAGGCGTTTTCGGCCGACGCACCGCCCGCCAAGCTCGCCTTCTATGCACCGCCGCCCGCAGCGCGTCCGGTGGAGGCGCCATCGGGGTTGCGTCCGCTGATGTCGCTGGTGCAAGTGACGGAGCCGGGCATTCGCGCCGTGCTGCAAGACTGGCTGGCCGACGTCTATATCGCCGACGACATGCAGGCTGCGCTCGCTGCGCGCCAGACGCTGCCGGAAGGCGGCACGTTTGTCGTCAAGGCTGGGCATTTGATCGGCCGGTCGTCGGTGCAGCTTTACGCGCCCGATTCCGAGCAGGCCGGCATGCTGGCGCGCGCGCAGGAAATCGAAAACCTGAACAAGCAGGTGCGTGCGCAGATGCTGTTGGCGGACGAAGCCAAGAGCGCCGCTGTTCGCGCCGACGCGGCGTACAGCCAGGCCAGCCAAAACCTCACGCAGGTGCGCGCCCGTGCCGAGCAGGCCACGCGCCGCGTCCACGTGTTGCAGATGGATGTGCTCAAACTGTCGCAGGCGATGGAGCGCTACAACGCGCGCAGCGGCCAGATCGACAGTGAGCTGGAAGAGATTCGCGCGCAGATCGAAGAGCAGCGTGCCATCCGTGCCGAGTCCGAAGCGACGTTCGAACAGCACGACGCGGCGCTCGCCGACATGCAGGCGCGTTTTGAAGACAGCCAGCAGGCGTTCGAAGCGCTGGAAGTTCGCCTGAGCGACGCGCGCAACGCCTTGCGCGATCAGGAGCGCGGCGCACAAGAGGCGCACTTTGCCGAGCGCAATCTGCAGAACCGCATTGCCGAACTGAAGCGCAACATCCAGGTGGCGAGCGATCAGGCGCAGCAGATCGTGCTGACGCTGGAGAACGCACGCGCCGAGCTGGAAACCATCAACGAGCAGACCGCTCACACCGGGCTGCAGGAAGCGCTGGAGCGCCGCGCCGAGAAGGAAGAAAAACTTGGGCAGGCGCGCATGGAACTGGATGCGCTGACCGCGCAACTGCGCACGCACGACGAGCAACGCCTGACTGCCGAACGCGCCCAGCAGCCGCTGCGCGATCGCATTACCGAGCTGCAGCTGAAGGAGCAGGCCGCGCGCCTGAACCAGGAGCAGTTCACCGAGCAGCTTACCGCTGCCAATGTGGACGAAGCCGCGCTGGCCGAACGCCTGACGGGCGACCTGAAACCTTCGTACCTGCAGGGTGAAGTCACGCGCATCAATAACGCCATCAACGCGCTCGGCCCGGTCAACATGGCCGCGCTCGATGAGCTGGCTGCGGCGCGCGAGCGCAAGGGCTTCCTTGATGCCCAATCGGCGGATTTGACCGACGCCATCACCACGCTCGAAGACGCCATCCGGAAGATCGATCAGGAAACGCGTGCGCTGCTCCAAGGCACGTTCGACCAGGTCAACTATCACTTTGGCGAACTGTTCCCGACGCTGTTCGGCGGCGGCCAGGCCAAGCTGATGATGACCGGCGAAGAGATTCTCGACGCGGGCGTGCAGGTGATGGCGCAGCCGCCGGGCAAGAAGAACTCGACGATTCACCTGCTGTCGGGCGGCGAGAAAGCGCTGACCGCCATAGCGCTGGTGTTTGCGATGTTCCAGTTGAACCCGGCCCCGTTCTGCTTGCTCGATGAGGTGGACGCGCCGCTGGACGACGCCAATACCGAGCGCTACGCCAACATGGTCAAGCGCATGTCCGACAAGACTCAATTCGTTTTTATTTCTCACAACAAGATTGCGATGGAAATGGCGCAACAGCTCATCGGTGTGACCATGCAGGAACAAGGTGTGTCCCGGATCGTGGCGGTGGATATGGATGCCGCACTGACCATGGCGGAGGCAGCATAAATGCAGGACAACAACCTGGTGATGGCCCTGCTGGGCGCCGGCGTGGTGTTTGTGCTGGTGATCGTTGTGTACAACCAGTGGCAGATCCGCAAGGCGCGCCGCCCCGAGGCGTACAACCCGCCCGCCGACGAGACCCCGCGCGGCGACGGTTGGACCGAGCGCGCCGAACCCGCCCTGGGTGGCGACCGTGACGACGCCAACCGCGTTGAACCGCGTCTTGAGCCCGGCTTCTCGGCGAAGGCGAACACGCCCGCCACGGGCAGTGCCGAAACCGAAGCCGGCGTGATCGGCGCTGAACTCACGCCTTCGGGAGACGACGCTGCGCTCGAAGCCGCCGAGACGGAAGAGGTTGCAGAACCGGCGCCGGGTTCGCTTGAGCCGGCAAATGGCGTGATCGATCCGCTGATCGATTGCATTGTGCCGCTGCATCCGGACCGCGAGGTGTCGGGCGATCGCCTGCTGCCGGCGCTGGGCAAGCTGCGCCGCGCAGGCACCAAGCAGATCCACGTGGAAGGTTTGAACCCCGCCGCCAATGCGTGGGAAACCATTCGCGCCGGTCAGCGCTACCTTGACGTGCAAGTGGCCGTGCAACTGGCCAACCGCACGGGCCCGCTGAATGCGTTGGAGTTCTCTGAATTCATCAACGCGATTGATCCGCTGTCGGAAGCGGCTGATGCCGTGCCCGAGCTTCCGGATATGAGCGAGACGATTTCCAATGCGCGCGAACTCGACGCCTTTGCCGCCGAGTGTGATGTGCAACTGGGCGTGAGTGTGATCTCCGATGGGGCGCCCTGGTCGGCGGCATACGTGCAGACGGTGGCCACGCAAGACGGCCTCGTGCTTTCGCGCGACGGCACGCGTTTCACACGCTTCCACGCGGGCGCTGACGGTGTGCAGCGCGCACTGTTCACGCTGCAGTTCGGCGATACCAATTTCCTGCGCGATGACCTGACCGTCAAGGCCGGCCGCCAGATCACGCTGTTGCTTGATGTGCCGGTGGCGGAAGAGGCAAGCAAGCCGTTCAAGCTGGTGTGCGAATACGCTTACACGCTGTCGCAGCGCATGGGTGCGCAGGTGGTGGATGACAACCTGCGTCCGCTGACGGAGCAATCGTTCGTCGCCATCCAGAAGCATCTGCGGGTGCTGTACGACAAGCTCGAATCGCGCGGCATCCCGGCCGGTTCCAGCACCGCGGTGCGCTTGTTCAGCCACTGACGGACGCACGATGAGCAAGACTGCGAAACCCGCGTCCGGCGCCACGCCCGAGGCGCGGGCAGCGTGGCTGCGCGCCGAGCTGAACCGCTACGCCCACGAGTACTACGTGCTCGATCAGCCTAGCGTGCCCGACGCTGAATATGACCGGCTCTATCGCGAGCTGGAAGCCCTCGAAGCCAAACATCCTGAGCTGAAGACGCCGGACTCGCCCACGCTGCGGGTCGGCGGGGCTGTCTTGCCCGAATTTGCGGCGGTCAGGCATGTCATTCCCATGCTGTCGATCCGCACCGAGACCGACACCACCGCCAACGGCGCGCGCGCATTCGACGCCAGCGTACGCCGCGAACTGGGCCTCGATGACACGGACCCGCCCGTCGAATATGCCGCTGAGCTGAAGTTCGATGGCCTGGCGATCAACCTGCGCTACGAGCGCGGTTATCTCGTGCAGGCCGCCACGCGCGGCGACGGCACCACCGGCGAAGACGTCACGCAGAACATCCGCACGATCCGCCAGATTCCACTCGGGCTGTCGCCTGTTGGCGGCCATGTGCCCGACGTGCTGGAAGTGCGCGGCGAGGTCTACATGCGCCGCGATGATTTCGAAAAGCTCAACGCCCGCCAGCGCGAGCGCGGCGACAAGACGTTCGTCAATCCGCGCAACACCGCGGCCGGCGCCGTCCGCCAGCTCGATCCGAAGATGGCGGCTGAGCGCCCGCTGTCTTTCTTCGCCTATGGCCTGGGCGAGGTCGTCGGCTGGCAGGGCATGCCCGACACGCATTCCGGCATGCTCGACGCGTTGCAGGCGTTTGGTTTTCCGGTCAGCACGGAGCGCGCTGCGGTGAAGGGAGGAGACGGGCTGGTCACGTTCCATGAGGCTGTCGGCGCCAAGCGCGACAGCTTGCCGTTCGATATCGACGGCGTGGTCTACAAGGTCAATTCACTCGCATTGCAGCGCGAACTCGGCTTTCGCACGCGTGAGCCGCGCTGGGCAGTCGCGCACAAATATCCGGCGCAGGAAGCGCTGACCACCGTCGAATCGATTGGCGTGCAGGTCGGTCGCACGGGCGCCATCACCCCGGTGGCGCGGCTTGTGCCGGTGTTCGTTGGCGGCGTGACGGTCACCAATGCGACGCTGCACAACGAAGACGAAGTGCGCCGCAAGGATGTGCGCGTTGGCGACACCGTGATCGTCCGGCGCGCCGGTGACGTGATCCCCGAGGTGGTGGGTGTGGTGCTTGATCGCCGGCCAATGGATGACGTACCGGGCAGCGATTTGTTCAGTCCGCAGCAGCGGCCGAAGTACCCGCCGTTCGAACTGCCGAAGACGTGCCCGGTGTGCGGTTCGCACGTCGTGCGCGAAGAGGGCGAGGCGGTGGCCCGCTGCTCAGGCGGGCTGTTCTGCTCGGCACAGCGTAAAGAGGCGATCCGCCACTTTGCCGGCCGCCGCATGATGGACATCGAAGGCCTGGGCGAGCGATACATCGACAACCTGGTCGAGCTGGACTACGTACACGGCATCGCGGACCTGTACAAACTCAAGCTCGAAGATTTCCTGGAAATGAAGCGCCGCGCAGATGAGCGCGATGGCGCGACACCGGAAACCGTCGCTGCCGGCAAGATCGCCACCAAGTGGGCTGAGAATCTGCTGGAAGGCATCCAGGCCAGCAAGACGCCGCCGCTGGCGCGTTTCCTGTTTGCGCTCGGCATTCGCCACGTGGGCGAATCGACCGCCAAGACGCTCGCGGACTGGCTCGGCAGTCTGGCCGTCATCCGGCGCGCGCCGGCGCCGCTGCTGCTGGCGCTGCCCGACGTGGGTGCCACGGTGGCCGAAGCCATCGCCGATTTCTTTGCCGAACAGAAGAACCAGCAGGCGCTCGATGCGCTGCTGGAAGCCGGTGTTGCACCGCAGGGCGAGCACGCGCCAAACGCGAAGCTGCGCGAGAAACTGGAGACAGCCGAGCTGTACGCCACGCTTGGCGTGCCCAAGCTGACAGCCGCGCGTGCCAAGCAATTGGCTGTGGCAGCGCCAACGCTTGCCCGGTTGGCCAGCGTGGAGTCCGATCAGTTGGCCGGGCTGCCGGCGGATGTGTCTGCATCGCTGCTCGAATGGCTGGGCTCGCACGACCATCGCACGCAGTTGGAGCGGCTCGACGCACTGCGCGACGAACTGCTTGCCGCCATGCCGGCTGAAGCCGCCGAAGAAGGCGTGCTGGCCGGCAAGACTGTCGTGTTGACCGGCACATTGCCCAACCTCACGCGCGATGAAGCCAAGGCCATGCTGGAAGCGGCGGGCGCCAAGGTATCGGGTTCGGTGTCGAAGAAGACCGACTATGTGGTCGCCGGAGAAGAAGCCGGCAGCAAGCTCGCCAAAGCCGAAGAATTGAACGTGAAGGTTCTGGACGAAGCGGGTATGCTCGCGCTGTTAAAAAAACCGGCGGGAGACCAGGCATGATCCGAAACATCCTCAAGATGGGCGACAGCCGTCTGCTGCGCGTCGCCAAGCCGGTCGAGCGTTTCCATACGCCCGAACTGACGGCCTTGATTGAAGACATGTTCGACACCATGGATGCGGCGCGGGGTGCTGGCCTGGCGGCGCCGCAGATCGGCGTGGATCTGCAAGTCGTCATCTTCGGGTTCGATCGCAACGACCGGTATCCGGATGCACCGGCGGTGCCGAAGACGGTGTTGATCAACCCCACCATCGAGCCGCTGTCGGACGAGATGGAAGACGGCTGGGAGGGCTGCCTCTCTGTGCCGGGCCTGCGTGGCGTCGTGCCGCGCCACACGCGCCTGCGCTACACCGGCTTCGATCAGCACGGTCATGCCATCGACCGCATAGCCGAGGGTTTCCACGCCCGTGTCGTGCAGCACGAATGCGATCACCTGCAGGGCGTGTTGTACCCGATGCGCGTGAAGGATTTCACCCGGTTCGGCTTTACCGAAGTGCTGTTCCCGGAATTGCCCGCCAATTACGACGACTGATCGAGACTGCGGGAGCGTCGCACCTGCGGGGGCGGGTGGGCGCGTGTTTCATCCACAACGGAGACGATATGAAGCGCGATGGTTTGAGGGGCTGGCGCGGGCTGGCGCTTGGGGTCGCCATGACGGCGATGCTGGGGTTGGCAGCGTGCGCGGGGCCGCAGGCACCTGAAACGACGGCGGCCGCACCGGTTGCCCAGAAGCCTCAGGGCCCGGTCTGGCAACGCGTGCATCTGGGCACGGATGCCGGGGCCTATGATTTTCCCGTCTACGCCAACCATCCGCTCGATGGTGATCTGAGCAGCATCCGCGAAGTCGTATTCGTGCAGCACGGTCTGCAGCGCAACGGCAACGATTACTACACCGCGGGCGCCGATCTGCTTGCGGCCAGCGGCCGCAACCCCGACGAAGTCCTTTTGATTGCCCCGAACTTTCCTGGCACGCCCGATGAGGGCAAGGGTTTCGACGGCATGCCGGTCTGGTCGGTGGATGGCTGGATCGGCGGCTTCAACGCCACCAACGCACCGTACACCGATCTGAGCTCGCTCAAGGTGCTTGATGACCTGATCGGGTACGTGACTGACCCGGCGCGTGCACCTAACGTCAAGCGCGTTACGGTGGCAGGTCACTCGGGCGGCGGCCAGATCGTGCAGCGCTACGCCGTGCTCAACAACATAGACGAAGCCATTCGCAAGCGCGGCATCGATCTGCAATACGTGGTCGCCAATCCGTCGTCGTATCTGTATTTCACGCCGGAGCGTCCGCGTGGCAAGGGCTTCGCGCGTTACAGCACCCGCGTCTGCCCGGACTACGATCACTACAAGTACGGCATGGTCGATATGGTCCCGTATGCAGCCGGCAAGACTGGCCGGCAGCTGTTCAACCGATATGCACAGCGCCACGTGACCTACCTCGCCGGCACCAGCGACAACGACCCGAACCACCGCGTGCTCGACAAGCTCTGCGGTGCCGAGGCGGAGGGCCCGACACGCCTGGATCGCGCACGCAACTACTGGCGCTACGAGCGGCACATGGCGGGGCGCAGGCGCATCAACCACCAAGCGCACGAAGTGGTTGGCGTGGGCCACGACCAGGCGAAGATGTTCGGCTCGCGTTGCGGTGCGCAAGCGGTGTTTGGCATGCCCGCATCGGCCAACACCACGGGGGCAGCCTGCCAGGCTCCGCGTCTGTGACCTAGACGGCAGGCATAAAAAAAACCGGTCAGCGCATTGCGCGCTGGCCGGTTTTTTCTTTGTGGCAGAGGCAGCCTCAGAACTTCTCGAACGGCCCCAGGAAGCGCCACTGACCGACCGGCAGGTCGCCCAGCACAATGCTGCCCATGCGGATGCGCTTGAGGCCCACCACCTCCAGTCCCACCTGTTCGCACATGCGGCGGATCTGGCGTTTCTTGCCTTCGCGCAGCACGAAACGCAACTGCTCTTCGTTCTGCCAGCTCACCTTCGCGGGCTTCAGTTCTTCGCCGTCGAGCGACAGGCCAAAGCGCAGCTTCTCCATCAACTCTTCCGGGAAAACCTTGGAGATATCGCGCTCAACCAGGCCGTTCGGCGAATCCCACACCACGCGCACCAGGTATTCCTTCTCGACCGTCGAATCCTCGCCGATCAGGTGGCGTGCCACGCGGCCGTCCTGCGTCAACACCAGCAAGCCGGTGGAATCGATATCCAGTCGGCCAGCCGGCGCCAACGCCCGACGCTGCCAGGGCGCGAAGCGCTTGCGCGTGGGGTCGCCTTCCCACTGGTTTTCCGGCACGAATAGCGAAACGGCAGGCTGATAGCCGTCCTCTGCCTGGCCCGACACGTAGCCGACCGGCTTGTGCATCAGCACGGTCACGCGCTCGCCTTGCTCGGAGCGCGCCGACTGATGGATCTCGATCATCGCATCCGGCTTGACGCGCGACCCCAGTTCGGTGACGGGCTCGCCGTCCACCAGAACCCAGCCGCGCGGAATCCATTCATCAGCCTCGCGGCGCGAGCACAGACCCAGTTCGGACATGCGCTTGGACAGGCGGACCAACCCGCTCGATTCGGTTTGCTGCGCCGGGCGCGGTGCCTGCTCCTCGGCGTGACGCGGAGCGCGTTCCTCACGCTCGCGCTCGGGCCGTTGCGGACGGGCCGGACGATCTTCGAAGCGGCGCGGCGGACGATCGTTGTCAAAACGACGCGGCGGGCGTTCGTCATCGAAACGACGCGGCGGGCGTTGGCCGCCATCACGACGAGGCGCGCGTTGATCGTCGCCATAGCGCCGCGGTGACCGTTGTTCATCGTCGAATCGGCGCGGCGGGCGTTGGTCGTCACCGTACCGGCGTGGCGGGCGCTCGTCGTCAAAGCGTCGCGGAGGACGTTGGTCACCATCACGGCGGGGCGCGCGTTGATCGTCGCCGTAGCGGCGCGGACGTTCGTCATCGAAGCGACGGGGCGGACGTTGGTCGTCGCTGAACCGGCGCGGCGGCCGCTCGTCATCGAAGCGGCGCGGGGGCCGGTCCTCGTCAAAGCGACGCGGCGGGCGATCCTCAAACCGGCGTGGAGGACGCTCGTCGTCGAACCGACGCGGTGGACGCTGTTCGTCATTGAACCGGCGTGGCGGGCGCTCATCGTCAAAGCGTCGTGGAGGGCGTTGATCGCCGTCACGGCGCGGCGCGCGTTGATCGTCGCCATAGCGGCGCGGGCGGTCTTCATCGAAACGACGGGGCGGGCGCTGATCGTCGTTGAACCGGCGCGGCGGACGGTCATCGTCGAAACGTCGGGGAGGGCGGTCGTTGTCGAAACGACGCGGCGGACGTTCGTCGTCGAAGCGGCGAGGCGGCCGATCTTCGAAGCGGCGCGGAGGTCGCTCATCGTCAGCGCGACGGGGCGGGCGTTGCTCGTCATTGAATCGACGCGGAGGACGCTCGTCATCAAAGCGTCGCGGTGGGCGATCGCCTTGCGCGCGGCGCGGCTTGGCGTCGCGCGTCTGGCCGTCGTCGTCGCGGCGCGGAGGACGTGCGGGGCGCGGCGGCTTACCGGCGCCTTCTTCCGGCTTGGGGCGGCGCTGCGATGGACGCAGCGGCTGGCGCTCGCGGTTCAGGTCAGACGAGCGCAGCGGCTTGCCCGTGGAACGTACGGCATTGCCTTCGTCGTCGCGGCGCACGCCGAGCGTGGCGCGCTTGCCCGGGCGGGTAGCGCGCTGAGTCGGGTCGCTGGCGCCGCGCTTGTCGTCGTCGCCGGGGAAATCATCGGAATCGGTAGTCATGAATCTAGACCGGTAAGGCTGGCGCTCAGATGGCGAGCGCATCAAGCAGCTCGCTTTCAAGCTCGAGCTGCAGTTTGTTGTCCTGGGTCAGGCGAGTGCCATCGACCAGGAAGATGTCTTCCACGCGCTCGCCGAGCGTGTTGATACGCGCGGTGTGCACCGACACGCGACGGTGCGCGAGCACGCGGGCAATGGCGTAGAGCAGACCGGTGCGGTCCGTGGCAGAAATGGAGAGCAGGTAATACTGGCCGCGCTCGTCCGCGCGCAGGTCGACGCGCGGCTTGATCGGGAAGCTGCGCGACTGGCGCGAGATGCGCCCACGCGGCGGCTCGGGCAGGGCGGTTTCGCGCGAGATCTGCTCGGCCAGCTCGTGCTCGACCAGCGTGATGATGTCGCGGTAATGCCCGGGTTCTACCAGGCCGCTGCTGGGGTCGGCCACCTGGAAGGTGTCGAGCGCGTAGCCGTGTTTGGTAGTGTGGATCTTCGCGTCCAGAATCGTCAGGCTCTTGCGCTCGAAGTAGCCGCAGATGCGTGCGAAAAGATCGGGCCGGTCCGGCGAATACACCGCCACCTGCAGGCCGACGCCCGCCGGTGAAGTGCGTGCACGCACGATCGGGATCGTCGTGTCGACGCGGTTGTAGAAGTGCCGCGTGAACCAGGCAATGTCGCGCGCGTCGTGACGCAGGAACACGCCCACGTCGAGCTGCTTCCACAAGGCCTCGTGCGCGCTGTCGTCGAGTGCGGCCAGGCGCAGCAGCGCGCGCGCTTCTTCCTTGCGGCCTTCGAGCACGGCGTGCGGGTCGGTGGTGGCGCCGCCCAGCACACGCAGCGTCATGCGATAAAGATCTTCCAGCAGCTTGCCCTTCCAGGCGTTCCACACCTTCGGGCTGGTGCCACGGATGTCGGCAACGGTCAGCAGATACAGCGCGGTCAACCGACGCTCAGTGCCGACCAGATCGGCAAATTGGCGGATGACGTCCGGGTCGCCCAGGTCCTGCTTCTGCGCGACCTGGCTCATGGTCAGATGGTGTTCGACCAGCCAGACGATCAGGTCGGCATCTTCCTTGGCGATGCCGTGTTCCTTGCAGAAGCGCCGCGCGTCGGACATGCCGAGCACGGAGTGGTCACCGCCGCGTCCTTTCGCAATGTCATGGAACAGCGCGGCCACGGTCAACACCCACGGCTTGTCGAAGTTCGCCATCAACTGGCTGCAGAACGGGAACTCGTGCGTGTGCTCGACGATGGCGAAGCGGCGGATGTTGCGCACCACCATCAGGATGTGCTGATCGACCGTGTAGACGTGAAACAGGTCGTGCTGCATCTGCCCGACGATGCGGCGGAAGTTGACCAGGTAGCGGCCGAGCACGCTGGTCTGGTTCATCAGGCGCAGCGCGTGTGTGATGCCCTGCGGCTGCTGCAGGATCGACAGGAACAGCGCGCGATTGGCCGGATCCTTGCGCCATTTGGCATCCATCAACGTCCGCGCGTTGTAGAGCGCGCGCATCGTGCTGGCTGCCAATCCCTTGATGCCTCGCGTCTGCTCGTACAGCAGGAACGTTTCAAGAATGGCCGTCGGCTCGCGCTGGTAGAGATCGGCGTCGGCAATTTCGAGCATGCCTTGCCGCTCGACAAAACGATCGTTGATCTTGCGCGTGATACCCAGCTCGCTCGGGAACAGCTTCGCTTCGATGTTCTGCAGCACCACGGTATTGAGCTGCGTGACGGCCTTGGCGACCCAGTAATAGCGGCGCATGAGCTGTTCGCTCGCGCGCTTGGCGGTGGTCGGGCGGTAGCCGAACGATTCGGCCAGTTGCGTCTGCAGGTCGAACACCAGCACGTCTTGCCGACGCCCGGCAAGCAGGTGCAGACGCGCACGCACGGTTTTGAGCAGGCGCTCATTGCTTGCCAGCTCCTGCGCTTCGCGGCGCGTGAGCAGGCCGTTGGCCAGCAGCTCGTTCCAGCTCGAACCGAACCCTGCTGCGCGCGTCATCCACAGAATGACTTGCAGATCGCGCAGGCCGCCGGGGCTTTCCTTGCAGTTCGGTTCAAGCGAATAGGGCGTGTCCTGGTACTTGGCATGCCGCTGGCGCATTTCCAGCAGTTTCGACTGGAAGAAATCTGCCGCGTCGAGGTGGCCTTGATAGTGCGTCTCAAACGTGCGGTACAAGCCTTCGTCGCCGGTCAGCAGGCGCGCTTCCAGCAAGGACGTGCGTACCGTTACGTCTTGTGCGGCCTCACTGATGCATTCGTCGACCGTGCGCACCGACGAGCCGATGTCCAATCCCATGTCCCAACAGCGGCCGATGAAGGCCTCCAGCCGGGCCTCCAATGCCTTGTCTGCGGTGCCTGGCAGCAACAGGAGGATGTCCACATCAGAATGCGGAAACAGCTCGCCGCGCCCGTAGCCGCCCACGGCAATCAGCGCGCAGTCGCCAGGCATCTGCTCTTCCTGCCAGAGCCGTACGAGCGCACGGTCGACCGCCCGCGCCAGCTTGGTCACGAGCTGCTGAACATTGGCGTGCTGGTCGAACTGCGCGAACAGGTGCGCGCGCTCAGCTTTCAGGGCGTCGCGCGGATGGGCGTCTTCGGCAGGGGCGGCGGCAGCGGAGGGCATGAGCGGAGCGTGAATGAAACAGCGACCGGAACGAGCCGGTCGCTGCAAGAGTTGAGCCGGTGCGAGGCGAGATCAGCGTGACGGTGCTGCCGCTGACGGTGCGGCTCGCCCGCGAGGATCAGGCCGTTGCCGGCGCGCCTTCGTGTACGAATTCCGGTGCCGGGGGCGTCAATGCCGACACGGTTAGCACTTCGTGGCCGGTTTCCGTCACCAGAAGCGTATGTTCCCACTGCGCCGACAGGCTGCGGTCGCGCGTCTTGACGGTCCACTGGTCAGGCATCGTGCGGATGTCGCGCTTGCCCGCGTTGATCATCGGTTCGATAGTGAAGATCATGCCCGCCTTCAGCTCCATCCCCGTGCCGGGGCGGCCGTAGTGCAGGATCTGCGGATCTTCGTGGAATTTCTTGCCGATGCCGTGGCCGCAATATTCGCGCACCACGCTATAGCCGGCGGCTTCAGCATGTTGCTGGATCACGTGGCCGATGTCGCCCAAGCGTGCGCCCGGGCGCACCGCGGCGATGCCCTTCCACATGCATTCGAACGTCACCTGCGTCAGGCGCTTGGCCAAGATTGACCCTTCGCCAACAACGAAGGTGCGGCTGGTATCGCCGTAATAGCCTTCCTTGGTAATGACCGTGATGTCGAGGTTGACGATGTCGCCGCTCTTGAGCACCTTGTCGCCCGGAATGCCGTGGCAAATCACATCGTTGACCGACGTGCAGATCGATGCCGGGAAGGGGGGGTAGCCCGGCGGCGCATAGTTCAGCGGTGCCGGCACGGTGCCTTGCACGTCACGCATGTAGGCATGGCAAAGTTGGTCCAGCTTGCCCGTGGTCACGCCGGGCACGACGAACGGGGTGATGTAGTCCAAAACTTCGGACGCAAGCCGGCAGGCTACGCGCATGTGCGCAATGTCTTCGGCGGTGTGAATGGTAACGGCCATGCTGTGACTCTTTCTGCACGCAGGCGCGCGAAGCGCCGCGTCGTGGCTAAAGTGTGAATTATCGCACCAAAGCGCCCCGGCCGGGGTTTTCGGGCGCTGGGCGCCAGCCTCAGCTCGTTCGTTGCGAATGCTTGGAAGGTCTTGAGTCGATTGGGTTTTTGCCGCTATAATCGCTGGCTAAGCAGTCGCTGGCCGTGTGGCCGGTGGCGCTTGAAATCGCGAGCCGCTTCACCGCGGGTGTTTTTCGTATCGCATGCGAAAGATGTCTGAGGCGGCTTTAGACCTAACCCGACTGGAGAATTTCATGTCCGTGACCATGCGCGAAATGCTGGAAGCCGGTGTCCACTTTGGCCACCAGACCCGCTTCTGGAACCCCAAGATGGCCCCCTTCATCTTCGGCCATCGCAACAAGATTCACATCATCAACCTGGAAAAGACGCTGCCGATGTACCAGGACGCACTGAAGTACGTGCGCCAACTGGCAGCCAACCGGGGCACCATCCTGTTCGTCGGCACGAAGCGTCAATCGCGCGAGATCCTGGCTGAGGAAGCTGCTCGCGCAGGTATGCCGTTTGTCGACAGCCGCTGGCTTGGCGGCATGCTGACCAACTTCAAGACGGTCAAGACCTCGATCAAGCGCCTGAAGGACATGGAAGTCGCCAAGGAAGCCGGCGCGACCGAAACCATGAGCAAGAAGGAAGCGCTGATGTTCGAGCGCGAAATGGACAAGCTGGTGAAGTCCATTGGCGGCATCAAGGACATGGGCGGCATTCCGGACGCCATCTTCGTGGTGGACGTTGGTTACCACAAGATTGCCGTGACCGAAGCTGCGAAGCTGGGTATTCCGGTGATCGGCGTGGTGGACACGAACCACTCGCCGGAAGGCATCGACTACGTCATCCCGGGTAACGACGACTCGAGCAAGGCTGTTGCACTGTACGTGCGCGGCGTGGCCGACGCGATTCTGGAAGGCCGCGCCAACGCGGTCCAGGAAGTGGTTGAAGCCGCTCGCGGTGGTGACGACTTCGTCGAAGTCCAAGAAGGCTAAAGACAAGAAGGCGTGCGCCCGCGGCTTGATTGCGCGGGACGCGTGCCAGGCCGCACCCGGTGCAAAGCATCGGGCCTAAGGCCGGACAGGGGCGCGTAACAAACGCCCCTTTTTTTTGAAATTTGTCATTCGGATGCCCCGCGCGCGTCGTATTTCGTGGGGGCGGCCGGATGGAAACCGGACGACAGGCCGGCGCGAAGCGAAGAATCCGCTTGCGACCGGACGACGATCTGAAACAAGGAGCATGAGAATGGCGGCAATTACCGCAAGCATGGTTGCAGAGCTGCGCGCGAAGACCGACGCGCCGATGATGGAGTGCAAGAAGGCCCTGACCGAAGCCGAAGGCAACCTGGAAAAGGCCGAAGAGATCCTGCGCGTGAAGCTGGGCAACAAGGCCGGCAAGGCTTCGAGCCGCGTCACCGCTGAAGGCGTGGTCGCCGCGTTCGTCGAGGGCACTACGGGCGCTCTGGTCGAAGTGAACTGCGAAACCGACTTCGTCTCGAAGAACGACGATTTCCTGGCCTTCACCAACGATGTTGCCAAGCTGATCGCTCAGAAGAACCCGGCTGACGTGGCGGCCCTGTCGGCCCTGTCGATCGGCGACGAGACGGTGGAAGCCGTGCGTACCCGCCTGATCGGCAAGATCGGCGAAAACATGACGATCCGCCGCTTCCAGCGTTTCGAAGGCACCCAGCTGACTTCGTATCTGCACGGCACCCGCATTGGCGTGATGGTGGCATTCGAAGGCAACGAAGTGGCGGCCAAGGACGCAGCAATGCAGGCTGCCGCCATGAAGCCCGTGTCGCTGTCGGCCGACGACGTGCCGGCCGAGCTGGTCGCCAAGGAGCGCAGCGTTGCTGAGCAGAAGGCGGCGGAATCGGGCAAGCCGGCGGAAATCGTTGCCAAGATGGTGGAAGGCAGCGTGCAGAAGTACCTGAAGGAAGTCTCGCTGCTGAACCAGCCGTTCGTGAAGAACGACAAGCAAACCGTTGAGCAGATGCTCAAGGCTGCCAACACGACCGTGAAGGCTTTCACGCTGTACGTGGTGGGCGAGGGTATCGAGAAGAAGCAGGACGACTTCGCTGCTGAAGTGGCTGCCCAGGTGGCCGCTGCCAAGCAACAGGCGTAATGCTGCGACGGCCGTTTCCAATGGTGCGGCGATTCGCCTTCCGGCGCAGGCCGGGAGGCGTCGTTTCCACCATCGGCGCAGCCGTATAATGCCGAACAAACAGGGCACCGAAAGGTGCCCTGTTTGCAGGTGCAGCCTGCTTGCGCGGGCATCGTTGGGGGATTTCCTGACGGCTTCCGCGCAAGAAGGTTGCGGGATGTGCGAAGTCCCCGCTTTGCCCATCGTTGTCATATCCGCAGCGTCATTTCCCCTTTCCTGTTTCCCGTACCAGGAATCGTCACGAGGATCTCCATGCCTGCCTATAAGCGCGTTCTACTCAAACTTTCCGGCGAAGCCCTGATGGGCGACGATGCCTTTGGCATCAACCGCAGCACCATCGAGGGGATGGTCAACGACATCGCTGAAATCGTGAAGCTGGGCGTGCAAGTGGCAGTGGTGATCGGCGGTGGCAACATTTTCCGCGGTGTTGCGGGCGGAGCTGCCGGCATGGACCGCGCCACGGCCGACTACATGGGCATGCTGGCCACCATGATGAACGCGCTGGCCCTGCAGGACGCCATGCGCCACGCCAACCTCGAAGGTCGCGTGCAATCGGCGCTGCGCCTGGACCAAGTAGTCGAGCCGTACATCCGTCCCCGGGCGATCCGCCAGTTGGAGGAGGGGAAGATCGTGATTTTCGCGGCCGGCACCGGCAATCCGTTCTTCACGACCGACACCGCAGCCGCGCTGCGCGGCTCGGAAATCGGCGCCGAGATCGTCCTCAAGGCCACCAAGGTGGACGGCGTCTACACCGCTGATCCGAAGAAGGATCCGAGCGCTACCCGCTACACCACCATCACGTTCGACGAGGCTATCTCGCGCAACCTGCAGGTGATGGATGCGACCGCTTTTGCGCTGTGCCGCGACCAGAAGCTGCCGATCAAAGTGTTCTCGATTCAGAAGCCGGGCGCGCTCAAGCGTGTGATCCTGGGTGAAGACGAAGGCACGCTGGTGCACGTCTAAAGCTGGCGGCAAGCCTGGTTGCGGGCACCTTTTTTACCGTTCGCTGCCCCAGCGTAAATGGCGTTGGCGAGCGGCTTCCATGTAAAATCGCCTATTGTCTTTTTGGTCTTGCCGGTGCCCTGTGTCGTTTTCCGGGGCACAAGTTCGGCAGACCGCCGTTATCGTTCGGAGGAAGTATGAGCGTCGCCGATGTCAAAAAGAATGCCGAGCAGAAGATGCAGAAGTCGATCGAGGCTCTGAAGACGGATCTGGCCAAGATCCGTACTGGCCGTGCCCACACCGGTCTGCTCGATCACGTGCAGGTCGACTACTACGGCTCGATGGTGCCGATCAGCCAGGTTGCCAACGTGACGCTGGTGGACGCACGCACGATCGGCGTGCAGCCGTGGGAAAAGAAGATGGTGCAAGCCGTCGAAAAGGCCATCCGTGAAGCGGACCTCGGCCTGAACCCCGCCACCATGGGTGACATCATTCGCGTGCCGACCCCCGCACTGACCGAAGAGCGCCGCAAGGAGCTGACCAAGGTTGTGAAGGGCGAGGGCGAAGATGCCAAGGTCGCCGTGCGCAACCTGCGTCGCGATGCCAACGAACAGCTCAAGAAGCTGGTGAAGGACAAGGCCATCTCCGAAGATGACGAGCGTCGCGGCGGAGACGACGTTCAGAAGCTGACCGACAAGTTCGTCGCCGAGATCGACAAGCTGGTCGCCGAGAAAGACAAGGAAATCATGACGGTGTAAGGCCGTCTCCCGCCGTCGGCGCATTGGGCGCATGCGGTGGGAAGCCCGATTCATGCATATCAGTTCCACACTGGCGGTGCCCGACACCGCCGATACGCCGCGTCACGTTGCCGTCATCATGGATGGTAACGGCCGCTGGGCTACCGAACGGCGCCTGCCGCGCGTGGCCGGGCATAGCCGCGGCCTCGATGCCGTCCGAGCAACCGTTGAAGCGGCGGCACGCCGTGGTGTCGGTTACCTGACGCTGTTTGCCTTCAGCTCCGAAAACTGGCGTCGTCCTGCCGAGGAAGTCACCTTCCTCATGAAGCTGTTCATGACGGCGCTGCGCCGCGAAGTGAGCAAGCTGCACGACAACGGCATCCGCCTGCGCGTGGTGGGCGATCTGTCTGCGTTCAGCCCGCGCATCCAGCTTTTGATTCGCGAAGCTGAGGCCAAGACGGCTGCCAACCCCGGTTTGACCGTCACGATCCTCGCCAACTACGGCGGGCGCTGGGACATCCTGCAGGCCATGCGCGCCTTGTTGGCGGCGCAGCCCGGCATTGCGCCCGATGCCATCACGGAAGAGATGCTTGCGCCGTACATGGCGCTGTCTTACGCGCCGGAGCCGGATCTCTTCATCCGCACCGGTGGCGAGCAGCGCATCAGCAACTTCCTGTTGTGGCAGCTTGCCTATTCCGAACTGTATTTCACCGATCGCTACTGGCCCGACTTCGATGCCGCAGAACTCGATCGCGCCTTTGCGTGGTATCGCAACCGTGAGCGCCGCTTCGGCCGTACCAGCGCGCAGCTCGAGCCCGATGTTCCCCCCGCGCTATCTGCCGGAGCCTGACACATGCTGCTGACTCGCGTCATTACCGCTGTCTGCCTGCTGATTGTCATCCTGCCCATTCTGTTTTTCGCGCCGCCCGCCGGACTGGCCGGGCTCGTGACGGTGTTTGCAGCCCTCGCCGCGTGGGAGTGGGGGCGTCTCGTGCGCCTGCCGGGCTGGTGGGGGCCGATTCTCTATGCGGTCCTTGTCGTCATGCTGACGATCGCCTGGCATGACATTCCGGTTCGGGGTGATGTGCAGCCGCTGTTCCATGGTGCGGTGATCGCGTGGGTGATCGCCTGGGGGCTGCTCGCGGGCGGCGTGCGCGAATTGCATGGCACGCGTCGCGTCGTGTTCACGCTATTGGGCTTGGTGATGCTGCCGGCGTTCGTGCATGGCGCCGTTGAATTGCGCACGCACGGTGTCGCCTTTTTGCTCTCGGTGGCGTTGCTCGTGTGGGCGGCCGATGTGGGGGCCTATTTTGTCGGCAAGGCCATTGGTCGCCGCAAGCTTGCTCCGACCATCAGCCCCGGCAAATCGTGGGAAGGTGCAATCGGCGGTGCCGTGCTGGTTGTGGTGATTGCCGCCGTGGCTGGCATCACGCATTGGTTTGCCCCGACGTGGTTCTCTCACGAGTTCGACCAGCGCGGCGCGGTCACCGCCCTTGGGCTGACCATCTTGCTGGTAGCCGCGAGCGTCGGTGGTGATTTGTTTGAATCCCTGCTCAAGCGTCAAGTCGGCATGAAAGACAGCAGCCGTCTGTTGCCCGGCCACGGCGGCGTGCTCGATCGTATCGACGCGTTGCTGCCGGTGTTTCCGCTGGCTGCGCTGCTGATTTCCTGAGGCGTCCGAACATGATGCGTTTGACCGTTCTTGGCGCCACTGGCTCGATTGGCGACAGCACGCTCGACGTGGTGCGCCGTCATCCCGACAAGTACAGCGTTTTTGCGCTGACCGCCAATGCGCAGGCCGACAAGCTCGCGGTGCTCTGCCGCGAGTTCCGCCCGAAGATGGCGGTGCTCGGTTCGGCAGCAGCAGTGGATGCATTGCGAGACCAACTGGGCGCAGATGCTGCCGGCATCGAAATCCGTTCTGGCACTGAAGCGTTGGAAGAGGCGGCCGCCCACCCCGACTGCGATGCCGTGATGGCGGCCATCGTTGGCGCGGCAGGTTTGCGCCCGACGCTTGCCGCCGTGCACGCCGGCAAGCGCGTGCTGCTTGCCAACAAGGAGGCGCTGGTGATGTCCGGCGCGCTCTTCATGGATTCCGTGCGTCAGCATGGCGCCACCGTGCTCCCGATCGACAGCGAGCACAACGCCATCTTCCAATGCTTGCCGCAGCAAGTTCCGCAGTTCGCGCGTGGTGTGTCGCGCATCGTGCTGACAGCATCGGGTGGTCCGTTCCGCACGCGCGCGGTGGATTCTCTTGCGGATGTCACGCCAGACCAGGCTTGCGCGCATCCGAACTGGGTGATGGGGCGCAAGATCTCTGTCGATTCCGCCACCATGATGAACAAGGGGCTGGAGGTGATCGAGGCGCACTGGCTGTTTGGTGTGCCGGTCGAGCATCTCGAAGTCCTGATCCATCCGCAGAGTGTTATCCATTCGATGGTCGGCTACGACGATGGCTCGGTGCTGGCACAGCTCGGCAACCCCGACATGCGCACGCCGATTGCCTACGGGTTGGCGTATCCCGAGCGCATCGAAGCCGGTGTTCCGCTGCTCGATCTCGTCACCACGGGCGCGCTGACGTTCGAGGCGCCGGACCTGCGTCGCTTCCCGTGCCTGGCGCTGGCTTTTGATGCATTGCGCGCCGGTGGTACGGCGCCTGCTGCACTGAACGCAGCCAACGAGGTGGCTGTTGAAGCATTCTTGCAGCGCCGCATCCGGTTCACAGAGATTGCTGCCGTGGTGGACGATACGCTCGCGCGCACTTCCATCGTGCCCGCCGACTCGCTCGACACCGTTTTTGCGGCCGACGCCGAAGCACGTCAGCAGGCCGCACGCTATATCGCGACCGTATGCGCGCAACTGCCGACCGCGTGAAAGCGCCCCGTCAGAGCAAGCGGGTAACATAGCGGCTTCGCGCGGGGCCAGCCCCGCACGTGCCCTTCAGTGCATCCGGAGAAGGTTTTGCAGACCGTTTTAGCGTTTGTCTTTGCGATCGCGGTACTGATCGTCATTCATGAACTGGGCCACTACAGCGTCGCGCGTCTGTGCGGCGTGAAAGTGCTCCGGTTTTCCGTTGGCTTTGGCAAGGTGCTGTTCCGCCGTGTCGGCCGTGGGCCCGACCACACCGAATGGACGATCTGCGCCATTCCGCTGGGCGGCTACGTCAAGATGCTGGGCGAGGGTTCCCGGGATCCGGAGAAAGACCCGCCCATCCTCCCCGAAGATCTCCCGCGTACCTTCGATCATCAGCCGGTCTACAAGCGATTCGCCATCGTGGCGGCTGGCCCGATCGCCAATTTCTTGCTGGCAATTGCGCTCTATGCGCTGCTGGCATGGGTCGGAGCAATCGAGCCGTTGCCTATCCTCGGCGCGCCGCCGCCGGGCAGCATTGCCGCTCAGGCCGACCTGCGTGCCAGGGACCGGGTGATCGCCATCGGTACGGACGATGAAACACCTGCGCCCGTGCGCAGCTGGAGCGATGTCCGCATGCGCTTGTATTCGGCTGGCATCGCAGGGCGCGACGCGCTTGTGCAAGTGCGCGGCACTGACGGAGTCGAGCGTACCGTCCGCCTGCAGGGCTTGCCGAGTGCCGCCCGTACGCCGCAGGCCGACGTGATTGACCAGATTGGTTTGCGCCTGCTTGGCGGTCCGGTCACCATCGTCGACGTACTGCCTGGCAGTGCGGCGGCACGTGCCGGGTTGCGGGCCGGCGATCAGATCGTTCGCTTCGCGGGTCAGCCCGCCGATCAGGCAATGGACCTCATCCGCCAGATCCGCGCCATGCCGGAGCAGAACGCGTCGATCGATATCCTGCGCAACGATCAGCCCATGACGTTGCCGGTTCGGCCCGATGCAGACACCGTTGCCAAGAACCCCACTGGCCCGAAGATCGGCAAGCTCGGCGCGCAGCTCAACCAGAAGGTGGAAACGGCGATGATCCGGGATGAGCCGGTCGCCGCCCTGGGCCATGCCGTGAGCGAGGTCTGGCGGACTTCGGTGCTGTCGCTGCAGGTGCTGGGCAAGATGATCATTGGCCAGGCGTCGCTGCAAAACCTGAGTGGACCGATCACGGTGGCTGACTTTGCGGGCAAGGCGGCAAGCCTTGGCTGGCAGACGTTTGTGAGCTTTCTCGCGTTGATCAGCGTGAGTCTCGGCGTACTGAACTTATTGCCCGTTCCGGTATTGGATGGGGGGCATTTGCTGTATTATTGCGTGGAATTTTTGACTGGCCGACCCGTGCCGGAATCCTGGCAAACAGTCCTTCAGAAGATCGGCGTCGCCTGCATCCTGCTTCTCACTTCGCTCGCCCTGTACAACGATTTGAGTCGGTTGTTTCTGACTCGAGGCTAGACCGTATTCAAGTGAGTTCGGTAAGCCGCATCGTTGCCACCGGCGTGAGCGGGCAACTCAGGGTTTTGAAAACACTCAGAAGTGGATTCCGATTGAATCCAACTAGGGGATTAGATTGATCAGACAACATCGCTTCCCGCTCAGCGTGCTGGCGGCTTCCGTGCTGACCGTTACTGCCGGTCAGGCTCATGCAGTGGAGCCGTTCGTCGTCAAGGACATTCGCGTGGAGGGGGTGCAGCGCGTCGAGCCGGGCACCGTGTTCGGCTATCTGCCCGTGAAGGTGGGTGAGACCTTCACCGACGAGAAGGGCGCCGAATCGATTCGCGCGCTCTACAACACCGGCTTCTTCAAGGACGTCCAGATCCGCTCCGAAGGCAACGTGCTGGTGGTGCGCGTGGAAGAGCGTCCGGCGATCTCGCAGCTCGAGTTCATCGGCTTCAAGGAGTTCGACAAGGAAGCGCTGCGTCGTACGCTGCGCGGCGTGGGCGTGGCTGAGGCCCGTTACTACGACAAGTCGCTCATCGACCGCGCCGAGCAGGAAATTAAGCGCCAGTATGTTTCGCGCGGCTACTATGCGGCCGAGGTGACGACCACCGTCACGCCGGTCGATGCCAACCGTGTGTCGATCACGTTCACGGTGGACGAAGGCCCCACCGCCAAGATTCGCCAGATCAATATCGTCGGCAACAAGGCCTTCAAGGAAGGCGACCTGCGCGACGAGATGCAACTGTCCACGCCGAACTGGCTGTCGTGGTACACCAAGAACGATCTGTACTCCAAGCAGAAGCTCACGGCTGACCTGGAAGCGCTGCGCTCGTTCTATCTGGACCGCGGCTACCTGGAATTCGCCATTGAGTCGACCCAGGTGTCGATTACGCCCGACAAGAAGGACATCTACCTGACGCTGAACATCCACGAGGGTGAGCAGTACAAGGTATCGGACATCAAGCTGACCGGCGAGCTGCTGGGCAAGCAGGCCGAGATGGAGAAGCTCATCAAGCTCAAGCAGGGCGATGTGTTTTCTTCGGCCAAACTGTCGTCGACGACCAAGTCGATTACCGATCTGCTGGGCACGTACGGCTACGCTTTTGCCACCATCAACCCGCAGCCGCAGATCAACCAGAAGGACCGCACGGTTGCGCTCACGCTGGTGGTCGATCCGGGCCGCCGCGTGTACGTGCGGCGCGTGAACGTTGTCGGCAACAGCAAGACCCGCGACGAAGTCGTGCGCCGCGAAATGCGCCAGATGGAAGCCTCGTGGTTCGACGGCGAGAAGCTGCAGCTTTCGCAGAACCGCGTGAACCGCACAGGCTACTTCACCGATGCGAACATCACGACGGAAGACGTGCCGGGTACGACCGACCAGGTCGATGTGAACGTCAATGTGACCGAAAAGCCGACCGGCCAGATCAACCTGGGCGTGGGCTTCTCGTCGACCGACAAGCTGGTGCTGTCGGCGGGTATCCGTCAGGACAACGTGTTCGGCTCGGGCACGAGCCTCGGGCTGGATGTGAACACGTCCAAGTCGAACCGCACCATTGCCGTGACGCAGTTCGATCCGTACTTCACGGTGGATGGCATCAGCCGTTCAACCGAGCTGTACTACCGCACGTACCGCCCGCTGTACTACACGGGTGACCAGGACTATCGTGTCGTGCAACAGGGTGGCAACGTCAAGTTCGGCGTGCCGTTCTCGGAAACCGACACCGTCTTCTTCGGCATCGGCTACGAGCGCACGACCATCGACGTGACGGCCAACACGCCGCTGGCCTACCAGAACTACGTCGCGAAGAACGGCCGTATCACCAACAACTTCCCAATCACCATCGGCTGGTCTAAGGATCAGCGTGACAGCGCTCTGGTGCCGACGCGTGGTCGCTATCAGCAGGCCAACCTGGAGTTCGGTATTCCGGGCGGCGATCTGCAGTACTTCCGCGCGTACTATCAGCACCAGTATTTCTATCCGCTGTCGAAGTCGTTCACGATGGCGTTCAACAACGAAATCGGGTACGGCCACGGTTACGGCGGCAAGGACTTCCCGGTCTTCAAGAACTACTACGCCGGCGGTATCGGTTCGGTGCGCGGTTACGAAACCAGCACGCTGGGCCCGCGCGACGCCAATGGCGTGGCCATCGGCGGTGCCAGCAAGTTCGTTGGCAATGTGGAATTCATTTTCCCGCTGCCGGGTTCGGGCGTGGACCGCACGGTTCGCCTGTTCACGTTCTTTGACTACGGTAACGTGTTCGCCGAAGGCCAGCCGTACAAGCTGGGCGACATGCGCTACTCGACTGGTTTCGGTCTGTCGTGGCTGTCGCCGATCGGCCCGCTCAAGATCAGCATGGGCTTCCCGATCAAGCGCAAGACCGAAGATCAAACGCAACGCTTCCAGTTCCAGATCGGGACTGCATTCTAATGACTGCATTCATCATGAAATCCACGCGCCTCACGTTGTCCCGCATGGGCGTGTCCGCTGCTTTCGCCGCACTTGCCGCAGCCAGCTTTGCGCTGCCGGCCACGGCGCAGGAAGCGCGCATCGCTGCTGTCAATTCCGAGCGCATCTTGCGCGATTCTCAGCCCGCCAAGGCCGCACAGGCCAAGCTGGAAACCGAGTTCGCCAAGCGCGACCGCGAACTGCAGGACATGGCCGCCAAGCTCAAGGGCATGTCCGACAAGCTGGACAAGGATTCGGCCGTGCTGGCCGATTCCGACCGCACCCGCCGTCAGCGTGAACTGTCGGATCTGGATCGTGACTTCCAGCGTAAGCAACGCGAATTCCGCGAAGATCTGAACCAGCGCCGCAATGAAGAGCTGGCCCAGGTGCTCGAGCGCGCCAACCGCGTGATCCGCTCGATTGCTGAGCAGCGCAAGTACGACCTGATCGTGCAGGAGGCCGTGTACGTGAACCCGCGCATCGACATCACGGACGAAGTGCTCAAGGCGCTGAATTCGCAATCGGCCAAATGAGGTTGTTCGCATGTCGTTTTCGCTTGGTGAACTTGCTGCGTCGCTCGGCGCGACCGTCCAGGGTGACGCAGGCCTGATCGTCAAGTCGATCGCGCCGCTGGATCAAGCGGGCGCCGATCAGCTCGCTTTTCTTTCCAATCCGCTGTACCTCAATCAGGCTGTGAGTTCCGGTGCGGGGGCGATCATCGTGTCGCCCCGTGATCTGGAAACGCTCGAAAGCCAGGGCCACGCTGCTGGCCGGAACTGGCTCATCGCTGCCAACCCCTATGCTGCGTTTGCTCGTGTCGCCCAGCGCTTTGTTGCGCTGGCGGCGCGCCCCGTTGTGCCCGGCATTCACCGGACGGCCAGCGTAGAAGAGGGCGCAACGGTGCCGGCGTCGTGCTCCATTGGCCCGAACGTGACCATCGAAGCTGGCGCGGTGCTCGGCGAGCGTGTGCGCATCACCGGCAACAGTTTCGTTGGCGCCGGTGCCCGCATTGGCGATGACACGTTGCTCTACGCAAACGTGTCGATCTACCACGGCTGCGTGGTCGGTGCACGCTGCATTGTGCATAGCGGCGTCGTGATCGGCGCGGATGGCTTCGGTTTTGCACCCGACTTCGGTCCGCAGGGCGGCGAATGGGTGAAGATTCCGCAGGTCGGCCGGGCCGTGATTGGCAACGACGTGGAGATCGGCGCGAACACCGCCATCGACCGCGGTGCGATGGCCGATACGGTGGTCGAGCAAGGCTGCAAGATCGACAACCAGGTGCAGATCGCGCACAACGTGCACGTGGGTGCCTATACCGTGATCGCCGGCTGCGCTGCCATTTCCGGCAGCACGAAGATCGGGCGCTACTGCATCATCGGCGGCGCGGCCAATTTTGCCGGCCACCTGACCATTGCTGATCGTGTGACCGTCTCGGGCGGCACCTCCATTACCAAATCCATCACCAAGCCCGGTGGCCATTTCACCAGCGTTTTCCCATTTATGCCGCATGGCGACTGGGAGCGTAACGCGGCCATCGTCCGAGGCCTGACGCGCATGCGCGAACGGTTGCAACAACTCGAACAGCGGGTCAAAGACCTGCAGCAACAATCATGACCGAAGCAACGAATGCGACGAGCGCGACCCCCGGCGTCGTCAGCGATTTCAATATCAAAAAGATTCTCGACCTGCTGCCGCATCGCTACCCGATGCTGCTGGTTGACCGCGTGATCTCGCTGGAGCCGCGCAAGTCGATTACGGCGATCAAGAACGTGACGTTCAACGAGCCGTTCTTCAACGGGCACTTCCCTGGCCACCCCGTGATGCCAGGCGTGTTGATGCTCGAGGCGCTGGCGCAAACCGCTGCGCTGCTGACCTTCGGCGAGGCCGATCACGAGCGCAAGGAAAACCAGCTCTACCTGTTCGTGAGCATTGATGGTGCGCGCTTCAAGCGGCAGGTGATCCCGGGCGACCAGCTTGTGATGACGGCTGAGCTTTTGCGCTCGAAGAGCGGTATGTGGAAGTTCAAGGTGTACGGCAAGGTTGACGGCGAAGTCGCCGTGGAAGCCGAAATCATGTGTGCCGTGCGCGAAGACAAGTCCAAGGGCGAGGCATGACGCAAGCACAGAAGATCCACCCGACCGCGCAGATCGATCCGAAGGCCGAACTCGATTCGAGCGTCGAGATCGGAGCGTTTACGGTCGTGGGCCCGAACGTGCGGATGGGTGCAGGCACGCGCGTCGGCCACCACACGGTGATCGAGGGCTACACGACACTGGGCCGTGACAACAGCATCGGCCACTTCGCATCGGTGGGCGGCCGCCCACAGGATATGAAGTATCGCGATGAGCCGACGCAGCTGATCGTCGGCGATCGCAATACCATCCGCGAGTTCACCACGATCCACACCGGCACTGCGCAGGATGCCGGCATCACGTCCATCGGCGACGACAACTGGATCATGGCCTACGTGCATATCGCGCACGATTGCCGCGTGGGCAACCACACGGTGTTCTCGAGCAATGCGCAGATCGCGGGGCACGTGGAAGTGGGCGACTGGGCGATCCTCGGCGGCATGTCGGGCGTGCACCAGTTCGTGCGCATCGGCGCGCATGCCATGCTGGGCGGCGCATCCGCGCTGGTGCAAGATGTACCGCCGTTCGTGATTGCCGCCAGCGACAAGGGCGGCAACAAGGCCGCACCTCACGGCATCAATGTGGAAGGCCTGCGCCGCCGCGGCTTTACTGCCGAGCAGATCACCGGTCTGCGCCAGGCGTACAAGCTGCTCTACAAGAGCGATCTGAGCTTTGATCAGGCCAAGACGGAAATCGCCGCGCAGATCGCTCAGACGGATGACGCCCCCACGCGCGAGGTGTTGACCGCATTTGCTGATTTCATTGCCGCCACCAAGCGCGGCATCGTGCGTTGAGCGAGCAGCCTCAGAACACCACGCCGGTGCGCCGCATCGGCATGGTGGCCGGCGAGGCTTCCGGCGATTTGCTGGCCTCGCTGCTGCTCAAGGGGTTGCACGCACAACTGCCTGCCGACATTGCCTACAACGGCATCGGCGGGGCCCGCATGACGGAGCAGGGTTTCCAGTCGAACTGGCCGATGCACAAGCTGTCGGTCAACGGCTATGTTGAGGTGCTCGGCCAACTGCGTGAGATTCTCTCGATCCGCAAGGAGCTGAAGCAAGATCTGCTGGAGAAGCCGCCGCTGGCTTTCATCGGGGTCGATGCGCCCGACTTCAACTTCAACGTCGAGATCGCCATGCGGCAGGCGGGTGTGCCGGTGGTGCATTTCGTGAGCCCATCGATCTGGGCGTGGCGAGCCGGCCGTATCAAGACGATCGCCCGCGCCGTCGACCATATCCTCTGCCTGTTCCCGTTCGAGCCTGAGATTTACGCCAAGGCCGGCATTCCGGCCACGTACGTTGGGCATCCGCTGGCGGACGAGATTCCTCTGGTCCCGGACGTGGAGGGCGCTCGCACGCGCCTGGGGCTGCCGCTGGGCCGCAAGGTCGTGGCGGTGCTGCCGGGCAGCCGCAATTCCGAGGTGAAGCATCTCGGGCCCACGCTGTTTGCGGCGATGTCGCGCATGCAGGCGGTCGAACCGGATCTGGCTTTCGTGCTGCCGGCGGCCAATGCGACGCTGCGCGAACGCATTGATGCGATGCGCGCGGAGCACCCAGGCCTGCATCTGTGGGTCGTCGATGGCCAGTCGCACGCCGCCATGGAAGCGGCTGACGTCATCCTGCTTGCCAGCGGTACGGCCACGCTGGAAGCAGCGTTGTACAAGAAGCCGATGGTCATCACCTACAAGGTGCCCTGGCTGACGGCGCAGATCATGAAGCGCAAGGGCTATCTGCCGTACGTGGGGCTGCCGAACATCCTGTCCGGCCGCTTTGTCGTGCCGGAGCTGCTGCAAGATGACGCGACGCCTGAGGCACTCGCACGCGAGACGCTGCTGCAACTGAGCGACCATGGCAACGCCATGTTCCTGCGTGAACACTTCACGCAGATGCACCTGACGCTCAAGCAGAACATGGCGGAGATCGGCGCGAAAGTCGTGGTCGATCTGCTGCGCGGTCGCGGTAAGCTTTGAATCCATGGCTTCCCGCAAACCCAATCCCGATCAGCTAGGCCTGCTGCTCTCGCAAGAGCCGGCGGCCAAGCGTGCGCGTCGCATCCTCTGTGGTGTGGACGAGGCTGGTCGCGGGCCTTTGGCCGGACCAGTGACGGCTGCGGCGGTCGTTCTCAATCCGCGCAAGCCGATCAAGGGCTTGGCCGACTCCAAGATCCTGACTGCCAGGAAGCGTGAAGCGCTCTACGAGGAGATCGTCGAAAAGGCGCTCGCCTGGCATGTCGCGGAAGCTACCGTCGAGGAAATTGACCGCATCAACATCCTGCACGCGACCATGCTCGCCATGCAGCGTGCGGTGCACGGCGTGGCCGCATTGGGCACGCTGCCTGATCTCGTGCAGGTGGACGGCAATCGGTGCCCCCAGGTGGCGTTTGCGGTGGAGGCCATCGTCAAGGGCGATGCGCTGGTGCCGGCCATTTCGGCGGCATCCATCCTGGCGAAGGTGACGCGCGATCGCCAATTGGCCGCGCTGCATACCGAGTTTCCGCTCTACGGTTTTGACGTCCATGCCGGCTATGGCACGCCGCAGCATCTCGCCGCGATCGACCAGCATGGCGTGACGCCGCATCATCGCCGTTCGTTCGCGCCCGTGCGTCGTGCGCTGGAGGGGATGAGCGCGATCAGCACCGACACCACCGCTGCAGGCAGCGCCTGGGACGACTGACCTTTTTCTGCTGGGCCCATTCGTGAAGCACATCACTTCCCGCGACAACGCGGTGTTCAAGCATCTCAAGGCGCTTTCGGGCTCAACCCAGCATCGTCGGCGTGCAGGGCAGTCCGTGCTCGACGGCGTGCATCTGGTTGTGGCGTATCTGGATGCAGGCCACACGCCAGCGCAATGCCTGGTGTCGGAGCGCCATATCCGGCACCCGGAAGTGGCTGCGGTGCTGGATCGTGTCGATCCGGACACCGTCATCCTGCTGGCCGACAACCTGTTTGGCCAACTGACCACCGTCGTCAACGGCATTGATCTGATGGCCCTGGTTGAAACGCCGGAAGGCAAGTTGCCGCAAACCATTGATGCGGACTGCGTGATTCTTGATGGCATTCAGGATGCTGGCAACGTCGGGTCTATCCTTCGCTGTGCGGCTGCTGCCGGCGTGCGTGATGTGTTCATGACGCCGGGCTGCGCGTTCGCGTGGTCGGCCAAGACGTTGCGCGCCGCCATGGGCGCGCATTTCCACCTGAACATCGTTGAACACTGCACGTTCGAGAGCGTGCATTCGCGCCTTCAGGTGCCGCTGTTGGCGACGTCGTCGCACGCCAAGCAGGCTGTATTTGACGTGCCGCTCAAGGCGCCCGTCGGCTGGGTGTTCGGAAACGAGGGTGCGGGCGTGTCAGAAGAATGGCTTTCTGCCGTGACGACGCCTGTGACGATTCCGCAACCGGGCGGCATGGAATCGCTCAATGTGGCTGCCGCAGCAGCCATCTGTCTGTTTGAGGCTGTGCGACAACGCCGCGCGGGCTAAACCTCTCCGTTTGCTGTCGATTACCGGTCACATGGTGTTTTCAAACGCCAGAAAAGTCCCGCATTGACTTTGCCATTGAGTAATGGAACATTGGGCGCGGTGCCATTGAGCACCCTCGATACCCACACTCAAGGAGACCGGCATGCCGAACCCCACCCTGGCGCGCGTCCATGTCGACGAACTCGCCCAGTTTCGCGAAATCCAGCAACTCGCCTACGCGTGCGTCGAAGCCGTCGGCGGCATGCTTCGCCCGGGTATGACCGAGAAGGACGCAGCCAAGCTGCTCTCTGAGTGGCTCGGCGATCGTGGCGTGCACGACTGGCTGCACAAGCCGTTCGCCTGGTTTGGCGATCGCACGGCATTCCAGGGCTTTTCAGGCCTCACGCACATGGCCGGCTTCAACCTGGCGTTCTTTCCGTCGTCGCGGCGGCTGGAGGAGAACATGCCGGTCATCCTCGACGTGGCGCCCGTGCGCAATGGCGTGATCGCCGATGTGGGCTATGCCATGTGCCTCGGCGAAAACGCCATCCTCAACCAGCTGCAGGACGACCTGATGGCGCATCGTGAGCTGATCGTGCGCCTGATTCGCGAGCGTCGGTCGATGGCGGATGTGGCCCGTGCGGTGGACCAGCTTTGCATGAAGCAGGGCGTGGAGCCACGCCACAAGGCGTATCCATTCAAAGTACTGGCGCATCGTGTGGCCAAGCTCGACAGCCCATCCAAGCCGCGTTTCGTTGCGCGGTTCGGGTTGAATGCCACGCGCAATCTGATCCTCGACCAGGTGCGTAGCGGCAAGCAGGAAGGATGGTCGCCGCTGTGGTCGATCGATCGTCGATCGGAACACGCACCGGTGCCGGGCCTGTGGGCCGTTGAGCCGCACCTGGGTTTCCATGGCGTCGGTGCCAAGTTCGAAGAGCTGCTCGTCATCACCGAAGACGACGCCTACTGGCTCGACGACGATCTGCCGCACGTGCGCCGCTGGCAGCAACGCCAGCTTGCGCAGCAGCGCGCCGCCTGATGCGCGAGGAGGCTCACATGAAGACGCTTCTTGAAGAGGCTCCGCTGGCATTGTTCGAGCCGGCTGCAGCGTTTCCGACCAAGGAATACGCCGAGCGCACCGTGCAATCCGGCAGCGTCTCACTCGCCGCCAAGACCTGGGGCGACCCGGCGCATCCGACCGTCGTACTCGTGCACGGCTACCCCGACAACAGCGAGGTCTGGCACGAGATGGCACCGCTGCTCGCGCGCGATTACTACGTCATTGCCTACGACGTGCGCGGCGCCGGCAAGTCGAGTTCGCCCAAGGGAATGCGCAACTACACCTTCGCGCGATTGACCGACGACTTCATCGCCGTGATCGATGCACTGAGCCCAGGCAAACCCGTGCACCTGATCGCGCACGACTGGGGTTCGATCCAGTCGTGGGAGTTCGTGACGGAAGCGCGCCTGCGTGGACGCATCGCGTCATACACGTCGTGCTCGGGCCCATGCCTGGACCACGTCGGGCACTGGATGCGCGCGCGGCTGTTGCGGCCGACACCGTCGTCGCTGGGCAAGATGCTGGGGCAGCTCGTGCGCTCGTGGTACGTGCTGCTGTTCCATTTGCCGATCGTGCCGGAGCTCAGCTGGCGCCTGTGGCTCGGGCGCGCGTGGCCGCGTGTGCTGCGTCGCGTGGAGAAGACCGCCATCGTGCCGCGCGCCACGCAGACGGCCGATGGCGTGCGCGGTGTCTCGCTGTATCGTGCCAATTTCATCCGCAGCCTGTTCACGCCGCGCAACCGTGTCGCACACGCGCCCGTGCAGGTGATCGTGCCGACCCTCGACAAGTACGTCAGCCCAGCGTTGTCTGAAGATCTCTCGCGCTGGGTGCCGCAGTATTGGCGCCGCGAAGTGGTAGCGCGGCACTGGCTGCCCGTCACGCATGCCGCACGCATGGCGGAAATGGCGCGCGAGCTGATCGAGCATGCCGAGGGCAAGCCGGAATCCGAAGCACTGCAACGCGCGCGTCAGCAGGGCGGTCGCAAGCCGTTCTCCGGCAAGCTGGCCGTCATCACGGGGGCTGGCAGCGGCATTGGCCGTTGCGCGGCGTTGGAATTCGCGGAGCAGGGTGCGGCGATCGTGGCTGTCGATATCCGCGCCGAAGATGCCGAACGCACGGCCACACTCATCCGTCTCTCCGGCGGCAAGGCGTGGGCGCGTACCGTCGACGTCGGCAACGGCGAGCAGATGGAAGCGCTGGTCGATTGGGTCGGCAAGGAGTTGGGTGGCGCCGACATCGTCGTCAACAACGCGGGCATCGGCATGGCGGGTGGCATTGTCGACACGTCCGAGCGCGATTGGCAACGCATCCTGCACGTGAACGTGTGGGGCGTGATCCATGGCGCCCGGCTGTTTGCCAAGCAGATGGTGGCGCGCGGGCAGGGCGGGCACATCCTGAACACTGCATCGGCGGCGGCCTTTGCACCATCGCGCGATCTTGCCGCCTATGCAACGACAAAGGCCGCGGTGCTGATGCTGTCCGAATGCATGCGTGGCGAGCTTGCCGGGCAGGGCATCGGCGTGTCGGCCATCTGCCCCGGTTTTGCCGAGACTGGAATCATGGCCTCCACCGTCTACACCGGCACGACCGAGGCGCAACAGGCCCAACTGCGCGCCCGCGCGACCAAGCTCTACCAGCTGCGCGGCCTCAAGCCCCAGACCGTCGCGAAAGCCATGTTCAGGGCGGTTCAGCGCAACAAGCCTGTTGTCACGATCGGCATCGAGGCGCATTCGTCGCGCTTCATCTCGCGCTATGCGCAGTGGCTCAGCCGGTTGATCGCGCGCGTGAGCATGGCGGGGCATTGAGCCCGCAGACAAGAACATCAGGAGACCACCATGACCGCGCCCGATTACTTCATCAAGGCCCGCCACGTCCGTTTCGACTGGAAGGACACGCCCATCCAATGGATTCCCGGCGATCCGTCCAGCACGCACATCATCAACATCCTGAACCTGCTGTTTCCCGCCGGCGAACTGTGGTTCTGCCGCGTTTACAACAAGGCGCTGCCGCTGATTACCGACACGAAGCTGCGCGCCGACGCGGAGGGCTTTCTGCGCCAGGAGGCGGTCCATTCGCGCTCGCATGGCGGCGTGCTGACGCATTACTACAAAGACCACGGTATCGACACCCAGCCCTTCACCAAGCGCCTCGATTGGCTCTTCTCCAAGGTGCTCGGCGAACAGCCGCTGGGCCTGAAGATTGGCCACACGCGCTTCTGGCTGCGGCAGCAACTGGGCATCATCGCCGCGCTTGAGCACTTTTTCGGCTATCTGGGCAACTGGGTGCTCAACGCAAAGGGGCTGGATGCCGCCCGCGCCGATCCCGTCATGCTCGACCTGCTGCGCTGGCACGGCGCAGAAGAGGTCGAGCACCGCACCGTCGCGTTCGACATCTTCCGGCACATGGGCGGCACGTATCTCGAACGTTGCTTCCACATGCTGACCACGATCCTGTTGCTGCTGTACTTCCTGGTGACGGGCTTTCGCTTCATGTACAAGCGGGATCCGGGCGCGGGCAAGTTCCCTGGCTTTGTCCGTGGCTGGTGGCACGGCTCGCGGCGCAACTGCCTGCCATCGTTCTGGAAAATGCTGGGGGCCGCGTTGCGTTATTTCCGGCCCAGTTATACGCCGCATCACGAGGGATCGACCGAGCAGGCGCTGGCCTACCTGGAAACATCGCCAGCAGCGCAAGCCGCGGCGCATGGTGGCAACTGGGTGCGCGATCGCGCCTGACTGGGCCGCAGAAAAGCAAAACGGCCGGTGCAAGGCCGGCCGTTGTGTCTGAGGTCTGAGCGTGCTCGCTCAGTAGTTGTTGTGATCCATCTTGATGTCCTGCAGGATCGTCGTGGCAATTTCCTCGATCGACTTGTGCGTCGACGATAGCCACTTGACGCCCTCGCGCCGCATCATCGATTCGGCTTCGTTGACTTCATACCGGCAATTTTCCAGCGCGGCATATTTGCTGCCTGGGCGACGTTCATTGCGGATTTCCGACAGGCGCTGTGGATCGATCGACAAGCCGAAAATCTTGTTCTTGTAGTCGTACAGCACCGTGGGCAGCTTGCCGCGCTCGAAATCGTCCGGAATGAGCGGGTAATTGGCCGATTTCACGCCGTATTGCATTGCCAGGTACAGGCTGGTCGGCGTCTTGCCGCTACGCGATACCCCCACCAGGATCACATCCGCCTCGGCCAGGTTCTTGTGTGACTGGCCGTCATCGTGGGCAAGTGAAAAATTGATCGCTTCGATGCGGTTCTTGTACGCCTCGGTGTCGGCGTTCTGGTGAAACCGGCCGATGGCGTGGGTGGACTTGAGGTTCAGCTCCCTCTCGAGCGGCTCGATGAAGGTCTGGAACATGTCCAGGATGGTGGCCTTGGCCCGATGGACGATCTCGTTTGCCTCGGCATCCACCAACGTGGTGAAGACGATCGGCCTCACCCCTTCGACGTGAAAGGCCTCGTTGATCTTTGCGACTGCAACGTGCGCCTTGTCGATCGTGTCGACAAACGGGATCCGCACCTGGCGGAATTTCATCTCAAACTGCGCCAGGATCGAGTGACTGAAGGTTTCTGCGGTGATCCCGGTGCCATCCGACACGATGAAAACGGTGCGGAACGGTGTGCGGTTGGGAGATGCGGTGGCGAGGTCGGTCATCGAAAACGAGGGGTTTTTCCAGCACGCCGGCAGGAAATCGTGCTGCGGCACGGTAGAATAGCGGCGATCGTTTAGCTAAGCAATTCGGGCCAATCGCCTGCCAGGCAATGCCACCGCGGCAGTCCTGGCAGGGCTTCCGGATGATTTAGCCAAGCGATTCGCGCGGCCAGACGACAAGAAGAAAGCCCCGTGCGCATCCGACCGGTTTTTCACTTAGTTTAGGGGCTTGTATGACTAACCTGTCGCAAGACGGCGCCTATGTGCTGCCGTTCGAGCAATTGCGGATGACCGATGTCGAGGTTGTCGGCGGTAAAAACGCTTCGCTGGGCGAGATGATCTCCCAGCTGGATGGCGCCGGCGTGCGCGTTCCGGGCGGTTTTGCCACCACGGCACTGGCATTCCGCGATTTCCTTGCACACAACAATCTGACGGAACGCATCTCGCAGCGTCTGGCCAGCCTCGACGTCGACGACGTCAAGGCGCTGGCTGCCGCCGGCAAGGAGATCCGCGAGTGGGTCGCCACCGCACCGTTCCAGCCGCGTCTGGAGCAGGAGATTCGCGAGTCGTACGCTCGCGTGGCCGCCCGCGAAGGCGCCGAGGCATCGTTCGCGGTCCGTTCTTCGGCCACGGCAGAAGACCTCCCGGACGCTTCGTTCGCCGGTCAGCAAGAGAGCTATCTCAACGTGCTCGGCATCGACGACGTGCTCGATAAGATCAAGCACGTGTTTGCCTCCCTGTACAACGACCGCGCGATTTCGTACCGCGTGCACAAGGGCTTCGCCCATGACGTGGTGGCCCTGTCGGCCGGCATCCAGCGCATGGTGCGCTCGGACTGCGGCGCCTCGGGCGTGATGTTCACGATCGATACCGAATCGGGCTTCCAGGATGTCGTCTTCATCACCTCCAGCTACGGCCTGGGCGAAACGGTGGTGCAGGGCGCTGTGAACCCGGACGAGTTCTACGTCTTCAAGCCGACGCTGGCCGCCGGCAAGTACCCGATCATCCGTCGCTCGATCGGTTCCAAGCTGATCAAGATGGAATTCACCGCGCCGGGCGAAGAAGGCCGCGTGAAGACCGTCGACGTGCCGGGCGAACTCCGCAACCGCTACTCCATCAACGATGCCGACGTGGCAGAGCTGGCGAAGTACGCCGTCATCATTGAAAAGCACTACGGCCGCCCGATGGATATCGAGTGGGGCAAGGACGGCAAGGACGGCAAGATCTACATCCTGCAGGCCCGCCCGGAGACGGTGAAGAGCCAGGCGCACGGCAAGGTCGAGCAGCGCTTCCGCCTGAAGGGCTCGGCGCCGGTGCTGACCACCGGTCGCGCTATCGGCCAGAAGATCGGTACGGGCCCGGTGCGTGTCATCAACGACCCGGCTGAAATGGAGCGCGTGCAGCCAGGTGACGTGCTGGTTGCCGACATGACCGACCCGAACTGGGAACCGGTGATGAAGCGTGCCTCGGCCATCGTCACCAATCGTGGCGGCCGTACCTGCCACGCAGCCATCATCGCGCGTGAACTGGGTGTGCCGGCGGTCGTTGGCTGCGGCGATGCAACCGACCTGCTGAAGGACGGCACGCTGGTGACGGTCTCGTGCGCCGAAGGCGACGAAGGCAAGATCTACGACGGCCTGCTGGAAACCGAAATCACGGAAGTCCAGCGCGGCGAAATGCCGACGATCAGCACCAAGATCATGATGAACGTTGGCAACCCGCAACTGGCGTTTGACTTCTGCCAGATTCCGAACGGCGGCGTGGGCCTGGCGCGTCTGGAATTCATCATCAACAACAACATCGGCGTTCACCCGAAGGCAATCCTCGACTACCCGCAGGTCGACAGCGACCTGAAGAAGGCCGTGGAAAGCGTGGCCCGCGGCCATGCGAGCCCGCGCGCGTTCTACGTCGACAAGCTGGCCGAAGGCATTGCCACCATCGCAGCGGCGTTCTATCCGAAGCCCGTAATCGTGCGCCTGTCGGACTTCAAGTCCAACGAGTACAAGAAGCTGATCGGCGGTTCGCGCTACGAGCCGGACGAAGAAAACCCGATGCTGGGCTTCCGTGGCGCCTCGCGCTACATCGCTGAGGACTTTGCCGAAGCCTTCGAGATGGAATGCCGCGCCATGAAGCGCGTGCGCGACGAGATGGGCCTGACCAACGTCGAAGTGATGGTGCCGTTCGTGCGCACGCTCGGCCAGGCCGAGAAGGTTGTCGAGCTGCTGGCCAAGTACGGCCTGAAGCGCGGCGAGAACGGGCTGCGTCTGATCATGATGTGCGAAGTGCCGTCCAATGCGATCCTGGCCGAGCAGTTCCTGCAGCATTTCGACGGTTTCTCGATCGGTTCGAACGACCTGACGCAGCTCACGCTGGGTCTGGACCGCGACTCCGGCATGGAGCTGCTGGCCAAGGACTTCGACGAGCGCGATCCGGCGGTCAAGTTCATGCTGCAGCGTGCCATTTCCACGGCCCTGTCGATGAACAAGTACGTCGGTATCTGCGGTCAAGGCCCGTCCGATCACCCGGATTTTGCCGAATGGCTGGCCAAGGAAGGCATCTCGTCGATCTCGCTGAACCCGGATTCGGTGATCGACACGTGGCAGAAGCTCGGTTCGGTTTAATGCCGGCCTAGAGTGTCGTAAGACACGGCGCGTATCCTGACGGGTATGCGCCAACAAGAACGCGAAGTGCCCGGTGGCGTCCAACGCTGGCGGGGGCCGAGCGACATGCCCCCGCAGACGTGCAGCGTCGCGGGGGTTTTTTTATGGGATTTCGGGAGAGGGAGTATGTCGGCTCAGACCGTCTGGTTTTCTCTGGCCGTGCTGCTCGTCATCGGCGAGCTAATGACGGGGACGTTCTATCTGCTGATGGTGGCCATCGGCTTGGTCGCCGGCGGACTTGGCGCGCTGATCGGCCTTACGTTTCCCGCCCAGGCCATCGTGGCCGCGATTGTGGCGGTGTTCGGCATCGTCGGGCTGCGGCGCACGCGCTACGGGCGGACCACGCGCGAGAATGCCGCCCGCAATCGCAACGTCAATCTGGATATCGGCGAGACTTTGCGTGTCGATGCCTGGTCGCCAGAGCGCCGCGCGCGCGTGCAGTATCGCGGCGCCGCGTGGGATGTCGAACTGGCACCGCATGCGCCGGCCACCGCTGGCGAATTCCGCATCGTCGAAGTGCGCGGCAACGTGCTCGTCGTCGCTCCCAAATAGCACGCAAATAGCATCCAAAACAACCAACAAGCTCAACCACGGAGGTTCTATGTTCGAGCTGGGGACTCTCGCGATCATCATCCTGTTTGCCGCCATTGTGCTGATCGCACAAGGCATCAAGATCGTGCCGCAACAGCACGCCTGGATTCTGGAGCGGCTGGGCAAATATCACGCGACGCTTTCGCCCGGGCTCAATATCGTGCTGCCCTTTGTCGATCGGGTGGCCTACAAGCATGTACTCAAGGAAATCCCGCTTGATGTGCCGAGCCAGATCTGCATCACCAAGGACAACACGCAGCTGCAGGTGGACGGCATTCTGTACTTCCAGGTGACCGATCCGATGCGGGCCTCGTATGGCTCGAGCAATTTCGTGATCGCCATTACCCAGTTGGCGCAGACGACGCTGCGCTCGGTGGTCGGCAAACTGGAACTGGACAAGACGTTTGAAGAGCGCGACTTCATCAACCACAGCGTGGTCAATGCGTTGGATGAGGCGGCATCGAACTGGGGCGTGAAGGTGCTGCGCTACGAGATCAAGGATCTAACGCCGCCGAAGGAAATCCTGCACGCCATGCAGGCGCAGATCACGGCAGAGCGCGAAAAGCGTGCGCTGATCGCCGCATCCGAAGGCAAGCGCCAAGAGCAGATCAACCTGGCATCCGGTGCGCGCGAGGCGGCCATCCAGAAATCGGAGGGGGAAAAGCAGGCCGCCATCAACAAGGCGCAGGGCGAAGCGGCGGCAATTCTGGCGGTGGCCGAAGCCAACGCCCAAGCGATCCAGAAGATCGGTCAGGCTATTCGCACCGAGGGCGGTGTCGATGCCGTCAACCTGAAAGTGGCGGAAGAGTATGTGAGTGCGTTCGGCAACCTGGCCAAGCAGGGCAACACGCTCATCGTGCCGGGCAACATGGGCGACCTGAGCACGATGATTGCGTCAGCGTTGACGATTGTGAAGCAGCAGCGGCCGAGCGCGTAAAAGCTCGGCGAGCGAAAGGGCTCAAGCCTTCTCGCGCATGAGGCGGGCTTTTTCGCGCTGCCAGTCGCGGTTCTTTTCGGTTTCGCGCTTGTCGAACTGCTTCTTGCCTTTGGCGAGACCGATTTCGCACTTCACGCGGCCGCGCGTGTAGTGCAGGTTGAGCGGCACGAGCGTGTAGCCGCGCTGCTCCACCTTGCCGATGAGCTTCTTGATCTCTTCGGCGTGCAGCAGCAGCTTGCGGGTGCGCACGGGGTCTGGATGGACATGCGTGGAGGCCGATTGCAGCGGGCTGATATGGGCCCCGATCAGGAACAGCTCGGCGTTACGGATGACGACGTAGCCTTCCTTGATCTGCGCACGGTTGGCCCGGATGGCTTTCACCTCCCAGCCCTCGAGAGCCATGCCTGCCTCGTAGCGCTCTTCGATGAAGTAATCGAAAAAGGCCTTCTTGTTGTCGGCGATGGTCATACGTTGGAATATGCGGTGCGCGCCTTGGGGTGACGATCCCTGCATGCGCTGCGATAAAATGGCGAGTTTAACAAATCCGCCGCAATCCAAACCGGGACGCGGCGCGCAAAGCTTTCGGATGACGCATGGCAGACGTTGAAAAAACCGTGTTGATTGGCTACTCGGCCGAACAGATGTTCGACCTGGTCACCGACGTCAAGGACTATCCGAACTTCCTGCCGTGGTGCGGCGGCGTGGAAATCTACGAGCAGACCGAAACGTCACTCGACGCGCGCGTGGATATTGCCTTCAAGGGCATCCACCAGTTCTTTCGCACGCGTAACGTGCAAACGCGGCCCACCCGCATTGATATGACGTTCGCAGACGGGCCTTTCAAGTCGTTTACCGGTTTCTGGGTCTTCACGCCGCTGCGCGCGGACGCCTGCAAGATCAACTTCCACCTGCATTACGAATTTTCCAGCGTGATTCTGGAAAAGCTGATCGGGCCGGTGTTCAGCATGATTGCCAACACCTTCGTCGATTCGTTCGTCAAACGCGCTGAGACGGTGTATGGCGAATCCTGAGTCCGACAACGTGATCGACGTGATGGTCTGCCTGGCGACGGTCACGCCGCCGCGGCTTGTCAACGTGCAGGTGGCGGCGCAGGCGACGGTGGCTGACGCTGTGCGTGCCTCTGGCCTGCTCGATGGCTTGGAGCTGACGATCGATACCTGCCGCCTGGGGATCTACGGCAAGCGCAAGACGCCCGATGCACCGTTGCACGCACGTGACCGGATAGAAATACTGGGACCGCTGATCGCCGATCCAAAAACCGCACGCCGGCGGCGCGTGCAGAAGGTGCGAGCCACTGGCACGCGCGAGGGGCTGAAGTGGCTGCGCAACGAGGCGCCGCCCAAAGACGACGTCCTCGAGTAACGGGCAATCAGTTGCAGTTGGCGCTCAGGGCAGCCTGGTTGCGCTGGACGGCTGCGGCGCGCTGGTTGTCATCCATATAGGCGATCGAGCCGTCGGCCTGCACTGAGCCGACGCGGCGGCCATCCTGCATATACGTGGTTTCGTTGCGCAGGCGTGCGCATTCGGCTTGTTTGCGCTGGGCAGCCTCTGCCTGCCTGGCTTCGTCCTGTTCTTTCTTGGCGCGATCGGACAGACGTTTGCGCAGCTCTTCATCGGGGTTGGATGCCGCGACGCCCGAGGCTGGCTGGCCGGGTTTGGCTGCCCCGTTCGCGTCCACCGCTTTAACGCCAGAGGCCGGTGCAGAAAGGGCTTCATACGCAGTAGCCGTACGGCTGTTCGGGTTGCGGATGATGCGGCTGGGCGGCACTGACGGCGGCGGTGCGGCGTCGCTGTAGACCATGTGGCCCTTGTCATCGCGCCATTGCCAGGCCCATTGCGCCTGGGCAACCGGGCAGGCAAGGGCGATCAGGGCAGCGGTGGCAGGTAACAGGACGTGCAGTCGTTTCATGAAGTTCTCGTTCGTGGACTGCCGACGGCGCGCTGGCCGACCCGACGACGGCCCCTCGACGCGCACGGGAGCCCGGTGGCGTGATCGCCACTCGCCAATTTAGGCCGACGGCCTGGCTTGGCCTGTCGACTCGCCCCCCGGCAAGGCGCCCAGTTTATGCAGACTTGTCGTTGGCGTGCAAGCGGACCGACCAGCCGACACCCGCAATCAGCAAGGCGATTGCGGCGATCTCAAGCGGACGCGGCCAGCGGCCGTCGTACACGAAGCCATATGCCAGCGCGAACAGCGTCTCGAACACGATCATCTGGCCGGACAGCGTGAGCGGTAGCCGTCGGGAGGCGATGTTCCACAGGTTGTTGCCGATCAGCGACGCGCCGAGTGCCACGGCGGCATTGACCGCCCAGAACGTGCCCCAGACGCGCCCGCCGGCATGCATCCAGCTCGTACCAACCGCGAGCAGGGCCACCAAGGTCAAGGCCGCCGACAGAATGCCGCTGGAAATGCCGTACAACGCAGACCATTCGTTGCTGGAGAAATGCGGATTGCGCTGCAGGTAGCGGGCATTGTCCACGGCGTACCAGGTCCAGCTGCAAAGCGCGCCCACGGCACAAGCGATGCCGGCAATGCGTTGCCAGACCGGCCGGGCGTTGGTGGCTGTCGTTACCGATTCATGGCCGAACAGGTCGACGTTGATGCAGGCGATGCCCGCAGCGACAACCAGTAGCGGCCAGATCAGCCGGGAGAGCGGCACGGCGCCGTGATCGCGCCGGCCAAGCATCGTCACTGTGATGGGCAGGATGCCGACGATGAGGGAGGTGGGTGCAACGCCAGCCAGTTGCACGCCAAACGCCACGAAAACGAAGTAAACCAGATTGCCGCTGCAGGATTGCATGACCAGCGCCAGGCAATCGGCGCGGGTAATCTTGCGGGCAATGCGGGGAAGGATCGGGGCAGCGGCAACGGCTGCGATGACGCCGTAGGCGAGATAGCGGCCGAGGGTCAGTTCCCACGGTGAAAACGCGGGCAGCGCGCGGGGCGCAATAAACACCATGCCCCACATCGCCCCGGCCAGCAGGGCGCACAATACGCCAATCCCCATTCGAACACTCGCGAGGCTGATTCTGCGCGGCTGCTGGCGGCGCAGGGCGCTGGAGGTGCGTGCGCGAAGAAAAATTTATCGAGCATAGCACGGGTCTCTACAACCGTGGGGCGAATTCCCGTATAATCCGATTTTGCGCCTAGAGGAAATTGCTATGCGTCTTGTCCAGAAAGCACTCACGTTCGATGATGTGCTGCTCGTCCCGGCCTATTCGGCCGTCCTGCCCCGCGATACGTCCCTTCGCACCAAGCTTACCCGTTCGATCGAACTCGCCATTCCGCTCGTCTCCGCCGCCATGGATACGGTTACGGAAGCGCGGCTCGCCATCGCCATGGCGCAGCAAGGTGGCATCGGTATCGTCCACAAGAATCTGAAGCCCGAAGAACAGGCGCGCGAAGTCGCCAAGGTCAAGCGCTTTGAATCGGGCGTGCTGCGCGACCCGATCACCATTGGTCCGGACATGAAGGTCCGCGACGTGATGGCGCTGTCGGCACAGCATGGCATCTCGGGTTTCCCGGTGCTGGAAGGCAAGAAGGTGGTGGGCATCATCACCAACCGCGACCTGCGTTTCGAAGAAGAACTGGACGCCCCGGTGCGCGCCAAGATGACGCCGCGTGAGAAGCTCGTCACCGTCAAGGAAGGCGCCACGCTGGAAGAGGCCAAGCGCCTGATGAACAAGCACCGCCTGGAGCGTGTGCTGGTGGTGGGCGAGGCCTTCGAGCTGCGCGGCCTGATCACCGTCAAGGATATTCAGAAGGCTACCGAATACCCGCTGGCCTCGAAGGACGAACGCGGTTCGCTGCGCGTGGGTGCGGCGGTGGGCGTGGGCCCGGATAACGATCTGCGTATCGATCTGCTGGTCAAGGCCGGCGTGGACGTGATCGTGGTCGACACCGCGCACGGCCACAGCCAGGGCGTGCTGAGCCGTGTGCGCTGGATCAAGGACAACTACCCGCAAGTGCAGGTGATCGGCGGCAACATCGCCACGGGCGACGCAGCCAGGGCGCTGGTCGACCACGGCGCGGACGGCGTCAAGGTTGGCATTGGCCCGGGCTCGATCTGCACGACGCGGATCGTCGCAGGCGTGGGCGTGCCGCAAATCTTTGCCGTGTCGAATGTGGCCGAGGCCCTGAAGGGCACCGGCGTTCCGCTCATCGCTGACGGCGGTATCCGTTACTCGGGCGATGTCGCCAAGGCCCTGGCTGCCGGCGCACACACCGTGATGATGGGCGGCATGTTCGCCGGTACGGACGAATCTCCGGGTGAGGTGTTCCTGTTCCAGGGTCGCTCGTACAAGAGTTACCGCGGCATGGGCTCGGTGGGCGCGATGAAGGACGGCGCTGCCGATCGTTACTTCCAGGAAGACAACACCGCCAACGTCGACAAGCTGGTGCCGGAAGGTATCGAGGGCCGTGTGCCGTACAAGGGCTCAGCGTTGCCGATCGTGCATCAGCTCACGGGCGGCGTCCGCTCGTCGATGGGCTACTGCGGTTGCGCCTCGATTGCCGAATGGCACGAGAAGGCGCAGTTCGTCGAGATCACCGCCGCTGGCATGAACGAATCGCACGTGCACGACGTGCAGATCACGAAGGAAGCGCCGAACTATCACCGCGACTGATCGGTTGTTGATCAGCACAAACAAGATAGAAGGCAAGCAGTACTGCCGCCGGGGTGCGCGGGCGCTCCGGCTGAATCAACCGGCGGCCGAAGCACGGGCGGCCGCCCGCAACTGGAGACGATGATGAAAGCGCTTTTGCGACTCGTTCTGTTTCTGGATGCGGCTGTCGCACTGTGCGTCGGTCTCGTCCTGCTGGCTTCACCGATGACGTCCATCTTTGGCGCGCTGCAATTGCCGCAGCCGGAGCCGGCGATGTACGGCCAACTGCTCGGCGTCACGCTGATTGGCGTCGCCTGGCTGCTGTGGCACGCCACCGTCAACGGCCAACTGACCACCGCCGTGGCACAGGTGGTCGGTCACGTGAACCTGGCTGTCGCCGTGCTGGTGATTGCCTGGCTGCTGTTTTTCCACTTGCCGGTGGACGGCGCCGGCCGCATCTGGCTGCCGACGTTTGCTGCGGTGCTGGCGGCGTTTTCTGCCGTGCAGATTCCCGCGTCGCGCCGCGTGCGCACCAACGAGCGCGTGCGCGCACAGAAGGCCCGTGAAGACGCCGCGGCCGCGCGCGAACGCGAACGCGCAGAAAAGGTGCAACGCAAAGAACCTGGCTACATGCCGCCCCCGGGCTACGGCCCTGGCACTGAAGTCGACACGATTGCCGATTCCATTCCTCCACAACATGCACGACAAAGTCCTCATCCTTGATTTCGGCTCGCAGGTCACGCAACTGATTGCGCGGCGCGTGCGTGAAGCACACGTCTACTGCGAGATTCACCCGAACGACGTGTCCGACGCCTTCGTGCGCGAGTTCGCGCCCAAGGCGATCATCCTGTCCGGCAGCCACGCCAGCACGTACGAAGACCACCAGCTGCGCGCCCCGCAGGCCGTGTGGGACCTGGGCGTGCCGGTGCTCGGCATCTGCTACGGCATGCAGACCATGGCCGTGCAACTGGGCGGCAAGGTGGAGTGGAGCGACCACCGCGAATTCGGTTACGCCGAAGTGCGCGCGCATGGTCACACCCGCCTGCTCAAGGACATCCAGGACTTCGCCACGCCGGAAGGCCACGGCATGCTCAAGGTCTGGATGAGCCACGGCGACAAGGTCACGGAACTGCCGCCCGGCTTCAAGCTGATGGCGTCGACGCCGAGCTGCCCGGTTGCCGGCATGGCCGATGAGGCGCGCGGCTATTACGCCGTGCAGTTCCACCCGGAAGTCACGCATACCGTGCAGGGCCGCGCGCTGCTCGAGCGCTTTGTGCTGGAAATTGCCGGTGCCAAGGCCGACTGGGTCATGCGCGACCACATCGACGAAGCCGTCAAAGCCATCCGCGAGCAGGTGGGCGATGAGGAGGTGATCCTCGGCCTGTCGGGCGGTGTTGATTCGTCGGTGGCAGCGGCGCTGATCCACCGCGCTATTGGCGATCAGCTGACCTGCGTGTTTGTCGACCACGGCCTGCTGCGCCTGGACGAAGGCAAGATGGTCATGGACATGTTCGCCGGCCGCCTGCACGCCAAGGTCGTGCACGTGGACGCGTCGGAGCAGTTCCTCGGCCATCTGGCTGGCGTGACGGACCCGGAGGCCAAGCGCAAGATCATCGGCCGCGAGTTCGTTGAGGTGTTCCAGGCCGAAGCCAAGAAGCTCAGCAATGCCAAGTGGTTGGCGCAGGGCACGATCTACCCGGACGTGGTGGAATCGGGCGGCACCAAGACCAAGAAGGCAACCACGATCAAGAGCCACCACAACGTGGGCGGCCTGCCGGAGACGCTGGGGCTGAAGTTGCTCGAGCCGCTGCGCGACTTGTTCAAGGATGAAGTCCGCGAGCTGGGCGTGGCGCTGGGCCTGCCGCACGAAATGGTGTATCGCCATCCGTTCCCGGGCCCGGGTCTGGGCGTGCGTATCCTGGGCGAGGTCAAGCGAGAATACGCAGACCTGCTGCGCCGTGCCGATGCGATCTTCATCGAGGAATTGCGCGGCACCAAGGCCACGGCACAGGACGCCGCTGCCGGCCTTTGCGCCGAGGGCGACGTTGGCAAGAGCTGGTACGACCTGACCAGCCAGGCGTTTGCGGTGTTCCTGCCGATCAAGTCCGTCGGCGTGATGGGTGATGGCCGCACATACGACTACGTGACGGCGCTGCGTGCCGTGCAGACCACTGACTTCATGACCGCACATTGGGCGCATCTGCCGTACACGCTGCTCGGCCGCGTGTCGAACCGCATCATCAACGAGGTGCGTGGTTTGAGCCGTGTCGTGTATGACGTGTCGGGCAAGCCGCCTGCGACGATCGAGTGGGAGTGAAAACTCCGATAAATCAATGGGTTAAGCCACCCGTCTAGCCCAACATCCGGTGGCGCCCCAATCGCCCGGCACAGGGTTTTCGGTTCAGTTCGTCCTCTGTCCAAGCTCAAATTTGGACAAGATTTGGACAAGAACGGCTTGGTGATTGCCAAGCCGTTTTTGCATTCTAAGGTTTTTGTCGGCTCCGCATAGCCTGCGTGGATGAGGCTGTCGAGGACATATCCAACGTCGCAGCCGGCAGTGGAGGGGAGTGTCACTCGGTACCAGCGCCCCCCTTGCATTGAGGGTGCCGTCTCATCTACACTCCCTGCTGAGCACTGAAGCACCCCTGCGAGGTCGGCAAACAACCTTCCTTGTCACGTGTGGAGTTCACTTTTGACAACTTTTGTTGCCAAAGGAACTTCGCACACGTGTACTGCACAGGGCAGTGCCTTGTCAGCCAGGTTCCCGAGGCAAAGGAACCGGCATGACTATTAATGATGTATCTATCGAGCCCAATCATGTGGCTCCTGCAGTAACGGCGCTGACCGCCTTCAGCAATTCCCCCACCTCCCGCAGCTTGAGCGATGCCGCTAGCGTCGCCCCGCAACCGCAAAGTTCGGCCAAAGAACTGCTTGTCCTCATCGAAGGGACGAGCGGTCTGCCGCCGTTTGCGCATGTCGCCAGCTTGGCACTTGACCACTTTGATGAGGTCATGGATATCCTTGGCCTAGAGGGGGAACAACGGGGAAGGGAGTTCGTTGCATACAACCCGAAGCGGGATGACAGCTGCCTTGGTTCGTTCAGCATCAACAGCGAAACCGGCGCCTTCGGGGATTTCGCCACTGACGATTGCGCAGGCGGGGATCTGATCGCCTTGGCGGCGTACTGCTGGGGATGTGGCAATGCGACTGCGGCAAGACGCTTGGTCGAAGAACTGGCCAAGCTCGATCTCGACCGCCCACAGGTTCGCCCGCCTTCTCCGCTGCAGCGCAAAGTGGCGAACGTCAGTCGAACCGTTGTGGCAGGTCTCGTGCAACCCATTCCGACGCATGCCCCCGAACTGAAGCCGGAGCAATTTGTGTATCGGGGTGAGACGCTGGAAGACCGCTACGACTACCGGGACCGAGATGGCAGTCTGTGCTTCTCGGTCCTTCGTATTCGGACGGCGGATGGCAACAAGACCTTTCGCCCCCTCAGCGTGTCATTGAATGCGGCGGGCAAAGCCAGCTGGCGGGCAACGATGCCGGAAGGACAGCGCCCGCTGTTCGGCCTACCTTCGCTGACCGAAGCCACGAACACGACCAAGGTCTTCGTCGTCGAGGGGGAAAAAGCTGCGCTGGCATTGCGGAAGATGCTCCCTGAATCGCCTGTCCTTACGTCGGTGAACGGGTCAAAGTCTGCGAGTAAGTCCGATTGGTCTCCGCTTGCTGGGTGCGATGTCGTCATCTGGCCAGACAACGACGAGCCTGGAGCCAAGTACCTGCAAGACGTGCGCCGACTTATCCGTGACAACGATCCTGCGACGCCAATCTCGGTTGTTGATGTCGAGGCATTACTTCGAGCCGTTTGCGGCTTGAAGGGGTGGGTCTATGAGGAGAAGGCCGTGGAGTTCAAGGGCTGGGATGCTGCAAACGTGGCTGCACTGGGTCTTGAGTCCGAGGTGCTCGCCGCGCTGATCGACAAGGCGATTGAACCAGCTGAGCAAACCTCCGAGCCAGCCGTGAGCACGGATGACCGAGATGTTTGGCCCATCACAGATGTGGAGTGGGAATCCGGCAAGCTGTATCGAAAAACCGCTAACGCCGTTGAGGTCTACAAGCCAAAGGAGGAGTTCTGGGCAAAGGTTTGTTCCATGCTGGAGATCGTGCGCCAACTTCGAGACGCCGAGGGCACTGGCTGGAGTTTGGAGCTCAGTCTTAGGTCACCAGACGGGGCTACGAAAACCATCGTTCTGCAAAGGGCGTGGCTAACGGATGCCCAGCGACTGAAAGCGCTCCTCCTCGATAACGGGGTTGTGATCTACAACTGGTTGGAGCTTCACGACTACATCGCCCATGCGATCCCGTCCGAGACGCATACACTCGTCCGCCGTGTCGGCTGGCATGGTGATGATTACGTTCGCTCGGGCGTCATCTATGGAGCTACGGAGGAACCGCTTGCTCTCGATGGGGCCGCTCCTGCCTGCACCGCATTTGGACAACAAGGCACGCTCGAAAACTGGAACTTGCAGATCGGGCGGCTGTGCTCAGGCAACTCCCGGCTCATGGTTGCCGTGTGTGCTGCACTTGCTGGGCCGTTGCTGCGTCCGCTCGGCGTAGAGAACGGTGGCTTTCACCTTGTTGGACCGAGTAGCGTTGGGAAAACGACCGCCCTGAGAGTGGCTGCGTCCGTCTATGGGCCGCCGGACAAGTTCATTCGTTCGTGGCGCTCCACGTCGAACGGCTTGGAGTCGGTAGCCGCTGGCCATAACGACTGTGTCTTGCTAATGGACGAAATGAACCAGGCAGCACCGCACGAAGTAGGCGAGGTTGTCTACATGCTTGGCAATGGTCAAGGCAAGGCCCGCATGACCAAGTTGGGCGTGGGGGCACGGCTGCTAGAGTGGAAGCTCTTGTTCGTTTCCACGGGTGAAATCCCGCTTCAACAACACGTGGAGTCGGTTGGTAAGGCGGTCCGTGCCGGTATGGAGGTCCGATTGTTGAACCTGCCGGCCGATGCTGGGGCGGGGCGTGGCATGTTCGAAACGCTGCATGGGTTCGAAAAAAGCCAGGCACTCGCCGAGCACCTTAGGACAGTAACCGGGGATGTGCACGGTGTTGCGGGAGATGCATGGCTACGCTATCTAGCCCACCAGATGAAGATTGGCGGACATGAGGCGTTTGCCGAACGCTACAGCGCACGGCTCTCTGCAATCGAGGCGCATTTTGCTCTTCCGGGGGCAGATGGCCAAGTTTCAAGAGCCTCGAAGCGATTTGCCCTGTTGGCCTTGGCGGGAGAGATGGCCGCCGAAGCGGGTATTGGTGGCTGGGCTCCTGGGGAGGCAGAGACCGCCATGCAGCGATGCTTCGAGGCATGGGTAACGGAGCGTGGTGGAGTGCGTGCCGGCGAAGAAGCACAGGCGCTCAGGCAAGTGCAAAGGTTCTTCGAACAGCACGGTCAAGCTCGTTTTCAGCGCATCGAGAATATGCCCGTGTATGGGGACGAGTCTGTCAACGAAGTTCGCACGATTCAACAGCGAGCAGGCTACTACCGTCCCTCGGTGGATGAGTTTTATGTGCTACCGGAACCGTTCAAGCGTCAAGTGTGTGAGGGGCTGGATGCGAGGCTAGTGACGAGGGTCTTGCGAGAGAAGGGGTTGCTACTAGCCGAAGGCTCCTGCACCGTGAGAGTGCCAGGGCTTGCCAATCCAATTCGGGCTTACCGCATCAGCGGCCGGATAGTTGGATATGATCCCGAGGACCATGTGCGCAACCCTCCGACAGTCTTGTAAGCCCTGCCAGCAAGCCTAACCGTGACGGAGGTAACGGGGCTGTGACAGCAAATGAAATGTAGGAAATCCTTGCTGGCATTGGCTTGTGACGATGTGGCGGACGTAACAGAACAGATTGCACCGTTCGGTCAACTCGTGAAGCTATCATCAGAGTATCGCCGGGGGTGCTGTCGGCTACCCGGTGTTCCCTTCCGGGGCTGCCACAATCGCTACAACGTCACAGGCCTGTAGGCAGAGGAATTCGTACCGTCACACTAAACTCATTGGGTTGTCACGGTTGCACAGTCGTAGCAAGCATCCAGTCGGATGCGTGGGAAGCACTATATGCGCCCGATGCAAATCTCGTCCCCTTTCTCCGACCATGCTGAAGCCCGCTAACGCCTTGCAAACGAGCGCAGGAACCTCGGAACCTGAGCTTTGCTGGTGACCTGTACACGGGCCATGAGGTCGTGATCGACCCGACTCACTCCGTAGGTCTGAGCGATATCTTGCTGCAGTCGGCACCACAGATGGCTGGTCACCTCAGCATCGGCCATTGCCCGGTGAGCACGCCCGGCCTTGGGCAGCTGCAACATGTCTGCCAGCGTCGAAAGCCGGTGGTTCTGGGCATGCGGATAGATACGCCTCGACGCGAGCAGCGTACAGGCAAAAGACTGGTCTGCGGAGATACCCAGCAGGGCAAGCTCAGATCGCCAAAACTGTCGGTCAAACGAGGCGTTGTGCGCCACCACCGGATGCTTGCCGACAAACTGGGCCGCTTCTCGCATCACCGTCGATACTGCAGGCGCAGATGCAATCATCTCGTTCGTGATGCCAGTCAGGCCAACGACGTTCGATGGGATACGCCGGCCGGCATTCATCAAACTTTGATAGCGATCGACGATCTGCCCGTCACGGAGCAGGATGACGGCAATTTCCGTAGCTCGATCACCCTGGCTCGGTGACAGCCCTGTGGTTTCAAAGTCCAGAACAGCGACCGTCTGCATACTGCTTTTCCTGTCTTCTTCAGAAACGTTCAACTCGTGGGCGCAGTTTTGCCCTCTCGACGGTCAACGAAACCAGTCCTCGTGGGCCAACGGCGCCCGGTTTAGCTCTTCCCGGTGCATGCGCCAGTGAGGGAGGTGTTGGTCCATCAGCGCAGCGAACCGCTCGTTGTGGTGCCGCTCCGTCAAATGGGTTAATTCATGGACAACGATGTACTCCAGGCACTGGACAGGCTTCTTCGCCAGCTCCAGATTCAGCCAGATACGCCGGGCGTCGATGTTGCAACTACCCCACTTGGTCTTCATCTTCTTGATACCCCACTGGGCGACTTCAACGCCCAGCAAAGGCTGCCACTTCTCCAGCAACACGGGGACCATCGCCCTTAGCTGTTCCCGATACCAACGCTCAACGATAGCCAGGCGCTGCTCGGCACTTGTTTCCTGCCGAACCCTGACCTCCATCGTGCTCCTGTTGCGCAATACGACCGCCGCAGAGCCATCATGGAGCACAACACGAAGCCTGTATCGCCGCCCTTGAAAGTAGTGGCTCTCGCCGCTGACCATTTCTCGTTTTGACTGGCGGGGCTGCGTCTCGAACTTTTCACACTGCCGTCGTATCCAGCCGAGCTTCCCGATCACCGCCAGACGAACGGCATCGTCACTCACGGAAAAAGGTGCTGCGACACGAACCCGTCCGTTGGGTGGGTAGACACCAAGGTGTAGATTCTTGATGTCCTTCCTGACCACGTCCACCGACAAGCCGCTGACCTTGATGTGCCGGACCTCAGTACTCATGCTGGTTCTTCACGAGCTCAAGGATTGGCTCAATACGAGCGTCGCCGTCTCCCAGAACAGCTTTGATGGCGTTCTTCACCATCAGGATCTTCATGCGGTTGCTACGCCAATCGTCCTGACGGGCAGCACGAATCGCCGCATCGAGACTTACCGCCACTGTTTCATCTTTGCCGAGATTGTCATACAGAGCACGCTTTGCACCAGTATTCAGTGAGACAGGATACGTTGCACCCGTGGCAGGATTCTTCGCTTGTTTTGCCAAGGCCACGATCTCAGCAAGGTACTCTTCGTAGGCCAGCGCATCAGCCTTCCGCTTCTCAATCAGGGCGTCAAGCAACTCCGACATCTTCTCGTAGTACTTGGGGTTGATCGGATGTTCATCGATGATCAGCTTGCGGACGTTGTTCTCGATGGTCTCGGCGACAGCCTCCTTGCTTTCACGGATATCCTTCGGCAGCGCATCGATTGCGCCCGCACCACGCTCGACGATCAGTTGGATCAGCGACAGATCATCGAATGCCGAAATGACCTCACTGTCCTCGGCACGGATATAGGTGTCGATCAGGTGGCGCATCGCCGGCTCGTACATCTTCAGATCGATGTAGTCGCCGCTACTCAGCTTGACCTCGTTGCGAACCTTGTCGAAGTGACTGGCTTCCTCCTTCAGTGCAGCGATTTCTGCTGGCGTATAGCCTGCCTCTTCGAGTTCGTTGGCGATGCTGGCGAAGGCACGGATGAACGCTGCAGTGAACTTGTATAAGGCCAGGCGCTTGGGCTCGTTTGCCTTCAGTTGCTCTGCATTGCCGGAGTCTTTTGCACAAAAATAGCGCAGGTATGCTTCAGTGTCTTTCGGAGCTTCAACGGGCTCACAGAGGGCCTTGATCGCCTCTCGGTCCTCTTCCAGATGCTCACGTCCCTTGGCGAGACGATCCTCCAGCAGCCCGGCGACATCCTCCTTGTCGTAACCGTCCAGTGCACCAGACGTGTAGTCGTGGATGGCACTTCCCAGGCTCTTGAACAGATCCTTGTAGTCAATGACGTAGCCGTATTCCTTGTCGTCACCGTCGAGCCGGTTCACCCGGCAGATCGCCTGGAAAAGACCATGGTCACGCATCTGCTTGTCGATATACAGGTACGTGGCCGATGGGGCATCAAAGCCGGTCAATAGCTTGTCCACGACGATCAGCAGCTTCATCTGCCCAGGCTCATTGACAAACTTCTTCTTGACGTCTTTCTCGAACGTATCCGGGTCCTGGCCGTTGAGCATCTTGTTATAGATGTCGTACTGACGCAGCTTCTCGGTCAACCCCTCTGCGCTCTCGCCTTTGATATCAGCCGGAGACGGCCTGTAGCTGGTGACGATCGCACACTTGCCAGCAAGGTCCGTCTTGTCGAACAGCTCATAGAACTTGCACGCCTGGTAGATGCTGCCTGAGACGAGCATGGCGTTGCCGTGGCCGCTCATCAGCCGGTCCCGGGTCTCCATGTCCAGCAGGATGTCGGCAACGATCTTCTCAAGCCTCGACTGGCTGGAGAGAACCCGTTGCATGGTCCCCCATTTCTGCTTGAGCTGAGCCTTGGCCAAGTCGGTCAGCCCCTTGGTCTTGGCCTCGAACCATTGATCGATCTTCTTCTGCGAGGTGATGTTCTGGTCGATGTCCCGAGCCTCGTAGCGCAGGTCGAGCACCACTCCATCCCGGACCGCCTCATCGAACTTGTAAGTGTGGATGTATCGCCCGAAGACTTCGAGGCTCGTGGCCTTGTCTGCCTTGAGTAGAGGGGTGCCGGTAAAGCCAATGAACATCGCGTTTGGCAGGATGGCCTTCATCGCCTTGTGCAGTTCACCGGACTGGGTGCGGTGGCACTCATCCACAAACACGTAGACATCACCCTTGGCTCGAAAGTCAGCCGGCAGCGCTCGCTTCAGTTCTTCGAGATAGCTGGCAACGTCGGCGTTCGAATCGCTGTCTTCCTTTCCGCCGAACTTGTGAATTAGCGAACACAGCAACCAGGGTGTCGTTGCGTTCAGCCGGGTGATCAGATCAGCGCCGCTTTGGGTCCGGTAGATCTCCTCGTTGACGCCCTTGAAGACTTTCTCTATCTGTTCATCCAGCTCTGTACGGTCTGTGATGATGAGGACCCGAGCATCCTTGATGTTCTCTCGAATCCATTTGGTGAGCCACACCATCGTCAGGCTCTTGCCGGAGCCTTGGGTGTGCCAGATGATGCCGCCCTCCCTGCGCCTCACATGGTCCTGTGCAGCCTTGACCCCGAAGTACTGGTTCTGCCGGCAGAGCTTCTTGATACCTGCGTCGTACACGATGAAATCGTGGATCAGTTCGAGGAAGCGAGCCTTGTTGCAGACCTGTGTGAGATGGCGATCAAGCAGGTTATCGATCGGACTGCCTTCTTTCCAAGTGAGGTAGTACTTCTCGGGGGTCTCGATGGATCCGTAGCGCAGGCCTTCGGTGTCATTGCCCGCCATGACGAGCTGCATCGTCGAGAAGAAGTGCTGGATGAAGACTTTCTTCTGATTGTCGAGGTTTTGTCGGATGCCCTCCGAGACGGAGACGGTGGAACGCTTCAACTCCAGCACGCCGAGAGCGATGCCGTTCACGTACAGCACGATGTCCGGGCGCTTCGTGTTGGCCTTCGCGTCGGCACCGCTGACGGTGACTTCCTCGGCAATGGCGAAGTCGTTGTTGAGGGGCTGCTTCCAGTCGATCAGCCAGACGGTCTGCACCTGCTCGCCAACTTCAGGCTTGACGTGGACCCCGTAGCGGAGCAGCTCATATACCGCCTTGTTACGGTCGTAGATGCTCTTGCTTTGGTCACCAGCGGCCTTGTCGAGAAGGTGAATGGCACGAACGATGAGGGCCTCGTCATAGCCCTGTCGTTTGAGAAAGCCTTCAAGCAGGCCGTGGTCGACGTTTCGATTGCCGACGCGGTCGATCCAGTTGCCGAGGTACTCGTAACCAAGCGTGTTACGGAACAGCTTGACGACACGCTCCTGCGTCTTCTTCTCGATCTGGCCGACGGTGCTCATACGAGGCGAATCCTCCCGGTCAACAGCTCTTGCATCATGCCTTGCTTGAGGGCACTCGTCTTGTCACGTTTGTGTTCCAGGGCTGCGATTTCGGTGTCCATGTCGGAAAGCACAGAAGCGATGGCGGATTGTTCTTCCACGCAGGGGCAAGAGAATGAAAACTTCTGCATGTCTGAAGCATACAAATGATAGACGGTGATTCCACGCACCAGTTGCAATACCTGATCACGGAGATACCTGATGAGATAGCTCATAAAGATACCGTTCATGGCGGAGCTTCGAACTATCAGGATGTCACCACCTATCACGACCCCATCTTCCATCACGCAACTAGCCTTCGCCAGTCCCGCTGGAGTCACATCCGAAGTCGGCATTAAGACGTCGTTCTTTTGAGACACGACATATTCTTCCAGCGAGTTGGTTGAGCTATAAATAAATCGAATCTCTTCTCTATATTTTGTAAATAACTCACCATAGTGGATACATTTTTTATTTCCACCCGAAATAAGGGAGCTTTTTGGCAAACCCTTCCCTTTGAGAAATCGAGCGATGTCCCCCAGTTTTTTGGGCTGCCACTCCCCACTAAACCCCGGCAAACGTTGCTTACCCGTGAGCAACTGCTGCATCGTGGCCTGCTTGATGTCATGCTTCTTGAGGATGAGTTGGTCTAGCGATGACATCAGGGCGTCGACGTCAGAGAGGGCGGTGGCAATGGCACACTGCTCGTCGAGGGACGGCAAAGCAATTTTGAATTGCTTCAGATTGGCCATTGAAATAGCTGGTTGAGCACCAACAGTCCTCAAAGCCTCCATTCCATCGTTCGAATATAGGCTCCACAAAACTTGCCACACATAATAGGTTGAGTGACGTGTGTTGTCGACCTTGATTCTCAGAGCGTTCCCGGAAAGAATTCCCGTTTGATGGAGCGCCGGCATAATTGCACTGGCACCGCAACGAGCGCCGATCTTCGCCATCACTATGTCACCGGCATTGACCTCGCTGCGTCGCTCTTGCCGAAATTTCTCCGCATCCACATATAGATATTCGCCGGCCATAAAGCGGCCGTTCGTTACATATCCGCTAGTAATAATCGGAACCCCGGATCTCCGATAATGTATCGTCTTTAAATTTGAACCAAATGGGCCGTCGACAATCCCATTTTTCGTGGAGGGAGGGGTAACAGAAAGGACTGAATCAACCGACCATTCCTTTGGAATCACTCCCACCTCGGTCTGTTTGTATCCTGGCTTCAGTTCCACGCGAACCCCATCTTCTTCAGGTGTTCGTCAACACGAGCAGCAAGGGCTTCAACCTCAGTCGTGAGCTTCGGTAAAGGCGTGGCGTAACGGTCGGCCAGTTCCTTGATGCGCCCCGTGAGTGCCTGTGACACACGATCAAGCTCGGTCTGAACATCGGCGGCGAGTGTGGTAAGCCATTTGTCGTCGACAACCAACGTCTTGATCTCGGCCTCGGTCAACTTCCCGTACTGAGCTGAGACCTTTGCGTCCAAAGCCTTCTGGGCGTCTTTCACCTTCTTGTTGGCCGCAGTTTCCTGTTCGATCAGGTCGAGATACTCGTTGAGAACCTTGCGCTCATCGGCCGCGTCGGAGTCTTTCTTGATGTCAGCGAGCCGGGCCTTCACGCTGACCTTTGTCAACTTACCCTTGTCAGTCTTGGCTTCAGCTAGCAAGCCGTCTTCGCCGCCGTGCTCTTCATCCAGCTCTTCCATCTGGCGGGAGACTGCATCACGCTCGGCTTCGAGTTGCTCGATCGCCTTCGCGTCTTCAGCAAAATATCGGGCCACGACAAGCGATGACGGAATAAGATCGATGTTCGGCTTCCCATCGGCCATCGCAATCCAGCCGTCATGTACGAGCATGTACACGTCATCCTGCATGGACTCAGCCCAGTAAGTCATCAGATGCTGGTAGACGTCATAGGCATCGAGAAGCGGCACTGCCTTGAAGATGTCAAGCAGGCTCTCCGAGATGGTCTCGATCAGTGCCTTCGGATGGCCGCCGATACCGATCCCGATCAGTTGTGGTCGATTCTCCGTCTTCCATTTGTCGAAGGTGCCATCAATGGCCTCGTGGAAGACCTTGAATTCGGCATGATCGAAGATCGTTGCCTTGACTTCGCTGGCAGCCGCTTTGAGCTGGCCGTAACCGGGTCGGTCTGCTGGGGCGAACAGCGCCGTGCGCACGCTAGGTAGTACCTGCCAGTATTTGCCTAGATCCTCGATGTCCCGGTTGGGGATGCCCCCTCGCAGATGAGCGTCGATGTCCTGCAGGTCTTCAGGCTCTGTGCTGTCGATGTAGCGGGGAATGTTCAGGTTGAAGTCGTTTTCGGAAATCTCCGAGACAGGCACCAGCCGGGAGAATTTCGGGATTTCGGTCTGCTTGTTGAACGCGTCGACGATCTTGTGAATGTCCTGAGCACGCAGACGGTTCTTGTTGCCATCCTTCACGAAGCCCTTTCTGGCATCGATCATGAAGATTCCCTTCCGAGCAGCGGCGTGTTCCTTGTCGAGCACGATGATGCATGCGGGAATGCCGGTTCCGTAGAACAAGTTGGCCGGAAGGCCGATGATGCCCTTGATGTAGCCTTGCTGGATCACTCGCTTGCGGATCGCCCCTTCGGCACCGCCACGGAACAAGACACCGTGCGGGAGAATGACGGCGCCCTTGCCTGTGCTCTTCAGGGACGTCAGGATGTGCAGCAAGAACGCGTAGTCGCCGTTCTTCTCAGGGGGAGTGCCATACTCGAATCGGCTGAACTCGTCGTTCGCCGGGTCGAAGCCGTTGCTCCACGCCTTTGTTGAGAAAGGAGGATTGGCGACGACGAAGTCAAAGGTCTTCAGGGCACCGCTCGCCTGTTTGAAGTGAGGCGCAGACAGCGAGTTGTCCTTCCAAATCTCGGCCGTTGGGCAGTCGTGCAGGATCATGTTCATCTTCGCCAGTGCTGAAGTGGCGTTGTCCATTTCCTGCCCGTAGATCGTCAGGTCAACCTTGGCTACGCCCTTTGCTTCATCGTGCGCCTTGATCAGCAGCGATCCTGAACCGCACGTCGGATCATAGATCGTCTGATCGGCGCTCTTCGCACTGCCAAGACCGATCACCTTCGCCATGATGCGAGACACTTCAGCCGGCGTGTAGAACTGGCCCTTCGATTTGCCCGACTCGGTAGCAAAGTGCCGCATCAGGTATTCGTATGCGTCACCAAGGATGTCATCGCCCTCGGCCCGGTTGGATCTGAAGTCGAGAGCCTCGTTGTCGAAGATGGAAACGAGGTTGGAGAGGCGGTCGACCATCTCCTTACCTTTGCCGAGCTTCTCAGGGTCGTTGAAGTCGGCAACGTCGATCACGCCTTTGAGGTCGTTCGCTTCGGCAAGCCGGCTGATGATCTTGTTCAGCTTGTCGCCGATTTCCTTGTCGCCTTTGAGGGCAACCATGTCGGAGAAGCTACCGCCAGCCGGGACGTCGAGCAGAGCATCCCGCTGACCAGCATATTTGTCCGAGACGTACTTGACGAACAGCAGGACGAGTACATAGTCCTTGTACTGGGATGCGTCCATGCCGCCCCTGAGTTCGTCGCAGCCTTTCCACAACGAGCTGTAGAGTTCGGATTTCTTGATTGCCATTTACTTGCATTCCACGTAGGAGATGAGGCCGGGGTTCCCACCAGCGGCGGAAACGTGCCTTCTGGAACCCAACCGGTAATGCGCAGAATTCTACAGACTGGCAAGCTGGCTGCGGCCGAGGTTCGGTTGGCTCGACCTGCTGTCCGGCTGGTAGCGACAAGGTGTCGGGAAAGAGACCGGATGAGGAACGAACTTCGCCCACGAAATTTCAAAACTCGTGGGCGACTGAGCGCAAGAAAGCTATGCCGTTGCTGAGGTTCTTGCTGCGAGCATTTCCTAATATATATATAGAGAGAGATGAGATGACGAAGCTGCGGCCGGAGACCGATACAATGCCCAGCCGACCACCCATCCCGTCTCTATGCTGAAGCCCGCTGCAACCCTGCGCATCGAATTGCTCGATGTAAAGCCTCTCGTCTGGCGGCGCTTCGTTGTCCCCGTCGACATCCAACTGCCCAAGCTGCACAAGGTCATCCAGGCGGTGATGGGCTGGGAGGACGAGCATCTGCACCAGTTCGGCTTTGGCGGTACTGCCTACGGTACGCCCAGCGATGAGTTTCCAGACGACCGCACGGTTTCCGAGAAAGGCATACGACTGAGCAAGGCGCTCGGCTCAGGCTCCGACTTTGAGTATGAGTACGACTTCGGAGACAGTTGGCGGCATCGCATCGTCGTGGAGGCGATGGGCAACCCAGACTTGGCTTGGACATTACCTGTCTGCCTTGCAGGCGAGAACGCTTGTCCGCCTGAAGATGTAGGCGGTGTACCAGGCTATGCCGGGTTTCTCGAAGCGTTGGCCGATCCGAAGCACGAACAGCACAACGACTATCGGACCTGGGTTGGCGGAATCTTCGACCCAGCCGGCTTCGACGTGAACGCAGTAAATGCTAGGTTGTGGGCGGTTCGCTGACCAGAGGAATCCAGATGAATTTGGGAGAGAAGCTAGAAGCGGCGATCAGCCAACTGACACAGCCGGTAGGCGGGCAGTACCCTCGTCCCTGGATGACGGATCTTCAAGATCCCATGAAGGCCAAGGTCTTTATAGTCGGCAAGAACCAAGCCAAAGAGTATCTGGTTGCCCGAGTTGGATCACACACCAGACACGTAGATGCACTCTACAACAGGAACGGCCAAAGCTGCCGAGCACTGTATGACGAGATTGCCGATGGCCAACCATCAAAGACTCGCCCCAACATTGACGATTTGACACGGCGTCTCACACTAGCTGGCGTGGAAGGTGTCCTGGAAACGAATGTGATCTGCTATTCGACGTCCATGAGTCGAGATCTTGCTCACCGGGAGCATGCCGCAGGTGCAGTGAAAGGCGATCTGATTTTTCGTACGGTGCTCGCCCATATTCGACCGACCGTTCTTATTGTCCATGGCGTCGGCGCAACTAAGCGGCTCAGCAAGTGCCTGGGAAGCGAACTGCCAATCCCTCCGGAGCGAGCGAACGACATACGGTCGATCAATGTTGATTACAACAGTCACACAACGACGGTTTTCGTCGTTCCTAGCCTAGCCCTTCCAGAATGGAACAAGTGGAAATGGTGGGCTGCCGATCATCTAGATCGTGTGGCCAAGGCTGCGGCAACATGCGTTGCTTGAGAGTCGGAACCTCGGTGCCAAATACCTGGCGGTGACAACCGGTTCGCTGACGGCGTTGCTAGAATCACCCAGACAAGAATAGAACAAGCAGGGGTCACATAATGCAGCCACTGTTGCTGGTGGATTTTGAGAACGTCCAGGCGATCGACGTTGAACTGGTTCCGTCAGACTATCGGATCGCAATTTTCTGTGGCGCAAACCAGAAGAGCGCATCACTCGATCTGACAAGCCGATTGCAGCCCTTGGGGTCACGGGTCCAATGGCATCGGGTCTCGGGTAGCGGCAAGAACGCGTTGGATTTCCACCTGGCATTTCATATGGGCAGGGTTCTTGAGCGACAGGAGGCCGACGAGTTCGTCATCCTGGCTAAGGACACCGGCTACGACCCTTTGGTACACCACATCAGTTCGCTGGGCGTGCCTTGTCGACGCATTGCAGCAGTCGGGGAGCTTCATGGGTTACCGGTGGCTCCGGCCGCACAGGTGCCAAAACCCTCGCCCAAAGCATCGTCTCCGGCCAGCCCCGAGCTCGAACGTGTAAAGATCATCCTCGCCAAAACTCAGAAGAATAAGAGGCCACGGAAACGCTCAACGCTGACCAAACACGTGAGCGCAATGTTGGGGAACAAGTTGCCGGAGGCCAAGTTGACTGCGCTGATCGATAGCATGTTCAAGCGGAAGCTGGTTTCCGAAGCGAACAAAGTGCTGTCTTACCACTTTTGAGACATCCGCATTCCGCCGGAACATCATGATCCACGCAAGCGACATGGAGACCTGTTCCGTCCTCGACCTACTGAAGCTGCACAGCGCTGTATTGGACGAGCTCAAGCGCAGGCAGATAGTACGAACGGGAAATAATCCGACAGGTGACTACACCGAGTGGCTTGTTGCACAGAGACTCGGGCTGGTTCTGAACGGGAACTCTGGGAAGGGCTACGACGCGACGGATACGGCAGGCATGCGGTACCAGATCAAAGGGCGTCGACTCTCGTCAGACACTGCACCAAGCCAACTGGGCACCATCAGGGACTTGGAGCACAAGGAGTTCGACTTCCTGATCGCCGTTGTCTTTCGATCCGACTGGCAGATCAAGTGCGCAGTCAAAGTCCCACATCAGACAGTCGCCGAGCTTGCAGACTATCGGAAGCATGTGAACGGCCATGTTCTGTATGTCCGGCCTTCGCTCCTGGCGCACCCCACAGTTCTGGACGTGACCGAGATGCTCCGTGATGCCGACCTCGCTCAGCATGCGCAAAGCACCACGGATTTAGCCAGTGCCAGCTGACTCGACGATAAAGCTGCTGCGTTCGTAAAGCTCATCGAACGTCAAGATCTCAATGTCGGCGATGCTGTTCCGATAGAGCTCGAATGAGCGTAGCTGTTCTCTGTTGACACCATGCTCCGTCATGAACTCACCGAGTGAGCCGATGACAATGAAGGAGCGGGGTTTGAAATTGTAGACCTCTTCTCCTGTGGGAGAGCCATCCTCGCTTGTCGGGCGAACTAGCTCCGAGAGACTCTTGATTGCAGAGGCCACAGTGCCCTGCACCTGCGCAACGGCGCCAGACAACTCCTTCGATGGTGCCCAGCAGCCGGCTCGGTAGGCCGAGGACTCAAGGAGTTTTGTTTGATGGGTCTTGATCTCCACAAAGCACAGGGAGCTGATGATGCCTCTCGTCTTCATAAGGCTATCGACCCGCTTGCCATGGTGGAGCATGTCGTGACCTGCAACGACTTGCTCCAGCCTCCGATTGTCGAAGCCAGTCACGAAGAAGTAACTGAGGCCGTAGCCAAAGATCCACTGATTGCGCTCAAAAAAGGCCTGCCACAACGCTTCGTCGCCCTTGATCTTCTTGGCGGCCTTCACTTGTTCGAAGTAGTCGGGCTCATTGAGGAGCTTGCCAAACGCGGTGAGCTGGCGCTTCCGATACCCGAGGGCGACGACGTCCTCCTTTGTTATCTCTTGGCGCACCACTTCAGAGAACACGTCTTGGTTGTCCTGAACCAGGCTGGTAGCCTGCTCCTTTGACAAGACAAGCTTTCGGAGCTCTGAGTCCGTGATATTCATTCGCCCGCTGTTCGAGAACTCCACCGAGGAGATGTTCTCAAAGAAGGTGAGCAGCTTCGGGATCTCTTCTCCGACGAACGAGAAATGCGTCTTCTGCGGAGTCCCTTTTTCACCGTTGAACGCCTGAAGAGTTACCACGCTCAGGCCTCTCGTGGACTCAAGGAATTTTGCAATGATCTCGGTTCGCCCCTTCTCCGTTCGCCGAAGGACGATCTCTTTCTTCACCGTTGCATAGTGCAAACCTTCGGAGTCGATTACCTTCGATGCGATACGCAGGGATTCTCCTTCACCCACGTCCACGCGGGAGCTGATATAGGTCTTGCCAGGAAGTTTGTTCCTGTGGATTTTTCCCTCGTCGTCCATCCTCAGTCCTCATCTCAACACGAACGCAACAGCGGCAGTAGCTTCAGGTCTTCCAAGCACGCCTGAACTCGAACAACCAAGCCGATGATCGTGTCAGCCAGTCGCCCATCCGCAAGCTGTTGCCAAGGTTCGACCGAGACATTCCAGTCATACAACGGGGCGTCAAGATTGCGCCACCAAGCCCAATGGTCGGATACCCTGCACCGGCAGTTGAATTCTCGATCAAGGGCCTGACACACATCTGGAAGCAGCGGGGCTTTCGGCTCTTTCTTGATGCCAAAGAAGAACCCCCTAAGCAGGGACTGTTCGAACTGGAAGCGAATTCCATAGCTATCTTGCGGGTTTAGGCGGATCGTGAACCCTTGGTATTGGTCCCACCAGCGTTCGCTTTCAGGTGTTAGCGTCCAGGAAGGAACTTGTTTTGGGATGCGGTCCTGAACCTGTCCCGGTAGCTTGCGAAGCAGCGCTTCTTTGATGGCTGAGCCAGCCATGATGAGCTCCATGGCAGCCTCGATGGAATCGGCATTGCGAGTCGCCTCTTCGATGATGATCTCTTGTTCTGCCATATCTTGAACCCCCAAGAATTTCGCTCGGATGTAGTCTTCGAATTCCTTCAGAAACGCAGCGACTGTTGACGCTTCGCAGACGTGCCGACACGCTGCCAACCACGGGATAAGTTGGCTGAACCCCATGACACGCAAGCGCTGGCCATCAATAGCCTGATCTCGCTCGGCCTTGTCGATGCTTCCCTCGGTTGGGCCTTCGCCTGAACCAGATAGATAGATCAAAACATGCCCACAGGGGTAGCGAACTTGCAGATGTGCCAAGTAGTCAGCGACCTGGCGATCCTGGTCGGCGGCCCACGGCTTGTTTTCAATGGCGATTGCGTACTTACCGTCAATCTCAACCAGCAGGTCTACGCGCCGATCCGCTCGCTCCACACCGTCAGTTAGAACCTCAGTTTCGACTCGTACCCGGCAGGCGTAGTTGGTCCATGCCGGTAAGCTGAAGTGGTTGGCGAAGAGGTTCCAGAACTTGCGTCCTTGGGCGTGTCGTCCCTGCGGATCGAGCAATTCCGCTAGCACCGCAGACAGACGTAGCTCATCGGGAGCCAGAACAGAGAGCGTATTGAATTCCGGGGCTAGGCGACTGGCGTAGGCCTGTCGTGCCCTACGTAAGCCGGCAATCCGGCCCTGAATGGACAGTAGGAAGTCGCGTATTTCCATCGTACTCGTCGGAATCAGTGCCCGCTTGGAAACGATGGCCAGCGGATTGTTATCGTCGATGACTCGGCAAAACATTGTAGGCGAGGCAGCCATGCCTCGGTTCAACATCCGGTCCCATCCTTGGTACAAGAACAGTAGAAAGGCACATCGCCTTGCCACTACTCACTATCAAGGAACCCCTATGTACAAACCACTTTTCAGCCTGCTCCTCGTCGTCCTCGTCGAGGCTATCACCGCAGTCGTCGCCTGCCTGAAAGCCCATCTCATGCGTCATTTGCACCCCGATGGCCGTGACGGGTTCGACGACCACGCTTTCGCCTAACTGCACCCCTTCATAGCCGGGTTCTGTTCCGGCAACGCCTGGCCGTCCTGGCCAGGTTCATTCCCACATCACTCGACGCATCACCGGACACGTCCCGGGGAAGGCGTTCGTCCATCTACAGGAGTTCTCATGCATCTCGTTCGAACCATGGCCTACACTGGCGAAACACCTTGGCACGGTCTCGGCAATCGTCTGGCCCGCAAGCAACCCATTGAAGTCTGGGCACGTCAGGCGGGCATGGACTGGCAGATCGAGGAGACACCGGTCTGCTTCATGTCTGGCCAGGCTGGCGCCCTTGGAACGATCCACTCCTTCCCAGAGCAAAAAGTGCTGTACCGCTCAGACACCAAGGCTCCGCTGTCTGTCGTCAGCAATCGATATCAGGTCGTCCAGCCAGCCGAAATCTTGGAGTTCTACCGGGACCTGACCGAGGCAGGCGGCTTCGAGCTGGAAACGGCCGGCGTCCTGAAGGACGGCAAGAAGCTGTGGGCACTGGCGAAGACCGGGCAACAAACGGTCCTCAAGGGTGGTGACACCGTGAACGGCTACCTGCTTCTGGCAACGGCCTGCGATGGCACGTTGGCAACGACGGCCCAGTTCACATCAGTTCGGGTTGTGTGCAACAACACGCTCGCCATTGCACTCGCTGATGGCACTGGCGCAGTCAAGGTTCCGCACCGGACGCAGTTCAACCCTCAGGCGGTCAAGCAGCAGCTTGGCATTGCCGTGGCGAGCTGGGACAGCTTCATGGTCCGGATGCGAGCGTTGTCTGAGCGGAAGGTCAGGCCAGCAACTGCGCATGACTTCTTCCGCCGACTGTTGGACATGCCAAGCCTCGCCACCATCGAATCGAAGCCTCAGCCTAATGACCGTGCCCTGCGAGCCATCCAAGCCCTGTACGACGGCAAGGGCATGGGGGCGGACTTGCCTTCGGCTGCGGGGACTGCCTGGGGCTTGGTCAATGCGGTCACTCAGTACGCCGACCACGAGCGCAGAGCCCGCAGTGCTGACCACCGCTTGGATTCCGCCTGGTTCGGGGTCGGTGCCAACCTGAAACAGCGAGCGTGGGATGAAGCCTTGAAGCTCGTCGCTTGAAGTCTGTTGTCGTTCTATCTGCCGCCCGGTTGAGGTCCTGCCTCTCCGGGCGTTTTCCATTCTAGGAGGTCCCATGCAACCCGCAATACATCAAGTAGGAAGGCGAGGTCGGCCAGCACTGCGCCTAGTCGAGACTCGCCAGTTGAGCCGAGGTGACTGGCTGGAGGTTCGCAAGCAAGGCATCGGCGGTTCTGATGCTGCCGCAGCAGTCGGCCTGAATCCGTACAAAAGCCAGTTGGAGCTTTGGCTAGAGAAGACCGGCCGAGATGCCGACCTGCCGAAACCCGACCCCACAGACACCACGGAGCCAGTCTATTGGGGAACGCTGCTAGAGCCCATCGTGGCCGCCGCCTACACCCAGAAAACCGGCAATCGGGTCCGCAAGGTCAATGCCGTGCTCCAGCATCCGACCGTGCCGTTCATGCTCGCAAACCTCGACCGAGAGGTCATTGGTGTTCTGGGTGTGCAAATCCTGGAATGCAAGACGGCCGGCGAGTTCGGTGCAAGGCTGTGGCGTGATGGTGTGCCCGAGTACGTTCAGTTGCAGGTGCAGCACCAGTTGGCAGTGACCGGTAAGCATGCCGCCGACGTTGCGGTCTTGCTCTGTGGTCAGCAGTTGGCGGTGCATCGGATCGAACGTGACGACGATCTGATTGCTCGGCTGATCGAGCTGGAAGCACGGTTTTGGCGATACGTCGAGACAGACACGCCGCCACCGGCAGACGGTTCGGACTCGGCTGCGACTGCCTTGCAGTGTCTGTATCCCCGTGACTCCGGGCAGACGGTCGACTTCAGTGAAGACTGCAACCTGTCAGCAGCCTTTGCTGATCTTGTCTCTGTTCGTGCCGAAATCGCTGACCGGGCCAAACTCGAAGTCCAGCTCAAGCAACGCCTGCAGCAAGCAATGGGCGAAGCCACCAAGGCGAAGTTTGAGACGGGTCAGGTCTCGTGGAAGCGCAGCAAAGACGGCCGGGGCCTGGACACCGAGAAGCTCCTGCAAGACCAGCCTGACCTGCTTCAACGCTACCCCCTCACCAAGCCCGGCAGCCGCCGATTCCTGATCCTGTAACCAATCGCCCTAATCCGCTGGGGCTGTGCTGTGCCTGCTCTGGCGGAAATATGGGGCGGGCCTGCGCAATTTTCATGGAGGTACATCTATGCTGAAAAATTTGGCGATAACACCGCCTGTGCTTGGCCGCATCTCGATAGGCCGGGTCGTGGAGAAGAATGGCAAGCGCTTGCCCGAGAAGGATGACCAGTTCACGATCACGACCCAGGTGCAAGGCAAAGATGGCTGGCTCTTGCATCCATACGACGAGGGCCTACGCAAAGCCTGCAACGGAAAGCTCCGGTCGATCCCCGTCACCGTGATGTTCGATGACCCAAATCTGAGCTTGAGGGCGGAGTACAGCCTGTTTGACCGTCAAACGGGTAGGCCAGTCTGCGTTGGCGATGGTGAAACCTGCCGTCGCCACACCGCCAGCGGGCTTCAATCGCTGCCGTGCCCGTCACCGAACGGCTGTGACTTTGCCAACGGTGGATGCAAGCCGTACGGTCGGCTCAACGTGCGCATTGGCGATGAGGACGAATTGGGGTCGTTCATCTTCCGCACAACCGGCTACAACAGCATTCGAGTGCTGACCGCCAGGCTCCGCTATTTCCATGCTGTGTCCGGTGGACTGTTGGCAGCGTTGCCATTGGAGCTACGGTTGCGGGCGAAGTCCACCATGCAAAGCCATCGTGCGCCCATCTACTACGTTGACCTGACGGTTCGGGGCAGCATGACGTTGGAAGAGGCCATTGGCGAGGCACGGGAGGTCGACGCCAAGCGTAAGGCTTCAGGCTTCGATCAAGCTGCGCTGGATGCAGTGGCGAAGGCTGGCTTTGGCGATGGGGCCTTTGAGGATTCAGAGGAGGAGATTCCAGCCATCGTCGAGGAGTTCTACAGCGACGGCGAGGCGGGCGGCTTGGACCCAGCCAACGCTGCAACTAGGCTGAAGGACAAGCTGGACCGCAAGGCTGCTGCCAGTGCCGGGGACGCGTCATGATCTTCCTACGGGCGATTCTGTGGCTCGTCGTCGTTCCGGTTGTCGTGATCGTCGTCGGATTGGTTTGGCTGTGTCTTGGGCACAAGCTGCTAACCCACATGCTCGGGGGCTGATGCTCTCGTTGGCTCTCGCTTGGCGGGGGCTTTTTTTGGTTGTCGGGGGATGGCATGATCGCTTGGTGCAACATGGGCCGGTCGCAGACGTTGGCGAGCGGCTTCGGAAACATCCAATGTCGCCTTCGGCCGATTCTGTTGAAAAGCTAGGCGTCCACGGGTATCGGCAATTGCGTCACCACATACGGATGCCAACAATGATTCCTCTCATGAACAACACGAAATGGAACGAGCTCCGAATCGGCATGTATGAGCTTGGTGCATTGGCACCTCAGTTTCGCGTTTGTAACGTCGACAGTGGATATATTGGCAACTGGGATAGCGAGTGGTTCTATCATTTCCACGGACGCCACGAAGAAGACGAGTGGGTTGAGATAGCCGTGACTTCAGATGCGCAGCGTGAAGCTGTGCTGCGGGTCCTTCGCTCAGTTCACGTACCAGGTGAGATCACGGAAGCCGGCTTCAGGATCTTCGGCTACGTGCCGCTTGGAACAGAGGTTGAGTATCTGTAGCGCCAAGCATCCAAAGTAACAACTGTTCATTGCACGGGACTATAGAATGGGATTCCAACTTCAGGTTGCATCGGACGTCCAGCGGGATGGACTCGGACTTGAACTGCTGGACGATAGCGGACAGGTTGTTGCCGAGGTCTTCCGGTGCGATGCCAGCACCTCGCTGGAGGTCTCCTTGTTCGATAGCTGCTTGCCCTTCGTTGAAGTCGAGCGCCTGTTAAGGATTGCACGGTTCGAACTGGGCAAATTTGAGGATGGAACTCCTCTGCCGGCGCCGCTGGCTTAGCTCAGCACGGTGAATACAAGGCTAGGGCATGAGTGATAGCGACCATCTGCTCTAAGAATGCGCCATTCGACACCATCGTATAGGTCGACCTATACAAGGCCATCCGACAATCTCTGCCTATGCGACCAGAAATAGCTACAGCCCTGGATGCCCCGGACTCGGTGCTCGACGAACAGGAGCGAAGGTTCGTCCAAAGCATCCGGCAGCAGGGATGGTTTCGTACACAGGTTTTTGCAGAACCCAACTATCCCGAGTTCTCTTTCACAACGGGGTTCTGGGTTGGGCACGGGTTCCCAGAGGTCATCGTATTCTCGATGCCATCAAACCTTGCACATGATGTCCTTTGGCACATCTACCGAATGGTCTCCGCTGGGTCTCCGCCGCCCATTGGAGAACTGACGTCGACGATATATGCCAATACGGATGCGCTGCTTCTGCCCGTCGACAAGAAGTACTACCAAGAGCATCTGGGATGGAGTCGATGGTTCTATGGGAACGACGAGTTTCCGTGCCTGCAACTGCTCTGGCCAAGCAAGGAAGGCGTGTTTCCCAGACATCCGGACGCAAGCGAAGCATTGAATCTTGCCCAACCGGATCTGTCTTGTAGCCCGATTCATTGAACTGCGGTGCCGCTCGACCTGGAGAGGGCTGACTGTCCGTCTTGGGGCCAGCCTGTGTGACAGCCGTGACTGTGCCGAGATTGTCCCCGTGACACGACAAAACCAGCGCCGTGACTGGCTTGTGACGCCGTAACGAATGTGACAGCAGCGAATTGAGGGGGGATGGGCTGGCCTCCAGGAATTGCCTTCCTCCTGAGTCAGGGGCAGTGCGCAGTCCGGGCTATAGGTTTTCTTCCGTCACATCCGTTACGGTGTCACAACCCAGTATTGGCAAGGCTTTCCGGTCTTTGACGGTTGTCACGGCCTTGTCACAGCCGTTACAGCATGCGCCCCCTGACTAGCTGGCCCACATTTCGCCGTCGAGCGAGAGCTGTTCCGCCAAGTCCAAGACAAGCTTGCGGCGAACCTCCGGCATGGCCCTGAGCCGCACTATCAGCTCTGCCTCGTCTGCTGCAAGGGAACCCAACTCGCCTGCTTTCGCTTTCTTCTTCCGGGGCTTGCCAGCCGACTCTGGAATCCCGTAGCGGAGCCACTGCAGCGGAACATCTAGCCAACTCGCCAATGTCTCCATCTTGTCGACGGTCGGCATGGTTCGGCCGGTCAGCCACTTATGTGCCGCCTGAGCTGAGACGGGTTCGCTCGGATTTCGAAGGTTGAATTGGAGAGCGAGTTCAGCCGCAGTGTCGATTCTCTTCGAACTGCGGGTCAGCGCCTGCTTGAGGCGTTCGGCAAAGGCTAGTTTTTCTTCCGGGCTGGGCATGCCCGAAAGTGTCAGAGAGCATTGCCAGCGCCAGGAAACCAATCGGTTACAAAAAAACCTAAGTGGTTTATGCTTGGCAACTGACGGACTGTGAGCGGGGATAGATGTGGCTGACTCAGTTGAAGATGACGTGATGGGGAGTGGCGCTGCCCGTGCCTTGGTGCTTGCCGTTGCTGCTGCTTCGACGGCCGTTGGAACCTATTTCTATTCGAAATGGCGCAACGCTCAGCCGGTCGGGACTTGCTCCTGCTGCGAAGGACAAATTCTTGTCCGTGATACGAAACATGGCTTGTCGACGTGCGCCAAGTGCAATACCTCGATTTGCAAGGCTTGCCGGCACGCCAACCCGCTGAGCCGAGCATTCCCTGGTTCTGCTTGGACCCGGACGATGTGCCTGTGCCCGCAATGCTCGGTTGAGGCCAACGAGCTCGTGGCTAAGGCCGAGGCAATGGACGTGTTTTCGGCACGGTACGAAGGCAAGACAGGGCTGGACAGAAGCCGGACCACTGCACCCATTCATTCCGACCTCTTCGATACGCAGGAAGAAGCGGAACTCCATTTGCGGCTCCTTGCTGCCGAGCAGGGTTTCGATCTCGTCGTGCAAAGACAGTACGAGTCCCGACAGGGGCAAGATGGCAACTATGTGTTCAGGGTTTGGCGTGCGTCTGGTGTTGCAGGCCATAAGGCTCACTAATCAACGCTCAGGCAACAAAAGGGGATGGGTGTGCAGGGTCAAACAAAGTCCAATACCGCAATCACGTGCCTGAAGCTCGTGGTCGTCTGGGGCCTCTTTGGGGCACTTCTGACAAAGATCGTTCTGGAGGAAGGCTTCGGCACAGACTCCTATGTTGCTGCACGAGGAGTGCAAGCAGGAGCATTGATTGCGACGCTGCTGTCTCTTGGATGCTACGCCTTGATCCTCGACTGGCGACGTTCAGCGGTGGCTGGCAACCAAGATGCCGATGCCGGACAAAACTTTTTTCATGCTCGGGCCATGTGGTTTGTATGGGGAGCGGTAGGCGTCCTGCTGGCCGTCAGCCTGGTTGTCGGTATAGCCAAGGCGAGAGAATCCAAGTTACCCGATAGCACAGCGATAGCAGCATCCGCAGGCAGCGGCTTGCCTCCCTGCAAGGCAGCAGGAATGTTCGCTAGCGCAATGGCACTGAAGCGAGATCAAGGTGTGCCCAAGAAGGAAATGCTGAGCCGCTATCAAGCCAATGAGATCATGGACCAGCAGACGTGGAAGCGGATGGTGGACATGGTTTACGACCATCCGGAGCGGAGCCCTGAGGCCATCAAACGGGCGTTTACTTCGCACTGCTGACGGCTCACGTGGCCTCATGGCGGGCCACGTAGGCTAGCTTCCATCGTCTTCTTGAGCTTGAACTAAAATAAATTTAGTCAAGCAATTATCAAGAACTTATCAAGAAAATTGTCTTGCGCTGAACAAGAACAAGGGGAAATCAAGCGCATGTTCAAAACACAAAACTCAGTCCGCCTGGCTGTGGAGAAAGTCGGCGGTCCCACCAAGGCTTCAAACGCCTGCGGAGTATCCAACGCCACCATCTTCAACTGGATCAACCATCGGCACGTTCCGAATATCGACAAGGCGAAGCTCTTAGCCCAGCTCGCAAGCGTTGATGTAAATGACCTGAGGGGGACCAGATAATGGCAACTCTCACACCTTCCCAGGAACACGCCCAGAAGAAGCGGGACATTGCTCAGGCACAGCAGGAAATCCAGGCTGCAGTGCAACGAGCGTGGCCTTGCTTCTACGAGAAGCCGATGAAGAAAGAGGTCGGCTCAGACAGTTGCCACAAGCTGAGTCACCTGCAGATCGGCATGGGCGTGCGAGCGTTGGCGCTGGCCTGCAACCTATGGGGTGGCTCCATGGGCGACGTGGACATCTACAGATTGATGCAAGCCTATTTCAGGGACAAGGACGCTAGGCAACGGATCAACGAGATTGTGGAAGCAAGTCTAGCCCCCGCCAAGCACTAAGCTGGGGCCAGCGGTCGCAAAGCGGAATAGCACCTCAAGAGTTAGGTCCGGTGAAGATCTCCACTCTCTCGATCCTTTCGACGGACCCGCCGACCGGGTGGACCGCAGGTAGCGTGGTTGATGGCTGAGGCATTCGATCCAGCTTTTCGATCAGAAGCGTCGTCTGCAGATGGCTGTATCGCTTCAAGCACTGCATCGTCCGATGTCCCGATATCGCAGCCACTTCAATGAGGTTGAAGCCGCCTTCGACCAGAGAACTGATGCGCTCGTGGCGTAGGTCATGGAAGCGAAGATTTCGCAGGAACGGGTCAAGTTCCAGCTCGCTTGGTAGTACGCCATCTGCTCTGCGTTCCTGTTCGTAGGTCTTGCGGGCACGCCTTACCGCACGCTGAAAGGCACCCGATAGGCTGGTCCCATTCTTAGAAAATACCTTGCCGTCAGCCTGTGGCTGGAGGCTTGCGAGAGTTCTCGTGGCTTTTATAGACAATGGTACGGTGCGACTGTCACCGTTCTTGGTCAATGGGAGCCACAGAGCACGCTTTTCCAGATCGACGTGTTGCCATTCCAGGCTAAGGATTTCGGAGCGGCGCATCGCAGTCTCAACGGCAAGAGTAATGATCGCCTGAAGGTCAGGGGCGAAGCGGGCAGCATGAAGAATACGTCCGAGTTCCTGCCCGCTTACACGACGCTCCCTTGGTTTGCCGTTTGCTGGCTTGCGGATTTCCCTCATTGGGTTCGTGTTGACCAGCAGCCAGTCTCTGGAGCAAGCGGTGAGCACGGCTGAGAGGCAATCGAGGTATCGGCGTACGCTGGCGGGCTTGAGGGGGGAGTCCTGAAGTTCGTCTCGTACCATGACCAGATCCTGTCTGGAAATCTCATTTACCTGGCGGTTCCCAAGGGACGAGTTTTGCCAGTACCGTAGCAGGTACTGCTCTGACCGATGCCCTCGTTTGCCGGGGAGAACTTCGGTACTGTACCGATCGATAGCATCGGCCAGCGTGAACTTGACTGGTGGCACTACGGTCTTGCTTCGCTCAGCCACACCATGCTCCAGCAGGATCTTCTGGTGCGCTTCCCAGCGCTGCGCTTCGGCGATGGTGTGAAAGCTTTGTGTGGCGGTATGACCATTGACGGTGACACGAACCTGAAATCGTTTCCCGCGTAGACGGATGCTCATTGCTCTGACCCCTTGGACAGAGCTTGGACAGAGACGAACTAAAACCGTGAGAACCCGCACCAGACAACGCTTCCAGACTGCGTCGAACCGCATCATCAACGAGGTGCGTGGTTTGAGCCGTGTCGTGTATGACGTGTCGGGCAAGCCGCCTGCGACGATCGAGTGGGAGTGAGGTTTTCTCTCAAGATGGACAGAAGCCCGCGTTATGCGGGCTTTTTTCTTTCCAGTGCCTGCACAAGGAGGTGGAGGGTGGCACGCTATGTGATATTTGTTGACACATGAACGGAACACCTGTAGAAACCATCCTCGCAGGATCTTCAAGCAGTTACTCCGATGTTCTGGGTTGTCACACCAAGCGGTGCTTCCTTTGCTCCATGTTTCTTCCTTGATTGTCGTGCCTGATGAGCACAGGCTCATGCAGAACTTTTTAGGATATCCAACATGGAAACCGGCACAGTAAAGTGGTTCAACGACTCCAAGGGCTTCGGCTTCATCACCCCGGACGCAGGCGGCAACGATCTCTTCGCTCACTTCTCTGAAGTTCAGGGCAGCGGGTTCAAGTCCCTCCAAGAGGGCCAGAAGGTTCGCTACGTTGCAGGCGTTGGCCAAAAGGGTCCGGCTGCTACGAAGATTGAAGCGATCTGATCGGTCGCATCTGCCAAGAAAAAACCCCGCACTGCGGGGTTTTTTTTCGCGGCCAAACGCACGCGCTGTCGAGTGCTCCGCAGAGCGCCTATGCCGCCTGCTTGCGGGGCCGCCGTACCGCGCGAATCTTTCCGGTGGTGCCGCCGCCGCAGAAGAACTGATCGGCACCGTTCGATTCCAGCCCCGACACAGTGATGCCCGCCGGCATATCAAGCTGCTCCAGCACTTCGCCGGTTTGCGGATCGATATGCCGCAACTCGCTCGTATCGCCTTCCCAGGTGGCGTGCCAGAGTTCACCGTCGACCCAGGTGACGCCCGTGACGAACCGGTTGGATTCGATGGTGCGCAACACCTTGCCGGTGTCCGGATCGATCTGGCGGATCTTGCGCTCCCGGTAGTGACCAACCCACAGCGTCCCTTCGGCCCAGGCGAGGCCTGAATCTCCGCCCGCGCCTGGCGCGGGAATCGTGGCGAGCACGGTGCCCGTTTGCGGGTCGATCTTCTGGATGCGGTCTTCGGCAATCTGGAACAGGTGCCGCCCGTCGAATGCGGTGCCGGCATGGGCGGGCACGTCGATGGAGCGCTGCGTCTTGCCGCTGTCGGGGTCGAGTTCCTTCAACTGGCCGCCGGCAGCAAACCAGACGTGTTGACCATCGTAGGTCACGCCGCCGACGTTCTCTGCGCCAGGGAAGGGGCCGTATTCGCGCACGACTTCGGCGGTGGATCGTTTCATGTTGGGCTCGCTGGAATCGGTTGTGGAGTCTTCATCCTAGTCACTTGGCAGCGGTGCGGGGAGTAACAAGGTGGTCGCGAATCCAGGTACCGGAGGCGTCACCCATCGGCGCGCGCGGCCGCGTCCGAAAAACTGCACCTTGCCGGCGGCTGCCAATGCGTCGAGCGCGCGCTGTACGGTGCGTTGGCTGGCCCCAAGCGCCAGCGCCAATGCGGAGCTGGACCACGATTCCCCATCGGCCAGACAGGCCAACACGGCGGCGTATTGCTCATCGACGGGTTGCGCGAGCACGACCACACGCTGTGTCGCGTGCGTTTGCAGTGCAAATCCGTGCCGGGTTGCTTTGATCGTGCCCAACGCACCCAGCGCGGTGCGTAAGCGTCCGATCTCTACGCGCAGGCGCACGCGGTGCGATTCGTCTGGATGCCGGGTGCGGAATGCTCGGGCGATCAGGGCGTCTCTGGGCATGTCTTCCGGCCACGCTTCGGCCAGTGCACGTACCAACGTGAACAGCACCGGCCGCTTGGCGAGCGAGACAACCGTATCGGCCTGCCGGATGGCGAGCCGGCACGCATCTACAACGAGTGCGTCTGATGCAAAGAGGGCCTCGACATCTTCAAGGCGCAGAACGCGCTCCTCGCCGCGTGAGACCAGCCGCGCGGCCGGTGCGCTCAGTGCAAGGGCGGCGCGTTCGACTTCGGCGGTGAGCGTCGGGATGCCGGCCTGGCGCGCCGCGAGATCGGCGTCGGCCAGAGCGGCGCGCGCGGATGTCGTCTGCAAGCGCCGGATCGCAATGCCCGCGACGACAAGCGCGTGAGCTGCCCGCAATACCGGCGGAAGATGCACCGGGTTGAGCGTCGCAAGGGCGGCCTCTGCATCGTCCAGGCGCCCGATTAGCAGAAGACGGCGGATGCTGAGATACCGCGCGTGCGCAGCGTTGACGTGATCGCCATGGGCTTCAAGCGTGGCGCGTGCCGTGTCGAGGGTTTTTTCGGGCCAGCCCAGATCGCGCGAGGCGAGGGCGACTTCGGCTTCAGCGACGATGCAGCGAGCGCGTGCCACGGCCTCGCGTGAGCCGAACGCACGGGCTGCGCGACGCAGCAACAGCTTGGCCCGCGCCAGGTCACCGAGCTGTGCCATGGCGATGCCGCGCAGTGCGAGTGCTGGCGCGTCGTCACGCAAGGCGACGCGGTTCAGCGCTCCGAATGGGTCACCGGCAGCGAGTGCGCGCGCTGCAGCCGTGATCAATGAATCCATTCGAATCCCGCCACACTTGTCACTCCCGCCGTTTGAGGTCGGCGCCTAATCTAGCACACGACCACTCACCCAAAAACGGAGGCAAGCATGAGTGCAACACACCCCACAGCAACCCGCGCAACCTGGCTGGCAGAGCGCATTGAACTGCTCAAGGCGGAGAAGGAACTCACCCGCCGCAGCGACGAGTTGGCACGCCGCAGACAGGCGCTGCCCTGGGTGCGCGTCGACAAAACGTATCGCTTTGAAACGGAGAACGGAAGCGCCACGTTGAGCGATCTTTTCGGCGGGCGATCGCAACTGCTGGTCTATCACTTCATGTTCGGGCCGGACTACAAGGCGGGCTGCCCCTCGTGCTCGATGATTGCCGATGGCTTTGACGGCTTTGTCACGCATCTGGCGAACCACGACGTGACGTTGATGGCGGTGTCGCGCGGGCCGCTGGCCAAGTTGATCGAGTATCGCGAGCGAATGGGCTGGAGCTTTCCATGGGCGTCATCAGTCGGCAGCGATTTCAACTACGACTTCAACGTCTCGATCACGGAAGACCAGCAGCGCGCAGGCAGTGCCGACTACAACTACGTGCGCGGCAGCCACGTGATGGATGCATCGGACTTGCCCGAACCCGTGCAGCAGTTCGCCAGCATGTGCGGCACCGATGCGCCCACCTATGTACGCGACCGGCCCGGCATGAGCGCCTTCGTGCTGGAAGATGGCGTCGTGTACCACACGTATTCCACCTACGCGCGTGGGCTCGACGGTTTGTGGGGTGCATACCAGTGGCTGGACCGCGCACCGCTCGGCCGCAACGAAACCGGTGTCTGGTGGCGTCGCCATGACGAGTACGCTCAGCAGCGTTGAGGTGTCGCGCGAGCAGGCAGTGTCCGAGCGCGGCTTCCTGGCCGTCTCGGCACTGCTGTTCATCGCCAGCACAACGGCGACGGTGGTGTGGTGCAACGCCATGCCTGCCATGACGGAGATGCCGATGGCGTGGATGCCGACGTGCGGTCAGACGTGGCAGAGCTTTGCCGCGTCGTTCATCGGCATGTGGACGGTGATGATGACGGCGATGATGCTGCCGTCATTGCTGCCGATGCTGCGGCGGTATCGCGTTGCGCTTCATGTGGCGGGCAATCCGAATGTTGATGCGCACACCGCGTTGGCAGGCACGGCGTACTTTGCCGTGTGGGGGCTGATCGGCGCGATGGTCTTTGCGCTGAGTGCAGCGTTGGCCCAGCTCGAAATGACATGGCCTGTGCTGGCACGTGTGGCGCCGGTTGCAAGCGGCGCGGTGGTTTTGGCAGCCGGCACATTGCAGTTCAGCGCATGGAAGGCGCGGCAGCTCGCGATGTGCCGCGCACGGCCAGCGCCTGGGGGCGATGCGTGGCGATTTGGCTTGCGCCTCGGCCTGCGCTGCGCCGCGTCGTGCGCTGGCCTGACTGCAATTCTGTTGGTGACCGGCGTCATGGATCTGCGTGCAATGGCGGTCGTGTCAGCGGCGATCACGCTTGAGCGCCTGGTATCTGCGGGACAGCGTATGGCCCGCTGCATTGGCGTCGTTGCGATCGGGGCAGGATTGCTGTTGATGCTGCGTGCCGCATTGCCTTGAGGCGTGCCGAGTACACGCCTTACATCACCGCGCCAAGCTGCCACGGCACGAACTCGTTGTCGCCAAGACCATTGAGTTCGCTCTTGGAGCGGCTGCCGGATGCGGTAGTGAGCATCAGTTCGAACAGCGCCTGGCCGGCTTGTGCAATGCTGAGGCGGCCATCGACGATGCCGCCGCAGTCGTAGTCCATGTCGAGTTCCATGTGCCGATAGAGTGTGCTGTTGGTGGCAAGCTTCAAGGAGGGCACCGGTTTGCAGCCGTAGGTGGAGCCCCGGCCCGTTGTGAAGCAGATCAGGTTGGCACCGCCAGCGACCTGGCCCGTGGCCGAGACCGGGTCGTAGCCGGGCGTGTCCATAAAGACGAGGCCGTGCGCCTGCACTGGCTGCGCGTATTCATACACGGCCATCAGGCCGCTGCTGCCGCCCTTGGCGACCGCGCCGAGCGATTTTTCCAGGATGGTCGTGACGCCGCCGGCCTTGTTGCCGGGCGAAGGGTTGTTGTTCATGTCGGCGCCCAGCGTGCTGGTGTAGTGCTCCCACCAGGCCAGCCGGTCCATCAGCGCGTCGGCCACCGCAGGCGAGGCGGCGCGTGCGGTCAACAGGTGTTCTGCGCCATAGATCTCGGGCGTTTCGGATAGCACTGCGGTGCCCCCGTGTCGCACCAGCAGATCCACCGCTGCGCCCAGTGCGGGGTTGGCGCTGATGCCCGAGTAGCCGTCTGACCCACCGCATTGCAGGCCCACCGTGAGGTGGCTTGCCGGGACGGTGCTGCGTTGTGCCTGATTCGCGATCGGCAGCATGTCGCGCAGCATGGACAGGCCGGCCGCAATCGCCTCACGCGTGCCGCCTTCTTCCTGGATCGTGAGCGACGCGAACAGGCCCGGCGTACGGGCGCCCAGCATCTGGACGAGCGGTGCAACCTGGTTGACTTCGCAACCGAGGCCAACGATCAGCACGCCGGCAAAGTTGGGGTGGTCGGCGTAGCCGCGCAGCGTGCGCTGCAGCAGTTCCAACCCCTCGCCATTGCCGGCCATGCCGCAGCCGCTGCCGTGTGTGATGGCAACAACGCCGTCCACATTGGGAAACGCGGCCGCCTCTGCCTGCGCCGCTTGCACGATATGCCGGCACACGGTGGCCGAGCAGTTCACGCTGGAGATGACGCCAATGAAATTGCGCGTGCCGACGCGGCCATCCGCCCGCACGTAGCCTTCGAACGTGGCAGGTGTGTCGACGGGGATGGTGGCGCGATACGCGTGGCCCACGGCGTGCTCGGCGGCGGAGTTGGCCATGCCGATGTTGTGCACATGCACGTGCTCACCCGCGCGTATGGGCGCAGTGGTTACACCGATGACCTGCCCATACTTGTGCACCGGCTGGCCCACTGCGATGTCGCGCAATGCGACCTTGTGGCCGGCGGGAATGGCGTCGCGGGTGGTCAACCCGGCGTTGAGTGCCGCGCCGGGCGCGAGCGCCACACGCGCGACGGCTACGTCGTCGTCGGGGGCAAGAAGAATGAGGGATGCGTCGGACATGGTGCTTTGCAGGTTCAATTCGGATTGGCCAGCGCGGCGTTCAGGCGCGGCTGGGCGAGGTGCAAGCCCAACTGCTGCGCGAGCGCGACGATGGGCGCCAGGCGCCGCTGCTTCTTCTGCGCGTGGTTCTGCGCGATGTCGGCCAGGCGGTGGGCAAGGTAGGGGTTCAATAGCCGTTCGCGCAGCGAGACGAGATAGGCCTCGGCCGCCTCGCGCTTGCCCAGGGCTGTGAAGACGGGAACGATCTCGTCGCGCCACAGCGCTTCCAGCGCCGGGCGCAGGTGCGGGTCTTCCATGGCCTGCACGACGGTCATATCGGCGGGATGCGCATCTTCGCGCCAACGCTCGGCCAGAAAGGTGTGGCCTGCGTTGAGCAGAAAGAGCTTGAGGCGCTCGTGGTGGTCCAGTTCGTCCGTCAGCACGATGGCCGGGTGCGTGCAGGGCAGCACCAGTCCAGGGCGGCGTTCGATGGCCCACAGCGCGTACGGCTCCGCCACGGCGCCCACGGGGAGCAATGCCTCCGAGACGATGCGGTCTACGAGCGAGTTGGCCCACACGCAATGCGTGTGCAGCCAATCGATGAAAGCGGCGGGCAGCGCCCACTGTTGCGCCAGCGCGCAGACCGTCGCGCACAGCGTGTCGCCATTGCGCTCGATCAGTTCGCACGGAAACAGTGAGAGCGGTGCCTTCGGCTGTCGCAGCCAGCGGCCGAGCAGCAGCGCCACCAGTTTCGCGGGGAAGCTGCGCGGCACGCGCGATGGCTGCTGTATCAAGCTGGCGTCATCGCGTGGGTCCAACTGGTAGCCCTGGTCGGCGGTGTTGGACACCACGACCCGCACCTCCGTTGCCATGAGGTCACGCAGTTGTTCCCAGTCGGCCTCGGCCTGCAGGGCGCGCCGCACGGCACGGCAGGTGACGGTCTGGTCAACGGGTGTGCCGTCTCGCAGCCCGCGAATGCGCACCGGATAGCCCGCGCCGCCTGCCAGTGCCGCCACACGTGCAGCGCTGGCCGGGCTGGACGTGGTCTGTACGACCGTGATGCCGCCCAGCGCGTGGCCTGCATCGAGCGCTTCCGACACGAACAAGTCGACGTGCGCCTGCAGGAAGCGGCTCGTGCCGAACTGGAGGATCGGCTCGGTCATGCGCTCAGCACTCCACGATGGCTTTCACCACGCCGGCGGCGGGGTCGAGCAGCGTCTTGAAGTGCTCGGGCACGTCCGCCAGCGCCATGCGGTGGGTGTTCAGCGCGGCCGGAATCTTGCCCGCGCGCATGGCGTCGAGCACGGTCTCAAAATCTTCCGTGGTGGCGTTGCGGCTGGCGAGCAGCGTGGTCTCGCGCTTGTGGAATTCGGGATCGGAGAACGAGATGTTGGCCGCCACCACCGAGATCAGCACATAGGTGCCGGCATGCGCGACAAAGCGCAAGCCACGCTCCATGGCTTTCGGATTGCCCGTGGCATCGAACACGACGTCATAAAACTCATTGCCGGTGAGCGCGGCGAGTTGCGCTTCGTCGGTCTCGCCCAACGCAACGCTGGCATCCACGCCGAGTTGCTCCTTCGCAAAGGCAAGGCGATCCGCACGCGAGTCCAGCGCCGTGACCGCCGCGCCGCGCAGTTTGGCAAAGATCATGGCGGCCATGCCGATCGGGCCGGCGCCGACCACCAGCACGCGCTGCCCGGCGCGCACCTGCGCCCGGCGCACGGCATGCGCGCCAATGGCCAGGAATTCCACCATCGCGGCCTGATCCAGGCTGACGCCGTCCGCCTTGTGCACGAAGGCTTGCGGCACGCTGAGGTATTCCGTGAACGCCCCGTCGCGATGCACGCCCAGCACCTGGATGTTGACGCAGCAGTTTGTCCGGCCCTGGCGGCACGCGACGCAGTGTCCGCATGACAGGTAAGGCATCACGTACACCACGTCGCCCTTGGCCAGCGCGCTGCCGGCCGGTGCCTGCTCGACGATTCCCGACAGCTCATGCCCCATTACGCGCGGGTAGTTCAGGTAAGGCTGATTGCCGGTGAAGATGTGCAGGTCGGTGCCGCACACGCCGACGCGTTTGACGCGCAGCAGCACTTCGCCTTCGGCGGGGCTTGGGACTGGCCGGTCCAGGGCCAGCAGCGTGCCCGGTGTTTCGCAAACGACGGTCAGCATGATGCGGCTCCAGCCGGAGAAGCGCCGCGGATCTCGGCTCGATGGGGTCGTTGAAGCGTGTGTGTATGGGCGCGTGGCAATGGCAAACGGTAGGTCACCTTCCGGTCTCCTTGGGTGGAAGAGGTGAGGTCGGATTGCGCGCGCGTACTGCGCCAAGTTGGAGGAAGCGGACTCCGTCTCCGGCAACTGGTCATGCCAAACAGGCCTCACCTATTGGTCAGACCAATTTAACATCTTGAGAGAAAATCCTTGATGGGGGAAACCCTGATGCAAAAAATCCCTTGTTTTCAAGGGGTCAAGGCGAGGTGGTCTGAAATTTGGTCAGGCCGCATTGGGGTGGGAGCGGCGTGGGTGGCGGGGAGGAGTTGCGCGGCCGCGAGCGGACCGCGCATGGGGTGAGTGCGGCTACTGCGCGCTGTCTTGCTGAATGGCGCCCGCGATCCAGCGTTCTTCCGACGCCCGTAAGTGCGCCCGCATGGCGGTTTGCGCGGCGATGGGGTCGCCGGCCTGCAGCGCTCTGAGAATCTCTTCGTGTTCGTGCACGGCCGCATGCCAGCTTGATTCGCCCTCCGCATGGTCGCGGATGGCCATGGCGAGCGGGTCATGGCGGCTGTCGAACAGCTCCGCCACGAATCGGCTCAGGACCGAATTGCCGGCGGTCTCCGCAATCAGCATGTGGAACTGACGGTCGGCGTCGGTGGGCGACTTTCCACCCAATGCGAGCTTCTTCATGCGGTCGATGGTGCGCTGGAGCTTATCGAGCGTGGCCGCCGTCAGCCGCCCCGTGGCGAGCGTGATCACGTCGCCCTCAAGCACGGCCCGGGCCTGCATCAGTTCGGAGGGACTTTCGCCCAGCGACGGAATGGCCGCACTCTCGCTCGCCGCGCTCGCGTCTTGCACGTACACGCCAGAGCCCATGCGGATCTCAACCTGGCCGCCAATCTCCAGGGCGATCAACGCCTCGCGCAACGACGGGCGCGATACGCCCAGCGTCTGCGCCAGTTCGCGCTCCGGAGGTAAGCGTGTGCCCGGTCCGAGCTTTTCCTGTTGGATCAGCGCAAGAATTTGCGCGGCTACAGATTGGTAAAGCCGCTTTGGCTCTGTCTGCTTCATTGTGGTGTGGTTTTTGGCGCGCGCGTTGCCGCGCATGGGTGTGTTTCGAGTCTAGCATGGGCACCGCCAGCCGTTGTCTAGACTGGTGTCAGCAACACTTCAGGGTTTGCACTAGTGGTCAGGCAGGTGTGTTGTAAGTGATATTGGCTTGACCAAAAAATGCTTGGGCTGATCGAATCGCTCCGAACTGGACTTACCAGTGCGTCGAGCGGAAGATCAGAGCCTCGCAACACAACGGAGACCACGATGAGCAGTGCTGATGCCGTGCCTACGCACGTAAGCAGCTCCAGATCGTCGATGCCGCAAGAGATCCTGTGCTTGCAACGCATCGGCAAACGCTTTCCCGGCGTCGTTGCGCTGGATGGTGTGGATCTGGATCTGCGCGTGGGCGAAGTCCATGCCGTCTGCGGCGAAAACGGTGCCGGCAAATCCACCCTGATGAAGATTATCAGTGGCCAGTACACCGCAGACGATGGCGCGATCTCGTACCGGGGCGAAACGGTGCGGTTCACGTCGACATCCGAGGCGCAGGCGGCAGGCATTGCGATCATCCATCAGGAGTTGAATCTCGTGCCGCACTTGTCGGTGGCAGAGAACATCTTCCTGGCGCGCGAGCCCAAGCGCGGCCCGTTCATTGATTACCGCAAGCTCAACACCAACGCACGCAGCTATCTGCAGCGGATCGGTCTGGCTGTCGAGCCGACCACGCTGGTCAGCGCGCTGTCGATTGCGCAGCAGCAGATGGTGGAGATTGCCAAGGCGCTGTCGCTCAACGCGCGCGTGCTGATCATGGACGAGCCCACGTCTTCGCTCACGGAATCGGAAACCGTCCAGCTGTTTCGCATCATCAAGGAGTTGCGCGCCGATGGCGTGGCGATTCTGTACATCTCGCACCGGCTCGACGAGATGGCCGAGATTGTCGATCGCGTGACGGTGCTGCGTGACGGCCGCCATATCGCCACGAGCGATTTTGCTTCCACCAGTGTCAACGAGATCGTCGCGCGGATGGTTGGCCGCTCGCTGGACGATGTATTTCCCGCGCGCAAGTCGGTACCGACCGACGAGGTGTTGTTGCGTGTGAACGCACTGAGCCGCGCTGGCGTCTTCGGCCCGGTGTCGTTCGAGTTGCGCAAGGGCGAGATTCTCGGTTTTGCCGGCTTGATGGGCGCGGGGCGCACGGAGGTGGCACGGGCCATTTTCGGTGCGGAGCGGCTCGACTCCGGGTCGATCACGCTGGGCGACACGCCGGTCACGATCCGTTCGCCGCGCGAGGCCATCCGGCAGGGCATTGCCTACCTGTCTGAAGACAGAAAAAAGGATGGTCTGGCGCTGTCGATGCCGGTGGCCGTGAACATCACGCTGGCCAATGTCCGGGCGATCTCCTCGCACGGCTTCCTGCGCTTTTCCGAAGAGACCGCTGTGGCACAGCGCTACGTGCGCGAGCTGAACATCCGCACCCCGTCGGTCGGGCAGACCGTGCGCAACCTCTCAGGCGGCAATCAACAGAAGATCGTGATCGGCAAATGGCTGTATCGCGGTTCGCGCATCCTGTTTTTCGATGAGCCCACGCGGGGCATCGACGTTGGCGCCAAGTACGCGATCTATGGGCTGATGGACGAACTCGCCGCGGACGGTGTCGGTGTCGTGCTGATCAGCTCGGAGTTGCCGGAACTGCTGGGCATGACAGATCGAATTGCCGTCTTTCACGAAGGCCGCATCACCGCAGTCCTGGAAACACGGAAGACCAACCAGGAAGAAATTCTGCATTACGCATCAGGACGAACACATGCTTGAAATGACATCAGATCAGCCGCAGGCCGTGAAAACGCAGCGCAAGCAACACCATCGGGACTTGATCCAGAAGTTTGCCGCGCTCGGCAGCCTCGTGGCGCTTGTGATCGCGTTTTCCGCCACCAGCGCAGCGTTCTTTTCGGTCGGCAACTTCATGACCGTCGCACTGCAAGTCACATCGATTGCCTACCTGGGCGTAGCCGCCACGTGCGTGATCATCACCGGCGGCATCGACTTGTCGGTGGGCTCGGTGCTGGCGCTCTCCGGCGTGGTGGCCGCGCTGCTCGTGAAGATGGGCGTACCGGTGCCGTTTGCCATGCTGGCCGGCGTGGTGGTCGGCGCCATGTGCGGATGGGTCAACGGTATCTGCATCACGCGGATGGGCCTGCCACCATTCATTGCCACGCTGGGCATGATGCTGGTCGCGCGCGGCTTGGCGCTGCAGATCACGGGTGCCCGTCCAGTCTCGGGCCTGGGTGACGCCTTTGGCGAACTCGGCAACGGCGCACTGTTTCGCATCTCGCACATCGGCGCAGACGGCTTTCCGGACACGGTCTTCCCCGGCATTCCTTACCCGGTGGTGATCATGCTTGCGCTGTTCGTCGCCGTGTCGGTGCTGCTGTCGCGCACGTCATTGGGTCGCCACATCTACGCAGTCGGCTCGAACGCCGAGGCGGCACGCCTGTCCGGCGTGAACGTGCAGGGCGTGAAGCTGTTCACGTATGTGCTGTCGGGCCTGCTGGCAGGGATGACGGGGTGCGTGTTGATGTCGCGCCTCGTGACCGCACAACCGAACGAAGGCGTGATGTACGAACTTGACGCGATTGCCAGCGCCGTGATCGGCGGGACGTCGCTAATGGGCGGTGTCGGAACGGTCTCGGGCACGGCCATTGGCGCGTTCGTGATCGGCGTGTTGCGCAACGGGCTCAACATGAACGGCGTATCGAGTTTTATCCAGCAGATCATCATCGGCGTGGTCATCCTTGGCACCGTCTGGATCGATCAGCTCAGAAACCGCAAGTTGTAAGAGCCGCTAACAAAATTGTCCTGGCTAGGCGTGCCGACGCAGACAGTACATGTAGTACCGAATGTTCGTCACATCGGGAGGCGCAACGACGCCAGGGCGGTTTTGTTGGCGGCTCTAAGTCGAGAAGTTCAAACCAAAACCAAGGAGTGAGACATGAAGAAGTTTTCCGTACTGGCGGTGGTTGCAGCAACGTGTGCACTGTTCTCTGCCTATGCACAGGCGGCAGGCGGTGAAATTGCCGTGATCGTGAAATCGGCAAATTCCAACTACTGGCAGAACGTTCAGAAGGGCGCGACGGCCGCCATGGGCAAAGCGAAGGGCTACACGATGACCTTCCAGGGCCCCGCAGCAGAATCGGCCATTGCCGACGAAGTGAACATGGTCGAGAACGCTGTGAACCGGCATGTCGCGGGCATCGTGCTGGCGCCGTCCGACCCGGACGCGCTGGTGCCGGCGATGAAGAAGGCATGGGAGGCGCACATCCCCGTGGTGCTGATCGACTCGATGGTGTCCGACTCCGGCAAGCAGTACTACCAATCGTTCCTGTCCACGGACAACGCGAAGGCGGGCGAGTTGTGCGCGAAGGCGATGATCGACGCTGTCGGCCAGACCGGCAAGATCGCGATCATGTCGTACGTGCCGGGCGCTGGGTCTGAAATCGGCCGTGTGGGCGGCTTCAAGAAATACATCGAGGCGCACTCGAAGCTGCAGATCGTTGGGCCGTTCTACTCGCAATCGCAAATGGCAACGGCGCTGAACCAGACGACCGACGTGCTGGCCGCCAACCCCGATCTGAAGGGCATCTTCGGTGCAAACGAGCCGACGGCAGTCGGCATGGGACGCGCGCTGCAGCAGTCGGGCAAGAGCGGCAAGGTGGCCGCCATCGGCTTTGACGGCAACCAGGATCTGCAGGGCTTCGTGCGCGACGGCACGATCCGCGCCATCGCCGTTCAAAGCTCGTACCAGATGGGCTACAAGGGCATCGAAACGGTCGTCAGCGTGATCGAGAAGAAGCCCGTGCAGAAGCAGGTCGACACGGGCGTGATGATGGTCAACAAGCAGAACCTGGATTCGCCCGAGGCCAAGAACGTCCTGTACTGACGAATCATCGCAACAAGGGGCGTGGCGGAGCGTCGTTCGCCGCCATGCCGGCTGAATCCCTTTCCTGAACGGCGCAGTGTTTTAACTCCATTGCCGGAATGGGCCATCGCCAACGTGGCCCGCGCCGGAACGCAGACGCAATGAGACTCCAAGGAAAACGCATCCTCGTGACGGCGGCTGGGCAGGGTATTGGCCGGGCCAGCGCGATGATGTTTGCAAAAGAAGGCGCGCAGGTGCTCGCCACCGACATCAACGCACAGGCGCTGGCCACGCTGGCAGAGACTGCCGGCATTCGCACCTTGCGCCTGGACGTGACGGACGCCAACGCCGTTGCCGTCCTGGCACGCGAAGAAGCCGCCTTCGATGCGCTGTTCAACTGCGCGGGCTTCGTGCACGCCGGCAGCATCCTCGAATGTTCGGAAGACGACTGGGCGTTCTCTTGGCAGCTCAACGTGACGTCGATGTACCGCCTGACGCGTGCGCTGCTGCCGAAGATGCTCGACAACGGCGGGGCGTCGATCATCAACATGGCGTCCGCCGCGTCCAGCGTGAAGGGCGTGCCGAACCGCTTCGTGTATGGCACGACCAAGGCCGCCGTCATCGGCATGACCAAGGCGATTGCCGCTGACTTTGTGGCGCGGGGCATCCGCTGCAACGCCATCTGCCCGGGCACGGTGGAGTCTCCGTCGCTTGAGCAGCGCATTGCGGCGCAGGCGCAGGAACAGAACGTGCCAATCGACACCATCCGTGCGGCCTTCGTTGCACGCCAACCGATGGGCCGTGTCGGCACGGCAGACGAGATCGCCGCGCTGGCCACGTACCTGGCTTCGGATGAGTCCCGTTTCACGACCGGCACTTGCTGCGTGATCGACGGCGGCTGGTCCAACTGATTTGGCTTGATTGATTGCAGTTCACAACGACAACACGATGAAACTCCTCCGCTACGGCCCCAAGGGCCAGGAAAAGCCCGGCCTGCTCGATGCGCAAGGTCAAGTGCGCGACCTGTCCGGCGTGATTGACGACATTGCCGGCGCTGCGCTGCTGCCCGAGAGCCTCGCTCGACTGCGCACGCTCGACATCAGCCGCCTGCCCATCGTCGATGGCACGCCGCAAGCGGGCCTGCGCCTGGGCGCCTGCGTGGGCAACGTCGGCAAGTTCATCTGCATCGGCCTGAACTACTCCGATCACGCTGCCGAGACAGGAGCCGAAGTGCCGGCCGAGCCGGTCGTCTTCGGCAAATGGACCAGCGCCATCTGCGGCCCCAACGACGACGTTGAAATCCCGCGCGGCTCGGTCAAGACCGATTGGGAAGTCGAGCTTGGCGTGGTGATCGGCAAGGGCGGCCGCTACATCAGCGAGGCCGATGCGCTCGCGCATGTGGCCGGCTACTGCGTCATCAACGATGTGTCGGAGCGCGAATACCAGCTCGAGTGCGGCGGCACGTGGGACAAGGGCAAGGGCTGCGACACCTTCGGCCCCATCGGCCCGTGGCTCGTCACCGCCGACGATGTGCCCAATCCGCAGGCGCTGCATCTGTGGCTGGAGGTGGATGGGCATCGTTACCAGAATGGATCGACGTCGACCATGGTGTTTGGCGTGGCGCATCTCGTCAGCTACCTGAGCCGCTTCATGAGCCTGCAGCCGGGCGATGTGATTTCCACCGGCACGCCGCCGGGCGTGGGGCTGGGGCAGAAGCCGCCGGTCTATCTGCGCGCGGGCCAGACCATGCGCCTGGGCATCGAGGGCCTGGGCGAGCAGCGCCAGCGCACGGTGGACGCACAAGGCTGAAGGGCCGGCATTCCGCAATCCCGAACACGATACTCATGACCATCATCCGATCCCTGCGCGTGCTGGACGTGCGCTTTCCGACCTCGCAGCATCTCGACGGCTCCGACGCGATGAACCCGGACCCGGACTACTCCGCGGCCTACGTGATCCTGGAGACTGACCAGCCGGGCCTGGAAGGCCACGGCCTGACCTTCACCATCGGGCGCGGCAACGAGGTCTGCTGCGCGGCCATCACGGCGATGCGCCATCTGGTGGAAGGGTTGGATCTCGACTGGATTCGTGAAGACATGGGCCGCTTCTGGCGTCATGTCACGTCCGACAGCCAGTTGCGCTGGATCGGCCCGGACAAGGGCGCCATCCACCTGGCCACCGGCGCGGTCGTCAATGCGGCGTGGGATCTGTGGGCCAAGGCCGAAGGCAAGCCGCTGTGGCGCCTGGTGGCCGATCTCACGCCGGAAGAACTCGTGCGCTGCATCGATTTCCGCTACATCACCGACGGCATCACGCCCGAAGAAGCACTGGACCTGCTGCGCAAGCAGGCGCCGGGCAAGGCCGAGCGGATCCGCACGCTGGAGCGGGAAGGCTACCCGTGCTACACCACGTCCGCCGGCTGGCTCGGCTATGACGACGACAAGCTGCGCCGCCTCTGCCGCGATGCCGTCGACAGCGGCTTCCGCCACGTCAAGCTCAAGGTCGGGCGCGATCTGAAGGACGACATTCGCCGCGTCTCCATCGCCCGCGAAGTGCTTGGGCCGGACCGCGAACTGATGATCGATGCCAACCAGGTCTGGGAGGTCAAGGAAGCCATCGACTGGGTGCGCGAACTCGGTTTCGCCAAGCCGTGGTTCATTGAAGAGCCGACCAGCCCGGACGATGTGGAAGGGCACCGCAAGGTGCGCGAAGCCGTTGCCCCCGTCAAGGTCGCCACCGGCGAGATGTGCCAGAACCGCATTCTCTTCAAGCAGTTCATCATGCGCGGCGCGATTGACGTTGTGCAGATCGACGCGTGTCGCCTGGGCGGCGTGAACGAAATCCTGGCTGTGTTGCTGCTGGCCGCCAAGTACGGCCTGCCGGTGTGCCCGCATGCCGGCGGCGTGGGCCTGTGCGAGTACGTGCAGCATCTGTCGATGATCGACTACATCTGCGTGTCGGGCACGCGCGAGGGCCGCGTCGTCGAGTACGTCGACCATCTGCACGAGCACTTTGTCGACCCTTGTGTGGTGCGCAACGCCGCCTATCTGCCGCCGCAGGCACCGGGTTTCTCCATCACGATGAAACCGGCATCGCTTGAGCAGTACCGCTTCCGGGGCTGATGCGATGACGGACCCCGCGCTGCCCGTGCCCCGAATCGACGCGCACCAGCATTTCTGGCGCTATCAACCCGAGGCGTATTCCTGGATCGGCCCCGGCATGGAAGCCCTGGCCAGAGACCATCTGCCTGCCGACCTGCTGCCCCAACTGCGCGCGCAACGCCTGGACGCGGCGATTGCCGTGCAGGCGCGCGGCGTGCGTGAGGAAACGGATTTCCTGCTCGACCTTGCCGCTGCGCATGACTGGATTGTCGGCGTGGTCGGTTGGGAAGACTTGCATGCCACCGATCTTGAGTCGCGCCTCGAGGCAAGGAGCGGTGAGCACAAGCTCGTCGGCTTCCGGCACACCGTGCAGGACGAACCGGACGTCGCGGCGTTCTTGTCGGACCCCGCATTCGAACACGGCGTCGCGCTGCTGCAGCTCTGGGGCTATACGTACGACGTGCTGGTGTTTGGCCACCAACTCGCGCCCGCCGTGGATTTCTGCGGCCGGCACGATCATCACTGGCTGGTGTTGGATCACTTGGGCAAGCCGCCGCTTGAAGCGTTCGAGCGTGACGCACAGGCCCTGGCGCGCTGGCGGGCCGCGCTGGCACCGCTCAAGGACATGCCGCACGTCGCCTGCAAGCTTTCCGGCTTGCTGACCGAAGCCGATTGGCGAAAGGGTGTGACCGTGCGCGACGTTCAGCACGCGCGTGAATGCCTTGACGTGGCACTGGACGTGTTCGGCCCCACCCGCGTGATGTTTGGGTCGGATTGGCCTGTGTGCCAGCTCGCGGCGTCGTACGGCACGGTGTACGACGTGCTGCACGTCTGGGCCGAAGAGCGGCTCAGCGCCACGGAACGCGTCGATCTCTGGGGTGGCAACGCCACCCGCTGCTACAACCTGCAACTCAAGGCTTGAACCATGGATTTGCATCTGCAAGACAAAGTCATCATCGTCACGGGCGGCGCGGCCGGCATTGGCGCGGCCATCTCGCTGCAACTGGCGGCCGAAGGGGCGATTCCCGTCGTCTGTGGCAAGAGCCCGATGGCCCCGGCGTTTGAAGCCGAGCTGATGCGTCGGCAGCCGAAAGCCCGCTTCTTCCAGTTCGACCTGGAAGATGAGGTCGATTGCCGCGGCATGGTGGAAGAAACCGTGCGCGAGTTCGGGCACATCGATGGCCTTGTCAACAATGCCGGCATCAACGACAGCGTGGGATTGGACGCCGGCCGGGACGCCTTCGTTCGGTCGCTCGAAAAGAACCTCATCCATTACTACGTCATGGCACATCTGTGTGTGCCACACCTGAAAGCGAGCCGAGGGGCCATCGTCAATATCTCGTCGAAAACGGCGCTGACGGGGCAAGGCAATACGAGCGGGTACACCGCCGCGAAGGGTGCACAGCTGTCGCTCACGCGGGAATGGGCGGCATCGCTGGCGCCGGATGGTGTGCGCGTCAATGCGGTCATTCCGGCGGAGGTGCTCACGCCGCTGTATGAACGCTGGATCGCCACGTTCGACAACCCCGATGCCAAGCTCGCAGCGATTACATCGAAGATCCCGCTCGGCCAACGCATGACCACCGCCGACGAGATTGCGAGCACCACGGTCTTCCTGCTCTCTGCACAGGCCTCGCACACGACGGGCCAGTGGGTGTTTGTCGACGGTGGCTACACGCACCTCGACCGTGCGTTGACGTGAGGCTGCCATGCGCTACTGCCTCGCTCTGGATCTGAAAGACGACGCGGCGCTCATCGCCACGTACGAAGCCCACCATCAACGCATCTGGCCCGAAGTTGCGCGGCACCTGCGCGTGCATGGCGTGACCGGCATGGAGATCTATCGCCTTGGCACCCGCATGGTGATGCTCATGGAGACCGACGACGCCATCTACGACGCCGAGCGCATGGCGCTTGCCACCGACACGGACCCGAAGATCCGGGAATGGGAAGCGTTGATGTGGCAGTTTCAGGCGCCCACCCCATGGACGCCCGCCGGGCAGAAGTGGACACCGATGCGCCGAATCTTCGATTTGCAACAGCAACCGCAGTAGAAGCAATTCCGGCCGTGGCCGGCATGACACCAGAGAGAGGAGATGACAATGAAAAAACGAGTAACTGGCCCGCTGTGCGCGGCAATCGTGTGCGCGGCCGCTGGCGCCGCGCATGCACAAACCAACGTCACGCTGTACGGCCGCGTCGCCAGCGGCATCGACTACCAGAACAACGTCGCCCCCACCGCGACCTCGCCGGGCGGCAGCCTCTGGCGCGCCGCCGACAACCAGTGGGGGACCAGCATGTTCGGGTTCATGGGCAAGGAGGATCTCGGCGGTGGCCTGCAGGCACTCTTCCGGCTCGAGTCCGGTTTTGGTGCGGCCCAGGGCCGGACCAACGGCGACGCGCTCTTCAACCGCCGTTCGTACGTCGGCCTGTCGAGCCCGACCTGGGGCACGTTGACGGCCGGCAAGAACCTCTTCATCAGCAACGACGTCTGGTTCCTCGACCCGACCGGCCAGCAGTTCATCGGCTCGGCCACGCTGGTGCGCGGGCGCAACTGGCCGGGCGCCAACAACGTCGTCGAATACCAGAGCCCGACCTGGGGCGGCTTCCAGATCGGCCTGCAGACCGGCCTGGGCGAACAACCCGGCTCCTTCACCAACAGCCGCCGCGATGGCGTATCGGCCGTCTACAAGACGGGCCCGCTGGAAGTGCGCGCGATCTACGACGTGATCCGGGATGGCAACGGCAAGTTCAGCGACATCTTCAACTTCTCGAAGGAAGCGACGATCGGCGGTACGTACACCATCGGCAAGGCCAAGCTGTTTGCGGCGTATGAAAACCTGTCGGCGCCGGATGCCGCGGCGGGCGCCCCGACCAAGGCCAACCACTACTGGCTGGGCATCAACTACGAAGTCACGCCGGCGCTGACGCTGATCGGCGCGGCCTACCGTGTCAACGTGAACCATGGCGGCGGCAACGCCAACCTCTTCATGGCCGGCGCGAATTACAACCTGTCCAAGCGCACGATGCTGTACGCGAGCGTCGGTACCGTGCAGAACAGCGCCACCGCCAACTTCTCGGTGGAGGCGACCAACAACAACCCGGCCCCGGGCAAGAACCAGCTGGGTGCTTACACCGGTATCGTCCATTCGTTCTGACTTCTGGCTTCTGACTGAGCGTGACCTCCTGATCGCTCGGCTCCTTGTCGGCCCGCACTTGTGCGGGCTTTTTTTCTTCTGGGGAAGCCACTCGCGTGCGGGGAGATGCGGCGGCGCGAGCACTGGCGCAGGCGCATTCCTCGTCACCGCGCACGGAAACAAGCCGACCACAAAGCCAAGCCAGTGCAGGCTCCGCGGGGAGTCAGCGCGCATGGGCGAGGCGGTCCGTGCTCGGGCAACCTTTGTGCGACTGGCGTAAGATGCCGGCTCGATTTCGATCGCAGCTTGCGACACAAACGCCATGAATCTCCCGCTCTTACTCAATATCGCGACTTTCGTCGTCCTGCTGATCGCTCTGGGTCGCGTGAACGCGAACTGGAGTCTGGCCAAACGTGTGCTGCTGGGCATGGTGCTGGGCATCGTGTTCGGGCTGGCGCTGCACCTGATCTATGGCGACGACAGCGCGACGCTCAAGCCGTCGATCTCCTGGTTCAGCATCGTTGGCGGTGGCTATATCCAACTGCTGCAGATGATCGTCATGCCGCTGGTGCTGGTGTCGGTGCTGAACTCGGTGGCCAAGCTCAACAGCACGGCGTCGCTGGGCAAGATCAGCGTGCTGACAATCGGCACGCTGCTGCTCACGACGCTGATCTCCGCCCTGGTCGGGGTGTTCGTCACCCATCTGTTTGGCCTGACGGCGCAGGGGCTGGTGCAAGGCGCGCAGGAAACCGCACGGCTGACCGCCATCCAGGACAACTATGTCGGCAAGGTGGCCGACCTGTCTGTGCCGCAGCTGGTGCAGTCCTTCATTCCGAAGAACCCGTTTGCCGAGCTGACCGGCGCCAAGCCGACATCCATCATCGGCGTGGTGATCTTTGCCGCGTTCCTGGGCGTGGCGGCGTTGAACCTGCTCAAGGATGATGCGGTGAAGGGCCAGCGCGTGCTGACCGCCATCGACACCGCGCAGGCCTGGGTGATGAAGCTCGTGCGGCTCGTCATCCGCCTGACCCCTTACGGTGTGCTGGCGCTCATGACCAACGTGGTGGCCGTGTCCAACGTGCAGGACATCATCAAGCTTGGCGGTTTCGTGGTGGCCTCTTACCTTGGCCTGGCGATCATGTTTGGCGTGCATGCCGTGCTGCTCATGCTCAACGGCATCAATCCGCTTCGCTTCTTCCGCAAGGTCTGGCCGGCGCTGTCGTTCGCGTTCACGAGCCGATCGAGTGCCGCCACCATTCCGCTGAGCATCGAGGCGCAGACGCGGCGCATCGGCGTGCCGGAGTCGATCGCCAGCTTCGCCGCATCGTTTGGCACGACGATTGGCCAGAACGGCTGCGCAGGCCTGTATCCCGCCATGCTGGCAGTGATGGTGGCGCCCACCGTGGGCATCAACCCGTTCGATCCTGTGTGGATTGCAACGCTCGTGGCGGTGGTCACGCTCAGCTCGGTCGGCGTGGCGGGTGTGGGCGGCGGCGCCACGTTTGCAGCGTTGATCGTGCTGCCGGCGATGGGCTTGCCGGTGACGCTCGTCGCACTGCTGATCTCCATCGAACCGCTGATCGACATGGGCCGTACCGCGCTCAACGTCAACGGCTCGATGACCGCTGGGACGATCACCAGCCAGTTGCTGGGGCAGACCGATCGCAGTGTCTTCGATGCTGCCGATGACGTGGAGATGGCACACCGCTGATCTGCGCGTCGAAATAAAAAATGCCGGCCATGGGGTCGGCATTTTTTTTTGAGCGCAGGGCGGCTCAGCCGGGCGTCTGCGCCAGCTCGGTCAGCAGTTCCATGAACGCGCTGGCCAGTTCGCTGGGCGTCGCGGCGCTTCTGCGCAGCAGGCCGACGGGCTCCTTGGTGCCCGACGTGACGATGTCCAGACGGGCGAGTTGACCATGCGCCAGGTCGTCGCCCGCCGCGCGCTCAGGGGTGATCCACACCGCATCGGATCGGCACGCCAGCAACCGTGCGACGGACACCGAAAGCGTTTCCGTCACGCCCGCCGGCAAGCGCAGCCCGTGCGTCTGGAACAGCGCTTCGGTATGATGGCGCGGCACCGTGCCCGGCGTGGCGATCACCAGCGGGTAATCCAGCACAGCCTGCAACGAGGCTGACGCGCCGGGCTGTGTCAGCAGCGGATGCCCGGGCCGCACGATCAGCGCCAGCGGCTCTGCATACAGCAACTCGAACGACAGCCCCTGCATGCGGTCGGGCTCGGCCATGCGCCCGACGATGAAATCGAGTTCGCCGGCCTTGAGGGCGGTCAGCAACTCGACATTGGTGCCAGTGCGCAACCGCACGCCGGCATGTGGGCGCTGCGCGTGCAAATGGGCAATCGCCTGGGGCAGCAGGCTGCTGGCCACCGTGGGCAGCGCGCCCACCTGCACGACCGGCGCGGATGCGTCCGTCGATCCCATCAGCGCGGCGGTGGCTGATTCGAGCGCCTGCGTTACGCCCACCGCATGCCGCAGGAATTGCTCACCGGCCGCAGTGAGCCGTGCGCCTTGCCGGCCACGCTCGACGAGCTGCACGCCGGCCAACGCCTCCAGCTCACCGAGCGTTTTCGACACCGCCGGCTGGCTCAGATGCAACCGCTCGGCGGCGCGCCGCAGGTTGCGTTCCTGCGCGATGGCGACAAAGCAGCTCAGATGGCGAAACCGGATGCGGGACGGCAAGTCGGCCGAAAAGACGTTTTCCATAACTTGGAGTTATCGATTTTTCGATAAGAAGTCAATTTACTTCACTTTTTGTCGGCGATACAGTCTCTGCACGATTTCAACAGGAGACGCCCCATGACCCTGCCGCTTTCCGGCACCGGCGAATTCGCCCAGCGCGACACCGCGCAGCATCCGCCCGCACTGACCCCCGGCTACAAGACCAGCGTGCTGCGCTCGCCGCGCAATGCGCTCATCTCCACCCTGAATACGCTGTCGGAAACCACCGCACCGGTGTTCCGCGCCGACGACCTGGGCGCGCTCGACAACGACCTGATCCTCAACTACGCCAAGGAAGGCCTGCCGATCGGCGAGCGCATCATCGTCCACGGCTACGTGCGCGACGAGTTCGGCCGCCCGGTGCCGAACGCGCTGGTGGAGGTGTGGCAGGCCAACGCCGGCGGCCGCTACCGCCACAAGAAAGACCAGTACATCGCGCCGATCGACCCGAACTTTGGCGGCTGCGGCCGCATGCTCACGGATGCCAACGGCTACTACGTCTATCGCACCATCAAGCCGGGCCCATATCCATGGCGCAATCGCATCAACGACTGGCGCCCGTCGCACATCCATTACTCGCTCTCGGGCGATGGCTGGGCCCAGCGCCTCATCACGCAGATGTACTTCGAGGGCGATCCGATGATCGCGCAGTGTCCGATCATCAAGACCATCCCGAGCGAAGAGCAGGTGCGCGGTCTGATCGCGCTGCACGACACGGCGAACCACGTGCCGCTCGACAGCCGCTGCTACCGCTTCGACATCACGCTGCGCGGCCGCCGTGCCACGCATTTCGAAAACGCCGTGCCCGCCCTGCAAGGAGCCAAGTGATGACCACGACCACACTGCGCGAATCGCTCGAGCGTGCCCAGGCAACGGCCATGACGACAACGCCGCCATTCGCGCATTTCAACGAAACCGCCTCCCAGACGGGCGGCCCGTACGTGCACATCGGCCTTGCGCCGCGCCAGGCCGGCTTTGACATCTACGACAAGGAATTCGGCAGCACGCTGACGACACCCGCCACGCGCGGCGAACGCATCGCGCTGGAAGGGCGTGTCTACGATGGCTCCGGCTCGCTCGTGCGCGATGTGCTGATCGAGATCTGGCAGGCCAACGCCGATGGCAAATATGCGCATCCCGCTGATCGGCAAGACAAGCCTGTCGACCCGGCATTCCGTGGCTGGGGCCGCGCGGGAGCGGATTTCGATACGGGCGTCTATCGCTTCGACACCATCAAGCCGGGCGCTGTGGCGGGCCGCAGTGGTACCACGCAGGCACCGCACATCTGCATGATCCTGTTTGCGCGCGGCATCAACCTCGGCCTGCACACACGCGTGTACTTCAGCGACGAGGTCGCGGCCAACGGCACGGACCCGGTGCTGAACGGCATCGAGTGGGAAGTGCGCCGCAAGACGCTGATTGCCCAGCGCAGCGAGCGTAACGGCGAGGTGGTCTACACCTTTGACGTGCGCTTGCAAGACACGCCGGATGGCGGCGCGGAGACGGTGTTCTTCGATATCTGATCGTCGCATCACATCCAAAAGACGACGCCCGGCAGGTTCACACTGCCGGGCGTTGTTTTTGATGCGGGCAACAGGACTTTCAGCGGGACGTCATGCGGGCGTCGATAATGGGTGGATCGCCAGCCCGGCGTTTGACGACCCTGCCGTGACCCAGCTCACTCTTCCCGGATTCGAAGCCACCCCGCAGTTGCCCGCGCATCGCTTGTTTCTGGCGGTCAAGCCCGACGCCGAGACCGCAGGGCGCATAGCGCGCCTGATCGAACAATTGCGGCCCGTAGTGGGTTTCAAAGGCAAGGCGCTGCGTACGGAGCGCCTGCATGTCACGCTGCATCATCTGGGCGATTTCGTTCATCTGCCGCCTGACGATATCGTGGCGCGCGTGCGCGCAGCGGCGGACAGCCTGGCCTTGCCGGCATTCGATGCCACGTTCAACCAAGTGGTGAGCTTTCATGGCCGACGTGATCACCGGCCGTTTGTTCTCTTGGGCGATGAAGGTGTGGTCGGTTTGACGGCGTTTCAGGCGGCGCTGGGCGAGGCGCTCCAACATGCCGCCGTGCCCGTGCCGCACGGGACGTTCAAACCGCACATCACGCTGCTGTATGACCGCGGAGGCTTTGCGCCGAAGGCAATCGAACCCATCACGTGGAGGGTGCGCGAGTTCGTTCTCATCCATAGCTGGCTGGGCAAGACGCGTTACGACGAACTTGCCCGCTGGCCGCTCAAAAGCTGAGCGCCACCTCGTTACGCGCAGCCGTCCGGCCCGCAGACGGAGCCGTCGGCTTCGCTGGCCGGGGCGGGCGCGCCGATGTGCTGGGTCAGCGCCTGTGCCCAGTGCTCCGGATTGCCAAGCCACGGGCCCATGTCGATGATGCCGAGTTGGCCATCGGCATCCTCCAGCGCAAATGTCGGAAACCCCTGACCGCCCACACGATCGAGCCACTGCCGGCTTTGCGTGATGTGCTGCTGCGTGAGCGCACCGGTTTGTCGCGCATATTCCGCATCGAAGGCATCGGGCGACAGGCCGATCTCCGCTGCCAGCTCGCGCAGTACGGGCACATCTGCAATGCGCCGGCCTTCTTCGTAATGCGCGCGTTGGACGCGATGGATCATGTCGAGCCCGCGGCCGCCCAGCGCTTGCGCAGCAAGTACTGCGGTGATGGGTGGCTCCGAATCCATCGTGGCAGTGGTGTCGCGCAACAGGCCTTCAAAGTAGGCCTCGCCAAAGGGCTGGCCGGTCAATTCTGCAATGCGGTGGTCGTGCGGCATTACGTAGTCGCGCCACTGGGGCGTCACCGCGCGGCGGTTCGTGCCAGCAAGCATGCCGCCGCCGTGGAAGGCGATCGTCAGGCCCGGCACCGTGCGCGCCGCTTCCACCAGCGGTGCGGCGCCGTAGCACCAGCCGCACAGCGGGTCGTAGATGTAATGCAACGTCGTCATGTTGTTTCCCCGGTGATTGGCCAGCTTACTGCGGCCACTTCATTTCGCCCTTGATGACCTTGGCGCTCAACTCCAGCGATGCGTCGCCGGCCAGCGTCGGGTACGCGGCCTTCATTGCCTTGATCAGCTCCGCCGAGTTGTTGGCCTTGGCGGCCTGCACCTCGAATGTCTTGAGGTAATCGGCTGTAAAGCGGACCGCCTCCAGCCCCTTGGGCATCGCCCCGGTGAAGTGGCCCGGCACCACCGTCGTCGGCTTGAGCGCCGTGATGTTGTCCAGCGTCTGCAACCAGCCCAGGCGGGATTCGCGCGTTTGCGTGTCGGCTACCCAAACGTGGTCACCGCTGTTGACGACCACGCCGCCGGCCACGGTCTTGATGGACGGAATCCACAGATAGGTGCGTGCCGCGTCCGGGCCGTTCAGCCCCTTGATCTCGATGGTGCGGCCTTCCAGCGTGAGGTGGTCGGCGTGCAGCACGTCGGGCAGCACGAGCGTCTTGGGCGCATTGTCCTTCAGGATCGGACCCCAGTAGGCGAGCTTGCCGTTCATTGATGTCTTGATGGCCGCCACGGTCTGCGGCGTGGCGACGATCTTTGCTTTCGGGAATGCCGCGCGTATGACATCCAGCCCGAAGTAATAATCCGGATCGCTCTGGCTGATATAGACCGTAGTGAGCGTCTTGCCGCTGGCCTTGAGTTTCTGCACGAGCGCTTGCGCGTCGCTGCGCTGGAATTGCGCGTCGACCAGGACCGCCTCGTGCGCGCCGGTGATGATTTCCGACGACACCGGGAAGACGCCCTTGTCGCCGGGGTTGTAGACCTCGAGGTGCAACGGCGCCGGTGCGGCAGCGTGGGAAACAACGCCGACGCTGACAAGGGCTGCGGCAAGCAGGGCGCGGAGCAGGGACATCGGGTTTCTCCAGTTGGATGTGGTGAGTACGATGCCGCTACTGTAGGTTGCTTGATCCGATCGAAAAACCGCCTAATATGCGCATATTTGTTTTGCCAATCGATCAAATATGGATCGCATCACGTCAGCCGAAGTGTTCGTGGCGATTGTCGAGCGCGGCAGCCTGAGTGCCGCCGCTGAAGGGCTCGACATGTCGCGCGCGATGGTCACGCGTTATCTGGCAGAGATGGAGGCGTGGTCCGGGGCGCGCCTGCTGCACCGGACCACGCGCCGCATCGGCCTGACACCGGCCGGTGAAGTGACGCTCGCGCGCTGCCGCCAGATGCTGGAAATCGCGTCACAGATGGCCGTGGCGGATGGTCTCGAAGCCGATACGCCGCGCGGTCTGCTGCGCATTGCCTGCGCGCAGTCCCTGGCGCAGCAGACGTTGAGCGTGGCGGTGACGGCCTACCTGCGGCGCTATCCGCAAACGGCGGTCGATCTGGTGGTCGACAACCGCACCATCAACCTCGTGGAGGAGCGCATCGACCTGGCCGTGCGCATTACCAATGACCTCGACCCGAACCTGATTGCGCGGCCGCTGGGCACGTGTGAGTCCGTCGTTGTTGCGGCGCCGTCGTACCTGGCCGCGCATGGCACACCGCGCCGCGTGGAGGATCTGGCTATTCACAACTGCCTGACGTATTCGTACTTTGGCAAAAGCCTGTGGAAGTTCACGGATGCGAAGACGGGTGCCCCGTCGGACGTGCCGGTGGGCGGCAATCTGAGTGCGAATGAGTCGATGGTGTTATTGACAGCGGCGCGGGAGGGCGCAGGCATTGCGCTGCAGCCGGTGTTTGCTGCCGCGCCGCTGATCGCAAGCGGGCAACTCGTGCGCCTGCTGCCCGACCACGTGCCGCAGGCGCTGGGCATTCACGGCGTGTACAGCTCGCGCAGGCAGATGCCGGCGGCGCTGCGGGCCATGCTGGATTTTCTGGTGGACTGGTTCAAGGCGCAGCCGAACGTCATGGGAGTCAAGTGATCGGCCCGGAAGATTTCCCGCGTATCGCCAGCAGCCCCAACGCCAGCACACAGAACACCGCACCCGCGTGGAACGTTGCGGCTGCGCCCAGCTTGTCCCACAGCAGCCCGGCCAGAACGCTGGCGCCCAACATGGCCAGCCCGCTTACCAGGTTGAACATGCCGTAAGCGGTGCCGCGCAAGTCGGCCGGTGCGGTATCGGCGATCATGGTTGCCAGCAAGCCCTGCGTGATGCCCATATGCACGCCCCACAACGCCACGCCCGCGATCACCACGCTCCAGTGGGCAGACAGGCCAAGCACCACATCCGCGGCAATCAGCACCACCAGCCCGAGCGCCAGCAGCTTCGTATGGCTCATGCGGTCTGAGAGCTTGCCGAACGGATACGCGGCCAGCGCATAGACGACGTTCATCGCCACCATGACCAGGGGCACCAGTGCCACGGGAATGCCGCCTTGCTGTGCACGCAGGACCAGAAAGGCCTCGGAAAAACGTGCAAGTGTGAAGACTGCGCCGATCATCACCACCCACCAGTACGCGCCGTTCAGCCGCTGGAGGTTGTCGCGGCGGATGGGGTTGGTGCGGCGCGCGCCGTCGTGGGTCTCGGGCTCGCGCAGGCCAAACATCAGCAGCGCTACGGACAACAGTGCCGGCACCACGGCCACCCAGAACACGGCGCGAAAATCATCGGCCCACAGCAGCATCAGCCCGACGGCCAGAAGCGGCCCCAGAAATGCGCCCACGGTATCGAGCGCCTGCCGTAGCCCGAAGGCCGCGCCGCGCAGCGCAGGCGGGGCAATGTCGGCGACCAGCGCATCGCGCGGTGCACCGCGGATGCCTTTGCCGAGGCGGTCCACCAGGCGCGCCGTCAGCACAACGCCGGCCGTGGGCGCCATGGCGAACAGCGGCTTGGACAGCGCGCCCAGCGCATAGCCGAACGCCGCCAGGCCCTTGCGCTTGCCAAGGTAGTCGCTCAGCGTGCCGGAGAAAATCTTGACGATGAGCGCAGTCGATTCGCCCAGCCCCTCGATCAGGCCGACCGACAAGGCACTTGCTCCCAGCACTGACACCATGAACAGCGGCAGCAAGCTGTGGATCATCTCGGAGGCGATGTCCATCAGCAGGCTGACGCAGCCCAGCACCCAGATGCCGGTGGGAATCTGGCGCAGGCCGCCGGGCGGCTTTACATCGGTTGGGGAGGATGTCATGGCGAGTTGCTTTGGCTTGGTCGCGCGCGTCAGGCGAACGGCGCAAAGAGGCTGTTGAGCTTGGCCCCGCTGGCGGCATCGCGTGCAAAGTTGAACGTGCCGGCGGTGCGCAGTTCTTCCGCTGCACGCTGGAACGCGCCCATGGCCACGCGCGCCAGCGTGGCGCCCACGCTGATGCGCTTGACGCCCAGTTCGGTCAACTTGGCCACGCTCAGGTTGCCGTCGGCAAAGCCCATCAGCACATTGAGCGGGCGATCGATCTCGCGCAGGACGGTGGCGATCTCGTCGCGCGTTTTCAGGCCTGGGGCGTAGAGCACGTCGGCGCCGGCGTCCTGGAAGGCCTGCAGGCGGCGGATCGTATCGGCCAGATCGTCGCGGCCGTGCAGGTGGTTCTCGGCGCGCGCGGTGAGCGTGAACGGAAACGGCAGCGAGCGCGCGGCCTCCACCGCGGCGCGAATGCGTTCAACCGAAGCTTCCAGCGAATAGATGGGCGCATCTGCGCGGCCCGTGGCGTCTTCAATCGAGCCGCCGACGATGCCGGTGGCGCCTGCCAGGCGGATCGTCTCAGCCACGGTTTCCGGCGTATCGCCAAAGCCGTTCTCCAGGTCGGCAGCCATCGGTACGTCCGTGGCGGCAGCGAGGTCCGCCACATGCGCGAGGATGGTGTCGCGGCCGACGCCATAGTCGGGCAGCCCGCGCGAGAACGCGAAGCCCGCGCTGGTGCTGGTCAACGCTTCGAAGCCGAGCGATGCCAGCAGCCGGGCCGAGCCCGGGTCCCACGGGTTGGGGATCACGAAGGTGCCGCTGCGCTCGTGCAGCGTGCGGAAGGCGTGAGCTTTTTCGATCTGGGTCGGCATGGGCTATCCGGTGTGAAGTGGATAAGGGTTGGACTGCAATGCTGCGGCACAGGCGAGCGCATCGTCCAGGCGGTCATTGCCCCAGAACATCGCGTCGCCGACAAAGAACATGGGAGCGCCAAAGATGCCACGAATCTGCGCGGCGTGCGTTTGCTCGCGCAGGTGGGGCTTGCTGGCGTCGGACTGGGCCTGGGCGAGGATGGCGTCGGCCGGCAATCCGAGTGCCGTCAGTTCTTCGGCCACTGCGTCGGGCGTATGGATGTCGCGGTCCTGCGCGAAATTGCGCAGCATGATCCGCTGGCAGAAGGCGCCGATCCACGGCGTGTCTGCACCGAGCACCGCAACGCGCAGCGGCAGGACGGAGGCGCGCGGAAACGTGCTCGGCTGCGTCCACGGCAAACCGTGCTTGGTGCATTCGCGCGCCATGTCCTGCCAGACGTAATGGCCTTTGGCCTGCTGCAGCACGAACGGCGAACTCGCCCAGCCGAGCGACTGGAAGATCGGCCCCAGCAGGAACGGTTTCCACACCACGCGCACGCCGAGTTGTGCCGCAGCGGCCTCGATGCGCATCACGCTCAGATAGCTGTAATTGCTCGCGAAGTCGAACCAGAACTCGACGGCGGGCGCGGGGACGAGCGCTTCCCATGTGGCGTTGTAAGCGGCGGGCTCGGGTGCTGCGGTCTGCGGTCGGGCGAGGGCGTCCATGCGGCCTCCAGCGTGATGTCGTTGGCCGCATTACACGTGGGGCGCGGTGTGCGTTCAAACGCCTTTCATGCAAGTTCGGATGCGCCAGACGCATGCGTGGCCTGGGTGGCCGCTTCTGAACAGATCCAGGCGGCCACATCGCGCACGTCGCGGCGCGGGTTCGGCTCGGACTGGATCAGCCAGTACGCATGCGTGTTACGCACGCCGGGGGCGATGGTCGGTACGGTGACCAGACGGCCGTCGGCCAGCAGCGGCGCGATCAACTCCAGACGCCCGAGCGCGATGCCCTGGCCGGCCACCGCTGCATGGATGATCTGGTCGTGCTGGTTGAAGCGCAGCACGGTGCGCGGCTTGGCGTGGCTCCAGCCGGCGGCGGCCAGCCAGTCTGTCCACTGCAGCCAGGGGCGGCGCAGGTCGCGGTCGTCAAAGTCGAGCAGCGTCAGGCCCGCAAGCGCCTCGGCGGAATCCAGCGAGCGCAGCCCCAGCGACGGATGCGCGACCGGCGCAACGGTCTCCCCAAACAGCCGGATTGCGCCGGGCGGTGCATCGGTCGGTGGGCAATACCGGATGGCAAGCTCGATCCCTTCGTTCTTCAGGTCGACGAGCCGGTTGTTGGTGGCCACGCGCACGTCGATGTCGGGGTATTGCAGCTGGAAGCGCGCCAGGCGCGGCAGCAGCCACAGGCCGGTCACGCCGATGCTGGCGGTGATCGTCACCGGCCGCCGTTCGGCCGCCACGCGAATGGCGCCGATGGCGTCCTGCAACTGCTGCACGGCACTGTCGGCGCTACGGAACAGGCGTTCACCTTCGGGCGTGAACGCGATCGAGCGGTGCCCGCGCACCAGCAGCTTCACACCCAGCGCGTCCTCCAGCGCAGACACCTGCCGGCTCACGGCCGATTGCGTCAGACACAGATCATCGGCGGCGAGCGTGATACTCATGCGCCGGCCTACCGCGACGAAGCCGCGCAACAAGTCCAGGGAGGCCAACCGAACCAGGGGAGTCGACATGCGTTTTCCTCATGCAAGGCGTTCTCAAAGATCAGTTGAGAAGCCGGATAGGGCGAAGTTTAATAAGCCATCGGACGACATTCCAGCCAAATACGCATTCGGCACGCTTGCAAAGCAGGAATGTCAGTCACATCGGAGAAAAACGCTCATGACCTCGAAATCTCTTACGCAATCGCCTTGGTTGCCGGTCTTGGCCGGCGGGGCGGTGATCGGCGTGGCGTTGGGCATTCGGCACGTGCAAGGTCTCTTCCTCGTGCCCGTCACGATGGACCATGGCTGGACACGCGAAACCTTTGGCCTGGCGATCGCGTTGCAAAACCTCATCTGGGGCGCGGCACAGCCTTTTGCAGGCATGCTGGCAGACCGCTACGGGGCGGCCAAGGTGGTGGTTGCCGGCATCGTCGTCTACGCGCTTGGTTTGCTGCTGATGGCACATGCGGGCACGCCGCTGGGCTTCACGCTCTCGGCCGGCGGGCTGATCGGGCTGGGGCTGTCAGGCACGTCGTTCGGCGTCGTGTATGGCGCAATCAGCCGATTGACGCCGCCCGAGCGGCGTAGCTGGGCGCTGGGCGTGGCGGGCGCCGTGGGCGGAGTCGGCCAGTTCGTGATGGTGCCGACCGCACAGGGTTTGCTGAGCACGGTGGGCTGGGTGACGGCGTTGGTCGTCATGGCGGTGATCATGGCGATGTTCGTGCCGCTGGCCACGCCGCTGCGCGAAAAGGCATCGACTGCCGCCGCGCAGGAGGCGCATCAAAGCATGGGCGCGGCCATCCGCGAGGCCTTTGCCCACCGCGGTTTCTGGCTGCTGAATCTTGGGTTCCTGACGTGCGGATTCCAGCTCGCCTTTATCGGTGCGCACATGCCGGCGTATCTGCTCGACAAGGGGCTCACCGGCCGGCACGGCATGATCGCCCTGGCGCTGATTGCCGCCGCCAACATCGTCGGCACGTATTACTGCGGTGCGTTGGGCGGGCTGTTCCGGCGCAAGTATCTGCTGTCGTTGCTGTACCTGATTCGCACGGCGGCGATTGCGCTGTTCATCCTGCTGCCGCTGTCGCCGGCAACGTTGTATGCGTTTGCCATCGTGATGGGCCTGCTGTGGCTCGGCACGGTACCGCTGACGAACGGGCTGCTGTCGCAGGTGTTTGGCGTGCGCTACATCGGCACGCTGTTCGGCTTCGTGTTCCTCGGCCACCAGATCGGCGCGTTCCTGGGCGTTTGGCTGGGCGGCGTGGTGTACGACCACCTGCATTCCTACGATGCGATCTGGTTTGGCGCGATGGTGCTCGGCGTGGTGGCTGCGCTGCTGCACTGGCCGATCGACGATCGCCAACTTGCGCGCACGCCGGTGGCGCAACCGGCATGAAGGCGCGCCTGACGCGATGGACGGCATGGGCGCTGGCGGCGGCCGGCGCCGCCTTCATTTTTGCGGCATGGCTGACCCCAGAGGGCGCATTTTCCTTTGTGACGTTGGCGTCCTTCTGCGGGTAGCGCGACGCGATGGCCCGATTTATGAAACAATATCTGGTTAATCACTAGTGGGCACTGGTACGGTTTGCGCGGGAATTACGTCGCTTTTGCGCCGTTCTCCTGTGAATGCCACCGTTCAGACATGACTTACGCCGTCAAGGAAATTTTCTACACGCTGCAAGGCGAGGGTGCCAACACCGGCCGCGCAGCCGTCTTCTGCCGCTTTGCCGGCTGCAATCTCTGGAGTGGGCGCGAAGCCGATCGCGCCACCGCCGTCTGCCAGTTCTGTGACACCGACTTCGTCGGCACGGACGGCACGCAAGGCGGCAAATACCCCACCGCCGACGCACTTGCCGATACCGTTGCAGCCGAATGGCCGGCCGACGCCACGGGCGGCAAACCGCTCGTCATCTGCACCGGCGGCGAGCCGCTGCTGCAACTCGACACGCCGCTGATCGACGCGTTGCACGCACGCAGCTTCGAAATCGCCATCGAAACCAACGGCACCATCGCCGTGCCGGAAGGCATCGACTGGGTGTGCGTGAGCCCCAAGATGGGCTCCGAACTCGTCGTCACGCGTGGCGACGAGCTGAAGGTGGTGATCCCGCAAGACGGGCAGAATCTCGACGCATACGAACGGCTGGATTTCCAGCATTTCTTCCTGCAGGCCATGGACGGCCCGCTTGCCCGGCAGAATACGGCGGCAGCCGTTGCGCTGTGCCAGCGCCGGCCGCGCTGGCGCCTGTCGCTGCAAACCCATAAGATGCTGGGCATCCGCTAAGGCGGGCGCAGCACTTTGTCCCCGGTTTTCTGCCGGTTCCAGCCGTTTCGCGGCGCCCGCTGCCGCCACCTTGCTCCATGACCAAGACCGTTTCCATCACGCGCCGGCTCGAATTTGATGCCGGCCACCGCATCCCTGGCCATGCTGGCCAGTGCCGCAACCTGCACGGCCATCGCTATCAGCTCGAACTCACGCTCGAAGGCGTTGTCCTGCACAACGACAAGGCTGCCGACGACGGCATGATTCTCGACTTCGGCGACGTCAAGCAGCTCGCCAACAAGCACCTCGTCGACCTCTGGGATCACGCCTTCCTCGTCTATCGCGGCGATACCAAGCTTGTTGAATTCCTGAACGATATGGAAGGCGGTCACAAGACCGTCGTGCTGAATGACGTGCCCACCGTCGAGAACCTCGCGCAGATTGCGTTCGACATTCTCGAGCCAGTGTTTCGCAACACGTTTGGGCACCATCTGCGTCTGTCCAAGCTGGTGCTGTACGAAACCCCGAACTGCTGGGCCGACGTGAAGCTCGCGCGCCCGCACGAGCAGGATTGATTCGATAACACCGGATCGCATGACCACACCGCACGTCCTCACCCCACCTGCCGACATGTCCGCCCACGAGCGCGACGGCTACTGGATGCAGCAGGCGCTCGTGCAGGCCAAGTTCGCATGGGGGCAGGGCGAGGTGCCGGTGGGTGCGGTGGTCGTGCGCGGTAACGAGATCGTCGGCGTCGGCTACAACGCGCCGATCGGCACGCATGATCCATCCGCGCATGCCGAAATGCGCGCCCTGCGCCAGGCCGCCGAAAATCTCGGCAACTACCGCCTGCCTGATTGTGAGGTCTTCGTGACACTGGAGCCGTGCGTGATGTGCGCCGGCGCCATGCTGCATGCCCGCGTGGCGCGCGTCGTGTATGGCGCGCCCGACCCCAAAACGGGTGCAGCCGGCAGCATCCTCGACCTGTTTGCAGAAACGCGTCTGAACCACCAGACCGCCATCGCCGGCAGTGTGCTCGCGCAGGAATGCGGCGACATGCTGCGCGCCTTCTTCGCCGAGCGCCGCGCGAGCCAGAAGGCCGCACGCCTGGCGTCCACCGAACCCGACGAATCCGCCACATGACCACTGTCCGCCTGATTGCGCCTTCCGGTTATCCGAACGATGCGGCCATTGCCGAGCGCGGCGTGGCGGCGTTGGAAGCGCAGGGCTGCACGGTCGTCAACCTTGAATGCTTGAGCCGGCAGCATCAGCGTTTTGCGGGTGGCGAACTTGCGCGATTGGCTGACCTGCACCAGATCGGCACGGGTCCTGGCCAGGAAATCGCCATGGCAATCCGCGGGGGGTACGGCCTCACGCGCTTGCTGGACCATATCGACTTCATTGACATCGGTCGTCGCGCGCAGGCGACGGACGCCATCATCGTGGGGCACAGCGATTTCACCGTGTTCTCGCTGGCGTACCTGGCGGCTACGGGCGGCGTGACGTTTGCCGGCCCGCACGTGTGTTCGGACTTCGGGCTGGAAAACATCGACCCATTCATGGTCGAGCACTTCTGGGGCATTTTGCGCAACCCGACCTATGCATTGCGCGTGGATGTGCCGCAACCGAATGGTTGCGCGCGGCCTGGCCGCTACGCTGGCACGCTCTGGGGCGGCAACCTGGCCATGCTGTGCAGCCTCATCGGCACGCCGTATCTGCCGGATATCCGCGACGGCGTCCTGTTTGTTGAAGACATCAACGAGCATCCGTACCGCGTGGAACGCATGCTGCTGCAGTTACAGCAAGCCGGCGTGCTGGAGACGCAGCAGGCGCTGGTGCTGGGTGACTTCTCGGGCTATCGCACCACGCCTTACGACGCCGGCTACGATTTCGACGCCATGCGCGATTACTTGGCCGAACGCCTGTCGATTCCGGTCGTTACAGGTTTGCCGTTCGGCCATTGCCCGACCAAGGCGACGCTGCCGATTGGCGCACAGGCCGAGCTGGATGTCGACGCCACGGGCTTTACGCTGCACTTGTCGGGGTATCCGACACTGAAGGCATAAGCCCCCGGCCATCCGGGTCACGTCCGGGTGGTAAAATGTCAGGTTCCCCAAATGGCGACGGCCAAGTGCTTGCCGCGTCAGATCACCGCTTTCCAAATCAAGGTTTCAACGTGCTTTCCACCGCCAACATCACCATGCAGTTCGGGCCCAAGCCCTTGTTCGAGAACATCTCGGTCAAGTTTGGCGAGGGCAATCGCTATGGCCTGATCGGCGCCAACGGCTGCGGCAAGTCGACCTTCATGAAGATCCTGGGCGGCGATCTGGAGCCCAGCTCCGGCAACGTGATCCTGGAGCCAGGCGTGCGCCTGGGCAAGCTGCGTCAGGACCAGTTCGCCTACGAAGACATGCGCGTGCTGGATGTTGTGATGATGGGCCACACCGAAATGTGGGCCGCCGCGCAGGAGCGCGATGCCATCTACGCGAACCCGGAAGCGACCGACGACGACTACATGAAGGCCGCCGACCTGGAGGCCAAGTACGCCGAATACGACGGCTACACCGCCGAAGCGCGTGCCGGTGAACTGCTGATGGGCGTGGGCATTCCGACCGACCAGCACAACGGCACGATGAGCAACGTCGCGCCCGGCTGGAAGCTGCGCGTGCTGCTGGCACAGGCGCTGTTCTCGAACCCGGACGTGCTGCTGCTGGACGAGCCGACCAACAACCTCGACATCAACACGATCCGCTGGCTGGAATCGGTGCTCAACGAGCGCAACTCCACCATGATCATCATCTCCCACGATCGCCACTTCCTGAACTCGGTCTGCACGCACATGGCCGACATGGACTACGGCACGCTCAAGGTCTACCCGGGCAATTACGACGACTACATGGAAGCCTCCCTGCAGGCGCGCGAACGCCTGCAGGCTGCTAACGCGCGGGCCAAGGAGCGCATCTCCGACCTGCAGGACTTCGTGCGCCGCTTCTCGGCCAACAAGTCCAAGGCACGCCAGGCTACGTCGCGCCTGAAGATGATCGACAAGATCAAGGTGGAAGACATCAAACCGTCGTCGCGCCAGAACCCCTTCGTCCGTTTCGAGATGGAGAAGAAGCTGCACAACCTAGCGGTGGAAACCGAGAACGCACGCAAGACATACGACCGCAAGATTTTCGATGGCCTGACCATGGCCGTGCGTGCGGGCGAGCGGATTGCCATCATCGGTGAGAACGGCGCGGGTAAGACCACGCTGCTGCGCTGCCTGCTGAACGGCGCCGTGAAGACCGGCGTGCAGCGCGGCATCGAGATCGACGGTGGCACCGTCAAGTGGGCCGAGAACGCCAATGTCGGCTACATGCCGCAGGACACCTACGAAGAATTCCCCGAAGACCGCGACCTGATGGACTGGATGAGCCAGTGGACGCAGGCCGGTGACGATGACCAATCGCTGCGCGGCACGATGGGCCGCCTGCTGTTCTCGGCCGACGACATCAAGAAGAGCGTGAAGGTGCTTTCCGGTGGCGAGAAGGGCCGCATGATCTGGGGCAAGCTGATGCTGGGCCGCCACAACGTGCTGGCGCTGGACGAGCCGACCAACCACATGGACATGGAATCCATCGAGTCGCTGCAGATCGCGCTGGACAAGTTCGAAGGCACGCTGATCTTCGTGTCGCACGATCGCGAGTTGATTAGCGCCCTGGCCACGCGCGTAATCGAAGTGTGCCCGGACGGCACGCTCACCGACTACCTCGGCACCTACGACGAATACCTGCAGAGCCAGGGCGTCGAAGTCTGAGCGCCGATCCTCTGCCGTCACGAAGGGGCCGCCGATGTGCGGCCTCTTTTTTTGGCGGCGGGCTTTGCAAGGCGAACACACGTTTTCCGATCCTGATCGGCGCTTCGCGCGCCGCTCGCCAAGGCTGCGTTGACAGTACCTCCTCCCGATTCCAGAATGCCTTGGGCGAACGCCGCACCTGCATGCGTGCCGTTGCGTTCTGCACCAGCAAAGAACAATCAAAACATATGAGGAGACTGACGTTGAAAAACGTACTGACATTACTGTCGACAGCCGCATTGGTGCTGATGACGTCTGCACACGCAGCCGGGCGCCTGCCAACCATTCCGCCGGACAAATACGACGCCGAACAGGCCAAGGCGGCGCAAGACTTCCAGGCTGCGCGCAAGGTGCCTGTATTCGGCCCGTTCGAGCCCCTGATGCATAGCCCGGAGGTGATGAGCCAGACCCGCGCCATGGGCGACTATCTGCGATATCACTCCGCCATCGGCAACACGCTGAGCGAATTGGTCATCCTCGTCACCGCGCGGGAGTGGAGCCAGGATTACGAGTGGTACGTGCACCATCCGATCGCCCTGAAGGCCGGCATCAAACCCGGTATTGCCGATGCGATTGCCGATGGCCGCCGCCCCACCGGGATGAGTGAGGACGAGGAGATCGTCTATGACTTCACGACCGAACTGATCCGCAACAAGCGCGTGGCCGACGGCACCTATGCACGGGCGGAAAAGCGCTTCGGCAATAAGGGCGTCGTAGACATGACCGGTATCTGCGGTTACTACACGCTGCTCGCCATGGAAATGAACGTGGCGCAGTATCCGGTGCCGAAAAATGCCGCCAAGCTTGCGCGTTTCCCCGAGCCCTGACAGCCGTGCTGCCGAGCGAGGACTACGCACAGCTTGATGCTGCGCATGGTTAGCATCGATTCTTCGCCGTAATCAAGGGGCCGCCTATGTGCGGCCCTTTGCTTTTGGTATTCACCGCAAGCGGCGGACGCGCCACCAAGGTCGGCCAGCTATGAATAAACCGACTGGATTCCATGATTTTTTATCGCTATCGGAATTCATTGCCGTCGCTACACTGGGGCTGCATATCACAGTGAACAAGCCGAGAGCTGCGGACCAGGCGCCGCGCGTCACACCAAGAAGCGCCAAACGCAGGCCCGGCGAAGTACCCAGGAGACGAGATGACCTCTGATATTGGCGGCCGCATTCGGTTGCAATCCTTGCTGGACAAAGTGGTATCTGCGGACGAAGCCGCAGCCCTGATCCGCGATGGCATGACGGTCGGCATGAGCGGCTTCACCCGCGCCGGCGACTGCAAGGCCGTGCCGTTTGCCCTGGCCCGACGTGCTGCGCACGAGCCGCTGCGCATCACCCTCATGACTGGCGCATCGCTGGGCAACGACATCGACAAGGTGTTGGCCGAAGCCGATGTCATTGCCCGCCGCCTGCCGTTCCAGGCCGATGCCACCTTGCGGCGCAAGATCAACGCAGGCGAGGTCATGTTCATTGACCAGCACTTGTCGGAAACCGTCGAGCAACTGCGTTCGCGGCAGATTGCACCGCTGGATGTGGCGGTTGTCGAAGCCACGGCCATCACCGAGAACGGCGGCATCGTGCCGACCACGTCGGTAGGCAATTCCGCCAGCTTTGCGGTGCTGGCGAAACAGGTGATTGTCGAGATCAACCTGAACATGCCCGCCAATCTGGAAGGGCTGCACGATATCTTCTTCCCGGTGCAGCGGCCGCACCGTCAGCCGATTCCGCTCATTGCACCGGAGCAGCGCATCGGCCTGCCGTATATCCCGATCGATCCGCGCAAGATTGCTGCCATCGTCATCACGGGGCAGGACGACAGCCCCTCCAACGTGCTGCCGCCCGATGTGGAGACCAACGCCATTGCCGGGCATCTGAACGCATTCCTGGCGCGAGAGGTCCGCACGGGCCGTCTTTCGCCCACGCTGCAGCCGCTGCAGGCGGGTATCGGGACGATTTCCAACGCGGTCCTGCATGGCTTCATCGACTCGCCGTTCCATGACCTCAAGATGTATTCGGAGGTCTTGCAGGACAGCTCCATCGAGCTGCTCGACTCGGGCAAGCTGGCGTTTGCCTCGGCTTCGTCGATCACGCTGTCCCGCCCGGTGTACAAGCGGTTCCTGACAGAACTGGAGCGCTACAAGTCGCGGGTGGTGTTGCGGCCGCAGGAGATCAGCAACCACCCGGAGGTGATCCGCCGGCTGGGTCTGATCACCATCAACACCGCGCTGGAATGCGACATTTACGGCAACGTGAATTCGACGCACGTAGGCGGCACGCACATGATGAACGGCATTGGCGGCTCGGGCGACTTTGCGCGCAATGCGCATCTGTCGGTCTTCGTGACCAAGTCATTGGCCAAGGACGGCGATATTTCGAGCATCGTCCCGATGGTCTCGCATGTGGACCACACCGAGCACGACGTCGACATCATCGTCACCGAACACGGGCTGGCCGATCTGCGCGGGCTGGCGCCGCGCGAGCGTGCCGTGCAGATCATCAGCAACTGTGCGGACCCCCGCTACCGCGAGCTGCTGCGCGACTACGTTGTGCGCGCGCAGCGGCGCGGCGGACATACCCCGCATCTGCTGGAAGAGGCGCTGGCCTGGCATGTCCGCTTCCGCGATGAGGGCTCGATGGCTCCGGCGGGGTTCACGGAAGAAGGCGTGCTCCCGGAACCTGCATTGAGCGCTTGATGCGTGGGCGCCGCTGCTCAGGCGCCCAGCACTTCCTCGCACGTCGCAAGCCACGCGCGAGCGGCGTGGGACAGGTACCGGCCCGGCGACCACAGGTGCGCAAGCGCCCAATCCATGTCGGGAGCGGTCAGGCGTGCCACGGCCAGCTTGTCGCGGTTGGCAAGGTTGGCCACCAGCGGCTGTGGCAAAAACGTCGTGCCCAGTCCCGCAGCCGCCATCGAGGCGAGGAATTCCCAGTGCCCGCTCTGCGCGGCGATGTGCGGCTCGATGCGGGCTTCGAGAAACGCCTGGCGCAGCTTGCGCGTGAGGGAAAAATCCTCGGCCAGCAACAGCAGCGGCTCGTCACGCAGCGCCGAGAGGCTGACGGTCTTGCCCTTGGCCCATTTCGCTTTGCGCGGTCCCACCACCCAGATCGGATACTTTGCAAACTGCCGCGTAGCGAGTTCGAGGCCGCTGTCGCCGGGCAGAACCGTGGCGCCGACCTCCAGTTCGCCGTTGGCTACCTGTTGTTCCACCGTCTTGCCGCCGTACTCGGCCAGGTTCAGCGCCAGGTTGGGATAACGCTGCCGAAATGCTCTGACGACGGGCGAGAAGAACAGGTTCACCATCGGTGGGATGCCGACCGTGAGTTCGCCCCGCCCAAGCGAAGACAAGTCAGCCACTTCAAGCGTCAGTCTGTGCACCACACCAAGCGTTTCCTGGCCGCGCGCATACACGACCCGGCCCACGTCGGTGAGCCGCACCTGCCTGCCTTCGCGGATCAACAGCGGCTGGCCAACCTCGTTTTCCAACTGACGCACCATCTTGCTGATGGTGGACTGTGTGACCGAGAGCGAACTCGCTGCCTGCGTGAAGCTCTGCAGCCGCGCGGTTTCAACGAAGTAACGAAGAGCTCGGATATCGATGGGCATGGGCGGACCTTTGCCATGAAGCACGCGAATGGGATTCGCCATGGTAATGAAGTTTTCCCATTCTGCGATGCGGCGGTTTCAAGATCCGACGGACGCTCGCATTCAACGGCGCGCGAAAAAAAAGGCGGTTCACGCGACCGCCTTTCATGCAAGCGACGACGTCCTGCCGTCAGCCGGTGGCCTCGTCGATCAGCAGATCGAGCTGGGCGATCACGTTGCTGGTGTCGGGCTCGCCGCGCGTTTTGCTCAGTGCGGTCTTGAGCGTGTCGCGCAGGGCGACAAGTTCGGCGATGTTGCCCGCTTTCTCCACTTTCATCTCAAGCAGATAGCCGCGCAGGCCAAGATACCGGCTGATGGTTTCGGTATAGAAGCGGTAGAGGCGTTGATAGCCTTCGGCGGCCGGCTCTTTTGAAGTTGCTGCAGATGCGGGGGACGCCGCCTCTGCAGTTGCCGCAGATGCGCTGGCCGGTGCCGCCTTCACGGTAGTGGCCCCAGGCACGTGCAGGCGTATATACCCGGCGTTCTCGAGCTCGCCGAACACGGCTTGCGTCATGCCCAGAGGCTGCAGCTGGACGAGGATGTCGTCGCAGGTTTTTTCGCCGTTGATCATCAGAAGGACCGCGCGGTGACGCTGGTCGAGGTGATTCGCACGTGTGCGGATCTCGTCCTGACCTTTTTCGGTCTTCTGGTAGATGGTGGTGGTCATGCTGTCTCCCTCGGCCGGCGCGTCTGCAGCGCGCGCTCTGCTGGCTCTACAATAGACCGATCATAACCGCCCGGGGGCGACGTGGGCCTCAGTCGCAACCCGGATAGCACAACGCGCAAATCGCGCATCCACCAGAGCGAGACGACCAACGATGCAGCAACGCGACAAGCTTTTCATCAATGGCAAGTGGGTGGCACCCCAAGGCAAGGGCGTCATTGAAGTGATTCATTCGGCCACTGAAGCGGTGATGGGGACCATTCCCGAAGGCAGCGCGGCCGATGCGGAAGCCGCCGTGGCAGCGGCCCGCGCCGCATTTGATGACTGGGCTGCCACGCCCGTGGCCAAGCGCGCCGAATACATCCAGAAGATTGCCGACGGCCTGCAGGCCCGCAGCGAAGAGCTGGCGCAGTTGATTGCCGGCGAAGTCGGCATGCCGATCAAGCTGGCACGCGCCATCCAGGTGGGCGGCCCCGTCTATAACTGGGGCAATTTCGCCAAGCTGCTCAGCACGTTTGAATTTGAAGAGCACGTTGGCAACTCGTTGGTGGTGCGTGAGCCGGTGGGCGTGGTGGGTGCCATCACGCCGTGGAACTACCCGCTCAACCAGATCACGCTGAAGGTTGCGCCCGCGCTGGCGGCTGGCTGCACGGTGGTGCTCAAGCCGTCGGAAGTGGCGCCGCTCAACGCCTTCGTGCTGGCGGAGGTCATTGAAGAAGCCGGGCTGCCGCCGGGTGTGTTCAACCTTGTCACCGGCTATGGCCCTGTGGTGGGCGAGGTGCTGGCAAGTGATCCGGATGTCGACATGGTGTCGTTCACGGGCTCGACGCGTGCAGGCAAGCGTGTGGCGGAACTGGCATCGCAGTCGGTCAAGCGCGTGGCGCTGGAGTTGGGCGGCAAGTCGGCGTCGGTGATCCTGGATGATGCGGACCTGGCATCGGCGGTAAAGGGCACGTTGTCGGCGTGCTTCCTGAACTCTGGGCAGACGTGCTCGGCGCACACACGCATGCTGGTGCCGCGCGCGAAGTACGAAGAGGTGAAGGCGCTGGCCGCGCAGTTTGCCGCCGCGTACGTGCCGGGTGATCCGGCGCAGGAGGCCACGCGCCTGGGGCCGCTCATCTCTGCTGTGCAGCGCGACCGCGTGCTGGGCTACATCCGCAAGGGCCTGGAAGAGGGCGCCGAACTCATTACCGGTGGAGCAGACACGCCGGAAGGCCTGTCCACCGGCTTCTTCGTCAAGCCGACGGTGCTCGGCAACGTCAAGACGACCGACACCGTGGCGCGCGAAGAAATCTTCGGCCCCGTGCTCACCGTGATCTGCTACGACGACGAGGAAGAGGCCGTCCGCATTGCCAACGACAGCATCTACGGCCTGGGCGGCGGTGTGTGGTCGGGCGATGAGGCGCGGGCGATTCGTGTGGCGCGGCGCATCCGCACGGGCCAGGTGAACATCAACGGCGGACCGTTCAACATGCAGGCGCCGTTTGGCGGCTACAAGCAGTCCGGCCACGGGCGCGAGAACGGCAAGTACGGCCTGGAGGAGTTCCTGGAGTACAAGGCGATGCAGCTCAATCCTGCGAAGACGGCCTGATCGGCTGGGCGTGCCGCACCAATGAAAAACCCGGCTTCTGCCGGGTTTTTTGTGTTTGACGCTTGCGCCTACTTGTGGCTGCCATCGGGGTTGTAGCCCTGGGCCGTGCCTTCGGCCAGGATGCGCGTCCAGACCGTGTTGCGCTCTTCGTCCGTCATGAACACCCAGTTGCTGACCTCAAGCTGTGTGCGCCCGCAGCCTTGGCAGACCTCGTCGAAGAGCGTCGAGCAGATGCCGATGCAGGGACTGTTTGGGCGGCCCAGCAGGGTGCTGTCGGAAGCACTGGTTGCGTCGTCTGGCATGGGGCTGAATGCGGTCGATTCGGTCATGGCCGCTATTTTACCGGGTTCGGCCGGTCGTCAGCTGCGCGGAGAGCCGGGGCGGCCGTGCGCTGGCTGACGTGATCCGCCGCGGCAGATAGCGTCAGCGCTGAATTCACGAGCGCGATGTGCGAAAACGCTTGCGGGAAGTTGCCAACCAGCCGTTTCACGCGCGGGTCGTATTCTTCGGCCAGTAGGCCCACGTCATTGCGCAGTGCCAGCAGCTTGGTGAAGAGCGCGCGAGCCTCGTCCTGGCGGCCTTGCATGACGAGGTTGTCGACATACCAGAAGCTGCAGGCGAGGAATACGCCTTCGCCCTGCGGCAGGCCGTCGGTCACGGCTTCGGTGCGGTAGCGGCGCACGAGGCCATCAACGAGCAGGTCTTCTTCGATGGCCTTGACCGTGCCCTGGATGCGCGGGTCGGATGCCGGCAGAAAGCCGACGAGCGGCAGCATCAGAAGCGCGGCGTCTAGCTCATCGCCGCCGTAGCTCTGAACGAAGCAGCCGCGCGTGGCGTTGTAGCCGTGCGCACAAACCTCCGCGTGGATGCGATCGCGCACGGCGCGCCAGCGCTCTACCGGGCCGTCCACATTGAATTGCTCGATGGTTTTGACGGCGCGGTCGAACGCCACCCACGCCATGACCTTGGAATGCGTGAAATGGCGCGACGGCCCCCGGACCTCCCAGATGCCTTCGTCGGGCGTCTGCCAGACGCTTTCGAGGTGCGTCATCAGCGCGACCTGCAGCTGCCACGAGGCTTCGTCGCCATCCAGGCCGCCTTTGCGAGCAATGAAGAGGGCGTCCATGAGTTCACCGTACACGTCGAGCTGGAGCTGCATCGCGGCCGCGTTGCCCACGCGCACAGGCTGCGCGCCTTCGTAGCCGGGCAGCCACGGAACAGTCCACTCGCCCAGGCGGCGCTCGCCGGCAATGCCGTACATGATCTGCACCTGTGCAGGGCTGCCGGCGATTGCGCGTTCGAGCCATTCGCGCCAACTGCGCGCCTCGTCATAGAACCCGGCGTTCATGAGCGCGAGCAGCGTGAGGGTGGCGTCGCGCAGCCAGCAGTAGCGGTAGTCCCAGTTGCGCACCCCGCCGAGCTGTTCAGGCAGCGACGTGGTGGGCGCGGCCACGACGCCGCCGGTGCGGTGATACGTCAGCGCCTTGAGCGTGATGAGCGAGCGTTCCACGGCTTCGGTCCATTCGCCCGCACCGTGGCAGCGGCCGGACCACGCGCGCCAGCGCGCCTCGATGTCGACCTGCGCTTCGAGCGCGTCGATCGACGCCGGCAACGGCAGGTGCGACGGCGAATGCGTGAGCACAAAGGGCACCGCGTCACCCTCGCTCACCGTGAAATCCGCCACGGTGGAGAGGTTCTCGCCGCGGATTGGCGCAGGCGTGCGGAGCGTCGTCATATTGGGCCCGGCCACCGCCCGCAGTACGCAATCGGGCGTGTCGCATGGGCGCTCCGCAGCCGCACCCGTGAGTTCGGACACGCGGCTCACCCATGGCACGGATGTGCCGTAATCGAAGCGCAGCGTGAGGTCCATTCGCATGTCCACGGTGCCTGACAGCCCGCGCACGATGCGGATGAGATCCGACGTGTCATCCCGGGCACCGGCCGTGCCCGGCAGCCGGGCCGTCATCAGGTCTGTCACGCTGGCGGAGCCGGTGTCGGTCTCGAATACGGTTTCCAGCACCAGGGTGCCAGGTAGGTAGCGGCGCCGCACGGTGCGCCCGCCAGCCCGCGGCGCCAGGCGCCATCGGCCGTTGTCCGGTGTGCCGAGCAGCGCGGCAAAACAGGCGCCCGAATCGAACCTCGGCCAGCACAGCCAGTCGATGGACCCGTCGCGCGAAACCAGTGCCGCGGTTTCGCAATCGCCAATCAACGCGTAATCTTCGATCTTCGAGGGCATTGCACTCCACTCCAAGCCAAACAAATCGACGAGGCCTCGACCATGCACGACAGCACCCGCATCCTGCTTGAATACAACGCGGGGCGTGATCCCGAGCGGCTGACCCGCAAGCTCGATGCCATTGCCGCTGACCCGTTTTCATTCTTTCGCGGCACCAACAACCTGTATGCCGCGTCGCTGGCCGATGCGGCGTTGCTGCACGACGCGCCCCGCACGCTCGTCTGCGGTGACCTGCACCTCGAGAACTTCGGCAGCTTCAAGGGCGACAACGGCCTCGTCTACTTCGACATGAACGACTTTGACGAGGCACTGGCCGCGCCGTTCACGGTCGACCTGGTGCGCGTGCTGTCCAGCCTGCAGGTAGCGTCCTTCAGTTGGAAGCTGGCCGATGAAGACGCTCATAACCTGTGCCGGCGCTTTCTCGACACGTATGCGGCTGCGCTGGTTGATGGCAAGCCGCGCTGGGTTGAGCGTGCCACTGCCACGGGCATCGTGCGTAATCTGCTGCGCGGCCTGCGCAAGCGCAACCGGGCGGCGTACCTGGCCGATCGCACCGAACGCAACGGCAACCGGGTCACCCTGCGCATCGACGGCCGGCGCACTTTACGGGCAAGCAAGGAAGAGGCCCGCCGCGCGCGCCGCATTCTCGAGGCCTACGGCCAGCAGGGCAACGGCCAGCGTTTCATTGCCATCGACGTCGCGCGGCGGATTGCCGGCACAGGCAGTCTGGGCCTTGAGCGCTATTCCGTGCTCGCTCGCCCCGAAAACGACCCCTCCACGCTGCGCCTGATCGACATCAAGCTCTCCATCCCAAGTGTCTGGGACGATGTGCTGGGCGACGCCTGTAGCGTTGCGCCGTGGCGTAGCGAGGCCGGGCGCGTGGTCGATATCCAGCGCCTGTCGCAGGCCATTTCGCCCGCACTGCTGCGCGGTGTTGTCTACGCAGCCAAGGGCGAGAAACCGAAGTCGTACGTCGTCAAGAGCCTCCAGCCGACCGCCGACCGCGTTGCGCTGGGCTCGGGCAAGAACGTGGTCGCCAACCTGGACGATGCCCTGCAGACCATGGCGCGCGTGGCAGCGTGGTGTCATTTGCGCGGCTGTGGCCGACACGGCACCGATCTGGTGGAAAAGGTGCAGGACTACGCGGCCGGCACGGCATGGCGCAAATCGGCGTTGAAGCTGGCGGCGCATGGCAAAGACGTGTCGCTCAAGCAATGGGCTGAGTTTGCTGAAGATTATCGTCAGGCGCGCGGTGGCAAGTCCGCCTAAGTCCGCTTAAGTCCGCTTAAGTGCGCGGCGTAAGTGCGCGATGGCGCGCCGTTGACGTCAGGCCCGTGACTACTATTTGAAATCCCCCTGAGATTGCAATGAAAAACCTCGACAACCCCTCACATGACCGCGAGGTGGGCACCGCCGACGCGACGCAAGACACGACGCGTATCGACGACACCCGCATCGGCGCGGTGCGTCCGCTCATTTCCCCGGCGCTGCTCCTGGACGAGCTGCCCGTGCCTGCCGATACGCAGACACTCGTCGAAGACACCCGCCGGGCCATCAGCAACATCCTGCACGGCCGCGACGACCGGCTGCTGCTCATCGTCGGCCCGTGCTCGATCCACGATCACGACCAGGCGCTCGATTACGCGCGCCGCCTCAAGGCTGCGGCCGATGCACTGAAGGACGACCTGCTGATCGTCATGCGCGTCTACTTTGAGAAGCCGCGCACGACGGTCGGCTGGAAGGGTTACATCAATGATCCGCGTCTGGACGGCAGCTTCCGTATCAATGAAGGGCTGCGCGCGGCGCGGCAGCTGCTGCTCGACGTCAACGCGCTCGGTCTGCCCGCCGCGACGGAATTCCTCGACCTGCTGAGCCCGCAATACATTGCGGACCTCATCGCCTGGGGCGCGATCGGCGCGCGCACGACAGAAAGCCAGAGCCATCGACAGCTTGCGTCGGGCTTGAGCTGCCCGATCGGCTTCAAGAACGGCACCGACGGCGGCGTGCAGGTTGCGTCTGACGCGATCATCGCGGCGCGCGCCAGCCATGCGTTCATGGGGATGACCAAGATGGGCATGGCTGCGATTTTCGAGACACGCGGCAACGACGACGCGCACGTCATCCTGCGCGGCGGCAAGAGCGGGCCGAACTACGACAGCGCGCACATCGAGGCGACCTGCGCGGCGCTGCGCGCGGCAAAGTTGCGCGAACAGGTGATGGTCGACTGCTCGCACGCGAATTCAAACAAGTCGCATGAACGGCAGGTCGACGTCGCGCAGGATCTGGCGCGGCAACTATCGCAGGGTGACCACCGGATCGTCGGCGTGATGGTCGAAAGCAATCTCGAAGCGGGCCGCCAAGACCTGAAACCGGGCGTGCCGCTCAAGTACGGCGTGTCGATCACCGATGCCTGCCTGAGTTGGGCGCAGACCGAGCCCGTGCTCGACATACTGGCCGAGGCGGTTCGGCATCGGCGCGCGTATTCGTACGACGGGTGAGATAAGGGCGGCGGATTCTGCTTTTGCCGCCTTGTACCGATCGCCGACGTACGTCAGCGTTTTTTTTGTCAATTCAATGACTGCCAGCCGGATGCGCACTCGCATGCGGCTTGGTCCCATCTTGCGTGCAGGCCTTCCCGCCCGCACGGCCCACGCCCTGATGCTGTCGCGTCGGCGGATCTCTTCCCAAATCACATTGTGTGTTCGGCTTGGCGCGTTGCGTGCCTGCATTGAGCTGCATTTAAGACTGCGCTTACATATCTGGCGTCGCCCGACATCCAGAATTCCGACCAGACATTGCATTGCAATAGCTGGAGAAGTCAATTAGCAGCGCGTTGTTCACCGTACGGACGGCGCTTCGGCGGCATCTCGCAATTCACCGGAGATGCGCGTAGGAATTCAGTCGGGTTTAAATTGAAATAACGCGATAAGTGAAATTAGGCTGCCCGGCTGCTGCAAAAAATATTTTTTGGGACGATTTAATCATGACAAAAAGACTGAGTGCGCAAGTCATGCGCAGAATTGGATGCACAGTATTGGCGGCCCTGATTTTTCCTGTGTCAACGTCGGCTTTGGCTAATACAGCTATCTATCCGTTTCCTGCTCTGCTGACACTGCCGAAAAACACTCCGGTCAATAAAGTTGTGGCAAGGGCATACAGGACGCCTCAAGAGTTATGTGGCGCGGCCACCTGCCGTTTATCTAATTTTGCTGCCTTCAATCTCCGCGGTAACACTTGGCACATGTGGGACACTGGGCCACTCGCTGGCACGGAAATCGTGAATTTGGATATGCAAGTCATTGTCAATGGGAAACCTCAGACAAAAATTGAAGGAGGCTCAGACCCAGTGGAATTTTCCTCTCCCGTCGAATTTCAGTTGGTGAGGAACAAGTCCGAAAACTTGGTGAATGGAATCTCCCACGACAAACTTCAGTTCTGGTTTTTCACACAAACAAAGCCTGGAACTACGGTGATCCAAAATTACATCAAATTCGACACGAGCCTCACCTGGCTCGAAGGAAGCTGCTCGGTGCCAAGTCAGACGGTAGAGCTGCCATCCACGCGGGCAGGGCGCTTAACCGGCATTGGGACGACGGCCGGCGAGCGCAGCTTCCAGATTCAGATCAACAACTGCCCCAAGGGATACAGCAAGATTCTCTACAGGCTCACGCCGGAGGGCGGCACCATTGAGAATGCACCGGGTGTATTGCCGCTTTCCGCTGATTCCACCGCAAAGGGCGTGAAGATCAAGGTGACCGACAATGCGGGCGCGGCGGCAGCATTTGATACGTCGATCAGCGTCGATGATTACAACAAGGACACGGGCGGCTCTTTCTCGATCCCGATGCGGGTGTCGTATGTTCAGACCGAAGCCAACATCACGCCGGGCACCGTGAATGGCGCCATGTCGGTGCTGATGGAGTATCAGTGACACGCCACGCATGTGCTTTAGTGACGCCTTCATCACTGCACTCTCAAGTTCCAGCGCTGCGCGGCCGATAGTGCCAGGGTAGCCGGCCGCCCGGCGCGATGGTCGCGCCTGCGGGAAGAGCCGTGCACGCCACTCTCGCCGCGCCCATGTCCGCTCGTCTGACCATCCGCACCCGCCTGGTGCTTTCGGTTTCCATTCTGTTTCTGCTTGCCTTGCTGATTGGCGTGGCGGGCCTGCTTGGCCTGCGCGATGCCAACCATGCGCACGAGGAAACCTTCACCAATCAGTTTCCGTCCGCACTCGCGCTGGGCGAATCCGACCTGAGCCTCACGCGTGCCCGCACCGCGCTCGACAAGGCGATGCTGTATCCGGAAGACAAGGGCGCGATGAAGCTGCTCGACCGCACCGAAGAGTTGATTGCGGAATCGGATGCAGCCTGGAAGAAATACCTGGCACTGCCGCGTGACGACGAGGAGGAACGCCTGGCCAAGGACGTCGCCACCAAGCGTGAAGCGGCTGCCGGCAGCTTGCGCAACATCATCAAGGCGCTGCGCGCCGGGGATCGTGCAGCGGCAGACAAGATCATGGAAAAGGGCGTCTCCAAGGCCTTCCGCGATTCCAACGATTCGAGCCTGGCGCTGAGCAAGAAGCAACTGGCGTTCTCCAAGGCCAACTACGACGCATCGCGCGACGCTTATGCGCGCTTCCAGTTGATTGTGATTGCCGCCATCGTCCTCGCGCTGGTGGTGGCGCTGTGGTGCGCGTGGTCGCTGCTGCGCGCGATCGTGGGGCCGCTGAACGCCGCGCTGGCGCAGTTCGATCGCATTGCTGCCGGTGACCTGACCGAGCGTGTGCGCATCGATCGTCACGACGAAATGGGCCGCCTGCTCGAAGGCCTGGCCCGCATGCAGACTGCACTGACCGACACCGTGCGCCGCGTGCGCACCGGCTCCGAGTCGATCGGCGCGGCCACCAAGCAGATTGCCGCCGGCAATGCAGACTTGTCGCAACGCACGGAAGAGCAGGCCAGCTCGCTGGAGGAAACCGCTTCCAGCATGGAAGAAATGACCTCCATCGTGCGCCAGAACGCCGACAACGCCCGTCAGGCCAGCCAACTGGCCGACAGCGCCTCGGAAGTTGCGAGCCAAGGCGGCGCGGTGGTGACCGACGTGGTGGCGACCATGCGCGAGATCAGCGCGTCGTCGCGCACGGTGTCTGAAATCATTGGCGTGATCGACGGCATTGCGTTCCAGACCAATATCCTTGCACTGAACGCGGCCGTGGAAGCTGCCCGTGCCGGCGAGCAAGGCCGTGGCTTTGCCGTGGTGGCCGGTGAAGTGCGCAACCTCGCGCAGCGCAGCGCCGCCGCCGCGAAGGAAATCAAGGAAATGATCGAGGCGTCGCTGTCCAAGGTCGAGACCGGCAGCGCGCTGGCCGAACGCGCGGGCAGCACGATGGAAGACATCGTGTCGTCCATCCGCCGCGTGACCGACATCATGGGCGAAATCGCTGCCGCCTCGAACGAGCAAAGCTCTGGCATTGAGCAGGTCAACAAGGCCGTCACGCTCATGGATGAGGCCACGCAGCAGAACGCCGCGCTGGTGGAGCAGGCTGCCGCAGCGGCGGAATCGCTGGAGGAGCAGGCCCAGGCCCTGAACGCCGCCATCGCCGCATTCCGCCTCGCCTGATATGGGCCCCATGGATGCACGGGGCCCGCTGAAGCCTTAAGACTTGCCTTGAGCGCCGTTTCGGTTGATATAACCGACTGGCCCATTCAAGGAGTCGCCTCATGCCGTTCATCATTGCCGCGCTCGCGCTGGTTGGTCTGCTGATCTACGGCGCGGTCCGGCTGTATGCGGTGGTTGCTGCCGCTTATGGCGCGGTGGTGGGCGGTGTTGCGGTGCTGGTTGCCGTGGCGCTGCTGGCCGGCGCAGTCACCATCTTCATCCGGCGTTACCGCGCCGTTCATGGCGTGAACGTGAAAGGGCAGCGGATTGTGTCGCTCAGCGCAAGCTGGGGGCAGGTCGCGGTTGATGCCGAACAGAAACGCGGGACGCTGCAGTTGCACGGGCAGGGCGCCCGTTTTCTCTTTGCCGATATTGCCGCCGCCGATGCGGTCGAACACGAAGGTGCCTGGTCGCTGGCGCTGCGTCTGAAGCATCAGACGCAGGCAGATTGGCCGATCCCGATGCGCAATCGCCATGAAGCGAAACGCTGGGCGAAGATCTTCGCGCTGGCGGCCAGCCAGGAGCTTTGACCGGCGCCTCGGTCCGGATTATTCCGTCGTACTTGGGTTCCAGAACGCCTGCGCCACGTGCGGCTGCGACTGCAGCGACGTGACGATGCGGTCCAGCTCGGCCGCGTTCACGGCCGTCGACATCAGCATCGCTTCAATTTCCACGTGGTCGTCGCCAAAGGGTTCGACTGACAGATCGCTGATGGGGTAGCTGGCCTCTTCCAGCAGGCGTTCCAGGTCGGCCAGCGCCTCTTTCTGGCGCTCGCTGGTGGAGATGACGCACATCGTGTACGTGACTTCGCTGGCCTGATTGTCGAGCGGCGTACGGTTGATACGGTCCACCACCGGCCGCAGCAGGATGTTCGAGGCCAGCACGAACAGCGTAATCAGAATGGCCTGGCCAACAAGGTCGGAGCCTGCCGCCGCACCCACAGCGGCCGAGCCCCACAGCGTGGCGGCAGTGTTCAGCCCGCGCACGTTCAGACCTTCCTTCATGATGGTGCCGGCACCCAGAAAGCCGACGCCCGACACCACATAGGCGATCACGCGCGTGGTGTCCGATGCGGTGCCGATCTGAGCGGCCATGTCGACGAACGCCGATGCCGCGACCGCCACCAGCGCATTGGTGCGCAGCCCCGCAGTCCGCTGCCTGACCTGCCGCTCGAAGCCGATGAGTGACCCGAGCGCAAAGGCCGAGGCAAGGCTGATGAACGAATCCACCAGTGTGGCGACATTGAGATGGACGAGGGCTTGCAGCGTCATCGGCGGCTCCTTGTTGTGGTGACCGGAGTCTTGGTGAAGGGCGCCGATGGTTATAGCACGGCGCCATGACACGCCGTGCGGGCCGGGGAGGCTGGACGGCTACTTATAGTCCCATTGCATCTGCTCGGGAATCGGCACGGCGTCCGAGGTCTCGAGGCAGCGGTCGAGGTAAGCGAGCAGGGAGCGCGGCTGAAAGCCCGTCTCTTGCACCAGGCGCGTGTTGTCGAACACGTAGCTCATGCTGGCGAACTTGGCATACAGGTGGATGCAGCGCGCGACCAGTCGCACGTTGCCGTCACCCGTCAGGCTCAGGAATTTACGCGCCAGTGCTTTCTCGGCGATTTTTTCCTGATACACGTAACCGGCCAGCGCCTGGGCGTCTTCTTCCGGCGTCTTGCAACGCTTGAAGCGCGGGTACAGCGTTTCGATGCGCTCGGAGTTCGCGTCGCCGGCGCTGATGTGATACAGGTCGTGCGCAAGCGTCGGCTTGGTCGACAGCTGCACGATGGCTTCGGCGCAGTCGTCCACGGGCAGGATGTCGACGCGGTCAGACAAGCGGCAGCTGAACGTTTCGAGCAGCGCCACCATGCGCAGCATCCAGAAGATGCTGCCCGACGGCTCGCACCCCAGCGTGCTGTGGCCGACCACGATGGACGGCCGCACCACCACGAGCGGCAGCTCGGGCACTGTTTCGCGCAGCTTCAGCTCGGCCATCCCCTTGGAATACGTGTATGGCACCGCATGCTGCTCCAGCGGGGGAACATCCCAGCTTTCGCTGACATGGCGATCCGCCAGTTGGCCGCACGACATGGCCGTGCCGATCTGCAGGAAGCGCTTCAGGCGTTTGCCCTGCGCCGCCAGCCGGCCCAGCGCCAGCACGCCTTCCACGTTGGTTTCCCACAGCGACGGGTGGTTCGAGAACGTTGCCAGTGCCGCGCAGTTGATGATGATTTCCGGATCGCCCAGCTTGGCGGCGCCGGCCTCGCGCAGGTCGAACGGCACGATCTGTGATTCGGTAATGCCGTCCAGCGTGCTCTGTGCGAATTCAAAACGCCGCAGGTTGTTGCGCAGCCGCGTCAACCCCTCGGCAGGTGTGTCGCCGCGCACGGCAAAGCGTGTGTCGGCCAGCAAACCTTTGGCTGCCAGATTGGCGGCAATGGCGCCGCCCACGAAACCGGTCGCACCGGTTAGCAAAATACTCATGCGAGAAAACCTGAATCCCTTGGGAAGCAAAACGGGCGACCAACCCGCTTGCAAACAACACTGCCGCTGCCGCACCGGCGAGGCACGTATTCGCAGTGCGCTCGAAGCTGGGGACAGGCAGGTCATGCCGGATGAAGCCGCGCACACGAAACAGGGTTCGCGGGCCGCAAGATTCGCGTGACGCGAAGCGGCCGAAACCTGCGCACAATCAGCGATTTATAAGAATGTAACCTTTCAGGTGCCTTTCAGCACCCCATTCCATCAGAGGGTTGACTCAAGTTTGCGGCACAGCGCAACTCGACGTGGCATTGGCGGCAATCTCGCGCGCGGCCTTGGCGCCCTCGACTTGCAGGATGGTCGGCAGCGATACGCCGTTCTTGGCGGCTGTCACCTCGGCCAGGATCGAGATGGCGATTTCGGGCGGCGTGCGGCTGCCGATGTAAATGCCGACCGGCCCATGCAGGCGCGCCAGCTCGGCATCGCTCAGGTCGAATTCCTTCAGGCGCTCGCGGCGGTTGGCGTTGTTGCGGCGGCTGCCCAGCGCGCCCACGTAGAACGCGGGCGTCTTGAGCGCCTCCATGAGCGCGAGGTCGTCGAGCTTGGGGTCGTGCGTCAGGGCGATGACGGCGCAGCGCTCGTCGAGCTTCATGGCCATCACCGTATCGTCGGGCATGGTGCGGACCATGGCCACGCCCGGGATCGACCATTCCTCGCTGTACTCCTCGCGCGGGTCGCAGACGGTGACCTGGTAATCGAGCCCCACAGCGATCTGGCACAGGTAGCGCGAGAGCTGCCCCGCACCGATGACGAGCATCCGGTAACGCGGCCCGTGAATGGTGACGAGGCGCGCTTCGTCAAACTGCAGGCCGTCGGTGACGGTGGCGTGCTGCAGTGTCGAGGCGCCGGTCGCCATGTCGAGCGTGCGTGCGACGAGCTGACCGGCCTCCACGGCACGCAACAGGGCGTCGATTCCGCTGGAGGCGTTCAGTGGCTCCAGCACGAGCTGCAGCGTGCCGCCGCAGGGCAGCCCGAAGCGATGCGCTTCTTCAGCGCTGATGCCGTATTTGACCGCTTCGGGCTGGGTGTAATGCAGGCCTTCACGGCGCACGCGGTCGATGAGGTCGTCTTCAATGCAGCCGCCCGAAACCGAGCCGATGACGACGCCGTCATCGCGCAGCGCAAGCATTGCGCCTTCGGGCCGCGGCGACGAACCCCACGTTTTGACGACCGTGACGAGCAGCACGCGGCGCCCTTGTTCCAGCCAGCGCACGCTGGTTTTCAAGACTTCGAGATCGACGCTGTCCATGATGCGTTGGCTGCGCTTTCGCGCGCTTGATGGTTCTGTTGCGGGGAATGCACCGATTATGCCCCGTGGTGCAAAAACAGGTAGGCGGCGGCCACGGCCACCAGCGCCACGATGATCCACGGCCATGGGTTCCGCGGCTGCAGCGCGGGGCTGACGTTGGGAGCGGCGCCCGGCGGTGCGCCGTGGGCTTGCAGTTGGCCGGCCGCGAGGTCGGGAATCGCCTGTGTGGCCGGCATGCCGTCGATCGGAGCGGCATGCCCGTCGATGCCAGCCGTATCTGCGGGACCGAACTCTGCCGCAAAACGCTGGAAGAACTCATCGGCCAGCTTGCGTGCGGCACCGTCGACGAGCCGCGAGCCAATTTGGGCAAGCTTGCCGCCCACCTGCGCGGTTGCCGTGTAAGAAAGCCGCGTGACCGTGGGGCCTTCCGGCGTGAGCTGCACTTGCGCGCTGCCTTTGCCGAAACCGGCCGCGCCGCCCTGGCCGTCGAAATGCAACGTGTAGCTACGCGGGGGCGTCACGTCGGCCAGTTCCATGCGTCCCTTGAAGCGCGCCTTGACGGGCCCGACGGCGGCGGTCATGGCGATGTCGTAGGCGGGGTTGGCGCTGCCCTCTGCGGCGGTGATGCTCTCGCAGCCGGGAATGCAGCGTTGCAGCACGGCTGGGTCGTTCAGCGCGTCCCAGGCGGTCTGGAGTGGCACGGGCAGGAGATGGGTCTGGGTCAGTTCCATGGGGCGGTCGATGGGGCTGGGGTTGGGTGGCGGGGGGTACGCGTGCGGCGAGCATGCGCCAGTTCGTGCTCCAGCGCAGTCAGGCTGTCGAAATGGTGCGCAGGCACCATCACATCGACATGCGGCAGGATGGCCCGCACGCCACGTGCCCGCGGCTCGAAGCCGGCAAAGCGCAGCAGCGGATTGAGCCAGACGATGCGATGGGCAAAGCGCGCCAGGCGCGCCATCTCGGTATCGAGCAGCTCGATGTGCTCATGGTCGAGCCCGTCCGTCACGAGCAGGACGGTGGCACGGCCGGATAGCGTGCGGCGCGCCCATTGGCGATTGAACTCCGCCAGCGCTGCGCCGATGCGCGTGCCGCCGGACCAGTCGGGCACAAGCTCGGCGATGGCTTGCACGGCGACATCCGGATCACGCTCGCGCAGTTGCCGCGAGACGTTCGTCAGCCGCGTGCCGAACAGGAAAGCCTGGATACGCTCACGCGACTGCACCAGCGCGTGGCAGTAATACAGCACGGCGCGCGAATAGCGGCTCATCGATCCCGAGATGTCGAGCAGCAGCACCAGCGGCGGCGTGCGGTCGACGGGCTGGCGGTATTTCCAGCCGGTCCATTCGCCGCCGGCGCGCACGGCCTGGCGAGCGGTGGCGCGCAGATCCGGATGGCGCCCGCGCGAAGCGGCCTTCAACCGGCGCGTCCGCTCCTGGGCGAGATGCACGCGCCGGCGGCGGATCATGTGTTGCAGCGTGCGCCATTCGGCCGCGTTGAGCGTGTCGAAGTCACGCGTGCGCAAGGCCTCGTTGGCGGAAAACGCCAGCGGCGCCACGATGTCATGGCGTTCGCCATCGGGCTTCGGGCCGGGCGGCAGGTTGGTCGACGGCTGAGCGCGCAGGGCATCGGCCAGGCGGTTGCTGCGCGCCGCGGGAATGCCGCCGCGGACTTTGGGCAGCAACAGCGCACGCAGCTTGCCTTCCCAATCCGGATCGCGCCAGAACACGTTGAAGGCCGCATCGAACAGCGTGCGCTCGTCGGGGTGAGAGACAAGCAGGGCGGACAGCGCAGCCTTCACGTCGTCGCGGCGGCCGATGTCGATATGGCTCAGGGCTTCGATGGCATCGACCGCGCGCGAGGGCGCAAGCGGCATGCCGGCATTGCGCAGCAGCCGCACGAAATGCGTCACGTTGCGCGCCAGCATCGGGAGCTGCATCGGCACGGTCGCTTGCATGCCTTACTCCGGCAGCGCGGGGGCGGCCAGCAATTGTTCGATGGTCGACATATCGACGCGCGCCAGGTCGTCCTGGTACTTGAGCAGCACGCCCAGCGTGTCCTGCACGGATTGCGGATCCAGCTCCGTCACGTTCAGCGCCGCCAATGCGCGACACCAGTCGATGGCTTCGGCAATACCCGGCGCCTTGAACAGGTCGATGCCGCGCAGGCGGTGCACGAAATCGACCGCACGCTGCTGCAGGCGGGCAGAGGTCTCGGGCGCGCGCTGCGCCACGATCTGCAGCTCCCGTGCCTTATCGGGGTAGCCGATCCATTGATACAGGCAGCGCCGCTTGAGCGCGTCGTGCACCTCGCGCGTGCGGTTGGACGTCATGATGACCAGCGGTATCACCTGCGCGCGCACCGTACCGAATTCCGGAATCGACACCTGGAAGTCGGACAGCAACTCCAGCAGAAACGCCTCGAAGGGTTCATCAGCGCGGTCGATCTCGTCGATCAGCAGAACGCGCGGTGTGTCGGGATGGCGTGGGTCGGGCAGCAGCGCTTGCAGCAGCGGCCGCTTGAGGAGGAATTCGTCGCGGTAGAGCGTGTCGGCGCGGGGCTTCTCACCGGCGGCCTCGGCCAGGCGCAGCGCCATGATCTGGCGCGGGTAATCCCATTCGTAGAGCGCACTGGCGGTGTCGAGCCCCTCGTAACACTGCAGCCGCAGCAGCGACGTGCCGAGCAACCCCGCCGCCGCCTTCGCCAGCTCGGTCTTGCCGACGCCGGGCTCGCCTTCCAGAAACAGCGGCCGCTGCATGCGCAACGCAAGAAACAGGGCCGTGGCCAGCTCTCGGCTGGCGAAATAGCCCTGGCCTTGCAGTTGCGCGATGCAGTTGTCGATGGAATCGACCGGCATGCCGTTCCTTGGGCGTTCGCTCAATGATGGTGCGCCAGTGCCTGTTCGACCGCGCGCGCCGTCAATACCGGAATGAGGTGCGCCCGGTATTCTGGCGAGGCATGCAGATCGCCCACCAGATCATCGGCCGGCACCACCACCTTGCGTGCGGCTTCCGATGTAAAGCTGGCCGTCAGTGCCTGCTCCAGCGGCGTGCAGCGGAACACGCACGGCGCCGCGCCCGTCACCGCCACGCGCACGTGGTTGCCCTTGCGGCTGATGAACACGCCCACCAGCGCAAATCGCGACGCGGGGTTGCGGAATTTCACGTAGGCCGCCTGGTCCGGCACGGGAAACTGCACCTCGGTGATGAGTTCATCCGCAGCCAGCGCGGTCTCGTACATGCCGAGGAAAAAGTCGTCCGCTGCGATGTTGCGCCGCTCGGTGACGACGGTGGCGTTCAGGCCCAGCACCGCAGCCGGGTAGCACGCCGCCGGGTCGTTGTTGGCAAGCGAGCCGCCGAGCGTGCCCATCGCGCGCACTTGGCGGTCTCCGATGCCGCCGGCCAGTTCACCCAGCGCGGGTAGCATGCGGGCGATGTCCGCGTTGTCCGCCACATCGGCATGGCGTGTGGCTGCGCCCACCGTAATCACGCCCGGCTGTGTGCGAATGCCCGACATGCCCGGAATGCGCGTGACATCCACCAGCGTTGACGGCTGCGCCAACCGCAACTTCATCGCCGCAAGCAGGCTCTGACCGCCGCCGAGGTATTTGGCATCGGTGTGCGTCTTCAGCGCGGTCACGGCGGTCTGGGCGTCGGTGGCTTTCTGGTACTCGAAGTCATACATGGTGGGCTCCTTGCCTAGGCCTTGGCCGCTTGAATGGTTTGCCAGACGCGGTGCGGCGTGGCGGGCATCTGGATGTCCTTCACGCCCAGCGGCGCAAGCGCGTCGACGATGGCGTTGATCAGCGCCGGCGGCGAGCCGATCGCCCCGGCCTCGCCGCAGCCTTTGACGCCGAGCGGGTTGTGCGTGCACGGCGTGCCCTTGGCGGTTTCCACCGTAAAGCTGGGCAGGTTGTCTGCGCGAGGCATGGCGTAGTCCATGTACGAGCCTGTCAGCAACTGGCCGTTCTCGTCGTAGACGCAGGCCTCCATCAGCGCCTGTCCGATCCCTTGGCCAAGCCCGCCGTGCACCTGGCCCTCGACAATCATCGGGTTGATGATGTTGCCGAAGTCGTCCACCGCAACGAATCGGTCGATGTGGGTTTCGCCGGTGTCGGGGTCGACTTCCACCTCGCAGATGTACGCGCCGGCCGGGTAGGTGAAGTTGGTCGGATCGTAGAAGGCGTTTTCGTCCAGCCCCGGTTCGAGCTTGTCGAGCGGGTAGTTGTGCGGCACGTAGGCCGTGAGCGCGACTTCGCCAAACGTCTTGGTGCGGTCGGTGCCGGCCACGCGGAAGACGCCATCCTTGAACTCGATGTCTTCCGCCGATGCCTCCAGCAGATGCGCGGCGATCTTCTTGGCCTTGGCCTCGATCTTGTCGAGCGCCTTCATGATGGCCGAGCCGCCCACGGCAATCGACCGCGAGCCGTACGTGCCCATGCCGAACGGGATGCGGCCGGTGTCGCCGTGCACGATCTCGATGTTGTCGATGGGCACGCCCAGCCGATCGGCCACCACTTGCGCGAACGTCGTCTCGTGGCCCTGGCCGTGGCTGTGGGAGCCGGTGAAGACCGTGACGGAGCCCGTTGGGTGCACGCGAATTTCACCAGCTTCGAACAAGCCGGCCCGCGCGCCCAATGCGCCGGCGATGTTCGACGGCGCCAGTCCGCACGCCTCGATGTAGCAGGAGTAGCCCATGCCGCGCAGCCGGCCCTTGGCGCGGGAGGCATCGCGTCGGGCCGCAAATCCTTTTACGTCCGCCAATTCGATGGCGCGGTCCAGGCACGGCTCGTAGTCGCCCGTGTCATACGTCAGGCCGACCGGTGTGGCATACGGGAACGTGCGGATGAAGTTGCGGCGGCGCAGCTCAGCCGGGTCGACCTGCAGTTCGCGCGCAGCCGTCTCAACAAGGCGTTCGACCACATACGTTGCCTCGGGCCGGCCGGCACCGCGATAGGCGTCGACCGGCGCCGTGTTCGTGAACACCGCTTTCACTTCGGCATAGATGGCAGGCGTCTTGTACTGGCCCGCCAGCAACGTCGCATACAGGATGGTCGGCACGCTGCTGGCAAACGTCGACAGATACGCGCCCATGTTGGCCGTGGTGTGCACGCGCATGGCGAGGAAGTTGCCCTGCGCATCGAGCGCCAGTTCCGCATGCGTGACGTGGTCCCGGCCATGCGCATCGGTCAGGAAGGACTCGGAGCGCTCGGCCGTCCACTTGATCGGTCGGCCCACCTTTTTCGATGCCCACGTGAGCGCCACGTCTTCCGGGTACAGGAAGATCTTCGAGCCGAACCCGCCGCCCACGTCCGGCGCAATCACGCGCACCTTGGCTTCGGTCAGGCCCAGCACGAACGCCGACATCAGCAGGCGTTCGACGTGCGGGTTCTGGTTGGCGACGTAGAGCGTGTAGCTGTCGTCCTGACGCGAATAGCTGGCGTTGACGGCGCGTGGCTCGATTGCGTTCGGGATCAGGCGGTTGTTGACGATGTCGAGCTGCGTTACGTGCGCGGCCTTGGCGAAGGCGGCATCCGTGGCGGCTTTGTCGCCGTGGCCCCAGGTGTAGCAGGTGTTGTTCGGCACGTCGTCGTGGACGGCGGTGCCGGCGGTATCTGCGGTGGCGGTGTCCACCACGGCGGGCAGTTCGTCGTATTCCACGTCGATCATCTCGACGGCGTCCTTGGCGATCTTCACCGATTCAGCCACCACCAGCGCGACCTGGTCGCCCACGTGGCGCACCTTGCCTTGCGCGAGCACGGGGTGGGGCGGCTCCTTCATCGGCGTGCCGTCAATGCTGTGGATGAGCCAGCCGCACGGCAGGCCGTTCACCTTGTCGGCAGCCAGGTCGTCGCCCGTGAGCACGGCCAGCACGCCCGGATGCTTGCGTGCGGCATCCGCATTGATGTGTTTGATGCGCGCATGCGCATACGGCGAGCGCAGGAACACCGCGTAGGACTGGTGGGCCTGCACGACATCGTCCGTGTACTGCCCGACGCCTGTCAGGAAGCGGAAGTCTTCCTTGCGCTTGACGGCCGCGCCGATCAGGTGATTGTTGGGTTCTGCGGGAGCGTTCATGGTGGTCTCCTCGCTGGGGTCAGGCGGCGTGGGCGCGCGCCGCGGCCAGGCTTTGCAGCGAGGCATCCTCGCCCTGGGCTTCTGCCATGGCTTCAGCCCCGTGCATCACGGCGCGCACGATGTTGTGATAACCCGTGCAGCGGCACAGGTTGCCGTCGAGCTGCTCGCGCACCGTGTGTTCATCGGGATGCGGATGCTGCGCAACCAGCGCCGTCGCTGCCATCACCATGCCTGGCGTACAGAAGCCGCATTGCAGGCCGTGGCATTGGCGAAAGGCTTCCTGCATCGGGTGCAGCGTGCCGTCCTTCGACAAGCCTTCGATGGTGGTCACCTCGGCGCCGTCAGCCTGCACAGCCAGGATGTTGCAGGACTTCACCGCGCGCCCATTCATATGCACGGTGCAGGCGCCGCATTGCGCGGTATCGCAGCCGACGTGCGTACCGGTCAGGCGCAGTTGCTCGCGCAGCAATTGGACTAGCAAGGTATGGGGTTCGACACTGACGGTGACAGGCGCACCGTTGACCGACAGCTTGAGGCTGATCGCCATGGGAGTCTCCTTGGGGAATGGGCGCCGGTGCCATGCTGCGCGCCTTCGTTGCTGCGAAGATGCGCGCGTGGTCTCGATATCGGTGGTCGCGGCTCTACTCAGTAAAGCACAGGCGAACCAGAAGACAACCGCAGCGCGGTGCGCTGGTCGCAGGAAAAAGGGCGATGCTGCGGCACGCAGACAAACCAAACAAATGCCGCAGAAATGACAAAGGGCCGGAATCCGGCCCTCGATTGGCACCAGGCGGTCATGACCTGGCGGGTGTGGCGGCGGGTGTGATGACACACGGCCGGCGCACGATGCTACTGAGACTGCGAGTACTGCTGACTGCTAGCTTGGGCACACGCCCATCAACAATAGCGTGGCGGGTTAGGCCTTGGCGGTGCGGTGCGTGCCGAACAGGTTCGCAATCGCCGAGAAGAACTGGGCGAACGAGAACGATTGGCCGCTCGGACGGCGATAGTAGTAGATACCTTCGGACATTTCGCGCTCGATCAGTTCGCGTTCGAGTTGATCGGTCAGCTTCAGGTCGTTCGTGTTTTGCATGATTGGCCTCTTAGGGAAATCCCGGTTAGGGAATACCCTGACTATACACCAGATGATGCAATGCACCATACGTAGGCTTACGTATGCACCCCTTTTGCGCCGTCCACCGTTGCTCCCCCACCACGCTTGCGTTGCGCCGCACCAATGTGGTGCGGCCACCGCTTATTTGACTGGAATCGGCTGGCTGGCCGGGATGGGCACCGCCGTCACGCTGTTTTTCGGGCTGCCCGAAATGACCTTGTCCGAATACGTCAGATAGACCAGCACATTGCGCTTGCGATCGACCGTGCGCACGACGTGCAGCGTTTTGAAGACGAGGGACAGGCGCTGCGTGAACATGTCGTCCTGCTGCGGCAGCGGCTTGGCGAAGCTGATCTCGCCGACTTGGCGGCAGGCCACGGCGGCTTCGCTCACGTCTTCGGCCACGCCCAGCGTGCCCTTGATGCCGCCGGTGCGCGCCCGTGAGACATAACAGGTCACGCCCTGAACGAGCGGGTCGTCAAAGGCTTCGATGACGATCTTGTCAGAGCCCGTGATGCGGAAATTGGTGCTGACGCTGCCGATGTCTTCCGCGCGGGAGCATCCAACAGTGCTCAGGGCGAGCGCGGCAATCAAAACGGGGAGTTTGGTGAACGGGCGCATGGCTTTGCGTAGGTAAAAAAAGAGGGTTGTCAGTCAGAGCAGCGATTCGGGCGGCCAAGATGCGGCTGCCTCGTCTACGAAGGTGGGCCGCATATCAGTGTGTTGGCGGGAATGCTCTATGCGGCGGTGCAGGGCGTCCATGAAGACCTTGACCTTGGCGGGCATCAGGCGGCGCCCTGGAAATACGGCATACACGCGCATCGGCGGGGATTGGAAATCCGTCAGCACTTCCTGCAGCGCGCCCGAAGCGATCAGGTCGGTAGCAAACACGGAGGTGATGCGAGCGACACCCAAGCCAGCAATGGCGGCCTGCATGCGCAATTCGCTGTTGGAGGTGCGCATGCGGAAGTCGAGCGGCAGGTTGATCGTCTCGCCGCCGGGCGTGCGGAACTGCCATTCGGCTTCGTTCGAGGTGCCGAGGCAAGGCCAATCGGCGAGCTGATCTGGGTGGGTGAGCGGCCCGAGGCGCTCCAGCAATTGCGGGGCGACGACCACGGCGCGCCGCAAATCAAAGACGCGCTGGGCGACGAGGCCGGAATCGGGCAACGGCCCGCGCGGCACGGTCAGCATGATGTCGTAGCCCTGGGCGAGCGGGTCGATCTGGCGCGGCGCCACGTCCACCTCAATGCGCAGGGCGGCGTGCTCGCGCATGACTTCGAGCACCACCTCTGCGAGCTGCTTGGCGGCAAATTCATATGGCATGGCAATGCGCAAGGTGCCGGCGGGTGACTGGAACGTCGCTGCGGCATCTTCCGACACTTCGCGCAGCCGCTGGAACAATGGACCGGCGTCGCGCAGCAGGGCTTCACCGGCGTCGGTCAGGCGCAGGCGGCGCGTACTGCGCTCGAAAAGGCGGACGCCCATCTTGCCTTCCAGGCGCGACACCGCCGTGCTGACCGACGACTTGGGCAGCCCGAGCCGATCGGCTGCGCGCGTGAAGCTGCCGAGCGTTGCCACCGTGCAGAAAGTGTCCCAGTCGTTCCAGTCCGTCGTTCGCATATTTGAACAATGAATTTGTTGGCAGGCGATTTCCGCCGGTTTCGAGGCAAATTACCATCCCTGCATGAACACGCCAAGCACAGACCACACGGTTTCTTCACCGCCCGCGCCGCGCAAACCGGCCGCCGAATCGACCGTCAGCAGCCGGATGGAATTGCGCATGGTGGGCATGGTGATTGGCCTGGCGACGGGCGTGGACTACATGTCCAACCTGATGTTTTCGATTGCCGGACCGCATATCGAAGGTGGGGTGCTGGCGTCACAGGATGTCTATCTCTGGGCCGTGACGGCGTACGCGGCAGCAGCCAGCCTGGCGATTCTGGTGATGGGTCGGCTGGCCGATCACATGACATACCGGAAGCACACGCTGCTGTCGCTGCTGGTGTTCATTGTCGGCACGCTGATGTGCGCGGCGGCCGAGGGCGGCACGATGCTGATCGTCGGCCGCGCGGTGCAGGGGTTTGGCGGCGGCCCGATGCTGTCCACCTCGCGCATCTTTGTGCAGCACAGCCCAGCGCAGGAACGCCGCACGATGATGAAGGGCATGATCTACGGCATCTTCGGGCTGAGTTGCGTGTCACCGATGCTGTCGGCGGCGCTCACGGAGCAATTTGGCTGGCGCGCCATCTTCGTTGCGCAGTTGCTGGTGGCCGTGGTGGTGTGCGGGCTGGTGGCGGCGTTCTATCCGCATCCGAAACTGCACGAGCGCAAGGGCGATTTCGCCTCGCTCGACTGGCCGTCGGCCATCGCGTTTGGGCTGGCGGCGCTGATTGCGCTGCACGGCTTTCAGCAGGCCCGCTTCATTCACCCCGACGGCTCGCCTGCGCAGGTGGTGCCGATCATTGCGGTGGTGGCGCTCGTCATCTGGGTCGGCATTCGCCAGACGGGCCATCCGCTGCCGTGGGTCGATTTACGAGCCACGCTGCAGCGGCGCTTCCTGATGGGCATGGTGTTCTACGCCATCTATTACATGTTTGCGAGCGCCTGGGGTTTCCTTTCGTCGAGCCTGCTGCAGAACGGTCTGGGTTTCCGCTACGAGACCACCGCGCAGTTGATGAGCCTGGGCGGCCTGGTGACGGTGGTGCTGGGCATCCTGAACTTTCAGTTGACGAACGTGCTGCCGACCAAGCGCGTGCTGATCTCCATCGGCTTTGTGCTGATGGCGACCGCGCTGCTGTGGATGTCGCATGTAGCCATGCCGGGTGCCTCGGTGGGGGCGGTGGTGCCGGGGTTCATGATCGAAGGCATGGTGGGAATGTTTGTGGTGATCCAGGTGGCGGGACTGTCTTACGTGGATTTGCCGGCCAAGGATTTCGGCCATGCCTACCAGTTCAAGGGAATCATGCGGGCCTGGGCGCAGGCGTTTGGGACGATGGGGGCGACGCTGTTGCTGCAGCGCGGGCAGGCGCAGCACCGCACCGACCTGGTCGGGCATGTGAGCGCGCTGACGCCGGCTTGGCAGTGGCCGCATCCGTTGCAGGGTTCGGAGTTGATTCGGATTTCGGCGGAGATCGATCGGCAGGCGACGTTATTGGCGGTGGGGGATTTGTTTGCCTGGGGCGCGGTGGTGGCGTTGGGGTGTGCGGGGGCGATCTGGTTGCAGCGGTCGTTGCGGTGAGGGGTGCTGCGGGCCGGGTGTTTCGTCCCCTGGCGGGGCCGACTTACTTTCTTTGTCTTGCCAAAGAAAGGTAAGCAAAGAAAGGCGCGCCCGATGCGGCGACTTCCTCCTTGGATTTCTGTCGCGGGGAGGGAAGGGAGGCAAACTCGCTGCGCTCAGACAGCCTCCCTTCTTTTCCCTCCCCGCAACAAAAATCCAAGGCGCCGCATAGGGCAAGGTACGGCCACACCATCGTGCGGCACATGCCTCCGCGATGGTCTCGTGGCTTGTCTCAATCCAGCTTCTGTTCCGGCGCTGTGGCCTGCGGCACCTTGCAGTTGAAGGCGGGCGCTTCGTCTTGCAGGTCCAGATGGTTCATCAGCGTGGGTGCTAGGACCTTGAGCACTTGCACCGTCAGTGCGCTGGTGAATTTGTACTTGGCGGCATCGGCCCCGGCCACGTACGCGACGACGGTGCCGAAGTAGCGGTCTCCCAGGTAGAAGACGAAGGCGCCGGAGCGGCTGACGACCCGTTCGGAGATGAGGCCGCCGCCGCGGCTGAACGTTTTGAAGCGGTTGTCGCCGGTGCCGGTTTTACCGCCGATGGCGATGGGTTTGCCGTCCTTCTGGACGAAGGTGCCGGAGATGCGCTTGGCGGTGCCGCCTTCGACGACGCCGGCCAGCGCGGATTTGACCAGGGGCGGAATTTCCGGCGGCAGCACGCGCTCTCCGGCGTTGGGATCGCGGCAGAGCATGACTTCGTAAGGCGTGTTGGCGGCAAAGCGCAGGCGATCGATGCGTACGCTGGGCAGGCGGATGCCGTCGTTTTCGATGATGCCCATCAGCTCCGCCAGCGATGCCGGCCGGTCTGCCGATGCACCGATGGCCGTGCCGTATGACGGCACCAGCGACTCGAACGGATACCCCAGCCGCTTCCACATGGCGTGAATCTGCTGGAACGCTTCAATTTCCAGCATCTGCTTGATGCGCTTGTCTTGCGCGGCCTTGCGGTGCGATTGCAGCAGCCATTTGTAGACGGACAAGCGCTCATCGGCGCTTGCGTCGTTCACCTGCGTGAGGGTGGCTTGTGGGTGGGTGCGCAGATACGCCACCAGCCACAGCTCCAGCGGATGCAGCTTGGCGATGTAGCCGCGGTCGGCCAGGTCGAAACGCTGGACGGAATATTTCTCATACAGGTTGGTGAGTTCGGCCTCATCCAGCTTTGCGCCTGGCAGGTAGCTGCGGATGAACGCAGCGAGTTTTCCTGGCCCGGCCTCCGGGTCGATGCTGCGGTAGATCGTGGCCAGCCGCACCGGCGTGGCGCGCGTGCTTTGCACCAGGATGGCTTCGCGCTCCTTGTCGGTCTTGCCTTTGTATTTGGCGTAGAACCGGCCCATGAAGAGCTTGCCTTCGCGGTCGGCAAAGCGTCGCAGGTAGACCTGCCGCTGTGGGGAATCCGGGTTGGTCAACGCCTCGGCGCCGGCATTGGGCAACTGGTGCTGAAAGTAGCGCGAGATGTCGCGCATGATCCGGACGAAGACAAGGTTGACGGAGTGCTTGAGCCCCTCGCGCACCGTGAAGTTCTGGGTGCCTTCCCATTTCTCGAAGTTTTCGAAGCTCTGCATGCCGCCGCCGGTGGCAAACCATTCGCCAGCGTTGCCGGAGTACTTGCGCTCCATCGATGCATCGAGCATCGCCGCGAGCGACCGGTCTTGCGTGTGGGCGAGGTAATCGACGGCCCAGCGCTCGATCGGGTTCTGCACGGGAATGTTGACCTTGCGCAGCGCCGCAGCAGGCTGGTCGGCATAGCGCTTATGCAGCTCCGCCACGATCTGGAGATACGTCACCAGCGTGCGCAGCTTGGCTGTTGAGCCCAGATCCAGCTTGACGCCTTCGTTGATGTCGAACGGCTTGTCGAACGTGTCGGCCTGCACCAGCACCCGGTTGCCGCCCGGCGCGCGTTCGTAGAGCGTGAAGCTGTACGTCACGCCGCGCGGGTCGCCGCGCTCCAGCATCATGTCGCCGACGAGGCCGGCGGCCTTGGCGTGCGCGGGGTCGCGCAGCTTGCGCAGCTCAGTTGAGATATCGCGCTGCAACGGCGCATCAAGCGTGCTGCTGGCGGTCAGGTCGAGCCGGTCGAGCGCATACATGCGCGAGATGCCGAGCATGCTCGCCAGATTGACGCGTACGGCGTTTGTGCCTTTGTGCTCGATGGGCGGAGGCGGTACGCGCGTGTTCAGTGCCTGCTGCTTGAGCGATTGTGCGATCGCCGCATCGCGCAGCGCTGGCGGAATCACGCCGGATACGGCCAGCACGCGCAGGTAGGCGTTGGTCAAGGTTTCGAGTTCATCGAGGTTCTCAAGGTAATACGACGGCCGCCGCTGCGATACGAGCAGGCTCAACGCCTCCTTGTACGCAAGCGCGCGGTCTGCGAGCGGGGCGGTCGATTGGGCCGAGAGCAACGCATTCACCTGGGCGAAGTCGCGTCCGTACCAGACCCATAGCGCATCGCCAATCCCTTGGATTTCGCCAAACCCGGCGCGCGCGCCCAGCGGCACGGTGTTCAGGTAATCGACCGCGAGCTGGTGGCGCGTGGCGGTGGTGTCTTCTCCGTTCAGGTAGGCACGCGCGGATGCGGAGAACATCTGGCGCAGCTTTTCGCTGGGGGAATCAGTGCGGCCCTCTGGCGAGTGGCGGTACTTCTCGATTTGCGTGGCGAGCGTGCTGCCGCCAGGCGATTCATGCGCCGGGTTCACGACGTGCAGGGCGCGGTCCCACACGGCGCGTGCCAGGCGTGACCACTCCACGGCCGGGTTGCGCTTGGGGTATTCCGTCTGCAGCAGGGTGCGGTTTTCAATTGCGAGCAGCGAGTTGACGAGCAGCGGCGGTACCGACGCGAAACTGTCATACACACGTTCGGGGTGCCGCACGCGGTAGATCGGTCGGCCATCATCGTCCAGCAATTCCAGGCCGGCCTGGTCTTTCTCGCGATAAGGCGGGTTCATGCCGCTGTCCATTCGCGCGACCATCTCTTTGGATGGCACAGCCTGCTGGGCAACGATGTAGCCGCGCGAGCGCAGGCGGTCTAGAAAGGTTGGAAGGTCGTGATAACCGAGCCGCTGGTCATACGGGCCGGAGCTCGGGTAGCGGGCCGACGTGTTTGGCCCCGGCTTGACGGGAAAGGTTTGCGATTGCGCCAGATGCGCGAAGTAGCGGGCTTGCCAGGCGGAGGTGCGGAATTCGTGAGCGACCAGCAAGGCGCCCACCGCAAGCACCAGCGCCACGACGAGGGCCAACTTGATGATGATGGGGCGGCGTATTCTTTTCACTCGCTTGCGCTCCAATCGCAGGCGAACGTGCGCCTTGCTTCAATCTAGCCCATGCGGCCGTCGTGTCCAGCGGCTTGTAACTTTGGTGCCACCATTGCAAGCCTTACGAGGGCGCGTAATACGGGATCTTCTGCTCGTCATACAACCGATACGTCAGCGCCAGCATGGCCTGGATGTCTTCAGACTCGTCGAGCAGGCGCGTGCTGAAGATAATGGGCGAGACCAATTGCGGATCGTCGAGTTCCATGTAGCAGACATCTTCCCGCCGCAAGCCCGCCACACTGCGCGGCACCACCGACACACCTTCGCCCGCGGCGACCAGTCCCAGGGCAATTTGCAATTCCCGTGCCTCGTAAATCTTGCTGGGTTCGAGCGCGCGATCGTGGAAGAGGGCGAGCACTTGGTCCGCATAGCTAGGACGCGGCGCGCGCGGGTAGATGATGAGCGTGTCGCCGACAAGGTCGCGCAGGGATACCGTCGGTCTGCCGTCCAGCAGGGCATGGCCTGATGGCAGCGCGACGATCAATCGCTCATCGCGCAGGAGGATGCGCCGCACGTTCGGGTCTTCGTAACGGATGCGGCCGAAGCCGACGTCGATGCGGCCGTCCTTGAGCGCCTGGATCTGGTCCATGGTCGTCATCTCGTGCATGGTCAGATCGACCATGGGGTACTCCGCCCGAAAGCGCCGGATGACCTTTGGCAGCATCCCGTACAGCGTTGAAGCCACGAAGCCGACGGACATGCGCCGCTCGATCTGGCCGACGCGTTGCGTCATCGAGGCAAGTTCCGCCGTCTGTGCGAGCAACTGCCGCGCGTGCGCGTGGAAAAAGCGGCCGGCTTCGGTCAGCTTGAGCGGGCGGCTGCCGCGCTCGAACAGCAGCACGCCGACTTCCTCTTCCAGTTGCTGAATCTGCCGCGACAGCGGGGGCTGCGCGATGTGCAGCCGTTCAGCGGCACGCGTGAAGTTCAGCTCTTCAGCAACCGCGACGAAATAGCGAAGATGGCGTAGCTCCATTTTTATACCCGTCAGGTATGAAGCCGATACTAAATCGGTGTTGGACGTGACAATTTGCGCTGCGTAATCTGGTTTCCACGTTGATAGCAGTTCTTCTGATACCTGGAAAACATGATTCGCTCGATCGAGGCCATTCTAGTGGATGTGCCCACCATCCGTCCGCACAAACTGTCCGTCGCCACCATGCACACGCAGACGCTCGTCCTCGTGCATGTGTGCTGTGAAGACGGCATCGAAGGCTGGGGCGAGGCCACCACCATTGGCGGTCTCAACTACGGCGAAGAGAGCCCCGAGAGCATCAAGGTCAACATCGACACGCACATTGCGCCGCTGCTGATCGGCATGGAGGCGCGCAACGTGGCGGCCGCCATGGCCAAGGTGCGCAAGACCATCCAGGGCAACCGCTTTGCCAAGTGCGCGTTGGAAACGGCGTTGCTCGATGCGCAGGCCCGCCGGCTTGGCGTGCCGCTGTCTGAGCTGCTGGGCGGCCGGCTGCGAGATGCGCTGCCGGTGGCCTGGACGCTCGCCAGCGGCGACACCAAGAAAGACATTGCCGAGGCAGAAGCGATGCTTGCCGAGCGCCGTCACCGCATCTTCAAGCTGAAGATCGGTCTGCGCGCGGTGGCTGACGATGTGGCGCACGTACTGGCGATCAAGCATGCACTGGGCGACGCCGTGAGCGTGCGCGTGGACGTCAACCAGGCCTGGAGCGAGCTTGACGCCGCCAACGGCATCGCCGCGTTGCAGGCCGGCGGCATCGACCTGATCGAGCAACCGGTGCGCGCGGAAAGCCGCGCCGCGCTCGAGCGCCTCGCCCGCCAGTTCGCGGTGCCGATGATGGCCGACGAAGCACTGCATGGTCCGCTGGATGCATTTGAGTTGGCCTGTTCTGCCAGCGCCGACGTCTTCGCCGTGAAGATCGCGCAATCCGGTGGTCTCGTGCCGGCGATGCAGGTCGCCGCCATCGCGCAGCTTGCGGGCATCGGCCTGTACGGCGGAACGATGCTCGAAGGGGCGGTTGGCACGGCGGCGTCAGCCCACGTGTTTTCCACCTTTGGCGAGCTGCAGTTCGGCACCGAGCTGTTCGGCCCCTTGTTGCTGACGCAGGAACTGCTGACCGAGCCGCTGCAATACCGCGATTTCATGTTGCAGGTGCCAACCGGCCCCGGCCTGGGCATCCAGATCGATCGCGACAAGCTGGCGCGCCTGCGCCGCCAATGAGAACAACCAGACCAAGACACCCCACCAAGGAGACCACGATGCTGTTCCACGTCCGCATGGATGTCCGCCTGCCGGCCGACATGCCCGCCGATGTCGCCAACGAGATCAAGGCGCGCGAGAAGGCCTATTCGCAGGACCTGCAGCGCAGCGGCAAGTGGCGCCACATCTGGCGCCTGGTTGGCGAGTACGCGAACGTCAGCGTCTTCGACGTGCAGAGCAATGCAGAACTGCACGACATCCTGACGGCGCTCCCGCTGTTTCCGTACATGGAGATTTCGGTGACACCGATGTGCCGCCACCCGTCGTCAGTGCACAGCAAGGACGATTGAGATCGCGCCTGACACATTCCACATTCCCCCAGAAAGCCACGAGGAGACACCCATCATGAACGCGCGCGTATTCGAAACGAAAGAAGTGCAGGACCTGCTGAAGGCCGCCACCAACCTGGACGGCAAAGAGGGCAACGCCCGCCTGAAGCAGATCACCCACCGTTTGCTGGCCGACCTGTTCAAGGCCATCGACGACCTCGACATCACGCCAGATGAAGTCTGGGCGGGCATCAATTACCTGAACAAGCTCGGCCAGGACGGCGAAGCCGCATTGCTGGCGGCCGGCGTGGGCCTGGAGAAGTATCTCGATATCCGTATGGACGCTGCGGACGAGGCCCTTGGCATCAACGGCGGTACGCCGCGCACGATCGAGGGCCCGCTGTACGTTGCCGGCACGACGGTGCGCGATGGCGTGTCCAGGATTGACATCGATCCGGACCCGGCGGCAGGCCCGCTCGTCATTCACGGCACGGTGACGGGGCCGGAGGGCAAGCCGGTGGCCGGCGCCGTGGTCGAGTGCTGGCACGCAAACTCGAACGGCTTCTATTCGCATTTCGATCCGACCGGTGCGCAGAGCCCGTTCAACCTGCGCGGCGCGGTCAGGACCGGTGCCGATGGCAAATATGAATTCCGCACGCTCATGCCAGTGGGCTACGGCTGCCCGCCGCAAGGTGCTACGCAGCAACTGCTGAACGGGCTTGCCCGCCACGGCAACCGGCCGGCGCATGTGCACTTCTTCGTCACGAGCAATGGCCACCGCAAGCTGACGACGCAATTCAATATCGAAGGCGATCCGCTGATCTGGGACGACTTCGCCTACGCCACCCGCGAAGAGCTGATTCCGCACGTGGTGGAGAAAACGGGCGGTGCGGCGCTGGGCCTGAAAGGCGATACGTACAAGGACATCGAATTCAATGTCGTCCTGACGCCGCTGGTTCAGGGCAAGGACAACCAGCGCGTGAACCGCCTGCGCGCTTCGGCAGAGGCTTGAGGCCGAGTGCCTCACCGTGGAGACGACCATGTCCGCCTTGATTGATAAAGCCAGCGAACTGGACCAACTGCTGTCAACCGCTGTGGTGGATGACGAAGAGGCCGGCATTTTCCGCTGCCGCCGCGACATCTTCACCAACCCCGATTTGTTCGAGCTGGAGATGAAGCACATCTTCGAGAACAACTGGGTGTATCTGGCGCACGAAAGCCAGGTTCCGAACAACAACGATTACTACACCACGTGGATCGGCCGCCAGCCGATCGTCATCACCCGCGACAAGACCGGGGAGCTGCATGCGGTCATCAACGCATGTGCGCACAAGGGCGCGATGCTGTGTCGTCGCAAGCATGGCAACAAGGGCAGCTTCACGTGCCCGTTCCATGGCTGGACGTTCTCCAACACCGGCAAGCTGCTCAAGGTGAAGGACGAAAAGACCACCGAGTATCCGGTGCAGTTCAACACGCACGCCTCGCATGATCTGAAGAAGGTCGCTCGGTTCGAGAACTATCGTGGCTTCCTGTTCGGCAGCCTCAATGCCGATGTGCAGCCGCTTGAGGCGTACCTTGGCGAAGCGCGTGTGATCATCGACCAGATCGTCAATCAGTCGCCCGACGGCCTGGAAGTACTGCGCGGCAATTCTTCCTACGTGTATGACGGCAACTGGAAGATGCAGATGGAGAACGGCTGCGACGGCTACCACGTCAGCACGGTGCACTGGAATTACGCCGCCACGATGGGGCGACGCAAGGAAGGCGGCACGCAGGCGGTGGATGCGAACAGCTGGAGCAAGTCGGTGGCGGGCGTCTATGGGTTCGAGCACGGCCACATCTTGCTGTGGACGCAGACGATGAATCCGGAGGTGCGGCCCGTCTATGCGCACCGCGAAGAAATCAAGGCACGCGTGGGTGAAACCCAAACGGACTTCATCGTCAACCAGACCCGCAATCTGTGCCTGTATCCGAACGTGTTTTTGATGGATCAGTTCAGCACGCAGATTCGCGTGGTACGGCCGATCAGCGTCGACAAGACCGAGGTCTCGATCTTCTGTTTCGCGCCGAAGGGCGAAAGCGCAACGGACCGCGCAACGCGCATCCGCCAGTACGAGGACTTCTTCAACGTTACCGGCATGGGCACCGCCGATGACCTGGAAGAATTCCGTGCCTGCCAGAACGGCTACGCCGGCACCACCGCGCTGTGGAACGACCTGTCGCGCGGGGCGCCGCTGTGGATTCACGGCCCCGACGAGAACGCAACGAAGATGGGATTGAAGCCGCTCATCTCGGGTGAGCGCAGTGAAGACGAAGGCTTGTTCGTCTGCCAGCACGAATATTGGGTGCGCGTCATGCGCGAGGCGCTCAAGCAGGAATGCGAAGGGGTGCCGGCATGAGCATGGATTACCAGAACATCTGCGCTGCCCTGTACCGCGAGGCGCGACTGCTTGATGACCGCGATTGGGACGCGTGGCTCGAGTGCTACGCAGAAGACGTCACCTACTGGATGCCCGCATGGGATGACGACGACCAGTTGACCGACGACCCGCAGAGCCAGATCTCGTTGATGTACTACGCCAATCGCTGCGGGCTGGAAGATCGCGTCTTCCGCATCAAGACCGAGCGCAGCGGGGCTTCCACGCCGGAGCCGAGAACCAGCCACACGGTCGCCAATGTTGAAGTTGTGGCCGAACGCGGCGATGAAGTCGACGTGCGCTACAACTTCCACACGCTCAGCCATCGGTACAAAACCACCGATCACTTCTTCGGCACGATGTTCGTCACCCTGCGCCGCGCGGGCGATGGCTTCCTGATCGCATCCAAGAAGATCGTGCTGAAGAACGACTACATCCGGCAGGTGCTCGACGTTTATCACGTCTGATTTGCACCCACGTATAGGACACGCACAAGAGGCAGCGGAGGTATTCCATGTCCAGTTTCACAGTCGCATTGAACTTCGAGGACGGCGTGACCCGTTTCATCGATTGCAAAGCGGGCGAGAAGGTGCTCGATGCCGCCTTCCGCGCGAAGATCAACCTGCCCATGGATTGCTCCGATGGTGTGTGCGGAACCTGCAAGTGCCGCGCCGAGAGCGGAAGTTACGACCTCGGCGACGATTACATTGACGATGCCCTGACCGAAGACGAGAAGAACACGGGCCTCGTCCTGACGTGCCAGATGGTGCCGCAAAGCGATTGCGTGATCGCGGTGCCGACCACATCGACCAGCTGCAAGACTGGTCAGAGCAGCTTCGGGACAACGGTGTCGAAAGTCGAGTTGCACAACGACGCAGCCGTCGTGCTGGAACTGGACGTGGATGCCACTGCGCCGGTGTTTCTTCCTGGCCAGTACGTCAACATCGGCGTACCGGGCACCGGCCAGCACCGCTCGTATTCGTTCTCATCCGCCCCCGGAGAATCGAAGATCAGCTTCCTCATCAAGAAGATTCCCGGCGGCGTGATGAGCCGTTGGCTGGAAACCGCGCAGCCCGGCGACAAGCTCGATCTGCACGGGCCGCTGGGCAGCTTCTATCTGCGCAATGTGCAGCGGCCGCTGTTGTTCCTTGCTGGCGGCACGGGGCTCGCTCCGTTCCTGTCGATGCTTGAAGTGCTGGCACGTGCGAACTCGCAGCAGAAGGTGCACCTGATTTATGGCGTCACCCGTGACCTCGACCTGGTGCAGGTCGACGCGCTTGAAGCCTATGCAGCGCGGTTGCCGAATTTCAGCTACGCCACGGTCGTGGCTGACGCCGCGTCGAATCATCCGCGCAAGGGTTGGGTGACGCAGCACGTGCCGGCCGATGCCCTGAACGATGGCGACGTGGATGTCTATCTGTGCGGGCCGCCCCCGATGGTCGATGCCGTGCGCAAGTACTTTGACGACACGAGCGTGAAGCCCAACAGCTTCTACTACGAGAAATTCACACCCAATGCAGTACCGGAGGCGAAGGCGGCATGAGCATGCAACGATTCTCAGGCAAGACCGTCGTCGTGACGGGCGCGGCCCAAGGTATCGGGCGCGGCGTGGCATTGGCGGTGGCCGAAGAGGGCGCCCAGGTGCTGCTGGTGGACCGGGCGGAGCTGGTCTACGAAGTACAGGCCGAGATTGCCGCAGCGGGCGGCCGAGCCCTCGCCACCACCGCCGATCTGGAGACCTACACCGGCGCGCAACACGCCGTGCAGGCCGCGCTCGATGCGTTCGGCGGCATCGACGTGCTCATCAACAACGTCGGCGGCACGATCTGGGCGAAGCCGTATCAGCACTATGAAGAAGCGCAGATCGAGGCGGAGATCCGCCGCTCGCTGTTCCCCACGCTGTGGTGCTGCCGCGCCGTGCTGCCGCACATGGTGGAGCGCCAGCGGGGCGTGATCGTCAACGTGTCGTCGATTGCCACGCGCGGTATCTATCGGATTCCGTATTCGGCGGCCAAGGGCGGCGTGAATGCGCTGACGGCCAGCCTGGCGTTGGAGCACGCGCAGGACAACATCCGCGTCAACGCCGTCGCCACGGGCGGCACCGAAGCGCCGCCACGCAAAATCCCGCGCAACACGGCGCCCATGTCGGAGCAGGAAGCCACTTGGTACCAGGGCATCGTTGACCAGACCATCGCCAGCAGCCTGATGCACCGCTATGGAACGATCGACGAGCAGGTGCGAGCGATCCTGTTTTTGGCGTCGGACGAGGCTTCTTACATCACCGGGACGGTGTTGCCGGTGGGCGGTGGAGATCTGGGCTAGGCGCACCGTCGAACGCCCCAAAACAAAAACGGCGCCGATGCGCCGTTCTTTTTACGTGTCTTTGCGGCATGGCCGAACATTCGGCCGCGGCATTCAGCCCAGGTACGAACCGGACTTGCCAACCACTTCTGCATACACCAGGTTGTCATCCCAACCGTTGCGGAAAAAATTGATGACTGCGCGCAGCAGCGACGTACGGTTGGTGGCCTGAACTTGGATGTCGCCGGCGAACTTGGGGGTGAAATAGGCTTGCTGGACCATGATGTTTTCTCTCGGTGTGTTATCTAGGGTTTTCCCGAGTATAGGGTTATCCCTAGGCCTGAGCAATGATGCAAAGCAAACCTGCGGTCCATTCTGAATATCACTCCAGGTAAATAGTCGGCCAAAGCTGCGCCACCCTAGCGCAATACCGATAGGCGTAAGCGTCGGGTTCTTCGAAGTGCCTTTTGGCACTCATTTGAGCCCTGGCACAAAGATTTTTTAGCGACATGATCCGCGCAGGACGTTGGGAATCCGCCGAAGAAGTGCGCTTCTTCTTTCTTTTTCGGCGTATGAGCGCGTAATTTCATCCAACGTGCGGGCTTGTTGTTTGATCCACATGACCTCTACCATACGCCGCCGAATCCCCCGCTTATGCTTCGAGGAGGCCTCGTATGGCGTATCCCCCAATCCCGGTGCCGGTCGACGGCGCGCCCAGCGCCAACACGGCGTGGCAGGCGCGCAGCCGCGCGGCCGTCTGGCATCCGTGCACCCAAAATGCACGGCTTGATGCCATGCCGCCGCTGCCGATCGCACGCGGCCAGGGGCCGTGGCTGATCGACTTTGACGGCAAGCGCTACCTGGACGGCACCAGTTCGTGGTGGGTCAACCTTTTCGGCCATGCGAATCCGCACATCAATGCGGCGTTGAAGACGCAGCTCGATTCGCTGGAGCACGTCATGCTGGCGGGGGCCACGCATCGGCCGGCAGTGGAGCTGGCGGAGCGCCTGATCGACCTGACAGGCGGTGTGCTGGGCCACAGCTTCTTCGGCTCCGACGGCGCTTCTGCCGTGGAAATCGCGCTCAAGATGAGCTTCCACGCCCATCGCAATGCAGGGCAGGGCGCACGCAGCCGCTTCGTCTGCCTGGAACACGGCTACCACGGTGAAACGCTGGGCGCGCTGGGGGTGACGGATGTCGCGATCTTCCGGGATGCCTATGACCCGCTGATCCTGCAATCGCACCGGGTGCCATCGCCTGACGCGCGCCTGGCCGGCCCGGGCGAGACCGCCGTCGACGTAGCCGAGCGTGCGCTGGCCGCGCTGCGGGATTGCCTGAGCACCCACGCCGGCACCATCGCCGCCGTCATCATCGAGCCGCTGGTGCAGTGTGCCGCCGGCATGGCCATGCACGACGTGAGCTATTTGCGCGGCGTGCGTGCGCTGTGCGATGAGTTTGATGTGCATTGGATTGCCGATGAAATTGCCGTCGGCTGCGGTCGCACCGGTACGTTCTTCGCATGCGAACAGGCCGGCGTGTGGCCGGACTTGCTGTGCCTGTCGAAGGGCATCAGCGGAGGCTATCTGCCGCTGTCGATCGTGCTGTCGCGCAATGCCATCTATGACGCCTTCAACGACGATGCGCCGGTGCGCAGCTTCCTGCATTCGCACTCATACACGGGCAACCCGCTGGCATGCCGCGCGGCACTCGCCACGCTCGACCTGTTTGCTGAAGAAGACGTCTTTGCGCGCAATCGCGTGACCGCGGCGCGCATCGCCCAGGGCCTGGCGCCGCTGTCGCACGATGCGCGTTTTGCCCATCTGCGGCAGACGGGGATGATCACCGCGTTCGACGTGCACCCCGACGTGGCCGGTGCGCGCTTTGCCGAACGCTTTGCGCTGACGGCACGCACGCACGGGCTGCTGCTGCGCCCCATCGGCAACACCGTTTATCTGCTGCCGCCTTATGTGCTGAGCGACGAAGAGACCGACACGCTGGTCGAACGCACGCTGCAGACGCTTGAAGACACGCTGGCCCAAGCTACGGGCGAAACAGAAGGACACACCTATGCGATTGCTTGACGACCTGCAGGCGGGCCTTGACGCCATCGACGCCGCGCACCTGCGCCGCGTGCGCCGTACCGCGTACAGCCCGACCGACCGCAGCCAGCGCATCAGCGTGCCTGGCGAAGAGCCGCGCGACATTCTGGGCTTTTGCGGTAACGATTATCTCGGCCTGGCAGCGCACCCCGCCTTGGCCGAGGCGGTGACGCAGGGCACGCAGCAATATGGTTTCGGCAGCGGCGCATCGCATCTGGTGAGCGGCCATTCGATCGCGCACGCGCGGCTGGAAGCACGCATGGCTGCACTGCAAGGCGAACACATTCCTGATGCGGATGCGCTGTTCTTCTGCACGGGCTACATGGCCAACCTGGCCGTGGTGAGCGCCATGGCGCAGGCTGGCGGTATCCGCCCGGCTGACGAATGCACGATCTTTTCCGACGCGCTGAACCACGCATCGCTCATCGACGGTGCGAGGTTGTCGCGCGCGCCCATCAAGGTCTATCCGCACGTCGACCTTGCTGCGCTGGAAGCGCTGCTGGCGGCGAGCACGAGTCGCAATAAGCTGATCGTCACGGATGGCGTGTTCAGCATGGACGGCGACATCGCGCCGCTGCCCGAACTGCTCGCGCTGGCCGAACGCTACGATGCCTGGCTGATCGTGGACGACGCGCATGGCCTGGGCGTGCTCGGTGAGAAGGGCGCGGGCGTGCTGTCGCATTTCGGGCTGCGCTCGAAGCGCCTCGTCTATGTCGGCACCTTCGGCAAGGCCGCCGGCGGATCAGGCGCCGCCATCGTTGCGCATCGACTGGTGATCGACTGGCTGGTCCAGCGCGCCCGCACGTACATCTTCACAACAGCCACGCCGCCGGGCATTGCGTGTGCGGTGGAAGCCGCTTTGGATCTGATCGCAGGCGAGGAGGGCGCTGAACGCCGCGCGCGCCTCGATCGGCATATCGCCGTGTGGAGTGCGCATGCACAGCGTCTGGCTGCGCGTTTCGGTTGGCAGTGGATGCCATCGCCCACGGCCATCCAGCCGATCGTGATCGGTGAGAACGCACCGGCATTGGAGTTGGCCGCTGCACTGGAACGCGAAGGCATCCGCATCGCCGCCATCCGCCCGCCGACGGTGCCGGCCGGAACGGCCCGTCTGCGCATCACGCTGTCGGCGGCACATACCGATGCAGACATCGAGCGCCTCGCGCAGGCGCTGGAAGCGGCCGGCCAATCGCTTCAGCCAGCCAAGGCAGCCTGATATGCGCGCACGCTTCGATTGCTTTGTCACCGGCACGGATACGGAGATCGGCAAGACGCTGGTCAGCGCGACATTGCTGACCAAGCTGGCTGATGCTGGCTACCGCGCCGCAGGCCTCAAGCCGATTGCTGCTGGCACGCTGGCGGGCGCGCCCACGCGCACCAACGAAGATGTCGAGCAACTGCGTGCCGCTGCGTCGGTCGATCTGCCGCTCGATACCGTTTGCTCCTGGTTGCTCGACGCGCCAATGTCTCCGCATTTGGCAGCAGCGCGCGAAGGCGTGACCATTACGCTGCCACCGATTCTCGACGCGTTTGCGCACGCCAGATCGCTGGCGGATGCCGTCGTGGTGGAGGGCGTCGGTGGTTTCCGCGTGCCGTTGTCGGACGACTTTGATACGGCCGAGATGGCCGTGGCGCTGGGCTTGCCCGTTGTGCTGGTTGTCGGGTTGCGCCTGGGCTGCCTGAATCACGCCGCGCTCACCGCCGAGGCGATTGCCGCGCGCGGCCTGCATCTGGCCGGCTGGGTCGGTAACGTGGTCGACCCGGCCATGGCAGGGCTTGACGACAACGTCGCTACCTTGCGTCGGTGGATCAACGCACCGCATCTGGGCACGATTCCGCGATTGCCGCGCGCCAATGCGCGCCTTGCCGCAACGCACCTCGATATCGCGCCGCTACTCGCACGTTGAGCTGACGCGCGGCGGTAAACTACGGGCTTCACTCAGTTTGGCGAGGACGGGCGTCATGCGCGCAATGCGGTGGGCGGCGGTAGCGATTGTGGTTGCGGCAACGGCGGGATGTGCTGCATTGGAATCCCCCGTCACCAAGGGCCAACGCTTGGTGGGCGCGGACGAGCCCGCTGTGCAGGCGCAGTTTGGGCCGCCGCGCGAAACCTATCCACTCAATGGCGGCACCCGCTGGCTCTATCCGACCAAACCGTACGGCCAGTTCACCTACGCGGCCGACTTTGATGCCAGCGGCAAGCTCGTCGCCTTCAAGCAGGTCTTGAGCAGCCTTGAGTTTGCCCAGGCCAGGATCGGCGTCTGGACTCGGGACGACGTGCTGCGACATTTTGGCCAGCCAGTGGAGACGGCGTATTTTCCGCGCATGGACCGCCTAGTCTGGTCGTACCGCTTCAAGGCGGACGATGTCTGGCCGTCGCTGATGCATTTCTACTTCGACCCCGCCGGCGTATTGCAGCTCACGCAGATCACGCCCGACCCGCTCTACGATCCGGACCGCCCGCGACTGTTCCGCCGATAGCTCGCCGGCAGTTGAGGTAGCGCAATCCGATTGTGCGCTCAGGGTTCCTCCCGCATTGCGCGCTTTGCGCAGCGACCTAAGCTACAGAGCAGGGGAGGCAGACGCCGCCGGCGCTTGCCGAAAGCAGCCGTCATCAGAACGGACGCGCATTGTTGGGGGTGCATCATGCTGACGCATCGCTGGGTCGACATCGACCCGATCGCAGCGGGTCAACATCCGCTGTACGGCATTGCCGGATGGCTGCCGTGGGTGCTTGCCATTGCCATCGCAGGGCCGACGTGGGTGTTCTGGCAGGGGCTTTCGATGGATGCACTGCAACTGGCCGGCGCCGACCTGTTCGATGCCAACGCGCCGGGCAGCGGGGCCATCAACCTCACCACACTGCTGTATCTGATTTCCAGCGTGACGGTGCTGGTGCTGGCCACCACGCACGACAGCGCATTCCGGCCGGCCATGCTCGTGCACATGGCGCTGCTACCGCCGCTGATTGGTCTGATGCTCATGGCTGGCGGCGTACCTGGAGCGCGCTCCACCTTCATCGACGGCGTGGCCGTTGCCGTGGCGATGACGCTGACGTGCGGCGTCTACCTGCAGGTCTCGCGCCGCGTGCACATCACCTTCGAACTACGCGACCGGGCGCCGGGCGAGCATGCCTGGTTCAAGCGTCAGAAACGGGCGGCGGCGGGTTGACCAGCGTGACCATCACGTAGCTCATGATGGTCAGATCCGCATTCAGTCGATCAGCGCAAAGCGCGGCACCTGCCGGCCGTCGACTTCAACCATCTCATGGAACATCGTCGATGGGCGTGTCCAGATCGTGCCGTTGGCGGCGCGATAGACCGTCATCTTGATGGCGGGATCGGGTTCGTACGTGGCCTCGCACAGCCATTCGTATTCGCCGCCCTTGTAGTGGCGGTAGCGGCGCCTTGGCATGTTCTGCATGATGGCTTCAGTGTTGCGTGGGCTTGTCTTCTTCGTCGACGTAGGGCACGTGCTTGCCTTCCTGCGTCTGTGCGCCAAGCTTGGCGTTTTCCATGGCGTCCTGGTAGGCCAGCATGGCGGCGGCCACGGCTTCGGGTTCGCCGTTGAAGGAAATCACGCTTTCGCCGCAGTTCGGGCATTCGCCGCCGAAGATCGCGTGGATGCCGGGCATGTCGCGCGGCTCCATCCCCTCGAATTCGGTAAAGGCGGTCTGGCAGGCGCCGCAGACGAGTTTTTCAGGGCGCAAGGCTTCCAGTCGGCTCCGCGCCTGGGACATGCGTTCGGCTTGCGTGCCGCGTCGTTTGGCTTCGCCCATGGTGGTTCTCCTGTTCAGCAACGGTCGTTGAAGGCTGGATCATAGAACGAAGACCGGTGCCTGTCGCGCACTTGACGGATTGCACACCAATTGAACAGGCGGGGATGTCCGCGAAAGGGCGGTGGCAATGACGCGCCGAGGCGAGGGCGGCCAAGCGAAAGAAAGGCGGATATTCAACGAATGAATTGAATTGAAGGTATAAGCAAATTCTGCTTTGGCAGATTATTTTCAGGGGAATTTTGTGTTGCGGTGGATCAATGAAGTTTTAATCATCAAGTGCAATGAAATCCACGATTCATAAGCTGATGTCTCCAGCATGGATTGTTGAATCTTCGTTAAAAGAATAAGGAGTTCGCCATGAAGACATTGCTGCAGACAACGCTGATCACTGCAATGGCAGCGGCTTTGGCCGCGTGCGGGGGCGGGGATGACGAAGGCGGTGTCGTTCCCCCTGTGCCGCAGCAACCTTCCTCCATCCGGCTGGCGGACCCTGCCAACGGTTACCTGAACGCGCGGACTGCTGCTGCCTATACGTACTTTGGTTCCCGCGATACCTACAGCCTTTACGCGATCAGCCTCTTCTCCGTCATCGCAGCGGGCAGCCAGGCGGGCCCTGGGAACTTCTCGTCCAACTGCACAGGCGGAGGCACCGCATCGATTACATTCGACGATCGAGATGGGTCGGGCAGCATCTCGGCAGGCGATACCGCCAGCATGACGTTCGCGAATTGCCAGGAGAACGTTGAACTTGCCGGCGCAACGTTATTGACGACGCTCAATGGCGGAATGTCATTTGTCATCAATGCGGCGTCGGGCCCGACGGCAAACCTGCAGGATTTTTCGTTTGTCGCGGCCGTCACCGCAAATAATCTGAGTGCGCAGGCTGGTACCGCCTCAATGACATTCAATGGAACCATGACGATTTCCAAATCGATTCCGCAGCCCGACAGCACGCTCAAATACATTGCGACGTCCAATGACGTAACCGTGAACCGCAACATCAATGGCGTTCAGGACTCCATCATGCTGGCAGGCTGGCGTCTGGATGATGCGCTTTCGCTGCTGACCTTTATCGATGAGGTGAAGCTTTCCGGCAACCTGAATTTCACAACGGCCTCGGGCAACGAAAACCTTCTGCTGACCACGACGTCGCCGTTGGTCGTGGGCGCCTCGGGCGTACCGAGCGCCGGTTCCGTGGCGTTTGCCACCACACAGGATCAAGCGAGCGCATCCTTTGCCTCCACGGGCGATGTGGCGCTTGCGATCGACGCAGGGAAAACGGGTACGGTTTCCGCGACCCTTTCAACGACGATCAGCGCGCTGGAGAGCCTGTTCGGCAACTGAGCAGGGCAGCCTTGAGGGCGTCGTAACGGACGACCTCAAAAGCGAGATGGAAACGGGCCCCGGTTGGCGACGGGGCCCGTTTTCTTGCTGGCGCGGAGCATATCGATATCGGCGTGACAATGGTCAAGCCATCCAGGAGGTTCCGGCTGGTATAGTGCGGGCCCCAATTCAGCCGCTTTATGCCACTCGACATGTCCACGATTCCCGCCTGTCCTCAATGTGCCTCTGAGAATACCTACCAGGACGGCGAACTCTATATCTGCCCGGATTGCGCGCACGAATGGAATCCGTCGGCACAGGACGACGAGGATGAGACGGAGGTGGCCATCAAGGACGCCAACGGCAATCAACTGAATGCTGGCGACTCTGCGACGCTGGTGAAGGACCTGAAGCTCAAGGGCGGGTCGGGCACGCTCAAGGCGGGGACCAAGATCAAGAACATCCGGCTCGTGGCGGGCGACCATCCGATCGACTGCAAGATCGACGGTGTGAGCTATCTGCTGAAGCCGGAGTTTTTGAAGAAGGCTTAGTGGAGGGCGTTGGATCGAGACCGGCGGATGCTGGTCGATCTACAATTTAACATAATGCAAATTATGAGAAATACAGATGGCGCGCACTGGACCGATTCAAACGGTAGCCGACCGACCCAGCGGCGCGCATCTCGCTCTGTCACTCCGCCATTGCCGGCACCACCTCGACGCGTTTCGGCACGCCCGTCACGATGGTCGCGACGGCAATCGCCAGCACCACAGCGGCGCCGATGAACACACCGGCCGCGCCGTTCGCGTCGAACACCACGCCGCCGGCTGCTGCACCGGTAGCAATCGCGAGTTGCACGGCGGCGACGATCAGGCCACCCGCGCTTTCGGCTTCGTCGGGCACGGTGCGCGTGACCCATGTCGACCACGCCACCGGCACGCCGCCAAACGCCATGCCCCACAAGGCGATCAGCACGGCGTCGATGACGGGCGCGCGCCCCAGCGCCACGAGTGCGATGCCGAGCACCACCATCAGCGCCGGCATTGCAATCAGCATTGGGCGCAGCCGGTGTTCCAGCACGCGGCCTGCGAGCGATGTGCCTACAAAGTTGGCAATGCCATAGCCCAGCAGGATTGCCGATAGCCCGTTCACGCCAACGCCCGCCACCTGCTCCAGGAACGGCCGCAGGTACGTAAAGAACGCGAAGTGCCCGGTGAACACGAGGATCGTGGCGAACATCCCGATGCCGACGGATGGGCGACGCAGCACGTCGACGAGCGTGCGCAGGCGCGTCGTGCCGCTTGGCGCCATCGAGGGCAGCGTCGCCACCTGCGAGACGAACGCAACCACGCCAAGCCCGGCCGCGGCCAGGAACACGTTGCGCCAGCCGATCAGATGGCCGAAGTAGCTGCCCAGGGGCGCGGCGGCAATCGTGGCGACGGCCACGCCGCTGAAGATGATCGACAGCGCCCGCGGCACCAGCGCTGCAGGCACGAGGCGCATTGCGGTAGCGGTGGCCATGGTCCAGAAGCCGCCCAGCGCAATGCCAAGCACCACGCGACCGATCAGGATCGTCGTCAGGTTGGTCGCAAACGCTACTGCAAGGTTGGATGCCACAAGCAGCACCGAAAACGCCAGCAGCACGCGCCGACGGTCAATGGAACGCGTGACGGCGGCGGTCAGCAAGCTGGTGACGAGCGCAACCGTTGCGGTGGCCGTGACGGCCTGCCCTGCCACGCCTTCGGTCACGCCCAGGCTTTCCGCCATGGGCGTCAGCAGGCTTGCGGGCAGGAATTCGGCCGTGACGAGCCCGAACACGCCCAGCGCCATCGCAAAGACAGCGCCCCAGGCGGGTTCACGCGGGGCCGCGATTGAAGCGGCCGTGGAGATTCCGGGATTCATGCGTCGTTCCGTGGAAAGGATCAGGGAAAGTACCAATAAGGCCGCATCGTAGGGCCCGTTAATCGGACGGTCTATGACATACAATCCGGTCTTGTTGATCAATCGTCCGGACTTTCGACATGCTCACTCCCCTGCCCGACGTGCACGACCTTGTCAGCGAGCTGCTGCTGGGCATGCGGCTGAGCGGTGTCCAGTACCGCCGTATCCACGTGGCGCGGCCCTTCGGGCTGAGCTTTGGTGAGGCGCCAGGGCGTGCGCAGTTCCACTTCGTGGGGCGCGGGCCCGTGTTGCTGCGCGACGCGTCGGGCGCAACCATGCAACTTGAGGCTGGTGATGCGGTGTTGCTGCCCCAGGGCACCCCACACGCGTTGCTGTCCGATCCGGATGCGCCTTGCCGCGAGATCGCCGGTTTTGAAGCCGCGAAGATCTGCGAGACGGTGGCGTCGGTCGGAGCCGGCACGGAAGCGGCCCCGGGCGATGCGCTCATTTTCAGCGCGTGCATGGAGTTGGATCTTGGCGGCATGCAGCCGCTTGTGGGCACGATGCCGGAGTTCATGCACGTCGGCACCCTGCTCGCGCGCTACCCGGAAATCCGCCCGATGCTCGACGCGATGGAGCGCGAATCGTGCTCCGAGCGCGCAGGCTTTGCCGGCATCCTCGCGCGGCTGGCGGACGTGGTGGCGGCCTTCATTGTGCGCGGCTGGGTGGAATGCGGTTGCGGCGACGCGACGGGCTGGGTGCAGGCGCTACGCGAGCCGAAACTCGGTCGTGCGATCGTTGCCCTGCATCGAGACCCGGGTCGCAACTGGAGCGTCGCGGAGCTGGCGGCGCAAGCAGGCGTCTCGCGCTCGGTGTTTGCCGAGCGCTTTCTTGCAGCGACCGGAATGACGCCCGTGCGTTATCTGACCGAGCTTCGAATGCGTCTCGCCGCGCAATGGATCACGCGCGACCGCGAGGCAATCGAAGCCGTCGCGTACCGGCTCGGCTACGGGTCTCTCGCTGCGTTTAGCCGCGCATTCAAACGCGTCGTTGGGCGACCGCCGGGGGCGATGCGCACGGAAGGCGCCGAACTTGGGGCGTGATGATCAGCGCTGGCGATAGTGCTGCGCCGCGTGCCGGATCTCTTTGCTGAATTCCGCACACACATGCGTCATCAGGTCCGCCGACCGATAGACCATGTAGACATTGAAATCCGGCAGCTCATCTTCCATCGGCAAGGTTTCGAGCGAGCCCGGCACCATGCGCAGCGGCCCGCCGGTGCCGCTGAAGACAAACTCCGACCACATGCTGACGACATCCGTCTTTGTGGCCAATTGCAGCCCCAGCAGATTCGACGCGCTTTGCACGATCCGGCGCGGGATGTCGAGACGATGCAACCGCATCAGACTCACCATCGGGCCGCCCGGATCCTCCAGCGGGTCGAGCACCAGCCAGTCGGCATCCAGCAGCGGGCGTAGCCGGCGCACGCGGCGCAACGGATGGCCCGGGCGCACCGCCAGGCGCATCGGCACTGAAAACAGCGGCTCCCACTGAAAACTGCCCGTGCCGGGGCCGCTGTTGCTGGAGATCAAGCCGATATCGAGCCGCCCCTCCCGCAGCCCCTCCAGAATCTGCTGCGGACGCTGTTCGAAGCCGCGCAGCGCAACGTTGGGAAAGCGCTTGCGCAATGCCGCCATCGCATCTGGCAGCGGCCCGCTCGACGCCACGGCGGTAAAGCCGATGTTGAGTTCCGCCTCCGCATGGCCACGAATGGCTTCGATGTCTTCCAGCGCGTGACGCAGTTCCTGCTCGACGACACTCGCGCGCTTGACCAGCGCCATGCCATATGAGGTCAGGCTCACGCCGCGCACCGAACGCGACAGCAGCGTGACGCCAAGCTCCCTTTCCAGTTCCGCAATCGCCTTCGACAGCGCCGGCTGCGAGATGTGCAGCCCGCGAGACGCTTCGTGGATGCTGCCGTGCTGTGCCACGGCCAGCAGGATGCGCAATTGGTGCAGTTTCACGTCGCTCCTCCCCATCGTTGGGCGCACTGCCCGGCATTCGGTACGTCACCCGACATCGCCCCAATGATTCGCGGGCTTTCCCCGATAGCGGATGCAGGCCGGTTATGACGGCGATTCTATTTGGTTATCGGGATGAATATTTACGATTTTTTCCGGACGGCGGCTTGGCGGAATACTGCAAGCGCCCAAGGGTTCGCAGAAGCCCTCTCGCCAATACCCCGGATGGAGATCCACATGAATGACGCCACCCTGCAGCCGCCCTTGACCGCCTCGGTCGCTGCTGCGCCCAAGCCTGTCGGCCAGGCACGCCTGATCGCCGCATGCTCGATCGGCAATGCGCTGGAGATGTACGACTTCACGGTCTACAGCTTCTTCGCACTGATGATCGGCAAGCTGTTCTTTCCGTCCGATAGCGCGTATGGCTCGCTACTGCTGGCAGTGGCGACGTTCGGCATCGGCTTTGTGATGCGCCCGCTGGGCGGCTTCGTGATCGGCAACTATGCAGACCGCCACGGACGCAAGGCCGCGATGACGCTGACGATCGGGCTGATGGTCGTCGGCACGCTGTGCCTGGCGGTTGCGCCGACTTACGCCACCGCAGGGCTGTTCGGCCCGCTGGTCATTCTGGCCGGCCGGTTGCTGCAGGGCTTTTCGCTGGGTGGAGAAATCGGTGCGTCGACCGCGATGCTGATGGAGTCAGGCGGCGTCCGTGGGCGCGGGTTTCGCGTGAGCTGGCAACTCGGCAGCCAGGGCATTGCGGCGCTGTGCGGCGCGCTCACTGCGGCCATTCTGTACGGCAGCCTGTCGCCGGAAGCGCTGCAGAGCTGGGGCTGGCGCGTACCGTTCTTCCTCGGCTTGCTGATCGCGCCGGTGGGCCTGTATATCCGCTCGCACCTGGATGAAACGCACACCGCCGAAGCGCATGCCCCGAGCCCGCTCGGCACCCTGTTCCGCGACCACGGCGGGCTGGTCATCAAGGGCGTGCTCACGATCATCGGCGGGACGGTCGGCACGTACCTGGTGATCTATTTCATGCCGACCTACATGATCCGCGAGCTGCATCTGCCGCCTTCGCTGTCGCTGCTGGCCGGCTGCGTGACGGGGCTGACTAGCTTTGGCGCGTCGCTCCTTTCCGGTTGGCTGGCGGATCGCCTGCCGCGCCGCAAGCCGCTGGTGGTGGGCGCAACGCTGGTCACCGTGGTGGCGCTCTATCCGGCCTTCTGGCTGATGACGCATTACCCGAGCGTGCCGCTGGTGCTGGCGCTGTCTGCGCTGCTGACCGGCACGTTGTACCTGGGCACCACGCCCATGCTGCTCATGATGATGGAGCTGCTGCCCATCAAGGTGCGCGCCAGCGGCCTGTCGGTCATCTACGCGATCGGCGTGACGGTGTTTGGCGGTTCGTGCCAGTTTGTCGTGACGTGGCTGCTGGCCCGCACCGGCAATCCGCTCTCCCCTGCCTTTTACATGATGGTGTGCAGCGCCATCACGCTGCTGACCGTGCTGAGCCTGCGCGAAGCGCGCGAAACCCACTGAACCCGATTCCTACCGCCCACCCCGGAGCCCCGACATGACCAAAGCCCCCACGCTCACGCCGTTCCAACTGTTGCCGCATCTGCTGCCGCCCGTCCACATCGATGCGGAAACGTTCGTCAACATCCGCCGCCAGATTCACGCGCAACCTGAACTCGGTTTCGAGGTGGGCGCCACCAGCACGTTGGTGGCCGATCTGCTCAAAAGCTGGGGCTACGAGGTCCACACCGGCATCGGCAAGAGCGGCGTGGTGGGCCAGCTGAAGCTCGGCAGCGGCACGCGCCGTCTCGGCATTCGTGCAGACATGGACGCCCTGCCCATCGTTGAAGCAACCGGTCTGCCTTACGCCAGCCGCAACCACGGCAAGATGCACGCGTGCGGCCACGACGGGCACACCGCCATCCTGCTCGCCGCGGCCAAGGCATTGGCCGAGAGCCGCGATTTTGACGGCACGCTGAACCTCATCTTCCAGCCCGATGAGGAAAACCTGTGCGGTGCGCGCGCCATGATCGAAGACGGCCTCTTCGAGCGCTTCCCGTGCGATGCCGTCTATGCCCTGCACAACATGCCGGGCGTGCCGGCCGGTAGCTTCCGCGTGCTGCCGGGGCCGGTGAGCCTGTCTTCCGACGTGGCCGACGTCACCATCAAGGGCATGGGCGGACACGGCGCGATGCCGCATCGCGCGCGGGATCCGATTGCCGCATCGGCCGCCATCATCACCGCCTTGCAGACCGTGGTCGCACGCAACGTCGCGCCCGATGACACGGCGGTGGTGTCGGTCGGTTTCATTCGCGGCGGGGCAACGCACAACGTGATTCCGGAATCGGTGACGATCGGCCTGAATGTGCGCGCGGCGCGGCCCGAGACGCGCGCGCTGGTGGAAATGCGCATTCGCGAGATCGTCAGCCTGACCGCACAAGCCCATGGCGTCGAGGCGCAGATCGACTATCGTCAATTGACGCCGCCCATGGTCAACACCGAGGCCGAGACGCAACTGGCGCAGCAGGTCTGCACCGAACTGGTGGGCGCGGCCAACGTCGTCACGCAGGCGCCCAAGGGGCTCAACGGTAGCGAAGACTTTGCCTGGATGCTGAACGAAGTGCCTGGCTGCTACCTCATCCTCGGCAATGGCGAAGGTGAGTTCGGCGGCTGCATGGTGCACAACCCTGGGTACGACTTCAACGACCAGGTGCTGCCGTTGGGCGCGGCCGCCTGGGTGCGACTGGCACAGACCTACCTGACCGCGTGAAGTGAACTTCGAGTCAAGCAATGCAAGCGAATCTGAGCCATGCAGCCACACCGGCGGCCACCAACGAAGAGATCGTGCAATGGAGCGCGATCGAGCTATCGCGGCGCATCCACGCGCGCGATGTGTCGTGCGTCGAAGTCATGGAGGCGTTCCTTGCGCAGATCGATCGCCATAACCCGGCGGTGAACGCCGTCGTCGCCCGCATCGATGCCGAATCCGCCATCGACCAGGCACGCGAGCGCGATGTGCTGCTGTCGCAAGGCTTGTCCGGCGGGTGGATGCATGGCTTTCCGCAGGCACCCAAGGATCTTGCCGCCACGGCGGGCATGGTGACGGCGATGGGCAGTCTCGCCATGGCGCGCAATGTGCCGACACACGACAGCATCGTCGTCGAGCGCATTCGCCGCCAAGGCACCGTACTGATCGGCAAGACGAACACGCCGGAGTTCGGCCTCGGTTCGCACACCTACAACCGCGTGTACGGCATCACACGCAACGCCTGGAACCCCGAGCGCTCGGCGGGCGGCAGCAGCGGTGGCACGGCCGCCGCGCTGGCGCTGAACATGCTGCCCGTGGCCGACGGCAGCGACATGATGGGTTCGCTGCGCAACCCCGCCGCCTGGAACAACATCTACGGCCTGCGCCCGAGCCTCGGTCGCGTACCTTACGGCCCCACCGGCGACGTGTTCTTCCAGCAACTCGGCACTGAAGGCCCGATGGCGCGCAATCCGCACGACCTCGCCTGGCTGCTCGCCACGCAAGCCGGTTACGACCCGCGTGCGCCGCTGTCGCTAAGCGACGATCCGGCGTGCTTCATGCAACCGCTGCACCGTGACTTCCGGCAGGCTCGCATTGGCTGGTTGCGTGATTTCGGGGGCTACCTTGCCATCGATTCCGACGTGCTGGCCGTCAACGAGCAGGCGCTCGACACGTTCGATACGCTGGGCTGCCATGTCGAGACCGTGCGGCCTTTCTTCGCCATGGACGCGCTATGGGAATGCTGGTGCACACTGCGCGCGCTGAGCGTGTCCGGCAACCTCGGCCTGCTGTACGACAACGCCGCCACGCGCGATTTGCTCAAGCCCGAAGCGATCTGGGAAATCGAGCACGGACGCAGCCGCACCGCCATCGACATCAACCGTGCCATCGCCACGCGTGCGAGCTGGTACCAGGCGCTGCTGCGGCAGTTTGCGCACTACGATTTTCTCGTCCTGCCCTGCACGCAGGTTGCGCCCTTCCCTGCTGAAGAACACTGGCCCAAGACCGTCGCCAGCCGCGCAATGGACACGTATCACCGCTGGATGGAAGTCGTGATTGGCGCCACGCTGGCGGGCGTGCCGGCCGCGAGCCTGCCGTCGGGCTTGACCGCCGAAGGCCTGCCGCTGGGCCTGCAGGTGATTGCGCCGCCCCGGTCGGAGTTTGCCTTGCTGCAACTTGCCGCCGCGTGGCACGAGGCGTTTGCGCCAGCGCGTGCGGCGTCGCCGCTATTGGGCTGAGGGGTGCACACGTGCCGTGTTTTCGCGGCACGCGCAGAGCCAATCCCACACCGCGCGCACGGCAACGTCGTCAAGCCGCGCAGATGGCGCCACGGCCCAGAAGGCATAGCGCTGTATGACTGGCGCTGCGAACGGCTGGACGAGCGCGCCAGCCTCCAAGGCATCGCGCACCAGCGGCAGGTTCGCCAGGATCACACCCTGCCCGGCCATTGCCGCCGACATGGCGTGCCCGTCGTCGGACAGCACGATGCCTGCGTCCGTCTTGAGGGTGTGCTCGATACCCGCTGCGCGTGCCCACATCGGCCAGCCAATCGCCTGCGGCAGCGTGCGCTGCCATTCGGAGTGGATGAGCGGCACGCGCGCCAGATCGTCGTGCGACTGCACCTTCAGGCCCGGGTGGCAGACGGGTGCATAGGCGTCGCCAAAGAGCCGTTCGGTGACGAGTCCATTTCCCGTGGCCGGCGTATCACCATAGCGCACGGCAAGGTCTGCACTGCCGCCATGCAGGTCGACCACGGTGTCGGACGCATGAATGCGCAGATCCACCCCCGGATGCTGCGTCGCAAATTCACCGAGCCGCGGCACCAGCCAGCGCGCAGCAAGCCCCATCGGCGCCGTGAGCGTCACGCGCTGACGCCCCGGTCGCGCCTGCTCGCCGCGAATGGCATCGATGGCCTGCGCAAACGCATCAAAGCCGGTGTTGAGCACCGGATACAACTGCTCGCCGGCGGCTGACAGGCGCAGCGCACGCACGTGGCGCTCGAACAGCGCCACCCCCAGCGCATCTTCCAGGCGGCGAATCTGATGGCTCACGGCCGTGGGCGTGACCGACAGCTCGTCGGCAGCGCGCTTCATGCTGAGGTGGCGCGCGGTGGCTTCAAAGGTCCGCAGCGCGCTCAGGGGTGGCAGTTTTCGCATGCGCGGGATTGTGTCATGAGCGCTTTTCCCGCGTGGGCGGCATGGATGAATCCATATCAGCCGTGGCACACAAAACATGTCGTTTGTCCTAGTGCAGCGCGGTTCGTAGAGTGGGCACACCTTCACTCATCAACGATCCAACATGACCCGCCTTCTGCATCTCGATTCCAGCGCCCGGCCGGGCACCTCCGAGACTTCGCGCCATGGCTCGCACACGCGCCGGCTCTCCGCACGCTTTGTACAGCGCTGGCTTGAGCATGAGCCCGACGCGCACGTCGTCTATCGCGACATCGGCGCTGAACCGCCAGCCCCCGTGGATGGCCGCTGGGTCCATGCCGCGTTCACGCCGCCCCCGCAGCGCGAACCGTGGATGCACGACCGCCTTGCGCAAAGCGATGCGCTGATCGACGAACTGCTCGCCGCCGACGTGATCGTGGCCGGCGTGCCGATGTACAACTTCGGCATGCCCGCGCAGTTCAAGGCCTACGTCGACAACATCGTGCGCGTTGGCCGCACGTTCGGCTTCGACCGCAGCCGCCCCGGCGAGCCCTATTGGCCGCTGCTGGCCGGCATGAACAAGCGCCTCGTCATCCTCAGCGCGCGCGGCGATTTCGGTTACGGCCCTGGCCAGCGCATTGCGCACCTGAACCACGTCGAGGCCGGCGTCGCCACGGCATTCGGCTACATCGGCATCACCGATGTGGCCTCCGTCGCTATCGAATACGACGAGTTTGCAGACGAGCGACTGCGTGCGTCCATCGCATCGGCGGAAAACGACGTCGATGCACTGGTCGCGCGGATGGCCGCCGCCGAGGAGGCGGCCTAGTCGATCAGCCGCCCGTCTGCCTCAAAGAACGGATGCGGACCATCGAATTGCCCCACGTAGGCGAGGTGGCTCACCAGGCCCTGCTCCGGCACCCATGCGTGCACCTTGTAGGCGGGCGGCTCCATCACGAAGCCGGGCGCCGCGTCCGGGTCGAGATCCAGCGCCACCTGGTGCGCGGGTGATGGGCATGTCGATGCGACGGTGCCCGCAAAGCGCACGTCAATGGAGCGGTGCAGATGCCCGCAGATGATCCGCTCGACGTTGCCGGCCGTACGCACGATCTGGGCGAAGGCCGGGATGTCTTCCTCGGCCAGCGATTGCACGTCCATGTGGCCGATGCCGGTGGCGAACGGCGGGTGATGCATCGCGATGACGGTCGGGCGTTGCGTCTCGCATGCCAGCGCTTCGGCCAGCCAATCCAGACGCCGCACGCCCAGGCGGCCACCCGGATGGCCGGCGTCCAGCGTATCGAGCGCGATCAGGCGCACGTCGCCAATGTCGGTCCAGTATTGGAAAGCGCGCGTGTCTTGCGCGGTGGCCGGAATGGGCGCAAGCCAATCGGCAAACGCTTCGCGGGCGGCATCGCGGCCGTCGTGGTTGCCCAGTACGGGCAGCATGCGGATGCCAGCCGCATCGAGCGGCGCCAGTACGGCGCGCAGGTGCGCGTACTCCTCCGGCGCGCCAGCGTCTACGAGATCGCCGGTCAGCACGATGGCGTCCGGTTTCTCCGGCTGCGCCAGGATATGCTCCACGCAGCGTGCCAGATACGCCGCCGAATCCACGCGCCGATACGCCAGTCGCCCCGGGCGCTTGATATGAAGATCGGTGAGTTGCAGGAAATGCATCGGCATCAGGCTTGCAGGGTCAGAAGGCGGTCTTCCGGAACATCGAAGCCGACCGTATGGCCCGGCGCAAATTGCTGGCGGCCGGGCACGTCAATGAACAGCGGCATGGCCGACACGCCCGCCACGCGCACGCGGGTGCGGAAACCGAGAAACACCGCCGATTCGACGGTGCCTTTGAGCGCGGCCTGGGCCGGGTCCGCCAGCACGGCATCTTCGGGGCGGAAAAACACGGCGTTGCCTTCGCCTGCCGGCACGAGGACGCGGCCCCCCGCGCAGACGAATGTGCCATCCTCTCGCGCGCCGTCAAGCCGGTTCATGACGCCGATGAAATCCGCCACGTGCCGATTGGCCGGCTGGAAGTAGATTTCGCGCGGCGTGCCGATCTGCGCAATGCGGCCGGCTTCCATGACGACGATGCGATCGGCCAGCGCCATTGCCTCTTCCTGGTCGTGTGTCACGTAGATGGTCGTGATGCCGAGGCTGCGCAGCAGGCGGTCCATCTCGGCGCGCACGGATTCGCGCAGCTTGGCGTCGAGCGCCGTGAGCGGTTCGTCGAGCAGCAGCACACGCGGCTCGGGCGCCAGCGCGCGCGCCAGGGCCACGCGTTGGCGCTGCCCGCCGGAGAGCTGATCCACACCGCGGTCTGCGTACGGCGTGAGGTGCATCATCTCCAGCAGCGTGTTCGCCCGGGCGCTGATCTGCGTGTCGGACAAGCCGTTCTGCCGGCGCTGGATGCGCAGGCCGTATTCCACATTGCCGCGCACGCTCAGGTTGGGAAATAGCGCGTAGCTCTGGAACACCATGCCGACGCGGCGGCGCTCGATCGGGCGTGCGGTGACGTCTTCGTCGCCAAAGTGCACGGTGCCGCCGGCGTCCGGCGCTTCCAGCCCCGCGACGATGCGCAGCGTGGTGGTCTTTCCGCAGCCCGAGGGGCCGAGCAGCACGACGGTCTCGCCCGCCGCGATGTCGAGGTCCATCGACTCCAGCACGCGCTGGCCGCCGAAGTGTTTTCCGCAGCCACGCAGCCGGATCGGCACGGGCGCGAGATGTAGGGGTTCGGTACTCATCGGGAAGCCTTTCCGTTGTTCACCCGCAGGCCGCCAAAGCGCTGCATCAGCACCAGCAGCGGCACGATCATGACGAAGAAAATCAGCGTGTAGGCGCTGGCGATTTCCAGGCGCATCGACGCATAGGTGTCGGCCAGGCCGACCGGCAGGGTTTTGGTTTCCGGCGTGTGCAGCATCCAGGTGAGGTTGAACTCCCCCACCGAGAGCGTCACGACTGTCAATGCCCCGGCCAGGATGCCGGGCTGCACGTTGGGCAGAACGATGGTGCGAAAGCGCTGCCAGAACGACGCGCCCAGGCTGGCGGCGCCCTCCTCCAGCGTCTTCAGGTTCTGGCCTGCCGCCACGGCTGCAACCGAGCGCACCATGAACGGCAGCGTGAACACCACATGCCCGACGACGATGAACCACAGGCTCTCGCGAAAACCGCCAAAGCCGCCATAGGCCACGATCAACCCCAGCGCCGTCGCCAAGCCAGGCAGCGCCACGGGCAGCGTCAGGAATTCTTCGATCAGGCGGCTCGCACGGCTCTGGCGGCGGGCCAGCACATAGCCCGCCGGCACGCCCGCCGCCAGCACAATTACCAGCGTGCACAGCGCCACCAGCAGCGACATCCAGATCGACGCCTGATACATATCCCAGACCTGGGCGACCCAATCGAGCGTCCAGCCACTCTTGAAGCCGCGGATGTAGTTACGTGTCAGGCCCACGGCCATCGACAGCACGACCGGGACGATCAGGAACAGGCACAGCAGCAGCGTGATACCCCACTGGGCAATGGACAAAGCGCGCTTCATGCTGCCGCCCCCGTCGGGCTACCGCTCGCAGTACGCGCAATTGCCAACACCAGCCACGTCACCACACCCAGCACCACCGACAGCGCCGCCGCCATCGCAATACCCGCGTTGAGCGTGAACTCGGTATAGATCGTCATCGGCAACACGTCGATATCGGTGGCGAGCGTAAAGGCGGTGCCGAACGCGCCCATCGACGTGGCAAAGCAGATGGCCCCCGAGGCGATCAGGGCGGGGGCGAGCCCGGGCACCAGCACATCGCGCGTCACCTGCCACGACGATGCACCCAGCGAGCGTGCCGCCTCTTCCAATGAACGATCGAGTTTTTCCGCCGCTGCCATGACCGTCAGCACCACGCGCGGAATCGAGAAATACAGGTAGCCGAGAAACAGCCCGCCGATGGAATACGCGAAGACCCATTTCTCGCCGACGAGCTTGTGCGTGAGGTCACCCAGCAGGCCCTGGCGCCCGGCCAGCAGGATCACCATGAAGCCGACCACCACGCCGGGAAACGCCAGCGGAAACGTCAGCATGGCGGTAATCATTCGTTTGCCCGGCACGTTGTGGCGCACCAGAAACAACCCGGCGATGGTCGAGAGAATGAGCGTCGCCAGCGTGACCGCCGCGGACAGCACCACCGTCGAGAACAGACTGCCCAGGTAGCGTGGTGTGGTGAGCGCCGCCGTGTAGGTTGCGACCAGCCCTTCGCTGCCGCTCACACGCAGCAGCGCGGCCATCGGCAGCAGCCAGAACGCGCAGAACAGCGCGACGGCCGGTGCCAGCAACGCCACCCGCCACCGTGCGGGCAACACCGCATCGTCGGACAAGGTGGTTCGGGTGACGGTGCTCATGCTCAGCGGACCTCGTTCAGGTAGCGCGTGCCAAACGCCTGCTGGCCGGCCGCCATCTTGTTGAAGTCGACCGTCTTGGCGCGGGCGTATTCGCTGGCCGGCAGGAAGCGCGAGGCGGCTTCCTTGCTCATGGCGCTGGCGCGCACCGGACGCAGGTAGGCGTTGGCCCACAGCGTCTGGCCTTCGTCCGACAGCACGAAATCCAGCACCTTCTTGGCATTCTCGGCATGCGGCGCACCGGCGGTCAGGCTCATCACGTACGGCACGGCGATCGTGCCTTCCTGCGGAATCACAAACTCCACGTTGGCGTGATCCTTGTACTTGGCGCGGTAGGCGTTGAAATCATAGTCCAGCAGGATGGGGATTTCGCCTGCCACAACGCGCGCGTAGGCCGTCTGCTTCGGCACGATCGGCGCGTTCTTCTTCAACTGCTTGAACCACTCGATGGCCGGGCCGAAGTTGTCGAGCGTGCCACCCAGCGCCTGGTTGACCGCCACGGCGCCCACGTAGCCGACAAAGGCGCTGCTCGGGTCCAGATAGCCGACCATGCCCTTGTACTCGGGCTTGAGCAGATCCTTCCACGAGCGCGGCACGGGCTTGCCCTCCAGCGCGTCCTTGTTGACGAAGAAGCCCAGCGTGCCGGAGTGGATCGAGAAGAACGCGCCATCCGGGTCTTTCATGCCGGCCGGAATGTCTTCCCAATGCTTCGGCTTGTAGTTCGCGACCAGGCCCTTTTCCTTGGCCTGATACGCGGACGTGATACCCAGGTAGGCCACGTCAGCCACGGGGTGCGATTTCTCGGCCAGCATCTGTGCGATGGCCTGGCCGGAATTCTTGTTGTCGAACGGCACAGTGATGCCGGTCTTTTCCTTGATGGCCTTGATCTGGCTGGCCCAATCGGCCCATTCGGGCGGGCAGTTGTAGCAGATGGCGACTTGCTGGCCAGCAGGTTGAGCCTGCACCGGCGCAGCCAGGGCAAATGCGCCGGCAGCCACAAGGCCGCACGCGCGCAGCCATTGAACGAGACGTTTCATCGAGACGCTCCTTGCGTATCAGACGTGAGGGAAGAAACAACGGAGAGAGACGCTTCAGCCGGCGCACGGGCCAGCGTGCCGCCCGCCAGCAGGCGGTGCGGCAACGTAATCGAGGGCACCGCCTCGCCAGTGATGCGGCGGGCCAGCGCCGTGGCCGCGTCGGCGCCGATCCGGCGGTGCGGCTGCGCCACGGTGGCCAGCGTGGGCGAAAGCCACTGCCCCATCGCCAGGCCATCAAAGCCGACCACGCTCACGTCTTCAGGCACGCGCAGGCCCATCTCGCGCAGCGAGCGGATGGTGAGCAAGGCAAGGCGGTCGTTGCTGCAGAAGATGGCGGTCGGGCGTGGCGGCGCCAGCAGGCGAGCCAGCTCGGCCGGCAGCATGGCGTCGGCATTGAAATCAATTTCGACGGGCGGCTGCGGCGCAATGCCGGCCGCCTCCAGCGCTTCGCGGTAGCCGTCGTGGCGCAGTGCTGCACGGTCGGAGGCGGCCAGCGTGCCGGTGAGCATGCGGATCTGGCGGTGGCCCTGTGCGAGCAACGCGCGAATGGCGTCGCGGGCGGCGGCGCGGTTGTCGACGGTCACACAGCAGCGTGCAGGAATGCGCGCCTGGCCGACCGTGTCGTTGTAGACCAGCACATAAGGCACATGCTCGGCGTCGAGGCGATCGAGATGCGGATTGGCGGCGGCATCGGCCACGGTCAGGATCAGGCCGTCGACGCGCTGTTCGAGCATGGTCTCGATGGCGCGGGCTTCTCGCTCGCGGTCGTAGGCGGTGGTCATGAGCATCACGCGCTGGCCTGTGATGGACGCAGCCTCCTCGATGCCCTGCATGCATTCGGCAAACACGGGGTTGGCCAGCGATGGCAGCACCACGCCCAGCAAGCCCGTGCGCTCGGCGCGCAGCTGGCGGCCCAGCGCGTTCGGGCGGTAGTGAAGCGCATCCATGGCCGCCTGCACACGGGCCAGCGTCGACGCGCTCACCCGCTCCGGCGTATTGACCGCTCGCGACACCGTGGCAATCGAAATGCCGGCATGCGTCGCCACGTCCTTGATGCTGCTGCCCACTGCGTGCCCCTTGGAATGTGTAAACGTTTACATCGTAGGCGGCCGCAGTGACTGTTTCATGACAATCGATGCTGCAGTGCAGTCATCGCCGCAACGCAGCATCGCCAGCCTCGTGCATGGCAAAGTTACAAAGCTCGCATATGCTTCTTACGAAAATGGGCAGGCGGCGTGCGCCAACGCGCGCGCAGCGGCATGGCCCACTTGCTGCTGTGCTGTTCTCGCTGCCTGCTCTGGAGACCCCATGCGCGTATCGCCCGTTTTTGATGTGCCAACTACCGCCCTGCCCGCGCTGATGCAGCACTACGGCGTCGTGCGAGCGCAATCGCTGGCCCTGGCCGCGCCCCTGTCCGACGCCGATGCCACCGTCCAATCGATGGACGACGCCAGCCCCGCCAAATGGCATCTCGCCCATACGACGTGGTTCTTCGAGGAATTCATCCTCGGCCCCAACGTGCCGGGCTACCGCTCGCCGGACGCACGCTACCGCTACCTGTTCAATTCGTATTACGAGACCGTGGGTGCGCGGCACCCGCGCCCGCGCCGTGGCATGCTCACCCGCCCCACGCTCGACGAAGTGCGTGCCTATCGGGCCCATGTCGATGCGGCCATGCAGCGCTTGCTGGCCGACGGCGTAACGGATGACCTGGCGCGCCTGATTACGCTTGGTCTGCACCACGAGCAGCAGCATCAGGAACTGCTGCTGACCGATCTGCTCCACTTGTTTGCACAGAATCCGCTATGCCCGGCCTATGCAGAAACGCCGCCGCCACGCGTGCATGCGGTGCCCGCGCAACCGTGCTGGGTGAGCTTCCAGGGCGGCGCAGTGCAGATCGGCAAAACCGAGTCCGATGCCGGTTTCATGTTCGATTGCGAAGGCCCGCGCCACACGGTCTGGCTGGAGCCCTATGCATTGGCCACGCACCCGGTCACCAACCGCGAGTGGCTTGCCTTCATGCAGGACGGCGGTTACCGGCAGCCAACGTTGTGGCTCTCCGACGGCTGGGCATGGGTGCAGCGCGAAGGCATTGACGCCGCGCTCTACTGGCGCGCCGGCATGGACGAGGCCGAAGGTTGGCAGCAGATGTCGCTGCACGGCCTGCAGCCGGTGGATCTGGACGCGCCGGTCACGCACGTCAGCTTTTACGAGGCCGATGCCTATGCCCGCTGGGCCGGCGCCCGCCTGCCGACGGAAGCCGAATGGGAGCACGCCGCAGAAGGTCTCCCCGTGCAAGGCAACTTTGCCGGACGGGGCGCACTACGCCCGTTGCCCGACCACGGCATCGCCGAGGCAGGCAGCCTGCGTCAACTGTTCGGTGATGTGTGGGAATGGACCGCCAGCCCTTATGGCCCCTACCCGGGCTTTGAGCCAGCCGAGGGGGCCGTGGGGGAATACAACGGCAAATTCATGTGCAGCCAGATGGTGCTGCGTGGTGGGTCGTGCGTGTCGCCAGAGGGGCATCTGCGGGCGACGTATCGCAATTTCTTCTACCCGCACCAGCGGTGGCAGTTCACCGGAGTGCGGCTGGCAAAGCGGGCGTGACGCTTCACGCCCGGTAGTTGCGTCGCGTCTAGCGGTTGCTGTCAAACAGCATGTTGGTTGGGGTGCCGATCGTTTCCTGGCCAGCCGGGCTGGGTGCCGCTGCGTCTCGTTTTGGTGCCGGCATTGGCGTTGACGTTGGCGTTGGTGTATCGGGCGCGCTTGCCTTGGCAGGCTGAGGGGCAGCCGCCGGAGCTGGCTGGCCGGCCTGCGCCGCCAGCTTGCGCCGGCGTGACTCCAACCCCGCCGCAATCTCATCCTGGTGATACCGCTTGGCGAAGTCGATCACGTCCATCTTCTGCTGGTTGCGCAGGTTCATGTCCGCGCCCTCGTCCAGCAGCAGCTTGACTGTCGTGATGTGCCCGCCCATGGCTGCCATCATCAGCGGCGTGGTCGCGTTGGGGCTTTCCGCATCGATATAGGCCGCGTGGTCGAGCAGGTATTTGACGATGTCGTCATACCCGTTGGTGGCGGCGTAATGCAGCGCGGTCCAGCCGGTCTTGTTGACCTCCACGTCGTAGGTTTCCACCAGCAGCTTCACCATGGGCAACAGGCCCTGGTAGGCGGCCATCATCAGCGCGTTTTCGCCGGCAGCGTTGGTGCGTTCGAAATCGATGTTCTTGGCGCGGATGAGCGCCTCGGCCACCTCGATGTTCTTGTCCTTGAGCGCGTCGACCAAGAGCGGCGTGCCGTCGCGCGTGTTCAAGTTCGGGTCAACGCCCTGCGCGATGTACTTCTGCACCAGCGCCGGGCGGTTGTACTCGACGGCGTTGCGAAGATCGTCCTGCGGCGTGGCGAATGCTGCGCCTGAAAAAGCCATCGTCAGCGCCGCAGCCAGCGCGATCTTGTTCATCATTTGCGTCAAGTTATCGCGGTATCGCATTGAATAGATTGAAGAAATTTTCGGTGGTGACCCCGGCAATACGCTCCAGCGGCTCACCCCGCAGCGTGGCCAGGAATTCGCCCACGTGCCGCACGTATGCCGGCTCGTTGGTCTTGCCGCGGAACGGCACCGGCGCAAGGTACGGCGAGTCGGTCTCGATCAGCATGCGATCCAGTGGCACCTTCCTGGCGGTTTCCTGCAGGTCCACCGCGTTCTTGAAGGTGACGATGCCCGAGAACGAGATGTAGAAACCCAGGTCCAGCGCGGCCTTGGCCACGTCCCACGTCTCGGTAAAGCAATGCATGACCCCGCGTGCAGCCTCGGCGCCCTCTTCGCGCATGATGGCCAGCGTGTCGTCAGCCGACGAGCGCGTGTGGATCACCAACGGCTTGCCGGTCTGCTTCGACGCGCGAATATGCGTGCGAAAGCGGTCGCGCTGCCATTCCATGTCGGCCACGGTACGGTCGCCCAAGCGGTAATAGTCGAGACCGGTCTCGCCAATGCCGACCACGCGCGGGTGATCAGCGAGGCTCAGCAGACGCTCCAGCGTGGGCTCTTCAATGGCTCTGCCTTCCTCAATGTCCGCTTCGGCATCAGGGTGCACGCCCACCGTGGCGTACACGTTCGGTTCCTGCTCGGCGATCTCCAGCACGCTCGGAAAGTCTTCCAGCGTGACGGAAATGCACAGCGCGTGGGTGACGCGGTTTTCGCGCATGCGCGTCAACAGCTCGGGCAGGCGCGCGCGCAGGTCGGGAAAATTGATGTGACAGTGAGAGTCGACAAACATCGAATAATCAGAAGGTTACGGCGCAAATTTGATGCGCCATATCAGGAAAAAATCAGAGGGTTTGCGTCGGGCGCTGCGAGTTGATCTGCTTGCCGAGCAACTCTTCGATCACGCGGCGCAACACGCGGCACTGCTCATCTTCGCCAAGATGCACGCCAATGCCCGGCGTCTTGGCAGGGGTGCCCACCGGCGTGATCCAGGCCACCTTGCCGGCCACCTGATACTTCTGCGGGCGATCCAGCAGCGACAGCACGAGGAAGACTTCCTCGCCAATCCGATAAGGGCGCTGCGTGGGCACGAAGATGCCGCCGTTCTTCAGGAACGGCATGTAGGCGGCGTGCAGGCCAGCTTCATCCTTGATGGCCAGCGAAACGATGCCCGGACGGGTCGGAGCGCCCGGCGCCGCGCCGGCTGCAGCGGGCGTGCCAGGGGTGACGGGGGTGCCGGGCGTACGAAGAGGTGCAGTGCTCACAGGGTGTCCACAGAGTGCAAACGTTCAGGTGCGGGTTCGGGTTCAGGCAGCCGGAAAGAGCTGCCGGTAATCCAGCAAAAGACTTTCGATGACGAGTCGTGCCGCCAGCGGATGTTGCTCGGTGCGGCGCCGCGCTGGCAGGGCACGCGCAAAACGTTCCAGGCGATCCAGTGGGATGGTGTTTGCGCAACGTTGCAACACATCGCGCTGCGCCGGAAAGTAGCGCGGACGCCCCGCCAGCCGCGCCGCCATCAGGTCAAAGACCCACCGGTGCATGGTACTGAGAACGGCAGGCACCGACAATTTCTGTAAATGATCCGCCGTGGCGAGCGCATCAAGCTTGGCGCCCTGACCCAGCTGTTCGAGCAGGAATTGCAACAGCGGACGGTCTTCGGACTCGGCGGCGGCCAACGCGGCCAGCGGCGCATTGCCGAACTCGGCCAGCAGGTTTTGCGCGTGCGGCACGCCTTGCTGCTCTAGCCACTGGCGCGCCGCCTCGGGTTGCGGCGGCTGCAGCGGAAACTGCCTGCAACGCGACAGGATGGTCGGCAGGATGCGGTCGATCCGGTCCGTCACCAGCAGGAACACAGTGTTCTGCGGCGGCTCTTCCAGCGTCTTTAGCAGCGCGTTGGCGCCCTCAGTCTGCAACGCGTCGAGCGGATACAGCACCACCACCCGCAACCCGGCCCGGTGCGTGCCCACCCCCACCCCCTCGATCAGGTTGCGGACCTGCTCCATGCGGATGATCTTGCTCGGCGCCTTTTTCTTGCCGTCGGCGTCTTTCTCCGTCTCGGGCGCGTCTTCCATGGCTTCCGGGCGCACGAGGTGGAAATCCGGATGGTTGCCCTGCGCAAACCAGTTGCAGGCCGCGCATGTGCCGCACGGCTGGCCGTCGGCCGCGGGCGTATCGCACAGCAGGCTCTGCGCGAAATGCATGGCGAAATCGCGCTTGCCGGTGCCAGCCTGGCCGTTGAGCAGAATCGCGTGCGGCAACTTGGCCCGCATGGCTTGCAGGCGGGACCAGTCAGCGGATTGCCAGGGATAAAGCATCATGAATCAATGGGTTGCGTCAGATTGTTGATGCAGAAACTCGTCGTGAAACCATTATTTCCGTATCCGAAATTGCCTGCAAAATCAGAGTGTTGCAAGCAGATTCTCTAAGTCTTTCTGGATATCGGCTCGCTCTCGGTTGGCGTTGAGCACGACAAATCGATCCGGCTCGGCTGCCGCACGGCGCAGGTATTCAGCACGGGTGCGCAAGAAGAACTGCGCGGACTCGGCTTCGAACTTGTCTGGCGTGCGGGCATCGGCCAGGCGTGCGGCGGCAATCTCGGGGGCCAGATCAAACAGGATGGTTTTGGTCGGCTGCAGGCCCTGCTGCACCCAGCGCTCCAGCACCTCTAGCCGGTCGATCGCCAAGCCCCTGCCGCCGCCCTGATAGGCGAACGTGGCATCGGTGAAGCGATCGGAGATAACCCAATTGCCGGCGTCAAGCGCAGGCTGAATCACCTCGGCGATGTGCTCACGTCGACCGGCGAACATCAGCAGCGCCTCAGTTTCAAGGTGCATGCGCTCGTGCAGCAGCACTTCGCGCAGCCGCTCGCCCAGCGGCGTGCCACCCGGCTCTCGGGTGACGATCACCTTTTTGCCCTGCGGAGCGAGCTTCGCCTGCAACTGCTGGGCAAACCACGCGAGGTGCGTGCTCTTGCCCGCGCCGTCGATCCCTTCGAATGTGATGAACTTGCCGGTCATGGTTGGCCGCGCTGATATTTGTTGACGGCCCGGTTGTGGTCCGTCAGGTTGGTCGAAAACTGGCTGCTGCCGTCGCCGCGCGCCACGAAATACAGCGCGTCCGACGGTGCCGGGTTCAGCGCCGCCTGCAGCGATGCCATGCCCGGCAGCGCGATCGGCGTGGGCGGCAGGCCCGTGCGCGTGTAGGTGTTGTACGGGGTGTCGGTCTGCAGGTCTCGCTTGCGCAAGTTGCCGTCAAAGCCGGCGCCAAGGCCGTAGATGACCGTCGGGTCGGTCTGCAGCAGCATGTTCTTTCGCAACCGGTTGACGAATACGGCGGCAATCATCGGCCGCTCCAGCTTCTGGCCGGTCTCCTTCTCGATGATGGAGGCCATGGTCAGCGCCTCGTACGGCGTCTTGTAGGGCAGATCCAGCGAGCGTTTCGCCCAGGCGTCATTCAGGCGCTTCTGCATCGCCTGATAGGCGTGGCGGTACAGCTCCACATCGCTGCTGCCACGCGCAAAAAGATAGGTATCGGGAAAGAACAGGCCTTCCGGGTTGGTTTCGGGCGCACCGATCTTGCGCATCAGGTCCGCATCCGACATGCCGGCCGTGTCGTGCTTGAGCGCGGGTTCCGCGTCAACCACCGCCCGCATCTGCCGCATCGACCAGCCCTCGATGACGGTAACGACGTAGTGCGTAACCTCGCCACGCGCCATCTTGTCGAGAATGGACATGGGCGTCGCGCCAGTCTCCAGCGCATAACCGCCGGCTTTGAGGCTCTTGGCGTTGCCCGTGGCACGCGCCAGCAGCGAAAACAACTGCGGCTGCACGCCGACGCCGGCATTGGCAAGCTGCTTGCCGACCGAGATCACACTCGAGTTCGGTTTGATCACCACTTCCAGCGGCGACGCCGCCAGGCTCACTGGTTGCTGGGCCCACCACACCACACCGCCTGCTGCCGCCAGCACAATCAGGGTCGCCAGCAGGATCAAGCGTTTGAGAAAAGAGAACATTGTGTTGCGAATCTGCGTGTGGAACCGGCCGACACCGGCGATTTCCGCACTCTTGAAATGGATAGACAGGGCACAAGCTGCCCTTCAGACAGCCCAATATAATACCGGTCTATCCAAGGCCGCCCCGCACACCATGAACGATGTCTTCCACGATTTTGTCGATACGCTGAGCTTTCCGCCGCTCGACGTGCAATTTGACGCCGCCACGCGCGGCAGTGTGCTGTGCGCACCGACCGATCTCGCGCGCATCGCCGTTGAAGGTGCCGATGCTGCCGAGTTCCTCCACAACCAGCTTACCAACGCCGTTACGGGCCTCGGCCTGAACCAGGCGCGCCTGGCCGGCTATTGCTCGCCCAAGGGCCGGCTGCTCGCCACGCTGCTGGTGTGGCGTCAGGCCGATACGATCGTGCTGCAGACAGACAAGCTGATCGCGCCCGCGTTGACCAAGCGCCTGTCGATGTTCGTGCTGCGCGCCAAGGCCAAGCTGCGTCCGATGGACGAGTTCATCGCCATCGGCGTCGCCGGGCCCGATGCGGCAGAAGCGCTGCGTGAGGCCGGCGCCGTCTTGCCTGAACCCGATACCGTCAACGCGGTGGCGCAGCAGCCCGCCACGGTTGGCCAGCAGTTCGGCGCGGTCGTCCGCCTGCCGGATGCCGGCGGGCGCCCTCGCTATCAATGGATGGTCCATGCCGAGCACTTCCAGGACGCCTGGAAGACGCTGTCGTCGCGCCTGTCGCTGGTCGGCACCGAGGTGTGGGACTGGCTGAGCCTGCAAGCAGGGGTGCCGCACATCACCCTGCCCACTCAGGAACAGTTCGTCCCGCAGATGGTCAACCTGGAGCTGCTGGGTGGCGTCGATTTCCGCAAAGGTTGTTACCCCGGCCAGGAAATCGTGGCGCGCAGCCAGTATCGCGGCACGCTCAAGCGGCGCATGCAGCGCGCGCACGTGAATGCACCCACGTCCGCTGGTGCCGAGGTCTACAGCGCAACTGATCCGAACCAACCTTGTGGCATGGTGGTCAACGCCGCCATGGCGCCGGATGGCGGCACCGATCTGCTGGTCGAGCTGAAGCTGGACGCGCTCGACACCGTCATCCACCTGGCCACAGCAGACGGGCCGGTTCTGACGTTGCAAAACCTGCCGTACGCCATTCCCGTTTCAGAAAACGCCTGACACCGTACCCCATCATGGCCGACCACCTGTTCGTCTACTTCCGCATCGCCGAGCATGACGCTGCCGCTGCGCTACCGCGCTGGCAGCGTTGGCTCGATACCGTGGAAGAGGCGACCGGCGTGGCCGGCGCGTTGATGCGCCGCCCGGAAACACGCGACGGCCAGGCCACGTGGATGGAGTCCTACGACGACGTCCCGCCCGCCTTTGCCGCCACGCTGGCGGCGCTGTGGGAAACCGGCGGCCCGCGCGAATTCGTCGCGGGTGAACGCCACGCCGAGCTGTTTGTCGATCTGGAAAACAGCTGACGGCGCCCTGCCGCAATCGTCATCGCAAAAATCCGGCAGGCTGCTATGCTTGGCCGAAGCCCGCGCGACACAGATCGTCACATTGGCCATTGGCCGTTCGTTGCGCGGCATGTTCAAAGGAAGTGCTCATGTGTTTGATTCTCACGGCCTGGCACGCCCACCCCGACTACGCGCTGGTGGTGGCCGCCAACCGGGACGAATTCTATGACCGCCCTGCCGCACCGCTGGCGTGGTGGAGCGACGCGCCCAATGTGCTGGCCGGGCGTGACATGGCCCAGGTGGTCGGTCACGCAGGCACGTGGATGGGCATGACGCGCGACGGCCGCTTTGCCGCGCTGACGAATTACCGCGCACCTTCTGAGCGCCGGCCCGATGCGCGCTCGCGCGGAGAACTTGTCTCGAATTTCCTGACGGCGGACGACATGTCGGTGCCAGCCTATCTCGATAGCCTCACCGCCCGCGACCGTGCCTACAACGGCTACAACCTGCTGACCGCCACACGCGACGAACTCTGGTGGACAAGCAACCGCGCCGAAGCGCCGCGCAAGCTCGCGCCTGGCCTATACGGGCTGTCCAACGCGCTGCTCGATACGCCGTGGTTCAAGGTGCGGCACCGCATGGCCGCCTTTGCCGAGGCGCTGGCCGCGGACACGGGCCGGCACGGCAACGCGCTGGATGTGGCGCGCTATCTCGATCTGCTGTCGGAAACGCGTGAAGCACCGACCGGCGCCCTGCCCGCCACAGGCGTGGCCCCTGAGTGGGAGAAGCTGCTTTCCGCCGCGTTCATCCGCTCGCCGCGCTACGGCACGCGTGCCAGCACCATCCTGCGCATCCGCCACGACGGCTGCTTCGACGTGACCGAACGCCGCTTCGACGCTCAGGGCCAGACCGGCGAGACGCGCTACCTCGGCGTGCTCGATACCGTCACGCACGCCGATACGTAAGCGCCGCCCCGCTCAGGCCGCCTCCTGCTTGGCGCTCGCGGCCTGATCTCTTTCCATTTCCATTTCGGTGACGGCGCCGCCGCCCGGGCGCAATGCCGAATGTTCGCGCTTGGACTGCACCAGCGGATAGAACATCTGCGCCGTCCAGGGTTCGGCGCCGAACAGCACGTCATCCTGCAAGCCAATCTTTGCGGGATATTTGCGCGTGATGTGCGCGGTGCCGAACAGCACATCCCAGAAGAACAGCAGGTTGCCGAAATTGCCTTTGTAGTGGCCAATGCCGTCGGCGTTGGTGAGCGCGTGATGCGCCCAGTGTGTGGCCGGCGTGGAAATCGTCCGCTCGACCACCCACATCAGCGGACGCAGCGCGCGAATACGATACAGCGGTGCGTCCCACGGCCAGGCGCAATGCGCGCCAACAATGACGGCCAGCTTGACGACCAGATACGCTGCATAGACCGGGCCAAAGCCCAAGTACACGGCCACGCCGCCAATCCACAGCCCCGGCATCATCAGGTAGTAGAAGAAGTTGTTGCGGTACGTAATGCGCACGCTCATGTACGACGCGCTGTGATGCGCGCGGTGCAGCGGCCACAGCAGCGGTGTGTGCGAGGCGCGGTGCCAGAGGTATTGCGTGAGGTCGTCGCCGATGAGCAGCAACCCCGTCATCGCCCACCAGGGCAGATCCGCCCACGCATTGTGCTGCGCCGGAATGAGCCACTTGCACAGGGCGTTGCTGCCCAGCAGCGCGATCGGCTGGGTGACGGCGACAAGGCTGATGAACATCAGCACCTCGAGCCAGGCATCGTTGGCCGTTGCGCGGCCACGCACGTTGGCTTGGTAGCGCCGCGTCACAAACTCCATGGCGGCAAATCCCAGGATGCAGGCGACGATCAGCGCGTGCTCCATGTGCGAACTCATTGGTGTCTCCTCGCTTTTGTTGTGGAGACAAGCCTAGGAGTGCCCCATCAATGCGTCCAATGCATAATTAACATCTGTTTAATGCACAAGACGCAACGCCATGGATTTGCGCCGCCTGAGTCACGTCGTAGCCCTTGCCGACACCCTGCACTTCGCGCGGGCCGCGCAAGCAGTGCATCTGAGCCAGCCCGCATTCAGCCGGAGCATCCAGGCGATTGAAGACGTTCTGGGCATCCGCCTGTTCGATCGCGAAACCGGTGACGTGCGTCCCACGCCCGCAGGCGAATTCGTCATCGAACGCGCGCGGCGCCTGCTGTTCGAGGCGCGCTGCTTGCAACGCGACGTTGATCTGTATCGCGACAGCCAGCTCGGCGATACAGCCTTCGGCGTCGGGCCGCTGCTGACGGCGACGTTGATGCCGCGCGCGCTGCAGGAACTGCGGCAGCAGCATCCCCGGGTCGCACTGCGCATGGAGGTCGGCAATTGGGTGCAACTGCTGGAGAGCCTGCGCAGCGAGAACATCGAATTCTTTGCCGCAGACGTGCGCGACATGCCGAAAGACGCCGCGCTCGATATCCAATTGATTGGAGGCCAGCCTCCTCACCTCTACGTGCGGGCTGGACACCCGCTTGCGGGGCGTACGCACACGCTGCGTGAAGTCTGGGAATACGGCATTGCCGTACCGAAACTCCTGAGCCCATCAAAGGTGGAGCTGGCGATGCTGCTTGGCCTGCCGGCCGGTCACGAAGCCAGCATCGCGCTGGAGTGCGACAACTACGGCGTACTGAAAACGGTTGCACTGTCGACGGACACCGTGCTGGGTGCCACGGATGCCGCCGTGCGGGAGGAACTGGAAAGCGGCGCGCTGGTGCAGCTGGCGGTGAAGGGTTGGCTATCACCGCCATCCACGACGGGGATCGTGCGGCTGCACGGCAGAACCGCGTCGCCAGCAGCGCAGGCGGCCATCGCAGCCATTGTGCGGGCCGCCCAGGACATCAACGTGTAAGCACGCGGCGCATGGTCCGGTGCGGAATACCGGCCTCTTCAAACTCCTCACCCTCGGCCGTAAACCCCGCGCGCACGTAAAACGGCATGGCGTGGGTTTGCGCGTTCAGGATCAACTCGGGGTAGCCAAGTGACTGCGCCTTGTCGATCAAGGCCTCCAGCACGCGCGCCCCGACGCCCGTGCCCCGCGCTTCCTTGCGCACGGCCATCCGGCCGATATGGCCGTCGGGCAGCAAGCGGCCCGTGGCAACGGCGCGCCCAGCCGTGTCGTGTGCCAGCGCATGCCAGCACTGGTCATCCCACTCGTCCCATTCCAGTTCAACGGGCACGCCTTGTTCGGTAACGAACACGTCGTAGCGGATGGCGCGCGCTTCTTCGCGCACGGCGTCCCAGCGGGCAACTTCAACACCGGCAAGCGGGCGGACAGATTCAGGGGCAGTCATGCTCAGTTCTCACACTTCAGGCTTCAGGACTTCGAAATTGAGGATGCGCTCGCGCAGCGTGTCGGGAATCGGCGCGGAGGTCTGCGTGGCAGGGTCAGCACCCACGTAGATGACTTCGCCGGTGACGAGGTGCTCGTCTGCTCGATACATCTCGATGATAAAGCGGATGCTGGAGCGGCCCAGGCGCGCCACACGGCAGCGCAAGTCCAGCTCGTCGTCAAAGCGTGCGGAGGCGTGGTATTCGAGCGTGGATTTGACCACGTAGAAATCCACGCCAAAGGTGTCGACCACATCCACCGGATACCGGACGCCGATGCTGCGCCAGTATTCGGTGATGCAGACATCGGCGTACAGCAGGTAGTGGCCGTTGAAGACGATGCTCTGCGCATCGACTTCGGCCCAGCGTACGCGCAGCGGCGTACTGTGGCGGAAATCCTCGATCGCCATGCGGTCTCCTTGTGTGCTCTCGTCAGGGGGATTCGGTCTCGGTGCCGAAGGCGCGGCGTAGCGCGTTGGCGGCATCGCGGTGCGCGTCTTCGACGGCCGGCACGAAGCGCCCGATCTTGAAGAAGTCGTGAATCATGCCTTCGTACAGTTTCAGCTCGACCGGCACCTCCGCCGCGCGCAGCTTGTTGGCGTAGCCGATGCCGGCATCGCGGATTGGGTCGAAGCCCGCCACGGCAATCCACGCGGGGCACACGCCGGTGACGTCTGCGCCGTGGCCACCGGCATCCAGCGGGGCGAAACGCCAATCGTCGCGGTCGGCGTCGGTGCGCAGGTATTGCGAGAAAAACCAGTGGATCATCTCCTGCGTCAGCAGGTAGCCCTCGGCAAACTCGCGGTGCGACGGCGTGGATTCGCGCGCGGTGGTGCCCGGATAGATCAGCAGTTGCAGCACAGGCGCCAGACCGCGGTTGCGTGCCTCGATCGCTGTCACTGCGGCCAGCGTCCCGCCCGCGCTATCGCCGCCGAATGCGATGCGAGCCGGATCGGCGCCGATGGTGGCGGCTTCATCGAACACCCATTGCAGCACGTCGAATGCGTCGTTCGCTGCGGTCGGAAATTTCCACTCGGGCCCAAGCCGGTAATCCACCGACAACACCATCGCCCCCGATTTAGCTGCCAGCGACCGGCAGAGCTGGTCGTGCGTCTTGATGCTGCCCACCGTAAAACCACCGCCGTGGAAATACACCAGCAACGGCAACGGATCGGCCCAGCTTGTCTCACGCGCCGCGTATGTGCGAATGGGGATGACATGGCCATCGCGCGCCGTCACCGTCAGGTCGTGCACGGCTTCCAGTGGGATGGCTGCGATGTCGACGATGGGGCTGCTTTTTTCGTAGGCGATCTTGGCGTCGGCCGGGTCAAGGGCATTCAGCGGCGGACGCTTGGCACGCGCCACCAGATCGAGCAACTGGGCGACGTGCGGGTCGAGAGAGGGGTGCTGCATTCGGGGCGGGAACTGAACGATCGTTCTAATTTGGCTATCATCGCAGTATCCATTGAACCACGCCCGCACGACAAGACAGGCGACGCAGACAAACACCCTCCGGAGACAGCATGGCCCTCATCTTTTACCTCACCCACGTCCACCTCGGTTTCGGCACCGTCAATGAGCTGAAAAGCGAATGCGCACGCGTCGGCATCCGCCGGCCGATGATCGTGACGGACAAGGGCGTGGCCGCTGCAGGGCTCGCACAGCGCGCCATTGACGCCACGGGCGGCTTGCCTGTCACCGTGTTCGACGAGACGCCTTCCAACCCGACCGAGGCGATGGTGCTGAAGGCCACCGCGCAGTACAAGGACGCCGGCTGCGACGGGCTGATCGCCATTGGCGGCGGTTCGTCCATCGACCTGGCCAAGGGCATCGCCATTGCGGCCACGCACCCGGAGCCGCTGACCACCTACGCGACCATCGAGGGTGGCAGCACGAAGATCACCGAAGCGGCGGCGCCGCTGATTGCGATTCCCACCACGGCCGGCACTGGCAGCGAGGTGGCTCGCGGCGCGATCATCATCCTGGAAGACGGCCGCAAGCTCGGCTTCCACTCGTGGCACCTGCTGCCCAAGTCGGCCATCTGCGACGCGGAACTGACGCTGGGTCTGCCGCCCGCGCTGACGGCCGCCACCGGCATGGATGCGATTGCGCATTGCATCGAGACTTTCCTGGCCCCGGCGTTCAACCCACCTGCAGACGGCATCGCGCTGGATGGTTTGGAGCGCGCATGGGCCAACATCGAACGCGCCACGCGCGATGGCGCCGACCGCGATGCACGCCTGAACATGATGAGCGCGTCGATGCAGGGTGCGATGGCATTCCAGAAGGGCTTGGGGTGCGTGCATTCGTTGTCGCACCCGCTGGGCGGTGTAAAGGTCAACGGCAAAACGGGGCTACATCACGGCACGCTGAATGCGGTGGTGTTGCCGGCGGTGCTGCGCTTCAACGAGACGGCGGAGACGGTGGTGCGCGACAACCGCTACGCGCGCATGCGCCGCGTGATGAACCTGCCAGCCAGCGCGGACCTCGCCCAGGCCGTGCATGACCTGACGGCGCGCCTGGGCCTGCCGACTGGCCTGCGCCAGATGGGCGTACCTGAAGAAGCGCTGGAACACGTCGTGGAAGGCGCCCTGCTCGACCATTGCCACAAGACCAACCCGCGCATCGCCACGGCTGACGATTACCGCCGCATGCTAGCGGAATCGATGTAACGCAGGCGTTCAGGAAACGAACGACCGGATCAGCGCGGCAATGCGCTCCGGTTGTTCGTGCACGACCCAGTGCGTTCCATCGGGAATGCGCTCCAGGCGCATATCGGGAATGAAGCGCTCCAGCCCGTTGAGCAGGCTTTTCGGCAGCGCCATGTCCATCTCGCCCCAGATCACGAGCGTCGGTACCTTCACGACAAACGCCTCGGGCGGCATCTGGTCGATGCGCAACGGCGCAACGCCCTCGGTAGGCGGATGCAACGGAGAGGCACGGTAGTAGTTCACGCCACCGGTCAGGCCGTGCGAGCCGCCCTCGCCCGGCTGGCTCCAGGCGGCGTGATAGCGCGCTCGCACCTCGGGCGTGAACCATTCCGCCACGGGCTGCCCCATGCCGTGAAAGAAACCTTCGAGCTTTTCAAAATCGTTGGCGGCCAGCGCGTCTTCCGAACCCGGCTGCCTCAACCAGTTCATGTACGCCGATGAAGCCTGCTGCGCGGGATCGCTTAGCAGTGCATTCGCAAACACCCACGGGTGCGGCGAATTGACGATCACCAACCGCTCGACCACCTCCGGATGCTGGATGGCAAGGTTCCAGCAGATCGCCCCGCCCCAATCGTGCGCCACCACGATGGCGCGCTCGTAGCCCAGCGCCGTGATGAACTGCGTCAGATCCTGCACCAGGACCTTCGGGCGATACGCATCCACCGCCGCCGGCTTGCTCGACAGGTTGTAGCCGCGCAAGTCGGGCGCCACGGCAAAGTGCGTATCGCCAAACGCAGCGAGTTGCGCTTCCCATTCGTACCAGAACTCCGGAAAGCCATGCACGAACAGCATCAGCGGTGCGCCGCGCTTGCCCGCGCTGGCGTAGTGCAGCCGTGTGCCGTTGGGCAGATCGGCGAATTGCGATTCCGTGATGGCGGCAGCCGTTGCAGTGTTCATGGCGATCTCGGCGTTGTGGCAGTCGTAGAGGTGGAATTACCCGCGCAGCGCATCGACCAGACGTGCGCGCACGTCTGGCTTGCCTTCGAACGGATCAGACGGATTGCGCTGCGAGATGATGTCTTCAAAGCGATGCTGCACGGGCGCCAGCGCGTGCGGATGCGAATAGATGTAGAAGCCCGCGTTGCGGATGGCATCGAAGGTCATCTGGCCGACCTGCTCGGCGGTGACCTTGCCGGAGCTGACCGCCTTTTCCGACATCGCCCGTGAAACCAGCTGCGACTTGGTGGGCGGTGCCGTGTTCGCCAGATCCTGCGGGCGGTTGCGGTCAGATTGCGTAATGCCGGTCGGCACAAAATACGGGCACAGCACCGAGCAATGGATCTGCTCGGTCACCAGGCTCAAGTCTTGATACAGCGATTCGGACAGCGCCACCACCGCGTGCTTGGACACGTTATAGATGCCCATGGCCGGCGCATTCAGCAGCCCCGCCATCGACGCCGTATTGACGATATGGCCCTCGTAGGACGGATCTTTCTTGGCGGCTTCCAGCATCAGCGGCGTGAAGATGCGCACACCGTGAATGACGCCGTGCAGGTTCACGCCAAGCACCCAGTCCCAGTCGCGCTCGGTGTTTTCCCAGATAAGGCCACCGGCGCCCACGCCGGCGTTGTTGAACAGCAGATTCACTTTGCCGAACGCCTTGATGGCCGCATCGGCCAGCGCCTGCACGTCTTCCACCTTCGACACGTCGACGCGCAGGCCAATCACTTCCACGCCCTGCGCCGAGAACTCGGCCACGGCAGCATCCAGCGCATCCTGTTGGATATCGGCCAGCACCAGCTTCATGCCCAACCCGGCAGCGTTCTTGGCGAACTCCTTGCCGAAACCCGACGCACCGCCCGTGATGACGGCCACACCGCCTGCGAATTGCTTCATACGTGTCTCACTGATGTCGTTGTAATAGGAAAGGCGATCGAGATGGCCGAGCCGTATCAGCCGGCCGCCTCGACCTTGCGCACGGCATAACCCACGCGCGGAAAATGCACGACCACCTGGCCGACGCGCGGGTCTTCGCGCAGCACGCCGACGCTATCGCGCGTGGAGACGACGAGGTCTCCTTCGACGGGATCGACGCCGTAGTCAACCGCGGCCACCGTTACGCGCGTGCCCTTGGGCAAGCCGTGGCTGTCGTCGAAGATGGCGTTCGTTTCAGTCAGCGCACGCGGTGTGGCGGCCTTGGCAACGTCCAGTGCTTCGGCGGGCGTCATCGGTTGCGCTTGGGAGTGACCGAATGCCGCAACGCGATGCATCCATGCAACGACTTCCGGGTGCGCATCGAGAATGCCCGCCACCGCCGTCGCGCGGCGGATGAACCACAGGCAGTGATAGACGGAAAAGTCGGCCACGGTCGGCTGCTCGCCAAACAGGAAGATGCGTTCGCCTGTTGCAAACTGCCGCTCCAGTTGCGCAAGGAACACCTGCAGTGTTGTGGTGGCTTCCGGCAGCGGCGTGCGCAAGCCGGTGCCGCCCACACGCATCGCCTTGCGGTCTTCCACAAAGGCTTTGACGAAGGCTTCCGGTGCATCACCGAACAGGCTCTGGAAGCCCGCCGGCTGCGTCACGAACGTTGCTGTGGCCCAGAACAGCGTTGTATCGGCCCACTGCGCCATCGAAAACACCGCTGCGGCATGGTCTGCCGGATACAGCGTCGGCGCGGGATGAATCGACTCCAGCACCTGCGCGATCAGCGCGGTATCGCAATAGATGTCCGCGCCGATCTGCAGGAACGGCGTGCGCCGGTAGCCGCCGGTGAGCGGCATCACATCCGGCTTGGGCAGAACCACGGGCACCGTGACGGACTTCCACGGCTGGTCCTTGTAGCCAAGGATCAACCGCACCTTCTCAGAAAACGGCGAGGTGGCGTAGTGATGCAGGATCAAGTCCGTCATGCGTGCTCCAGAAATTTGCGATGCCGATCAATCGAGCAGATCGGGTTGTTCTTTGACGATGCGCGCATACAGCGGCTGGAACTGGAACCACCCCGCCTGTGCCGATCCGACGATCGAGTACGCCTGACGGGCAGCGGCATCGGAAATCGTGCGCGGTGCGTCGCCAGTGCGCGCAGCGGCGGCTTCGGCCAGCAACTGCACCTGGCAGGAGCGCTCCATGGTGATGAACCACCATGCCGCCTCGTCGACCGTCTTGCCGACCGTCAGCAGGCCATGGTTCTGCAGGATGGCGGCCTTGTTGTCGCCCAGCGCTTCTGCAATGCGCTGGCCTTCGTCCAGCTCGACCACCACACCGCCGAAATCGTCGTAAAGGGCGTGGTCGTCATAAAAGGCGCACACGTCTTGCGTGAGCGGATCGAGCTTGCGGCCGAGTGTCGACCACGCGCGGCCGTACGTGCTGTGCGAGTGCGCCGCGGCCACCGCATCGGGCCGTGCCTGATGCACGCGCGAGTGAATCGCAAACGCGGCGGCGTTGACCGGGTAATCGCCTTCGACCACGTTGCCGTGGTGATCGCAGCGGATCAGGTTCGACACCGTCACCTGGCTGAAATGCACGCCGAACGGGTTCACCCAGAAGCTGTCCTGATGCTCCGGATCGCGCGCCGTGATGTGCCCGGCCACGCCTTCGTCGAAACCGAATTTGGAGAACAGCCGGAACGCCGCAGCCAGACGTTGCTTGCGGTGCAGGCGCTCTTCTTCAACGGTGGCGAATTGCGGCGGACGCGGCAGGTTGCGATAGCGGGCAGCGGCCTCGGGGCTGAGGCTGGCGGCCATGCTGTCGGGCCGCTTCGCTTGCGTGGTTTCAGGTGCGTTCATGGTGTCTCCTTCACGCGTTCGTTGTGGGTGGGGCCATTCTGTGGCGGCCCTCGCCCGGCGGACTGTCAAGCGATTGACAGTCCGCGTGCGGCTTAACTCAAACCAGCTTGACGAGTTGCTTGCCGAAGTTCTTACCCTTGAGCAGGCCCATGAACGCTTCCGGTGCGCTCGCCAAGCCCTGTGCCACGCTCTCGCGGAACTTCAGCTTGCCTTGCGCCACGAAACCGCCCAGCTCGCGCAGGGCTTCCGGCCACACGTCCATGTGTTCGGAGACGATGAAGCCCTCAATGGTCAGACGCGACACCAGGATCAATTGCGGGTTCTGCAGCGGCAGCGGCTGACCATCGTAGCCGGCGATCATGCCGCACATGGCGATGCGGCCGAACGCGTTCATGCGCGAGAGCACCGCATCCAGGATCGCGCCACCGACGTTCTCGAAGTACGAATCGATGCCGCCGGGCGTCGCTTCCTTGAGCATCTTGTACAGCTCTTTCGGGTCCTTGGCGGCCTTGTAGTCGATGCAGGCGTCAAAGCCAAGCTCGTTGACCACGTAGTCGCACTTGTCCTTGCCACCGGCAAAACCCACCACGCGGCAACCCTTGAGCTTGGCGAGCTGGCCGACCACGCTGCCGACAGCGCCCGAAGCGGCGCTCACCGCCACGGTCTGGCCCGGCTTGGGCAGCATGATCTTGTTCAGGCCATACCAAGCCGTCACACCGGGCATGCCCACCGAACCCAGGTATGCCGACAGCGGAATGTGGCGCGTATCGACCTTCTGGATGCCGCGGCCGTCCGACACACCAACCTCTTGCCAGCCGAACATGCCGACGACGTTGTCACCCACGGCAAACGACGGGTTCTTGGACGCTTCCACCACGCCCACGGTGCCGCCGATCATCACTTCATCCAGCGGCTGCGGCTGTGCATAGGATTTGCTGTCGTTCATGCGGCCGCGCATGTACGGATCGAGCGACAGGAAATGGTTGCGCACCAGCACCTGGCCGTCCTGCAGTTCCGGAATCTCCACCGTTTCCAGGCGGAAGTTGTCGGGCGTTACGGCCCCTTGCGGGCGCGAAGCCAGAACGATGCGCTGATAGGTCTTCGACATGAAAAAACGCTCCTGAATATCGGATATCGGTGTTGGGTCGGGTGTTACTTGTGTTGCATGAAGTACTCGGCCAGCGCCGCATACGCGCGGTGCGTGACCGGATCATTGGCAGCATTGGCAGCGATCGGGTGCGAGGCATAGCGCACGATCGTCATCTGGGCCACCGGATCAATATAGATGCGCTGGCCATGGATGCCGCGCGCTTCGAACGTGTGGTGGTCGTTGCTCGAAATCCACCACATGTTGCGATACGAATAGCCGGGCAGCGTCGTGTAGCCTGCCTTGGCAAACTTGGCTGGGTCGCCACCGCGGCGGATGTCTTCAATCACGCTCTTGGGCAGGATCTGTTTGCCGTTGAAGCGGCCGTCGTTGCGGATCATCTCGCCAAAGCGCGCCAGGTCGCGCAGCGTTGTGTTCAGGCCGCCGCCGCCCGATTCCGTACCGATGCTGTCGACCGAGAAGTACGCGTCATCCTGTGCCCCCATCGGTTGCCAGATCTGCTCGGACAACAGCGCCGCCAGCGACTTGTTCGACGCACGGCGCACGATCCACGCCAGCGTTTCAGCGTTGACGGTCTTGTACGAAAACTCCGCGTCGTGCTCGCCTTCCTTGCGCAGCGTCGTCAGATAGTCGTAGAAGTTGTCCGGGCCCTTGTAGCCAGCCGGGCGCGGCAGCATGCCGCCGGCGCGAGCGTAGGCCCAGACGTCGGCGTTGGGGTCGGCATAGTTTTCGGAGTAATGCACGCCCACGGTCATATCCATGACCTGGCGCACGGTGGCGTCGCCGTAGGCGGTGTCCTTCAGCTCCGGCACGTATTGCGTCACGGGCGCTGCCGGGTCGAGCTTGCCGTCGGCTACCAGCATGGCGGCCAGGGTGCCGACAAACGATTTCGTGACCGACATGGCGATGTGCTGCGTATGCGCATCGAGCGCGCCAAAGTAGCGCTCGTAGATCACCTTGCCCTTGTGCATGACGAGGATGCCGTCGGTGTAGGTCAGCTTGAGCGCTTCGGCAAACGTACGGCGCGTGCCGTTCGGATCGGTGAACAGCACGCCGCTGATATCGCGCTCGGCGCGCGGCAGCTTGCTGACGGGGCCATCGCCCCGCCACACCGCGCGCGTCGGCGCAAACTCGCGCACGTGGCTATAGCCGTAGCGCGTGCGCGGGAACATGTTGCCCGCCAGGTCAAAGCGGATGATGCGATCGGGCGGTGGCGGGAAGCCCTGCATCCAGCCCATCTTGTTCGGGTCGGATTCGTCCGCCGTGAGAGGCTTCTGTATCGGCGGCGCCGGTGCGGGGGGTGCCTGCACCGTGGTTTTCGTGTCAGCGGCTGTTGCGGCAGCAGGCGCGGAACTCGAGGCGCATCCTTCCAGGGTCATGGTCAGTCCGGTGCAGCAAAGCAGAGTGATGGCAAGGGCAGACGCCGTGCGCCGCGCAGGTTGTTGCATGCTTGTCTCCGTGGTTGCTCTTCTTGTGTGCCGGACGCTGTCCGGTGTGCAACTGGGTACTGCAACTGCGGTGTCGCCGGGTCAGCCGTCGGCGCCCGGCTCGGGCGTGCGCGGCGGCGGCATGCGCTTGACGAACTTGAACGTGCCCGAGCTGCGTGCGACCAGCTTGTCATCCGCATCGCGCACCTCGCCTTCGCAGAAGGCCATGGTGGTGGACTGATGCACGCAACGGGCGCTCGCCTTGAGCGTGCCGCGCCCGGGCTGCATGAACGCCGTTTTCATCTCGATGGTCACCACGCCGCGGCCATGCACGTCGGCCGAACGCCCAGCCATGGCCATGGCGACGTCGAGCATCGTCATGGTCACGCCGCCGTGGGCCATTTCCCAGCTGTTCATGTGCTGGGCTTCGAGTGCGAGTTCGACCACACCCTCGCCGTCGGCCACCTTCAGGCAGCGCATGCCGAGGAGCTTCAGGAAAGGAATGTCGATCGGAAAACCGTTGTTGTCTGCGTTCATGCTGCGTCAGAAAGAGTGAGAAGCAGCCGAAATTAGACCACGCTCACGCCGCCGTCGACAGCGAGGATCTGGCCAGTGATGTGCTTGGACGCATCCGACGCAAACAGCGCAGCCACGCCCTTGAGGTCTTCATCGTCGCCAATGCGATGCAGGGGGGATTTTTCGGTCAGCTTGTCGACACCAAGCTTTTCCAGCGAGCCACGCGTCATCTTCGACGGGAAGAAGCCCGGCGCAATCGCGTTGACGGTGATGTTGTGCTCGCCCCACTCACCAGCCAGCGCGCGCGTGAAGTTGACCACCGCGCCCTTGCTGGTGTTGTAGGCAATCGTGTCCAGCGACCCCGGCGGATTGCCCTTCAGGCCCGCAATCGATGCCACGTTGACGATCTTTCCATACTTGCGCGGGATCATCGAACGCTTGCCGATCTGCTGCGTAAGCAGGAACAGGCCGCGGATGTTCAGGTTCATCACCTTGTCCCAGGCTTCGACTGGGTGGTCTTCCGCCGGCGCGCCCCACGTCGCGCCCGCGTTGTTGACGAGGATGTCGACGTGGCCGAGCTTGGCCAGCGCCTCATCGGCCAGGCGCTGGATGTCGGCTTCGACGGCGCCGTCGGCAGCAATCCAGTCGGCCTCGATGCCAAGCGACTTCAGGTGCGCCTGCGCTTCCTTCAGCTCATCGGCCTTGCGGGCAGACAAAACGATGCGCGCGCCCTGCTCGCCCAGCGCTTCGGCAATCTGCAGGCCGAGCCCGCGCGAGCCGCCAGTGATCAGCGCCGTCTTGCCGGAAAGATCGAAGAGGTGTTTCAGCGTTCCCATGGTGTCTCCTGTGTCTCGTTGTGGTGGTGCGATGCCCTCAGAACCAGGCGTCCTGCATGTCCAGCGTGGTCGTATCGAGCGATCCCAGCAGCACGATCTGCGGGTCGATTTTCGGCAGTTCCCACTGGAAGAAATAGCGTGCGGCCTGCAGCTTGCCGCGGTAGAAATCGGCGTCTTCGCCTTGGGCGTTCGGCAATGCCTTGGCGGCGACCAGCGCCTGCTCCAACCAGATCCACGCGACAACCACGTGGCCAAAGGCCTCCAGATAGACGGAGGCATTCGCCAGCGTCACGCGCGGGTCGCCGGCGGCCCACAGCGTCTGCGTGACCTTGGCCAGTTTTTGCGTCGCCATGCCAAGCGCACGGCCGTAGCCGACCAGCGTTTCGTCGTCGGTTTCCAACGCACGGCCGACAGTGGCCTGCACGCGCTCACCCAACGCGGCGAAGGCGGCGCCGTCCTGCATCACGACCTTCCGCCCCAGCAGGTCCAGGCCCTGGATGCCATGCGTGCCCTCGTGGATCGGGTTCAGTCGGTTATCGCGGTAGAACTGTTCGACGTTGTATTCGCGCGTGTAGCCGTAACCGCCATGCACCTGGATCGCCAGGCTGTTGGCCTCCAGGCACCACTGCGACGGCCAGCTCTTGGCGATCGGGGTGAGGATGTCGAGCAGCAGACCGAGTTTGGTGCGTTTGGCTGCGTCGGTTTCGCCACGTTCCTCATCCACGAGCTTGGCGCAATACAGGTTCAGGCCCAGCGCGCCTTCCACGTAGGCCTTCTGCGCCAGCAGCATGCGACGCACGTCGGCATGATCGACGATGCGGATTTGCGCAGACGCTGCATCCTTGCCCGAAGGCCCGACCGGACGCCCCTGCGGACGATTGCGCGCGTAGTCCACCGCATGCAGGTAACCCGTGTAGCCGAGCATCGTCGCGCCCATGCCGACGCCGATGCGCGCCTCGTTCATCATGTGGAACATGCAGGCGAGGCCCTTGTGCGGCTCGCCGACGAGGTAGCCGATGGCGCCCGTGCGGGGCTGCCCGTCTGCGCCCTTCGGGCGGAACTGCGTACCCTCGCCAAAGTTCAGCAGGCAGTTGGTCGTGCCGCGATAGCCCATCTTGTGGTTCAGGCCGGCCAGCACGACGTCGTTGCGCTCGCCGAGCGAGCCATCGGCGTTGACGAGGAACTTCGGCACGATGAAGAGCGAAATACCCTTCACGCCCGGAATCAGCTTGCCGTCCGGGCCGGGAATCTTCGCCAGCACGAGGTGGACGATGTTGTCCGACAGTTCGTGCTCGCCGGCAGAGATCCACATCTTGTTGCCGGTCAGGCGATATTGCGCGCCGAGCGGCGATTCGCCTTCATATTCGGCGCGCGTGACGATGTCCGACAGCGACGAGCCTGCCTGCGGCTCCGACAGGCACATCGTGCCGTAGAAGCGGCCTTCCATCTCGGGCTGCACGAAGGTCTCGATTTGCGCGGGCGTGCCGTGCGCGAGCAGCAGATTCGCGTTGCCGATGGTTAGGAACGGGTACGAACTGGTGCCGACGTTGGCGGCCTTGAAGAAGCCGAAGCCGGCTTTTTCGACCACGGTCGGCAGTTGCATGCCGCCGCGTTCAAAGTCTTGTCCCGCAGCCATGAGGCCGGCTTTGTTGAAGGCGTCCAGCGCGACCTTCACTTCGGGGATGATGTGGACCTTGTTGCCGTCGAAGTGCGGTTCTTCCTGGTCGTTTTTCTTGTTGTGCGGGGCGAACAGGTCCGTTGCGATGCGCTCGCAGGTATCGAGTGCGGCGTCGAAGGTTTCGCGGGAGTGGTCTGCGTAACGTGGAATGCGTGTGAGCGATTCGACGTTGAGCCATTCGTAAAGCAGGAAGCTGAGGTCGCGGCGGGATAGCAGTTTCGAGGACATGATGTTGGTGGTGCATCCTGTGTTTCGTGCCCTGCCTGGGCGAGGGCCTTGGGTCAACCCCTTGTTTCGTGCCCTGCCGGGCCCGACTCACTTTCTTTGTCTTGCCAAAGAAAGTAAGCAAAGAAAGGCGCGCCCGAGATGGCGAAAGATTCCTTGAATTTCCGTAACCGGGCGGAGACGGGAAAAACTCGCTTCGCTCAGACAGTTTCCCGTCTTATTTCCGCCCGCTTACGAAAATTCAAGGCGCCATCTAGGGCAGGAACGGCACAAACCGTGTGCGTGCATGGGCTGACACTGAAATCAGCGCTGCCAGAAACAAAACAGGCTCCCGTTTTTACTCGGGAGCCCGGCCTCTTTAGAGCACCTCGAACAGGCCGGCTGCGCCTTGGCCGCCGCCGATGCACATGGTCACGACCACGTACTTGACGCCGCGACGCTTGCCTTCGATCAGCGCGTGGCCGACCAGGCGTGCACCCGACACGCCGTACGGGTGGCCCACGGCGATGGCACCGCCGTTGACGTTCAGGCGGTCCATGGGGATGCCCAGCTTGTCTGCGCAGTACAGCACCTGCACGGCAAACGCTTCGTTCAATTCCCACAGGCCGATGTCGTCCACCTTCAGGCCGGCCTTCTTAAGCAGCTTGGGCACGGCAAACACCGGGCCGATACCCATTTCATCCGGCTCGCAACCGGCTACGGCAAAGCCACGGAACACGCCCAGCGGCTGCAGGCCCTTGGCGGCTGCCACCTTGCCATTCATCACCACGGCAGCCGATGCGCCGTCTGAGAACTGGCTGGCATTGCCTGCCGTGATGACGCCGCCCGGCACTGCGGAGCGAATCTTTGCCACGCCTTCAAGCGTCGTGTCGGGGCGAATCCCTTCGTCGGCGGAGATGGTGACTTCGCGGGTCATGAGCTGGCCGGTCTTGGCATCGGCCACGCCCATCACCGTCGTCATCGGGACGATTTCGTCGTTGAACTTGCCGGCAGCAGCAGCGGCGGCGGCGCGCTGCTGGCTTTGCACGCCGTACTCGTCCATGCGCTCCTTGGCGATGTTGTAGCGCTTGGCGACGTTCTCGGCGGTCTGGAGCATGTTCCAATAGATTTCCGGCTTGTGCTTGTTGAGCCAGCCTTCGGTCATCATGTGGCGGTTCATTTCCTGCTGCACGCACGAGATGGATTCCACGCCGCCGGCCACGAAGATGTCGCCTTCATCGGCAATCACGCGCTGCGCGGCCATGGCGATGGTCTGCAGGCCCGACGAGCAGAAGCGGTTGACGGTTGCGCCCGGCACGGTCACGGGGCAACCGGCACGCAGGGCGATCTGGCGCGCGATGTTGGCGCCCGTTGCACCTTCCGGGTTCGCACAGCCCATCAGGATGTCTTCCACTTCGCCCGGCTCGATCTTGGCGCGCTCGATGGCGTGCTGAACCGCATGGCCGCCCAGCGTGGCGCCGTGCGTCATGTTGAAGGCGCCCTTCCAGCTCTTGGCCAGGCCGGTACGTGCGGTGGAAACGATGACTGCTTCGGTCATGGTGTTGCTCCTCGTATCTGGTGGCGGGCGCGGCTTCGGCAGCGCCCGATGTATTCCGTTATCCGTTCAAGACAAGGTGTTCAAAACGTCCGGCGACTGCAACCGCGCGATGCCCGCCTCCGTCATCCGCTGCCACGCCTGCGTAAGCGACCCGTTCAGGTCGATCGCGCGGCACGCATCCTCGATGACGGCAACTTCCAGCCCGGCGGCACGCGCATCCAGCGCTGACCACGCCACGCAGAAATCGGTGGCCAGCCCAACGCAGAACACGCGCTTGATTTCAAGCTCGCGCAGGTAGCCCAGCAGGCCGGTCGGCGTCTTGCGATCCGCTTCAAAAAATGCGGAGTAGCTGTCGATGTGCGGGTGATAGCCCTTGCGAACCATCAACTGCGCATGCGGCACGTCCAGGTTGTCAGCCAGCGCGGCGCCTGCGCTGTGCTGCACGCAGTGCACCGGCCACAGCACCTGCTGGCCGTACGGCAGATCGATCGTGCCGAACGGCTGCGTTCCCGCATGGTTGGCGGCGAACGACACGTGCTCGCTCGGGTGCCAGTCCTGCGTCAGCACCACGCGGCCGAATGCCTGGGCGAGCTGATTGACGACCGGGACGACTTGGTCGCCTTCCGGCACGGCCAGCGCGCCGCCGGGCAGAAAATCGTTCTGCACGTCGATGATCAGCAGGCAATCGGTGGGCGTGAGTTGCATGGCGGTTGCTTAGTCGCTTGGTCCGTTAGCCCCGCATCAGCCGTTGAAGCCCTTGCCTTCGTCGGCCAGCTTCTGCAGCAGCGGCGCGACCTTCCAGGCTTCCCCGTGGTAGCCCTTGCTATAGCGGTGCATGGCTTGCGCAACGTTGTACAGGCCGACGGTGTCTGCGTAGAGCATCGGGCCACCGCGGAACAGCGGGAAGCCGTAGCCGGTCAGGTAGACCATGTCGATATCCGACGCCTTGGAGGCAATGCCCTCTTCCAGGATCTTCGCGCCTTCGTTGACCAGCGCGAACACCAGGCGCTCGACGATTTCTTCGTCCGAAATCTTGCGGCGGGTGATGCCCAGATCCTTCGAATGCTGGACGATCATGTCGTTGACCTGCTGGTTCGGATACGGCTTGCGGTCGCCCGCCTTGTAGTCGTACCAGCCGCCGCCGGTCTTCTGGCCAAAGCGGCCCATCTCGCACAGCAGATCGGCGGTCTTCGAATAGACGATGTCCGGCTTGTCCACAGCGCGGCGCTTGCGGATGGCCCAGCCGATGTCGTTGCCAGCCAGATCGCCCATGCGGAACGGGCCCATCGCAAAGCCGAACTTTTCGATGGCCTTGTCGACCTGCTCCGGCAGCGCGCCTTCGTCCAGCAGATAACCCGCCTGGCGGCTGTATTGCTCGATCATGCGGTTGCCGATGAAGCCATCGCACACGCCGGACACGACCGCCGTCTTCTTGATGGCCTTGGACAGCTTCATGACGGTGGCCAGCACGTCCTTGGCCGTCTCTTTGCCGCGCACGACTTCCAGCAGCTTCATCACGTTGGCCGGGCTGAAGAAGTGCATGCCGACCACGTCCTGCGGACGCTTGGTGAAGCTGGCGATCTTGTCGACATCCAGCGTGGACGTGTTCGACGCCAGGATCGCGCCCTGCTTGACGACTTCGTCCAGCTTCTTGAACACGACTTCCTTGACGCCCATTTCTTCGAACACGGCCTCGATGACGAGGTCGGCGTCCTTGATGTCGTCGTAGGACAGCGTCGGGGTCAGCAGAGCCATGCGCTGCTCGACCTTCTCTTGCGTGAGCTTGCCCTTCTTGGCGCTGTTTTCGTAATTTTTGCGGATGGTGGCCACACCGCGGTCCAGCGCTTCCTGTTTGGTTTCCAGCATCGTGACCGGAATGCCTGCGTTCAGGAAGTTCATCGAGATACCGCCGCCCATCGTGCCGGCGCCGATCACGGCGACCTTCTCCACCTTGCGCACCGGCGTGTCTTCCGGCACGTCGGGAATCTTGCTCGCTGCGCGTTCGCCGAAGAACGCATGGCGCAGGGCGCGCGATTCCGGCGTATTCACCAACTCAATGAACAGCTCGCGCTCGAACTTGATACCGTCGTCAAAGCGCTTTTCCACCGCGGCCTGCACGGCGTCGACGCACTTGCCTGGCGCCGGGAAGTTCTTGGCGACAGCGGCCACCGTGTTACGGGCGAATTGCAAGAAACCTTGCGGATTGTCGTGCTCGACCTTGCGATCTCGCAGCTTCGGCAGCTTGCCTTCGGCAGCAGCTTTCAGCGCGAAGTCAATGGCGCCGGCCATCAGGTCGCCTTCGATCATCTGGTCGAACAGGCCGCTCTTGGCCAGCTTTTCCGACGGAATGGCGTTGCCGGAAACGATCATGTTCAGCGCCGGCTCCAGGCCGATCGCGCGCGGCAGACGCTGCGTGCCGCCTGCGCCCGGCAGAATGCCCAGCTTCACTTCCGGCAGCGCGATCTGCGCGCCCGGTGCGGCCACGCGGTAGTGACAGCCCATCGCCAGTTCCAGCCCACCGCCCATCGCCACCGAATGGATGGCCGCCACGACCGGCTTGCTGCTCGACTCCACTGCCTTGATGACGGCGTGCAGTGTCGGCTCTTGCGTGGCCTTGGGGGTGTTGAACTCACGGATATCTGCGCCGCCCGAGAAGGCCTTGCCCGCACCGGTGATCACGATGGCCTTGACGTTGGCGTCGTCGCCCGCTTTCACCATGCCCTCGACGATGCCCAGGCGCGTGGAGTGGCCAAGGCCGTTGACGGGCGGGTTGCTGAGCGTGATGACGGCAACGCCGTCCTGGACCTTGTACTCCGCAGTCATGCTGGTTCCTTTGGTGATGCGAGGGCCGGCAGATCAGGCGCGCCGTGCCTCGCGGTTGAACTGTCTCTCAACTATCGTTTTTTTAACGCGCGGTAAGGCCGCGACTCGACACAGAATACACAAAATAGCACGGTCGTTCAATTTTTATTTTTGCGCTGCACGGCGCCGTCTGGCGGGCGATGCGACGGGCCCCGACGGGTTCAAACGCGTGTGACGCAGCATGGATTTTTTGCCCGCTGCGTGACGGTTTTGATAGAGTCGCGCATTTCGTTCGCCGGACGCCCAACAGGCGCGGGAACGTTTCGTCACATTTCGTCGATTTGATTCGCGATCCGAGCAAAATCGACCACTCTGTATCCATGTCAGAACACGTTACCCCGTCTTCAGAGACGCCGGGCTTGCGCCGCACCTTGCGCGCGCGCCATCTCACCATGATCGCCATCGGCGGGTCGATCGGCACCGGGCTTTTCGTGGCCTCGGGCGCGTCGGTCTCGCAGGCAGGCCCCGGAGGCGCACTCGCCGCCTATATCCTCATCGGGGCAATGGTCTATTTCCTGATGACCAGCCTGGGCGAGCTTGCCGCTTACATGCCCGTTTCCGGATCGTTTGCCACCTACGGCGCGCTGTATGTGGACGAAGGCTTCGGCTTCGCGCTTGGCTGGAACTATTGGTACAACTGGGCTGTGACGATTGCCGTTGAGCTGGCGGCCGCGCAGCTCGTCATGCATTACTGGTTTCCCGATGTGCCGGGCGTGCTGTGGAGTGCCGTTTTCCTCGCCATCATGTTTCTGCTCAACGCCATCTCGGTGCGCGGCTTTGGCGAGGCGGAATACTGGTTCGCACTCATCAAGGTCGTCACCGTCATCTTCTTTATCGGCATTGGCCTGGCGATGATCTTCGGGATCATGAAGGGCGGTCCGCAATCGGGCCTGCAGAACCTGACGATCGGTGATGCGCCGTTCGTCGGCGGGCTGCCGGCGATGATCGGCGTGGCGATGATCGCGGGATTCTCGTTCCAGGGGACGGAGCTGATTGGCGTGGCGGCCGGCGAATCGGCCGACCCGGCGCGCACCATTCCGCGTGCGGTCAAGCAAGTGTTCTGGCGGATCCTGCTGTTCTACGTGCTGGCCATCTTCATCATCGGCGTGCTGGTGCCGTACACCGATCCGAATCTGCTCTCGACGGAAGTGACGAACATTGGCGTGAGCCCTTTCACGCTCGTTTTCAAGCACGCAGGCCTTGCGTTCGCTGCAGGCCTGATGAACGCGGTGATCCTGACGGCGGTGCTGTCGGCCGGCAATTCGGGCATGTATGCGTCCACGCGGATGCTCTACAACCTGGCCACCGAGGGCCGCGCGCCGCGCATCTTTGCGCAACTTACCCGGAACGGTGTGCCACGCAATGCGCTGCTGGCCACGACCGCCGTCGGCGCGCTCTGCTTCTTGAGTTCGTTGTATGGCGACAAGACGGTCTACCTGTGGCTGCTGAACACCTCGGGCATGACCGGCTTCGTGGCATGGCTTGGCATTGCCATCAGCCACTATCGGTTCCGCAAGGGGCTTGTGGCGCAGGGGCATGATCCGGCGCAGTTGCCGTACCGCTCCAAGTTCTTTCCATATGGCCCGTTGTTCGCGTTTGGACTGTGCCTGGTCATCACGCTCGGCCAGAACTACCAGGCATTCACCACCGGCACCGTCGATTGGCCAGCGGTGATCGCCACGTACATCGGCATCCCGGTCTTCTTCCTGATCTGGATCGGCTACCGGCTAGTGCGCGGCGGCGGCATTGTCCGGTACCAGAACATGCACTTCCCGCGCCCGCCGGTGCTGCGCGATTCGCTGGCCGGCCAAGACCCCGGCCCCGAATTGCCGACCGTCGCAAACCGTACGCAGTAATCCCCCCCGCTCCGCCAGCCGGTTGCACAGCATCCGGCGGGCGTTTTTATTGGGGCGCCCGCTCCGGCGCCACCGGCTATGCATACACCCATCACCCCCACCGGCCTCGAAGCCCAATCCGAACTGCGCCGACGCCTGCGCTCGCGCCACCTGATGATGATTGCCCTGGGCGGCGCCATCGGCACGGGGCTGTTCGTTGCGTCCGGAGCGTCCATCGCGCAGGCTGGCCCCGGCGGCGCACTGCTGACCTACACGCTGATCGGCGTGATGGTCTATTGCCTGATGACGAGTCTTGGCGAGCTGGCGGTGCATCTGCCCGTCTCGGGCTCGTTCGTGACTTACAGCCGCCTGTATGTCGAAGAAGGCTTCGGCTTTGCGCTCGGATGGAACTACTGGTTTGCGCTGGCCGTGTCCGTTGCCGTGGAACTGGCTGCCGCGCAACTCGTGATGAAGTACTGGTTCCCAGGCGTGTCGGGCATGGTCTGGAGCGCCGCATTCCTGCTGCTGATGTTTGGCCTCAACGCCTTCTCCGTGCGCGGTTTTGGCGAGGCGGAATACTGGTTCTCGATGATCAAGGTGGTGACCATCGTCGTGTTCCTGCTGATCGGCCTGGCGATGATCTTCGGCATCATGCACGGCGGGCCGCAGTCGGGTTGGCAGAACTTCACCGTGGGCGATGCGCCGTTCGTGGGCGGCGTGCCGGCCATGGTCGGCGTGGCGATGATCGCCGGGTTCTCGTTCCAGGGCGTCGAGACGATTGGCGTGGCCGCCGGCGAGGCGGAGAACCCCTCCCGCACGATCCCGCGCGCCATCCGCCAGACGTTCTGGCGCATCCTGCTGTTCTACGTGCTGGCGATCCTGATCATCGGCGTGCTGTTGCCGTACACCGACCCGAACCTGCTGCGCAATGAAGCGACGGACGTCGGCGTCAGCCCGTTTGCGCTGGTGTTCCAGCATGCGGGCCTTGCGTTTGCGGCTGGGATGATGAATGCGGTGGTGCTGACCGCGCTGCTGTCGTCCGGCACGTCGAGCCTCTATGTGTCGACGCGGATTCTGTACGACCTGTCGCTTGAAGGTCAGGCGCCGCGCTGGTTTGCCAAGGTGTCGGCCAACGGCGTGCCGCACCGCGCGCTGCTGGCCACGTCGGCGGTTGGCGCACTGTGCTTCTTCAGTTCATTGTTTGGCGACCAGGTGGTTTACCTGTGGCTGCTGAATACGTCTGCGGTCACGTGCTTCATCGCCTGGTTCGGTATTGCGCTGGCGCACTACCGGTTCCGCAAGGGGTTCACGAGCCAGGGGCATTCCGTGGCGCAACTGGCGTATCGGTCGCCGTTCTTCCCTTTCGGGCCGATCATGGTGGCGATCCTGTGCGTGGTGATCATTCTTGGGCAGAACACCAAGGCGCTGTTTGCGCCGGTCGACAACTTCGGCGCCTTCATCGCAACGTATTGCGGCGTGATCCTGTTCGTGGTGATCTGGCTGGCTTACCGCTGGAAGTTCAAGACGCGCTTTGTGAAGTATTCGGAGATGCAGTTCAGCGCCGAGCATCTGCAGCAGGCCAAGGCGACCACGGAAGCCTCTGCGGCGGGCACAGTCGTCAACTGACTGAAAAAAAATGCCCGCACGGTTGTCCATGCGGGCCATCTGTACGCCGTGGATCGACCTGCGGCGTTTAAACCTCCAGCCACTCCTGCCGGACCTTCGCATCGGCTTTCAACTGCTGGGGCGTCCCCTCAAACACGATCTGACCGTGCCCCATCACATACACCCGCTGTGAAATGTCGAGGGCAATGGCCAGTTTCTGCTCCACCAGCAGCACGGAGATCCCCCGCTCCTTGAGCGTCTTCAAATACTCGCCGACAAGCGTCACCACCAGCGGCGCAAGACCTTCGGTGGGCTCGTCGATGATGATGAAGTCGGGGTCCCCCATCAGCGTGCGGCAAAGCGTCAGCATCTGCTGCTCGCCGCCTGACAGCACACCCGCAGCCGTGTTCTCGCGCTCCTTCAAACGCGGGAACATCTGATACATGTCTTCCACCTGCCAACGCGGCTTGGGCTGACTCGGGTTGCGTTTCTCGCCAAGCAGCAGGTTCTGCCGCACCGTCAGCGTGGGGAAGATATCGCGGTTCTCGGGCACATAGCCGATGCCCTTGTGTGCGACTTCAAAGGTTCGCAGGCCGCTCACGCTTTTGCCGCGCAGCAGGATTTCGCCTTCGTGCCGGACCATGCCCATGATGGATTTGGCCAGGGTCGAACGCCCCACCCCATTGCGCCCGAGTAGCGCAACGATCTCGCCCTCGCCGACGTGCATGTCGACGCCGTGCAGGATGTGGCTCTTGCCGTAGTACGCGTGCAGGTCGCGCACCTCCAACATCGGAGTATTCGTTGCCATCAATGCGCTCCTGCAGGTTCGTCCAGCGTGGTGCCGAGGTAGGCCTCTTTCACGCGACGGTTATTGCGAATGGCTTCGGGCGTGTCGGTGGCGATCACTTCGCCATAGACGAGCACCGAGATGCGGTCGGCCAGGCCAAATACCACGCTCATGTCATGCTCGACCATCACCAGCGTCTTGCCGACCGTGACCTTGCGGATGAGGTCCACCGCGTGGTCAGATTCAGATCGGCTCATGCCGGCGGTCGGCTCATCCAGCAGGATCACGTCGGCACCGCCCGCAATGGTTATACCGATTTCCAACGCTCGTTGCTCGGCGTAGGTCAGCAGGCCCGCGGCGGCGTCTCGCCGATGTGTCATGCCGATCTGCTCGAGCACTTCTTCAGCGCGCTCGCGTGCGTCACGCAGCTCGGCCAGCTTGTGCCAGAACGAATATTTGTAGCCGAGCGACCAGAGCACCGCGCAGCGCAGGTTCTCGAACACCGACAACCGATGAAAGATGTTGGTGATCTGGAAGCTGCGCGACAGGCCCTTGCGGTTGATCTCAAACGGCGCCAAACCGCTGATCTCTTCGCCGTTCAGGCGCACGCTGCCCGAGCTGGCCGGAAAGCGGCCCGAGATCAAGTTGAACGTGGTCGACTTGCCAGCGCCGTTCGGGCCGATGAGCGCATGGCGCTCGCCCTTGCCAATGGTGAGGTTGACCCCTCGGATGATTTCCGTTGCGCCAAAGCGCTTGCGAACATCGCGCAACTCGAGCGCAGCGGTCGGCCCAGATGTCGGTTGGCTCATGGTTGCGGCTCCTGCAATGCGTGATCCCAAGCGGTGCGCAGCTTGCCAGCCGCGGCACGCAGGCCGAAGGCGCCCACCAGCCACAGCACGGCGGTAACGATCCACGGCTTGAAGGTATTCGGTTCGACAGACAGGCCAAACAGCGTGGCCACGCCACCCGAGGCGTCGTCCTGCACGGCGTAGATCATTTCCACGGTGGCGATCAACGCAACCAGCAGGATGATGGCCGGCACGATCGCCACCCCGTAAGCCGGCAGCAGCGTCTTGAGCTTGCCGCGCCGAAGGATCGGCAGGTGCATGACCAGAAGACTGGCGATGCCGCCTGGCGCGTACATGACCATCAGCACAAAGAACAACCCCAGGTACAGCAGCCACGCCTTGGTGATGCCCGACAGCGCCACGGTAAAGAACACCGTGAGCACCGCGCCGATGATCGGCCCGAAGAAGCTGCCCATGCCGCCAATGAAGGCCGCCAGCAGCACCGAGCCCGAGCGCACTGCAGACACGTTCTCGGCCGTCACGATCTCAAAGTTGATGCAGGACAGTGCGCCGGCAATGCCCGCGAAAAACGCGGACAGGATCACCACCAGAAAGCGCACGCGCTGCGTGTTGTAGCCGATGAACTCCACACGCTCGGGGTTATCGCGTACGGCGTTGGCGATGCGGCCCAGGGGGGTCTGCGTCCACGCATACATCAGCGCCATCGAAATCAGGCACCACGCGGCAATCAGGTAATACACCTGGCGCCCCGGCCCGAACGTCACGCCAAACAGCGCGTCGCCGATGCTGCGGTTCGTGGAGACACCGCCCTCGCCACCAAAGAAGTCCGGAAACATCAACGCGCTGGCAAACACCATCTCGCCGATACCGAGCGTGATCATGGCGAACGTCGTGCCGGCCTTCTTGGTGGTGACGTAGCCGAAGATCACGCCGAACAGCGCACCGCCCAGGCCACCCGCAATAGGCAATAGCGCAACGGCGAGCGGCCCGCCGATGCCCAGCGTCTGCATGGCGCCGACCTTGTTGAGCGCGTGCACCGCCATGAAGGCGCCCAGGCCGGCGTACACCGCGTGCCCGAACGACAGCATGCCGGACTGGCCAAGCAGCATGTTGTACGAGAGCGCGAAGATGATCATGATGCCCATCTGCGAGAGCAGCGTGATGGCAAAACCTTGCGGCCAGATGAGCGGCAGCACGATCATTACCAGCGCGGTGGTGCCCCAGAGCAGCCAGCGAGCAAGATTGACCGGCTTGAATTTCATCGTCCGCGCTCGATCGTTGGCCGGCAGCGCGGCTTGTTGTTGCGCTTGTTGGTGCATGGTGCGTTCCATTTAGCTCTCCCGCGTACCCATCAGCCCGCGCGGGCGGAAGATCAACATCAGCACCAGCAGCAGATACGGCAGCACCGGTGCGACTTGCGCAATCGTCAGGTTCCAGACAGAGATGAGCGGCACGTCCGGATTGAGCGTGACGCCGATCTTCTCCAGCACGCTCGTCACTGAGATATCAAGCGTGACGGCAAAGGTCTGGATGCAGCCGATCAGCAGCGACGCGATGAACGCCCCCACCAGAGACCCCATGCCACCCACGACCGCCACCACGAAGACGATGGAGCCGACCGCTGCCGCCATCGATGGCTCGGTCACGAACGCATTGCCGCCAATCACACCCGCCAAGCCGGCCAGCGCACAGCCGCCGCCGAACACCAGCATGAACACGCGCGGCACGTTGTGGCCCAGCGCTTCGACCATGTCCGGATGCGTCAGCGCGGCTTGAATGACGAGCCCGATACGCGTGCGCGTGAGCAGCAGGAAGATGCCAACCAGCATCAGCAGCGACACCAGCATCATGAAGGCGCGGTACTTGGGGAACGACGAGGTGAACAGCGTGAACAGCGGGCCGTCCAGTGCGTCCGGCACGCGGTACGCCACGGCGGGCAAGCCCCACACCAGCTTCACGCCTTCTTCAATCAGATAGGCCAGACCGAAGGTAAACAGCAGTTCGGCGACATGGCCATAGCGGTGCACCGTGCGCAGGCCGTAGCGCTCGACCACGGCGCCCAGCGCACCCACGAGCAGCGGCGCCACGATCAGCGCGGCCCAGAAGCCCAGATAGCCGCTGACGACATAGGCGAAATACGCGCCCAGCATGTAGAAGCTGGCATGCGCAAAATTGAGAACACCCATCATGCTGAAGATCAGCGTCAGGCCCGAAGACAACATGAACAGCAACAGCCCGTAGCTGATGCCATTCAAGAGATTGATGACTAGAAATTCCACGCTGCAGCCCTTCCAGCAGATTCGGCGGAGCATGGGACGCACGCATCAATGCGTGGCCCATGGACTCCGTTTAAAACATCGCCGCACGATAGCATCGGGCAGCCCTTCGGCACACCACCCGCGCCCTTACTGCGGACGCTTCATCTGGCAGGAGGTCGGCTGCGACGCGACGTACTGATCGAGCACAGCGTCGGTCTTCCAGCCGTAGCCGGTGTTCTCCTGGTCGAACTTGACGTTCTTGCCGTTCGTCTTTTCCCAGGTGGCGATGTAGAGCGGCTGCTGGCCCTGGTGGTCAGACGCGCGCATCTCGAAGGTGCCGTTCAGGCTGTCGACCTTCATGCCTTCAAAGGCCTTGGCAACCTTGGCAGGCTCGACAGACTTGGTCTGCTTGATGGCCTTGGCCAGCATGGCGATGCCGGTATACGAGGCCATGAGGTAGTAATCGTCGTTGTACTTCTTCTTGTAGCCCTCGACGATATCGGCGCCCTTGAAGCCGTCGTTGTTGACGTTCCAGTAGCCCACGTACTTCACGTGATCTGCGCCTGCAGAACCCATCGCTGTCGGCACGCCCGTGGTCGAGGCGTAGTACGTATAGAAGTTCGCGTTCAAGCCTGCATCCTTGCCGGCCTTGATCAGCAGGGCCAAGTCGCTGCCCCAGTTGCCGGTGATGACGGTATCGGCACCCGACGACTTGATCTTCGACACGTACGGCGAGAAGTCCTTCACCTGCGCCAGCGGGTGCAGGTCTTCACCCACGATCTCGATGTCCGGACGCTTGCGCTTGAGGTATTCCTTGGCCGCACGCGCCACCTGATGGCCGAACGAATAGTTCTGGTTGATCAGGTAGACCTTCTTGACCTTCGGATCCTTCGCCAGGAAGCTGGTCAGCGCTTCCATCTTCATGTCGGAGTTGGCGTCCAGGCGGAAGTGCCAGTAATTGCACTTGCTGTTCGTCATATCCGGATCCACCGCAGCGTAGTTCAGATAAACGATTTCCTTGCCCGGATTACGCTCGTTGTACTTGGCCACGGCATCTTCCAGCGCCATGCCGACGCTCGAGCCGTTGCCCTGCACGATGTAATGGATGCCCTGATCGGCCACCTGCTTGAGGGCCGTCAGGCTTTCCTGCGGCGAGAGCTTGTTGTCAAAGCCCACCACTTCGAACTTCGTGCCGTCGCCGGCCCAGTTCTTCTGCGTGGCGAGATCGGCGATGTACTGCCAGCTGCGCAACTGGTTCTGGCCCAGCGCACCCATCAGGCCGGACAACGGATCGATCCAGGCGATCTTCACGGTTTCGGCGGCGGACGATGCAGTGGGCAGGACTGCCCCACCGATTGCCGCAACACATGCAACAGCCACAACCAACGGACGGAACTTCGTCATGCGTGTCTCCTTCATGTGGTGGAGCCGCCGGCGAGTCACTCTCCGCGTGCCTCTGGTGGGCGTGCGGCTGCTTGCGTCTCCAGGTTGCAACGCGCCCGGGCTTCATCCCACCGCGTCGACGTGTCCGTCGCGCGGCGGCCGGCCCTGATCCGGTTGTCTTACGTCCGCCGTCCTCGTGCCGGGGTGACCCGTGCACGGGCGGCGGTTTCTATATGTAGCTAAGCCTGTACAGCGGGGAACTGATAATCCTTGAACTGCTCGCGCAGTTTCAGCTTCTGCATCTTGCCGGTGGCCGTGAGCGGAATTTCGGTGACGAACACCACGTCATCCGGAATCCACCACTTGGCGACCTTGCCTTCGAAGAACTTGAGCATCTCCTCGCGCGTGAGTTCCACACCGGGCTTCTTCATCACCACCAGCAGCGGGCGTTCGTCCCACTTGGGGTGATGGCATGCGATGCACGCGGCCATGTGCACGCCGGGGTGCGCAGCGGCCACGTTTTCCACATCGATGGACGAGATCCACTCGCCGCCGGACTTGATCACGTCCTTGCTGCGATCCGTGATCTGCATGTAGCCGTCGGCATCGATGTTCGCCACGTCACCCGTGGGGAACCAGCCGTCGACCAGGGGCGACTTGTCGTTGCGGTAATAGCTCTGGATCGTCCACGGCCCGCGCACGTAGAGATCGCCAAAGGCCTTGCCGTCCCACGGCAGTTCTTGGCCTTCAGCATCGACGATCTTCATTTCGACGCCGTAGATGGCGCGGCCTTGGCGCTCGAGCACGTGCTGCTTGGCCTCATCGGGCAGGTCTGCATGCTTGCCCATCAGCTTGCATGTGGTGCCCAGTGGTGACATCTCGGTCATGCCCCACGCATGGATGACTTCCACGTCCAGTTCCTTGAGCGTGCGGATCATGGCCGGCGGCGCAGCCGAACCGCCAATCACGGTCTTGCGGAACGTCGAGAATTTCAGCTTGTTGGCCTGCACGTGTTGCAGCAAGCCTAGCCACACGGTCGGCACGCCGGCGGAGAACGTCACCTTCTCCTGCTCGAACAGCTCATACAGCGAGGCGCCATCCAATTTCGGCCCCGGGAAGACCAGCTTGGCACCCACCAACGGCACCGAATACGGCAGCCCCCAGGCGTTGACGTGGAACATCGGCACCACCGGCAGGATCACGTCCTGCGCCGAGCACCCAAGGGCATCAGGCAATGCTGACGCATATGAATGCAGCACCGTGGATCGATGCGAATACAACGCGCCCTTCGGGTTGCCCGTGGTGCCCGACGTGTAGCACAGGCCGGCTGCGGTGTTTTCGTCGAACTGCGGCCAGGTGTAGTCGGCGCTTTGCGCGTCCAGCAGCTCTTCGTAGCAGAGCATCGGCACACTGGAGGTGGGCATGTGCGCGCGATCGGTCATTGCCACCCAGCCCTTCACGTTCGGGCAATGCGGCGCAATGCCCTCGATGAGCGGCACGAACGTCAGGTCGAAGAAGACGTACTGATCTTCAGCGTGATTGACGATGTAGGCGATCTGGTCGGGAAACAGCCGCGGGTTGATGGTGTGGCACACCGAGCCCGAACCAGACACGCCGTAATAGATTTCAAGGTGGCGATAGCCGTTCCAGGCCAGCGTACCGACGCGCTCGCCGGGCTGCACACCGAGTGCGGCCAGCGCATTTGCCAGTTGCTTGGAGCGGTCTCGCACTTGCCGGTACGTGGTGCGATGGATATCGCCCTCGACACGGCGCGACACGACTTCAGTCGAACCGGAATTGCGCGCTGCATGTTCGATGATGGTCGAGACGAGCAAAGGGGCGCTCATCATTTGTCCCATCAGGGCCATGGTGTCTCCTAGAAAAAACTGAACAACCGTTCTATTTTTTGGCCGATTGTTCCCGTGATCGCCAAGCACGTCAACGGGATATTGTTGTGCGCTGCCACATCGGCCCCCATGTTTACCCGGCCATCTGAAAAACCGTGCGAATCGTTGTGGTGCAAGGGTTCGCAGGCTGCAGCTTTCTTTACTCGCAAGTACAATACGCGATAGCGTTGCTGCGTCTCAACATGGCGTTTTCCCCTACGTAAAGCGTATTTTGCTGCGCTGCAAAGCGCACAACGTTTGAAGGTTCGGCACTGTTTTTGCGCCGTTTCCTGTGCTATCGGCCGCCTGCCCTGCCGCCCCACCCTATGACTTCTTCCCCTGCCGCCTTGCCTGACGATTCCCTTGCGAGCCCTTTCGACTGGCCCGGCCGCCCCGCCGCGGCCGCTGGTTTTTCTGCGCTTGGCGAACGCTTTCTGACGCGCCTGCCGCCCATGCCCATGCCTTCAGGGCCGATCGGCACGCCGTATCTCGTGGGTTTTTCACCAGACGCTGCAGCGTCGCTTGGCATCTCGCGGGCGGAACTTGACACCCCCGCAGGGCTGGCTGTCTTTACCGGTAACGCCGTCGCCCCCTGGAGCGATCCGCTTGCCACCGTCTATTCAGGCCACCAGTTCGGCGTGTGGGCTGGCCAACTGGGCGATGGCCGCGCGCTGTTGCTGGCCGAGCTGCAGACCGCCGAAGGCCCCTGCGAAGTCCAGCTCAAAGGTGCCGGCCGTACGCCGTATTCGCGCATGGGCGACGGGCGCGCCGTGCTGCGCTCGTCCATCCGCGAGTTTTTGTGCTCGGAAGCCATGGCAGGCCTCGGCATTCCAACCACACGCGCCCTGTGCGTGACCGGTGCCGACGCCCCCATTCGCCGCGAAGAGATCGAAACCGCCGCCGTTGTCACGCGCCTCGCGCCGTCGTTCGTACGCTTTGGCCACTTCGAGCACTTTTCGGCCAGCGAACAACTGCCCCAGCTTCGCGCACTTGCCGATTACGTCATCGACCGCTTCTACCCCGCCTGCCGCAGCGAGCCGCAACCGTATCTCGCCCTGCTGCGTGAACTCGCCCGCCGCACCGCTGAACTGATGGCCGACTGGCAAGCCGTTGGCTTTTGCCACGGCGTGATGAACACCGACAACATGTCGATCCTCGGTCTCACGCTCGACTACGGCCCGTTCGGCTTCCTGGATGGTTTCAACGCCAACCACATCTGCAACCACTCCGACACCGGCGGCCGTTACGCCTACGCTCAGCAGCCACAGATCGGCTACTGGAACCTGTTCTGCCTCGCGCAGGCGTTGCTGCCGCTGTTCGGCGAAGATCCCGACGTTTTCGTCAACTTGAGCGACGAAGCCCAGGCGCAACCCGCGATCGACGCCGCGCAAAACGTGCTGCTGACCTACCGCGACGTCTACGGCGCAACGTTCTACGCACGTTATCGCGCCAAGCTTGGCCTTTCCACCGCACAGGACGAAGACGAAACGCTGTTCGGCGACCTCTTCAAGCTGCTGCACACACAACGCACCGATTACACGCTGTTCTTCCGCCACCTTGCCGACGTGCGCCGTGACGACACGCCTGCCGCGGCAGAAGCGCGCACCGTGCGTGATTTCTTCTTCGACCGCGCGGCCGCAGACGTGTGGCTTGCTGCCTATCGCCAGCGCTTGCAGGCCGAACCGCAATCCGACGACCAGCGCGCGGCAGCCATGCACCGCGTCAACCCGAAATACGTGCTGCGCAACCACCTGGCTGAAATCGCCATCCGCCGCGCCAAGGAAAAGGATTTCTCCGAAGTCGAAAACCTGCGCGCCGTGCTGGCCCGCCCGTTTGACGACCACCCCGGCTTCGAGCACTACGCGCAGCCTGCGCCCGATTGGGCGTCATCGCTGGAAGTGAGCTGCTCGTCGTAATCCGGCATGCCGACATGCAGGCAGGCGTGATGCGCCGGAACTGACACCGTGCTCTAATCCGCGCCTGTCAGGATTACCGCGGCAGCACGACAAAACAACGTCAGCCGCCCGATCGCTTCCATCCCGCGGTTGCCGAATCCAACAAGGAGTCTCATCACCATGACCGTCACGAAGTCCGACGCCGAATGGCGCGACCAACTCTCCGACATCGAATACCGCGTCACCCGCGAAGCCGCCACCGAACGCCCCTTCACAGGCAAGTACTGGGACCACTGGGACCGGGGCGTCTACAACTGCGTCTGCTGCGGCACGCCGCTGTTTGAATCGTCGACCAAGTTTGATGCGGGCTGCGGCTGGCCGAGCTATTTCCAGCCCATCAACGGCGAGGTGATCGCCGACAAAACCGACCGCTCGCACGGCATGCTGCGCATCGAAGTGCAGTGCAAGAACTGTGGCGCGCACCTTGGCCACGTGTTCGAAGATGGCCCTGCGCCCACCGGCCTGCGGTATTGCATTAACTCGGCTGCGCTAAAATTCGGCGATTGATCTTCCGCATCTGCCCGCCTAAGCGCGTTCCCGCATGAAATTCCTGTTCGATCTGTTCCCGGTCATCCTGTTCTTTGCTGCCTTCAAGGTGGCCGGTATTTATGTGGCGACCACCGTCGCGATGGTCGCCACCGTGCTGCAGATCGCCTGGGTGTGGTTCAAGCACCGCAAGGTCGACGCGATGCAGTGGCTGTCGCTGCTCATCATCGGCGTGTTTGGCGGCGCCACGCTTATCTTCCACAACGAGACCTTCATCAAGTGGAAGCCTACGGTGCTGTACTGGCTGTTTGGCGTGGTGCTGCTGGGCAGCGTGGTGTTCGTTCGCAAGAACCTCATCCGCGCCATGATGGAGCAGCAGGTTTCGCTGCCCGATCCGCTCTGGGCCCGTCTGAACCTGGTGTGGGCGGCGTTCTTCCTGGCCATGGGCTGCCTGAACCTCTACGTGGCCTACAACTTCGACACCGACGTGTGGGTCAACTTCAAGCTGTTCGGCTCGATGGGCCTGATGGTGGTCTTCATCCTCGTGCAGAGTGTCTGGCTGGCGCGCCACATGCAGGAGCGCCCCGCCAATGCGGCCAACGACGCCAACAACATCGGAGACGACCGCTGATGGCTGCCGATCCGCGAGAAATCGAACGCCTTCTGCGCGAGGCGTTTCAGCCCGCCCACCTCGTCGTGGAAGACGATAGTGCCAAGCACGCCGGACACGCCGGCGCGGCCTCCGGCGGCGGACATTACAACGTCGAAATTGTCAGCGCGGCCTTTGCCGGCAAGAACCGTTTGGCGCGTCATCGCATGGTGTATGATGCGCTGCACACGCTGTGGCCGGCGGCAATCCATGCGCTGGCGATCCGCGCGGTCACTCCCGAAGAAAACACGTAAGCGCATTCCACGCTCACTCGTCCTTCCCTCGAACGCAATCCCATGAAGATTTCCAGCCTCACTGCCAGCCTGCTGGCTGTTGCCTTTGCTGCGACCGTTGCTCCCGCTATGGCGCAAAACGCCGCGGTGGTCAACGGCAAAGCCATCCCGAGCGCCAAGGTGGACGCGCTGATCAAGAAGTCGGGCCAGCCCGAATCGCCCGAGCTGCGTGCCAAGGCCCGCGACATGCTGGTCGACCGTGAACTGATCGAGCAGGACGCCGCCAAGCGCGGCCTGCTGGAACGCGACGACATTCAGGAACAGCTGGCATCGGCCCGCCTGAACGTGCTCGTGGCCGCCGAGTTCGAAGACTACGTCAAGAACAGCCCCGCCACCGAAGAAGAGCTGCACAAGCAGTACGACAAGATCAAGGCGCAGTTCGGCAACGGCAAGGAATACCATGCCCACCACATCCTGGTGGACAAGGAAGCCGACGCAAAGGCCATCATTGCCAAGCTGAAGGCCGGCGCCAAGTTTGAAGACATCGCCAAGGCGCAGTCGAAAGACAAGGGATCGGGCGCCAACGGCGGCGATCTGGACTGGGCGAACCCGGGCACCTACGTGCCGGAATTCTCGGCCGCGCTCACCAGCCTGAAGAAGGGCCAGATCACCCAGACGCCGGTCAAGACGCAATTCGGCTGGCACGTGATCCGCCTGGACGACACGCGCGACGCGAAGATCCCGTCGTACGAAGACGTCAAGCCGCAACTGCTTGAAATGATGATGGGCGACCAGAACTGGCAACGCAGCAAGTTCCAGGCGATGCTGAAAGACCTGCGCGAAAAAGCGAAGATCCAGTAAGCAGCGCGGCCCGTTGGGGCAGTAAAAAAAGGGGCCTCGTGCCCCTTTTTGATTTGATGGCTGCGTTGCATCGCACGCAACCGGAATCCCCTTTCCTGCCCCCGAGTTCTTTTGAAGTGTTTGCTGAAAAGCATTGCGATTTGTCCCATAATGTGCGCCCACGTGCGCCGGCATTGCACTGCTTCGGTGCGCTCAAGAATCGAGAGTCTGAAAAACCAACCACGCCGGCACGGGCATATCCCGCTCGCCGCCAGAGCGAAACCACCCAAAAGGAAACAGGAGATCCTTATGTCCACGTTCAAGCACGCCTTGCGCATTGCCGCGCTTGCCGCCATTCCGATGGCACTGCTGCAAGCCGCACCGGCACTGGCCCAGGCCACCAAGTCGGTCGAAGTGCTGGCCATCGTTGAGCACCCGGCGCTCGACGCCATCCGCGACGGCGCCAAGGAACAACTCAAGGCCGAAGGTTTTGACGCAGGCAAGAACCTGAAGTGGGAATACCAGAGCGCACAAGGCAGCACTGCCACCGCCGCACAGATCGCCCGCAAGTTCATCGGCGACAAGCCGGACGCCATCATCGCCATCGCCACGCCGTCGGCGCAGGCTGTTGTGGCCGCCACCAAGTCCATCCCCGTCGTGTATTCGGGCGTGACCGATCCGGTTGCCGCGCAACTGGTCAAGAGCTGGGCGCCGACCGGCACCAACGTGACCGGCGTGTCCGACAAGCTGCCGCTGGACAAGCAGATTGCCCTCATCAAGCGCGTGGTGCCGAATGCCAAGCGCGTGGGCATGGTCTACAACCCGGGTGAAGCGAACTCGGTCGTGGTCGTCACTGAACTGAAGAAGCTGCTGTCGGCGCAAGGCATGACGCTGGTCGAGTCGGCCGCACCGCGTACCGTGGACATCGCGCCGGCGGCCAAGAACCTGATCGGCAAGGTCGACGTGATCTACACGAACACCGACAACAACGTGGTGTCGGCGTACGAATCGCTGGTGAAAGTGGCCAACGAAGCGAAGATTCCGCTGGTTGCCGGCGACACTGACAGCGTGAAGCGTGGTGCCATCGCTGCGCTGGGCATCAACTACTACAAGCTGGGCCAGCAGACCGGCAAGGTCGTCGCCCGCATCCTGAAGGGTGAGAAGCCGGGCGCGATTGCGTCGGCCGGCAGCACCGACCTGGAACTGTTCGTGAACGAAGGCGCGGCCAAGAAGCAAGGCGCGACCCTGTCGGCAGATCTGCTGAAGGACGCCAAGGAAGTCATCAAGTAACTCGCAAGGCGCCAGGTCGGCTTCCGCCTGACGGAGCCGGCCTGGCGCGGGTCTGGCTGCCCGAGCCCCAACGCGGCTATCCGCCGCATAATGGCCGGGCGCTTACGCTGCTACCCACAAGCGTCCCCGTTCATTGCACACAGGCCGGTGCCCAATCACCGCGCCCCACTCTGTCATGTCACTGTTTTCATTACTCGGCGCCCTGGAGATCGGTCTGATCTTCAGCCTCGTGGCGCTCGGGGTGCTGATTTCCTTCCGCATCCTTAATTTCCCTGACCTCACCGTTGATGGCAGCTTCCCGATGGGCGGCGCCGTGGCGGCCACGCTCATCGCCGGCGGCCACGATCCGTTCGTGTCGACGATGGGTGGCACCCTGGCCGGTGCCGCTGCCGGCTTCATCACGGGCTGGCTCAACGTGCGCCTGAAAATCATGGATCTGCTCGCCAGTATCCTGATGATGATCGCGCTGTACTCGGTCAACCTGCGCATCATGGGCAAACCAAACGTGCCGCTCATCTCCGAGCCCACGGTCTTCTCACTGCTGCAGCCGGAATGGATGCCCGACTACGTGTTCCGCCCCGTGCTGCTGGCTGTCGTGGTGGTAGTGGTCAAGCTGCTGGTGGACTGGTTCTTCTCCACGCAGATCGGCCTGTCGCTGCGCGCCACGGGCGCCAACCCGCGCATGGCCCGCGCCCAGGGCATCGCCACCGGCGCTGCCACGCTGGCCGGCATGGCGCTGTCGAACGCACTGGTAGCGCTTGCTGGAGCGCTCTACGCGCAAACGCAGGGCGGCGCCGATGTGTCGATGGGTATCGGCACCATCGTCATCGGCCTGGCCGCCGTCATCATCGGTGAGACCGTGCTGCCGGCCCGCCGCCTGGTGCTGACCACGCTGGCCGTGGTGGTCGGCGCGATCCTGTATCGCTTCTTCATCGCCCTTGCGCTCAACAGCGATTTCATCGGCCTGCAGGCGCAGGATCTGAACATGGTGACCGCTGCGCTGGTGGTGATCGCCCTGGTGCTGCCCGGCATGCGTCGCAAGGTGTTCGGCAAGCTGGCCAAGACCGGTACCAAGGGGAACTGACATGCTGAGCGCACAAGGACTCACCCTCACCTTCAACCCCGGCACGCCCATCGAGACGCGCGCGCTGCGCGGCTTGTCGCTCGAGATCCCGTCAGGCCAGTTCGTGGCCGTAATCGGCTCGAACGGCGCCGGCAAGTCGACGTTCCTGAACTCCATCAGCGGTGACTACATCGTCGATTCGGGCAGCATCACCATCGACGGCGAAGACGTCACGCGCAAGACCGCGTGGCAACGCGCCGACAAGGTCGCCCGCGTGTTCCAGGACCCGATGGCCGGCACCTGCGAAAACCTGACCATCGAAGAGAACATGTCGCTGGCCATGTGCCGCGGGCAGCGTCGCGGTTTCTCGTTCGCGACCAACCGCAAGTGGCGCGAGATTTTCCGCGAGCAACTGCGCCGGCTGGACTTGGGCCTCGAAAACCGCCTGACCGATCGCATCGGCCTGCTCTCGGGTGGCCAGCGCCAGGCCGTGAGCCTGCTGATGGCCTCGCTGCAGCCGTCGCGCATCCTGCTGCTGGACGAGCACACCGCCGCGCTGGACCCGAAAACGGCCGCCTTCGTGCTGGAGCTGACCGCCAAGATCGTGTCGGAGAGCAAGCTGACGACGATGATGGTGACGCACTCCATGCGCCAGGCGCTCGACTACGGCGATCGCACGGTGATGCTGCACCAGGGCAACGTGATCCTCGACGTGCAAGGCGAAGAACGCCGCGGCCTGGACGTGCCGCACCTGCTGCAGAAGTTCGAGGAAACGCGCGGCGCCAAGGTGGACGACGACGCGCTGTTGCTGGGCTGATCCCGTTCCTGGGCGTCACCACGACGCTCAGGGCACATCACACACAGACCGGGCTCCCTTAGCGGAGCCCGCGACATTTCCGCTCCATGACCAAGGCCCATCGCCCTGCCATCAGCATCGCGCCCGATCAGCATGCGGACGACTCATCAGCGCTGACAAAAGGCCAGAAAGCATTCAACGCGCTGATCAAGCAGATCGAGAATCGGCGCAAGCGGCTGGCGGATTGGGAGACGGCCACCGTTCAGTTCCAGAGCCGATATGCCGGCGAGTTCCTGCCGCTGGAGCGCAGCCGAATCGCATTGCAAATCCGCTTTGTGCGCAACCTGGACCAGATCTACGAGCACGAAGCCTTCACCAAGGCCGAGCGCCGCAAGATATCCGCCCTCATCATCGATCTGACACGCGATCTGATCGATGAAGACACAAGCCTGAAGGCGCTTTACAACAAGTACAGCGGCACGGATTTCGACCGGGAAGCCGCGCTGCAAGCCGCGGAGATGAAGGCTAGGCTGGAGGCCGCCCTCGGCGTCGACCTGGGCGACGACGCGGATGTCCATTCAGAGGAAGCGCTACTGCAACGCGCCCGCGTGCACATCGAGCAACGCGCCGAGAAAAAGGCCGCCGCCGCAACCAAGCGTGAAGCCCGCCGGGCCGCGCGAAAGAAATCTCCGAAGCAACTTGCGGCAGAAGCGCGGGAAGAAGATGAACAGGCGCAGATCAGCATCTCCATCCGCGAGGTCTATCGCAAGCTCGCCAGCGCCCTGCACCCCGACCGAGAGAGCGATCCGCAGGAGCGCGACCGGAAGACGCGGCTCATGCAGCGCGTCAACGAGGCTTACGACAAGAACAACCTGCTGCAACTGCTGGAGTTGCAGCTTGAGCTGGAGCACATCGACCAGCGCTCGATCAACCAGATCAGCGAAGCGCGGCTGACGCATTACAACCAGATCCTGAAAGACCAGGTGCGCGAGCTGGACCGGCAGATCCATCGTGTCGAGACGACGTTTCGGTACACATACGGGTATCAGCGGTTCGGGGCACTTCCGCCGGACGCCATCTTGCAAAAGCTCGATATCGACATCGCAGCGCTGCGCCAACACGTCCGCAATATCGAGCAGGACCTTGCCGCCTTTGACGATTTCAAAGACGTGCGGCGCATGCTGAAATCCCGCCCAGTGCTCGACTGATGGCCTGTTGAGCTGCGCACCGATCCAACAGAACGGGCCCCCGAAGGTGCCCGTGTTCTTTACAGCGATCGTTCGATTGGCCGATCAGAAGCGGTGCTGCAGGCCCATCGTCACGCCAACCTGGTTGTTGGCGTAGCCGATCACGTCGCGCGACAGGCTCACGTTCTGGCCGTTCTTGGCCTTGGCATAACCGGCAGACAGATACGCCGTCGTGCGCTTGGACAGTGCGTACTGGCCGCGCACGGAGAACAGGATCGGATCGGCATCCGTGCCGTCCTTGATGTTCTGCTTGTACACCGCGCCGTACAGCGTGAAGGCCGGCGTCACGTCATAGCTGGCACCCGCCCAGTACATATCGCTGCGCAGGCTGGTGGCGGCCGTGGTAAAGGCGCGCTTGTAGTTGCGGTAGCCCGCAAACAGCTTCAGTGCACCAAAGTCGTAGCTGGCACCGGCATGGATGCCCTGGATGTAATCGGTCGTGTCTGCCGGCGTGGTGCTGGTGCCCGCGCCGTTCTGGCGATCCCACGTGACTGCGGCCGAGAAGCCGCCCACGCTGTAGCCGACGCCCAGGTCGTACTTGGAGCTGCTCTTGAAGTTGCCGGCCGCCTCGCCAAAGCCCACGGTGGCACCCAGCTTCAGACCGCCAAACTTGCCGTCATAGCGCACAGCGTTGGAGGCGCGCGAGAACAGGCCGTCCTTGCGATCGCCCGTGGCCGTGGACGACGTTGCCCACGAGTAGTTCGGCGCGTAGCCCATCGGGTCGTACGGCAGCATGAAGTCGTACGTGGTCGTGAAGGTGCGACCTGCCACCACTTGCCCGAAGCCACCCGCCAGACCGACCACGGCGCGGCGGTCGAACAGCGTGTTGTCGGTGTCGAGCTTGCCGGTGTCGATGGCGATGCCGCTTTCCAGGTTGAACACGGCCTTCAGGCCGCCGCCCAGATCTTCCGTGCCGCGCATGCCCCAGCGCGACGTGTTCTTGCCTCCCGAGACGAGGCGCGTGGCGCTGCCGCCGTTCGGGCCGGCGTGGTTCACGTATTCGATACCCGAATCCATGATCCCGTACAGGGTCACGTTGGAGGATTGTGCGGCGGCCGTGCCGGCCGTGGTAGCGGTGGCAAGCGCAACCACTGCCAGCGCCATCGAAGTCTTGTTCATCAGGTCTCCCTTATTCGTTGTCCTTGCGCAAGAGCCCCGGTCACAGGGGCTTTGGGCGGGACGGATCGTATGAGGGGCGCACTTTCAGTTCACTTTCGATTGGCGGGAAATTGCCGGTGTGTGTCGCGGCGTTCTCGGGGGTTTCCCTAGCTTCAAAACATGCGGCGATGTCTGTATTCCTCTGCGGCTGATTGAGAGACGTCCGATATGCGCATCCTGTTGGTGGAAGACAACCTGAAGCTGGCCAGCACGCTGGAAGAAGCCCTCGGCCAGGCCGGCTTCACGGTCGATTGCGTGCATGACGGCCACGCGGCCGACTTGCTGCTCACCACGCAGGACTACGCGCTCGCTATTCTCGACATTGGCCTGCCGCGCCTGGACGGACTGGAAGTGCTGCGCCGCCTGCGCGCGCGCAAGAACCCGCTGCCCGTGATGATCCTGACCGCACACGGCGCCGTGGAAGAACGCGTGCGCGGCCTGAACCTCGGGGCTGACGATTACCTTGCGAAACCGTTCGACCTGACCGAAGTGGAGGCCCGCGCCCGGGCGCTCATCCGCCGCAGCCACGGGCACGAGAGCACGCAGCTGCAATGCGGCCCGCTGCACTACGACGGCATCAGCGGGGCCTTCACGCTTCATGGCGAACTGCTCGCCCTCACCGGCCGCGAGCGCGCCGTGCTGGAGGTGCTGATGCTGCGCGATGGCCGCGCTGTCAACAAGGCCGCCATCTCGGAAAAGATCTTCAGCATCAACGAATCGGTCAACGCCGATGCCATCGAGATCTACGTGCACCGCCTGCGCAAAAAACTCGACGGCAGCGGCGTGGCCATCGTCATGCTGCGCGGTCTCGGCTATCTGCTGGAAGCCACGCCCAGCACGACCGCGACCGCAGGCCGATGAGCCTGCCCACCCTGCGCCGGCAGCTTTCGTTCTGGCTGCTGCTGCCACTCATGGGGCTGCTCGCGCTCGACGCGTGGCTTACGTATGCGCGGGCCATGACGGCTGCAAACGCCGCGTTCGACCGTACGCTCGAAGCGTCGCTCAAGGCCATGCGTGAAGGCGTGCGCCTTCGCGACAAGCAGTTCGCCATCGACCTGCCCTACCTCGCGCTGGACGTTCTGCAATCGGAAACCGGCAGCAGCGTCTTCTATCGCCTGACTGATGCCAACGGCAAGACGCTGACCGGTTATGACGATCTGCCCATGCCGACCGGGCGGCGGCCGGCGCCCTATCGCTCCGTCTTTTACGACAGCCAATTCCAGGGCATGCCCGTGCGCCTGGCTGCGCAAACCGTGCCCGTGCGAGACGCCCAGTCTGCCCAGATCCAGCTCGTGTGGCTGTTGGTGGGTGAGACATTGGAGCCGCGCGAGGCGCTGGCGCACGAGATCCTGGCGGGCTCCCTCCAGCAAGAGGGCCTGCTCGTGGTGCTGGCGGTCGGCATTGTCTGGCTGGGTATCAGGCGGGGTCTGCGACCACTGCGCCAACTGAGCGAGACCGTTACCGGACGCGGTACCGATGAGCTTGCCCCGCTACCGCAGCAAGGCTTACCGGCGGAAGTGGCTCCGCTGGTCGAGGCCATCAATCAGTATGTGGCGCGCCTGCTGCGCATGGTGCAAGCCCGCAAGCGCTTCTTTGCCGATGCCGCACATCAATTGAAGACGCCGCTGGCCGTGATCCAGGCGCAGTCCGAACTCGCGCTGCGCGAGCCCGATGGAGAACGCATCCGCCGCCACCTTGAGCCGCTGCACGGCACCGTGCGCCAGGCCGCGCGGGGCGTGCAGCAACTGCTGTCGCTCTCGCGCCTGGAGACCGACAGCGGCTACGCACCGCAGCTCCAGCCGCTGCGCCTGGACACACTGGCTGGCGATGTCGCGCTGGAACTGGCGCCCGTGGCCCGCAAATCCGGCGTCGACCTCGGCTTTGAAGGCGAACCCGTGACGATCGCGGGCGAATCCCAATGGCTGCAGGAGCTGATCAGCAACCTGCTCGACAACGCCATCCTCTACGCCGGAAACGGCGCGCGCGTCACGCTGCGGGTCAAACGGCAGGCGATGGCGATGCTCGGCGAGCAGGCCGTGCTGCAAGTGGAAGACGATGGCCCCGGCATTGCCGTGCCCGAGCGCGATGCGGTCTTCGGCCGTTTTTATCGCGGTGCGGCATCGGAAGGCCACGACGGCAGCGGGCTGGGGCTGGCGATCGTCCGCGAGATCGCTCGCCTGCACGGCGGCACGGTCGCGCTGTCTGAAACGCCCGGTGGGGGCCTGACCGTGAGCGTCTACCTGGCCCTGGCGTTGGCTGAGGACACGCCCGGCTGAACGCGGGTTGCTGCACGACAACATCGTCTTCCTAGCGCTCCACAAAACCTGCCCAACGCCTTGCACCATTTGCGTGACGACGCGGCGCACCATTTCCACGCGCCCTGACCGGGCCCGCTGTTCCGCCAAAATTGGTTCCATCCGCGCTCTGTTATGCCCGCCGCACGTGGGCTGGCGCACGACCTAAACTCAAACACATCGCACCCACCACACGATCGGCCGCCGAGCTTGCTCGGGCAAGGCATCCGGGGTTTTCCCTATTGTGGTGCCACGGGCCGCGCGCCCGTAGGCCGCGCCTGAGGTGTCGCTAAAAATGGCTCCATCAAATAACCAGGATTGGGTCCACTTTGCAGAACAATGAGCCGCTATAGTCCATCAACAATTCGTCACAACACGGCATGTTGACCGACCCGAAAGGATCGGAGAACGGCAGGAGGCAGCAATGAAGACCGACGACGTGATCGTCAGCTTTCGCGGTGTACGCAAGACGTATGACGGCGAGACCCTCGTGGTCAAGCATCTGGACCTAGACATCTACCAGGGCGAATTCCTGACCCTGCTGGGCCCCTCCGGCTCGGGCAAGACCACGTGCCTGATGATGCTGGCCGGGTTCGAATTCCCGACCGGCGGTGAGATCCGCCTGGAAGGCGCGCTGCTCAACAACGTGCCTCCGCACAAGCGCAACATCGGCATGGTGTTCCAGAACTACGCGCTGTTTCCGCACCTGACGGTGGCGCAGAACGTGGAATACCCGCTGACGGTGCGCAAGATTCCCGCCAGCGAGCGTGCAGACCGCGTGCACAAGGCCCTGCAGATGGTCCGGATGGAAGGCTTTGCCAAGCGCTACCCCGCGCAGCTGTCGGGCGGCCAGCAGCAGCGTATTGCGCTGGCCCGCGCGCTGGTGTTCGAGCCCAAGCTCGTGCTGATGGACGAACCCCTGGGCGCACTCGACAAGCAACTGCGTGAGCACATGCAGTACGAGCTGAAGTCGCTGCACGAAAAGCTGGGCGTGACCTTTGTCTACGTGACGCACGACCAGGGCGAGGCACTCACCATGTCCGACCGCGTGGCCGTGTTCGACAAAGGCATCGTGCAGCAGCTCGACACCGTGGACAGCCTCTACGAACGCCCCTGCAACGAGTTCGTCGCCAACTTCATCGGCGACAGCAACACGCTGCGCGGCACCGTCACCCGCGTCGACGGCGACTACTGCGAGCTGCAACTCAACGACGGCGCCCGCATCATGGGCCGCAACATCGCCGGCGCCAACGTGGGGGCCACCGCCACCGGCTGCATCCGCCCCGAGCGCATGCGCCTGGCCGAGGGTGCCTCCGCCGCCGGCAACGCGATCACTGGCCAGACACGTGGCCTCGTCTACTTTGGCGACCACGTGCGCATGCGCTGTGCCCTGCCCGATCAACCCGAATGTTTCGTGAAGGTGCCGCTGGGCACGCGCGCGCTCGAAGGCTTCGCACCCGGCGCACCGATCCAGCTTGAGTTCGCACCCGAACACCTGCGCGTTTTTGCATGACGCACGCGGGCAACCCTGCCCGCATGCCACGACCACACGTTGTACCCACACGCCAATAAGAGGAGCCAGGAATGAAACACATCACAAAGACGCGTCTGTCCGTGCTTGCCGGTGCGTTCGCCATTGCATTCGGCGCGCACGCATCGGAAATCACCGTCGTCAACTTCGGCGGCGCCAATGGCGACGCGCAGAAGGCGGCCTTCAACAAGCCGTTCGAGGCGCAGACCGGCAACAAGGTCACCGTGGTCGAGTACAACGGCGAGCAGGCCAAGATCAAGGCCATGGTCGAAGCCAAGCACGTCAACTGGGACGTGGTGGAAGTGGAATCGGGCGACATCGGCCGCGGCTGCGATGAAGGCCTGTTCGAGAAGCTCGACTGGAGCAAGATCGCAAAGAAGAGCGATCTGATCCCCGAGTCGCCGAGCACCTGCGGCGTGGGCTTCTTCGTGTGGTCGACCGCGATGGCGTACAACGCCGACAAGCTCAAGACCGCCCCGACCGGCTGGGCCGATTTCTGGGACGTGAAGAAATTCCCGGGCAAGCGCGGCATGCGCAAGGGTGCGCGCGGCAACCTCGAGTTCGCGCTGATGGCCGACGGCGTGCCCGTCAAGGACGTGTACAAGGTGCTGGCCACCAAGGACGGCCAGAACCGCGCGTTCAAGAAGCTCGACCAGCTCAAGCCGAACATCCAGTGGTGGGAAGCCGGCGCGCAGCCGCCGCAATTCCTGGTGGCGGGTGACGTGGTGATGTCCACCGCCTTCAACGGCCGCATCGACGCCGCCCAGCGCGAAGGCAAGAACCTGAAGGTGGTCTGGAACGGCAGCATCTACGACCTGGACTACTGGGCCATCCCCAAGGGCACGCCGAACAAGGCGCTGGCCGAGCAGTACATCGCCTACACGCTGTCGCAAAAGCCGCAGCAGGAGTACGCCAAGCACATCGCGTACGGCCCGGCCAACGTGGCGGCCATCAAGGCGCTCGACGCCAAGACGCAGGCGAACATGCCGAACTCCCCGGAGAACGCCAAGAACGCCGTGCTGCAGAACCTGCAGTTCTGGACCGACCACGGCGACGAGCTGGAACAGCGCTTCGCCTCGTGGGCGTCGAAGTAACCGCATAGCGGTGTAACGCAGTGACCGCGCGGTGCCCTGCCGGCTTGGCAAGGCAACCGCGCGGACGAATTCCCGTAGCGATGGCGAGGCAGCATTGAACACCATGACGATCGCGGCTGAATCGGTTCCTGATTCGACGGCCAAACTCAAACGCGAATTGAAGAGCGCTGAGGCGCGCAGGCGTGCCATGGCCCTGGCGCTGGTGGCGCCGCTCGCCATCTTCCTGCTGCTGATCTTTGTCGTGCCGATCGGCGCCCTGCTCACGCGCGCCGTGCAGAACCCCGAGGTGGCCGACGCGCTGCCCAAAACCGTCGTCGCCCTGAAAGACTGGGACCGCAAGAGCCCGCCGGCCGACGCCGCCTACGCAGCGCTCGCCGCAGACCTCACCATCGTGAGCGAAGGCGAAGCGATGGGCGCCCTGGCCCGCCGCCTCAACACTGAAATCCCGGGCTTCCGCTCGCTGGTTGCCAAGACCGCGCGCGCCATGCCGCTGGCCGATGACCAGGGCAAGGCATTGACGCTGACGCCCGGCCAGACCCGCGCCAGGCTCCTCGAACTCGACGAGCGCTGGGGCGATGTCACGTACTGGCAGGCCATCGCCAAGAACAGCAGCCGCACGTCGCCGTTCTACCTGCTGGCCGCGCTGGACCACCGGCAAGATGCCTTCGGCCATATCGAAGCGACCGACCCCGACGAGCAGATCTACGTGACGGTGTTCATCCGCACCTTCGTCATCAGCGCGATGGTGACGCTGTTCGCACTGCTGCTGGGCTATCCGCTCTCGTACTGGATTGCCTCGCTGCCGGAGCGCCGCGCCAACCTCGTCATGGTGATGGTGCTGATCCCGTTCTGGACGTCCATCCTCGTGCGCGTGGCGGCGTGGATCGTGCTACTGCAGACCGAAGGCCTGATCAACCACGGCCTGATGGACCTCGGCATCATCAAGGAGCCGCTGGCGCTGCTGTTCAACCGCGTGGGCGTGTACATCTCGATGACGCACATCCTGCTGCCGTTCATGATCCTGCCGCTGTACAGCGTGATGAAGTCGATCCCGCCCACGTACCAGCGCGCGGCTGTGTCGCTGGGCAGCCATCCGTTTGCCGCGTTCTGGCGCGTGTATGTGCCGCAGACGTATCCGGGCATCGGCGCCGGCGCGCTGCTGGTGTTCATCCTGGCCCTCGGTTACTACATCACCCCCGCGCTGCTGGGCGGGCCGAATGACCAGATGGTCAGCTACTACGTGGCCTACTTCACCAACGTCACGATCAACTGGGGCATGGCGTGCGCGCTGGGTGCGCTGCTGTTGCTGGCGACGCTGGTGCTGTACGCCGTGTATGGACGCTTTACGCGGCCCAAGGTCCGCGTTGGTTGAACGGAGCCCATCGACAATGAAACTCGCCAAACCGATGTTCGCCCCGCACACCTCGCTCATCGAGCGCATCTGGTACTTCGCGCTGCGCGGCCTGGCCGTGCTGACGCTGCTGTACCTCGTGCTGCCGGTGCTGGTGATCGTGCCGCTGTCGTTCTCGTCGAGCACGTTCCTTTCGTATCCGATTCCGAGCTATTCGCTGCGCTGGTACCAGAACCTCGTCACGTCTGACGAATGGCGCATGGCGGCCAAGAACAGCTTCATCGTCGCCCCCGCCGCCACGATCGTCGCAACGGTGCTCGGCACCCTGGCCGCCATCGGGCTGAACAAGGCGGACTTCCGCGGCAAGGGCTTGCTGATGGCGGTGCTGGTGTCGCCGATGATCGTGCCCGTGGTGGTGGTCGGCGTGGGCATGTACCTGTTCTTCGCCCCGCTGGGCCTGGCCAATACGTATATCGGGCTGATCCTCGCGCATGCGGCGCTGGGCGTGCCGTTTGTGGTGACGACCGTGCTGGCGACGCTGCAGGGCTTCAATCACAACCTCGTGCGGGCGAGCCTGTCGCTGGGTGCCAACCCAGTTATGACGTTCTTCCGCATCACCCTGCCCGTCATCGCACCGGGCGTGATTTCCGGTGCGCTGTTTGCGTTTGCCACGTCGTTTGATGAGGTGGTGGTGACGCTCTTCCTGGCGGGGGCCGATCAGGTGACGCTGCCACGCCAGATGTTCACGGGCATCCGCGAGAACATCTCGCCGACGATTGCAGCGCTGGCGACGATTCTGATTGTGTTCTCGACGGGGCTGCTGCTGACGTTTGAGTGGTTGCGGGGGCGGGCTGCGGCTAAGGCCGTGGCCTGACAGCGTCCGCCCCAACGCCTGCCGTTATGGCGAAACGAACACGTCCGTCCGGTTGGTCAGGTTGCCCGAGTTGGTCTGGATGAAGAACGGCACGAACTTCGTGCCGGTCGCCGCCAGGCCAGCGTAGTCGCCAATGAAGAAGCCCTCCGCAACGGGTGCTGTCTTCATATCGAACGGCCCGGCCAGGTGCGATTCACTGCCGAAAGATTGGCCCCCGTTGGTCGACAGCGTCTGCCAGTAGTCCGTCGGCAGTGTGGTGGTATTGCCTGCCGCCAGATTGCGCACGTCGTAGTACGTCACCGCCACCGTGCCGGCGGAATTGACGCCCACCATCGCGTTGAAGGCCGCCTTGCCTGTCGGCGTGTTCACCTGGCTTGGCGCGCTCCAGGTACGGCCGCCGTCGGTGGAGGTCGAGAGCGCGATATCCGCATGCGCGCCACCGCTGAAGCGCCCATCCTGCCAGACCACATAGAGCTGCCCCGTGGCCGGGTCGATGGCAGGCTCGGGAATGATGTCGCCCGTGCGCAATGCCTCGCCGGTATTCGGATCTGTGACGCTCACCAGTTGCAGGCTCGCAATGATCTGCGGCTTGCTCCACGTCGCGCCGCCATCCGTCGATTTGACGAACGCCACGCTGTTGCTGCCAGCCGATCTACCCGGCGCGTGGATGTAGTTGAAGAAATCGTACAGCGCGCCGGTCTGTGCATTCACCACAATCTGGTTGCCGATGGTCTGATACTCCGACGGCGTGTTCACCATCACGCTCGGCGCACTCCAGGTCTGGCCTCCGTCCACCGTCTTGGAGAACATCCCCGGTCCACGAAACGCCAGCGCATGCTGATCCGCATACGGGTTGCCGTTGGGTTGCTCCAGACGGTCCCACACTGCGTAGGCCACGCCGCGCTTGACGGGGTCCGCCGTCACCGACTCCTTGTCGTTGAAGAACTGCGTGCTCGGTTCGTCGTCGGTGATGAGCTTCGTGAGGTGGGTCCAGCTCAAGCCGCCATCTCTTGAGACGGCTGCACCGACTGCGTTGCTGTTGTTGGTGTGGTTGAACGAAATCGACACCGAGTAGGCCGTGCCGTCCGGCCCGAACGACACCCACGGATCGGAAGCCCGCTCGTACCCCAATCCACCCGCACACGTGCTGAACGGCTGAGGCACCGGCTTCCACGTGGCGCCGCCATCGAACGAAGCCGCAGACATCAGGCCATGTGCGCCGCCATTGGACCACCGGTCCTGCTGCCAGACGCCAATGTAGTTCGTTGGATTGGCGGGGTTGACCGCCACGTAAGGCTCGACTTCTGCATTCACGTAATTCGTCCCTGGGCCGCCGACGTTACAGCCGGCAAACGGGCTGGGGCCGGAGACGAGCGTTGCCGCCCAAAGCGTCGGGCTGGCGATCACGGCTGCCGTCAGCATGCTTCTGCGCAGCAGCGCAGTCGCTCTGTTACAAGACATGAGAACCTCCTCGTGCGGAGACTGCCTAGTGGTGGACGCCCCCCTTCTTCTCGATGTGCAACGCGCGGGCAACTGGCAGCGGAGCCATACATTCGACGCTCCGCATGACCGTCACCTCGTGGCCCAATGGCGACGCGATGCCATTGCGTTCTGCCATCACGCCCATCACCGCGAAACCCGGCGGGGTCGCGGTCGGGTATAAGGCGCTCAGGCAGCCGTTGCCGCGTAAGCTTAGGAAATGCTTAGGATCGCGGAGTGAAGTAATTTTTATCGCTGTGCAAACCAAAACTAACGGTGCGCTGCAGCCAACCGTGCGGATCAAGCCCACACAGGCAAGCAAGGCAACGGTAGCTCGCCACTCGATTCATTTCGCTGCGATGCAGAAGGGGGAAGCGCTGGCCAGTCAGTCCACCGTCCGGTGGAGACCACACGCGGCGCGGCACGCTGCCTCCCCTATCCGGATGACAGTGCAAGGCAGGACTCCCACGCTGAGCTTTGAGCACGAAATAACGGACAGACCTGCCAAGCCGTTTTTCTCGAAGTTCAGAGTTGAGAACGCGACGCGCGGGGCTTTTTGCTCGACGCATGGAGCTCAGAGCTCGACGCATGGAGCTCAGAGCTCGACGCATGGAGCTCAGAACTCGGCGCATGGAGCTCAGAACTCGGCGCATGGAGCTCAGAACTCGGCGCATGGAGCTCGGAACTCGGCGTATGGAGCTCAGAACTCGGCGCATCGAGCTTAGAGCTCGGCGCGTGGAGTTCAGAACTCGGCGTATGGAGCTCAGAACTCGGCGTATGGAGCTCAGAACTCGGCGCATCGAGCTCAGAACTCGGCGAATGGAGCTCAGAACTCGGCGCATGGAGTTCAGAACTCGGCGCATGGAGTTCAGAACTCCACAGTTGGCGTTCTGAACCCCATGCGCCGGGACGTGCGGCGCTTACAAGAACATCCCACCCGATGCCTCGATGCGTTGGGCATTGATCCAGCGGTTGTCCGCCGACAGCAGCGAGGCCACCACGCCACCAATATCGTCCGGCACACCAGCGCGCCCCAGCGCTGTATTGGATGCCACCATCGCATTGAGGCTCGCGTTGTCGCGCACGGCACCGCCGCCAAAGTCCGTCTCGATGGCGCCCGGCGCGACCACATTCACGGCAATTCCGCGCGAGCCAAGTTCCTTCGCCAGATAGCGCGTGAGCACCTCCACCGCACCCTTCATTGCCGCATACGCGCCGTAGCCCGGCAGCGCAAAGCGCGCCAGCCCCGACGAAATATTCACGATGCGTCCGCCGTCCGCCATGAGCGGCAGCAGGATTTGCGTGAGGAAGAACACGCCCTTGAAATGCACGTTCATCAGTTCGTCGAACTGCGCTTCGGTGGTTTCGGCCACGGCGGCATGCACGCCCACGCCAGCGTTGTTGACGAGGTAATCGAAGCGCTCGGCCTTCCACTGCGCCAGCACGCCGCGCACGGCCTCGGCAAAGGCGGGGAACGTGGCGATCTTGCCCGCGTCGAGCTGCAAGGCGGCGGCACGGCGGCCCTGGGCTGTCAGTTCAGCGACAAGGGCATCGGCTTCAGCGCGGTTGCTGCGGTAGGTGAAGATCACGTCGGTACCGCGCTGCGCGAGCTTCCGCACCATGTTCTTGCCAAGGCCGCGGCTGCCGCCGGTGACGATCGCGATGGGGGTGTGCGTCTGCGTCATGTTTGCTCTCCGGTTGGTTTTGGGATGGATGTCGAACACCGTGAGAGCATGGTATTGGGCGACAAACAAAGAATAAATCTCGCTTATCCTATCGCTGTGTTTGCTCCCAGATAACAATCAACCCGCCCGCCATGTCCACCAACCGACTCGAAGCCATGCAGATTTTTGTGCGCGTGGCTGAACTTGCCAGCTTCACGCGTGCGGCCGAAGCGCTGAGCATTCCCAAGCCGGCTGCCTCGGTGGCGGTGCAGCAGTTGGAGACGATGCTCGGCACGCGCCTGCTGCACCGGACCACCCGCAAGGTGCAGCTCACGCAGGACGGCCAGACGTTCTACGAGCGCTGCCAGGACCTGCTGGCCGACATGGACGAGCTGCAGACGATGTTCCGCCAGAGCCCGCAGGCCCTTCGCGGCCGCCTGCGTGTGGACATGCCCGTCGGCGTTGCCCGCCGCATGGTCATCCCCGCCCTGCCCGCACTGCTCGATGCGCATCCCGAACTGGAAATCGAACTCTCCAGCACCGACCGCCGTGTGGACCCGGTACGCGAAGGCTTCGACTGCGTACTGCGCATCGGCACCCTGACCGACAGCAGCCTGATTGCGCGCCCGCTCGGCCAGTTGCATCAGGTCAATTGCGCAAGTCCGAGCTACATCGCGCGCTATGGCATGCCGAAAACGCTCGACGACCTCGACCACCATCGCATCGTCCATTACGTGCAGACGCTGGGGACGAAATCGCCGGGGTGGGAATACACGATCGATGGCCGCTCGGCCTTCCGGTCGATGAAAGGCGCGGTCACCGTCAGTTCGGCCGAGAGCTACGACGCAGCGTGCCGCGCGGGGCTGGGGATGATCCAGGCGCCGGTGTACGCGGGGCTGTCGTCGGCGATTGCGGACGGCACGCTCATCGACGTCATGCCTGACTTCCGGCCGCCGCCGATGCCGGTGTCGCTGGTGTATCCGAACCGGCGGAATCTGCCGGTTCGGGTGCAGGTCTTCATGAACTGGATGAGCGAGTTGCTGGGGCCGTATCTGGAACCGCTCGGCACGAATGCGTAGTCGCTCTGCCTTGCGGCCGGTGTAGTCTCACGGCTTGCCGCAGTCAGCAACCTCACTCCTGCCCTGGTCATGAAAGCTCTCAGATATTGCACAACGTTCGCGCTGCTCGCCTGCGGCGTCGCCATCGCCTCTCCCGATGAAGATCGACTCGGCAAGGCGCAAGGCTATCCGCTTGCGCCAAGCGCGGCACGCATCCACGAGGCCCAGTACATCGTGGGGGCCTTCAGCGGAATGGACCGCATCTCGCCGTCTTGCGACCTGGCGCCCGCCGACACACCGGCACCGCTCAAGACTGCAGAAAAGGAGCCGGACGTCCGGTATCGCTTCCGCAATCGTGAGTACACGCTGGCCGACTACATGGAGCATCAGCGCGCAACCGCTGTGCTGATCGTTCAGGACGGCGTGATCCTGGCTGAGCATTACGGCTACGACCGCACGCAAGACATGCGCATGCTGTCCAACTCGATGGCCAAGACGCTGGTTGCACTGGCCATCGGCAAGGCGCTGGAGGATGGAAGCCTGCACTCGCTGGATGACCGTGTGGACCAATACGTGCCGGAGCTGGCCGGCACGCTGTACGGTGGAACGCGCATCGTCGATCTGCTGCGCATGGCCTCCGGCGCGAAGTACGTCGAGGACTACACCCCGACCGACGACCGGGCACGCTTCCTCAAGACGGCAGCGAAGCAAGGCGTGCTCGCGGCAGCGGCCCAGGTCAACGAGCGCGCCGACGCGCCGGGCACGCGTTTCAACTACGCGGGCGCGCAAACCGAAGTGTTGGCGCTGGTGCTGCAGGCGGCCACGCACCGCAGCCTGTGCGACTTCGTTGACGACAAGCTATGGAAGCCGATGGGGGCAGAAGCCAAGGCGACCTACCTCGTGCGCCAATCCGACGGATCGGCGTTTGCACAAGGCGGCTTCAATGCGACGGCGCGGGACTACGCGCGCCTCGGGTCCATGCTCGCCAACGATGGCGTGGTGCAAGGCCGCCAAGTCGTGCCGCGTGCGTTCCTGCTCGACATGACGGACGCAGCGCGCCAGCCTGATGCGTTTCGCCCAGGGCAGATGACGTATCACGGCAGCCGCTACTACGGTTACGGCTTCCAGGTCTGGCTTCTGCCAGGACAAGCGCGGCGGTTCGTGCTGCTCGGCATCCACGGACAGGCAATCTACGTGGACCCGCAATCCAGGCTCACCATGGTCCATCTTGCGGTGGGCCAGGACGCGGCCGGCGATGCGAGCGGCGCGCACCTGGGCGCTGAGCGGGAGGCGTTGTGGCGAGGTGTCGTCGAACAGTTTGGTCGATAGCGAGTGCGCTCAGAGCGCCGGCTTATCGCTGCGCTTTTTCAGATTGGCGCGCAGCGCATCGCTCATCGGCATGTCGAGGTTTGCCCCGGCCGGCGGGATGGGCGACTCGAACCACTTCTTGTACAGCGCGGTGAACTCGCCGGATTTCATCAGGCGTTTGATGGTGGCATCGACGAGCCGCTTGAAGGCGGGGTCGTCCTTGCGGACCATGCAGGCATACGGCTCGACCTGCAGGGTTTCGGCCACGACTTCGAGCGCCGCCGGATTCGCGGAGTTGGCGCGCAGGCCATACAGCAGCACGTCATCGAGCGCCAATGCCGATGCACGGCCAGTTTCGACCAGCTTCAGCCCGTCTGCATAGTCCTTGCCGGCGATGATCTGGACGTCGATGTTGTGGTCGACGGCAAATTTCTTGAGCACCTTTTCGTTCGTGCTGCCGGCTGTGCTGGCGACGGTCTTGCCGGCCAAGTCCGCGTAGTTCTTGATGCCCGAGTCGCGCTTGGTCAAGAGGCGCGTTCCCGCGTAGAAGAAGTTGACGGAGAAGGCCACCTCCTTGCCGCGCGCGCTGGTGTTGGTCGTCGATCCGCATTCGAGGTCGTAGGTGCCGTTGACGAGCAACGGAATCCGATTCGTGCCGGTAACGGGAATCGCGTCGACCTGCAAAGACGGCTTCTTCAGCCGGGCACGCACATCGTCGACGATGGCTTGCGTCAGGTCGACGGAAAACCCGACCGCCTTGTTCGGGGCCAGCAAGTAGCTGAACGGAACCGCCGCTTCGCGATAACCCACCGTGATCTTGTCTGCCGCAGCGATCTTTTCCAGCGTCTGCGCGTGGATGCCCTGCGCAGTTACCGTTAGGCCCGCCACGACGAGCGTGGAAGCGAGTGTGCGTATCGTGTTCATGTGCGTCTCCGTGGATGCGTCCCGCGCTCTGTAGCTCGCTGACTCTGTTGGTTTGTGGCCGCTACAGCCCCTCTACGGAAATCTAGACGCCATGCCGTTCTTGCCATTGATGCAAGTCAACATGCCCGACACGCCTGGCTCAGCGCGCAAAAGAAAAAACGCGCCGAGTTGCCCCGGCGCGTTGTTCGTCATCGCCTGAGCGTGCGCATCGGCACGCCCTGCTCCGTCAGAACTTGTGGTTGACCCGCACGTACGCAGACTGCGCAGACACGTGGCTCGTGTTGATGGTGGCATCCACGCCCAGGGACACCGTGGTTGCCTTGGCTGCCTGGAGCGTGACGCTCGCCCCGGTTGTCAGGAACGAACGCGGCAGGTCGGTGCCCGGGGCCGCGAACACGGTGCCGTCCTGGCTCTGGACCTGGACCACGCGGCCGGCGTTCATCAGCTCGTGCGCATAGCCCACGCGAAGCTGCACGTTGACCGGCCGCACATCGCCGAAGGCCTTGTCGAGCGTGACGCCCACATACGGCTGGAGACTGCGCGCGCTGTCCGGGCCGACTTGCAGGTTCTGGCCGTTGGCACCGTTCTCGCCGAAGCCGCTGCCGCGCACATAGGCATAACGCAGCCCCACGTGCGGCGCGAGCCGAATGCCGCCCATCTCCATGGGCAAGCTGGCCTGCGTGGCGGCCGTGAATTCGTGCGCGAGATGGTCGCCTTCGGCCGTACCCACGCTGCCGAACGGCCGCTTCTGCGAGAAGAAATCAAGCCCGTAGCCGACGGTGGCCGACAGGTTGACGGCACCCATCGGCTGCGCCCCGTAAAGCGCCACACGCAGCGTGTCGATGGCGCCCGATGCGCCGGTGGTGTCTTCGCCGAGCGTGGTGTGCGTGTAGCCGCCCGCAGCGCCCACGGTGGCTGCGCCCATGCGGCCCTCCGCTCCTGCGAGGAACCCGTATGCGTACGTGAGGAAGCCAGGCGCATTGCCTGTGCCACCCACCCTCGTGCTGGAACCGCTGGCCGTAGCCCATACGTTATTGGAGCCGCCAAGCGCGTCTTGCGGCCCGGACAACCGGCCAAGCAACGCCGCGTTGGCGCCCTGCGCCTGCAGCAGCGCCGTGGTGCCAAGCGCCGTGTAGATGGTGGTCTTGGTCGGCGCCACGACGGTCGGGCTGCCGGGTGTGCCGGGCGCGGTTGCTTCTGCGAGCAGCAGATCGACCGCATTCGTTCCGTAGTCCACCGAGGTCTGCAAGGTGCCGAGGCTGGCGCCGGCCGTTGCCGTGCTGACGTTGGCGAAGCGGCCCGTCACGCCGTTGGCCGCGCTCAGCACGGTGTAGCGGCGGGCGGTATAGGTGCCCGGATCGAACACGATGGCCAGCGACCCGCCGAGCGCCGCGGCACCGCCCACGCGCAGTTGCGACGCGTCCGTCGGGCTGACTTCGATGGAGAGCGTGCCGCCCGACGCTTGCGTGTAATTGCCGCCCACGGACAGCGTTCCGATGGAGCCGCCCGGCGCGACCACCCCGCTGCTGGTCACGTCGCCCGAAACCGTGCCGTGGCCGCGCAGCGTGCCCTGCGCGTTCACCAGGACATTGCCGCCCAGCACCGCACTGGCGTTTGCCGCATCGCCAACCGCCAGGGTGCCGCCCGCTACCGTGGTCGACCCCGAGAAGCCGCTGCTGACACCGTTGAGCGTGAGCGTGCCCGTGCCCTGCTTGATCAACGACCCATTGCCGCTCAGGCTGCCGGTGAAGGTTTGGGACGAGTCGTCAGCCAGCGTCAGCGCGCTGCCGTTCAGCACCACGCGACTACCAGCGACGCCGGAGAGATGCGTGACCGTCTGATTGGCCCCTGCGGACAGATCGAGTGTCGAACTGGCTCCCGTGAGCGTGACGCTCGTAGCCGAAGCCAGGCGGCCGGCGCCCGTCAACGCCAGCGTGCCAGCGTTGATGGTCGTTGCTCCGCTATAGGTGTTCACGCCGGACAGCGTTTGCGTGCCGCCGTTCAGCGTGAGGCCTCCCGTGCCGCCGATCGCGCCGCTGAAGGTGCCGGCGGCATTGGCCAGCGTGAGCGTGCGGCTGCCCAGGGCGACACTGCCCGAGCCCGTCAATGCATTGATGGTGGTGCCGGACGTCGTGCCCGAGATGTCGAAGGCGCCGTTGTTCACCACGCCGTTGGAGGCAGCAATGCTGCCGGCGCCTGACAACGCCAGCGTGCCGGCGTTGATGGTGGTTGCGCCGGTAAAGCCGTTCGCGCCCGACAGCGTTTGCGTGCCACCGCTGACAGTGAGGCCGCCCGTACCGCCGATCGCGCCGCTGAATGTGCCGGTTGCATTGGCCAGCTTCAGCGTCTGGCCACCCAGCGCGACGGTGCCCGTACCTGTCAGGGTGTTGATGGTGGCGCCGGAGGTCGTCCCAGAAATATCAAACGTGCCGTTGTTGACCACCCCGCCGGAGGTCGCAATGCTGCCTGCACCCGACAGCGCTAGCGTGCCCGCGTTGATGGTGGTTGCGCCGGTAAAGACGTTTGTGCTCGACAGCGTTTGCGTGCCACCCGCCACAGTGAGCCCGCCTGCGCCGCCGATGACACCGCTGAACGTGCCGGCTGCGTTGGCGAGCGTAAGGGTCTGGCCACCCAGGGCGACAGCGCCTGTGCCCGTCAATGCGTTGATGGTGGCGCCGGAGGTCGTCCCAGAGATATCGAAGGTGCCGTTGTTCACCACGCCGCTCGAAGCGGCAATGCTGCCGGCGCCCGACAACGCGAGCGTGCCGGCGTTGATGGTGGTACTGCCGGCATAGCCCGCCGTGCCGGAGATGGTCAGCGTGCCAGACCCTGCCTGCACCAGATTGCCCGTGCCGCTGATGGTGCCGGCGTACGTGGCCGCATCGCTGCGGTTGAAGGCCAGTGTGCCGTTGTTGACGATATTGCCCGCCACCGAGCCCGTGGTACCGCCGTTGCCGATCTGCAGCGTGCCGGTGGTGATGGTGGTCGCGCCCGTGTAGGTGTTGTCGCCCGTCAGCGTGATCGTTCGACTGCCGGTGACACCCACGCTGCCCGCACCCGATATGACGCCTGACACCACGAGGTTCGTCGTGGTCGAATCGAGCGTGACACGCGACGTGGCGTCGCCCAGCGTGACGTTGTTCGACAGCGAGAGCCCTGCACTGCCAGCCGTGATCTTGGCCGCCGCCCCCGCTGCCACATCGAGGTTGCCGACGATGTTGGAACCCGTAACGAGTTGCAGCGTGTTGTTCGTCCCGTTGAACTGGATGGCTGCCGCACGCGTTACGCCGTCGCTGAACAGCCCGCCGCTGATGGTGCCGCCATTGACGATGACCGCGCCGTTGGCAATGACACCCACGCCCGCGGCACCGCCGTTGCCCGCACCGCCGGTAATCGTGCCGACGTTGGTGAGCACGTTGAACCCGGCAGCCAGATTGACGCCCGCGCCACTGGTACCAGCCGTGCTGCCGCCGCCACCGGCAGCGCCGCCTACACCGCCCACGATCGTCCCAACGTTGGTCACCTGAGTGCCGGAGCCCAAGACGAGCAACCCATCGCCGCCGCCACCGCCGCCGCCCGGGTTTCCGCCGCCCCCTCCGTTACCGCCATTGCCACCGACCAGCGTGCCTTGGTTGTTCACGTCGGCGGCAGGCGTCACCATCACCAAGGCAGCGCCGCCACCCCCGCCACCGCCGCCGTTGGAGGCTGGCCCCGATGTGCCGGCGCCGCCATTTCCGCCGGCGCCGCCCTGCACGGTCATCCCGTTGTTAACCGTGAGGCTGGTGCCCGTGGAGTACACGCCGGAGCCGCCGCCACCGGCGCCGCCAGCGAAATTGAATCCGTCGAACGCTTGGCCCGACCCGCCCTGTACGTTCGTATTCACCACCGCATCGCCCGCAAGCACCACTGCCGGCGCTCCGCCGGGGCCGTTTTGGTTGCTGTCGTTCAGGGCCCCGGTGCCGCCAGTCCCGCCTGACGTTGCACCGCCAGGAATTTGCACCGTTGCGCCACCGTTGCCCAGCCCGGACGAACCGCCGCCACCGCCGTTGCCGCTGCCCCCATTGCCGCTGCGGTTGGGGATGCCGGCGCCGCCGGCCGCGCTGCAGTTTGCGATCGTACTGGGCGAGCAGGTCGCGGCCCAGCCTGGGAGCGCCGCACCGGCCAGCCCAAGCGATACGCCGATTGAAATGATGGATGCGCGCCGCCGCGCATGGGTCGTGTCGTTGCCAGCGTCAACGCCCCCGTGCGACGCCTTTGTACATTCGGACACCACTTGCGGAGCGCGCAAGCTGCGGCTCCAGACCAGCCGATAGACCCGGTTCATGTCGATCCCCTCGTTGTGTTGACCCATGGGTCGGGCGCTGATCGTTGAGAGGCAGGACCGTGGCGCGGGTGACCCGTTTTTTTGTGTTGTCGTTCTCTGGCGCGCCGGCTGCGGGTATTGCGTTTTCGGCTCATAGGCCCGGGCGCATGCGCGCGAAATATAACACTTGCCTAGGAAATATTGCCCGGGCTGTCGGTAAGGGTTGCTTTACGGCCGGGGGCTTGTCGCATCAACGGAGGGCGAAAAAAAACGCACCGAGTCGCCCCGGCGCGTTTTTCATTTTGCTGCGCAGCGGACTGCTTACGCCATCCACTTCCGAGCGTTGCGGAACATCCGCATCCACGGGCTGCTGCCGTCGCCAGCGGCTTCCCATTCCTTGGGATGCCAGCTCATCTGCACGGCGCGGAATACGCGCTCCGGATGCGGCATCAGTGCGGTGAAACGGCCGTCATGCGTCGTCACCGAAGCAATGCCCTGCGGCGAGCCATTCGGGTTCAGCGGGTACGTCTGCGTGACTTCGCCGCGGTTGTCGACGTAGCGCAGGCCAACGGCGACCTTGCCGATGTCGCCTTGCTGCGAGAAGTCGGCATAACCCTCGCCGTGCGCGACGACGATGGGGATGCGGCTGCCTTCCATGCCCGCGTAGAAAATCGACGGGGATGCTTCGACCTGCACGGTCACCAGGCGGCCTTCGTACTGCTCCGACTGGTTGCGGGTGAACTTGGGCCATGCGCCGGCACCCGGGATGATCGGGGCGAGGTTCGCCATCATCTGGCAGCCGTTGCACACACCCAGCGCGATCGAATCGGCGCGGTTGAAGAAGGCCGCGAACTGCTCGGCGAGCATGCTGTTGAAGAGGATCGTCTTCGCCCAGCCTTCGCCCGCGCCAAGCACATCGCCGTAGCTGAAACCGCCGCAGGCGACAAAGCCCTTGAAGCTGGCGAGGTTCGTGCGGCCGGCCAGCAGGTCGCTCATGTGGACGTCGTAGGTGTCGAAGCCGGCCTTGTCCATCGCGTAGGCCATTTCGATCTGCGAGTTGACGCCCTGCTCGCGCAGGATCGCCATGCGCGGGCGGGCGCCCGTGGCGATGAACGGCGCGGCCACGTCTTCCGCAATATCAAACGTGAGCTTGGGCGAGATGCCCGGGTCTTCGGCGTCGAGGATGCGGTCGTATTCGCTCTGCGTGCACTCGGGGTTGTCGCGCAGGCTGGCGATACGCCAGGAGACGTCCGTCCAGGTGCGTTGCAGCTCGATGCGCGAGGCGCTGAACACCTTCTTCGCGTCGCGCCAGATTTCGATGTGGTCGTTGGCGTTGGGCGCGCCGATCACGTGGCTGCAGCCGGCCAGGCCGTGCTCGCGCAGCACCGCGAACACAGCGTCGCGCTGGGCCAGCGGTACCTGGATGACAGCACCGAGTTCTTCGGAGAACAGCGCACGCAAGGTGAGGTCCGCGCGGCGGCCGGAGACTTGCTGCGCCCAGTTCTTGGCGTCGCCATGATCGGCTGCATCGTCCAGCGTGAGCATGTCGACGTTGATCGACACGCCGCAGTGTCCGGCGAAGGCCATTTCGCAGACGGTCGCCCACAGGCCGCCGTCGGAGCGGTCGTGATACGCCAGCAGCGAGCCGCTTGCGTTCAATTGCTGGATGGCGACGAAGAAGCGCTTGAGGTCTTCGGCGTCGTCCACGTCGGGCACGCTGTTGCCGATCTGCTCGGTGACTTGCGCCAGGATGCTGCCGCCCATACGGTTCTTGCCGCGGCCGAGGTCGATCAGGATCAGCGTGCTGTCTGCCGGCGCGTTGGCCGATTGGACCTGCTTGAGTTGCGGCGTGAGCGTCTTGCGCACGTCCGTCACTGGCGCAAAGGCCGAGACGATAAGCGACACCGGCGCCACGACTTCCTTCGCTGCGCCTTCGTCTTCCCACTTGGTGCGCATCGACAGCGAATCCTTGCCCACCGGAATGCTGATACCCAGTGCCGGGCACAGCTCCATACCGACCGCTTTGACGGTGTCATACAGGCGGGCGTCTTCGCCGTTCACGCCGCAGGCGGCCATCCAGTTGGCCGACAGCTTGAGTTGCGTGAGCGAATCGATCGGCGCGGCGGCGATGTTGGTGATGGACTCGCCGATGGCCATGCGGCCCGATGCAGGCGCGTTGATGACGGCCAGCGGCGTGCGCTCGCCCATCGTCATCGCCTCGCCGGCGTAGCCCTTGTAGTCCAGCGTGGTGACGGCCACGTCGGCCACCGGCACCTGCCACGGGCCGACCATCTGGTCGCGCGTATTCTGGCCGCCAACGGTGCGGTCGCCGATGGTGATGAGGAATGACTTGCTGGCAACGGTCGGATGACGCAGCACGTCGCGTGCGACGACTTCCAGGTCCAAGCCGGTGACGTCGACTTCCGGCAGCTCCTGCGCGACGCGGCGCACGTCACGGTGCATGCGCGGCGGCTTGCCGAGCAGCACGTCCATCGGCATGTTGACCGGGAAGTGCTCGGCGACGTCAGGTGCGGTGTCGCTGTCAACGACTTGCAGCTGCTGCTCATCCGTGGCGAAACCGACCACCGAGAACGGTGCGCGCTCGCGCTCGCACATGGCCTGGAAGCGCGGGAAATCGCCGGGGGCAATCGCAAGCGTGTAGCGCTCTTGCGATTCGTTGCACCAGATTTCTGCCGGGCTCAGGCCGGACTCTTCCAGATGCACCTGGCGCAGGTCGAAGCGCGCGCCCTTCTCGGCGCCGTCGACGATCTCAGGGAAGGCGTTGGAGATGCCGCCCGCGCCGACGTCGTGGATCGACAGAATCGGGTTGTCTTCGCCCAGTGCCCAGCACGCGTTGATGACTTCCTGCGCCCGGCGCTGCATTTCGGGGTTGCCGCGCTGGACGGAATCGAAGTCCAGGTCGGCCGTATTGGTGCCGGTGGCCATCGAGCTGGCCGCGCCGCCGCCCATGCCGATGCGCATGCCGGGGCCGCCCAGTTGAATCAGCAGCGTGCCGGCCGGCAGGCCGTGCTTGTGCGTGTGGCCAGCATCGATGTTGCCGATGCCGCCCGCAATCATGATCGGCTTGTGATAGCCGCGCACGGTGCCGCCCACGTTCTGCTCGTAGACGCGGAAATAGCCGCCCAGGTTGGGCCGGCCAAATTCGTTGTTGAATGCGGCGCCGCCGATCGGACCTTCGATCATGATCTGCAGCGGCGAGGCGATGCGGTCCGGTTTGCCGACCGGGCCCGGTGCGGCTTCATCCGGGTTGCGGTGCGCCACGGGCTGTGCGGTATCGCGGGCGTTTTCCCACGATTGCACCGCCTCCGGCAGCAGCAGGTTCGACACGGTAAAACCGGTCAGGCCAGCCTTGGGCTTGGCGCCGCGGCCGGTCGCGCCTTCGTCGCGGATCTCGCCGCCCGCGCCAGTGGACGCGCCCGGGAACGGCGAAATGGCCGTCGGGTGATTGTGCGTCTCCACCTTCATCAGCGTGTGCGTGAGGGCTTCGCGGCGGCCATATTGCGGCACGCCTGTGTCGCCCTCGGTGCCCGCATGCGCGAACCAGCGCTCGGCCATGCCGCCTTCCATCACGGCAGCGTTGTCCGAATACGCGACGATCGTGCCCTGCGGCGCGAGCTGGTGCGTGTTGCGGATCATCGCAAAGAGCGACTTGTCCTGCGTCTCGCCGTCGATGGTCCAGTCGGCGTTGAAGATCTTGTGGCGGCAATGCTCGCTGTTGGCTTGCGCGAACATCATCAACTCGACGTCGGTCGGGTTGCGTTCGAGCTTGCGGTAGGCGTCAACCAGGTAGTCGATTTCATCGTCGGACAGGGCCAAGCCCATCTCGACGTTGGCGGCTTCAAGTGCGCGACGTCCAGCATCATGACCGCCGCCGATATCCACAAAACGCAGTGCCTTGGCGGGCAACGCGTCGAACAGGCCGTAGCCGGCTTCGCGCGTGTCGATGACCGTTTCCGTCATGCGGTCGTGCAGGTGCGCGGCCACGGCGGCGCGGGTGGCGTCGTCCAGATGCTTGGCAGCACCGGTCAGGCTGCGGATGAGGCCCTTCTTGCACGTGACGGTAAATTCCACGCCGCGCTCGATGCGATGGATTTGCGGCAGTGCGCAGTGGCGGGCGATTTCCGTCGCCTTGCTGGCCCACGGCGAGATCGTGCCGAAGCGCGGAATGACCACGAAGCGGTCCCCCTCGACATCGGCCGGGGCGGGCGAACCGTAGGTCAGCAGCGCTTGCACACGGGCAGATTCATCGGCCGACAGCGGCGTGTCGGCGGCCACGAAATGCAGGTATTGGGCACTGACGGCATCGATATCGGGATCGATGCGCTTGAGGGTGGAAAGCAGGCGTTGCTGACGGAAGGCGGACAGCGCGAGAGCGCCGGGAAAGCACGAGAAATGCGCCATGGTGGGCAAGGCAGGCAGTAGCTGGAAGGAGGAGTTCCCGGCGTGCGCGGGGAAACCGCTATTGTACCTTGCCCTGCCCTCGTTACCGACCATCAAATCGGGCGAAAATGGCGCCGCCTCGGCTGCAACCGGCTGCAAACGCCCGTTTTACAGCGACGTGGCGGACCGTGCTGCCTGCTCGTACAGGCCCGTCAGCACCCGCAGCAGGCGCGCCAGCTCGCCAATCTCGGCATTTTCCTCGCCGCTGGGCGAAATATTGCTGGTCAGGCACTGCTCGCGGATCTCGCGGTATCGGGCGCAGGCCTTTTCGCCGGCTTCGGTGGTGGTGTAAGTGACTTCCTTGCCGTTGCGGGTGCCCTCCACCAGGTCCATCCCCTGCAGTTTCTTGAGGGAATACGTCACAAGGTGGGTGTCTTCCACGTTCAGCACGAAGCAGATGTCCGCCAGGCGCTTGGCGCGGCCACGGTGGTTGACGTGGTGCACCACCAGCACATCAAGGAAGGTCAGGTCGCGCACGCCGGCGGCGGCCATGCAGCGCACGCACCAGCGGTTGTAGGCGTTGTAGGCCGTGTTGAGCGCAAATTCGAACTCCGACAGCTCGGGGCTTCGTGCCGACACCAAGTGTGACGAAGACACGATCGGCCCGCCCTTCCCTGCATCCTCATTGGCTGCGGATTGCGGCAGATCAGCTTTCGGGGTGGTCGGCGATTTGGACATTGCAACGGGCAGGGAAAGGACCGGAAACGCGGGCTATTGTAAGAGAATAGATCGTCATGTCTGCATGGATAAAAGCGTAGTTGCCATGTCCTCACACCCCACCTGGCGCGAAATCCTGATCGACGGTGCCGTGGCCGCACACACCGGCGCCGACCTGCTCTTCGGAACCGCCGGCATCCGCGCACTGGAAGCGGCGGCTTACCGATCCCTCGAACCTTTCACCCTGATGGCACGCGCTGGCGAAGCCGCCGCCGATTGGCTACAGACGCGCGCGCCACATGGGCACGTGCTGCTCGTTGCCGGCCCAGGCAACAACGGCGGCGATGCGCTCGTTGCGGCGACGGTGCTGCATCTGGCTGGGCGCGCCGTCACGGTGTGGCTTGCCGCAGACCCGGCCAAGCTGCCCGACGATGCGCGCCGCGCCTGGACGGAAGCTTGTGCGGCCAATGTCCCCATCGAACGCCTGCACGCGACGGCTTCGGTGCCGGCTGCCACCTCAGCCATCGTCGACGGCCTCTTTGGTATTGGACTCGCCCGGCCGCTGACGGGATTGCATGCGGCGCTGGTCGACACCATCAACGCCAGCGGCTTGCCGGTGTACGCACTGGACATCCCCTCGGGGTTGAACGGTGATACGGGCCAGCCGCCTGCCCCGGATTCGCCCGTTATCCAGGCGCGCGCCACCATCACCTTTCTGGCGGTCAAGCCGGGCTTGCTGACGGGGGATGGCCGCGACGCGACCGGGGACATCGCGCTGGCCGACCTGCAAGCCGCGCAGGCCGCTTATGACGGCGTGATTGAAGCGGAGGCGTTCGTCAACACGCCGTCACGCTGGCTCGCGCACGTGCCGCGCCGGCGGCATGCCGGGCACAAAGGCACGTACGGCACTGTGGCAATCGTGGGCGGTGCGGCCGGCATGGTCGGAGCGCCCTTGCTGTCGGCGCGCGGCGCGCTATATCTTGGCGCAGGCAAGGTGAACGTGGTCTCGCTTGCTGCCGATGCGCCACGGGTCGACCCAGCGCAACCTGAATTGATGCTGCGTACCTGGGGCGCACTCGATCTGGGTGGCATGCAGGCGCTGGCTGTGGGCCCCGGTATGGGCACCGGCAAGGAGTCAGAAGCCGCGCTCGACCATCTGCTGGACCGCATGCTCTCGGCGCGCACGCCAGCCGTGTTCGATGCCGATGCACTCAACCTCTTTGCGAAAACTCCGGCCATGCTCACGCGCCTCACACAATTGGCCGGAAGCGGGGTCCCGCTGGTGCTGACACCGCATCCGCTGGAAGCTGCGCGCCTGTTGCATACCGATGCGCACGCCGTGCAGCACGATCGGCTGGCCGCCGCCAAGGCGCTCGTCAATCGGACAGGTGCGGTAGTCGTGCTCAAGGGCTCGGGCACGGTCATCGCTGCGCCAGGCATCTCGCCGGCCATCAACCCAACCGGCAACGGCGGGCTCGCAACGGGTGGTACGGGCGATGTGCTGACCGGCATGATCGGTGCATTGCTTGCGCAAGGCATGGGTGCGCGCGAAGCCGCACTCGCGGCTGTGTGGCTGCATGGCCGGGCCGCCGACGATCTTGTCCAAGCGGGCGTCGGCCCCATCGGCCTGCACGCCAGCGAGCTATGCGCACCGGCACGACGTGCGCTCAACGCCCTGCTGGCGTCGGACGTTCGCCGATAGAAAGCCGTCATACAGCGCCGTTATACTGCGCATTCGTTTTCCCGCCACAACTTCACGTCATATCCCGCCCGTATGCCCACAGCCCTACCCGCCTGGCAGTCCCTGACGCAACATGCTGAATCGATTCGCGCGACGCATATGCGCAACTGGTTTGCCGCGCCGGACGCCGAGGAACGGGTACGCGCCTTCACGCTTGAAGCGGCAGGTCTGACGGTCGACTACTCGAAAAATCGCATCACCCCTGAGACGCTCGCCCTGCTGCTGCAACTGGCCGACGAGGCTGGCGTGCTCACGCTGCGCGATGCCATGCTGCACGGCGACCGGATCAACAACACCGAGCACCGCTCCGTCCTCCACATGGCCCTGCGCGGGCAAGAGGAAGACGGCTATCGCGCAGACGGCGAGCCCGTCATGCCCGAAGTGCTGCGCGTGCGGGCCCAGATGCACGACTTCGCCAACCGCGTGCATAGCGGCGCGTGGACGGGCCATTCCGGCCAGCGCATCACGGACATCGTCAATATCGGCATCGGCGGATCGGACCTCGGCCCCCGAATGGTGTGCCGCGCGCTCGACCACCTTGCCGTGCCGCAGGTGCGTGTGCATTTCGTCTCCAATGTCGATGGCACGGACTTGGCCGAAACGCTCGACCATCTGAATCCGGATACCACGCTCGCCATCGTCTGTTCGAAGACGTTCACCACACTCGAAACGATGGCCAACGCGCATAGCATGCGCCGGTGGTTCATCGAACATGGCGTGGCGGAAAGCCAGCTCAAGCAGCACTTTGTCGCCGTGTCCACCAACCGCGAGGCCGTCGTGCAGTTCGGCATCGACCCGGACAACATGTTCACGTTCTGGGATTGGGTTGGCGGGCGGTTCTCGCTGTGGTCGGCAGTGGGCCTGTCGATCGTGCTGGCGATCGGGCCGCAGCAGTTTGAAGCGATGCTCCACGGCGCGCGTGCGATGGACCGGCACTTTGCCACCGCCGCGCCGCGCGAGAACCTGCCGCTCATTCTCGGGATGCTGTCGGTCTGGTATCGCGGCTTCTTCGACGCGCCGAGCGCCTGCACCGTGCCCTACTGCGCGCCCCTGGAACTGCTGACCGATTTCATGCAACAGCTGGAGATGGAGAGTAACGGCAAATCCGTCCAGCGTACCGGCGCAACCATTGATACCGACACCGGCCCCATCGTCTGGGGCACGGCTGGCACCAATGGACAGCATGCGTATTTCCAGCTGATCCACCAAGGCTCACAGATCGTGCCGGTGGATTTCATCACCACGCTGGAGCCCGTGCGCAGCCTGCCCGGCCACCACGCCAAACTGCTCGCCAATTGCTTCGCGCAGGGCGAGGCGCTCCTGCTCGGCCGCACCGCCGATGAAGTCCGCGCGGGCGGCATCACCGACGAAGCACTCGTGCCGCACATGGTGTTCGAAGGCAATCGGCCGAGCACGACCATCCTCATGGAACGGCTCGATGCTGCGTCACTCGGCGCGTTGATCGCCTGCGCCGAGCACCGCACCTTCGTGCAGGGCGCGGTGTGGAACATCAACTCGTTCGATCAGTGGGGCGTGGAGCTTGGCAAGAAGCTCGCCAAGCCGATCCAGGCGGAGCTGGAAGGTGCGCCCGCCTCTGTGGCGCACGATGCGTCGACGGCGGCGTTGATCCGCCGCGCCAAATCCGGACTTTGACCGCAAACGTTCAGAGTTCGGTGACGGTCTCGTCGCCGACAAGATGCCCGGCTTCGATGGTGAGAATGCGGCTGCAACGTGCCGCGACGGAGCGGTCGTGCGTCACCAGCACCAGCGTGGAGCCGGCACTGCGGTTGAGTTCGAACATCAGCGCGATCACGGCCTCGCCCGTGGCGGTGTCGAGACTGCCCGTCGGTTCATCGGCAAAGAGAATGTCGGGCTCGGTCACGAACGCGCGTGCCAAGGCCACGCGCTGCTGCTCGCCACCGGACAGCGTCTTCGGATAGTGCGACAGCCGTGCCCCGAGGCCAACGCGCTCCAGCAGAACGGTGGCGCGACGGCGCATTTCGGCGGTGCCGACATCGCCACGCAACTCCAACGGCAGCATCACGTTCTCGAGTGCCGTCAGATGGGGCAGCAGCTGAAAGGATTGGAAGACAAAGCCCACGTGGCTGCCGCGCACGCCTGCACGGCCATCCTCATCCAACTTGAACAGGTCGTTGCCCAGCAGCTTGACCGAACCCGACGTCGGCAAGTCCAGTCCTGCGAGCAACCCAAGCAGCGTCGATTTGCCCGAACCGGAAGCGCCAACAATCGCCAATGTCTCACCCCTTTCCACACGGAAGGCAACATCGCTCAGAATAGGCAACTCACCGGTGGCATCGCGCACAGTCTTGTGCAGCGAATCGACTTCAATCACCCAGGTAGCGGAAGACGACATGATTGGACTGGTAGGTAGTAGAAGACGCAGCGTGAAGTCACTTGTAGCAGCGCTTGGCTGCGCAGTGTTCGGCATGCTGCCACTCGCGCAGACGGCAGCAGCACAAGGCGCGCCGGCATCGCATCGCGTGGTGGTGCTGGGCGACAGCCTGTCGGCGGGATACGGCCTTGCGCAAGGCACAGGCTGGGTCGCGTTGCTCGACAAGCGCCTCAAAGAACGGAAGCCCGATTATAGCGTCGCCAATGCAAGCATCAGCGGCGACACCACGGCAGGCGGCCGCTCGCGCCTGCCTGCCGTGCTGGCACGCGAAAAGCCCTCTGTCGTGATTCTCGAACTAGGCGGCAACGATGCACTGCGCGGTCTCTCGCTCGCCTCCAGCGAGGGCAATATGAAGGCAATGATCGAAGCCTCGCAAGCAGCAGGCGCGAAGGTGCTGCTGGTGGGCATGCGCATTCCGCCCAACTACGGCCCGGATTACAGCGAGCGCTTCTTCGCCATGTTCGGCAAGCTGGCGCAGCAGTACAAGCTACCGCTGGTGCCGTTCCTGCTGGAAGGCGTTGCGCAACGGCCCGACTGGTTCCAGGAAGACCGCATCCACCCCATTGCCGCAGCGCAGCCGACGATGCTCGATAACGTGTGGCCCAAACTGGAACCTCTTCTCAAGGTCCGGGTCCGAAGGTGACGGTTCTGCCGCGCCGTCTTGCGCCATTAGGTACATCGGATTTTTGAGCGGAGCGCGCGGCCTCATCTCACACGGGCGGACACCATGAAGCTTCTGACAAGCTCGCTGCGAGCAGCGCGCGACAACAAGCGGTTCCTAGTTGGCATGTCGTTGCTCTTTGCCTTCCGCGCCTGCATTGCAGACTGGGCAGTCGTGCCCAGCGGTTCAATGAACCCCACCCTCATCGAGGGCGACTACATCCTGATGAACCGGTTGGCTTATGGGGTGCGCGTACCGGCCACCACCGTCTGGCTCAAACGCGGCAGCGAGCCTCAACGTGGTGATGTCGTTGTCTTTTCCTCACCCGAAGATGGTACGAAGCTCGTCAAGCGGCTGATCGGTCTACCTGGCGATGTCGTTGAAATGCGCGACGAAGCGCTCTACATCAATCACCAGCGCACGGCCTATGCTCCGCTGCCAGACGTCGCACCCGGTACGTTGCTGCAGGCAACAGCAACGCTGCCGCACGAACTCTGGTCCGAAGCGCTACCCGGCCGAGAGCACACCGTGATGGTGTTGCCGGAGGTGCGTGCCCTGCGCAGTTTCGGTCCCATCACCGTCCCGCAAGACCACTACCTCATGCTGGGCGACAACCGCGACAACAGCCGAGACTCGCGTTATTTCGGCCTCGTACCGCGCAAGAACCTGATCGCCCGCGCTTCCCACGTGGCACTCTCATTCGATCCGGACCACTGGTACATGCCGCGCCTCGGACGCATCGGCAAGCCGCTGGACTAGTCGCTCCCAAAGAAAGTACGCAAAGAAAAAGCCCCCTCAACATCGAGGGGGCTTTTTTTTTCGTCAGGCTACCTTCTGCGCGCCGTATCAGTCCTCTGCGGTATTGGCAGGTTTGCTGGCGTCAATCACGTTGCTGTTGATCTTCACCTTCGAGCGCGCCTTCAGTGCTTCGTAGTAGGCATTGAACTCGGTCTGACCGGCGGCCTGAGCCAATTGCTGGGCATCGGCAGCACGGCGCGCCTCGTCCACGTTGGCTGGCGGCAGCACCTTGTTGATGCGATACAGTGCATAGCCCTGGGCACCAAGGTCCACGCCGATAGTGACCGGCAGTTTGGTCGCATCAGCACGCAGGATGGCGGTCAGTGCAGCAGGCGACGTGCCTTGCGCCTGCTGGCGCGAGACCGTCTGGGCGGCGCTGAAGCCATCGGCGTTGTTGCTCTGCTTCACTGCGGCCAGCTTTTCTTCGCCAGCTTTCTTGGCCAGCGCAGCCGCTTGCTCGGCGATCACCTTGGCTTTGACCTGCTCACGCACGTCAGCCAGCTTCTTGACCGTGGCCGGACGATACTCGGCGACACGCGCAGCAACGAGCGTGGTCGGGCCCACCTGGATGGCGGCCGTGTTGCGGTGATTCTTGATCACGTCGTCCGCAAACAGCGCCTTGAGCACCTTGTCGTTGCCGATGGGGCTGCCTGACTGCGCCGGGCTCGGCGTACGGGTCACGTTGTCGGCCGTCTGGATCTGCAGCTTGAGCTTGTCAGCCACCGGCTTCAGGCTGTCTGACTGATCTTCCACGGTGTTGGAGAACGCATCGGCCAGCTCCGAATACTTTTTGTTGGCGAGTTGCGTTCGCAGTTCGCGCTCAAGCTCCGGCTTGACGGCTTCCAGCGGCTGCACGCCGCCGCCCTTCACTTCTTCCAGCTTGATGATGTGGAAACCGAAATCGCTTTGCACCACGTCACTGATGTCGCCCGGCTGCTTGAGGGCGAACAGTGCGTTCTCGAACGGCGGCACGGTCGCGCCCTTGCCCAGGAAGCCCAGTTCCCCCCCCTGTGCAGCCGAACCCGGATCGCCCGAGTACTTCTTGGCCAGCTCAGCGAAGCTCGCCGGGTTCTTGCGCACCTCGGCAAGCACTTCTTCAGCCTTCTTCTTGGCGGCTTCCTTGTCGGCGGGCTTGGCGTTCTCGGGCAGCTTGATCAGGATGTGCGCGGCGCGGCGTTCTTCCTGCGTCTTGAAGCGCGCAGCGTTCTGATCGTAGTACTCCTTGATCTGCTCAGGCGTGACCGGGATCTGCTTCATCATGTCTTCGCCTGAGAACACGACATACTCGGCCTTGACCTGCTCCGGCACGGAGAACTCCTGCTGGTGCGCGTCGTAATAAGCCTGAATCGCCTTGTCGTCCGCGTTGACCTTTGCAGCGTAGTCAGCCGGCTTGAACAACAGCGCCTGCACTTCGCGTTGCTGATCACGTACCTGGATGAGGCGCTCCACCAGCGACTTCGGCACGAACGCCGACGATACGATCGATTGCGGAATCTGTTGCTGCGACAGCTCGAAGCGCAGATTGCCTTCCAACTGCTCGGGCGTCATGTTCTGCGCGGCGAGCAAGCGGACGTAGGCTTCCTGATCAAACGAGCCATCCGGCTTGCGCAGCGCTGCCACGGCCGGAATCTGCAGGATCGTGTCGCGAATCTTCTCGTTCGAGATGGTCAGGTTTGCACGCATAACCTCATTGGCCAGCACGCGTTGCTGGATGATGCCGTCGAGCACATCGCGGCGCATCTGCGGACCTTCGAACTGGCGCGGATCATATTGCGCACCAAGCATCTGGCGCAGACGCTCCGTCTGCTCGCGCACGCGCGCGTCGACTTCGTTGGTGGAGATGACCTTGCCGTCGACCTTGGCTGCGTCATGCGAGCTGTCCATGAAGCTCGAATAACTCTGCACGCCGAAGAACACGAACGACGGGAACACCAGAATCAGCAGCACCAGAAACATCAAGCGCCGATGCGTACGTACGAAATCAAGCATGCTGGACCGGAGGTGAATGGAAGATGGAAAATCAGGCGATTCTATCAGGTGCCGCTGACATTCCGGACAATCGCGGCATAGCGTGCAGGCATGACCTGCAAGCATTCGCCGCTGAAAAGACAAAGGCCCGAACGAATCGGGCCTTTGTACAGGATTTGGCGGAGCGGACGGGACTCGAACCCGCGACCCCCGGCGTGACAGGCCGGTATTCTAACCGACTGAACTACCGCTCCAGATTGGGTCGGACCACCCGACGCTGGAGCGACAATACGAACGATGGTGGGTGCTGAGAGGCTCGAACTCCCGACCCGCGCCTTGTAAGGGCGCTGCTCTACCAACTGAGCTAAGCACCCGTTCGTACTGCCGGCGTGAGCCGGACTGTCCGGCGCCCGTGTTGTCACTCACGAGCACCAAAGCCCGCTAGTTTAGCGCATCTTTCAGCGCTTTACCAGGTTTGAATTTCGCAACCTTGCCGCCTTCGATCGTGATGGCTGCACCCGTACGCGGATTGCGTCCATTACGTGAAGATCGCTTGCCGACGAGAAACGTACCGAAGCCGACCAGCGTGACCGACCCGCCCTCGCACAACGCATCTTTGATGCCGTCGATCAGCGCGTCGATGGCGCGCCCCGCCGCGGCTTTTGACATGTCAGTTTGCGCCGCCACATGGTCGATGAGATCTGTCTTGTTCATCGTGCCACCTCCCCGAACACCCGCTTAGTGTGGATTTATTAAAGTGGCCGTCAATCGACGTGTCAAGGCGAAGAACGGGGCGCCACACGTCGCAGCCTGCGCAAAGAAAAAGGGCCCGAACATGTCGGGCCCTTCCTCAACCTTGGCAGGCTACGGTGTCAGTGATGCACCATTTCCTGCGACTTGCCGTCGTCGCCCTTGGCGGGTGCCGGCTTGGCTTCTTCTTCCGGCAGCGGCTCCGGCTTGCGCACCAGCGCGAGTTCCAGCACCTTGTCGATCCAGCGCACCGGCTGAATCTCGATGCTGTTCTTCACGTTGTCCGGAATGTCCGCCAAGTCCTTGACGTTCTCTTCCGGAATCAGCGCCAGCTTGATGCCGCCGCGGTGTGCAGCCAGCAGCTTTTCTTTCAAGCCGCCGATCGGCAGCACCTCGCCGCGCAGGGTGATTTCGCCGGTCATCGCCACGTCGGCGCGCACCGGAATACCGGTCAGCACCGATACCAGCGCCGTCGTCATCGCGATACCCGCCGACGGGCCGTCCTTGGGCGTCGCACCTTCGGGCACGTGGATGTGGATGTCGCGCTTCTCGAACATCTCATCCTTGATACCCAGCCGAGCCGAACGCGAACGTACCACCGAGCGCGCAGCCTCAACCGACTCCTTCATCACGTCGCCCAACGAACCCGTGCGGGTGATGTTGCCCTTGCCCGGCATCAGCGCGGCTTCGATGGTCAGCAGATCGCCGCCCACTTCGGTCCATGCCAAACCGGTCACCTGGCCGACTTGGTCTTCCTTACCGGCCAGACCAAAGTCGAAACGACGCACGCCAAGGAATTTGTCGAGATTGTCCGAATCGACCTTCACCGACGTACCGCCTTCCTTCTTCAGCAGCAGCTGCTTGACGACCTTGCGGCAGATCTTCGAGACCTCGCGCTCCAGCGAACGCACACCAGCTTCCCGCGTGTAGTAGCGGATGATGTCGCGCAACGCGGCTTCGGTCACCTCAATCTCGCCTTCCTTCAGACCATTGTTCTTGATCTGCTTGGGCAGCAGGTAGCGGCGGGCGATGTTGACCTTTTCGTCTTCCGTGTAGCCCGACAGGCGAATCACTTCCATCCGGTCCAGCAACGGCGCCGGAATGTTCAGCGAGTTCGACGTCGCCACGAACATCACGTCCGACAGATCGAAGTCCACCTCGATGTAGTGGTCCTGGAACGTATGGTTCTGTTCCGGGTCCAGCACTTCGAGCAGGGCGGACGACGGATCGCCGCGGAAGTCCGCACCCATCTTGTCGATCTCGTCGAGCAGGAACAACGGGTTGCGCACGCCGACCTTCGTCAGGCTCTGCAGAATCTTGCCCGGCATCGACCCGATGTACGTACGGCGGTGACCGCGAATCTCGGCCTCGTCACGCACGCCACCCAGCGCCATGCGCACGAACTTGCGGTTCGTTGCACGCGCCACCGACTGCCCAAGCGAGGTCTTGCCAACACCCGGCGGCCCCACTAGGCACAGGATCGGCGCCTTCAGCTTGTCCACACGCTGTTGCACTGCGAGGTATTCAAGGATGCGCTCCTTGACCTTCTCCAGACCGTAGTGGTCTTGATCCAGCACTTGCTCGGCGTTCGACAGGTCGTTGTTGACCTTGCTCTTCTTGCGCCACGGCAGACCGACCAACGTGTCGATGTAGTTGCGCACGACCGTTGCCTCGGCCGACATCGGCGACATCAGCTTGAGCTTCTTGAACTCGGACTCGGCCTTCTTCTTGGCCTCCTTCGGCATGCGGGCGGCCTTGATCTTCTTGTCCAGCTCTTCGAGATCGGCGCCCTCTTCGCCTTCGCCCAGTTCCTTCTGGATGGCCTTGACCTGCTCGTTCAGGTAGTACTCGCGTTGGCTCTTCTCCATCTGGCGCTTGACGCGGCCGCGGATGCGCTTTTCCACCTGCAGGATATCGATCTCACCTTCAAGCTGCGAAAGCAGGCTCTCCAGACGTTCGGTCACGTTGAACATCTCGAGAATCTTCTGCTTCTGCTCGAGCTTGATCGGCAGATGCGCGGCGATGGTGTCAGCCAGACGACCCGGCTCATCGATGCCCGACAGCGACGTCAGGATCTCGGGCGGGATCTTCTTGTTCAGCTTCACGTACTGATCGAACTGCGACACGATGGCGCGACGCAGCGCCTCGGTCTCAGCCGATTCAGTGGGTTCCGGGCCGACGGGCACGGCTTCGCAGAAGAAGTGCGATTCGTCGTCGGTAACGGAAAGGATGTTGGCGCGCTGCGTGCCCTCGACCAGCACCTTCACGGTGCCGTCCGGCAGCTTCAGCATCTGCAAAATGTTGGCGATACAGCCGACCTCGTAGAGGTCCTTGTCGGTCGGCTCGTCCTTGGCGGCGGTCTTTTGCGCCACGAGCATGATGCTCTTGCCCGCCTCCATCGCGGCTTCCAGCGCCTTGATGGATTTGGGGCGCCCCACGAACAGCGGAATCACCATGTGCGGAAACACCACCACGTCACGCAGCGGCAACAGCGGCAGGCGAATCTGCTCAGCGGGTAAAAGTTGGGTTCCGGACATTATTTTCCCCAGAAAGTCATGTAAGGGCTAAATTGGGCACAGCGACGGTTTTACAAGACCGCTGCTGCAAGTCGCATGCCGACCCGGTTTCCCGAAGCAAAAAAAGCCGCTCGCGAGCGAACGGCTTCCTGCATGGGATGCATACGGCGCATCCCGGCCGGGCATTCGCGTCAGTTGGAACCTGCAACCTTGGGTTGCTCTTCGTAAATCAGCAAGGGCTTGCCTTCGTCAGAGATCGTACTTTCATCGATCACCACTTTTTGCACACCCTTATGGTTGGGGAGGTCATACATCACATCCATCAGAGCGTGCTCGACAATGGAACGCAGACCACGCGCCCCCGTCTTGCGCTTGATTGCCTTGCGGGCAATTGCCGTCAGCGCACTCGGACGAATTTCCAGTTCCACCCCCTCCATCGCCAGCAGCTTCTGGTACTGCTTGACGATTGCGTTCTTGGGCTCGACCAGGATTTCCATCAAGGCAGCCTCGTCGAGCTTGGCCAGCGTCGCCACCACGGGCAGACGGCCAATCAACTCGGGAATCAGACCGAACTTGATGAGATCTTCTGGCTCCACTTGCGGCAGCACTTCGCTGACGTCGCGCTCTTCCTTGCTCTGCACCTCCGCCCCAAAACCGATACCGGTCTTGTCGGAGCGCTGCATGATGATCTTCTCCAGACCATCGAACGCCCCACCGCAAATGAACAGGATGTTGGTCGTATCCACTTGCAGGAAGTCCTGGTTCGGATGCTTGCGACCACCTTGCGGGGGCACCGACGCCATCGTCCCTTCCACCAGCTTGAGCAGCGCTTGCTGGACGCCTTCCCCGGAAACGTCCCGGGTGATGGAAGGGTTGTCAGACTTGCGCGAAATCTTGTCGATTTCGTCGATGTAGACGATCCCACGCTGGGCCTTGTCTACCTCGTAATTGCAGTTCTGCAGCAGCTTCTGGATGATGTTTTCGACATCCTCGCCCACATAACCAGCTTCGGTCAGTGTAGTGGCGTCGGCGATGACGAACGGCACGTTCAAGAGACGCGCCAGCGTTTGAGCAAGCAGGGTCTTGCCCGAGCCGGTCGGCCCGATGAGCAGGATGTTGCTCTTGGACAGCTCGACATCGTCCTTCTTGCCGAGGTGCTTCAAACGCTTGTAATGGTTGTAAACCGCCACCGCCAAGATCTTCTTGGCCTGCTCCTGACCGATCACATATTGGTCCAGGCTTTGGCGAATTTCATGCGGCGTGGGCAGATCGGACTTGACCGCCAGACCACCTTCCTTTTCGGAGATGGCGGCTTCGTCCCGGATGATCTCGTTGCACAGGTCGATACATTCATCGCAGATGAAGACCGAGGGGCCGGCAATCAGTTTCTTGACCTCATGCTGGCTCTTGCCGCAGAACGAGCAATACAGCAGCTTTTCGCCAGTCGAGCCTTTCTTGTCCGCCATAACGATTACCAGTAGTTCTTGGCAGCATCATACGCCAAATTATCTGGCGACGATCCGCAGGTGTTGTTCAAAGCAAAAACGAGGCGCGAGGCCTCGTTTTTGACACCGCTTGACATGTTTGACGCGGTTAACCGGTGTGCCGTGGAACGCACCGGCAATACCGCCTACCGCGCACATCGACGCATGACTGTGACACTTCAGCGCTTTGCGATGACCTGGTCAATCAGGCCATATTCCTTGGCCTGTTCGCTGCTCATGAAATTGTCACGATCCGTGTCGCGCGCGATCTTGTCGACTGGTTGACCGGTCGCTTCCGAAAGCACAGTGTTCAGGCGCTCACGCAAGTACAGAATCTCGCGCGCCTGGATCTCAATGTCCGAGGCCTGGCCACGTGCACCGCCCAGCGGCTGGTGAATCATGATGCGCGAGTTCGGCAAGGCCAAGCGCTTGCCCTTCGCGCCGGCCGCCAGCAGGAATGCGCCCATGCTGGCCGCCATACCCATGCAAAGCGTGGACACATCCGGCTTGATGAACTGCATCGTGTCGTACATTGCCAGACCGGACGATACCGAACCGCCCGGCGAGTTGATGTACAGCGAGATGTCCTTGTCCGGATTCTCGCTTTCCAGGAACAGCAACTGTGCCACCACGAGGTTGGCAGTCTGGTCGTTGACCTCGCCCACCATGAAGATCACTCGCTCCTTGAGCAGGCGCGAGTAGATGTCGTAGGCGCGCTCGCCGCGGCCAGACTGTTCGACCACCATCGGCACCAGACCAAGCCCCTGCGTTTCGAGCGCGGAAGCCTGGGTACGGGCAAGTTGGTCGATCAGTTCATTGCGGATCATGCGGTTCTCCGGTGCTTATTTCGGAAACTCTATCGATCGAATCAGCCTTGCGCCGGCGTGGCGGTCAGCTCTTCGAACGACACAGCCTTGTCAGTAACCTTGGCCTTGTCGCACACAAAATTTACCACGTTGTTTTCGAGCACGTAGGCTTCCATCTCGGCCAGGCGCTGTTGGTCGCCGTAGTACCAGCGGATGACTTCCTTCGGATCTTCGTAGCTCTTGGCGAACTCTTCGATCTCGGCCTTGATCTGCTCCGGCTTGGCTTCCAGGCCATTGGCCTTCACGACTTCTGCCAGCACCAGGCCCAGCTTCACGCGACGCTCGGCTTGCTGCGTGAACATCTCGGCCGGGATCGGCATGTTCTTGGCGTTCGGCATGCCACGCGATTCGAGGTCACGGCGGGCCATTTCCACCAGGCGTTCCTGATCCTGCTCGACCAGCGACTTCGGTACGTCCAGCTCTGCCACCTTCAGCAGCGCTTCCATGACTTGGTCCTTGAGCAGCGCGTGCGTGCGGCGCTTGACTTCACGCTCGAGGTTTTCGCGGATGTCGGCGCGCATCTTGTCGAGGTTGCCGTCGGCGATGCCCAGCGATTGCGCGAAGGCTTCGTTGACTTCCGGCAGGTGTGCCCACTCGACTTGCTTGAGCGTAACGGTGAACTCAGCCGTCTTACCGGCGACGTCCTTGCCGTGGTAGTCCTCGGGGAATGCCAGCGGGAATTTCTTCGACTCGCCTTGCTTCAGGCCCAGCGTGGCTTGTTCGAACTCGGGCAGCATGCGGCCTTCGCCCAGCACGAAGCTGAAACCTTCAGCCTTGCCGCCGGCAAATTCCACGCCGTCGATCGTACCCACGAAATCGACCGTTACGCGGTCGCCATCCTGTGCAACCGCTGCACCGCCGTCGCCGTGCTCGCCGGCTTCGCCGCGTGGGTGGTAGTGCACGCGTTGCTTGCGCAGGATGTCGAGCGTCTTGTCGATCTCGGCATCGGTGATTTCGGTCTTGGTGCGGGTCAGTTCTGCGCCGGCCAGATCGCCGAGCTTGACTTCCGGATACACCTCGAAGGTAGCGTCGAACGCGACTTGGTCATCGGCCACGCCTTCGGTCTTCAGCTCAAAGCGCGGTTGGCCGGCAACCTTCACGCCCTGCTCGTTGGTGATGTCGAAGAACTGACGGGCAGCCTTGTCGTAGCGGACTTCGAATTCGACCTGTTGGCCGTATTGCTTCTCGACCATCTTCATCGGGACCTTGCCCGGGCGGAAGCCGGACATCTTGACGGTCTTGGACAGACGCGCCAGACGGCTTTGCTTCTCTTGCTCCACTTCGGCCTTCGGGACAGCCAGGGTCACTTTGCGATCAAGCTTGCCGAGGTTTTCGATAGTCGACATGGTCGTAATTCCAGATTCAGAAGATGGTTGCGTCGAACGGCGCAGCGCCAGCAGCAGCCGTGGTTCAAAGTTCTTGGTCTTGCCGGGCTTGCAGGAATGCGGCGCGAGGGCCGCTTCAAAGCACAATGCACGGCACAACGGGCGCGTTCAGGCTGGCAAACGCAAAACGCATATTATGGCATGGAACGTTCGGCGGCCCTGATTTTTTGGCTCGGAATGCTTGGAAAACCCTCCAAACGGGGAGCTAGTCCAGCAGTTGCGCAGCTTCGTTTTGGGTGGGTGCAGCGCTCTGCCCTTGCGAGCGTCCATGCTGCAATGCTCGCAAGATAAAACGGCCCGGATCAAGCGCTGCGGCCAGATCGGATTCCAGCGGCAGCGGACCGCCGTCGATCTGGGCAGCCAGCAACTCAGCGCCCAGCACAGACCATGTGAGCCCGCGCGAACCGTACGCAAGGGCGGCATACAGCCCGGTAAGCCGAGGCAGTTGCGCATGCGGGCCGCGCAAGCGAAAGCCGGGCGCCCTGGCCGCCGCCTCATCCACCAGCGGACCGATCAACGGCAACCGGTTGGCGGAGACGCACCGCACACCAACATATCCATGCAGTTCTGCAGGATTCAGCTTCGCCAGCGCGCCCGATTGCTTTGGCTGCAATCGACCAAGCCGATCGAGGTTAGCCGCGTGATCAGCGACGCGCTCGGCCAGATCGGATTCGCCCGGCTGGAACGACGAGCCTGTACGTACCGTCCTTGCCCCCGCTTCGGCGGGCAGCAGGTAGCCATCGCCGCAAACGACGGCCTTCGGCCAGGCAGCACCCGGCTCCAAGCTGCTGGTGGGCACATCAGTGAGTTGACCGCGCACCGGCTTGAGCGACGCAGATGTCAGCGGAGCCAGGCGTGCGGCACCCAGACTGTTGGCGAGAACGACGACCGGCGCACTCGCAATCACATCGCCTTGCGAATCCAGCGCATGCCATTGATCGCCGTCTTGGCGCAGCGATTCGACGTGCGTATTCCAGCGCGCATCAACTGCGGCGCCAGCAGCGGCCAGATTGGCGCGACAAACATCAGGCGGCGCAACCCAGCCGGCTTGCGCAAACCACCAGCCGCCCTGCGGCACGCTGGCGCCGACACGTCGGGCGGCTTCGTTCACGTCGAGCCAATCGATGTAATCCGTCGGATAGCCGAGCGCTTGCACGATGCGTTGCTGCTCGATAGCGTCGTCGGCATGTTCGGCGAGTTGGAGCACGCCGGTAGGTTGGAAACCTGTGGCGAAGCCGGCGCGATCGAGTGCGTCCCAATGGCGGCGTGCGAGCAGGTTGCCGGTGCGCGAAAGGCGCGAAAGCACGCTGTCGTCGATGGACACATGCGGATGCATGGCCGCTGCGCGATGCGCCGACGTGCCTAGCGCGGGGCCGTCGTTTGCGTCGATGAGGGTGATGCGCCAGCCGCGCGATGCGAGCCGCTCCGCAACAGAGCAGCCTGCAAGCCCCGCGCCGAGCACGATGGCGTGATGCTGGCTCCAGGCGGGCGCTTCAGCCGGTCCGCGCCTGGTGCGCCAATGGGTTGGGAACTGCGCGACCGTCATGTCGCGCTTGGAGCCGAAACCGGGCGCCTTGTGCGCCTCGAAGCCAGCCTCCTGCAGGCCGCGTCGCACGAATCCTGCGGCGGTGTACGTGGCTAATGTCGCGCCGGCACGAGCGACCCGCGCGAGCTGCTTGAACACGCGCGGCTGCCACAGGTCAGGATTCTTGGCTGGTGAGAAGCCGTCGAGATAGAACGCGTCGGCGGCGCACGACAGCTGTGGCAGCGTCTCCATCGCATCACCGAACAGCAGCGTGAGGGTGACGCGACCGCTGTCGAACTCCAGGCGATGCACACCGGGCACCGGCACCGGCCATGATTGGCGGAGCATCTCGGCCAGCGGGGCCAGCGTACCGCTTTTCGGATGCACGGTCGACAAGCCTGCGCGATCGAACGGATGCTTCTCGATCGAGACGAAATCGAGCCGCGCGCAACGCTGCGGATCGTCGCGCCATGCAGCCCACGTGGCCAGGAAATTCAGGCCCTGGCCGAAGCCGGTTTCGACGATGGTGAAGGTGCGCTTGCCCTGCCATGCAGCCGGCAAGCGGTTGCCGCCCAGGAAGACGTGCTGCGCCTGCGCCAAACCGCCTTCGGAGCTGTGATAGACGTCGTCGTACTCTGCGGAGAACGGCGTGCCGTCCGACGTGAGCTGAGGCGTGGCGAGAACGAGGCCGCGTGGCACGAAACACCTTAGAAAGAAGCGGCGAATTGTAACGCCGCCCTTCCCTTGCGCCTTGATCTGAAGCAGTCTGCCTACCGTCTTTCCCCGGAGGCCGGGTCGGCCAGACTCACCGGCTGCACGATCATTGGATGCTTGGTTATCGCGGCCGGATAAGCGTACGGTGTGCCCCCAAGCCGGTCTCTTCAGCGCTGCCAGTCCATACATGAGGGCGTCGGACAATACCTCTGCCGGGTCCGATAAATGCCAATCCAGAAGGGTGCGCTAGGAATTGGCGAGGAGCAGCAAGATGGCGCTAGACCCGATCGTCCGGGGACCGGCGCTGCCAAGCCATGAACGCAACCGCCAGCGCGGCCACAGACAGGCCGATTGCCAGCCCAGTCAACCTCCCAGCGCGACGGGCCTCATCGGCTTGGCGGCGCGCTTCAATGGCCTGGCGCACGGTTTCCCAGAAGGCCTCGCGATGCTCGTTCTCGTCAAAAATGGACATGGCACGCTTCCCCGTTTCGTATGGCTTGCCTTGCCATCGTAGGGAACGCCCGGCTGGTCTGCCACCGCACGTTTCGTGTAGGACACGGTGCCAGCCATTACTCAAACGGCAGGCAGCGGCTTGCGCACGGGGCCGTCGAGGGGTCGAGCGACCTCGGCATCGCCTTGGCCGAGGTCCATTGCATCTGCGCGTTCGGCGGTGGACAGCTCGTCTGCGCGATAGCCCGTGCGGTTGAGCAGTACCAGCGTGCACGCCAGCGACACCAGCGCATACAGCGCCGAGGACACCGCCACGCCCACGATATTGCCGCTGCTGTTGAGCATCCACTGCGCAAACACGGGCGTGCCGCCCCCCACCACAAGCGAACACAGCTGGTACGCCAGCGACAGTCCCGTGTAGCGAATGCGCGTCGGGAACACGCGCGCCAGAATGCCGCCGATGGCACCGTAGAACATCGAATGCGGAATCGTTGCCAGGCACATGCCGAGCAACGCAATCCAATACACCTTGGTCTCGATGGCAAAGAACATCACCGGCATGAGCAGGAATTCCGGCAGCACCATCAGGCAGATCGCACGACGCATGTCCATGCGCGAAACCAGCCATGCACCGATTGGCTGCGTGATGAACTGCACCACCAACGCAATCGCGATGATGCCGAGGAAGGTGTCCTGCGCGTAGCCGAGCTCCTTCGTGGCCCACGCGAGCGCGAAATTGCTCTTCAGGTACGTCACGTGAATGAGCGGCAGCGTGCCAGCACCCAGCAGCACGAGGCCCCAATGGTCACGCACCACATCTTTGAGTGGCAGTTTGACGGTCTTCTTCTGTGCCAGCACGCGCTTCATGTCATCCGACTCTTCCAGCTTCAGGCGGATGACCATGCCGACAATCACCAGCAGCGCCGACAGCAAGAAGGGCACGCGCCAGCCCCACAGCATGAACTGCGGTGTCGGCAATGCGCTCAGCGCAAAGAACACCAGCGTTGCAAGCAGATTGCCCGTGGGCGAACCCTGCTGCGCAAATGCCGAGTACAGAATGCTCTTGCGCTTGGGTGCGCTTTCGCTGGCGATCAGCACTGCACCGCCCCACTCGCCGCCTACGGCCACGCCCTGGATCACGCGCAGCACCACCAAGCCCACCGGCGCCCACATGCCGATCTGCGCATAGCCCGGAAGCAGGCCAATGCCCATCGTCGCCACGCCCATCAGGATGAGCGTGATGATGAGTGTGGTCTTACGGCCAATCTTGTCGCCCAGATGGCCAAAGATGATCCCGCCGATGGGCCGCGCCGCAAAGCCCGCCCACAACGTGACGAACGACAGCAGCGTGGCGATGCCCGGGTCAAGCGTCTTGGAGAAGAACACCTTGCCGAAGACAAGCGCAGCGGCAAGGCCGTAGATGTAGAAGTCGTACCACTCGATGGTGGTGCCGATGAATGCGGCCACCGCGGCACGGCGCGGCTGCAGATTTGCGGCTGCGTCGGTCTGGGGCGCAGGCTGATGGGGCATGTTGGTCTCCTTGGTGGTACTGCCGGTTTGGCGAAGCCTCTGCTGGGCTGTCTGCCTTGTTGTGGTGAACCTGGGTTACTTCATTTCAGAACGCCAGCCTGAAACAAGCGCTGCCGGGTGTCTGCGTCAATGCCCAGCGAAGCCAGCACGGCATCGGTATCGGCGCCGAGCGCAGGCGGCGCGTTGCGATACGTGGCCGGCGTGCGCGACAGCTTGATCGGCGAACCGGTCCCGCGGTACTCGCCCAGTTCGACCACCATCTGCCGGTGCAGCGTATGCGGATGGCGCGCCACCACATCGACGCTCAACACGGGCCCGCACGGTACGCCGCCATGGATCAGGTCTTGTGCAAGCGTCTCGCAGTCGAAGCGTGCCAGTTGCGCTTCCAGCGCGTGCTTCAGCTCCGGGCGATGCGCGCAGCGGCTGCGGTTGTCTGCGAAGCGCGCGTCGTGCGCCAATTCCGGCGCGCCGATATGCGCGCACAGCTTGGCGAACTGGCGATCGTTGCCCACCGCCAGAAAAATCGGCGCGGTGCCGGTCTGGTAGCTGTCGTACGGGGCAATGTTCGGGTGCGCATTGCCGCTGCGCTGCGGCACCTTGCCCGAGCCAAAGTAGTTGGGCAGATGCGGATGCAGCAGCGACACACCGCAGTCGTACAGCGCAATATCGATCGATTGCCCGCGCCCGCTCTTCTCGCGCTCGGCCAGCGCCAGCAGGATGCCGGCGAGCGCGTTGAGCCCCGTCACCATATCGACGATCGGCAGGCCGACGCGCATCGGGCCGCCATCGCGCTCGCCATTGACGCTCATCAGGCCAGCCATGGCCTGGACGGCGGCGTCGTAGCCGGGCAACCCACCGAGCGGGCCGTCAGGGCCAAAGCCGGAAACGGCGCAGTGGATCAAGCGCGGAAAGCGCGGTTGCAGGTCGCGCTCGAAATCCATGCCCCAGCGGGCGAGCGTGCCAGGCTTGAAATTTTCGACCAGCACATCGGCGTCTTCCAGCAATTGCCAGAGCACGGCGCGGCCCTCTTCGTTCGACAGGTCGACCGAGATACCGAGCTTGTTGCGGTTGACGCCGTTGAAGTACCAGGCGGTATCGCTCTCGTCGAACGGCGGGCCCCAGGTGCGGGTTTCATCGCCAACGGGCGGCTCCAGCTTGATGACCTGCGCGCCGTGATCGGCGAGTGCCTGCGTGCAATACGGACCGCCGAGCACGCGGCTCAGGTCGATGACCTTCAGGCCGTGCAATGCGCCGTGGATTGTGCTCATTGCACGTCTCCGGTCGGCAACGCCTGCATGGCCAGGGCAAATGACACCTCGCGCTGTTTGACGAGCGCATCACACAGCAGCGCATCATCGTTCTCGGGCAAGGCCAGCGGATCGACCGGCAGCAGCTTGTGACGCAGCACCAGATGCGCAAGCGCCAGCCGGCGATGGTCCGGCGCCAGACGCACGCCTTCCACCGCCATGAAGATGGCCGTGGTGATGTGATACAGCGCAGAGCCGGCCTGACGCACCAGTTCGTCGCTGCCGTCTTCAGCCACCTTGGCAATTGCACCGCATACGCGGTCGAGCGTGGCGCGCAGCAACGCATCGCTCTGCGGCGGCAGCGTGACGCCATCGAGCATGCCGATGAGATAGGCGCGCAACGGCTCCAACGCGCCTTCGCGCTTCACAGCGCGTGCAATGTCAAGCGCGACGATGTTGCTCGTACCCTCCCAGATGGAGCCCAGATGTGCGTCACGCACGAGGCGCGCATCGCTCCACTCTTCGATGTAGCCGGTACCACCGCGTACTTCCATCGCGTCTCCGGTTACGCGGCGCGCGTCGCGGCAAGCGCGGAACTTGATGAGCGGCGTCAGGATGCGCACGCATTTGGCGGCCTGCGCATCACCTGCATCTGCCAGCGGCAGCCGTTGCGCGATCTGCATGAACATCGAGCGCGCCTGCTCTGTCGGCAGCAACATCTTCAGAAGCTGGCGCTGCATCAATGGCATGTCGATCAGCTTGCGGCCGAAGGCTTCGCGGTTGCGCGCGATGTGCAACGCTTCGGTCGTGGCGCGGCGCATCAGGCCGGCAGCGCGCACGCCGTTCGACAGCCGCGACATGTTGATCATGTCGGCCATCTGGTGGAAGCCTCGGCCGATCTCGCCGATCAGGTATGCGGCGGCGCCCTCGAGCACGATCTCGCCGCTGGCCATCGAACGGGTGCCCAGTTTGTCTTTCAGGCGGACGATGCGGTAGTGGTTGCGCGAGCCGTCTGGCAGCGTCTTGGGCAACAGGAACAGCGCCAGACCGTTGATGCCGGATGGCGCACCGTCCGGTCGGGCGAGCACCATGGCGAGATCGGCGTCGGCGTTGGAGCAGAACCATTTGTCACCGTACAGCCGCCACGTTTGCGTGCCGTCGGGCGCGGTTTCCAAGGCGGCGCGCGTGGCGATTCGGGCGACGTCCGACCCGGCCGCCTGCTCGGTCATGAACATCGCGCCCTGGTACAGCACATCAAAGTCGCGCGAAGCCAGCATCGGCAGGTAGCGCGCCACGACTGCAGGATCGCCAAACTTGCGCAGCGTGCGCGTGAGCGAATCCGTCATGCTGACCGGGCAGCACAAGCCGAACTCCGCCTGCACGAACAGATAGGTGAGCGCGTATTTGACCAGCGGCGGCGGTGCGTTGCCGACATGGCTCATGGATGCGAGACCTAGCTCGGCATAGGCCACGCGCTCCAGCGCAACGTAATCGGGGTGCTTGTCGATGCTCTGCACGGGCTCGCCGCGACGGGTGCGGTGGCGTAGCTGGGGCGGGTTGTGATCGGCGCTGAGGGCCCAGGCGTCGAGTTCGTCCGAGGCGCGCTGGCCGAGCGACTTGAGCTGGGGCTCCAGCTCGCGGTATCGGGCGTCGCCCAGGTACAGCCGCAAGAGGCGCCCGAGGTCAGGATCGACGTGGAAGAAATTGATGCCCCGGCTGTCGGGGATGTTCTGGTGGCCGCCGGACTGGGTCGTAAGCGGCTCGCGGGCGATATCGTTCATGCGGGTGGCCTCGCTGTCTCCTGTTTTGTCCGGCCAGCATAGAAACGCTATCGATAATCGTCCAATACAGGTTTTGTCCTGTACGATAAGAATCCCTTATCGACGATCACGCCCGTAATGGACTTGAAGCAACTGCGCTATTTCGTTGCCGTGGCGGAAGAACTGCACTTCGGGCGTGCGGCACAACGGCTGTTCATCTCCCAGCCGGCGCTGAGTTTCGACATCCGCAAATTCGAAGACCAGCTGGGCGTGCAATTGCTCGCGCGCACCAACAAGAGCGTGGCGCTTACCAACGCCGGTCAGGTGTTGTTGGACGAGGCTCGCAAGCTGTTGCAGCAAGCGGCAGAGGTCGAGCGCATCACGCAGCGCTCTGCGCACGGGCTGGCGGGCCGGCTGCGCGTCGCCTTCGTCAATTCGATGCTGTATCGCGGCCTGCCGCGCGCGGTGGAGCGCTTCGAGGCCGATCACCCCGCCGTGGAAATCATCCTGCGCGAAATGAACACCGGTGAGCAGGTCCAGGCCATCCAGCGTCAGCAGCTCGACCTGGGCTGCGCATACTGGGGTACGTTTCCCGCCGACGTCGTTTCCACGCCGATCTTCTCGGAGCCCTTCGTCGCCTGCCTGCCCGCCGGCCACGCGCTGGCGCGCCGCAAGAGCCTGGGGCTGGATGCGCTCGCACAAGAGCCGTTCATCCTCTTCCCACGCACGGTGTCACCGCACTATCACGACCTGATCATCGCGCTGTGCGTGGATGCGGGGTTCAGCCCGGTGATCCGCCACGAGGCACGGCTTTGGCAAACCGTGGTGACGATGGTGGGGTTCGGCATGGGCGTGGCGTTGGTGCCCAAGACGCTGCAACACGCTGGCGATGCGCGCGTGAGCTTCGTGCCGCTGGCCGGTGGCAAAAAAGAATCGCCCGTGCTGTCATTACGACGCACCGGCGATGCAGAGCCGGTAGCAAGCCGCTTTCTCGAGTACCTAGAAGCCGCTGCGCACGAGAACGTGAAACCTTGAAGGCTCAACTCACAGCATTTTGCTGAGGAAGATCCGGCTCGTACCGGGCGGATCGCAAGGGACCTCTCCAAACCGCACCCAGCCGTTGCGTTCGTAAAACTCCGGCGCCTGAAAGCTGATCGTATAAAGCACTGCCGAGCGACAGCCCCGTCGGCGCCCTTCTTCTTCGAACCTGCGCAACACCTCGGTGCCGATGCCAATGCCGCGCAACGTCTCGGGCAGATGGAACAGATCCAGAAACAACATCCCCAACGACGTCCGCCCGCTCGCGCCACCGACCACCTCGCCGCTCTGAGGATCGCGGACCAGGACTGCCAACGGTCGGCGATCGCCGTAGCCGACGTGCTGATCGTTGAAGTGGTTCAGCCCGTTGCCGATGATCTGGATCGATTCGTCATCCGCCGCGTCGGTGACGATGATTTCCGGAGCCTGCATGCAAACCTTATTGCCTCTATTGCGTCCGGGCCGGCAGGACGGCGGGTGTCGTCTGCGCCGGCCGCATGTGCGGCATCATGTTTGTATTCAGGTGGTACATCACCCACAGCGAACCGCTGAGCGTAATGACCACCAGCACGAGCGTGAACATCAGCGACAGCATGTTCCAGCCGCCTTCGGACTTGGCGTTCATGTGCAGGAAATAAATCATGTGCACCACGATCTGTACCGCGCCGATGAGCAGGATCGCCACCGCCGTGGTCGACGATCTGTCGAACACATTCGCCATCACCAGCCAGAACGGAATCGCCGTCAGGAAGACAGACAGCACGAAACCTGTCAGGTAGCCGCCCAGCGTGGCGTGCGGTCCGATCTCTTCTTCGTGATGATGCGCATCGTGGGCACCACCGTGTCCGTTCATCGTTTGATCTTGCGCGCTCATGGCAGCGTTCCCATCAGGTAGACGAAGGTAAAGACGCCGATCCAGACAACGTCCAGAAAGTGCCAGAACATCGATAGGCACATCAGCCGGCGCTTGTTGGCTGTGATCAGCCCGTGCCTCGACACTTGCAGCATCAGCACGATCAGCCAGATCAGGCCAAACGTCACGTGCAGCCCGTGCGTGCCGACCAGCGAGAAGAACGAGGTCAGGAACGCGCTGCGCGTCGGCCCCGCGCCCTCGTGTATCAGGTGCGCGAATTCGTAAAGCTCCACCGCAAGAAACGCAGCGCCGAAGACCCACGTGATGGCCAGCCAGATCTGCATGGCCGAGACCTTGTTCTGCTGCATCTGCAGCATCGCAAAGCCATAGGTAATGGACGACAGCAACAGGAACGATGTGTTGAGCGCCACCAGCGGCAGCTCGAAGAGTTCCGCCCCGGTGGGCCCGCCTGCGTACTCGCGGCCCAGCACGCCGTAAGCGGCAAACAGGCACGCGAAGATCAGGCAATCGCTCATCAGGTACAGCCAGAACCCGAGGAGCGTGCCGTTTGGCACGTGAGGTTCTTCGGTGACGTGGAACTGATACCCGCCCGGCGGTACGTCATCCACCGTGGTGGTACCCGTGGGGCCGGTCACATGCAGGGATGTGGTCGTTTCAGCCATGGCCTGCCATCAGTTGGGTGCGCGATGCTTCGGTCCGGACCACATCTTCGGCCGGAATGTAGTAATCGCGCTTGTAGTTGAAGGTGTGAATGATTGCCGAGACGATCGTGGCCGCGAACGACACGATGGCAAGCCACCAGATATGCCAGATCAGCGCAAAGCCACACACCGTCGAGAGCCCTGCGAGCACGATGCCGGCAGCGGTGCCCTTGGGCATGTGAATCGGCTTGAAGCCCTCCTGCGGACGCCGGTAGCCGTACTGCTTCATTTGCCACCAGGCATCGGCGTCATGGACGAGCGGCGTGAATGCGAAGTTGTACTGCGGCGGCGGCGACGACGTTGACCATTCCAGCGTGCGGCCGTTCCACGGGTCGCCTGTCGTATCGCGCAGTTCCTCGCGGCGCCGGAAGCTGACCACGAGCTGGATCAGGAAGCAGGCGATGCCGATGGCGATCAGCAGCGCACCAAACGCGGCGATCTGGAACCAGATTTGCAAGGACGGATCATCGAAATGGTTCATGCGGCGTGTCACCCCAAGCATGCCCAGCCAGTACAGCGGCATGAACGCAAAGTAGAAGCCGACAAACCAGAACCAGAACGAAGCCTTGCCCCACGACGATACGAGGCGGTACCCAAACGCTTTGGGGAACCAGTAGGTGATGCCTGCCATGAGGCCGAAGAGCACGCCCCCAATGATCACGTTGTGGAAGTGTGCGATCAGGAACAGGCTGTTGTGCAGCGAGAAGTCTGCCGGCGGCACCGCCAGCAGCACGCCGGTCATGCCGCCCACCACGAACGTGACCATGAACCCGATCGTCCATAGCATCGGCGGCTCGAAGCGGATCTTGCCGTGGTACATCGTGAACAGCCAGTTGAAGATCTTGGCGCCCGTCGGGATCGAGATGATCATCGTAGTGATCCCGAAGAACGAGTTGACGCTGGCGCCAGACCCCATGGTGAAGAAGTGATGGAGCCACACCAGGTAAGACAGCACGGTGATCACGACCGTTGCGTAGACCATTGACGCGTAGCCGAACAGGCGCTTGCGGCAGAACGTGGCGACCACTTCCGAGAAGATGCCGAACGCCGGCAGCACCAGGATGTAGACCTCGGGATGGCCCCAGATCCAGATCAGGTTCACATACATCATCGCGCTGCCGCCCTGCTCGACCGTAAAGAAATGGGTGCCGACGTAGCGGTCCAAGGCGAGCAGTGTCACGGCGGCCGTCAGCACCGGAAACGCTGCAACGATGAGCGCGTTGGTGCACAGTGCCGTCCACGTGAAGATCGGCATGCGCATCAGCGTCATGCCCGGCGCGCGCATCTTGACGATGGTCACCAGCAGATTGATGCCCGATAGCACGGTACCGACCCCCGCTATCTGCAACGCCCATATGTAGTAATCGACGCCCACATCCGGGCTTGCAAGGATGCCCGATAGCGGCGGATAGGCCAGCCAGCCGGTGCGCGCGAATTCGCCCACGAACAACGACATCATCACCAGGACGGCGCCGCCCGTGGTCATCCAGAAGCTGAAGTTGTTGAGGAACGGGAACGCCACGTCGCGCGCGCCAATCTGCAGCGGCATGACGAAGTTCATCAGCCCCGTCACCAGCGGCATGGCGACGAAGAAGATCATGATCACGCCGTGTGCGGTGAAGATCTGGTCGTAGTGATGCGGCGGCAAGTAGCCAAGGTTGTCGCCAAAGGCCACCGCCTGCTGGATGCGCATCATGACAGCATCGGCAAAGCCGCGCAGCAGCATCACGATGCCGAGCACGACATACATGATGCCGATCTTCTTGTGGTCGATGCTCGTGAACCACTCACGCCAGAGGTAGCCCCAGAGCCGGAAGTACGTCAGCGCCCCGACCACCACAAGGCCGCCAAGCGCGACGACCGCGAAGGTAGCGAGCAGGATGGGCTCGTGATACGGAATGGCCTCCCACGTCAGGCGGCCAAAGATCATGTTGGCGAGTTCGGAACGCTCGGGCATGGATGTCACCTGTGCCTGTATTGACCAATTCTGGCCGATCAATGTTGGCGAAAAACGTCAAAGGGACTGAAAGAGCTGAAAAGCGGAAAGGGCCGGAACGACGCAAGGCCCTCGGCTACCGCAACAGCCTGCGACCGTCGTTGATGGCGGCATCTGGCGCAAACATCGGCATGGCATCGGCCGTATTGCTGGCGGTACAGATTTCCGCCGTAGGGTCGAAGCGCCTGACGTTGCGGTTGCTCGCCATGGTGTCCGCCAGGCATGCCTGGCCATCCACACACCGGTTCAGGATGCGGTCATACAGGTCTGGCGCCACGCTGGCGTAACGCTGCACCGGTTCGCTCTCGCTGGGCGTGGCCAGCTTCAGATAGGTGTCCTTGGACAGCGCCGTGCCAGACGACTTGACCTGCTGGACCCACCGGTCAAACTCTTCGTTCGACAGACCATGGAATTTGAACCGCATGTGCGAGAAGCCCGCGCCGCTGTAGTTGGACGAGAACCCGTCATAAACGCCGGGCCGGTTGATCACCGCATGAAGCTTGGTTTCCATGCCCGGCATCGCATAGACCATGCCTGCCAGCGACGGCACGAAGAACGCGTTCATGACCGTGGTCGCCGTGATACGGAACGAAATCGGGCGGTCAACAGGAGCGGCCAACTCGTTGACAGTCGCAATGCCTTGCTCGGGATAGACGAACAGCCATTTCCAGTCCATCGCCACCACTTCCACGGTGAGTGGCTTGGTCTCGGCAGGCACCGGGCGATTCTGATCAAGCCGCGTCAGCGGCCGATACGGATCCAGCTGATGGGTGCTGACCCAGGTGATGGCGCCCAGCGTGATGATGATGAGCAGCGGCGCAGCCCAGATGGCCAGCTCCAGCACGGTGGAATGGTCCCAATCGGGGTTGTAGGGCGCGTTTTCGGCGCTCTCCCGATATCGCCACGCAAACAGCAGCGTAAGAAAGATCACGGGCACGATGATCAGCAACATCAGGCACGTTGCAATGATGATCAAGTCCCGCTGTCGCACCGCCATGTCGCCAGCCGGCGACAACAGCACGGCGTTGCTACAACCAGCAAGGGTCACCAACAAGGCAATTGCTGCACCTCGCCAAAGCGACCTTCCCGTAATTCCAAGGGGTGTCACTACTGCATTGAAGCGTGGCATGGGTCTCGGAAGTGGCGTTTGGTTAACGTCGCGCTGGGATGGCCCAACGATCTTTCGACTTGTCGTTGCAGTTTAGGCGCTATTCTGGTCTTGTGATGACGGACTTTTTTTGATCGCCGTACGACACCCCCTCCCCCGAAATCTCGATGGAGACTCCACGATGGCAAGTCTGACCCACCAGCATCGCGCGTCGCCCACTGCACCTCCGGCACCAGGACACCATGAAGTTGCTCCGGCAGAGATCGCCATAGGCGTCGTGATCGGGCGAGCGTCGGAGTACTTCGACTTTTTCGTCTACGGCATCGCGTCGGTGCTGGTGTTCCCGACGGTCTATTTTCCGTTTGCGAGTGAACTCGCTGGGCTCTTGTTCAGCTTCACGGTCTTCTCGTTCGCCTTTATCGGTCGCCCTTTCGGCACGGCGCTGTTCATGCGCATCCAGCGCCGATGGGGGCGCAGCACCAAGCTGACAGCGTCGTTATTCCTGCTTGGCACGGCCACGGTGGGCATTGCGTTCTTGCCGTCCTATGCGTCGATCGGCCACTCGGCAATCTATTTGCTGGCGCTGTTCCGCTTCATGCAGGGCATCGCGTTTGGCGGTTCGTGGGACGGTCTGCCATCGCTGCTGGCATTGAATGCGCCGGAAAACAAGCGCGGCTGGTACGCCATGGTCGGACAACTGGGCGCACCCACCGGCTTCATCATTGCTGGCGCGCTGTTCCTGTTCCTCTACACCAGCCTGACGTTTCAGGAATTTATCGATTGGGGCTGGCGTTATCCGTTCTATGTCGCGTTTGCCATCAACGTGGTAGCGCTGTTTGCGCGGCTGCGGCTGGTGGTCACGCACGAATACACGCAACTGCTTGAGGAAGAAGAGCTGGAGCCCATCAGCACCCTGCAGATGGTGAATGCGCAAGGTTTCAACATCTTCCTGGGCGCCTTCGCCGCGCTGGCAAGCTACGCGCTATTCCATCTGGTCACCGTGTTCCCGCTGTCATGGGTGTCGCTGCGCAAGACACAGACTGTGCCTGCCGTGCTGACCGTCCAGATCATCGGCGCTGCGATTGCGTTTGTGGGTACGCTGGTCTCCGGCCTGATCGCAGACCGTTTCGGCCGACGCACCACCTTGGCGGCCATGGCCGTACTGATCGGCATCTTCAGCCTGGCCGCGCCCTGGCTGCTCGATGGCGGTGTTGCTGGGCAGGACATCTTCATTCTGGTCGGCTTTGGCCTGCTGGGGCTGTCGTACGGACAGGCAGCCGGCGTGGTGACGTCCAACTTCGAAAGCCGATTCCGCTATACCGGGGCTGCGCTGACGACCGATTTTGGATGGCTGTTCGGTGCGGCCTTCGCGCCGCTCGTGGCGCTAGGTTTGTCGTCGCTGTTCGGGCTCGGTGCGGTGAGCCTATACCTGCTCTCAGGCGTGGTGGGTACGCTGGTAGCGCTGCGGATCAATAAGGCGCTCGGGACGCCGGATGCGTAGTGCAGTTGCCCATAGAGTCCGCCGGACCTCGATGTCTACGCTTCGGCGTAGAGCCGTGTGGCGGCGGGCAAACCATGGCTGAAGCGTGCTCGCGCCAATTCAATTTCATGCGATCGTGTCGCGGAAGGGCTCCATCGTGCGATCCGATCAGGTCGTCCGCAGGCACGTTGCCTGCTATTCCGTTCCTGTGCGCAAGGGCGCATTTTCAAAGGAGCGGATCATGAACAAGGACCAAGTGAAAGGTACTGTCGAGAAGATGAAGGGCAAGGTCAACGAGGCCATGGGCAAAGCGACGAACAATCCCGCGCGTGAGCTGAAGGGCGACCTCCAGCAAGCCGGCGGCCAAGCCCGCAAGGATGCGGGAGACGTCAAGGAAGCAGCGAAGGACATCGCGAAGAAGTCCCGCTAACGGGCGCGCGTATGGGTGCAGCCTCCTGGCGCGGATGCCCATGACCCGGAAAAAGGGCGACCAACCGGTCGCCCTTTTTTCCATGCACAGCGGACCAGATATGTCGCCACTGCACGATGCGACCGCCGCCGTCGCGCTCAAAAGACAGTTTGTCCGATGGCCAGAAGATTGCCTTCGCTGTCTCGAAACCACGCGCCCTTTTCTGCCGCCCCGACCCTGGACGGGTAATTTCCTTCAATGCGTGCAATACCGTTCACGGTCTTGAGGCCGGGGAAGTCGTATTTCTCAAAGGCGACGCCTCGCCGTTTCAGCTCACTAACGGTCGCCTCGATGTCATGGACTTCCCAACCCATTTGCGTATGGGCACCAGAGGCCGTTCCGGCCGACTGAAATAACGTGAAATAGCCATTCCCGCACTTGTAACGTAGGCCACCGGGCCGCTCTTCAATCGGCTCCAGACCCAGCTTTGACGAATAGAACTGCCGTGCGCGTGCGAGGTCCTGCGCCGGAATCCGAGTTGATACGTCGCTGTCTTCGAGCATGGAATATCTCCGAACAATGCCAAGTGGGCGCCGGGTTCAGGCGACCTGAGAGCCTTCAGCAAAGTGTGCTCCCAGACGGGTGCGGATCGCTAGAGAACCATCGGCGTCTGCAAGCCTCCGCCGTCCTCGACGACTGAGCGCAGGCAAGCCGACCGGAAAGCCGGATGCGGGAGAACGGCTGGATTTTCAATAATTTGAAAATCTAAGCCATTGATCTTCAATGGGAATTTTGGTGCGAGGGAGGGGACTCGAACCCCTACACCATTGCTGGCGTCAGGACCTAAACCTGGTGCGTCTACCAATTTCGCCACCCTCGCCGGATGGATCGCGGCGCCCCTGAGTAGGAGCGCCGGAAAGGAAGCCCGCTATTATATCGCAGTCGCTCGGGGGTTTCCATCCCCCGCGCTGCGTGGCTTGGTGTAGGGATTCGAGTCCCCTCCCTCGCACCTGCCCCAGGAACGCAAACGTCAGACAGCCGGCGCCGCCGCCTCCGCATCGGGCCGCTTGACGCGGAACCACGCCGCATACAGTGCCGGCAGGAACAGCAGCGTCAACACCGTGGCGATGATCAGGCCACCCATGATGGCGGCGGCCATCGGGCCCCAGAACACGCTGCGCGACAGCGGAATCATTGCCAGGACCGCCGCGGCCGCGGTCAGGATGATGGGGCGGAAACGCCGCACGGCCGCTTCGACGATAGCGGTCCAGGTCGGCACGCCGGCCGCCACGTCCTGCTCGATCTGGTCGACCAGAATGACCGAGTTGCGGATGATCATGCCGATCAGCGCCGTGATGCCAAGCTGTGCAACGAAGCCCATCGGCGCGCGCAACAGCAGCAGCGTTGCCGCCGCTCCGATCAACCCCAGCGGGCCGGTCAGGAACACCATCACAGAACGCGAGAAGCTATGCAGCTGGAGCATCAGCAACAAGAAAATGATGAAGATGCACAGCGGCATCTGCGCGGCGATAGAGGCGCCCGCATTGGCACTTTCCTCTTCTGCGCCGGCGATCTTGATCTGATAGTCCGGCGGCAAGTCAGCGCGAATCTTGTCGAGCAGCGGGTTGATCTGCGCCGTCACGGTCGGGCCCTGCACACCGTCCACCACGTCGGACTGCACGGTGATGCCGTAGTCGCGGTTCTCGCGCCAGATCACGCCAGGTTCCCACGCAAAACCAACGCGCGCCACCTGGGTCAGCGGCACCGTGCGGCCACTGCTGGTCGGGACTTGCACGCGCTGCAGGGCGTCGAGCGTGTTGCGCTCGTCTTCCTGCGGACGCATCACGATGTCGAGCAGCTTGTCGCCGTCGCGGTACTGGGCAATAGGCGCGCCAGACATCACCGTCTGCGTGACCTGTGAGATGGAACCGGTCGACACGCCCAGCGCGCGCGCCTTGTCCTGGTCGATGTCCAGGCGCAGCACCTTGACGTTCTCGTTCCAGTTGTCGTTCACGCCCACGGTGTTCGGGTTGGCGCTCATGATGGCCTTGACCTGATCGGCAATCTTGCGCACCCCGCCAATGTCCGGGCCCATGACGCGGAACTGCACCGGATACGGCACGGGCGGTCCGTTCGGCAGCAGCTTCACGCGGCCACGCAGATGCGGGAATTGCGACTTGAGCAGCCCGATGACGTGTTGCCGAACCCCCTCGCGCGCCTCCAGCGAGGTGGGCATCACGATGGCCTGCGCGACGTTGGTTTGCGGAAGGATCTGGTCCAGCGGCAGATAGAAACGCGGCGCGCCGGAGCCGATGAACAGCGTCACGCTATCGACGTTCTGCTCCTTGCGCATCAGTGCTTCAAAGCGTTTGGCTTCGGTTTCGGTCTGGTTGAAGCTCGAGCCTTCCGGCAACCAAAGCTCGACCATCAGCTCAGGGCGACTGGAATCGGGGAAGAACTGTTTCTCGACATACTTGAAGCCGAACACGCCCAGCCCAAACGCCACCAGCGTGATGACGATCACCGTCTTGCGGTACTCCACGCACCAATTCACCCAGCCGCGAAAGCGGTTGTAGAACGGCGTGTCGAACAGCTCGTGGTGCCCGCCGCCTTCCACATGCGATTTGGTCCGCAGCAGCAGGAAGCCGAGATACGGCACAAACACCACTGCGGCAAACCACGACAGCACCAGCGCCAGCGCCGTCACCGCAAAGATGCCGAACGTATATTCACCCACCGTCGAGCGCGCGAGCCCCACCGGTAGGAAACCCGTGGCGGTGATCAGCGTGCCGGTCAGCATCGGCATCGCGGTCGAGGTGTACGCGAAGGTGGCCGCTTCCATCTTGGAGAAGCCCTCTTCCAGCTTGCGCACCATCATCTCGACCGCGATGATCGCGTCGTCCACCAGCAGACCCAGCGCGATGATCAGCGCACCGAGCGAAATCTTGTGCAGCCCGATGTCGAAGATGTTCATGAACAGGAACGTCACCGCCAGCACCAGCGGGATCGTCAGGCCCACCACCAGGCCCGGCCACACGTCAATGCGCAACTTCGGCTTGGTGTGCAGACCCAGCGAAAGAAAACTCACGCCCAGCACGATCACCACCGCCTCGATCAGCACATGCACGAATTCGCCCACGGAGCTCTGCACCGATTTCGGCTGGTTCTGCACCTGCTCCATCTCAACGCCCACGGGCAGCTTCGCGCGGATCTTGTCGACCGTCGCGCGCAAGTCCTTGCCAAGCTGGATGATGTCGCCGCCCTTGGTCATCGAGATGCCCAGGCCGATCACCTCCTTGCCGTTGAAGCGCATCTTGGCGTGCGGCGGATCCACGTAGCCGTGCTTGACCGTGGCGATATCGCCCAGGCGGATGTTCGTCGTGCCGCCTGGGCCGCGCAGCGTCAGGTTTTCCAGATCGCGGATGTCCGAGAACTGGCCTGAGAGGCGAATCTGCACGTTATCGGTCGGGGTGACCAGCACACCGCTGGGGCCGATGTTGTTCTGCTGGCTGATCTGCGTGGCGATGCTGTTGATATCGAGGCCCATCTGCGCCAGCTTGGCCTGCTGGAACTCGATGTAGATCTTTTCGTCCTGGTCGCCCAGCAGCTCGACCTTGGCGACATTGGGTACGCGCAGCAATTGCTGGCGGATCGCGTCGGCGTAGTCGTTGAGCTGGCGGTATGTAAAGCCATCGGCTGACAACGCATAGATCGAGCCATACACGTCGCCGAAATCGTCGTTGAAGTATGGTCCGCGCACACCCTGAGGCAGCGTGGGCGCGATATCGCCCACCTTCTTGCGCACGGTGTACCAGAGCTGCTGCGTTTCCTTGGCGGGCGACGTGTCGGCCAGTTGGAAGGTCACGAGCGTTTCGCCGGGCTTGGAGTAGCTGCGGATCTTCCAAGCGTACGGCACTTCCTGCAGCGCCTTCTCGATCTTGTCGGTCACCTGGCGCGACATCTGCTCGGCCGTGGCGCCGGGCCAGAAGGCCTGCACGACCATCGCGCGGAAGGTGAAGGGCGGATCTTCATCCTGCCCCAGCTTGGAATACGCAAAGATGCCGCCGAGCAACAGCGCCACCAGCAAGAAGCGCGTGAGCGGCTGATGTTCAAGCGCCCAGCGTGACAGGTTGAAGCGGGAATGTTCCATACGCGCGAAGGTTGGCGTGTTGGGGCGGAAGCCGGATGCGGCTTACCGGCGCGGCGTGATGGCGGACTGCGCCGACGGCTGATCGGCCGGTGCCATCGGCATCACCTTCTGGCCGGCCTTGAGCAGGTGCACGCCAGCGGTCACGATGGTCTGGCCGGGCTGCAGGCCGCTCGTTACCAGCAGCACGTTGTCGCGCGGCGCGCCCACCGTCACCGGCACGGGCTTGACCGTTTGCGATGCGGCGTCGTACAGCCACACCACGTTCTTGCCTTGATCCTGCAGCAGCGCGCTGATCGGCACGCGTACGCCCATGCCGCCGCTGTCCGCGCCACCGCCGGGCCGCACGAACGTGGCCACTGCCGTCATGCCGAGCCTCAATTCAGGCGGCGGATTCGGTACTGAAATCTTTACGGTGTACGTGCGCGTGAGCGGGTCGGCCGCAGGTGCAATCTCACGTACCTTGGCCGGAATGCTGCGCGACTGATCGGCCCACAACTTGACGCTCACTTCGGGCGATTTGCGCAGCGTATCGACCTGATCCTCGGGAATGCCGACCACGACTTCCTTCTCTGCCGTCTGCGCCACGCGCACGACCGGCTGGCCGGCCGACACCACCTGCCCGACCTCGGCGTCAACGCCCGTCACCACGCCATCGGCGTCGGCTTCAAGCGTGGCATATCCGGCTTGATTCACCTGATTGCGATAACCGGCTCCGGCTTGCTCGTAGCGGGCTTGTGCGGCGTCATAGTTGGCTTGATGGCGTTGCTGCTCGGCCGCGCTGATGAAACCCTTGGCGAACAGTTCGGAATAGCGTTTGAGATCCGCCGCGGCCAGATCGCGGTCGGTCTTGGCGGCGGACAACTGAGCCTGGGACGATTGCTGAGCGAGGGCGAGATCGGTCGGGTCCAGCCGTGCGAGCACCTGGCCTTTCTTGACGGTGGCGCCCACGTCCACCAAGCGGGCGATGATTTTGCCCGGCACACGGAAGCCCAGGCGCGATTCAATGCGTGGGCGTACGTCGCCTGAGAACTCCGCCGTGCCGGCGCCCTGCTCGCTGGTGACGGTCATGGTGCGCACGGGGCGCACTTCGGGCGCCTTGGGCGCCTCCTTGCTGCATCCGGCCAGCAGCGCCGCGCCGATCAACAAGGCGGCCGATGTCGTCATCGGCAATGAACGCCTGCGCGGCCGAGACCGCGTGTCGGAGAAACCGGTGAAGTCGGAATGCGGGTACGGCAAACGCAACGCTGGCATGACACGCTCTCAGTAAATAACTGACCGGTCAGTAATATACCCACGGCAATGCGCAGGGTCAACGACACGGCCGCGTCTGATTGACTTTTCTTGGTAGCTGTTCAAGCAAGGCTTTGCGGCATGCTGCGCTGCAACGCGCTGTAGAATGGCCGCCCTGCTTCAAACCTCACCACGACGGCCCTTTCCGTGACCCCCGACGATTACTGCGCCGACAAGGCCGCCCCGCCCGGCAGCGACGTGTACTACAGCGTATTGTTTCTGGCACCCGAACGCCGCCGCGCGACCATCGCCCTGGAAGCCGTGCGCCGTGAGCTGGAAGACGCCGTGCGCGATGCGAGCGATCCGGCGGTCGTGCAATCGAAGCTGCAGTGGTGGCGACAAGAACTGGCGCGGCTGTTTGACGGCCGCCCCGAGCACCCGGCGGCCAAGGCATTGCAGCCACATCTGGCTCGCTACGATATCGGCGCCGTGCATCTGGGCGAATTGCTGGCCGGCGTCGAGGCCGATGCCATGCAAAACCGCTATCTGGATTGGCCCAACCTGCGCCGCCACGGCGATCAAGTGGCTGGCGTCGCAGGTCGGCTGACGGCCCGCATTGCCGGACAGACGCATGCACGCACGCTGGAATTCGCACGGCTGATGGCGCTGGCCGAGCAGCTCGTGCATTTCGTCCGGAACCTGGGCGAAGACGTGCGCCACAACCGCGTCTACATCCCCGTGGACGAACTGCAGCGCTTCAACGTACCGGCTGCCGATCTGTTCAACCGCCGGTATGCCGAGGGCTTCAAGCCGTTGATGGCATTTCAGGCCGAGCGCGCCCGCGCAACGTACAAGGAAGCCCTGGCCGCGCTGCCGGCAGAAGATCTCCGCGCCCAGCGCTCGGCGCTGATTCGCGGCGTGCTGGCCATGCGCCTGCTCGACGAGGTGGAAGCCGACGGCTTCCAGGTGCTCACGCAGCGCACGGACCTGACGCCGCTGCGCAAGCTGTGGCTGGCCTGGAAGACGCAGATCCGCGCCTGACCCGCCTTATTGCGAAGCCCAGGTCGTACCGAAAATGCTCGACTGATCGATCCCAGGAAAGTCAACAAACGCCTTCGAACAATCAAGGTACTGGGTCGGATCGATCGACTGCGTTGGGCTGCCCGTCAATGCCACGCGATTTGCCGTCGACGGGAACAGCGGCAGGTTCGTGTTGTTGAGCGTCAGGTTGGCGTCCGACGACGTCACCGCGATGCTGGCTGGCGTATCGGCAATCACGTTGGTCAACGACATCCCGAGCGGGAATGCCGGCTCGCCATATCCACCGGTGTTCGCTTCAAAGCCCTGCAGCTTCACCCCGGCGCTGCCCTGGATGACCACGTTGTTCAGCGAAATATCGTGGAAATTCGGATACAGCGGCCCACCCGACGGCACGGCCTTCGTGCTGTAGTACGGCGTAAACAGCAGCGCGTTCGTCGCATCGCGAATGCAGATGTTGGCGTATTGGATGTTGCTGACTTCGCCGCCGCGCGCGTAATCCGATTTGATACGCAGGCCCTCTTCCGAATTCCAGAACGCGTTGTCGTAGACCTGCACGTTCGTCACGCCCGCATTCGTTTCGCTGCCGATCGAGATGCCGTGACCCCAGTAGATATGGTTGTGCGCGATCACGATGCCGTATTTGCGGTCGGATCGCACGCCACGGTTGCCATCCACCCCGAACAGGCCCGAGCCGGCCGGCGACGGGTTGGCGCTCCCCTTGAGCGCGATGTCGTCGTCGCCTGTGCTGACGTAGTTGTAGGCAAACACGAAGTTCTTCAGATAGCCATCAAACGAAATGGGACCGGCCGATGTGGTCGTGCTGCCGGTCGACAACTTGCCCGAGATCGCCTTCGAGGCAGAACCCGGATCAAACGCGTCCGTGTTCTTCACGTTGTCGCGCGTGAACGTCGCACCGGTGTACAGCGGATTGCCGTTGCCTGCCGGGTTCGCAAACGCGGCAAGGTTGGGCGTCTGCACCTTCACACCCCAGACGGTGAGGCCATCGACGCCGCTGGGCACGACATGAAAGTTCGGGCTATTGCTCAGCGTGACGCGATACAGCGTGAGGTTCTTCGCATAGTTGAACACCATCAGTCGGAAGTTCGACTGCGAACCGACGCCCGTCGTGCCGTTGTCGACCATGTTGCCGAGATAGGCCAGATCCCACCACGTCATGTTGCGCGCCGGCGATTTCGAATCGACCACCGTGCCGCCGTTGTCGCAAGGCGTACCGTCAGCCGCTACGGTGCCGGTCTTGTACGCGGCGTAGGTGTTCGAACAGGTCAGGTCGACCTTCATCAGCGGGTACTTGGCATTTGACGTGACGATTTCTGCGTAGCCACGGCCATCGATCCGCCCATCGCCAACCACGGCGGAGTTGACGATGTTCGTACCGGTGATCAGCGCCGTGCAGTTGCTGGAACTGCCAGCCTTTGTCGCGCTGACGGCCGTGTTGCCGCAGTACGGCCCTGCCGCGTTGGGCGAATAGGCCATGACATCGCGCGATGCATACAGCGTGACGCCCTTGTCGATCCAAAGCGTCACGCCAGAGGGCAATGTCAGCGGGCCGCTAATGAACGCGTTGCCGGGGCCGCTCGGGTTCACAACAAGACGCACGGCAAACTTGGACGCACGGTACTGCGATTTCGCAAGCTCTTCGCCAGTCGCACCGGCGATGTTGACATTGGGGACTGCAGCCGCAGTCTGAGCAGCCGTGGCAGTCGCGTCCGCCGCGGCAATGGTTGCACCGACTTCCGCGTCAACCGACGCACCGCACGCATCGAGCGCGGCCTGGATGCGCGCCTGGTCTGGGTTCGCCTTGGCTGTCGTCACTGAAACACCCACACCAACTGTCGACGGATCAGCTTCCGGCGGCAGCGCACCGTCCGGTCGGCTCACGAGTGAATTGCTCGCCTGCAGCGTCGCACAGACCTGCGCGTCGGTCGGCAGCGTTGGCTCAGGTGGCAGGTTTGCATCGGTGGTGGCTGTGCCGACCTGAAAGACGGCGGCTGCCGGGCTGCCGGTGCCAGTGCCCGATGTGTTCGACGATGTCGCATCGCCGCCGCCGCATGCCGCCAGCCCGATTGCCGCTGCAATCAGCATCGCAATCAAGCCAGCCGATTGTCGGTGCCGCTTTTTCATTGTCTGCAATGCACTCACGAAGGTCTCCTCATTGTTGTTGTGGTCCGCCAATCGGGTCGGCACACGCCTTTTTGATATATCAGAATCTATTTATTGATATATCAATGGTCAAGGCAGGGTTTTCCCGTGCATCGCCATGGCAAGCGCGAAACCTATCAGAGAAGATCGATGGAGTTGGGCGGGCTTAACGCCTGCAGAGGCAATCTGCCCGCCCGATAGGCGTAACTCAGGCTTTGATGAGATCCAGCGGCGCAAACCGGCCCGCCAGCACGGATTGGGAATCCATCCCCCACCAGCGCTCCAGCACCGTGGCGTAAAGCGAGCGGAAATCGACCGACGGGTCGAGATTGCCGCCGCCGTCCAAGCGTTCCAGCACCGGCCCCTGCCCGGCCAGTCCGCCCTTTACGCGGCCACCGGCCACGAAATGCGCGGCAGCCGTGCCGTGATCCGTACCGTTGTTCAGGTTCTCGCGCGGGCGGCGGCCGAACTCCGAATACGTGACGATCAGCGTGTCGTTCCAACGGCCCAGCTCGGTCAACGCGCTCTTGAGCGAAGCCATGCCCTCACCCAACTGGCGCAGCAAGTTCGCCTGCGTGCCCGGCTGGTTGGTATGCGTATCGAAGCTGCCGAGCGACAGGCACACCACGGCTACGTCCGCACCGCCATGGCCTGGCGCAGCCACCACCTGCATCGCCGCCTTGATAGAGTTGCCGAACCCGCCGTCAGGAAAGTGCGTCTGGAACGCAAACTTGCCAGACTTCGGGCGCAGCCCGTCGGCGGCTTTGACAATGTCCGCCTCGACCTTCAGCACATGTGCGAGCGTGGCGTTGCCCATCGCGTGGGAAGGCATCGCGAGCTTGGCTTCGTTGAGGAACGCATCGGGATTGGCCAGCGCGACCGCGCGTGCGCCGCCGTCGAGTGGGCCAAGATCGGCACTGCCGATGATCACGCCGTCGGCGCCGAACGATGACGGCACGGGCTTCGCGGCAAACGCACGCGTCAGCCAGCCTTCGCGCAGGTATTGGTCTGAGCGCGAGGCCGTGTCCCAGATCTCGATCGAGCGGAAGTGCGAAAGATTCGGCTGCGGATACGACAGCCCCTGCACCACCGACAATTCACCCGCCTGCCACAGCGGCATCATCGCCTGCAAAGACGGATGCAAGCCGTAGCGGTCGTCCAGTTGCAGCACCTGCTCCCGCTTGATGGCGATGCGCGGGCGCAGCGCGTAGTACTGCGCGCTCGTGTACGGCACCACGGTGTTCAGCCCGTCGTTGCCGCCTTTGAGTTCAATGAGGATGAGCAGGTTGCCGTAGCCCTTGCGCTTGTCCTGCCCTTGCGCAAAGACAATCCCCGGCACTGCGCCACCCACGCCGAGCATGGCACCGGCCTTCAGAAAATCGCGACGTTCCATGATGTGTGCTCCTGCAGCGGTGGCGTTACTTCAACTGATAAGCCGGGTCCATCATCAGCGTGCGCAGGTATGCCGTACCGGCCAGCTTGACGGGAATGGGCGCGGTCGGCTCGATCGGCAACACCGCGCGCTGGATCGAGATGCGCGGCGCCAGTTGCGGCGGGTCGTCTCCGTCCGCGCCGAACTGCGCCAGCCACTTGTCCGAGTTGAACGACACCATCGTCTGCGACTGCGCCAGCTTGAAGCGGCCTTCCCGCCCCATGCCCTTGAGCGCCAGGCCCAGGCCCTGCACGGAGCCTCCCTGTTTCAGGTCTTCCCGCATGGCGGCCATCATCATGCCGGGCTTCTGCTGTTGCGCCTGTTGCTTGGCCGGCGGCGCCTTCATCTCGGTGGAGCGGAATAGTTGATCGAGAAACTGCTTGCGCCCCAGCAGTGTGTTCGAGTTGATCCAGGCATCGCCGCCGGGCCAGCCCTTGACGTTGGGCGGTGCCAGCAGGTTCTGCCCGAGCTGCGCGGACTTGATCGCAAACGGCGTCGGGTCGGTGTACTGCACGTTGAACTGCTTGAGCGTGCCGACAATCATCTCTACCGGCGACTTCACCAGCGTCGCGCGCGATTGCGGAGCCCAGAACGCCGGCGTCAAGAACAGCCCGCGCAGCGCCACCTTGATGTCGTAGCCGCTTGCCCGAAACGCATCGGCCACCCGCTGGGCCTGTGCCACATCCACGTCCGGCGAAACGAACTCGTGCCAGAGCTTGGTGACGATAAAGTTCGCCGTCTCTGGGCGAGACAGCAGGATGTCGAGCATCTGGTCGCCGTCGTAATCGCCGCTCTGGCCGAACACCGTTTTCACGCCCGTGTCGTGAATCTGCGGCCGCCAGATGTAGGCAAAATCGTGCTCGCGATCGATGCTCCAGCCGGTATAGGTGCGCGCCGCTTCCTTGATGTCCTGCTCGGTGTAATGGCCCTCGCCGAGCGTGAACAGCTCCATCACCTCACGTGCGAAATTCTCGTTCGGCTTGCCCTTGCGGCTCTCGGCGCCGTCCAGGTAAATCAGCATCGCCGGGTCTTTGCCGATGGCGTGCAGCATCGTGCCGAAATTGCCGACTGCGTTCTGGCGCAGCAGCACGTTCTGCCGGTACATCAACTGTGCGAACTGCACCTTCTGCGAACTGGAAACGAAATGGTTGTGCCAGAACAGCGTCATGCGCTCTGTCAGCGGCGACGGCGTCTTGATCATCTCGCCCATCCACCATGCGCGCAGTTCCAGCTCGTGCGCACCGTTCTTCTGGCGTGCCGCCTTGCGGGCGTCTTCGTCCGGGAGCTTGTTGTACGGGATGATCGGATCGTTCACCCAAGCGGGCGGCGCCTGCGTGGCAACAGTGCCCGTTTGAGCAAGGACGCGGTCGACAGCTTCGCGGTGCGTGAGCCCGGCGTAGGCGTCGAGCTCACTCTCGGAAGGCGCAAAGCCGATGCGGGTGAGGAAATAGCGCGCATCGTCGCGGTCCAGGCGCTGCTCGTCGGCGGCGGACGCCTTGGCTTGCGCGGTATGGCGATGTGGCGTGTTCTGCGTTGCCGCATGCGCGGTCTGCTGTGAAAGCGCGCCGGCGGCTGCCAGCGCCAAGAAGATCGTGGTGCTACGGATTCGCATGTCGGTCCCCCGAGACGACCCTACTGCTTTGCCGGGGCAGCGACTCGCGCGCCTTTCCTCGGCCCCTACCTAGCCGCCACGGTGGTAGATATCCCGCGTGACGTCATAGATGTTCTGACGCAATTGCCTACGCTCTTCCGGAGACAGCTTGCGTTGCGGAGCCCCGCGATCGGCATTCTCTCCACGGCGGTTCTCCATCGCAGCGGCGCGGCGGCTACGTTCCTCGCCCCCACGGCCGCGCGCCGGACCCTGTCCACCCTTCTTATCAGGCGCGCCGGCGTGCATCGCATGCCCGCCGCCGAAAAAGCCGCCGAATCCGCCAAAGCCACCGCGTTCACCGCGCGCGTGCGCCTGCGAGCCGGCCGCACAGAGGGCAAGAACACAGGTCAACAGCGCCGCGCGCCGCCGAGACATCACCGAGCGATTCGAAAAAGGAAGTTGAGAAGCCACGTCTTTGTTGCTGGAAACCGATGCGCCATGCATCATTGCGCGACAATCGATAACAGGCAACCGCATTGCACGCCAGTCCCCTCCGCGGGGGTCGACAGACCCCAAACCGTTGCGAGGAACTGCCAAAGCAGTGTAGCTGCGCGTCCTACAGACTGTTCGCGTGACTCGGTAAATAATGTAACCGTCTGTTTCAATTGGGCTTTTACTGCCTTCTGTTGTCCATTGGGCCCATGTTTTTGTCGTTACCATTAGCGCCATGGAAAATTCCGGTCAAAAGATTCTCGTCGTCGACGACGACCCCCGCCTGCGCGATCTGCTGCGCCGTTACCTCGGGGAACAGGGCTTCACCGTGCTGGTGGCAGAAAACGCCACGGCCATGAACAAACTCTGGCTGCGCGAGCGCTTCGACCTGCTCGTGCTCGACCTGATGATGCCGGGTGAAGATGGCCTGTCGATCTGCCGTCGCCTGCGCGGCGCAAACGATCAGACGCCGATCATCATGCTCACCGCCAAGGGCGAAGACGTCGACCGCATTGTCGGCCTCGAAATGGGCGCGGACGATTACCTGCCCAAGCCCTTCAACCCCCGCGAGCTGATCGCGCGCATTCACGCCGTGTTGCGCCGCCGCGGGCCGGCCGAAATCCCCGGTGCTCCGTCAGAGACGCCCGAAACCTTCGCGTTTGGCGATTTCGTACTCAACCTGGCCACGCGCACGCTCAAGAAAAACGACGAAGAGATCACCCTCACGACGGGCGAATTCTCCGTGCTCAAGGTGTTTGCGCGCCATCCGCGCCAACCCCTATCGCGCGAAAAGCTGATGGAAATGGCGCGCGGCCGTGAATACGAAGTGTTCGACCGCAGCCTGGACGTGCAGATTTCCCGCCTGCGCAAGCTGATCGAACCGGACGCCAGCAACCCCCGCTTCATCCAAACCGTGTGGGGCTTGGGCTACGTGTTCATTCCCGACGGCGCCAAGTAAGCATCCGAGCAACCCTTATTTTCCGCATCCGACTTGCGCATTCCGCGTCCGGCCGCGTTGCGGCGTCTGCTGATCAGTGTGTTTGGTTCGCTGTTCTGGCGAACCTTCATGCTGATCGCATTGCTGATCGCGATCTCTCTGGGCGTGTGGTTCCAGAGCTTCCGTATTTTCGAGCGTGAGCCGCGCGCGCAGCAGATCGCCATGCAGGTGGTCAGCGTGGTCAAGCTCACGCGGGCGGCGCTGCTGTATTCGGATCCGTCGCGACGCCGCTTCCTGCTGCTCGATCTCGTGCAGAACGAGGGCATCAAGGTCTACCCGCGCGAGAAGGAAGACGAATACCGCGAACCGCACACCAATCCGTACCTGACGCAGCTCGTCCAGCAGGAAATCCGCAACCGGCTCGGTGCCGACGCGGTAATCGCCACGGCCGTCAATGACATCCCGGGCGTGTGGGTGAGCTTCCAGATCGAGGGCGACGACTACTGGGTCGCCATCAGCCCCGACCGGTTTGAGCACGTGCCGGGGTTGCAATGGCTGTGGTGGTCGATGGCGGCGCTGGTGCTGTCGGTGCTGGGCGCGGCGTTCATTACGTCACGCGTGAACCAGCCACTCAAACGCCTCGCTGATACGGCGCGCGCCATCAGTGCCGGAGACGATCCGAAGGCGCTGCCCGAGGGCGGCGGCACCGAAGTGGCGCAGGCGAATCACAGCTTCAACCAGATGGTGCGCGACCTCAAACAGCTTGAGGCTGATCGCGCTGTCATGCTGGCCGGCATCTCGCACGACCTGCGCACGCCGCTAACGCGCCTGCGCTTGGAAACGGAAATGAGCCCCGTCGACGAGCAAACGCGCGAACTGATGGTGGCCGACATCGAACAGATGGACGCAATCATTGGCCAGTTCCTCGACTACGCGCGCCCCAGCGGCGAAATGCTCGAAGACGTGGACCTGACCGAACTCGTGCGCGACACGGCGCCCGTCTACTCGGCACACGACGATATCGACCTCACGCTCAAGCTCGCGCCCGAGGCCATCGCCCGCTGCAACCGCATGGAAACGCAGCGCATTCTCGACAACCTGATCGAAAACGCACGGCGCTACGGCAAGACCCCAGGCACGAACCGCGCCGAGATTACCGTCAGCACGTTCCTGCAAGGCAACGAGGTTGTATTGTGCGTGGCCGATCGCGGCGCGGGTGTGCCGACGGATCAGCTTGCGTTGCTCACCAGACCGTTCTACCGCCTTGAATCGGCGCGCAGCGAAGCCAAGGGCGCCGGGCTGGGTATGTCGATCGTCAATCGCATCCTGCAGCGCAGCGGCGGCCGCCTTGTGCTCGAGAACCGCACTCCGCCCGAAACGGGACTGCTCGTCAGCGCCTGCTACGCACGCGCCTGATCAGGCACACCGTCTGGCCGGCGCGTCCGGGCACACCCCCTGCTTCCCACCACTGTCATGCGTCGCCGATAAGGTGCGGCGGCGGGCAGCGCTATGGCCGGCGTTGAGAATATCAATTGGCCGGTTTTCAATTCATCGCCAATACTCCAGCCGCCAGGCTGCACGCCTGCGCGTTCTTCGTATCCGTCCGGATGCCCCAGCCTGACCGGGCGGCCGGTGAGCGTGTGTCTGCCAGTCCCCTTTGGGTTACTTACCCATTGCCACACAACTCCAGGAGAAGCTCATGAAGACCATTGGTGACAAGCTCGAACCGTTCAAGGTCGTCGGCGTCAAGCCCGGGTTCAATAATCACGAGGAGAACGGCGAGTCGGCGTTCGAAGACATCACCGAAACATCGTTCCCAGGCAAATGGAAAGTCATCTTCTTCTATCCGAAGGACTTCACCTTTGTGTGCCCGACCGAAATCGTCGCCTTCGCCAAACTGAACGACGACTTTGCCGACCGCGACACGATCGTGCTTGGCGGCTCGACCGACAACGAATTCGTCAAGCTTGCATGGCGCCGCGAGCACAAAGACCTGAACAAGCTGAATCAGTGGTCATTTGCAGACTCCACGGGTGCGCTGGTCGACCAGCTTGGCGTACGCGAGCACGAGGCCGGCGTTGCGTTGCGCGCGACCTTCATCGTCGACCCGGACAACGTGATCCAGCACGTGTCGGTCAACAACCTGAACGTGGGTCGCAACCCGGACGAAGTGCTGCGCATTCTCGACGGCCTGCAGACAGATGAGCTGTGCCCGTGCAACCGCGCGGTTGGCGGCTCGACGCTGTAACGGCCGCGCAGCGCTCAGCCGAAGCCCGCCCTTGCCGCGGGCTTTCGTTTTCAGTGCCCGCTGACAGGAGGAATTGATGGAATTTCTGCAGACGATCAAGGGCCGGATTCCCGACTACGCCAAAGACATCCGCCTGAACCTGGACAGCACGATCGCGCGCTCTTCGCTAGAGGGCAATGACGCGGTGGGCGTTGCACTGGCGGCCGCGTTTGCCACGAAGAGCAAGGTGCTGACCGATGCCATCCGCAATGCCGGGGTGCTGTCGCCCGAGGAAGTGAACGGCGCACTGACCGCCGCTGCCCTCATGGGCATGAACAACGTCTGGTATCCGTACGTCGAGATGGCTGATGACTCCGACCTTGCGCAGCAGAAGGCGGAATTGCGCATGAATGCCTACGCCAACAACGGCGGCGTCGACAAGCGCCGGTTCGAGATGTATGCGCTGGCCGCTTCCATCATCGGGAAGTGCCATTTCTGCATCAAATCGCACTACGACCTGCTGAAGAATCACCAGGGCATGAGCGCGCAGCAATTGCGCGATGTCGGCCGTATTGCGGCGGTCATCAATGCGGCGGCGCAGGTCATTGCGGCCGAATAATCGCGCCGATTGCACAAACGAAAACGGCAGCCCGGTTCGCTCCGGTGCTGCCGTCTGCCTTGGCGTGATGGCGCCCCGAACTCAGTCCTGCTCGGCGGCTTCTGCGCGATAGATCAACACCACGGCCTGCGCAACGATGCCTTCTTCCTTGCCTTCAAAACCGAGCTTCTCGTTGGTCTTGGCCTTGACGTTGCACCGCTCAGGCGCAATGCCCAAGTCTTCGGCAAGGTTGGCGACCATGCCCGGCACATGCGGCGCAAGCTTGGGCTTCTGCGCGATGACGGTGGCATCGACGTTGCCGACCGCATAGCCGGCCTTGTGCACACGGCGCACGGCTTCGCGCAGCAGCACGCGGCTGTCGGCACCGGCAAAAGCCGGATCGGTGTCGGGAAAGTGCCGGCCGATGTCGCCCAGGCCGGCGGCGCCGAACAGCGCATCGGTAATCGCATGCAGCAGCGCGTCAGCATCGGAGTGGCCGAGCAGGCCGCGCGTGTGCGGGATCTCCACGCCACCCAGGATCAGCTTGCGGCCCTCCACCAGCGCATGCACGTCGTAGCCCTGGCCAATGCGGATGTCCATCCAGTTCATGCTTGCGATGCCTCGTTGGGTTGTGCGTTCTGCCCGAGGATGGCCTCGGCGAGCGCGAAATCGTCGGGATACGTCACCTTGAAGTTGCGCAGCGCACCCGGCACAAGCAGCGGCGGGTGACCGGCGGCTTCGATGGCGCTGGCTTCGTCGGTGACGATGCGATGTTGCAACAGCGCTTCCCGCAAGGCGCGCTCCAGCAGCCCGAGCGGAAACATCTGCGGCGTCTGCGCTTGCCACAGGCCGTCGCGCGGCACGGTCGCGTCGATATGCTGTGCCGCATCGGCGCGTTTGAGCGTGTCGGCCACGGGCAGCGCAAGGATGCCCCCCGCAGCTTGCGTGCCTTCGGCCTCCACGGCGGCGACCAAACGGGCGATCAGTGCGGGCGTCAAGCCGGGGCGCGCCGCATCATGTACGAGCACCCAGTCGTCATCGTGTGCACCCAGGCCACGCAACGCCGCCAAACCATGGGCGACGGACGCGTGGCGCGAGTCGCCTCCGCAATCGACTTCGACCAGCTTGGGCGCATCGAAACCACCGTCGGGAAAGCGCTGCACGAGCGGCTGTACGCCGGGCGTCGTCACCACCAGCACGGTGTCGATTTCGGGGCTGGCCAGGAAGGCCTGCGCGGTGTGCCACAGCATCGGCCGCCCGGCGATCACCTGATATTGCTTGGGCAGATCGCCACCGGCGCGCGAGCCAGTGCCGGCCGAGGGAATCAGCGCAAAACGGCGTCGGCCGGGGAAGGAAATCGACATGACAGGCGGGAATGTGAACGTGGGCGCGGCATTTGCGTGGTTTTTGGCCCGCGCAAGCACGCAGCTGGCGCGGATTTTATAATAGCGGCCTACGTCACGACACCCCGCCTGCACATGCCGGTGGGGTGTCGTGCTTTGTCTTGCAGTCGTGCCCCCCAGAACCTGACACCCCATGTCCGATTTTTCGCTCTCCGCCCTGCCCGCCGTCAAACCGGGCTCGCGCTTCGTCTTCAGCGGCCTGCAGGGCGCGGCAGATGCCCTACTGCTGGCGCGCTACCTGGAGCAGCATCGCGCCGCCGTGCCGATGCTGGCGGTGGTCTGCGCCAATGCCGTCGATGCTCAGCGCCTGGCCGAGGAGCTACGCTGGTTTGCCCCGCAGGCGCGTGTGAAGCTGCTGCCGGACTGGGAAACGCTGCCGTACGACAATTTCTCGCCGCACCAGGATTTGATCTCCGAGCGGCTGGCGACGCTGCATGACCTCCAGAACGGTGCATGCGACATCCTGCTGGTGCCTGCCTCCACGGCGCTGCAACGCGTGGCGCCGCCATCGTTCCTGGCGGCCTACACGTTCTTCTTCAAGAAGGGCGAAAAGCTTGACGAGGCGGCGTTGAAAGCGCAGTTCACGCTGGCCGGCTACGAGCACGTCAGCGCCGTGATGCGCCCCGGCGAATACTCCGTGCGCGGCGGCCTCATCGACTTATTCCCGATGGGCTCGCCGCTGCCCTATCGGCTCGACCTGTTTGGCGACGAAATCGAGACCATCCGCTCATTCGATCCCGACACGCAGCGCAGCCTCTACCCGGTCAACGAAGTCCGCCTGCTGCCGGGCCGCGAATTTCCGATGGACGAAGCCTCGCGCACGGCCTTCCGCGGTCGCTGGCGTGAGGTGTTCGAAGGTGACCCGACGCGCTCGCCCATCTACAAGGACATCGGCAACGGCGTGCCGAGTGCCGGCATCGAGTATTACCTGCCGCTGTTCTTCGAAGAGACCGCGACGCTGTTCGACTACCTGCCGGGCGCCACGCATCTCGCCTTCGTAGGCGACATCGAAGGCGCGGTGCGCCGCTTCTGGGCCGACACCACGCAGCGCTACAACTTCATGCGCCACGACCGCGAGCGGCCGCTGCTGCAGCCTTCCGCGCTGTATCTGGATGAAGAGGCGTTCTTCGTCGCGGCCAAGCCGCACGCTCGCCTGGTGTTGCGCGCCGAGCCGGGTGATGCACCGCTTTCGCTGCCGTTGCCGAACGTTGCCGTCAACCGCCGCGCGGAAGACCCGCTCGTCAATCTCGAATCGTTCCTCATGCGCAGCAATTGCCGTGTGATGATCTGCGCCGAATCCGCGGGCCGCCGCGAGACGCTTGCGCAAATGCTTGCCACCAGCGGCCTGCACCCCGAGGGCGTCGCGGACTTCGCCGATCTGATGCGCGGCGATGCCAAGTTCGTGCTGGGCGTGGCACCGCTGTACCAGGGGTTCATCCTCGGCGACGAACGCATCGCGCTCATCACCGAAACCGAGCTGTACGCGCAGACCGTGCGCCGCGCCGGTCGCCGCAAGCAGGAACAGGCCACCGCCGTCGATTCGATGGTGCGCGATCTGGCCGAGCTGAAGATCGGTGATCCGGTGGTGCACAGCGAACACGGCATCGGGCGCTACCAGGGGCTGGTCTCCATCGACATGGGCAACGGCGAGGAAGAATTCCTGCACCTCGACTACGACAAGGGCAGCAAGCTGTACGTGCCGGTGCACCAGTTGCATGTGATCTCGCGCTACTCGGGCGCCGATCCGGAAACCGCGCCGCTGCATTCGCTGGGCTCCGGCCAATGGGAAAAGGCCAAGCGCAAGGCGGCGCAGCAGATTCGCGATACGGCGGCTGAACTCCTGAACCTGTACGCGCGGCGCGCATTGCGCCAGGGCTTCGCGTTCCCGCTCACGCCCGAGGACTACGCTACGTTTGCCGAGAGCTTCGGCTTTGAAGAAACGCCCGACCAGGCCGCCGCCATTGCTGCGGTGATCGCCGACATGACGTCGGGCAAGCCGATGGACCGCCTGGTCTGCGGCGACGTCGGCTTTGGCAAGACGGAAGTCGCCCTGCGTGCCGCATTTGTTGCCGTGATGGGCGGCAAGCAGGTGGCCATCCTGGCGCCGACCACGCTACTGGCCGAGCAACACTACCAGACGCTGGTCGACCGCTTTGCCGACTGGCCGGTGCGCATTGCCGAGATTTCGCGTTTCAAGAACAAGAAAGAGATCGACGCCGCGATCGACGCCATCAACGCCGGCACCATCGACATCGTGATCGGTACGCACAAGCTGCTTTCGCCGGACGTGAAATTCGACCGGCTGGGGCTCGTCATCATCGACGAGGAGCATCGCTTTGGCGTGCGCCAGAAGGAGGCGCTCAAGACGCTGCGTGCCGAGGTGGACGTGCTGACGCTGACCGCCACACCGATCCCGCGCACGCTGGGCATGGCGCTGGAAGGCCTGCGCGATTTCTCGGTGATCGCCACGGCGCCGCAAAAGCGCCTGGCCATCAAGACGTTCCTGCGCCGCGAGGAAGACGGCGTGCTGCGCGAGGCCATCTTGCGTGAGTTGAAACGCGGCGGGCAGGTCTACTTCCTGCACAACGAGGTCGAAACCATCGAGAACAAGCGCGCCAAACTGGAAGAGCTGATTCCGGAAGCGCGCGTGGTGGTCGCCCACGGCCAGATGCACGAGCGCGAACTGGAGCGCGTGATGCGCGATTTCGTGGCCCAGCGCGCCAACATCCTGCTGTGCACGACGATCATCGAGACCGGCATCGACGTGCCGACCGCCAACACGATCCTGATCCACCGCGCTGACAAGTTCGGCCTGGCGCAGTTGCACCAGTTGCGTGGCCGCGTCGGGCGCTCGCACCACCAGGCGTATGCGTACCTGCTGGTGCACGACGTGGACGGCCTGACCAAGCAGGCACAGCGCCGCCTTGAAGCCATTCAGCAGATGGAAGAACTCGGTGCGGGCTTCTACCTGGCGATGCACGACCTGGAAATCCGTGGTGCCGGCGAGGTGCTGGGCGACAAGCAATCGGGCGAGATTTCCGAGATCGGCTTCCAGCTCTACACCGACATGCTCAACCAGGCGGTGAAGTCGCTCAAGGCCGGCAAGGAGCCCGACCTGATGGCGCCGCTTGCGGCCACGACCGAGATCAACCTCGGCACGCCGGCGCTGCTGCCGCAAGACTATTGCGGCGATGTGCAAGAACGCCTGTCGCTGTACAAGCGCCTGGCCAACTGCGAAACCGGCGAGACCATCGACAACATCCAGGAGGAGCTGATCGACCGTTTCGGAAAGCTGCCGCCGCAGGCGCAATCGCTCATCGAAACGCACCGGCTGCGCATTGCCGCCGCGCCGCTGGGCATCCGCAAGATCGACACGGGCACGAACGCCGTCACGCTGCAGTTCATACCGAACCCGCCTGTCGATGCCATCAAGATTATCGATCTCGTGCAGAAGAACCGGCAGATCAAGCTGGCGGGGCAGGATCGCTTGCGTATCGAGAACATTCCGGCCGAGTTCGGCGCGCTGGCGCAGACCATTCGCCACGCCATGCGGCAATTGACGTGATCCGGTAGCATCAGCCGATCAGAACAAGGACATCATCATGAGCACCGCCCCCACACCGTTCTCCACCCTCGACTGGACGAACAAGCTCGTCAGCTTCGATACCACCAGCCGCGGCTCCAACCTGGCGCTGATCGAAACCGTGCGCGACTACCTGCGCGGCGTCGGTCTTGAATCGCACCTCTCGCACAACGACGATGGCAACAAGGCGAATCTGTTCGCCACGATCCCGGCAGCGGACGGCAGTGTGCAAGGCGGCATCGTGCTGTCAGGCCATACCGATGTGGTACCTGTGGACGGCCAGAAATGGGACAGCAACCCGTTTGCGCCGGAAGTGCGCGACGGCAAGCTCTACGGACGCGGCACATGCGACATGAAGGGCTTCATCGCTTCGTCGCTGGCGCTGGTGCCGTCGCTGCTGCAGGCCCGGCTGCGGGAGCCTGTGCACCTCGCGCTGTCATATGACGAGGAAGTCGGCTGCGTGGGCGCCCCGCGCATGATCGAAGACCTGATCGCCCGCGGCATCAAGCCCGCCGGCTGCATCGTCGGCGAGCCCACCTCCATGCGCCCCATCGTCGCGCACAAGGGCATCAACGCCTACCGCTGCCGCGTGCACGGCCGCGCCGCGCATTCGTCGCTCACGCCGCAGGGTGTCAACGCCATCGAATACGCCGCGCGCATCATCTGTTTCGTGCGCGACCTGGCCGATGAATTCCGCGCCAAGGGCCCGTTCGACGATGCATTTGACGTGCCCTTCACCACGGCATCGACGGGCCTCATCAACGGCGGTATCGCGCTGAACACGATTCCCGCCTTGTGCGAGCTGGTGTTTGAATTCCGCAACCTGCCGGGCGTGGATGCGCCGGCCATCCGCGCGCGCGTCGAGCATTACGTGCGCGAAACCATCGAGCCCGCCATGCGGCGCGAACACCCGGACGCCCGCATCGAACTCGACGAGATTGCCGCTGCGCCCTCGCTGGACGCATCGGAGCAAGCCGCCATCACACAGCTTGTGCGCGTGCTGACTGAAGACAACGACAAACGTAAGGTCGCCTACGGCACTGAAGCAGGGCTCTTCCAGCGCGCCGGCATTCCTGCCGTGCTGTGCGGCCCGGGCAACATCGAACAGGCGCACAAGGCCAACGAATATGTCGAACTCGCCCAGCTCGACGCGTGCGACCGCTTCCTTGCCAAGGTGGCGCGCAGCCTGATGGTCGAAACCGCGTCCGCCTGATGCTTACACAGCAACGCCTCACCTTTTGGTGGGGCGCGTTCTGCCCGGGGCGTTCGCTACAATAGCGGGCTTCCTTCGGCGTCGAACTGCCCGCTCCCCCGCTCCTGTCACTCCATGCCCGTCATCCTGCAAAGCCCGTCGCCGCTGTCCTCTGGCGACATTGAATCCGTCCGCAGCCTGTTCGGCAGCGCCACCTACGAGCTGCGCGCCCCCAACGTTGCCGCTATCGAGTGGGTGCACGAACTACCCAGCGAATTGCGCGTCCAGCTTGATGCCATCTGTGCCAACTTGAAGATGGACTACGCGTGGATTCCGGACGAATGGACGTTCGGCGATTTTCGCGTGCTGGCGATGGACATGGATTCCACGCTCATCACGATTGAGTGCATCGACGAGATTGCGGATTTCTGCGGGCTCAAGCCGCAAGTGGCCGCCATTACCGAAGCGTCGATGCGGGGCGAGATCAAGGATTTCAACGAGAGCCTGACGCGCCGCGTCGAACTGCTCAAGGGCCTGGATGCGAGCGTGCTGGAGCGCGTCTATGCCGAGCGCCTGCAGCTCTCCCTGGGCGCAGAAAAGATGCTCAAGGCCGTGCAGGCACTGGGCATCCGCACGCTGCTGGTATCAGGCGGCTTCGAGTTCTTTACCTCGCGCCTGCAAGAGCGTCTGGGCCTTGACCGCACGCGCGCCAACACCCTGGAGATCGTCGACGGTAAGCTCACCGGACGGGTGCTCGGCGAGATCGTCAATGCGGATGTGAAGGCGCAGACGCTCAAGGCGTTTTGCGAGGATCTGGGCGTATCGCCACACAACGCCATCGCCATGGGCGACGGCTCGAACGATCTCAAGATGATGGGGGTGGCCGGTTTGTCGGTCGCGTTCCGCGCCAAGCCCATCGTGCAGGCGCAGGCCGACGTGGCGTTCAATGTTGTCGGCCTGGATGGGCTGTTGAATCTGTTCCCGCAGCAGTAAGCCACGATGGCGACTCGCCAACCCGCCCGCAGAAAACTCGCACCGGTGGTGCGAGAAACGGTAGATGCGCGGGATTACGCAGCCCTGCTCACCGAGGTCAGGGCGCGCATTCACGCTGCGCAATACGCGGCCTTACGGGCGGTCAACAAAGAGCTGGTGGGCCTGTATTGGGACATCGGACAACTGATCGTGGCGCGGCAGCAAACCGAAGGGTGGGGTAAAGCCGTCGTACAGCAACTCGCCGCAGACCTGCAGGCGAGCTTTCCAGGCACGGGCGGTTTTTCAGCATCCAACCTGTGGCGGATGAAGGGTTTCTTCGAAACCTACCGCGGCGCGACAAAACTCGCACCTCTGGTGCGAGAAATCGGTTGGAGCCATAACCTGCTTATCCTTGAGCGCTGCAAAGACGCTCAAGAGCGCGAGTTTTACCTGCGCATGACGCGCAAATTCGGTTGGTCAAAGAACGTTCTCGCCCATCAGATCGATAACCAGAGCTACGAAAAATCACTGCTGGGCCAGACCAATTTCGACAAGGCGCTGACGCCAACCTTGCGCGCGCAAGCCAAGCTGGCGGTAAAAGACGAATACGCCTTTGATTTTCTCGAGCTCGGAGACCAGCATAGCGAACGGGAGCTGGAGCGCGCACTGATCACCCGCATCGAAGATTTCCTGCGCGCAATGGGCGGCATGTTCGCATTCCTGGGTAGCCAGTACCGGCTTGAAGTGGATGGCGACGAGTATTTCATCGATCTGCTGCTGTTCCACCGCCGCTTGCGCTCGCTGGTCGCCATCGAACTGAAAATCGGTAAATTCGAACCTGAGTTTGTCGGCAAGATGCAGTTCTACCTCGCAGCCCTCGACGAGCAGGTTCGCCAGGACGACGAGAACCCGTCCATCGGCATCATCCTGTGCAAGGAAAAGAAGCGCACCATCGTCGAATACGCTCTGCGCGATGCAAGAAAACCGATTGGCGTCGCGACTTACGCCATCACCAAGAGCCTGCCGAAGGAGTTGCAGGACCAGTTGCCTTCGCCTGAAATCATTGCGCGCCTGCTTGAAACACTGTAGCCGCGGCCATTAAAAACGGGGCGACGCGATCGACTCGCACGCCCCGCCATCGCCGCCCGCCAAAGCTTGAAAGGTCAAGCCCGCAGGTGCGTCTCCATCGCCTGCTTCAAATCCGCAATCAAATCACGCGGGTCTTCCAGACCGATATACAACCGCACGAAACCGCCCGCGTTCTCCCAATCGGCCGGCGGCCAGGCAGTCGCCGTACGCATCGACGGAATGTTGTATGGCAGCGCCAGGCTATGCGCCCCGCCCCACGAAAAGCCGATCGCAAAGTAGCGCAGGCCTTCGATAAAGGCATCGATCTGCGCCTGCGAATAGCGTTCGTGCAACACGATCGAGAACAACCCGCTTGCGCCGGTAAAGTCGCGCTTCCAGTTTTCATGGCCCGGACAATCGGGCAGCGCCGGGTGCAGCACGCGCACGACTTCGGGTCGGTCTGCCAACCATTCGGCCACTTCGCGGGCGTGCGCGTCGTGCGCAGCCAGACGCGTCGGCAGGCTCGGCAGGCCGCGCAGCACAAAGTAGCAGTCGTCCGCGGACACACCCCAGCCCATGCGCATGCGCGTGGCAAGCAGCTTGTGATGCAACGCTTCATCGTTGGTGATAGCCGCGCCCATCAGCACATCGCTGCCACCCGATTGGTACTTGGTCAGCGCCTGTACGGAGATGTCGATGCCGTGCTCGAACGGCTGGTAATACACGCCGCCGCTCCAGGTATTGTCGATGGCGGTGATGGCGCCGGCCTTGCGCGCCACCCCGGCGATGGCTGTGCAGTCGGGCACTTCCATCGTCACCGAACCGGGCGCTTCGAGCCACACGAGCTTCGTGTTGTGGCGCATCAGGTCGGCAATGCCGGCGCCGATCATCGGGTCGTAGTAACGCACGGTAATGCCGAACTGGCGCGCCATCCACTCGCCGTGGTCACGGTTCGGGCCGTAGGCGTTGTCCGGAATCAGCACGTCGTCGCCGGATTTGATCAGCGAGAAATACACCAGCGAAATCGCCGCCAGTCCCGAGGGCAGCAGCAGCGCGTGCGAACCGCCCTCGATTTGTGCCAGCGCTTGGCACAGCGTGTCGGAGGTCGGCGTGGCATGCAGGCCGTAGCGCCAGTGCACCACGCTGCCGCTACCGAAGGCGCGCATGTCGGCGAGGTTCTTGAACACCACCGTGGACGCACGATGCGTGGCATGCGAGAACGCCGTGAAGCCCGGCGGAATCCGCAGTTCCGGATGCACAGCCTGGGTCGCGGGAAACATGGGCGGGAGCTTGGTGTCGTCGTTCACGAGGTTTCCTGTTTGATGGCGTATGAGCGATTGCCGGCCATTTACCAGTGCGCGCTTGATCGCGTTGGATTGCTGGACGGTGGCGCAATCTGACCCGGCGCAGCGGGCACCAGCGGCGTCATTGGCGTTGCGGGCACTGCGGCATTGCTGTTGGCTGCGGCATCGTATGGCGGAATCACCACCACCGCGACGGGCCGCAGCACAAACGGCAGCGTATGGCCGTCGTGGCCGACGTCCGTCCACGTGCCGCGCACGACGCCGTGACCGTCGATGGCGCCTTCCCAAGTGCCGGTGACGTGCGTACCGTCATCGGACTCCTCCATGAGGAAGCCGCCGTTTTCGTATTCGCCGGTCACCAAGCGCACGCCTGCCGCGTTGCCAGCGACGTATTCGCCGTGAACGCTATCGATTTCACCGGTCTTGCGGCCAAGACGCATGCGGATCGGCATGTCGCCGATCGCACCGGTATAGACGGGATATTTCGCGTAGTCGGGTTGCGGTTGCAGCACAGGCGGCGGCGCAGTCTGTGCAGAGAACCCGTTGTCGCCCTTCCTGGCCTGAGCGCGGCGCTTGTCGCCATCGGCAATGGCGCGGTTCAGGCCGAGGTCACCCGGCTGCACGTTGGCGCTGCCGGTCGACACGTCGTAGCCGTTGTTGGCGGCCCGCGTCTGGGCAGACGCTGGCGCCACGCCTACGGCCAGCATCAGCGCGAGCAGCGCGCCGACGGGCCGAATCAGGCGTTCAATCGAGAAAATGCGTTCAGATGCGTTCGAACACCGCCGCAATGCCTTGTCCTCCACCAATACACATGGTCACCAGCGCGTAGCGACCGCCGATACGTTGCAGCTCGTGCAACGCCTTGACCGTGATGAGCGCACCCGTTGCGCCGATCGGGTGGCCAAGCGAAATGCCCGAGCCGTTCGGATTGACCTTGGCTGGGTCCAGACCGAGTTCCTTCGTCACCGCGCAGGCCTGGGCGGCGAACGCCTCGTTGGCTTCGATTACATCGAGATCCTTGACCGACAGGCCAGCGCGCTCCAGCGCCTTGCGCGTGGCCGGCACCGGGCCGATGCCCATGATCTTCGGATCCACGCCAGCGTGGCCGTATGACACCAGGCGTGCCAGCGGCTTCAGGCCGCGCTTCTCGGCCACCGAACGCTCCATCAGCACCAGTGCCGCGCCCGCATCGTTCAGGCCCGAGGCATTGCCAGCCGTGACCGTGCCGTTCTCTTTCGCGAAGACCGGCTTGAGCTTGGTCATGTCGTCGATGGTCGCGTCGTGGCGGACGTGCTCATCGGTATCGAACTGGATATCGCCCTTGCGTGACTTGATCGTCACAGGAACGATCTGATCCTTGAAGTACCCGGCCTGGATGGCACGCGATGCGCGCTGGTGGGATTCGAGCGCGGTCTGGTCCTGCTGCTCGCGGCTGATGCCGAATTCGCGGGCGACGTTTTCTGCCGTCACACCCATATGGATCGTGTGGAACGGGTCGTGCAGCGCGCCCAGCATCATGTCGACCATCTTGGCATCGCCCATGCGCGAACCCCAGCGGGCCGCGGGCGCAAGGTACGGCGCACGGCTCATGCTTTCGGCGCCGCCAGCGATTGCGACATCGGCATCGCCGAGCAGGATGGTCTGCGCCGCGCTCACCACAGCCTGCAGGCCCGAGCCGCACAGACGGTTGACGTTGAATGCGGGCGTTTCGGCCGACACACCACCGTTCACAGCGGCCACGCGCGAGAGATACATGTCGCGCGGCTCGGTGTTGATCACGTGGCCAAACACCACGTGACCGACTTCTTCGCCCTTCACGCCAGCGCGGGCCAGTGCCTCTCGCACGACGAGTGCACCCAGCTCGCACGGCGCCACATCCTTCAGGCTGCCGCCAAAGGTCCCGATTGCGGTACGAACGCCGCTGACCACCACCACTTCACGTGCCATTGCTGTCTCCTGTGCCATCGAAATTGGATGGCGGCCAGTATAAACGCACGACCGTTCGCAAAATTTAGGTACGACTACCTAAGGGGATCAGACCTCGCCCCAGAGGTCGTGGCCATCGGCGCCGGTAATTTTGACCGACACGAAATCGCCCGCCTTGTAGCGCTTGTACGGCTTCGACGGCGGCGCGATATAGACGAGGCCGTCAATCTCCGGCGCATCCGCCGACGAACGGCCGATGCCACCGTCCTGATTCACCTCATCCACCAGCACGCGCAGCGACTTGCCCACCTTGCGCTGCAGGCGGCGGGCGGACACGCGCTCGGCGACTTCCATGAAGCGCGCGCGGCGCTCCTCGCGCACCTCGTCGGGCAATGCGCCCGGCAGGTCGTTGGCGGTGGCACCCTCGACCGGCGAATAGGCGAAGCAGCCCACGCGGTCCAGCTCGGCTTCGGCGATGAAGTCGAGCAGCGTCTGGAACTCTTCTTCCGTTTCACCGGGGAAGCCGGCGATGAATGTGCTGCGGATGGTCAGCTCCGGGCACACCTCGCGCCAGGCGCGGATGCGGTCTAGCGTCTTCTCGGCGTTGGCGGGGCGCTTCATGCGCTTGAGCACGTCGGGGTGAGCGTGCTGCAGGGGCACGTCCAGATACGGAAGGACCTTGCCTTCGGCCATCAGCGGCATCACCTCATCCACGCTCGGGTATGGATAGACGTAGTGCAGGCGCACCCAGGCACCGTACTGCGACGCCAGCTCGCCCAGCGCGCCGACCAGCTCGGTCATGCGCGTTTTAAGCGGGCGGCCGTTCCAGAAGCCCATGCGGAATTTGACGTCGACGCCATAAGCGCTGGTGTCCTGCGAAATGACGAGCAGCTCCTTGACGCCGGCCTTCAGCAGGTTTTCCGCCTCCAGCATCACTTCGGCCACCGGGCGCGAGACGAGATCACCGCGCATCGACGGGATGATGCAGAAGCTGCAACGGTGGTTGCAGCCCTCGGAAATCTTCAGATACGCGTAGTGCTTGGGCGTGAGCTTGATGCCCTGCGGCGGCACCAGATCGATGAACGGGTCGTGCGGCTTGGGCAGGTGCGTGTGCACCGCTTCCATCACCTCGCCCAGCGCGTGAGGGCCCGTCACAGCCAGCACCTTCGGGTGCACGCTGGTGATGATGTCCTGGCCCGCGGCGTCCTTCTTGGCGCCCAGGCAGCCGGTGACGATCACCTTGCCGTTCTCGGCCAGCGCCTCGCCAATCGCATCCAGGCTCTCCTGCACAGCCTCGTCGATGAAGCCGCAGGTGTTGACAACCACCAGGTCCGCCCCGCCGTACGTGCCGGAGATCTCATACCCCTCCGCGCGCAGTTGGGTGATGATCTGCTCGGAATCGACCAAGGCCTTGGGACAACCGAGACTGACGAACCCCACCTTGGGGCTCTGGGTACTGACGTCGGACATGGGAACAACCTGATGTGGGAGAGGATTTGCGCTGCGCACGTGGGGTGTGCCGCGCGGTTGCGTATTTTAACCGTTCGCCGCGTTTGGGCGACCAAGCCGAAGCTGCATCTGTTCAATCACGCGCTCGATTTCCAGCGCGTCCTGCAGCCTGCGAATGGCATCGTGCAACTCCGCAGCCTGGGGCCACGTCCGCTTCAGATAGCTCAGCCACAGTTTGACGCGGCCATGCTCATGCTTGGCCGAGATGCGCGCATGCAGCTTCTTCAGATAATCGGCGAGATAGCCCAGCACAACCGGCCATTCCGCCGCGGACGGCGCCTCGTTCATCTGCCCGCGAATGCGCTGGGCCAGGAACGGATCAGACACGGCGCCACGCCCAATCATCACGTCACTACAGCCACTGACGGCCCGGCAGCGCTCCCAATCGGCCACGGTCCAGACTTCGCCGTTGGCGGTGACGGGGATGCTCACGGCATCGGCGATGCGCGCGATCCAGTCCCAGTGAGCGGGCGGACGGTAGCCGTGGTCACGCGTGCGGGCATGCACGACGAGCGATTCGGCACCGCCTTCCGCCAGCGCCGTTGCACAGTCAATCGCGCGGGACGTATCGGAAACGCCGAGCCGCATCTTGGCCGTCACCGAAATATTGGCCGGCACCGCGGCCCGCACGGCGTGGACGATGTCGTACAGCACTTCCGGCGTAGCGAGCAGCATGGCGCCGCCGCCGTGCCGGTTCACGACCTTGGCCGGGCAGCCGAAGTTGAGGTCGATGCCATGCGGCGTGAGGGTTGCCGCGTACGCTGCATTGCGGGCCAGCCATTCCGGATCGCTGCCGAGGAGCTGGATGGTCATCGGCGTACCGCTAGCCGTATAGCCGCCGTTGCGGATCTCGGGCGTCTCACGTTCGTATGTGCGCGCTGGCAGCAGCGAGCCCGTCACCCGGACGAACTCCGAAACGCATCCGTCGTAGCCACCGGCCCGGGTCAGCACGTCTCGCATGACGTAATCCGCGACCCCCTCCATTGGGGCAAGCAAAAGACGGCTCATGCGAAAAGGGAGGACGGCCGGCGCATGGGCCGGAAGCGAACATCAAACATGGGAGACGGGAGCGGGAAACGTGATCGTCGGTGAGGCGTCCACCTCACCTGAAAGACCGGCATTTTACCTTGCCGTCCTCTACGGCGTTCGCCTAACAAAAAAGGCGAACCGCCCTGCGATTCGCCTTGTTTTGCCAGCCCGCCGAACTTACTTCTTCTCGGGCGGCTGATTGAACGGGAAGGTCCCGAACATGTTCTTGGCTTGACTCTGCATTTGTTCCTGCATCTGCACGAACAGGTTTTTGCTCTGTTCGATGTAGTTGCTCATCATCCCTTGCATCATCGGCCCCTGCATGTTCATGAACTGCGACCACATGTCAGGGTTGAAGGAGTTGCCGCTGTACAGATCCTTTGAGTTTTCAGCCAGCTTGCTCTGGATGTCGACAAACGCCTGGATGTTCTTTTCCAGGTACGTGCCCATCATGCCCTGCATGGCGTTGCCATAGAAACGGATGATCTGAGCGAGCATCGCGCCGGAGAACATCGGCACGCCGCCGGTTTCCTCTTCGAGGATGATCTGCAGCAGGATGCTGCGGGTCAGGTCTTCACCGGATTTCGCATCGACGACGCGAAACTCTTCGGTTTCCATCACGAGTTGCTTGACGTCTGCGAGCGTGATGTATGTGCTGGTTTGGGTATCGTACAGCCGGCGGTTGGGATATTTCTTGATCAGCCGTTCGGTGCCCTTCTTGCTGGTGGCCATCGTGCCTTTCCGTGTTGGCGATGCTGCTGCGGTGCAGCCGATGCAGTGCGAAATGACTGCACCGAGCGATGCAGCAAATTACGCGGTTGCCCGGCTATTCCGATCTGCGCGCGAATGCTGCATTCAATAGCAGCGCAGATGCATCCGGTTATGATCGGACGCCCCGTGTCTCCCTGCGGAGCGCCTCCGTGATTGGATTCTATGCGGATCGCCCTGCAAAGAAAAGGCGACCTCCCCCGGTAAAAACCCGCAGCATTTTGATGCGGCTCATGCACACGGGCAGTTGTCTGGAAAGGCGGCAACAGGCCTGCTGCAATGCAATCGAGCATCGCAGCATGCAGGGCAAAGCAAGGGGGGAAAATTGCTGCACCCATGCTGCAGCATCGCCGCAGCATGGGCGTGGGAGCGTCAGCCCATGTGCAGGCCGCCGTTGAGGGAGAAGTCCGCGCCGGTGGAGAAGCCAGACTCTTCAGACGCCAACCATGCGCAGATCGACGCAATCTCGGTCGGCTCGCCCAGGCGCTTGACCGGGATCGTGCCGACGATCTTGTCGAGCACATCCTGACGAATCGCTTTCACCATGTCGGTGGCGATATAGCCCGGCGACACCGTGTTGACCGTGACGCCCTTGGTAGCGACTTCCTGCGCCAGCGCCATCGTGAAGCCATGCAAGCCAGCCTTGGCCGTCGAGTAGTTGGTCTGGCCAAACTGACCTTTCTGGCCATTCACCGACGAGATGTTGATGATGCGGCCCCAGCCGCGATCCGCCATGCCGTCGATGACCTGCTTGGTCACGTTGAACAACGACGTCAGGTTGGTATCGATCACCGCATCCCAGTCGGCGCGGGTCATCTTGCGAAACACCACGTCGCGCGTGATACCGGCGTTGTTGATCAGGACATCCACCTCGCCCACTTCGGCCTTCACCTTGTCAAACGCGGCCTTGGTCGACTCCCAATCACCGACGTTGCCCTCGGACGGCACGAAATCGAACCCCAGCGCCTTTTGTTGTTCGAGCCATTTCGCCTTGCGCGGCGAGTTCGGGCCGCAGCCCGCGACAACGGTGAAACCGTCGCGCGCCAAGCGCTGGCAAATCGCCGTTCCGATACCGCCCATGCCACCGGTGACGTATGCAATGCGTTTGGTCATGTCCACTCCTAGTCCTTGTTGTTAGAACTGCCTGGCCTCTTGCCCGGCAGCGGATGCTCAGGTGTCTCGGATTGGCGTGTGCGGTATTCGTTCCACCCCACGCCAATCCCACTGCAAAAAACTTACGGACGCTCAACCGCCAGCGCCACGCCCATGCCGCCGCCGATACACAGCGAGGCCAGGCCCTTCTTCGCATCGCGCTTCTGCATTTCGTGCAGCAGCGTGACCAGGATGCGGCAGCCCGACGCGCCGATCGGGTGACCGATCGCAATCGCACCACCATTGACGTTGACCTTGGACGTATCCCAGCCCATCTGCTGATGCACGGCCAGCGCCTGAGCGGCAAACGCCTCGTTGATCTCCATCAGGTCCAGATCGCCCACAGACCAGCCGGCACGCGACAGGCAACGTTTCGATGCCGGTACCGGCCCCATGCCCATGACCTTCGGGTCCAGGCCGGCGCTCGCGTATGCACGGATAGTAGCCAGCGGCGTCAGACCCAGTTCCTTGGCCTTGGCAGCCGACATCACCACGACAGCGGCGGCACCATCGTTCAAGCCCGAGGCGTTGGCCGCCGTCACCGTGCCGGCCTTGTCGAAAGCAGGCTTCAGCCCGGCCATCGATTCGAGCGTGGCGCCATGGCGAACGAACTCATCCTGTGCGAAGGCAATCGGATCGCCCTTGCGCTGCGGGATCAGGATCGGAACGATTTCATCATTGAAGCGGCCCGACTTTTGCGCGGCTTCCGCCTTGTTCTGCGAAGCCACGGCAAACTCGTCCTGCGCTTCACGCGTGATGCCGTATTCCTTGGCGACGTTCTCGGCCGTGATGCCCATGTGGTACTGGTTGTAGACGTCCCACAGCCCATCCACAATCATCGAATCGATCAGCTTGGCATCGCCCATGCGAAAACCATCGCGCGAGCCCGGCAGCACGTGCGGCGCGGCGGACATGTTTTCCTGGCCGCCGGCCACGACGATCTCGGCATCGCCCGCCATGATGGCGTTGGCGGCCAGCATCACGGCTTTCAGGCCCGAGCCGCACACCTTGTTGATGGTCAGGCCGGGCACCATGTTCGGCAGCCCCGCCTTGATGACAGCCTGGCGCGCCGGGTTCTGGCCCGAGCCGGCAGTCAGCACCTGGCCCATGATGACTTCGCTCACTTGGTCCGGCGCCACCTTGGCGCGCGCCAGAGCTTCGCGGATCACGGTTGCGCCAAGCTCAGGCGCAGCGATCTTCGCCAGCGAGCCACCAAACTTGCCCACGGCGGTGCGTACCGCCGATACGATCACAACATCGGTCATTTGCTTACCTTCCACTGTCGAAAGAGAGGGTCGTTGGACACCGTCAGCGGCCGAAGCCGCGACGGCAACGGGGATTCATGCGCGCGATCTTACGCTTTCTGTTTGACGTAGCGGCCAGGCGCCGGCTCGATGGCCGGGTAGTCCGCATTGCCGTAGCTCTTGGGTGCGGCCTTCTGCGCGCCTGCGTGCGATGCCAGCCAGGTAGACCAATCCGGCCACCAGCTGCCCGGATGCTCCTTGGCACCCTCCAGCCACGCGTCGGCGGACTCGGGCAGCTTGGCATTGATCCAGTGCGAACGCTTATTGGCCGCGGGCGGGTTGATCACGCCTGCGATATGTCCCGAGGCACCGAGCACGAAACGCCGCTTGCCCTTGAGCAGCGGCACCGAGCCATAAGCGGACTTCCACGGGACGATGTGGTCTTCACGCGAGCCGTAGATGTAGACCGGCACGTCGATCTTGCCCAGATCCACCGGCGTCCCGTTCACCTTCAGCTTGCCCGGCGTTTTGAGGTCGTTCTGCAGATACGTATGGCGCAGGTACCAGCAGTACCACGGGCCTGGAAGATTGGTCGAGTCGCCATTCCAATACAGCAGGTCGAACGGGGCGGGCGTCTTGCCCTTCAAATAATTCTCGACAACGTAGTTCCAGACCAGGTCGTTCGGTCGAAGAAACGAGAACGTGTTTGCCAGCTCCACGCCACGCAGCAGTCCCGGGCCGGTCGGCGCATTGCTGCCGATGGTCTTCTCCCGCATTTCCACCTGAGCCTGGTCGACGAACACGTCGAGAATGCCGGTGTCCGTAAAGTCGAGCAGCGTGGTCAGCAGCGTCAGGCTTGCGGCCGGATGCTCGCCGCGCTCCGCCAGTACCGCCAAGGCAGTGGAAAGGATCGTCCCGCCCACGCAGAAGCCCAGCACGTTGATCTGGTCCTGCGCAGAAATCTCGCGTGCGACACGAATGGCCTCGATCGCGCCGCCTTCGATGTAGTCGTCCCACGTGCGGGAAGCCATGCTCGCGTCCGGATTGCGCCAGGACACCAGAAACACGGTATTGCCCTGCTCCACCGCATAGCGCACGAGCGAATTGGCCGGCTGCAGATCCAGGATGTAGAACTTGTTGATGCACGGCGGCACCAGCAGCAGCGGGCGCGCATGCACCTTGGCCGTCAGCGGCTTGTACTGGATGAGCTGGAAATAGTCGTTCTCGAAGACGACGGCGCCTTCGCTGTTGGCGACATTGCGGCCGATCTCGAATGCCGTTTCGTCCGTCTGCGAGATCTTGCCGCGCTCCATGTCCTGCAGCATGTTCAGGATGCCGGTGCGCAGGGATTCGCCACGCGATTCAATCAGATGCTTCTGTGCCTCTGGGTTGGTCGCAAGGAAGTTGGACGGCGACATGGCGGCCGTCCATTGCGATACGGCAAAACGCACGCGCTCGCGGGTCTTGGCGTCCGCTTGCACGGCGTCCGCCATTTCCATCAGCGTGCGGGCGTTGAGCACGTAGAACGCAGCGGCGTAGCCGTAGAGCGGGCTCTTGCGCCAGGCGTCGTTCGAGAAACGGCGATCAGACGGCGCCACGGCCTCGGCGCTTTCGCCGGTGCTCATGTGGCGCCAGATCTGGAGCCACTCGTCGAGATATTTCTGTTGGATTTCGGCCAGGCGCTCGTGCGGGATCAGCGCGAAAGGAGCCGCGCCTTCGCCCATCGCTGCGCCGTTGAACTGGCCAAGACCAGGCGCCGCCGCACCGGGTTGTGCAAAGGTGCCCGCAAAGGCTTGCCATTGCTTGAACTGCTCTGCCCACTGCGTAGGGTCCGACAAGCCCTGCCAGGGAGCTTGAGTGTGGGCGCTAGATGCTTTGGATGATGTCGATTGACGCGATGCCATAGTGCCCTCGATCCGACGATATGCGCCGCTCCGGTTGGAACGGCGGCGCAACTCGTAGTATTGCGGGGCATTGTTGCCTTGCCGTTTCAAGGCTGTCAATCGGAGTTAGTTAATGATCGGCCGGAAACGTAGAGCCAGCGCGGGTTTTGCCACATTCACCGAAAACGGCTCCGACCAAATGGTTAAGCGCAGAACCGGGGCTATGGTCCAATTTGCGCAATTTCGTGCGAGACTGCCGCATTGCGCCAATGCCGGGCACCGCTTTTTCCCATGTATATCGTCGCCATCGCCTGGCTCTACGTCGTGCTGATGATGTCCTTGACTGAGCAATCTTGGATTGCCGGCATCGGCACATTTGTCTTCTACGGCGTGGCACCGCTATCGCTCTTCCTCTGGATTGTCGGCACGCCGGCACGCAGGCGCCGCCGCAAGGCTCAGGAAGCCGCGCAGGACCAGGCGGACACCGCCCCCACACTGAGCAGCGATGCAGGCGATGGCGCCGTCTGAACGCTCACTCTGCGCGCCAGATCAGCGTGGCCATGCGGCCCGTGGTGCGCTCCCGGCGGTACGAATAGAACCGTTTGGCGTCTGTCATCGTGCACAGGCCGCCGCCGTACACGTCAGTACAGCCGACGCGGGCCAGCCGCAGCCGGGCCAGCGCATACAGGTCAGCGAAGAACTTGTCGGCGGATGCGCCTTCCACGAAGGCCGCCTGGGTGGCCGGTAATTCGCCGGGCTGGGCCGCCTCGATGAAGGCCTGGCGCACCTCGGCACCCACTTCAAAGCATGTCGGCCCGATGGCCGGCCCCAGCCATGCCAACCACGTTGGATCGGCTTCCTGGCCGCTGGCGCGCAATCGTTGCGTCATCGCATCCAGCGTGCGCTCGATCACGCCGCCGCATAGTCCACGCCAGCCCGCATGCGCAGCACCCACCGTGACGCCGCGAGCGTCACTCAGCAAGACAGGCAGGCAATCTGCCGTCATGACCACGCAGACCCGATCCCGCCAGGATGCCACCGCAGCATCGGCCACTACAGGCGCCGACGTACCGACAAGTTGATCAAGATCAGCGACACCGGTGCCATGCACCTGTTCCATCCACGTCGGCTCAGCCGGCAGCGCTGCACGCAGGATGCGGCGGTTCTGTTCAACGGCTTCCGGCGCATCACCGACGTGCTGACCAAGGTTCAGCCCACCGGGCAAACCACCGGCCAATCCGTAAGGCCCCGTGCTGACACCACCCAGGCGAGTCGTGGCAAGCGCTTTGACACGCGGATGCGCGGGCCAGTCGGGAACGATCCAGTCAGTTGATGTCGGCATCGGGATCCAGGTCGAGGGCTTCCAGCAGAGCGGCGAAATCGTCGGGTACACCTGCCTCCCAATGCACCGACTTGCCCGAGGCGGGATGCACGAGCCCCAGGCGCACCGCGTGCAGCGCCTGCCGCGTAAAGGGCACCGGCAGCGGCGCCTTGATCGTCTGTGGCTGGCCACGACGGAAATTGCGCGTGTACACCGGATCACCAAGCAGCGGATGCCCCTCCGATTCAAAATGCACACGGATCTGGTGTGTACGGCCAGTCTCGAGCTGACAGCGCACCAGCGATACCTGCGCTCGGCCGAGGTCTACAACGTCCAGCGTCTTGAAATGCGTGCGCGCCGGCTTGCCGCTGGCCGTCTCGATGATGGCCATGCGCGTGCGGTCACGCGGGTCACGGCCGATCGGGGCGTCAATGGTGGCCTCTTCCGGCGTTTCGCCCCACACGAGCGCGAGATAAGTACGCTTGACGGTACGTGCCTGCAGTTGGCGCACGAGATCGGTTTGCGCTGGCAGCGTACGGGCGACCACCATCAGGCCGGACGTGTCCTTGTCGAGGCGGTGGACGATGCCGGCACGTGGCAACTCCGCGGCGTCGGGATAGCGGTGCAACAGGCCGTTGAGCACCGTGCCGCTCCAGTTGCCAGCAGCGGGATGCACCACCAGCCCGGCCGGCTTGTTGATGACGAGCAGCGTGTCGTCTTCGTACACCACATCCAGATCGATAGGCTCGGCAACGAAGGCGTTTTCGTCGGCCGCGCGTTGCGGGACGACTTCGATGCGGTCACCGCCGGAGATGGCCGCACGCGGGCGCACCACCTCACCATGCAGGCGCACCGCCCCGGCATCAATCCATTGCTGGAGACGGCTGCGCGAATAGTCGGGCAGCAGCTTGGCAAGCGCCTTGTCCAGGCGCTCGCCGTGCATGGCTTCAGGGATCTCCACGATGATCGGCTCGGCGGCCTGGGCCGCACCGGCCGTAGGCAAATCGAGCGCCTCATCATCGAGGGCGTCTTCCGTCTCCTGCACAGTGAGGGAAACGTCAGCTGCTGCGTCGTCTGACACAGGGCTTGGGCTATAATGCTTGATGCGATTTTTCATTCAGAAAAGGTGCCCATGTCGGTCACGAGCGTAAAGCAGGCGCGTATTGGTAATCGAATCGGCAGCCGAATCGGCAGTCGGATCCGCGCACAAATCGGAGCAGTGTTGGTGGCAGGCGTTGCATGCTTGGCTATCTCGGCCTGCGGCATCCTGCCGGAACAGCAAGACGAAACTGCCGGCTGGTCAGCCAACAAATTATATTCGGAAGCGAAGGACTCGCTCGACGGCGGCGACTACGCCAAGGCGGTCAAGTACTACGAAAAGCTCGAAAGCCGCTATCCATTCGGCCCGTACGCCCAACAAGCCCAGATCGAAACCGCCTACGCCAACTACAAGGATGGCGAGACGGCTGCCGCGCTGGCCGCGGTGGATCGCTTCATCCAGTTGCACCCAAATCATCCCAGCGTCGATTACGCCTATTACCTCAAGGGCCTGATCAACTTCAACGACAACCTGGGCTGGCTCGGCCGCTTCTCGAACCAGGACTTGAGCGAGCGCGACCCGAAGGCCGCGCGCGCTGCCTATGACGCGTTCAAGACGCTGATCACGCGTTTCCCGAACAGCAAGTACACGCCGGACGCCACGCAACGCATGCAGTACATCGTGAACGCGATGGCCGAGCATGAAGTGGGCGCCGCGCGCTACTACTATCGCCGTGGGGCGTACCTCGCGGCCGTGAACCGCGCGCAAGACGCCATCAAGGATTACGACCGCGCCCCCGCTGTGGAAGAAGCGCTGTACATCATGATGAAGTCGTACGAGGCGCTGGGCATGAAAGACATGCGCGACGACACCGAGCGCATCATCAAGCAGAACTACCCGAAGAGCGACTTCCTCGCCCACGGCCAGCGCAAGAAAGACAAGCCCTGGTACCAGTGGTGGTAAACAAGGCTTGAATAGCACAGCAAAAAGCCCGGTCGATTGGCCGGGCTTTTTGTTTGTGCTCGCGAATCAGTCTTCAGTGTTACCGGCAGGCAGATCCTCCGAACTCTCCGGCCGCAGCGAACGCAGGAATTCGGCAGCCGTCTCCGCCTCGCGCGTACGCTTGAACGGCGGCAGGCTCTGCCAGATCTGGCGGCCGTAGTTCTTCTCAACAAGCCGCGGGTCGCAGATCATCAGCACGCCGCGATCGGTCTCGGAGCGAATCAACCGCCCTGCGCCCTGCTTGAGCGTGATCACCGCGTGCGGCAATTGGTGGACGGCAAACGGGCTCAGCCCCTTTTTCTCCAGCGCTTCCATGCGGGCGCTCAGCACCGGATCGTCGGGCGGGGCAAACGGCAATTTGTCGATGACGACCAGCGATAGGGCCTCCCCGCGTACGTCCACGCCCTCCCAGAAGCTTTGGCTGCCGATCAGCACGGCGTTGCCGAGCGCGCGGAAACGGTCCAGCAATTCCGTACGGCTGGCCTGGCCCTGCACGAGCAGCGGGAAATCCCAGCCGCGTTGAGCGAACTCATCTGACAACCGCTCGGCGGCGCGATTCACTGCGCGCAGCGTTGTGCATAGCAGGAACGTCTTGCCGCCCGCCGCCTCGATGAGGGGCAAGGTGGCGTCGAGCACCGCATCGGTAAAGCGCGGATCGCTCGGCTGCGGCAGATCGCGCGGCACATACAGCAAACCTTGTGCTGCGTAATCGAACGGGCTGTCGAGCGTCATTGAGCGATCACGATCCAGGCCCAATTGCGCAGCGTAATGCGTGAAGTTGCCGCGCACCGAAAGCGTGGCCGAGGTGAAGACCCACGCGCGCGGCTGACCGGCACGCTGGCGCGAAAAGATTGGCGCGATCGACAACGGTGTCAGGTGCAATTGCACGGAATTGGCAAACACCTCGACCCAGCGCACACGCTCGTCAACGGGGGCCGCACTCTCACTGTCCGCGCCCGCAGCATCCCCTTCTTTCTTGGGCGCCTTGGGCGGTTTGGGATCGGCCCACGCTTCAAGCTTTTCACACAGCGCAACTGCACGGCGATGGCATTGCTCAATGGTCTCGGCGCGTTCGGCCTGGGCTTCCAGCGCGCCGGTAAAGTCGGAAAGCGCCTGCTCCAGCTTGGGCAGCACCTCGTAGAAGGGCTTGGCGAGCGCTGCATCATTGTCAATCTGCTTGATCGACAGGCGTGAGCCGTCCTGACGGAAAACCAAGCGCAGATCACGCGCGGCACGCTCAAGCGGTGCCGCAATCGCGACCCAATCCACCGCATCGCGAGCGTGCGAAAGACCTTCGGCCACGCTGTCGCGCGCAAGCTCGAGAATCTGGTTCGTAGAGATCGTCTCGCCAAAGAACAACGTGGCGGTTTCGGGCAGCTGATGGGCTTCGTCGAAGATGATCGTGTTGGCGGCGGGCAGCAGTTCAGCCATGCCGGTGTCCTTCAACATCACATCTGCGAAGAACAGGTGATGGTTGACCACCACCACGTCAGCCTGCTGCGCCTCCTTGCGGGCGCGCATGACGAAGCAGTCTTTGTAGTACGCGCAGTCCGACCCCAGGCAGTTGTCGCGCGTGGACGTCACCAGATTCCACACCGGTGCGTTCTCGGGCACGCTCGCAAGCTCGGCTTTGTCGCCCGTTTTCGTGGTCTTCAGGAACAGATTGATCTGGCGCAGCCACGCGGCGTCCTGGCGCGAAGAAAGGCGCCCGTTCTGCGACGTGCGCTCTACGTGGTAATGGCAAACGTAGTTGGCGCGCCCTTTGAGCAGCGCCACCGACACCGGCGCATTCAGCGCCTTGCGCACGGTCGGGATGTCGCGCAGGAAAAGCTGGTCCTGCAGGTTTTTCGTCCCGGTCGACAGGATCACCTTGCCGCCCCAGAGCATCGCCGGGACCAGATAAGCGTAGGTTTTACCGGTGCCCGTGCCAGCCTCGACGATGATCGAATCGGCGGCCTCGATGGCGTTGGCCACGGCCTGCGCCATCGTTAGTTGGGCACTGCGGGGCCGATAGCCATCGATACCCTTGGCCAGCGTGCCTTCGTCGGCGAACAGCGTCGCCAGCTCGGCATGATGGGCATCGGCAGGGACAGAGGCAGCGGGAGCCGAAGCGTCGCTGGTATCGGCGTCGGAATCAGCCGACGGCTCGGCCAGCGGGGAAAGCGAAGTCAACGCGGAATCCGTGGGGTCAAATGACGGAGGCCGCACGTGATTGCGGCCTCTCGGGATGAGAGTCGAACCCGCTTTGGGCAGGCGTTAAGCCGGCACGTCCGGCTCAACCTGCAACTGTAGCAGGGTGATGGTGTCCTTGAGTTTCAGACGGCGCTTCTTGAGGCGGCGCAACTGCAATTCGTCGTGACCGACGGTCGCTGCCAGCCGGTCGATCAGGAAATCGAGATCGCGGTGCTCGATCTGCAATTCAATGATGCGACGCGAGATCGTATTCAGATCGCTGTCCATCGCTCTCCTCCGGAAACCCGGCCTTGGCTGAAGTTTAGAACCCCAGCGGACTGGTGTTGTTCTGGTTTTGCTCTTTGCGGTGCTTGCTTTGTTCGCGGCGCTCTTCCAGTTCCTTCTGGCGCTTGGCCGCGTCTTGCTGCTTTTCCTGGAATTGCTTGACGTTTTCCGCACGCTTGGCGGCATTGGCGGCGCCCTGCTCCTGCGCCGCCTTCAGCCTGGCGTCGTAATCGGCTTGCTTCTTGGCCGCAGCCTGCGCATTGGCGGCGCGCTGCGGCGCTTCGGCCTGGCGCTGCGCTTCATTCAGACGCTGCTGCTCCTGCTTGTTCGCGAAATCGGTGCGATTCTTCTGCTCGGCGGCTTCGCGCTGGGGGCGCTCGGCGTTGTACTGAGCCTCGCGGATGGCACGCTCCTGGTCGCGGCGGGCAGCGCGGTCGGCACGTTCGGCTTCGTCCAGTGCAAGCTCGCGTTCGCGGATGGTGTGGAGCTCCGTGCGACGCACATCCTTGGCCTTGTCGATGCAGCGCGTGACGAGGAATTTGTCGTAGCAAGCGCGCTCGGCCTGGGCGTAGCGGTATTCCGCCCAGGCTTTGGCGCTGGTAATGCGATCGTGCTCGGCGCCGAAATCGGGCTGCGTGGCGGGCACCGCCGCGGCTGGCGCGGAGGCCGGCGAAGACTGGCTCCATGCGGGCGCGGCAAGCAGCGCAACACTGAGCATGGACGCCGGCAGAACCAGACGGGAGGCGCGGCGCGCAGCTGCGCGGCGACGGGCAGAAAACAGGAGCGTAGGCATAACGCGCATTTTATCACCGCGCCTGTGCGGCAAACGCCGCGCGGCCACGGATTTCAGCTCAGGAACAGGGTTCGCGTTGTGGCAAAATGCGCGGCTTTCCATCGCACTCTCTGGAAGCAATGACTGATTCCGTGTTGCAGAAGATCGTCTCCCGCATCGCCATTGAACTGGCGGTCCGGCCGCAGCAGGTTGCCGCCGCCGTGCAACTGTTGGACGAAGGCGCCACCGTGCCCTTCATTGCACGTTACCGAAAGGAAGTGACGGACAACCTGGACGACACGCAACTGCGCAACCTGGAAGAGCGCCTGCTGTACCTGCGCGAACTGGAAGACCGCCGCGCGGCCATCCTGGCTTCCATTGAAGAGCAAGGCAAGCTGACCGATGCCCTGCGCACCGCCATCGAGGCGGCCGAAACCAAGCAGGTGCTGGAAGATCTCTACCTGCCCTACAAGCCCAAGCGCCGCACGCGCGCCCAGATCGCCCGCGAATGCGGCCTGGAGCCGCTGGCCCAGGCCCTGCTGGCCGACCCGACGCTCGATCCTCAAACGGAAGCCGCCAAGTTCGTCAACGGCAACCCGACTGCCGATGGTGGCGTGCCGGACGTGAAGGCAGCGCTGGACGGCGCGCGCGACATCCTCTCCGAGCAATTTGGCGAGACGGCGGAGCTGCTTGGCAAGGTGCGCGACCACCTTTGGAATCAGGGGCAGGTCTCGTCGACCGTGGTGGAAGGCAAGGAAACCGCCGAAGAAGAAAAATTCCGCGATTACTACGCATACAGCGAGCCGATCCGGAACGTGCCGTCGCACCGCGCGCTGGCACTGTTCCGCGGCCGCAACGCGGGCGTGCTGTTTGTGAAGCTCGGTTTGGGCGAAGAACAGGACGCGCTGAACCCGCACCCGTGCGAAATCATGATCGCGCGCCACGTCGGCATCGAAAACAAGGGCCGCGCGGCTGACAAGTGGCTGTCGGATGTATGCCGCTGGTGCTGGCGCGTAAAGGTCCAGCCGCATATCGAAACCGAGTTGCTCACGCAGCTGCGCGAATCCGCCGAGGCCGAAGCCATCAAGATCTTCGGTCGCAATCTGCACGACCTGCTGCTGGCGGCGCCGGCTGGCCCCAAGGCGGTGATGGGTATCGACCCAGGCATCCGCACGGGCTGCAAGATCGCCGTGGTCGACCACACCGGCAAGCTGCTGGAAACGGCCACGATCTACCCGCACGAGCCGCGTCGCGACTGGAACGGCTCGCTCGCCACGCTCGCGCGGCTGGCGAAACAACACGGCGTGGCACTGGTTTCCATCGGCAACGGCACAGCCAGCCGCGAGACCGATAAGTTGGTGCAAGACCTGATGCGTAACGCGCCGGAACTGAAGCTGACCAAGATCGTGGTGAGCGAGGCCGGCGCGTCGGTGTATTCGGCGTCGGAGCTGGCAGCCAAGGAATTCCCGGAGCTGGACGTGTCGCTGCGTGGCGCGGTTTCGATCGCACGACGCCTGCAAGACCCGCTGGCCGAACTCGTGAAGATCGACCCGAAGTCGATCGGCGTTGGCCAGTATCAGCACGACGTCAACCAGCGCGAGCTGGCCCGCGCGCTGGACGCCATCGTCGAGGATTGCGTGAACGCAGTCGGCGTGGATGTGAACACGGCCTCTGCCCCGCTGCTGGCGCGTGTGTCGGGGCTGAATTCGATCCTCGCCAAGAACATCGTCGAGTACCGCGATGCCAACGGCGCGTTCGCCAACCGCGACGCGCTCAAGAAAGTGCCGCGCCTGGGCGACAAGACTTTCGAGCAGGCCGCCGGCTTCCTGCGCATCAATGACGGCGACAATCCGCTCGATCGCTCGTCGGTGCACCCGGAAGCGTATCCGGTGGTCAAGCGCATCCTGGACAGCATCAAAAAGGGCATCGGCGACGTGCTCGGCAACCGTGAGGCGCTGCGCGGCCTGACCGCTCGCGACTTCACCGACGAGAAGTTCGGCCTGCCGACCGTGGTCGACATTCTTTCTGAACTGGAAAAGCCCGGCCGCGACCCGCGCCCAGAGTTCAAGACGGCGACGTTCCAAGACGGCGTGGAAGACATCAAGGACCTGCAGCCCGGCATGGTGCTCGAAGGCGTAGTGACAAACGTTGCGGCGTTTGGCGCGTTCATCGACATCGGCGTGCATCAGGATGGTCTGGTACACGTGTCGGCGCTGTCGACCAAGTTCGTGCGCGACCCGCACGAGGTGGTCAAGCCCGGCCAGATTGTCAAGGTCAAAGTGATGGAAGTCGACGTGAAGCGCAACCGCATTGGCCTGACGATGCGCCTGTCCGACGAGCCCGGCCAGGCGCCTGCGCGTGCCGGCGGTGGTGATCGTCCGACCAGTGGCGGCAATCGCCACGGCGGCCAGCAACGTCGCGCGCCGGAACCATCCGGCGCCATGGCGGAAGCGTTCGCCAAGCTCAAGCGTTAAAGCAGACCCTGTTTAGCGGAACCCGCCCGGTTTTCGGACTCGGCGGGTTTTTTCATGGCTGAGCGCGGTCGTTACAAGTCCTTACGCGCATGGATCTTTCCTAACACTCGCGCGTCGACGCCTTGTCTTTTCGGCCCGTTATGGAGACACAGGCACACACCGCCTGGCACCCACGAGGAGAAACTCCATGAAGACGAGCCACACCCTGATCGCTGCCCTGCTTGCTGTTGCCGGTACCGCCGCTTTCGCGCAGACCACGCCGCCGGCTCCTGTGTCGCCTGTTACCCAAGTCCAGCAAGACAATCAGAAGATCCATCAGGACAACCGTGACATCCGCCACGACAACCGCGACATCCGCCACGACCGTGCCGATATCGGCAACGACAAGGCCGCGCTGACTGACGAACGCGCTGAGCGCAATACCGCGCAACGCCGCGAAGATCGCGACCTGGCGAACGGCAACGTCAAGGGTGCCGAATACTGGAGCAAGCAACGCGCTCAAGATCAGCATCAGGTCAATGCCGATCGCCGTGATTTGCACCAGGACCGCAAGGACCTGCACGCCGACGTCAAGGATCGCAACCACGACGTACACGCGCGCAACCATGAAGTGCACAAACGCGACCGCGACGCCTCGAAGATCTAACCCGAACATCGCCTGACACCCAAACAAAACGGCCCGTGCGTTTCTCTCGCACGGGCCGTTTGTTATGCAGCGGTACAGTCGGTCAGATTTCGACCTTCGTACCCAACTCCACCACCCGGTTCGCGGGAATATGGAAAAAGTCGGACGGCTTGGCGCCGTTCTGATGCATCCACGCAAACAGACGCTCACGCCACATCGACATGCCCGGCAGCTTGGACGGCACCACCGACTCGCGCGCGATGAAGAACGACGTATCCATCAGCTCGCAGCGCATGCCGATCTGCGGCTGCCCCAGTTCGAGCACGCGGTACACGTCCGGCGTTTCCTTAAAGCCGTACTCCGCCTTGACGATGTAGATGCCGCTGCCCAGATCGCGCACGGACACGCGTTGCTTGTCGTCCACGTAGGGAATATCGCGCGTGACGAAGCTGATGAAGATCACGCGCTCGTGGAGCACGCGGTTGTGCTTGAGGTTATGCAGCAACGACACCGGCACGAATTCAGTATTGCCGGTGAGGAAAACGGCCGTGCCCTCGACACGATGCGGCGGATGCGCCAGCAACCCCGCCAGGAACGGCTCGAGCGGAATGCCATCCTCCAGGCTGCGAGCCCGCAAAAGCTTCTTGCCCTTGTACCAGGTCATCAGCAGGAAGAACACACCGGCGCCCAGCGTCAACGGGAACCAACCGCCATCGCGAATCTTCAAGAGGTTGGCCGAGAAGAACGCCATGTCGACCACCAGGAAACAGAGGCTCACGAGCGTCACCAGCGCCGGGTGCCAACGCCAGACCGAGCGCATCACCACTGCCGCAAGCACCGTGGTGATGACCATCGTTGTGGTCACGGCAATGCCGTAGGCGGCGGCCAGGTTGTCGGACTTCTTGAACGCCAGCACAACGCCCACCACCAGGATCAGCAGCATCCAGTTGACCATCGGCACGTAGATCTGGCCGATCTCGGCTTCCGAGGTGTAGCGAATGCGCATGCGCGGCACAAAACCCAGCTGGATCGCCTGGCTCGTCAGCGAGAACGCGCCCGAAATCACAGCTTGCGAGGCAATGACGGTGGCGGCCGCAGCCAACACCACCATCGGGAGTTGCAGTGCTTCGGGCACCGAACGATAGAACGGATTTTCGATGGTGCTTGGGTCAGTCAGCAACATCGCCCCTTGGCCGAAGTAGTTCAGCAGCAGGCTGGGCGCCACGATAAAGAACCACGCCCAGCGGATCGGACGGGCGCCGAAGTGGCCCATGTCGGCGTACAGCGCCTCAGCGCCAGTCAGCACCAGGAACACCGAACCCAACACGATGAACGCCTGCAGCGCATGGTCGTGCAGGAACGAAATCGCATACATCGGGTTGACGGCCACCAGGATCTGCGGCGCCTTCACCAGATTCATCATGCCCAGCGCGGCCAGCGCGGCAAACCACAGCAGCATTACCGGACCGAATAACTTGCCGACCACCGACGTGCCGCTTCGCTGGATGAAGAACAGCACCGCCAAGATCACGAGCGTGATCGGCAAGACGAACGGCGTCAACGCGGGCGCGGCAATTTCAAGACCTTCCATGGCCGACAGGACCGAGATGGCCGGCGTGATCACCGCATCGCCATAGAACATGCAGGCACCGAAGACGCCCAGCATCATCAGCAGCGACATGCGCTTGGAATTGGTATTGGCCGTACGCAGCGACAGTGCCATCAGCGCAAGGATGCCGCCCTCGCCGTTGTTGTCGGCGCGCATGACGAACAGCACATACTTGAGCGACACCACGATCACCATCGCCCAGAACAGCATGGAGATGATGCCGAGCACCGCACCGCTGGAGAAAGGAATGCCGTGATCGGGGCTGAAGCACTCCTTGAGCGAATACAGGGGGCTGGTGCCGATGTCTCCGAACACCACACCCACGGCGCCGATCACCATAGCGCGCAGGTTCACGTTGGTCTGGGGCGACCCGGTTGCTGTGAGAGCTTGACTCATGAACTTGGAAATCGGCCGAATGGCTGGCCGCTCAAAAAATCGTGCATTGCACAATGAGGGCGGATTGTACTCCCCGCCTCCGCCACGCCAACCCCTCAGACGGGCATTCGTTGCCGCGGTGCATCACGCTGCACAGCCATGCAAATAAAGCGTTGTGTAGGGCCGAAATAACGTTGCCCTGGCACACAAACACCCGAATAAAGCACATTGTGCAGCGCGGGTCGGCCCCCTCGGTTCATGGGCAACACATTATGTAGGCTCTGCTACACATAGCCGAAAGTAGGACTGCAACCGACAGAACTTTGTAGGAAAATGCCTGACAAACGTTCATTGCAAATTTTTGTTGAGCAGCTGGCAATCAGCTGCCCGACGCTTCCAAAACGGGGACGGCCTTGCCCCAATCATCCATCCGCATCTTGGGGCGCTCCAAGCCTTCGCTGACCGCATTGATTGTGCTGCTGGTCGTGGCCGCCCTATTGTTTGCGATCCCGCGCATGATCCTGCCGTTGGCACAACCGGCTTTCATGCAGCGGCTCGACCCAACTGTGTGGGCCGATTACGCTGGGCCGTACGACCTGGCAGCCGCCGTGGTGGCCACCAGCGCGCTCATCCTCTTCCTGCTTCGCCGCTGAGCGCGGCCGCCTTCAACGCGCCAGTGCGCGGGCGCATTCCGCCACAAGCGCCGGCCCGCGATAGATCAACCCCGTATACAGCTGTACCAACTGCGCGCCAGCGTCGATCTTCTCGCGTGCATGCTCCCCGGCGAGGATGCCGCCCACGCCAATGATGGGCACCGCATCGCCCAGCAAACCATGCAATGCGCGAATCACCCGCGTCGAGGCTTCACGCACAGGCTGACCCGACAGTCCGCCTGCCTCTTCCGCATGTGCCAGACCGGCGACAGCCTCGCGGCTGATCGTCGTGTTGGTCGCAATCACGCCGTCCATCTTGTGGCGCAGCAGCGCGTCGGCAACGTTGGCAATCTGGTCGTCGTCCAGGTCTGGCGCAATCTTCAGTGCCACCGGCACGTAGCGCTTATGCTGGTCTGCAAGACGCTGTTGCGCATCGCGCAGCGTACCGAGCAGGCTATCCAGCTCGCTCGCGCCCTGGAGCTGACGCAGGTTCTTCGTGTTCGGCGATGAAATGTTCACCGTCACGTAGCTCGCGTGCGGATACACACGCTCAAGGCAATGCAGGTAATCGTCGACAGCACGCTCGATCGGCGTGTCTGCGTTCTTGCCGATGTTCAGGCCGAGCACGCCGCCCGCCTCACGCCATTTCGATGCCTTCACGTTATTGATGAATGCATCGACACCGCCATTGTTGAAACCCATGCGGTTGATGAGCGCATTGGCCGCCGGCAAGCGGAACATGCGGGGGCGCGGGTTGCCTGGCTGCGCGCGCGGAGTGACCGTGCCGACTTCAATAAAACCGAAGCCGAGCGCGCCGAGTGCATCGATATACGCACCGTCCTTGTCCAAGCCAGCCGCCAGCCCAACCGGGTTAGGAAACTTAACGCCCATCACCGTGCGCGGCTGCGGGGCTACGCGCGCACCGATGCAGCCTGAGAGCCCCATCGCGTGCGCCCGCTTGAGCTGGTTCAGCGTGAAGTGATGCGCGTCTTCGGGATCCATCGAAAACAGCAGCGGGCGGGCAAGCGGGTACAGGGCGTTGAGCACGATCGGAATCAAGAGAAGAACGCGAAAGGCGGCATTGTAAACGGCCGGCACGCCGCAATGCACCGTGCGCGCCGCTTTCGAACGCGGCTAGGCACGAAGTGTCCAAAGGCCAGTCCCCGCCTGACTTCGCGGGCCCGTTACAGGGGCAATACGCACCATCAAAATGCATGCAGACGAGAAAAGTGTTGCATCGCCGCACAGATGTCGCTATAATTTTTTATTCGACGGACGCGGGGTGGAGCAGTCTGGCAGCTCGTCGGGCTCATAACCCGAAGGTCGCAGGTTCAAATCCTGCCCCCGCAACCAGCCAGAAAGTCGAATGCGTTTCTACGGACGCGGGGTGGAGCAGTCTGGCAGCTCGTCGGGCTCATAACCCGAAGGTCGCAGGTTCAAATCCTGCCCCCGCAACCAGCCAAAGTAGAACGGCTCGCTCCAAGACCTGAGCCGAATCATCAAGCCCGCACACAGCGGGCTTTTTGCTTTTCTACGTTTCCACGCACCGTTTTGCGGGCAACTCAGTCGATACTGCCGTCCCACCCCGCGCTGCGCGGGGCCGCCTCGCTGCGGTGATACACTGAGATATTCCACCCGCGACGATTCCCCATGAAATTCTGTTCCAACTGCGGCCAGTCAGTCGTCTCGCGCATTCCCGCCGGTGACAACCGACTGCGCGACGTTTGCGACCATTGCAATACGATTCACTATGTGAATCCGCGCAACGTGGTCGGCACCGTGCCCGTTTGGAACGATCAGATTCTCCTGTGCAAGCGCGCCATTGAACCGCGCTACGGCTTCTGGACCTTGCCCGCAGGCTTCATGGAAATCGGGGAGACCACCGCCCAGGCCGCCAACCGGGAAACGCAGGAAGAAGCCGGCGCCAACGTCGAAATCGGCGAGCTGTATTCGGTACTCAACGTGCCGCATGTGCATCAAGTGCACATGTTCTACCTAGCCAAGCTGAACGATCTGGATTTCGCGCCGGGCGAAGAAAGCCTTGAAGTCGCGCTCTTCAATGAAGCCGATATCCCGTGGGATGACCTGGCCTTCCCGACTGTCATCCACACGCTGCGTTGCTTCTTCGCCGATCGCGCGGCTGGCAAGCTTGCCGACGGCAGCTTCCGCCTCCACACGCTCGACATCTACAAGCCGATGCGCTCGGCCGCGATCGACACGCCGGCCACGACGCCGTAACGCCTACCTCACGTTGTCTGCATCATGATCGCCTGGCTGGATCCGCACGATCCCTTCCCGCCGGTCGATCGCGCGCTCGGGCCGGAATCCGAAGCGCCGGGGCTACTGGCCGCCAGCGCGGAGCTATCGCCGCAGCGGCTGCTGATCGCGTATCGGCAAGGCATTTTTCCGTGGTATGCCCAGGGCCAGCCGGTGCTGTGGTGGAGCACAGACCCGCGCATGGTGCTTCGCCCCGAGGATTTTCGCGTCTCAACCACCTTTCGCAAGACGCTGCGCCGTGTGCTTGACGACCCAGCCTGGGAAATCCGCATCGACCACGCCTTCCGCGAAACGATGGTCGCGTGTGCCACCACAGCGCGCCCTGGGCAGCACGGCACGTGGATCACTGAAGACGTCATTCAGGCCTATACCGCCCTGCACCGCCGCGGCTACGCGCATAGCGTCGAGACGTGGCACGCCGGCCAACGCGTGGGTGGCTTGTATGGGGTGGCGCTCGGCCGCATGTTCTACGGCGAATCGATGTTTGCCCGTCGCACCGATGCCTCGAAAATCGCGCTCGCGGCGCTCTGCGCCTTCCTCGGCGGTCAGGGCGTCGCGATGATAGACTGCCAACAGGAGACCGAGCATCTGGCGTCGCTGGGCGGTGCCCCGGTGCCGCGCGCGGCGTTTCTCGCACATGTGCGGGAAGCGGCCAACGCGCCGGCCATTGTGCCGTGGCACTTCGACAAATCGGTGCTCCGCCGGTGGACCGTGCGCAATGAGCAAGCTTAAGGAACTCCCCCTCTCGGCATTGCAGTTCTATGCCACCGCGCCTTACGCATGCAGCTATCTCGATGGTCGCTTGGCGCGCTCGCAGGTCGCCACGCCGGCGCACCTGATCAATGCCGACGTCTATTCAAAGCTCGTGCGCGCCGGCTTCCGGCGTAGCGGCATCTTCACCTACCGCCCGCATTGCGACGACTGCCATGCATGCACGCCATGCCGCGTCGTCGTTGATCGTTATGCGCCATCGCGTGCGCAACGGCGTGCCGCCGAGCGGCATCAAGGGCTTGAGGCGCTGGTTGCACCGCTTACCTATGTCGAAGAGCACTATCAGCTCTATCTCCTGTACCAGTCCGTCCGTCACGCGGGCGGCGGCATGGACCACGACAGCCGCGATCAATACGAGCAGTTCCTGCTACAGAGCCGGGTGAATTCGCGTCTGGTGGAGTTTCGAGAGCCACCCGAATCGCCATCGGCGGGCAAGCTGCGCATGGTGAGCATGATCGACGTGCTGGAAGACGGGCTATCGTCGGTCTACACGTTCTACGACCCGATCGAACAGAAGGCGAGCTACGGAACCTACAACGTGCTGTGGCAGATCGCCCAGGCGCAGGCGCTGGACCTGCCCTACGTTTATCTCGGCTACTGGATAGAGCAGAGCCGGAAGATGGCCTATAAGGCGCTGTTCCAGCCGCTGGAACTGCTCGTCAATGGCGAGTGGCGGCAGTTTGAAGACGTAGCGCCACCAGCCACGGAATGACGATCAGCGCGACGTGCGCTCGATCCCGACGTCGACTACGCCGTACGTGCTGATGTTGGAACTCTGGCTGTATTGATCTCGCGAAGTCGTACAACCTGCCAAGGCGCCGCCCACGCAAGCCAAACCTGCCGCCCACAGCGCGACGCGCTTCCACAAAGTCATTTTGCTCATAGGTCGATTCCTTTCAGGGGGCGGTCGACAGCCGCTCGGCGAGGACCGTGTTGTATGCGCGGACCATCCCCGGGATCAGGAACATGTCCACCAGCACCCACAGCCCCCCGATGACGGCCAGCACCCAGCCTGCGGTGTTACCCATGTCACGAAACGCCAGCCATGTGCCTCCGATGTTGGCAATGGCCTGTGCAATACCGCTGCCCGGCCGCTTCAGATAGAAGCGATGTGCCCCAAGAAAGCCCAACAGAAACCACCAGAGATAGGCGACGCCCGAACTCTTCTTCTGGGCGTCGTACAGCATGATTTCGCGAGCGGTCTGATTCATGGCATGGGCTGACACGGGAATAACCTGTCAGACACTAGCACGCATCCCGCGTTCCATGTCGCCCCACGATTACATGCTGCCGAGCTTGGCCTCAGCCTTGTCTGTCCACAAACGCATTTCCGCGAGCAACGACGACGGCGAGAACGAGCAGCTTTCCTCGCCAAACGACACCGCCATATCCAGCCGCTGCAGCAAGGAACGCCGCACCTGGTCGTACGCCGGCGGCAAGACCGCCAACGGCGCGAGCACTGCATCGTCGCGCCACTGGTTGAGCAGGCGCGGCACGTCAGGCGACTTGGCGTGACGATCGAGCGCGGCGCGCAGCGTCTGGAGAGATTCAGCGGTAGTCATGCTCGAGCTTTCTTTTCACGGTACAACTCGCGGAACGTTTTGCCTGCGGGAGCCGGCATGTCGCGCGTATCGGTCCAACCTTTGCCGACTGGCAGCGAGTGGATCAGTTTCTTGTCACCGCCCATCCAGCGCAGCACGCGCGCTGCGACCCACGTGCCAGCCGAGTACAACGCCGGTCGCCGTGCTAAGAAGCCCCACACGCGCAAGCCAAAGCGCTCAGCCTGCGGGCGCAGTTCGCGCTCCATTTGTTTCTCGCGCAGCGTGCGCAGCAGATCCGACAACGGGATGGACGCAGGGCACACGCGATTGCATTCACCGCACAGCGTGGCCGCCTGCGGAAGGTCCAACGCGTTCGACAGCCCAACGTAGCTAGGCGTCAGCACGCTGCCCATCGGGCCCGGATACACCCAGCCATACGCATGACCGCCGATCTTCTGATAGACCGGGCAATGGTTCATGCACGCGCCGCATCGGATACAGCGCAGCATCTCCTGGAATTCACCGCCGATCAGGCCGCTGCGGCCGCCGTCGACGATGACGAAGTACATATGCTCAGGGCCATCCTTCTCGCCGGGCGCGCGCGGCCCCGTCAGCAGCGAGAAATAGTTCGAGATCGCCTGGCCGGTGGCCGATCGCGGCAACAAACGCATGACGGTGGCCAAATCTTCAAGCGTCGGCAACACCTTCTCGATACCCGTCACGGCAACGTGCACGCGCGGCATGATCGTGCACATGCCTTCGTTGCCCTCGTTGGTGACGACGGCAACGGAACCCGTCTCGGCAATGATGAAGTTACCGCCCGTCACGCCCATGTCAGCGGACAGAAACTCGGGCCGCAGCACTTCGCGCGCCTCGCGCGTCATCTCGGGAATATCGGTCAGGCGCGGCTTGTTGTGCGTCTTGGCGAAGAGATCGGCGATCTCCTCCTTGTCCTTATGCACCACCGGCGCAATGATGTGCGACGGCGGCTCGCTGTCGTTGATCTGCAGGATGTACTCGCCCAGATCGGTCTCGATGCTCTGCACGCCCATCTCGCCGAGCACCTGGTTCAGGCGCATCTCTTCGGTCACCATCGACTTGCTCTTGATGACCTTCTTGACCCCGTGCTTGCGGGCGATTTCTGCAACCAGGCGCGCGGCATCGGCCGTGGTTTCCGCAAACAAAACCTTGGCGCCACGGCGTGTGGCCTCTGCCTCGAACGTGGCGAGCCAGACGTCGAGGTTTTCCAGCGCGCGGTTGCGGCGCTCCTTCAGCGCTTCACGCGTGGCCTGAAAATCGATGTCCTGGATGGCCGCCGCCCGCGCAGTGACGAACTTGGTCGAGAGCTTGGTGAGGTTCTGCTGCAGGCGCTTGTCGGCGAGCTTCTGCCCGGCGCGCGCCTTGAATTCCATGCTGCGGACTTGCATGCGATTGCGTCTCCGTCGTGTTCTAGGGCAGTTGCGATTTACGCGTCGCCGGCAAGGACTTGCGCGATGTGCAGCACACGCGTGTGCGTGTCGCCAGTACGGCGCAGCCGGCCTTCGATGTTGAGCATGCAGCCCACATCCCCAAGCACCACGGCATCGGCGCCGCTGGCCTTGATGTTGGCGCATTTCTCATCCGCGATGGCGGTGGAGATATCGCCGTACTTGATCGAGAACGTGCCGCCGAAGCCGCAGCATGCTTCGCAGGCGGGCATCTCGGTCAATTGCACACCCTCCAGTTTGCCGAGCAGCTCTCGCGGCTGTGTTTTCACGCCCAGCTCGCGCAGCCCGGAGCACGAATCGTGGTACGTCACGTGGCCGTGAAATTGGGAATCGAGCGTCTCGACACGGGCCACGTTGACGAGAAAGTCCGTCAATTCGTACACACGCGGCGCCAGGCGCTCGTAGCGGCCCGCGAGCTCCGGATCATCTCGAAAGAGATCGGCGTAGCCCTTGCGGATCATGCCGCCGCACGAGCCAGACGGAATGACGACGTAGTCGAACTGCTCGAATTCCTTGAGCGTTTTCTCCGCCAGATCGCGCGCCAGCGGCCGATCGCCGGAGTTGTAGGCGGGCTGGCCGCAGCAGGTCTGCGCGGGCGGCACGACGACGTCGTAGCCGGCCTTTTCCAGCAGCTTAAGCACCGAAAACCCGATGTCGGGCCGCATCAGATCAATGAGGCAAGTGACGAACAAACCTACGCGCATGGGAGTCTCTTGTGTTCTGCGGGAAGCCGCCATTATGCGCCCGCTGTCATGTCCGGCGCGGCCCTCAAGGCACAGAACTTCTTCATGCCAGTCGTGAGTGTGCTTCACGGGGCCCGTCAAGCACAGTAGCCGGCCGACCGAGAAATTCCTCAAAAATACCGGGAATCATGCGTCGGGATGGTGCGCATTTTCACATCGTGGGATAGAATTTTGCATCGCATCCGCAACCCACTGCACCCATGGCAGAAGCAGACAAGGACCCCGGCAAGACGTCCATTCAGGTCATCGAACGCATGATGATGCTGCTCGACGCGCTTGCCGACCACGCAGATCCGGTCAGCCTGAAGGCGCTCTCCGCCAGCACCGGCCTGCACCCGTCTACCGCGCACCGCATCCTGAACGACATGGTGGCTTGCCGCTTCGTCGATCGCTCCGACCCGGGCAGCTACCGTCTGGGCATGCGTCTGCTGGAGCTGGGCAACCTCGTCAAGGCACGCCTCTCGGTGCGTGAAGCGGCCCTCGCTCCGATGCGCGCCTTGCATCGCCTGACCGGCCAGACCGTCAATCTTTCGGTGCGCCAGGGCGATGAAATCGTCTACATCGAGCGCGCATATTCCGAACGCTCGGGCATGCAGGTGGTGCGCGCCATCGGTGGCCGCGCGCCGCTGCATTTGACTTCGGTCGGCAAGCTATTCCTGGCTGCAGACGAAGTCGGCCGTGTGCGAGCCTATGCCACGCGTACCGGTTTGTCAGGCCACACCCGCACCTCGATCACGGACCTGCCCAAGCTCGAACGCGAACTCAACTGGGTACGCACGAATGGCTACGCACGTGACAACGAAGAACTGGAACTCGGCGTGCGCTGTATCGCTGCCGGGATCTACGATGATTCGCGGCGGCTGGTGGCAGGTCTGTCGCTGTCTGCGCCGGCAGATCGATTGCAGGAGAGTTGGCTCGACAACCTCAAGGACACCGCGCTACAGATCTCCAAAGGCATGGGCTACACATACGAAGGGGACGCCGTGCGCGCAGAGTGAGCCGCTGATTCCGCCCAACAAAAAAGCGCGTTCAATGACGCGCTTTTTTGTTGGGCGAAGCCGCGGCTCAGGCGCCGTGCTGCTCCGAGGCCAGCACGGTTGCCGGCTGCGTCGACACAGGTACATTCCGCAACGGCGCAGCAGCTTGCGTGGCCGGCTCGATGTGCGGGTTGCGCTCCAGCCAATTGCGCACGCGTGTGGCGTCTGCAAAGCGCGTGAGGTTGCCAGCCGAATCCAGGAACACCATCACGACGTTGCGGCCATGCACGTTGGCCTGCATCACCAGGCAGCGGCCAGCTTCGTTGATGAAGCCGGTCTTCTGCAGACCGATATCCCACTCGCCGCCACGCACCAGACGGTTGGTGTTGACGTAGTGCAGCGTGCGGCCGTTGGCGTTGACCGTATGTTCAGGGGTGGTGGTGAATTGACGAATGAGCGGCACCTTGTAGGCGGCCATCACGATCTTGGCGAGGTCCTGCGCGCTCGACACGTTGCTGCTCGACAGGCCGTTCGAATCCACATAGTGCGTGTCGTTCATGCCCAGCTCATGCGCCTTGCGGTTCATGGCGGCAACGAATGCAGGACGACCGCCCGGATAGTTGCGACCCAGCGCCGAGGCTGCACGGTTTTCCGACGACATCAGCGCCAGCAGCAGCAGGTCTTCACGCGTGAGCATCGTGCCGAAGCGCAGGCGCGAGCCGGTGTTGCGCTCGTAGTCACGATCTTCATCCGTGATTTCAAGCAGCTCGTCCATCGGCTGATGTGCATCGGTCACGACCAGCGCAGTCATCAGCTTGGTGATCGACGCAATCGGCAACACAGCCGACGAATTCTTCTGGAACAGCACTTCGCCGTTGTTCTGGTCCATCACCAGGGCGACGGAGGAACGCAGCGCCAACGCATCGGGCGTCGAACGCAGACCCATCGCTTCACCAAGCGTCGGGGATGCCGGCACGAAGGACGCACGCACCGGACGCGCACCGCGCTCGACCATGATCACGCGGCGCTTGCCTTTGACGGTGACAACCTTGCGGACTTTGGTGGAGGCGACCTCATCGCTGCTCGCAGCCGCGACTTTGGCGCTGGCCTTGCGATTGACGACGGTCTTACCCTTGGATTTGACTTTGGCTTTCTTGCTGGCAGCGGGCTTTTTGTCGCTCGTGGCAGCGTTGGCCACGGTAGCGACGGAGACGGCAGCGAGCGCGACGGTCATCAGCGAAACGAAGCCGAGACGTCGAAAAAATGAGGAAACAGACCGTGACATGGTTCGATCACCCGCGCGTGAGATGGCGCAAGTGTAGGCAAAAACAAAATTCTTAGCAAGATGAAGGACTTAGCTCACGGCCTTAAAGTTTGACCTCGGGAGCCTTATCATTCGGTCATCATTTCGACGCAATTGTCTGCCGCAGCAGAATCCCAACCGCGAAGAAAGTTGCGCAAGCTGCACATGAGCGGCAGTGCGGAATCAGCACCGGAATCTGAGAACGTACCCCGTGAACTCCGTCGTGCATGCCGACAATCACGGTATACAACTCGCTCCAACACCTCCTCACAACACGCGCACGTCGCACGCTGAGTCGCAGACCAAAGTCTAACGACGGATCGGCCGTATCTGTTGACATAATTCGACGACTTTTCTCCGCCAATTCTCGCTTTGCACGAAGATGTGCGCTGTAGCGAGCAGGCGGTCGCGCGATGACGACGTCAATCGAGAAAGCGAGTGAAGTCGGAGACAGGTGCGCGCTCGGTGATGAGCGTGTTCTCGATGGCAGCGAGGTTCGCATAACCCATCGACATACCGCAGACGACCATCTCATCTTCGGTCAGCGCGAGATGCTCGGCGATGATCCGATGGAACTGCGTGAAAGCGGCCTGTGGACACGTATCGATGCCGCGAGCACGCGCCGCCACCATTACGGCCTCTAGAAACATGCCGTAATCGAGCCAACTGCCCTGCTCCATTACGCGGTCGATCGTAAAGATGATGCCAACCGGCGCATCGAAGAAGCGGAAGTTGCGGGCGTGCTGCGCGTGCATGCGTTTCTTGTCGGCGCGCTCGATACCGAGCAAGCCATAGAGATCCCAGCCGACCTTGCGGCGCCGGCCCTGGTACGGATCAATCCACGTGCGCGGGTAGTACGGATACTCCTCTCGATGCAGCGTATCGACCTCCGGATGGTCATACGCCGCCAACACGGACTCGGACAAGCGCGCCTTGGTTTCGCCCGTCAGCACATAGACCTTCCACGGCTGCGTATTGCTGCCGGACGGCGCACGGCGCGCCACGTCGAGGATCGCTTCGATGTCTTCGCGGGCAACGGGCGTCGGCAGGAACGCGCGAACGGACCGGCGCGAAGTGATTGCCTGATCCACGAGTTCGACTTCTGCGGAGACGGGACGTCGGTCGGTCATGGCGATGCGCAACATTCAAGCGGGGATATTGGACGCAAGCGGCTCAAGCACGGCACGCAGCGCATCGGGCAGCGGCACCGGTCGACGCGTTTCGCGGTCGACATAGACGTGCACGAAATGCCCCTGCGCTGCGGCCTCTTGCGCGTCGCCGCGGAACAGGCCCACCTCATAGCGCACGCTCGTGTTGCCCAGGCGCGCAACCCGCAGCCCTGCCACGACCGGGTCGGGAAACGAGAGCGGCGCGAAGTAATTGCATTGCGTCTCGATGACAAGGCCGATGGTGTCGCTATGCCCCGGATCCAGCACGCCCTGCTGGATCAGGTAGGCGTTCACCACGGTGTCGAAGTAGCTGTAATAGACGACGTTGTTGACGTGGCCGTAGACGTCGTTGTCCATCCAGCGCGTGGTGATGGTCTGGAAGTGGCGGTAGTCGTCGCGCGTCTGGCGTGGCGTACTCATGGGCAGCTGGCGGGTGGCAATGAAAAGTGATCAGGATACGCCAGCCCCTGAACCTCGGTCACCTGCGGATGACGAGCGCCACACCACACGCGGCAATCACCATGCCGAGCGCTGCCAGCGGCGGAAAACGCTCCCCAAACAAGGCCCAGGCCATCACGGCGGTCGTCGGCGGCGTGAGATACAAGAGCGACGTCACCTTGGTGGCCGCGCCCTTGCGGATCAGCACAAACAGCAGAGAAATAGCCCCAATCGACAGCGCCAGCACCGACCACACCAGCGACCCGATCATCGGCAGCGTCCAATGCACCTCGCGCGTCTCAAACAGGAACATGAACGGCAGACACAGCAGCGCCGACGCCCCGAACTGGATGCACGCGCCCATCCGCAAATCAAACACCGGGCAATGGCGCTTTTGATACAGCGTGCCTACGGTGATCGACAGCAACGCGCCCACGCAAAGTGCAAGCGTCGTCGCGCCTACGCCCGCCAGATGCAGCTTATTCGCTACCACCAGGCCTACACCTGCGATGCCGCACAGTAGACCCGCCCATTGGCGGCGCGACACACGCTCCCCGCGCATCGAGACATACAGGGCCGTCAGAATCGGCTGCATGCCGACAATCAGCGCCGTCATGCCTGCCGGCATGCCCAGCTTGACCGACGCCCACACACCTGCCAGATAGCCCCACTGCATCAGCAAACCAGCCACCGCGATGTGGCCGACCGTCACCCAATCGGTCTCGGCCGTGCCGGCGCGGCGTGGCAGCGGCACGCGCGCCAGCCATACCAGCGGCAGCAAGCACACCAGCACGCCAACGAAGCGGAAAAACAGGAACGTGATCGGCTCGGCGTACGGCATTCCGTACTTGGCCACGATAAAGCCCGTGCTCCAGATCAGCACGAATAGCCATGGCATGGCGACGACAAACAGGGAGCCGCGCGCTGAGGCTGGCGCGACGGAAGACGCTGGGGTCATGCGGAAAGCGGAAGAAAGTTCGATGCAGCGGCAGCCTCGTCGCGAGCCGCCCAACGCCGTGCGTGCCGGGCAGCCAGCGCGATGGTCTGCGCGTGGACGGCCACGGTATCGTCGATATTGTTGCCATAGCCGCCCGCCATGGTAACGGCAATCGGTATGCGACGCTGATAGGCGAAGTCGAAGACTTCCTGATCGCGCCGGGCCAGACCCTGCAGGGTCAATTTGAGCCGGCCGAGGCGATCGCCTTCATGCGGATCCGCGCCGGCCAGATAGATGATCAACTGCGGCTTGAAGCGCCCGGCCAGGATGTCGAGTGCGCCAGTCAGCGCCTGCAGATAGTCCTCGTCGCCACAGCCATCGTGCAGGCCGATGTCCAGATCCGACGCTTCCTTACGGAACGGGTAGTTCTTCTCGCCGTGCAGCGACAAGGTGAAAACGGTGGCGTCATCGCGCAGAATCGACGCCGTGCCGTTGCCCTGATGCACGTCCAGATCGATGATGGCGACCGGAAAATCCGCCGGCGACCTGCCTGACTGGCGCTGCATCCAGAGTGAGGCGATGGCCGCGTCGTTGAAAACACAGAAACCGCCGCCCTTGTCCGCATAGGCATGGTGCGTCCCGCCCGCCAGGTTGACGGCAATCCCATCCGCCAACGCGGCTGCGCTTGCGGCCATCGTCGCACCGGCCGAACGGCGGCTGCGCTCCACCATTTCCGGCGACCAAGGAAATCCGATCTCGCGCTGGCGCGCCGGGTCAAGCCGACCGGCGCTTACGGCCTCAACATATTCGGTCGTGTGCGCTAGCAGCAACGCGTCGTCCTCGGCGCGCGGCGCCTCATGCATGGACAGCCCCGGCACATCGGCTAACACCCGTGCACGCAGGTCGCTGTACTTGCGCATCGGAAACCGATGGCCAGGCGGCAGCGGCAAGACAAAATGGTCGGTATAGAACGCCCGCATGTGAATCAGAAATCGCAACGCAACAAAAATGGCACTCGGGCGCATCCTAACCTACGCTGCACTCGTGTGTTTTTTGAGACGGATTTACCGCCGGAAGTGGTCAAATGCATTTCGCCTGCACCACAGACACGCATTTTTCTGCCACAAAAAATCCCGCCAAACGGTTTGCGGCGCAATTCCTGTGCATAAAAAATCAACGATTTTTGATTTTTGTGCGATGCACAAATGACGCTTGACACTGGTTGGACATTCAACAACAATGAAATTGTTGCGATGCACCATCCCTAATTTGATCGCGATGTCGCCTGGAAGGCCCGACGCAGACCGTCATGCTTTGTACATCTGGGCGATCTAAATTTTCATTTTGATTCCCCGACCCACCTTTGTATTTGGAGAGACAACATGCTGACTCAGGAACAGATCGCTGCGGCGCACAAGGCCAACCTGGAAACCTTCTTCGGCCTGACCAACAAGGCATTTGAAGGCGTCGAAAAGCTGGTCGAACTGAACCTGCAGGTCGTCAAGGCTACCCTGGCCGAGAACGTGGAACATGCCAAGAAGGCACTGACCGCCAAGGACGCCCAAGAGCTGCTGTCGGTGCAAACCGCCGCCGTGCAACCCCTGGCTGAAAAGGTTCTCGCTTACAGCCGTCACCTGTACGAAATCGCTTCGGACACGCAAACCGAATTCAGCAAGGCAGCTGAAGTGCAAATCGCTGAAAACAGCCGCAAGCTGCAAGCGCTCGTCGACAACGTGTCGAAGAACGCTCCGGCCGGTTCGGAATCGGCAGTTGCCCTGGTGAAGTCGGCCCTGTCGGCCGCCAACAACGCGTACGACTCGGTGCAGAAGGCTACCAAGCAAGCTGTGGAACTGGCTGAAAGCAACTTCCACGCTGCTGCCAACGCTGCCAGCAAGGCAACCGCCCAAGCATCCGCCCAAGCGCGCGCTGCTACCGGCAAGAAGTCGGCAACGACCGCTGCCTAAGCGCTAAGCTGCTGCAGCTACCTGCTTGTTCAAGCGGGCCTCCTCCGGGAGGCCCGTTTTGTTTTGGCCGTCGAGCCATTCTTCCAAACACGTCGTTTGCGCGCATTTGCGCGGAACCCAAATGCGCGGGTGGTGGTCCATTCCACCGTGTTCGTTCGATTGTCTCCTCGGTCCCGCTACCGAAACCTGTCCTCAGTGGTGATCAGTGGGTACCTTTAGCCCGGCTTCGGCCGGGTTTTTTGTGTGCGCCTGAAACGTTTCGCTCTTCAAATTGCGAACTTTTGCACGCAGCCGACGCTCCATCCTGTATTGCGGCTCACCGCCCTCTCTCCTGCCCAATGTCTCGCGAATCCCTGACCAAGCGAAGTCTGATCGTCGCGGCTGCGCTTATCCTGCTGTTAGAAGAGTGGATATGGAACGTCATGCAGCAGGCAACCGCCCGTCTGGCGGCGCTCCCTTGGGTCCAAGCGGCGGAGCGGAAGTTGGCGCAGCTGGAGCCGATCGAAGCCCTCTGCGCCTTTGCCCTTCCCATGCTCGCATTGCTGCCGTTCAAGCTTGCGGCCGTCTACGTCCTGGCGCGGGGCCATCTCATTGCAGGTGCCTTGGTTCTGGTTGTGGCGAAAATCGTCAGTACGGGGCTGGGCGTGCGCATTTATTCCGCCGTTCGGCCACAGTTGCACACGATCGCGTGGTATGCACGCTGGGAATCCGCGTTTCTGGCATGGAAGCAACGCATGATTGCCGCCCTGCAGGCAACGCCGACCTGGCAAGCCCTTCAGGTTCGAATCGCCGTCTGGCGCGCCCGGCGACATGGGCTAATGCAACAAATATGGCGCCGCCTGATCGCGGCAGTGCGCTTGCTACGCCGGCATCGGCGCCGAGCCGAGCCTCGACACTGACCGGCCAACGGTCACTCCAAAGACAAAGGGCCGCCCAATTGAGCGGCCCTTCCCTTTGTCAGCTCGATTTCGAAGGTGCCTCCGAATTCTGGCAGTTAATTGCAGTTCAACGCTTGCGAGCCGGCGGCACGTCCGTGCAAACGCCCTCATAGATTTCTGCAGCCATACCTACCGACTCACCCAGCGTCGGGTGCGGGTGGATGGTCTTGCCGATATCCACAGCATCCGCACCCATCTCGATGGCCAGGCAAACCTCGCCGATAAGGTCGCCCGCATGCGTGCCGACGATGCCGCCACCGATGATGCGGTGGGTTTCCTCGTCGAAGATGAGCTTGGTGAAGCCCTCGTCGCGGCCGTTGGCAATTGCGCGGCCCGACGCAGCCCACGGGAAGACGCCCTTGCCATACTTGATGCCCTGCGCCTTGCACTGGTCTTCGGTCAGGCCTGCCCAGGCCACTTCCGGATCGGTATAGGCGACCGACGGAATCTGCTTGGCATCGAAATACGCCTTCTCGCCATGTGCGGCCTCGGCCGCCACATGGCCCTCGTGCACGGCCTTGTGTGCCAGCATCGGCTGCCCGACGATGTCGCCGATCGCAAAGATGTGCGGCACATTCGTGCGCTGCTGCTTGTCCACGTCGATGAAGCCGCGGTCGGTCACGGCCACGCCAGCCTTTTCCGCGCCGATGCGCTTGCCGTTTGGCGCGCGGCCCACGGCCACCAGCACCATGTCATAGCGCTGCGGCTCGGCCGGGGCGGCTTCGCCTTCGAACTTGACGTAGATACCGTCCGGTTTGGCTTCCACCCCGACCGTCTTGGTCTTGAGCATGACCTTGTCGAAGCGGTTCTTGTTCATCTTGTCCCACACCTTGACGAGGTCGCGGTCGGCGCCCTGCATCAGGCCGTCGAGCATTTCCACCACGTCGATGCGGGTGCCCAGCGTGCTGTACACCGTGGCCATTTCCAGGCCGATGATGCCACCGCCGATAACCAGCATCTTGGCCGGCACTTCGCGCAGCTCCAGTGCACCGGTCGAATCGACAATACGCGGATCTTCGGGGATGAACGGCAGCTTCACGGCCTCGCTACCTGCAGCGATGATCGCCTTGGCAAAGCGGATGACCTTCTTCTCACCGGTGGCCGCTTTGCCGGCGCCATCGGTCAGCTGGACTTCCAGATGGTTCGGATCGAGGAACGTACCGACGCCGCGCACGACTTGCACCTTGCGCGCCTTGGCCATGCCGGCCAGCCCGCCCGTCAGCTTGCCGATGACGGATTCCTTGTGCTTGCGCAGTTGGTTGATATCAACCGTGGGCTCGCTGTAGACAATGCCGTGTGCGGCCATGGCCTTGACTTCGTCCATCACGGCGGCCGTGTGCAGCAGCGCCTTCGACGGGATGCAGCCCACGTTCAGGCAGACACCGCCCAGCGTGGAGAAACGCTCGACCAGCACGGTGTTCATGCCCAGATCGGCGCTGCGGAAGGCTGCCGAATAACCGCCCGGGCCGGAGCCGAGGACGAGCATGTCGCATTCGATGTCAGCGCCGCCGGCGTGCTTGGCCGCTTGAGGTGCGGGGGCCGATGCTGCCGGTGCGGCAGCAGGCGCCGCCACCGGAGCCGGAGCTTGAGCAGGCGCCGGAGCAGCAGCAGCGCCGGCTTCCGCCGTCGCGATCACCGTGCCCTTGCTAACCTTGTCGCCCACCTTGACCTTCACGTCGACAATCTTGCCGGCCACGTCCGACGGCACTTCCATGCTGGCCTTGTCGGATTCCAGCACGATCAGCGACTGCTCGGGCGCCACGGTATCGCCCGCCTTGATCAGCACTTCGATGACTTCCACCGCATCGAAATCGCCGATGTCCGGCACCTTGATTTCCACCACGCTCATTCCTGACTCCTTGTTCTTGTCGTCGGCACCCGGCATCGCCCGGGCCCGCTGACGCTTTTCAATCCTGCAGACGGACTGTGTGCACTTCGATCGGGCCGCCCGAACTCTTGTCGAACTCCACGCCTGCCGACACGCCCACCTGTGCAACGTCCGCCGCCGACTTGCCCGGCATATCGAACACCGCCGACATCGCCCCCAGCGCAAAGTTGCGCCCCGAGCCGATGCCCCAAAAGCGGTCGAACGCAAACACTTCGCGGTACGAATAGACGCCGTAGATGCCGGTTGCGTTGGCGATCAGGCAGGTGATCTGCGACGACTCGTACGGGTCGTCATCGTCTTCCTTGGTGTTGACGAAATACTCGTCCTTGAGCTTTTCGTGCACCTTGAGGAAGGTTCGGAAGACGTCGTCGCGCGTGCCGAGACGGCACTCATCGGCCAGCCCCGCCAGCAGGCTCCGCATGACCGGAAAGTGGGCCGTCGTGCCCGCCAGCGCGATCAGCGAATCTCCCACCTGGAAGATCTTCTGGTTCTGCTCGTAGCCGCGCGCCAGGCGCGTATCGCCAAACGTCACGAGTGAATCGGCCGCAATCGCCACTTCGCCGTCTTTCTTGACCACCACGCACGTCGTCATGTCGTCCTCGCCATCAGTCCACTGACCAGTCCGCCGACCGCTGCAAACCCATGCGGGCCGGCACGCACAGGCTCGAAGCCAGATGCGTGCCGAGCCCGCGTGGGCTTACAGGCTGACGCGGCGGAAGTCCGCCAGCACGCTGGCCAGATACGCGTTGAAGCGCGCAGCCTCCGCGCCGTCGATCACGCGGTGATCGTACGACAGCGACAGTGGCAGCGTCAGGCGCGGCACGAATTGCTTGCCGTCCCAAACCGGCTTCTGATAGCCGCGCGACAGGCCCAGGATCGCCACTTCCGGTGCGTTGATGATCGGCGTGAAGTTCGTGCCGCCAATACCACCCAGCGAAGAGATCGAGAAGCAGCCGCCCTGCATCTGGTCCGGCTTGAGCTTGCCTTCGCGGGCAGCCTTCGACAGGTCCGCCATTTCCTTGGCGATGTCGATCAGGCCCTTCTTGTCCGCATCGCGGATCACCGGCACTACCAGCCCGTTGGGCGTATCGGCCGCAAAGCCGATGTGGAAATACTGCTTGAAGACGAGGTTGTCGCCGTCCAGGCTAGCGTTGAAGGTCGGGAATTTTTTGAGCGCACCAACGACTGCCTTGATCACGAACGCCAGCATCGTGAACTTCACGCCGGCCTTTTCGTGGTCCTTGTTCATCTGCACGCGGAAGGCTTCCAGCTCGGTGATGTCCGCTTCGTCGTTGTTGGTGACGTGCGGGATCATGACCCAGTTGCGGTGCAGGTTTGCACCCGAAATCTTCTTGATGCGCGACAGCGGCTTCGGATCGATCGGGCCGAACTTGGTGAAGTCGACCTTCGGCCACGGCAGCAGGTTCAGCTCGCCACCGCCGGCCGGCGCACCCGCCGCAGCCTTGCCAGGCGCCGCGGCCTGGCCACTCATCACGCCCTTGACGTAGCGCTGCACGTCTTCCTGCGTGATGCGGTTTTTCGGGCCCGTGCCGCCAACGAGGTGGACGTCCACGCCCAGCTCACGCGCGTACTTGCGCACCGACGGGCTGGCGTGCGCGGCCTTGCCCACCGTACCAACCGTATCGGCGGTGTACGTAGCGGGCGCTGCGGCCGGAGCGGCTGCGGGCGCAGCCGCAGGGGCCGGGCTCGGTGCAGCGGCAACCGGGGCCGGGGCCGGAGCTTGTGCAGGTGCCGGTGCAGCGGCAGCGCCGCCTGCGCCTTCCAGCACGACGATCAGCGTGCCTTGCGACACGGCATCGCCAACCTTCACGCGGATTTCCTTGACGACACCAGCGGCCGGCGAAGGTACATCCATCGTGGCCTTGTCCGACTCGAGCGTGATCAGCGATTGCTCGGCTTCCACCTTGTCGCCCACCTTCACGCTGATCTCGATGACCGGCACGTCGGTGTAGTCGCCAATGTCCGGCACCTTCACTTCAACGGTGCCGCCACCGGCGGCAGCCGGCGCAGGGGCAGGCGCTTGTGCGGCAGGTGCGGGCGCCGGCACAGCAGCGGCCGGAGCCGGCGCGGGTGCAGCTTGGGGCGCCGGGGCCGGCACGGCAGCAGCGCCCTGCTCTTCGAGCAGCAGCACCAGCGAGCCTTCCGACACGGTGTCGCCCACCTTGATCTTCACTTCCTTGACGACGCCGCTCTTGGGCGAGGGCACGTCCATGGTCGCCTTGTCCGATTCCAGCGTGACCAGCGAATCCTCGGCGTTGACGGTATCGCCCGCCTTGACCAGCACTTCGATCACCGGGACGTCTTTGTAGTCGCCGATGTCCGGCACCTTGATTTCTACGACTTGACTCATTCTTCTGTCTCCAGAGGTCTGGCGGCGAGAGCATCCGGCGGCGGACACGCATTGCCCCGCAGGCTACCGCATCGTGCAGGCAAATGCACGTTGCGGGAAGTCTGTCGGGGCGGTGCCCGGCCGGGACGCAACCCACGCGCCCGGCGGCTCCGTTATACGGTCATCGGGTTGGGCTTGTTCGGATCGAGGTTGTACTTCTTCAGTGCCTCGGCCACCTTTTCGCGCGGCAGCACGCCTTCGTCGGCGAGCGCCTTGAGCGACGCGACCGTCACCCAGTAGCGGTCCACCTCGAAGAAGTGACGCAGCTTCTCGCGGGTATCCGAGCGGCCGAAGCCGTCGGTGCCCAGCACCACGTAGCGACGCGGCACAAAGGCGCGGATCTGCTCGGCGAAGGTACGAACATAGTCGGTCGATGCGATGACCGGACCGCGTGCGTTCTTGAGCAGCTTCTCGACGTGCGACTCGCGTTGCGGAGCCGTCGGGTTGAGCAGGTTCCAGCGTGCGGTGGCGTTGCCTTCGCGGGCCAGCTCGGTAAAGCTCGGGCAGCCCCACAGGTCGGATTCGACGCCCCAGTCCTTCTTCAGCAACTCGGCCGCAGCAATCACTTCACGGAAGATCGTGCCCGAGCCCAGCAGTTGCACGCGCGGTGCGTTGCTGTTCTCGACGCCCTTCTTGAACTGATACATCCCCTTGATGATGTCCGCCTCGACACCCGCCGGCATTTCCGGGTGCTCGTAGTTTTCGTTCATCACCGTCAAGTAGTAATAGACGTCTTCCTGCTCGACATACATGCGACGCAGGCCGTCTTGCATCACCACCGCCAGTTCGTACTGGAAGGTCGGGTCATACGAAATGCAGTTCGGGATAGCTGCGTGGTACACGTGCGAGTGGCCGTCTTCGTGCTGCAGGCCTTCGCCGTTCAGCGTGGTACGGCCTGCGGTGCCGCCCAGCAGGAAGCCGCGCGAACGCATGTCGCCAGCGGCCCAGCAGAGGTCGCCGATACGCTGGATGCCGAACATCGAGTAGTAGATGTAGAACGGGATCATCGCCACGCCATGCGTCGAATACGACGTGGCGGCGGCAATCCAGTCGCACATGGCGCCGGCTTCGTTAATGCCTTCCTGCAGCACCTGACCCGTCTGCGATTCCTTGTAGAACATCAGTTGGTCGTGATCCTGCGGCACGTACTTCTGGCCTTCCTGGTTCCAGATACCAACCTGGCGGAACAGGCCTTCCATGCCGAACGTGCGCGACTCATCGGGCACGATGGGCACGACGTGCTTACCGATGTTCTTGTCCTTCAGCAGGATGTTCAGAATGCGCACGAACGCCATCGTCGTGGACACTTCACGGCCTTCGCCGGTGGCCTTGAGCAATGCGTCGAACGCGGCCAGCGCCGGAATCTGCAGCGGGTCGGCCTTCTGGCGACGGGCCGGCAGGTAGCCGCCCAGGTCCATGCGCGCCTTGCGCATGTATTCGAGTTCCTTCGAGCCTTCTTCGAACTTGACGTACGGAACGTGCTCGAGCTGATCGTCGGCAACCGGGATGTTGAAGCGATCGCGCAGCTTGCGGATGGCGTCCACCGGCATCTTCTTCTGCTGGTGGGCGATGTTCATCGCCTCGCCGGCTTCGCCCATGCCGTAGCCCTTGATGGTCTTGGCGAGAATGACGGTCGGCTGGCCCTTGTGGTTGCTTGCCGACTGGAATGCCGCGTAGATCTTGTGCGGATCATGGCCGCCACGGTTCAGCGCCCAGATGTCGTCGTCGGACCAGTCGGCCACCATGGCCTTCAGTTCCGGCGTGTTGAAGAAGTGCTCGCGCACATAGGCGCCGCTCTTGGACTTGAAGGTCTGGTACTCGCCGTCGACGCATTCCATCATGCGGCTCATCAGCAGGCCCTTGGTATCGCGGGCGAGCAGTTGATCCCAGCGGCTGCCCCAAATGACCTTGATGACGTTCCAGCCGGCGCCGCGGAATTCCGATTCCAGTTCTTGGATGATCTTGCCGTTGCCACGCACCGGGCCGTCCAGGCGCTGCAGGTTGCAGTTGATCACGAAGACGAGGTTGTCCAGCTTTTCACGGCCAGCCATGCCGATCGCGCCCAGTGATTCCGGCTCGTCGGTTTCGCCATCGCCCAGGAAAGCCCAGACCTTGCGGTTTTCCCAGTTCTGGATCAGGCCGCGGCTAGCCAGGTACTTGGTGAAGCGCGCCTGGTAGATCGCCATGATCGGGCCCAGGCCCATCGACACGGTCGGAAATTGCCAGAAATCCGGCATCAGCCACGGGTGCGGGTACGACGAGATGCCCTTGCCGTCGACTTCCTGGCGGAAGCTGTCGAGTTGCTCTTCGCTCAGACGGCCCAGCAGGAAAGCGCGCGAGTACACGCCCGGCGCCGAGTGGCCCTGCACGAACACCATGTCGCCACCGTGCTTGTCAGACGGGGCGTGCCAGAAGTGGTTGTAGCCGACGTCATACAGCGTGGCCGCCGAAGCGAACGACGAGATATGACCGCCGACGTTCGTGTCCTTGTTCGCACGCAGCACCATCGCCATGGCGTTCCAGCGCGTGTACGAGCGGATGCGATGCTCGATTTCCTGGTTGCCAGGAATGCGGTCCTGGTTCTCAACCGGGATCGTATTGATATAGGGGGTTTCTGCGTGCAGCGGAGACGTCACGCCGTTAATGCGTGCGTATTCGATCTGCTTGTCGAGGAGGAACGCCGCACGTTGCGGGCCTTCCGCGCCGATGACGCCTTGCAGCGCCTCCAGCCATTCCTTGGTTTCCTGGGGATCAACGTCGCTGGCGCTCGTGGCACCCAGGACTTGTTCTGGTACGGCCGACATGGCGGTCTCCTTGGTAGCAGTAACGATAGTTGCGTCTCTTGTGAGGTGCCCCACTGCTACACGCGTTTGCACGCACGCAAGGGCCACCCCGACTTTTGCGCTGATTCTATGGGCACCCACAAACGCAGCACAAGCGGAATTTTCAAATTGCGATATGGTTTTTTATAATGCGGAATATTGCCGCAACGCAAAACAAATCACTTTTGACATTGCAGTGCAGCATTTTCTGAGCGAACAAGACAGCTCACCAATCGGTTTCCCCAAGCGACCCGCAAGTTGATTGCCGTTACACTTGGTTTTGCGCAGTTGCACAGATGCCCACTCCTTTACCTCCGCAGAATTCCGGCGTTCGTCCGCCCATCATGCTTGCCCCCTCCCACGCTTCGCAGGACCCGGCCGCCAAGTCCGAGCCGCCAACGCCTGCTGCGCCTGCGCCCATTTCCGCAAACGCGTCTGAATTGCCATCAGACGAAATCGTGCGCCCGAACATGCCTCGCCGCCTGTGGCTGACGCGCCTGGCCCGGCTGTGGTCGACCAACTGGTTCATGTTCATCCCGCTGGTGGCGATCGTCCTGTTTGCCGGCGCGATGATTTTCATCCTGTATCAGTTGCACGCCACGGAGGTACAGCAGCAGCGCGACGCGCTCTACCGCGATGCCGCCTGGGCCGAGCAGAAGGTGCGCCTGTCACTGCAAAGCAATCAGGATCAAGTGGCCGCCCTGGCGCGCGATATCGGTGCCGCGCAGCTTGATCCGAGCGCCTACCGCGATGCGGCCCGCCAGCTCCTGCGCGAGAACCCAGAGCTGGTCTTCATCAATTGGCTGGACGCCACGCGCCGCCCGCGCTGGGCGTTCCCGTCCACCTCCGAGTTCACCGCGCGCGTGCGCGAAACGCGCGACCATCCGCTTGAGCCCGAAATCCAGTCCGCCTACGACGCCGCCCGTGAGACGCAGCGCGCCGTCTATTCGCGCCCCATCCAAAACGAGCGGGGCGAGAGCTTCATGCTCATGGAAGTGCCGATCGTGCGCGACAACGAATTCCTGGGCACGGTGGGCGCCATGTATTCGGTCACGGGCATCCTCACGCAACTGCTGCCGGGCGAGCTGACCGACCGCTACCGCTTCTCGCTGGTCGACAAGAACAACGTGATCCGCGCCAGCACGTCGTTGCGGCCGGTGCCCAAGGCGGCCGCATCGTACGAGGTGCTGCTCGACCCGCCGGGGCATTCGCTGTCGTTGCGGGCCGAGGCGTATCCCGCGCCGTCCAACCTGCCCAACAACATGCTGATGTGGCTGGTGGCAGGCCTGTCGTGTTTCGTGATCTGGAGCCTGTGGAGCGTGTGGCGCCACACCAGCCGCCGTTCGGAAGCACAGCGCGCGCTACTGGCGGAAACGTCATTCCGCCGCGCCATGGAGAACTCCATGGTGATCGGCATGCGCTCGCTCGACCTCAACGGCCGCATCACCTACGTGAACCCGGCGTTCTGCCGCATGATCGGTTGGACGGAGGCTGAGCTGGTCGGCCGCATGCCGCCGTTCCCATACTGGCCGCCCAACGAGATCGGCGAGATGCAGAAGCACATCGAGCTGACTCTGCGTGGCAAGGCCCCCGCCAACGGCATGGAGCTGCGCATGATGCGCCGCGACGGCACGAGCTTCTATGCGCGGATGTACGTCTCGCCGCTGATCGACGCACGCGGCCGGCACACGGGGTGGATGAGCTCCATCACGGACATCACCGAGCCCAAGCGCGCCCGCGAAGACCTGGCTGCCGCGCACGACCGCTTCACCACGGTGCTGGAGAGCCTGGACGCGGCCGTGTCCGTGCTCTCGACCGACAAGGCCGAGCTGCTGTTCGCCAACCGCTACTACCGCCAGCTTTTCGGCTGGGAAGCGTTCGGCCATCTGCAGCTCTCGGGCAACGACGTCAACACCGAAGACGTTTCCAGCGATGCACTGGACCTTGTGGACGCCTACGCGGGCCTGCCCGCCTCCGAACTGACGCCTCACGCTGCAGATGCGCGGGAAATCTACGTGCCGTCGATGCAGAAGTGGTTTGAAGTGCGGCGCCGCTACATCCAGTGGGTGGACGGCCACCTTGCGCAGATGCAGATCGCCACCGACATTACCGTGCGCAAGGCAGCAGAAGAGATGACGCGCCAGCACGAAGAACGCCTGCAGTTCACCAGCCGCCTGACGACGATGGGCGAGATGGCCTCGTCGCTGGCACACGAGCTGAACCAGCCGCTGGCTGCCATCAACAACTACTGCATGGGTGCGGTGGGCCGTCTTAAGTCCGGACGGAGCACGCCAGAAGAGTTGATTCCGGTGCTGGAAAAGACCTCCGCTCAGGCCGTGCGTGCCGGCACGATCATCCAGCGCATCCGCGGCTTCGTGAAACGCAGCCAGCCGCAGCGGCGCGAATCCGACCTGCGCGACATCGTCGCCGACGCCGTGGGCCTGGCCGAACTGGAGGCCACCCGGCGCGGCATCACCATCCTGACCCGCCTGCCGGGCGACCTGCCCCATCTGTACGTCGATCCGGTGCTGATCGAGCAGGTGCTTGTCAATCTGCTCAAGAACGCTGCAGAAGCCATGGCCGCCCACCCGCGCCTGCGCGCCGCCAGCGTCCTGCGACTGCACGCCAACCTGATCAACGACCCCGAAAACTCTGTGCTGATCGAGGTGATCGACCAGGGCCCGGGCGTAGACGACAGCACCAAGGAGCGGCTGTTCGAGCCGTTCTTCAGTACAAAATCCGACGGCATGGGCATGGGGCTGAATATCTGCCGCTCCATCATAGAATCCCACCTCGGCAGGCTCTGGGTAGAAAACAACGCCGATGGCATCGGCTGTACGTTTAAAATCATCCTGCCGCTGAATCCGCTGTAGATCGTTTTTAAAACATAGAACGTAGACCGAGGACTCCTCCATGAGCACAACGCCCGCCGCAGTTGCGCCGCGCAACGAAACCGTGTTCGTCGTCGATGACGATGAAGCCATGCGTGACTCGTTGACGTGGCTGCTCGAAGGCAACGGCTACACCGTCCGCACCTACCGCAGTGCCGAAGAATTCCTGGTCGACGACAAGCGTGGCGAAGGCGTCGGCTGTCTGATCCTCGACGTGCGCATGCAAGGCATGAGCGGCCCCGAGCTGCAAGATCGCCTGCTGGCCGAAAACAGCCGCATGCCGATCGTCTTCGTCACGGGCCACGGCGACGTGCCGATGGCGGTGTCGACCATGAAGAAAGGTGCGGTCGACTTCATCGAAAAACCGTTCGACGAATCCGAACTGCGCGAGCTGGTTGAACGCATGCTCAGCAAGGCCCGCAGCGAAGACTCGGTCGCCCGCGAGCAAAAAGCTGCCAAGGACCTTCTCGGCCGCCTGACCACACGCGAGCAGCAAGTGCTGGAGCGCATCGTCGCCGGCCGCCTGAACAAGCAGATCGCCGACGACCTGGGCATTTCCATCAAGACGGTGGAAGCGCACCGCGCCAACATCATGGAAAAGCTCAACGTGAACACCGTGGCAGACCTGCTGCGTCTGGCTTTGTCGCGCAACGCCTGATAGGCCGCAGGCACGACCAAGTGCTCATCAGGGCGGCTGGAAGGAAGGCGGCGATTTATAATCATGGTTTGCCCTCTCCCCTCCTCCGCCCAGCCATGACCGCCCAACTCATTGACGGCAACGCGCTTGCCAAACAACTCCGCGCCGAGGCCGCACAACGCGCCGCCGCCCTGACCGCGCGCGGCCACCAGCCCGGCCTCGCCGTGATCCTCGTCGGCGAAGACCCGGCCAGCCAGGTCTATGTGCGCAACAAGATCAAGGCGTGCGAAGACAACGGCTTCCTGTCAAGCTTCGACCGCTACCCCGCTGACCTGTCCGAAGCCGACCTGCTCGGCCGCATCGACGCGCTGAACCGCGACCCGCGCATCCACGGCATCCTGGTCCAACTGCCGCTGCCCAAGCACATCGACAGCCACAAGGTGCTCGAAGCCATCGCGCCCGAGAAGGACGTGGACGGTTTCCACGTGGCCAATGCCGGCGCCCTGATGACCGGCGCCCCGCTGTTCCGTCCGTGCACGCCGTACGGCTGCATGAAGATGCTGGAATCGATCAACTACCCGGTGCGCGGCGCCAATGCGGTGGTGGTCGGCGCCTCGAACATCGTCGGCAAGCCCATGGCGATGCTGCTGCTGCAAGCCGGTGCCACCATCACCATCTGCAACAGCAAGACGCGCGACTTGGCCGCGCACACACGTGAGGCCGACATCATCGTGGCCGCCGTGGGCCGCCGCAACATCATCACCGCCGACATGGTCAAGCCCGGCGCAGTCGTCATCGACGTGGGCATGAACCGCGACGATGCCGGCAAGCTGTGCGGCGACGTCGACTTTGCCGGTGTCAAGGAAGTCGCCGGCTACATCACGCCCGTGCCGGGTGGTGTCGGCCCGATGACGATCACGATGCTGCTGATCAACACCCTGGAAGCCGCCGAGCGCGCTGCCCAAGGAGCCGCCCTGGCGGCGTAAGCTTCACCCTGATCCAGTTGGAAACGGAAAAAGCGTCCCCACCTGTTGGATCGGACGCTTTTTTTGTCCCCCGAATTTCTCTACCGAGCCCGCCATGACCGACATTTCGCCCAAGGTTGCTACCCCGGCCAACAATCCGCTGCTCGATTTTTCTGGTCTGCCGCGCTTTGCGGACATCCGTCCCGAACACATCACGCCGGCCGTCGACGTACTGCTTGAGCGTGCCGCATCGGCGGTGGCGCAGGTCAAGGACCCCGCCACGCCTGTCAGCTGGAACACCGTCGTCACCGCATTGGAAGAGGCGACCGAGCCGTTGGGCCGCGCCTGGGGCATCGTCAGCCATCTGAGCGCCGTCGCCGACACGCCGGAACTGCGCGAAGCCCATGCCGCCAATCTGCCGCGTGTGACCGAGTTCTGGTCGGGCCTGGGTCAGGATCTGGAGCTGTTCGAGAAGTACAAGGCGATTGCCGACAGCGCCGAATACGCCACGCTGTCGCCCGCACGCAAGAAGCTGCTTGAGAACGAACTGCGCGGCTTCCGCCTTGGCGGCGCAGAACTGCCCGAAGACCAGAAGCCGCGCTTTGCGGCCATTCAGGAACAGCAGGCGCAACTGACCAAGGCTTTCAGCGACCACGTCCTGGATGCCACCAACGCCTACGCACTCATCATCAACGACGAAGCCCGCCTGGCCGGCTTGCCCGACGACGCCAAGCAGGCAGCACAGGAAGCGGCTCGCCGCGACAATCCGGGAGCGACCGGCTGGAAGTTCTCGCTGCACTTCCCGTCGTACTTTCCGGTGCTGCAATACGCAGACGATCGCGCATTGCGCCGCACGATGTACGAAGCCAACGTCACGCGTGCGTCCGAACTGGGCGCGCAGTACGGCGGCGGCAAGGCCGAGTGGGACAACACCGCCAACATGGCCGAACAGCTCACGCTGCGCACCGAAGAAGCGCACATGCTCGGCTATCGCAATTTCGGCGAGGTGTCGCTCGTGCCGAAGATGGCCGACTCGCCCGAAGACGTGCTGCGCTTTCTGGGTGAGCTGGCCGACCGCGCCCGTCCGTTCGCGGAGAAGGATTGGGAAGAGTTGCAGGCCTTCGCCAAGACCACGCTCGGCATCGACAAGCTCGAACCATGGGACATGGCCTATGCGTCGGAAAAGCTGCGCGAGGCACGTTACGCATTCTCCGAGCAGGAGGTGAAGCAGTACTTCCCGGAACCCGCCGTGCTGGATGGCCTGTTCAACGTCGTGCAGACGCTGTTCTCGGTGAAGATCCAGCCAGAGGCGGCTGAAGTATGGCACCCGGACGTACGCTTCTTCCGCGTCGAATCGGCACAGGGCGAGTTGCTGGCGCAGTTCTACATCGACCTGTACGCGCGCGAAGGCAAGCGTGGTGGCGCGTGGATGGACGACGCACGTGGCCGCAAGCTGCTGGGCGAAGCGGGCGTGCAAACCCCGGTGGCTTACCTCACCTGCAACTTCTCGGGCCCGGTTGGCAACAAGCCCGCGCTGTTCACCCACGACGAGGTCATCACCCTCTTCCACGAGTTCGGTCACGGCCTGCACCACATGCTCACGCAAGTGGATGAGCTGGGCGTGTCGGGCATCAACGGCGTGGAATGGGATGCAGTGGAGCTGCCGTCGCAGTTCATGGAGAACTTCTGCTGGGAATGGGAGGTGCTCTCGCGCATGACGCGCCACGTGAATTCCGGCGAACCTCTGCCACGCAAGCTGTACGACAGCATGCTGGCCGCGAAGAACTTCCAGAACGGCATGGCGACGCTGCGCCAGATCGTGTTCTCGACGTTCGACATGCACCTGCACACGGACTTCGATCCGAAGGGCGCGACGTCAGTGCTAGATCTGTCGCGTCAGATCAACAATCGCTTCCACGTGGTGCCGCAGGCAGAGCTGTCGCGCTGGCCGAACACGTTCAGCCACATCTTTGCGGGCGGCTATGCGGCGGGCTATTACAGCTACAAGTGGGCCGAGGTGCTGTCAGCAGATGCCTATGCGGCTTTTGAAGAGGCCAGCAAGCTGGGCGGCTCGGTGCTCGATGCGGAAACCGGCGCACGCTATCGCCGTGAAGTGCTGGCCGTTGGTGGCAGCCGCCCGGCCATCGAATCGTTTACGGCCTTCCGCGGTCGCGCACCCAGCATCGACGCACTGTTGCGCCATGGCGGCATGATGGCGGAAGCCGCGTAACGGTCTGTTATGCCAGCCATGAAAACGCCGCTTCGTGCTAACGCCGAAGCGGCGTTTTCATTCGAGCCCGCAGCGCTTGATGGCACAATATCGCACCCCTGAACGGCGCCAAACTGTGCGCCGTCGCCATTTGCAAGGACCGAGCCCTCATGCGTGTCGCAACCTGGAACGTTAACTCTTTGAAGGTCCGCCTACCGCACGTGCTGCAATGGCTGGCCGAGCGCGAAGCCGACGCAACGCCCATCGACCTGCTCTGCCTGCAGGAACTCAAGCTGCCCGACGATCGCTATCCGCTGGCCGAGCTGGACGCCGCCGGCTATTCATCGTTGTTCACAGGTCAGAAGACGTACAACGGTGTCGCCATCCTCGCGCGCAAGGCGTCGGTGCCTGAAGGCCGCGATGTGGTGAAGAACATCCCCGGTTTTGCCGACGATCAGCAGCGCATCGTGGCCGCCACGTATGACGTGGACGGTGGGCCGGTCCGCGTGATTTCTGCCTACATTCCGAACGGGCAGGCGCTCGACTCCGACAAGTTCGTCTACAAGCTGCGCTGGCTGGAAGCACTGCAGGCGTGGCTGACGAGCGAGATGGCGGCAAACCCACGGCTGATGTTGCTGGGAGATTTCAACATCGCCCCCGAAGACCGCGATGTGCACGACCCGAAAAAGTGGGAGGGCCAGAACCTGGTGTCGCCGGAAGAACGCGCGGCGTTTCGTGCGATGCAAGGCGCCGGGCTGGTCGATGCCTTCCGCATGTTCGAGCAGGAAGACAAGCTGTTCTCATGGTGGGATTACCGCATGTTCGGCTTCAAGCGCAATGCCGGCCTGCGGATCGACCACATCATGCTGTCCCCTGAGCTCGCCAAGCTGTGCGAGTCGTGCCATATCGACCGCGTGCCGCGCACGTGGGAGCAGCCCTCAGACCACACCCCCGTCGTCGCCGCCTTGCGCCGCGCATAAGGAGCGCCCCGCATGGCTTCTGCTTTCAAGCACCGCAATCTTCCGCATCTCCTGCTGCGCGCCCGTGAGACCTTCATGGCGCGCTTTCGGCCGATCCTGCGCGAGCACGGCATCACCGAGCAGCAATGGCGCGTGCTGCGTACGCTCAACGATACCGGCGACATGGAGCCCAACCAGCTCGCCGATGCATGTCTGATCCTGAGTCCGAGCCTGACGCGTATGTTGGCCGCAATGGAACAGTCCGAGATGATCGTGCGGACAAAGTCGTCGGTAGACCAGCGCCGGCAGGTGATTTCGCTCACGCCCAAGAGCCGCCAGTTCCTGGCCGATGTGGAGCCGCAAGTGGATGCGGAATACGCACGCATCGAAGCGCAGTTGGGCCGCGCACGGCTGGACGCGCTCTACGCCGCCATCGACGAATCGATCCACGTCATGGAAACGCACACGCCGATGGGGCGTTTCACTGGCGACGAGTAACGCCCATCAATACACGCTGCCGCCCGCCTGCGGCTTGGCAGCGTCCTCCCCCCTGAATGCCTGGGCCAACTGTTCGGCGCTACGCGCCAGCAGCGTGACATCCGTCCCCACCGCCACGAAGGTCGCACCGAGCGACAGGTAGTGCTTCGCCTGCGCCTGGTCGGTCGACAGAATGCCCGCCGCCTTACCGGACGCGACGATGCGTTGAATCGCGCCGTCGATCGCGTTGCGGACTTCCGGATGCCCCGGCGCGCCGAGGTGCCCCATGGATGCCGCGAGATCACCAGGGCCAATGAAGACGCCGTCGACGCCTTGCACGGCAAGAATTGCGTCGAGATGCTCCAGGCTCTCAGCAGTTTCGACCTGAATCAGCGTGCACATCTGCGCGTCGGCCTGGTGCAGGTAATCATCCACCCGGTTCCAGCGTGAAGCACGGGCCAGCGCACTGCCAACGCCGCGAATACCGTTCGGGGGATAGCGCATCGCTTCGACGGCGGCACGCGCCTCGTCGGCGTTCTGGACCATCGGCACGAGCAGGGTCTGCGCGCCGATATCGAGCAGGCGCTTGATCTCGACCGGATCGTTCCACGCGGGCCGCACAATGGGATGCGATGCATACGGCGCAACCGCCTGCAATTGCGCGAGTGTCGATTGCAGCTGATTGGGCGCATGCTCGTTGTCGATCAGCAGCCAGTCGAAGCCGGCACCGGCCACGATCTCTGCCGGGTACGGATGCGTCATTGCGAGCCACAGGCCAATCTGTGGCCGGCGTTCTGCCAACGCACGCTTGAAGTTGTTCACCGGGAGCTGCATCGCGAAGACATCCTTTGAGCGTTAGACGGTTGACGGTCAGACAAAATGGCAGGCGATGCTGCCAAGTGGACCGTAATCGCAATGAAATGTATCACCCGGCCGCGCCGGCACTGGCCGCGTGAACGATCCGCCAAGGATCACCTGGCCCGGTTCCAGCGCCCCGCCGTGCGGCGCCAGCTTGTTGGCCAGCCACACGACACCGTTGGCCGGGTGGTTCAGTACGCCGGCCGCCACGCCCGTCTCTTCGATGACGGCATTGCGTGAAAAGATCGCACTGACCCAGCGCAGGTCCACATCGCGTATACGGATGGGTCGGCCGCCCATCACGACGCCGGCATTGGCGGCGTTGTCGGCGATTGTGTCGAACACCTTGCGCGGACGCCCGCTGTCCGGATCGATCGATTGGGAACGCGCGTCGATAATCTCCAGCGCCGGTATCACGTGGTCCACCGCGTCGTACACATCGAACAGCGTCACCTCCGGCCCTTCCAGCCGCTTGCCGAGCACGAAGGCAAGCTCCACCTCCACGCGCGGCACGATGAAGCGGCTGGCGGGGATCTCACTGCCCTCGGCAAAGAACATGTCGTCAAGCAGCGCGCCGTAGTCCGGCTCGTCGATCTGTGAAGACTGCTGCATGGCGCGCGACGTCAATCCGATCTTGTGGCCCTTCAGGCGCCGCCCCTCTGCAAGCTTCATCGCGACCCATTCGCGCTGAATGGCGTAGGCGTCGTCGATGGTGATGTCGGGGTGGTCAAGCGAAACCTGGCGGATCTGCCTGCGGTCGATCTCGGCCTGGTGCAAGCGGCGCGCGATGGCCTGGATGGTCGTGGTGTCGAGCATGCGTCAACCCTTGCGAAAACGCGCGTGGATGTTGTTGTGCTTGTAGCTGCCGCCCTCGTCGAACTCGGTCAGCTCCATCGACAGCGCCAGATAGCGGCGCGCGAAGGCTTCCGAAAAATGCGCCTTGATTGCCTCGAACAGCGCATCGCACGCGGCTTTCTTGACCTCGGGCGTACGGCCCGCTGCGATCTTGAGCGTGACGTGGACGAAGGCGTCGTCCTCCTTGCCGTCGGCCACGCGGTAGTCGGTCAGCTTGATGGCGCGCGAACGGATACCCCCGGTCGGAAACACGCCGTTCTGCGCCATCAGCGTCTCGTTTACCGTCTGCAGCAATTGCGGGATACGGGCGTCGTCGCCCAGGTTGTTGGTGTATTCGACGATCACATGCGGCATGGCGACCTCCTCAAACTCCAGTTTGACCACGCGTGGGCAACGGAAAGATCGCGTTGATCTGCCCCGTGCCAGAACTGGCGAAATACTCGGTGACGACTTCGACGCCCCGGTCATAGGCATCCCAGCCAAGCAGGCCGAGCAGCATGGCCGTGTCGTGCATGCCGCCCTCGCCTTCGCACAGCGATGCGTATTCGGGCAGCATCGCGCAGAAGGTCTTCCAGTCGCCCTGCTTCCAAAGCTCGACCACACGCAGATCAACCTGCTTGAAGAATTCGCGGCTGATCTGGTGGATGGATTCTTCGGGGCTGCCGTTGTCGTTGAAACGGTGCGAGAGCGATCCGCTGGCGAGGAACGCGACGGTGCTGTCGCTCGCCTCGATGGCTTCGAGCAGCGCGGCGCCGAAGTGGCGGCTTTCATCCAGTTTGTGCCACGCGCACCAACCGGCAATCGACACGACCTTGAAGTGCTGGTCACTGTTCATGTACCGCATCGGCACGAGCGTGCCGTATTCGAGTTCGAGGCTGTTGATTTCGTGGGCACGCGTGAACACGCCGCGCGCCGTTGCCGTCTCTGCAATCAATTGGCCCAGCGCCGGGTTGCCCGGATACGCATACCGCATGTCCTTGATGAAATGCGGCAGCTCGTTGCTCGTGTAAACGCCTTCGAAGCGCGCGTTGCAGTTGACGTGATAGCCGGCGTTGACTAGCCAGTGCACGTCGGACACGACGATGGTGTCCACCCCCAAGTCGCGGCAGCGCTGCCCGATGATGCGGTGGCCCTCGATGGCCGCCGCGCGGCAGCCATGGTGCTTGCCCGGCAGTTCCGACAGGTACATCGACGGCACGTGGGTGATCTTCGCGGCCAAGGCCAACTTGCCCATGGTGTCTCCTTCCGCCCTTGTTGTGGTGTCTCCGGCGGTGCGTCAAACGCCCCAGCGCGGAATGTGGTGGCTACCCATCGAGATACAGACGTTCTTGATCTCGGCAAACACCTCCAGACTGTACTCGCCGCCCTCGCGCCCGGTGCCGGATGCTTTGACGCCGCCAAAAGGCTGACGCAGATCGCGCACGTTCTGGCTGTTGACGAATACCATGCCGGCCTCGATACCGCGCGCCACACGGTGCACCTTGCCGACATCCTGCGTCCAGATGTACGAAGCCAAGCCATATTCCACGTCATTGGCGAGCTTCAGGCCATCGGCTTCATCCTGGAAGGGGATCAGGCAGGCCACAGGGCCAAAGATTTCCTCCTGGGCGACTCGCATGCGGTTATCGACGTTAGCCAGCACCGTGGGCGCGACGAAGTTGCCGTTCTTCAGGTGGTCGGGCAGGTCTGCGGGCTTCTCTGCACCGCCGGCCAGAATCTTCGCGCCTTCCTGTTCGCCCAGGCGGATGTAGCTCGTCACCTTCTCCCAATGGGCGCGCGTGATCATCGAGCCGACATGGGTCTTTTCATCCGCCGGGTCGCCCACCACAAGCCGCTTGGCACGCTCGGCAAACTTGCGTACGAAATCGTCGTAGATGCTCTCTTGCACGAAGATGCGCGAGCCGGCTGTGCAGCGCTCGCCGTTGATCGAGAAGATGGTGAACAGCGACGCATCCAGCGCGCGTTCCAGGTCCGCATCGTCGAAGACGAGCACGGGCGATTTGCCGCCCAGCTCCATCGAGAATTTCTTCAGGCCAGCGCGCTCCATGATGCGCTTGCCGGTGGTCGTGCCGCCGGTGAACGACACCACCCGCACATCCGGATGGCGCACCAGAGCGTCGCCGGCCGTGGCGCCATAGCCTTGCACCACGTTCAGCACGCCCGGCGGAATACCAGCTTCCAGCGCCAGGCGGCCGAGTTGATCCGCTGTCAGCGGCGACAGCTCCGACATCTTCAGCACCGCCGTATTGCCAAGCGCCAGGCACGGCGCGACCTTCCAGGTGGCCGTCATGAACGGCACGTTCCACGGCGAGATCAACGCGCAAACGCCCACCGGCTGATACAGCGTGTAGTTCAGCATCTGGTCATCGACCGGATATGTGCGGCCGTTGACCTGCGTGCACACCTCGGCGAAGAAATGGAAGTTCTCGGAAGCGCGCGGAATGAGCTGCTTGCTCGTCTGCGCGATCGGCAGACCGGTGTCCATCGTTTCCAGCGCAGCCAGGTGCGGCACGTTCTGCTCGATCAGCTCGCCCAAACGGCGCATCAGCTTGGCGCGCTGCTTGGCCGGCGTGTTGGCCCAGGCCGGGAATGCAGCCTTGGCCGCCGCCACAGCCGCGTTGATCTCCGCCTCACCACCCGATGCGACCTCGGCAATGGCTTCGCCCGTGGCCGGATTGGTCGTGACGAAACGCTCGACGCTGTCGACCTCGCGGCCGTTGATCCAATGCTTGACAGGGTCCATGTTGACGCGGCTCATGCGGGCTCCTTGTTCGGTTCTTCGGCAACGATGGTGCTCACCAGCCGGCCGATGCCTTCAATTTCGGTGATGACTTCGTCGCCGGGTTGCGTATCGGCCAAACCCTCGGGCGTGCCGGTCAGGATCATGTCGCCGGGGCTGAGCGTCATGAAGCTGGAGAACCACGCTATCAGCGCCGGAACGTCGAAGATCATGTCGCGCGTGTTGCCCTCTTGCGTGACACGGCCGTTGACGGTAGTGCGCAGCGCGAGTTGCATCGGATCGGGCACATCGTCGCGGTCGACGAGCCATGGCCCGATAGGCGTGCAGGTATCGCGGCTTTTCACACGCAGGTTCGGGCGGTAGTAGTTCTCGAGGTAATCGCGGATGGCGTAATCGTTGGCCACCGTATATCCAGCCACGTATTCATAGGCGTGCTCGCGCGGCACATTGCGCGCGGTCTTGCCGATCACCGCGACCAGCTCGCATTCGTAATGCATGAACGCGACGCCAAGCGGGCGCACGGTGTGGGCGCGATGGCCAATCAGCGTATTTGGCCCTTTCAGGAACGCGAGCGGCTCCTCGGGCGCTTTGAAGGCCAATTCCTTGGCATGGTCGGCGTAGTTCAGGCCCAGCGCGAAGACCGTGCGTGGCTGGAGCGGCGGTAACCAGACGACTTCGGTTTCGTGCAAGACGCGGCCGTCAGCCAGTCTGAGGCGGGTGTCGTCGCCGGGCATGGCCGTGGCGTGGCGGATCGCGCCGTCATAGGCAACACGCGCGTGTTTCATCGCGAAACCTCCGATTGGCGGATCAACGTGGTCGTCAGTGTGCCAATGCGGGCGATGTCGATATCGATGCGATCACCTGCGCGCGCCAGCGGCGGATCCTCTGGCATGCCAACGAGCAGCACATCGCCCGCTTCAAGCGTCATGAATGCCGTCACGTCGGCAAGCAGTTGTGCGACGGGCCGCACCAGCCTCGATGTATTTGCGCGCTGTTTGATCTCACCGTTAATGCGCACGGTGATATCGAGCGCATCAGCATCAGGCACATCATCGCGATCGACTGTCCATGGCCCCATCGGACAAAAGCCATCGCGGCACTTGTGGCGGATCGCCGGGCGGTAGTAGCTCGCATGCGGCACGGTCAGGTCATTGACGATCGTGTAGCCGGCGATGAAATCCGCGGCGCGCAACGCCGGCACACGCGTGGCTGTACGACTGATCACCACGCCCAGGCAGGCACCGGCCCAAACGCCGTCGATGTCTGCCGGAAGCACGACATCGTGGTCATGACCAATGCGCGTGTTTGCCGGTTTGAGATAGAGGATGGGCGCCTTAGGCGGCCCTTGGTAAGGCGGCGCAGATAGCGCGTCGCCAAGCGCATCCAGTTCGTCGCGGTAGTTCAGTAACGCGCCGACGACGGTACCTTCGACCGGCGGCAGCCAACGAAACGAACTGGCACACTCCGCGGCGGATGCAAACACCGTCTCCACGACTTGACCTTCCGGCAATACCACTCTGCCTCGCAGCATGGCGTCTCCCGCCCCTCATATAATTAACATGTTAATCATCTGATCGGATTGCAGCCATGTCAAGTCGGGAAACTGCGGCGCAATGAAAAAGCCGGCCACGCGGACCGGCTTTTCAGTCGGCGGACGATGTGTCCGCCATGCAGAGCATCGGGCACGCCGATGTCTACGCAGGCAATCGATCAGACTCAGATCACCGCAATATGCGCGCGCTTGACCACGATCGGTTGCGGCAAGTCATCTAATCCATGAGATCGCTGCACGCAGTCTGCAATAAGCACACGGGCGGCATCCTGGATCCGCTCTTGGCCAGCCTCGAAGGCTGCCTGAAGCGACAACACCTGATCACCTTCCAGCCCTTCCCAAAGCGCCTCGCGCGTTGCCACGCAAGTCACCTTTTCACCGTCGACCAGTGCGTCGAACAGCAGGCCTTCGTTGTTGATGTCGTACGCCTCTTTCTTTTCGAACTTGATTTCCATCGTCAAAGCCCTCCGATTGCAATGGACAACAACGCACACGCTGTTGCGTGGAAACTTTGCGGGGGGGCCGGCAAGGTTTCGTCAGACATTGTGTCTGGCTGCACAGATCATTTTAACCACAGCTTGCGATGCACGTGCGAGCGTCATTTGCAGCATCGCTGCCGTTGAATGGTGGCTTGGGGCCGCCACCCCAGGCGGCATCAGGCTTCGCGCGCCCTTCGTCGCAGCTATGCTTTTTTGTCAGGGTTGAGCACTTGCTCGTTTGAGCAAAGCGAAAGGCACATGCAAGGCGCGTGCCGGACGTGAAGCCAAACTGTGCCTGCTCATGCAACCACATGGTTTGCGACACGTTGATGTCAGCGCCGGATGCGCTGGAACCGTCGCCAAAAAAGAGCGGCGGTTGAACGCAATACATCGGCGTTGTAATAGTTGCGCGCCGACTGAGGGAAAACCACCTCAGCCGGCGATCTGAACGACAGTGTTGGCCGCGTGGCAGCCATGTCGTCAGGGAATGGACGCGCGTTATCGATCAGTGGACCGTTTCGGAAACTGGCGCAGCGCCATGTCCCGATGTGTGCAACAGCGAACGACGGCGCGCATAGCCGAAGTACACCAGCAAGCCGATCGCTACCCACACCACGAAGGCGATCCAGGTCACGGCCTGCAGATGGCTCATCAGGAACAGACACATGCCGATGGCCAGCAGCGGCACCACCGGCACGCCGGGGCAGCGGAAGCCGCGATGCAGGTCCGGGCGCGTACGACGCAGCACCAGCACGGCAATGGCAATCAGCGAGAACGCCGCCAGCGTGCCAATGTTGATCAGCTCCGCCAATACATTCAGCGGGACGAATGCAGCGATCACCGCGAAGACGATGCCGACCACCCAGGTATTCAGAAACGGCGTCGCATAGCGCGGATGAATGTGCGACAGACGCTTGGGCAGCAGCCCGTCGCGCGACATGGCGAAGATGATGCGTGTCTGGCCATACGCCATCACCAGGATCACGGTCGTCATGCCGATGATGGCACCGAGATCGACAAAACCCGCCACCCAGCTTTCACCGGCCATCTGCAATGCCAGCGACACGGGGTGATCCACGCCCGCAAACTTCGCGAACGGCACGATGCCCGTCATGATGGCGGCCACGAGCACGTAAAGAATCGTGCACACCGCCAGCGAACCGATGATGCCGATCGGCAAGTCGCGTTTGGGGTTGCGCACCTCTTCGGCGGCCGAGGTGACCGCATCGAAACCGATGAAAGCAAAGAACACGATGGCCGCCGCGCCGAACACGCCCTCCATGCCGAACGGCATGAACGGTTGCCAGTTGGCGGGCTGCACGTGGCGTACGCCCACGACGATGAACAGCAGCACCACCGTCACCTTGATGGCGACCATGATGTTGTTGGCGCGCGCCGACTCGCGAATGCCGAACGACAGCAGCGTCGTGATCAGCAGCATGATCACCAGCGCCGGCAGGTTGAACAGCGTCTGCACACCCGGAATTGCGCCCGGCGCAGCGGTGAGCGCCACGGGCAGGTGAAGGCCGAAGCCTGACAGCAGCGATTGGAAATAGCCGGACCACCCCACCGAAACAGCGGATGTGGCCAAACCATATTCAAGCATCAGATCCCAGCCGATGATCCAGGCGACCAGTTCGCCCATCGTGGCGTAGGCGTACGTATAGATGGAGCCCGACACGGGGATGGTCGAGGCGAACTCGGCGTAACACAGCGCGGCAAACCCGCAGGCGAGCGCGGCGAATATGAAGGACAACGTTAGCGCCGGCCCAGCTGTGAGCGCGCCGGTGCCGGTCAAAACGAAGATGCCGGTACCGATGATGGCGCCAACACCCAGAAAGGTCAGGTCGAGGGGTCCGAGGACTTTCTTCAGGCCCGTATTGCTGTGGCCCGTGCGGATCATGTGATCCACGTTTTTGGTACGAAACAAACTCATTGACTGCGTCTCCTGTCTGCGCGCTGCCGAATGTGACGGCATGCACTGTCGCGCACGTGTGGTGCGCGGCGGCGGATTATGCAAAAAAGCGGGCATTCTACCCGCAGGCGACATTCCGCCCTTCTATCGCCGTAGTGCAGACAGGAAAATAGGACAATTCGTACCCAATTGCCGGGTCGATGGGCTCAATCTCACCCGGCGGCCGGGTCTTCCGCAAACAGCGGTTGCTGGCGCGCATGCGCATCCGATTCATACAGCCGCACACCCACGCCAAGCAATCGCACTGGGATGCCGCGGCGCTCAAACCCCTGCGCCAGCAGCTTGGAGAACACCGGCAAGGACACCTGCGGCGAGATGCACTCCACCGTCGTGCCACGAAAATCGGCAAAACGCAGCTTGACGTAGGTTTTGTGGATCATGTTGCCTGCGCGGGCGCGCTCGACGCGGGCGGCCAACTGCTCGACGAGGATGATCAACTCGCGCTGGCAGTCATCGAGCGTGCGCAGATCGGTGGCGTAGGTCTCTTCCACACTGACCGACTTGCGGATCTGCGAAGGTTGCACCTGCCGATGATCAATACCGCGACAAAGGTCGTGAAGCCGAAAACCGAACACGCCGAAATGCTGCTGCAAGCGGTCGGTGCCCCAGCCGCGTAAATCACCACAGGTTTCCGCACCCAGGCGGCGCAGCTTGGCAGCGGTCACCTTCCCCACGCCGAACAGGCGATCGACCGGCAGCTCCGCCACAAACGCGTCGATCTGCTCCGGCCGCACGACGAACAGGCCGTCAGGCTTGTTCCAGTCGCTGGCGATCTTGGCGATGAACTTATTGGGCGCAACGCCGGCCGACACGGTAATACCGACCTCTTCGCGCACCCGGCGGCGGATGTCTTCAGCGATGCGGGTGCCACTGCCCGCCAGCATAGGGCTGTCGGTCACGTCCAGGTAAGCCTCGTCCAGCGAAAGCGGCTCCACCAGCGGCGTATAGCTGTGATAAATGGCGAAGATCTGGCGCGCAACCTGGCGGTACTTTTCCATGGATGGCGGCACGATCAGCAAGTCCGGGCAACGCTTGACGGCCTGCGCCATGGGCATGGCCGAATGGATGCCGAACTTGCGCGCCTCGTAGTTGCAGGTTGCGACTACACCGCGCCGCTCCGGCCGCCCACCGACGGCCAGCGGCTTGCCCACCAGGCGCGGGTCGTCGCGCATTTCGATGGCAGCGTAAAAACAATCGCAGTCGCAGTGGATGATCTTTCGCACGGCACAAGGCCAGAACCGGCCGCTGGAAGCCGCGTCGGTGTCGGGCTTGCTCGTTCAGGAGGAACGCAAGCGTATCAGCTTCCGCCGCCTGCGCACGCAACGCCGCGCAACAATGCATTTCGCCGATATTGCAACGCAACATCGGCGAATGAGGAGACCGGAAGAATGCGGCTTAGCGGCCGATATCGTGCGCCACGGCGCCGAGTTCGTCGTTCAGCGCGTGCTGCTCATCGCCGGACAAGCCGCCGCGATGCTGACTGGCCATGTCGTTGGCTTCCTGGCGGATGCGGCGCAGGCGATCGCGAAGGCCGTCAGCGCGGTACGGATCGATGTAGCCCTGCGATTGGCGAACGTCGATACGGTGGAATTCTTCCGCGAGGCGGCCCTGGATTTGGTCAAAGCGCGCGCGCGGGTCCACCGGCGCCGCAACGGGAACAGGCTCACGCACCACCACCGTGCGCGTGGGCTGCGGTGGCGCCACGACACAACCGGCCAGGGAGGCCGCCAGCACTGCGCACAGGGTCAGACGCGGAAGAATCGACATGATTTGGCTCGTATTGTGGTTGTAGAAACGCGCAGTCGCGCGAGAACTGGCGCTATCTTACGAACCGCTTCACGCAAAGCTGTGACGATTGGTAACAGCAGATTACTTCCGCGACAGCTCCGGTGGCTCGACTGGCGGCGGCGGTTCATCGGGAGATGGCAGATCGGGCGGGATTCCCGGCGGCGAAGGCTCGTCGGGCGGGGGAACGGTATGAGCGGGCAGCACGCAATTGACGGACATGGTTTCCCTCCGGGCAAAACGCATTGACAATCTAGTATGCGATTCCCATGCCAACAAGTCACTCCACCCAACCCATGCACGACCTGCCCACCGCCCGCTTTCAGGATCGCACGCTCATCCGCATCGGTGACACGCGCGCCGATGGCTCCATGCTGCTGCTCGCACCGGAAGCCGGCGGTCGGCTGGTGCGCTGGCGCCATCGCGGTGAAGACATCCTCTTCTGGCCCGAAACAGCCGACTGGTCGAATCCGGCCAAAGTGCGCGGCGGCAATCCGCTGCTATTTCCCTTCATCGGCCGGCATTTTGTAGATGGCGAAGTCGGCCGCTGGCGCGACGCGCGCGGACAACTTCACGCGCTACCGCAACACGGCTTTGCTCGCGACATGCCGTTCGAGGTGGAAGACGCAAGCGACGCACACATCGTCATGCTGCTGCGTGACAGCCCTCAAACGCGCCAAGGCTATCCGTTCGCCTTCGAATTTCGCGTGACGTACCGGCTGATTGACGACGGGTTGGAGGCGACCTTCTCCGTGAAGCATCTGGACGAAGGCGACGCGCATGCGCCGATGCCCTTTTACGCGGGCCATCATTTCTACCTGGCGCTACCGCACGCGCTGCGTGGCGCAACCGAGCTGTCGATGCCGCCGGCGCGGCTGTCGCGCCAACTGCCCGATGGCAGTCTCGACAGACCCGAGCCAGGGCGCAGGACCTACCAGCTCGACGACCCGGCGCTCCAAGATCGCTATCACCTGCTCGATGACGCCGGCGCGGCCACGCTCGTCATCCCGCCGCATGCAGAAGCACCGCTCGGCCGGCGCATTCGTTTCGAGGTCGACGGCGCACCGGTGCCCTGGCACGCCATCACCACGTGGACGGAAAACGCCACGTCGGACTTCTACTGCGTCGAACCTTGGATGGGCCTGCCGAATGCGATCCACCACGGCGAAGGCCTGCACCTGCTCGCCCCCGGCGGGACCCGACAGGCAACCTGCCGCCTGCGGATCGCTCGGTAGCGGACGTGGTCAGGCCTTCTCGTAGGCCTGCACCGCGTCCATCACGCGCGCCGAGTACACCAACGCGGCCCCGGCATTAAGCGAAATCGCCACGCTGAGCGCATCGGCAATCTCCTCATGCGTTGCACCATGCTTGACCGCCTCGGCGGTGTGCACGGTGATACAGCCATCGCAACGCGCGGTCACCGCCACGGCCAGCGCGATCAGTTCGCGGGTCTTCGCGTCCAGGCTGCCCGTCGTGGCCGCCGACAGCGTCTTGTAGCCCTTGACCGTATCCGGCGTGATCCGACCGATCTCGCCAATGCGACCCAGCAATTCCTTCCGATACTCGACCCAGTTCAGCATGATGTGCTCCGGTGGTGTGGCGCTGGCCCGATGCCGCGCCGTTGGGAAGAGTATTGTCTTGACGTGCGATCCGTTGAATACTTGATAAACGCAATTTCCATCGAAATCGTCTCAATGGATGCGCTCAGCCAATTCATTCAACTCACCCGGCCGCAGGCCAGCCTCGATTTGCGCTGCCTGTTCCAAGGGCCCTTCTCGATCCCGCATGATCCGGAGCCGAATGGGCAAGTGCTGTTCCACCTCGTGCTGTCGGGCAGTTGCCTGGTCGACGCTGGCGGCGGCACGCTCACGCTGCGCGAAGGCGATTTCATCCTGTTCCCGCGTGGCGCGGCACACACCATTCACGACCTCAGCGCTGCCGACGCACCCACCCGGAAACCCCGCAACTCGCATGACGGCATGCTGCCGCTTCGCCAAACCGGCCGGGGTGCCGCCGACGTCGATCTGCTTTGCGGCCGATTCGTTCACGAGCACGGCTCGACTACGTTGCTGGTGCGTACGCTGCCCGATCCGCTGCACGTGTCATTGAGTGATAGCGCGTCGTATCCGGCACTGCAGGCGCTCATCGCACTGATGCGCGACGAAGCCGAAACCCGCGCGCCCGGCGCGCTGGCGATCGTTACCTCGTTGAGCCAAGCGTTGCTGACAATGGCACTGCGCGTGTATGGCCAGCAGGAAAACGCGAGCCCCGGCACGCTGACGCTGCTGTCAGACACGCGCCTCGGACCATCCGTACAAGCCATGCTCAGCGCGCCAGAGCGTGCGTGGACCATCGACACCCTCGCCGATCTGGCAGCCATGTCGCGCGCCACCTACGCGCGGCACTTCAAGGCGCGCGCCGACATGACGGTGTGGGACTTTCTCACGCGCGTGCGCATGACGCTCGCGTGCGACGCGTTGGTCCATACGCGGCTTAGTGCAGGAGAAATCGGGGCGCGCGTCGGCTATCAATCCGAAGCGGCATTCGGCAAGGCGTTCAAGCAGCAACTGGGAATGACGCCAGCGCGGTATCGGCGCGCACCGGATTGATCATCCGCCAACGTCCCCGCCATCGCTAGCGCTTGGGCTTGCGATGCGTGCGCGTTTTCGTGGTGCTTTGCGACAGGCTAGGCTCGCGTGCGGGCCGCGTTCCCGTGGCCACCCATTCGCCGTAGAAATCGATCTTGCCGTCGATCAGCGCAAGCGAGTGCGTCCACTCCGCGATCATCCGCGTCACCTGCGCACGATGCGCCACCAGCAACGCATGTCGAGCTTTCAAGGTGCTACGGCCCTCGCACACCAGCGCCGTGTATTCGCGCATCTGTGCGACGGACATCCCTGTGTTGCGCAGGCGCTCCATCAACTCGAGCCAGTTGACATGTTGCTCGGTGTAAATACGTCGGCCCGTTGCATCGCGCGCAACGCCAGGAATCAACCCCTGCGCCTCGTACCAGCGAATCGTATGAATGCTGCGGCCCGTGCGTTCAGCCAAGGCACCGATCAGCAACCGAGCCGGATCGCGCTCAGCCATGGGACGCGGTGGAGACAGCTGCCGGATGGCCAAGCGCCCGGTTGACGAGATCGGTGTCGAAGTATTCGATCAGTTCGCGCATCTTGCCCTCCTGCATGTGGATGACGAAGCAGTACTGATTGTTATAGGCAACGCCATCGCGCGTCGTGTTGCGACCTTGCGCCTCTACGACCACGGTATCGCCATCGGCAATAAAGCGATTGGCAACCGTCGTGATGCGACCGAGCTTCGCGCGCAGCGGCGCGAACAGCTCATCCAGCACCGTCTGCTTACCGGCATAGCGACGAGACCACTGCGTCGTACCGGTGCATACCCAGCAGAAATCATCCGTCATGAGATCAACGAATGGCTTGGCGTTGCTCACAGCCAGTTCGGCAAAAGCGGCCTGCAAGATCTGCTTGTTCTCGAGCGCGTTCATGGGAGCCTCCTAGTGTGAATGCTCCGATTACAGGTGCTAGAGCGCACTCTAGCGCAAGGACTTTCTTTGCCGCAGCCATACGGAACACGACCACACGGCAAGTGCTCGAACTGTGAGCGAACTACTAGTCATCGGCGCCACGCCTCTGTTATACTTTCAGGCTTCGGGGCGTAGCGCAGCCTGGTAGCGTACCTGCATGGGGTGCAGGTGGTCGGAGGTTCAAATCCTCTCGCCCCGACCAGGATATAAGGCCCGGGAACCTAAGCCAGTATTGGGAATGCCAGTACTGACAAGGGTTCCCGGGCTTTTCCATTTCCGGGCGTGTCTCTGGAGTGTGTCAATCCGCTGTGCAAAAATGCGGAGATGCCAACACCCATGCCCGTCGCCCTTCCTGCCGGAGTCCGTCTCAGAGGCTCCACGTTCCACCTTCGCATCGGCGTCCCCCAGGACATCCGCCACATCTGGCCGCTACAGCCGAACGGCAAGCCTGCCACGGATGCTTACCGCGCAAGCCTTGGAACCAAGGACCGCAATGAGGCTGCTGCACGGGCGCACGCGATCCTCGCCGAGTACCGGCGCAAGTTCGATGAAATGCGAGCCGGGGCCCGTCCTGCTGCTCCTACGCCAATCACGGATGAATTGGTCGCCTATATCGTGCAGAAGGCCGAGCGGGACATCCTTGCCATAGACGACCTGCTACGAAGCAATCCCCGACATTTCGCGCAGATGGTCAGCTCCACGGCCCCCCTGGGCATTTTGTCTGGTCGCCCCGTCGTCAACGAGGCATGGGATGCCGTAGGCGAGTATCTGGACCCCGAGCAATACGAAAACGTCAGCGACATTCACAGGGCCATCGTGCGCCTGCTGAGGACGGACTTGATGGTGGGACGACTAGATGCCGCGCGGCGGATCGCTGAGGCCGCGTGTGCCGCGCTCTCGATCCGCGTGGACTGGGCCCAGCCGCAAGCTCGCATGTCTCTGCAACGAGTCCTTGGGGCTATGGTGCGGGCGTGGCAGAACGTGGAGAAACGAGATTCCGGGGAGCCCGTTGAGACCCCCCAGGACCCGCCCGCGCCGAGTGTAGCGAAGCCCATAGAACCGGAGCTTGCGCCCAAGACGCTGCGAGACGTAGTACCTATGTGGATTGTCCGCAATGCCCCTAAGCCCAACGCTATCGGACGTACCAAGAAAGCGCTGGCGCTTTTTGAACAGGCGGTAGGCGTGGTGCCACTTGCGGACCTGACAAAAGCAGTGGGCGCTAGGTTTGTGGACTTCCTTCTTGCCCCGGAGCGCAACTTGGCGCGTAAGACGGCTGGCAACCATGCGGCATGCATCACGTCCCTTGCAAATGTGGCGGTGAAAGTCGATCTACTGGCACGGAATCCCCTCGACCTTTCATTCGACAAGACGGTCGGAGCGAAGTCGAGAACGCCCTGGACCGACGATGAGCTAAACCGCATGTTAGCTCACCCCTTGTTCTCGGCGCAGATGGACGACACCCCATCGTGGCAGGACGTCGCCCCGACCGATGGACGAGCCGCATTGCTCCTGCTGCTCCACACCGGCGCCCGCATTGGTGAGATTGCACAGCTACGGAAAGAGGACTTCCAGAGCCGCAGCGGAATCATGACGGTACGGATCACCGCCGAAGCGGGCACGGTGAAGACTCAGGAGTCCGAGCGAATCGTGCCACTAGCTGGACACCTCATGGACAATCCATGGTTTGCTCAATGGCTCCAAGGGATCACGGGTGGCACCGGATCAGCCCTCCCTTCAGCCTGCGGGAGAGCCCGAGGCCCGGGGGACACATTGGTCCAATGGTTCCGGCAATTCCGCGCCGATGCTGATCTGCCCCTAGGCAGGTTGGAGGGGTCGCACAAATTCCGCCATTGGCTCCGATCAGCATTGGCTGAGAGAGATGTCGGTGAGGCCACCATGGATTCGATCACCGGTCATAGTGCTCAGGGATCGGCGGGCCGGAGGGTCTACACCAAAGAGGCATCACTCCCCGTCATGCTTGAGGCACTGGATCGCATTGATTGGCCTGAGGCTGCAAGGTGACGGCCCTGTCATCACACTGACGCATCAACTCCAATCAGACTCAATTTTTGGGGATTTCTAAACCATAGAATTTCTTCAAAGGAAGTCCAACCTCCCAGAGGTTTTCCACATCACCATTGCCAAGAGTTCCCTGATAGAAGCCTCGCCCCAAAAGGGTAGTAGGAAAATCAGGGCGCTGGCCGATGATTGCGCGTTCAAAGTCTCGTGCAACGCAATAGCTAATGAAATCAGCCACTTCTAACAGGAAGTGCGAGCCTGGGCGTACGAAAGAGGGTTCAAGTACAGTAGCGCCGGCTGAAAGCCAACAGAACAAGCGCGTGTACTGGAGACCCAAAAAGCATTCGGACGCCCAACCTTCAGCTTTGCCACCCAAGGTAGTATCTTGGATATTGTCAAATATCCAATTGATGCTTTTCTCTTGCCTTCTAAACTCTCTGAGAGTCGTTAAGATCGACTCCGAGAATGCGCTCTGCTTTTGATGTTTTAATAATTTCTTTCGCTCCTTTTGATCGCCCGGAACCAATATACATCCTGATATATTGAAGGTTGCCAATTCCGGCCTGGCCTCTCGTATAATTTTCGCGAATTTCTTGGCGTGCTCGATCTTGGCAAGCTTATTCTGAAGCCGAAAAACGCCCGATCCCGGCTTGCTCTCCCATATCTCGGTAAAGTGATGCACCCAGGAATCTGGGTCTTCGGTCGGTCGAATTGCTTTTTTCAGATTGAAAATTTGCTTGCGGACTCGCTCGTGCCTACGCTGATGCAACGCAACAAGCGTTATGCAGTAGAAGTGGAGCGGGTCTGACGAATATTCTACAGGGGGGCTACTAATGTATCGTGCAGCTTCGTCTCCGTAGAGAGCCCACCGACTCTGGTTCGGAAGAATCGGCACGTCAACGAAAAATTCATGCTTGCAAGCTTCGGATGAGCATGTCAGGGGAATACCGACAGGGACCCAGTGCCCCGGTCCGTGATCGGACTTAACAGGATGTTTGGGGAATTTCATCTTCTCAAGCCACGGTATCTCGGTCCCTGCCTTGCAGATGGGGCAAACTCCTTTCATCCCGAGCAGTTCCTCTGGAACTAAACTAGGGGCCGCTCGGTGCGGGCGCTTCCGAATGTCCTTCATCAAGTGTCTCCACGGCTGCAGTTCCCTCGATGCGGTCGATATTACACAGCGACGACTTGGGCCGAAACTACGCACACGAGTTCCGAGTTACGTGCGGTACGCAGACCGCCTAAACCCCCTACTGACCAATAACGAACGACGAGAAATGAAAGACTTCAGCAAATTTGAACCGCTGAGCAATTCGCAAACCTTGATAGCACAGGCGCGAATCACATGGGCTCCCTCCTGTATTTATCGTTGAAATAGAACTAACGGCATCCTACATAATCGGTGCATCACGAACACGCACGTCACCGGCATTGGCTGCGTACAGCGGTTAATCGTCAGTCTGCGCATTCTTGATTCGCCCTCGGACGCCATATGGCAGCGGTGGGATTGGCTTACCGTCCCTATGCCACTGCAAGTCCAGCGAGCGGAGATACTGCGGATTCATGCCCATGGACCGTCCTAGCTCTGCTGCGGTGTATGTGGGGCCATCGGGGCCGCATAGGTAGCAGATGACGTTGGTCCGCTTGTTGTTCTGCTGCTCGTTGTTGCTGGCCCATCGACAGTTACTCGGACAATAAGGGCCATTGATGTCCTGGCGCTCCAATGTGTACCTGGGACCCGGACGCGTCCCCATGTCCGCCAGGAAGCGCCGGAAGTCCTCGCGCCACTCGGGACACACCGTGATCCCTCTGCCGCCATAGTTCGCATATTCCTTGTTCCTGGGGTTCTCGCAGCGCTGCTTCATGTCGGTCCAGGTGACATACTCGGGCGGCTGCTGGCTTCGCCGCTGCTTGGCGTAGTCGATCAGGGCATCGCGCTTCTCTTGGTAGCGCCGCTTGTTTCTGGCGCTGATACAGGCCCTGCATACGCGTTTGTAATGGACGTAGTAGTCAGAGACAGGTTTCGGGAGATTGCACTCCCCGCACACGCGGACTTCCGCTGAAACGTCATCGTGAGTCATGCGACGTCTCCAAGAGTCGCCATGAGACGCTGGCGGTCCATTCGGTTGCGCCTGTCCTCCGACGTGTTCCGGCAGTGCTTGCCCGGGTTCTTGGCGTACCGCGCTGCGTTCGCCAGCTTCCAGCACTCTTTACAGACACCCCGGTACTTTCGCGAGTCGCCGGAATCCCGGTAGAAGTGAATGTCATCCGCAGGCAGCAGATGCCGACCAGCGGTGCATAGCTTGAGAGAGGTCATATTAAGTATGGGTCTAATGATGAGAAAAAAGGCGATCTGCGGCCTTGCCTAATGCGCGAACAGAACAGGTGCGCACAGATGCGCGTGGTCAAAACAAGACGGCGCTGGTGCATCAACGAGGCGCGGGGACCACTGGGCGATCTCACGCCCCCCCTGGGAGTCAGGTGGGCGCTCAGATGCCGTGTGACGGGCGGGAGCGTTGCACTTGGCCCGGACGTGCCACCAAGAGCCCAGGTAGCTCAATGGTTACTACCTGTGAGCCATGGCTCATACAGTTAGCTCACAGCGCGGTTGATACTATCTTTTGAGCTAGGCATACTGAGCCTCTATCTTCTGAGCCACTCAGGGCACGCCATGACAACCATCAACTACTACCGCGTATCGACGAAGGACCAATCCATCGAATCCCAGCGTCAGAAGCTCGGCCCAGCGGATCGTGAGTTCTCAGACGAGGGAGTCAGCGGCGGGGTACCGGCAGAACAGCGGCCTGGGTTCGCTCAGTTGCTGGCCTTTGTTCGCGAGGGAGACGTCATCCGTGTGTACGCCCTGGACCGCCTTGGGCGCGATGCCCTGGACGTCCAGAAGGTCGTCAGGGGGCTAATCGCCCGTGGGGTCACGCTGGACGTCCATGGGATCGGCCAGATCGCCAAGGGAGTCGGAGAGATCATCGTGGCCGTGCTAGCTCAGGTGGCAGACCTAGAACGCCAGCGCATCAATGAGCGGGCCGAGGCTGGCCGGGAGGCAGCAAGGAGGTCGCTGGCCGCAACGGGGAAGACCCATCGTGGGAAGCTTTCTCTTGGTCAGTCTCCCAAGGCTGACGCCTCAGTCGTGATCCAGTGGCGCAAGGACAACCAAGCATCCATCAGCGCCACAGCGAAACACTTTGGGCTCAGTGACGCCACTGTCAAGCGGTACGCTGCTGCAATGCGTGACTGATCTCAGAGGCGACGGCTGCCCTTGGTATTCCCTGGGGCTCCCCTTGCAGCGAGAGTCCCCAACGCATGCTGGAGAGGGCCGGGGACCGCACGGGGGAAACTTGCTTCGTTCGGCGGCGACACCGTGTCACGAATCTTCGGGTGGGAAATGAGCCCGCATTGTTGCGGGGAGCGTCACTGGTATCCCGGAAGCTCCACCAAAGCTGTGGTGGCTGCGCCGTCCCCCCAATATTTCTAGATATTCCTGCTGCCCTGGCTTCACTCGTACCGTATCCGTGTACTGAAACTCTCCGGGACCATAGGGAACAATCACGAATGCCATGTCGCCAGCAACAATTAAACTGGCGACCTTGTGATATGCCTTTGCTGCCCCCTGATCAGCAGGTCTTGGTGGCCTCTGGGTCAGCGCTCCGCACATAAGCGTAGTCCAAGACCCGATAGCCGGTATGAGGTGCCGACAAGTGATAACTAATGATCAGCGGAATGAGGGATGAATGGCGGCCAGCGAAGATAGGGTCATCTACCTTGCATGGATTTATTCGATGGACGACGGCAAGCAAGATAGGGGCGCCTACCTTGCGTCAAGTTACTCGGGCGGTCGTTGGGTCGTCTCAGGGACAGCAGTTGAAGGGGGTATCAACGATCATCAATCAGTGCCAATCATTGGCGGCACGGAAGCATGGTGATAGCACGGTGGCTCGGTGGTGTCACCATGCTCCCGTTGAGCATCTTCCCTACTCATAGAGGTATAGAGGGACCCTGGGACCTACCTTACATGGATTTACTCAAGTGGGTACATCGCACCGAAAGGCTGCCGTCTCTACTCTTATGAATCACTGGGCCAGTAGCGATCTATCTTCCGTCAATTTACTCAGGCAAGTGCCGGCTCCCGCAGACACGAGGAAGGCTGACCACCAGATTCCAACTGACGCTGCAGCCATGCTCAGTTAGACACTGCTACGTCAGGCGGATTCGAGGCCACGGCGTTGATTGCATGAATTTGGCATGTTCCGACGACTGTTTCGCCCTTGCGCAACTCGGCCAAGATTCTGCCGGGCTGGAAAACCACATAACCTTCAAATCTCATGATGATGCGAGAGCGAGGCTTGCCGTCGAAATTGACTTGAACTGGAAACATATGTTCCCCCTGTGGCCCAATCAATTTTAACTCCATGGTGTTCTGTTCAGCATCACCTTCTTCGCGCTCGATCATAAAGCATAGTGACAGCCTGGGTAGGGCTGCCGGGAACATCCGAATATCGAAATGATCGAGCAAATCAACTGCCGTTATAGTGTTTCGCTCCGCATCACGAATAATTGTGTCGGCAAAGAATGACTGAGTAACTTTCATAGACTATCACTTAAATTTGAAGAATGACGTATTTTCAAAAAAAGATGTCGATGGAGCGGGTGCCTGAAGCGACGTCGGAATCGTAAATTTCGCGACAGCGTCGAACGCTTGTATGTTGCTTGTGTTCAAGATTACAGGGGAAACGCTGACAGTGCTCTCCATTATCGCAACAGCTTGCCTCAACGAGATCGGGCGCATATCCGCTGCCCATTTGAGGGTTGCCATGCGCTCTTCCTTGAGTAGCTCATTCGCGTACGTCTCGTCTTTCTCGAATAGTGCAACTAAGCACGAATAGGCGAATGACACATCTTCAATGCTCCGGGAGCTTGGATCTTTCTTGACGATTTCCAGAATCGTTGTGGCAAGTTCACTGCTCGAATAAAGCAAACTCAGTTGCTGAACGATCGTTGAAAGACGCAGTCGTTTTTCCAGGAAATTTGGGGTGTTCGCGTAGACATAAGCCTCAACCGCCTCATCCAAATCAAATTTTTCCGACTGCAGCATTTTATATCCTGAAGAATTTATAAAATGTTCCGTAAGGAGATCTTGCAACATGGTGGATAAATTCGGCGCTATGCCCCCACTTGCTGCACACCTCGATATTTTGAAGGACACCTTCAGATCGAACCGATACGACAAAGCCAGTATGGGATGGGGTTTGCCCGTCGAAGTAAATGACGACATCCCCTGGTAATACGTCTTTCTCTTCCACAGAGAAATATCCATCGTCCAGCATGATGTTGCTGAGGTCCTCACCCTGGACCCAGGCTCTTCGCGAGGCGAACACAAGTCCGTGGCAATTGTAGAGACTCATCGGGTTATTTCGGCGACGGACCCCAGGATACTTCTGTTCCTGCAGTTTGACCTTGCTGTACTCGGACAGATCAACTTCGTGCTCTTGGTAGTTCGCAATATCCGTTCCCTTTGCGGTTTGAAGCCGAATAGAGGTTTTAGCGAGCTGGCTCACGGCGGATCGAGAGGGTGTTTGGCCCCGTATCATATATCGAGGTGACCAAGGGACACCTCAGTACTGCAGGACGACGTGCAGTTGCACCACTGCCTTCGCGCTAGTCGCTCGTAGCGCTTCGCTGGCATAGAGGCAGCAGCCCCTTCGCAAAATCCCATATGCGGGATGGTTCATGTTTGGAGCGCCTGCAGCACCGGGCTACTTGATGCTGTGCACTCATACAGTACACGTTCACCATGGATACGCCCAAGCCACAGTGCACCGATATGGCCCCTCATGGGATCGCCGTGACCCTGGGCCACTCGATGAGCTCCAGTGCCTCCAGGATCGTCCTGGGGCTCGCCGTGTGCGTGTAGATGGTCGTTCCGCTATACCCCTTGCTCCCATGGCTGGTAATGGCGTCGGCGGCACGCACGGCTATCAGGGGCTCTGCGTAGATTCGCAACTAGCCGGTGCTTGGCTAGTTCGAGTGCTCCTCTTCTTCAGTACCGCGTCATCAGGGAACCAGTTGTCGTTCTGCAGCGGACGTGTGACGTGCCAAACTATGCTGCCTCCCTTCCTCGTAAGGGTAGCTTGCCCAATTTCACCTGTTCGCCCGCTTCGGTAAGTCAATGTCGCCACGGCGCCTTTTGCCGTACCGTTGACCGATGGTCCTGGTCGGTCGCTTTCGTCTACCCGGTTGCCTAAATGGCCTGTAGTCAGGTGATATCCGCACACGAATTGCCCCTGCTGCTTCAAGGTCAGCAAGAAAATGTCGCGCACGCCTTGCTGGCAACGCTCAAAGTATGGGCCGGTGGCACCTTCGCAGGAGTAGATGATTGCCCATTCGCCATCAAATGTGGACTGTGCAGTCTGTCCAAACGTTGGGGCGGCAGTGCAAAGGAGCCCAATAGCGGCAAGTAGAAGCTTCGTGCCTGTCATTCATCTACTCCCTTGCTGCTGATTGATGGCAGGATATGCTACGCTCATGCCGCTGTGTCAATCAGCATAGCGGATGCAACGGACACACTGCCCGCAAAGCCTTATGCCACCGTGGGTTTGATGAGGTTCAAATCCTCTCGCCCCGACCAAAACAAAAGCCCGCGTAACGGATCACGTTACGCGGGCTTTTTCGTTTCTATCTGCGCGCTTCTTGTCTGCAATATCGGCTTATGGTTGGCCGGTACGCAGCACTTCCAACACGGCCGACAGCTCACGCCGCAAGCTCTGAACATCAACCGAACCACTCGCAGCGGCGGAGATCGGCGCCGCGGCTTCCATTTCCCGCTCATCGGCCTCGACCGGCGACGCGGCAGCCACGCCATGCCGCAACTCGTCCAGCCTGTTCCGCGCGCCATTGATCGTGAAACCCTGCTCGTACAGCAGCTCGCGAATACGCCGGATCAGCAGCACTTCATGATGCTGGTAGTAACGCCGATTGCCGCGTCGCTTGACGGGCTTGAGCTGTGTGAACTCCTGCTCCCAATAACGCAGCACGTGCGGCTTGACGGCGCACAGGTCGCTCACTTCCCCAATGGTGAAGTAGCGTTTGGCAGGAATCGGCGGCAGGTTGACCCGCTCCGTGTGTTTATCGGCGGCCATACAGGGCTGAACTACAGGGCTGGCGAGAGAAACGGATTGAACAGACGGCTGAACGAGATCACGCAGCAGAATTACGCGATGTCGACAGGCAGCGGCTCGACGCGCTCTTCAACGAGCGCCTTGAGCTTCTGACTGGCGTGGAACGTCACGACGCGACGCGCGGTGATGGGGATGATCTCCCCCGTCTTTGGATTTCGCCCCGGTCGCTGCGGCTTGTCGCGCAACTGGAAGTTACCGAAGCCGGACAGCTTGACACTGTCGCCCTGTTCGAGCGCCTCGCGAATCACGTCGAAAAACGCCTCGACCATGTCCTTCGACTCACGCTTGTTCAAGCCGACCTGCTCGAACAGCATCTCGGCAAGCTCGGCTTTGGTAAGCGTCGGCACGTCCTGACCGCGCGCATCACGTGCGTCGGCCAATGCTGCCGAAGAAGAACCGAGCGAGTCGCCCAAGGATGCCGCCAACGCTGGCGCGTGTTGATCGTTCATAGGATTCGCTTAGCGTATTCGATCCGAATGCGGAGGTTCGTTCGAGCGGTCTCTAGCGCAGTGCGGACGTCTGAGACGTCAGGCGCGCAGGCGCGCGCCGAATGCATCGCCGGCCGCTCGAATCAATTGCTGTGTGGCGGCCTCGACAATGTCGTCCTGAAGGGTGCTGTCAGTATCTTGCAACGTAATTCTGAAGGCAAGGCTTTTCTCCTGCGCCCCAATGGCAGCGGTGGCGGCCTTCGGACGGAACTCATCGAACAGCACAACGCCCTGCAGATAACGCTGCCATGGGGTGCCGACAGCCGCCTTCTCGAACGTGTCGACCAGGTCCTGCACCGCCACATCCTGGCGCACGACCAGCGCGATGTCGCGCGTCACGGCCGGCACGCGCGGCACTTCACGATACTTCGGCAGGCCTACTGCGGTAATGGCATCGAGCTCGACTTCCCACACCACCGGCGCGGTCGCCAAATCGTACTTCTGCAGCCAACGCGGATGCAGCTCACCAATCCAGCCGACGGCACGGCCATTCAGCACTATGCGCGCCGAGCGGCCTGGATGCAGCGCAGGATGTTCGGCCCGCTCAAAGCGCGCCTGCAGCGGCCACAGCAGAGACTCGACATCGCCCTTCACATCGAAGAAATCAACCGGACGTGCCTGCACGCCCCACTGCTCTTCCTTGGATGGACCATACGCAATGCCGCCCGCCATCATCGGTTGTGCGTAGCCTGCGATCGACAGACCACCGTCGGCGACACTCGCATCGCGGTGGAACACGCGCCCCACCTCGAACATGCGCACGCGCGAAGCCTTGCGGTTCACGTTGTAACGGACCTTGTCGAGCAAGCCGCCGATGAGCGTGCTGCGCATCACCGAGTACTGGCTGGCAATCGGGTTCAGCAGCGGAATCGGGTTGGTGTTGCCGGCAAAGTCGGCCTCCCACTCGCTTTCGACAAAGGCGAAGTTGACGACCTCGTGGTAATCGCGCGCGGCCACAGCATGACGCACGTCGTGCATGGTGCGGCGCGCCTCGTCGGTCGGGCGCATCGCGCTCTCGGCCACTGGCGGCTTGGCAGGAATCTGCTCGAAACCGTAGATGCGGGCGACCTCTTCGATCAGGTCTTCCTCGATTTCGAGGTCGAAGCGATACGACGGTGGCTCGACGATGAACACATCGCCGTCCACGCTGAACGTGAGGCCGAGGCGCTTGAACACGTCTGCCACAACGTCGTGCGACAGCGGAATACCGAGCACACGTGCAGCACGTGCGACGCGCATGCGCACCGGCTCGCGCTTGGGCAGATTGACGATCTGATCGTCGATCGGGCCAGCCTGGCCGCCGCAGATTTCGAGGATCAGCGCACTGATGCGTTCGATGTGTTCAACGGTGGTCGCGTAATCAACGCCTCGCTCGAAGCGATGGCCGGCATCGGTCGAGAAGTTGTAGCGCCGCGCGCGGCCTTGAATAGCCGCCGGCCACCAGAATGCAGCCTCGACGTAAATGTTCTGTGTGTCGAGCGTGACAGCCGTCTTGTCGCCGCCCATGATGCCGGCAAGGCTTTCGATGGCCTGCTCGTCCGAGATCACGCCGACCTTTTCGTCGACGGTGATGGTGTCGCCGTTGAGCAGTTTCAGTTGTTCGCCAGCCTTGCCCCAGCGCACCGTCAGGCCGCCGTGGATCTTGTCCAGGTCGAAGACGTGCGACGGACGGCCTAGCTCAAGCATCACGTAGTTCGAAATATCAACCAACGCCGACACGCTGCGCATGCCCGCGCGCTCGATGCGCGAAACCATCCAGGCCGGCGTCTTCGCGTGCGCGTTCACGCCGCGAATGATGCGACCCGAAAAGCGACCGCACAGGTCCGGTGCTTCCACCTTGACCGGCAGCTTGTCAGCGAGCGTCACCGCCACGGGCGCCATCGACGGCACGGTGATCGGTGCGCCGGTCAGCGCGGACACTTCGCGCGCCACCCCATGGATCGACAGGCAATCCGCTTTGTTGGGTGTGAGTTTGATGATGAAGATCTGGTCATCCAGATCCAGCACCTTGCGAATGTCTTCGCCGACCGGCGTGTCTTCCGGCAGGATTAGCAGGCCGCCGTGATCTTCCGACAGCTTCAGCTCGCGCGCCGAACACAGCATGCCGTAGCTCTCCACGCCGCGCAGCTTGCCGATCTTGATCTTGAACGGCTTGCCATCTTCGCCAGGCGGCAGCTCGGCACCGACCATCGCGCACGGCACCTTGATGCCCACCGACACGTTCGGCGCGCCGCAGACGATCTGCAGCAGCTCGCCCGTGCCCGCATCGACCTTGCAGACGTTCAGGCGATCGGCATCCGGGTGTTTGTTCACCTCGACCACATGGCCGACAACGATCTGCGAGAACGGCGGTGCAACGGGGTCGACCTCTTCCACCTCGAGACCCGCCATCGTCAGGCGATGGGAGAGCTCATCCGTGGTGATCGACGGATTGACGAAACTGCGAAGCCAGGATTCCGGAAATTGCATGGCGCGACAGAAAAGAAATTCGATTAACGGGGCGACGAGGTACCAGTGCGAGCGCTCGGCGCTTACGCGAACTGGCGCAGGAAACGCACATCGCCCTCGAAGAACAGGCGCAGGTCGTTGATGCCATAGCGCAGCATCGTCAGGCGCTCCAGGCCGGAGCCGAACGCAAAGCCGATGTAGCGCTCAGGGTCCAGGCCCATGTTGCGCACCACGGTCGGGTGCACCTGGCCAGAACCGGAAATCTCCAGCCATTTGCCGTTGCCGAACGCCATGTCGATCTCGGCCGACGGTTCGGTGAACGGGAAATACGACGGGCGGAAACGCACCTGGATGTCGTCCCGCTCAAAGAAGTTGCGCAGGAAGTCGGTATAGACGCCCTTCAGGTCTGCGAAGCTGATGTTGTCGGCAATCCAGAGGCCTTCGACCTGATGGAACATCGGCGAGTGCGTGGCATCGCTGTCGACGCGGTACGTGCGGCCCGGCGCGATGACCTTGATGGGCGGAATGCGGTCGAGGTGCTTGTACCTCTCGACGTGCATGCGGGCGTAACGCACCTGCATCGGGCTGGTGTGCGTGCGCAGCAGCAAGAGCTTGTCTTCGCTGTCGCGGCCATCGATGTAGAAGGTGTCCTGCATCGAGCGCGCCGGATGGTTGTCCGGGTTGTTCAACGCAGTGAAGTTCATCCAGTCCGATTCGATTTCGGGGCCGTCAGCCACGTCAAAACCGATCGAGCCGAAGATCTTGGCCACGCGCTCCCAGGTGTTCATCACCGGGTGCAGGCTGCCCTCGGCCACATCGCGGCCGGGCAGCGTCACGTCGATCGCCTCGGCGGCCAGACGGGCGTTCATCAGCGCATCGGCCAGCGCCTGGCGGCGGGCGGTCAGCGCCTCTTCAACGCGGCTCTTGGCCTGGTTGATGCGCGCGCCTTCGGACTTGCGCGTCTCCGGATCGAGCTTGCCCAAGCCTTTGAGCAAGTCGGTCAGCACGCCAGACTTACCGAGAAAGCGTGCTTTCTCGTTTTCCAGCGAGGCGTTGTCCTCCACAGAGGCAAACGCGTTTTGGGCATCGACGACGACTTGATCCAGATCCAGTGACATGGGAAGGCGAGCGAAAAAATTCGGGTGATTCGGGTCCGCGAAATGCGCGGAATAAAAAACGGGGCTCGGTGAGAGCCCCGTCAGGGTGATCGGCCGGCAAAGTCACTGGGCAATTCCAGCAGCCCGCCCGGCCAATCCAACTCAGGCGACGTTGGCTTTCACCTGGTTCACGATGGCAGCAAAAGCCACCTTGTCGTGAATGGCCATGTCCGACAGCACCTTGCGGTCCAGCTCGATGGACGCCTTCTTCAGGCCGTTCATGAACTTGCTGTAGGTCAGACCATGCTCGCGTGCGCCAGCGTTGATACGTGCAATCCAGAGCGCGCGGAACACACGCTTCTTGTTACGACGATCGCGGTAGGCGTACTGGCCAGCACGCATGACCGCCTGCTTGGCGATGCGATAAACGTTATTGCGGCGGCCGCGGTAACCCTTGGCTGCGCTGATAACCTTCTTATGACGGGCCCGCGCTGTGACCCCACGTTTTACTCGAGGCATGAAATGCTCCTTTCGTAGTTAGTTAGGGTTAGGCGTACGGCATCATTGCGCGAACGGACTTCAGGTTCGTCTCATGGACGCCCTCGGTACCGCGCAGGTGACGCTTGTTCTTGGTGGTCTTCTTGGTCAGGATGTGACGCTTGAAGGCTTGGCCACGTTTGATCGTGCCACCAGGACGGGCAGTAAAGCGCTTGGAGGCGCTTTTCTTCGTCTTCATCTTCGGCATGGAACAACTCCGCTTTTGACATGAAGCCAGGTGGACGGCTGGCGCCGACACTTGCAAGACCCGGGCTCACTTGTTGTATCGCTGCAGGCTTTGAGACCTGCCGCGTTTTCCGACGTTTCCGTCTGGAACCTGCTCAGCGCAGCCGGAAACGTCCGGCCACCACTGCATTACTTTTTCTTCTTGGGTGCCAACATCATCACTGCCTGGCGCCCCTCCATCTTCGGCATCTGCTCAACCTGGCCGAACTCCTCCAGGTCAGTCTTGATACGCTCCAGCACGCGCATGCCGAGTTCCTGGTGAGCCATTTCGCGGCCGCGGAAGCGCAAGGTAACCTTGACCCTGTCACCATCCTCCAGGAAACGCGTTGCGTTGCGCAGCTTAACGCCGTAGTCGTTGTCGTCGGTGCCAGGGCGGAACTTGACTTCCTTCACCTGGATAACCTTCTGCTTCAACTTGGCGTCGTGGGCCTTCTTCTGTTCCTGATACTTGAACTTGCCATAGTCCATCAGGCGGCAGACGGGCGGCTGCGCAGTCGGCGCGATCTCGACCAGGTCGACGTCTTTCTCTTCTGCCAGACGCAGTGCGTCGAACAGCTTGACGATGCCGAGCGCTTCCCCCTCAACCCCGGTCAGCCGGACTTCCGGTGCGCTGATCTCGCGGTTGATGCGGTGAGATTTCTCAGTAGCGATGTTGATGTCCTCGAAGAATCAAAAAAACAGGCCGTGCCCAGCTCATGACTTGTTGGCGAGATCGTTCTGCAGTCGCTCAACGAACGCCGACAGCGGCATGGAGCCTAGATCGACGTTGCCACGGGCACGCACGGCCACCTGATTTTCATCCCGCTCTTTGTCGCCAACCACAACCTGGTATGGGACCTTCTGCACGGAATGCTCGCGGATTTTATACCCAATCTTCTCATTCCGCAAATCAACGACCGCCCTAAATCCTTGTTTTTGCAGGGATTGCGCAACGGATTGGGCGTATTCGGCGTGCGAATCGGTAATACTGAGAACCGCAACCTGCACGGGCGAAAGCCACGTCGGCAGCGCTCCGGCATATTGCTCGATCAAGATACCGATAAAGCGCTCCAGGCTGCCGACGATGGCCCGGTGCAGCATGATGGGGCGATGGCGTGCGCCATCCTCGCCTACAAACTCGGCGTCCAGGCGTTCCGGCAAGTTCGGGTCGACCTGGATCGTGCCGCACTGCCACTGGCGGCCGAGTGCGTCTTTGAGCACATATTCGATTTTCGGGCCGTAGAACGCGCCCTCGCCCGGCAGGTACTCGAATTCGCAACCCGACGCACGCAAGCCCTCGGCCAACGCAGCCTCGGCACGGTCCCAGCTTTCTTCAGTGCCGATGCGCTTTTCCGGACGCGTCGACAGCTTGTAAAGAATCTCGGTAAAGCCGAAGTCCTTGTAGACCTTCTGCAGCAACGTCGTAAACGCCGTCACCTCGGCCTGGATCATGTCTTCCGTGCAGAAGATGTGACCATCGTCCTGCGTGAAGCCGCGTACGCGCATGATGCCGTGCAGGCCACCCGAAGGCTCGTTGCGGTGGCATGCGCCAAACTCGCCGAAGCGTAGCGGCAGGTCGCGGTAGCTCTTGATGCCCTGCTTGTAGATGAGGATGTGGCCGGGGCAGTTCATCGGCTTGAGCGCGTATTCGCGCTTTTCCGATTCCGTGATGAACATGTTCTCGCGGTACTTGTCCCAGTGGCCGGTCTTCTCCCACAGCGTCTTGTCGAGAATCTGCGGCCCCTTCACTTCCTGGTAGCCGTTCTCGCGATACACGCGACGCATGTACTGCTCGATCTCCTGCCAGAGCGTCCAGCCCTTCGGATGCCAGAACACCGTGCCAGGCGAGTACTCGTCGATGTGGAACAGGTCGAGTTCGCGGCCGAGCTTGCGGTGGTCACGCTTTTCAGCCTCTTCCAGCATGCGCAGGTAGGCTTCCTGGTCTTCCTTCTTGGCCCAGGCCGTGCCGTAGATGCGCTGGAGCATCTCGTTGTTGTGGTCCCCGCGCCAATACGCGCCCGCCACCTTCATCAGCTTAAAGACCTTGAGCTTGCCCGTGGATGGCACGTGCGGGCCGCGGCAGAGGTCGACGAAGTTGCCCTCGCGGTACAGGCCAATTTCCTGATCTTCCGGAATGGAGGCGATGATCTCGGCCTTGTACTTCTCGCCCATGCCCTGGAACAGTTTGACAGCTTCGTCGCGGCTCAGCACTTCACGTGTGACCTTCTCGTCCTTCTTGGCGAGCTCCGTCATCTTCTTTTCGATGGCGACGAGGTCTTCCGGCGTGAAGGGCCGCTTGTAGGCGAAGTCGTAATAAAAGCCGTTTTCGATGACCGGGCCGATGGTGACCTGCGCGTCCGGATACAGCTCCTTGACGGCGTAGGCCAACAAGTGCGCCGTGGAGTGACGGATCACGTCGACGCCGTCGGCGTCCTTGTCTGTGATGATGGCGAGCTTCGCATCGCGATCGATCGAGAAGCTCGTGTCGACCATCTGACCGTCTACGCGACCAGCCAGCGCAGCCTTGGCGAGGCCCGCACCGATGCTCTGCGCCACTTCAGCCACGGTCACGGGGCCGGGAAACTCACGCCGGGAACCATCCGGCAACGTGATTGCGATCATGCTTGCTCCTGTGGAGTCACCGTTACGCATTTCCGGTTTCAGAGATGCGCAGCGGTCGTTATTCTGTCGTGCGCCGCGCCAAGTCGGCGCAGCAGGTTGTCGAATCGAATGCTTCGAAGCGCTTTCAGCTTGATCGCCACGCGTGACACGAAACTGCGGACGAAAAAAAACGCGGCCAAGGCCGCGTTTTCATTTGCGCCATCCACCGCTTGGGCAGACCGCAAAGGGCGAAAAACGCACCTTGACTACTGTCGCTCCGAAGCGGTTGTAGTTCGCGGTGCCTGAATCATATTTCGCCTTGTGTTCAGTTGTACGGGACAAGCCCGGGAATTGCGAGGATGACGGCTTGGACATCCTACCCGACGCGCCCTGCTAAATGCGTTGGTAGGCTCGATTGGACTCGAACCAACGACCCCCACCATGTCAAGGTGGTGCTCTAACCAGCTGAGCTACGAGCCTGCCTAAGAACGAAACTATACCGTCACTTCCGCCGGGCTGTCAACACCCCTTGCACTTCTTCGATCAAAGTCAGCGCGCGCTGCAGTTGTGTCGCCTCTGATACCTCTGCGGTGAACTGCATTTTCGCAACGCCCTTGCTCGACAGCGTGCGCACGCCGGTCACGTTGATCTTCTCGCGCGAGAGGATTTCCGAGATGTCGCGCAACAAGCCCTGCCGGTCCAGCGCCTCGACCTGGATGTCGATCGGATAGACCGAATCGCTGCGTTGGCCCCACTCCGTTTGGATCACACGGCCAGGAGCCCGGGCAGCCAACTGCTGAAACGTCGCACAGCTCTGCCGGTGGATCGATACGCCACGCCCGCGTGTGACAAAGCCAACGATTGGGTCTGGGGGCGCAGGCTTGCAGCAACGCGACATTTGCGTGAGGAGTGAATCGACGCCCACCACCAGCACGCCACTCTTGGCGCCACGAGCAACGCTGGTGGCGCGGCTCTTCTTCGTGAAGGCCGCTTCGTCATCCACGGGTGCCGGCGGCGGCGCCCCATCGGAGCGCAATACGGCCTCGATGCGGCGCAGGCTCAACTCGTCCTTGGCGACCACGGCATAGAGATCATCCGACGTCTTGTAGCCGAGCTTGGCGGCCAACTCTTCCAGGTTGACGGCGGTCTTGCCCTCGCGCTGCAGTGTCTTGTCGATGAGTGCCCGGCCCTGCGCGAGCGTCTCTTCCAGCTCCATCGCGTTGAACCACGCACGCACTTTCGTCCGGGCACGCGGGCTGACAAGATAGTGCAGCTCGGTGTTGAGCCAATCGCGCGACGGCCCGCCCTGCTTAACGGTGACGATCTCGACGGTCTGGCCGTTCTTGAGCGGCGTGTTCAGCGGCACCATCGTGCCGTCGACGCGCGCGCCGCGGCAGCGGTGGCCGAGATCGCTGTGCAGGTAGTAGGCGAAATCGACCGGCGTTGCGCCTTGCGGCAACGCGATCACGCGCGCCTGGGGCGTCAGCACGTAGATGTGGTCATCCAGCTCGGTGTGCTTGAGTTGCTCCCACGGGGAATCCTCGTGCGCGACGGTGTGCTCGGCGTCATCTTTCCAGGCGAGCAACTGGCGCAGCCAGGCGATCTTCTCGTCGTAGCGCTCGCTGGCGGAGAACTGCCCGGCGTAGCCTTTGCTGCCGGCCTCCTTGTAGCGCCAGTGCGCGGCCACGCCGTACTCGGCAAAGTGGTGCATCTCGCGCGTGCGGATCTGCACCTCGAGCGCGCGGCCGTCATCGCCGATCACCACCGTATGCAGCGACATGTAGCCATTGGCCTTCGGGCGCGAGATGTAGTCGTCGAATTCCTTCGGGATCGGCTGCCACATGTGATGCACGAAACCGAGCACCGTGTAGCAATCCTTGATGTCGTCCACGATGACACGGAAGGCGCGCACGTCGTACAGATCAGCAAAGTCGAGTTCCTTGCCGCGCATCTTTTTCCAGATGCTGTAGATGTGCTTGGGCCGGCCGCTGACCTCAGCCTGAATACCGGCATCGTGCAAGGTCTTTTGGAGTTGCTCGATGGCCTGGCCAATGAACTTCTCGCGCTCGATGCGTTTTTCATCGAGCAGGCGGGCGATACGCTTGTAGGTATCCGGATCCTCAAAGCGGAAGCCGAGGTCTTCAAGCTCCCACTTCAGCTGCCAGATGCCCAGGCGGTTTGCGAGCGGCGCGTAGATGTCCAGCGTTTCGCGCGCCATGCCTTCCGGCGCCGGGCGTTTCGTCTGCGCAAGCCAGCGCAGCGACTGCAGCCGCGACGCCAGCCGGATCAACACCACGCGAATATCTTGCGCGAACGCGAGCAACATCTTGCGCAGCGCCTCGACTTGCGCGCGGCGCGCTTCCGCTTCGTTCTTGCGCGTGATGCTGGCATCGGTCGGGCTGACGAGGCCGGCAATTGCGCCAATGCGCAGCAGTTGCCGCACATCGTGCACGAGCTTGACGACCTCGGCGCCGAATGCGGGCTCGAGCGCCTTTTCGTTGTCCATTGCCAGCGTGGGCAACAGGAACAGTGCAGCCGCCTGCAACGATGGCGTGTCGACGCGCAGCGCTTCCAGGATGGCGATCGTGCCGCGCGCGTGCGACTCCAGCGGCTCGCCGGTCAGCGTGACGCTGTCTGCGGCATTCGCCGCGAGATATTCGATCGCCCGGGCGACCTGCTCTGCCGTCGATCCGGGCCCCTCGGCCGGCCGTTCGGTCTTGTTCTCCATGATGCGTCCTGCTTGCGTCTCGCCTGTTGGGCGACGTGTTCAGTTCTTCTGCGCGGCCGTCACGACGATTTCGATGCGGTACTTCGGATTGGCCAGCGCGGCCTCAACGGTGGCGCGCGGCGGCGAGTTCTTCGAATCGGCGGCGACCCACTGGTCCCACACCTTGTTCATCTCGCCAATCTCGCTGATGTCTTTCAGGAAGATCTGGCACATCAGGATGCGCGTCTTGTCGCTGCCGTTGGCGGCCAGCACGCGATCGATGGTGGCGAGCACTTCCGCCGTCTGCTCGGCAATGCCTGCGTCGAGCGTGGTCTCAGGCACCTGCCCTGCCACGTAGACGACGCCGTTGTAGACGGCTGCGTCGGAATAGCGATGTTCGACGTTGTAGCGCTTCAGTTCAGTGCTCATCTTGCAAATCGAATGGGGTCGGACAAACGGTCATTGACCGAGGAAGAACTTGCGGGCGATCGCCACCTGATCCGGCTGGATGAAGGTCGGCGCGTGGCCCACGTCAGGGATTTCAATCGTGTTCACATGTTGGCCACGCTGCATCATGGCCTCGACGGTCTCGCGCGTAAGCAGATCGGAATGCGCGCCGCGCACCACCAGCACCTCGCCGGGAATCGCCTCAAACAACTTCCACAGCGTGGCTTCGCCGGCAGCGATCATGTCGGGCGTGGTGTTCTTGAAGGGCTCGGCGAGGCGCGGATCGTAATGCAGGATCCACTCGCCGCCCTGCGGTTTCAGGATCGCGGTATTCAACGCACGCCATTGCTCCGGCGTGTGGGGGCCGAATGATGCGCTGATCGTCTTGAGGTATGCCAGCCCTTCATCGAACGTCTTGAAGCGGACGTTCAAACCGAGGTAAGCGCCAATGCGCGTCAACGACGACTCCGTCACCCGCGGGCCTACATCGTTGAGCAGCAGCTTGCGAATCGGCGATTGCGGCAAGCCTGCCAAGCCAATGCCGATCAGGCCACCCATCGAGGTACCAAACCAGTCGACAGACTCGGCATTCACGCGCGCGAGCAACGTGACCATGTCGGACGCGTACTGCGGCAGCACGTAACCTTTCGGATCGGCCAGCCAATCGGAGCGCCCCCGACCCACCACATCGGGACAGATGACGCGATAGTCGTTGCACAGCGCCTGCGCCAGCACGTCGAAATCACGCCCGGTGCGCGAGAGGCCATGCACGCAGACCAGCACTCGCGGATTCTGCGCATCGCCCCACTCGTGATACGCCATCCGGTGCAAGCCGGACGGGCTCAGGCACTGCACGAAGGCAAGGCGCGGCGAAACTGGCATGAACAACTCCTACATGGGAATGACGGAGACAGCGAAGCCTGATTGTACGCGGGCCCGCAAGCATGCGGCGGTGCAGCAGACATGCACCGTCCATCAAAAACAAAAAAGCCCCGCCGAAGCGAGGCTTTTTCTGAAGCAGATCGGCTTACTGCGCGACCCAGCCACCATCCATGTTCCACGCCACGCCGCGCACCTGTTCGGCCGCATCGCTGCACAGGAACACCGCCAGCGCACCGAGCTGGTCAGGCGTGACGAATTCGCCCGAGGGCTGCTTTTCCATCAGCAGATCCTTCTTGGCTTCGAGCGCGGACAGGCCGTCCTTCTCGGCGCGCGCATCGATCTGTTTCCGCACCAGCGGTGTCAGCACCCAGCCCGGACAGATCGCATTGGACGTGATGCCCGTCTGCGCCGTCTCCAGCGCCACCGATTTGGTGAAGCCGACGATACCGTGCTTGGCCGCAACATACGCCGACTTCTGCGCCGATGCCACCAACCCATGCGCCGAAGCGATGTTGATGATGCGGCCCCAGTTCTTGCGCTTCATGCCCGGCACGGCAAGCCGCGTCGTGTGGAAAGCCGAGGTGAGGTTGATGGCGATGATGGCGTCCCAACGCTCGGTCGGGAAATCCTCGACATTGGCCACGTACTGGATGCCGGCATTGTTGACGAGGATGTCCACACCGCCGAACTCGGTGTCGGCATAGGCGAACATCGCTTCGATCTCGGCCGGCTTGCTCATGTCGGCGCCGTGGTATCCGATGCGGATGGCGTTCTTGCCGGCGGCCGCGATCTGCGCCTTGGGCGCTTCAACATCGCCAAAGCCGTTCATGATGATGTTGGCGCCCTGCGCGGCCAGCGAGCAGGCGATACCCAGACCGATCCCGCTGGTCGAGCCCGTGACGAGGGCAGTTTTTCCTTGCAGCATTGCGGTCTCCGAATTACAGCAGGTTGACGCCAGTCTTGGCCTGGATCTCTTCGCGCGAAACGCCCGGCGCGGTTTCGATCAGCTTCAGGCCCTGCTCGGTCACGTCGATCACGCCAAGGTCCGTAATGATGCGATCGACCACACCCACGCCGGTCAGCGGCAGCGTGCACTTAGGCAGCAGCTTCAGGTCTTCAGTGCCGTCCTTTTTCTTGGCGGTGTGCTCCATCAGCACGATCACACGCTTGACACCGGCCACGAGGTCCATCGCGCCGCCCATGCCCTTGACCATCTTGCCGGGGATCATCCAGTTGGCCAGATCGCCCGTCTCGCTTACCTGCATCGCACCCAGAATCGACAGGTTGATCTTGCCGCCGCGAATCATCGCAAAGCTCTGGTCGCTGCCGAAGATGGCGCTGCCGGGCAGTGTGGTCACGGTCTGCTTGCCTGCGTTGATCAGGTCGGCATCCACTTCGTCTTCCGTGGGGAACGGGCCGATGCCCAGCATGCCGTTTTCGCTTTGCAGCCAGACTTCCTTGTCGCCGGTGTGATTGGCAACCAGCGTCGGGATGCCGATGCCGAGGTTGACGTAGAAGCCGTCTTGCAACTCCTGGGCAGCGCGCGCCGCCATTTGGTCTTGTGTCCAGGCCATGTCGGTCTCCTTAGTTGGCTGCTCGGATGGTGCGCTTTTCGATGCGCTTCTCGGGCGTGGCATTCAGCACGATGCGGTGCACGTAGATACCCGGCAGATGGATGTCGTCTGGTGCAAGCTCGCCCACTTCAACGATCTCTTCGACTTCGACGATGCAGATCTTGCCGGCCGTAGCCGCAGCGGGGTTGAAGTTGCGTGCGGTCAGGTTGAACCGCAGGTTGCCGGACTTGTCAGCCACCTGCGCCTTCACCAGCGCCACATCGGGCACCAGCGAGCGCTCCATGACGTACGTCTCGCCGTCAAACTCGCGCAGCTCCTTGCCCTCGGCGACCAGCGTGCCGACGCCGGTCTTGGTGAAGAACGCCGGGATGCCAGCGCCACCAGCGCGCAGCTTTTCGGCCAGCGTGCCTTGCGGGGTGAATTCCAGCTCGAGTTCGCCGGCCAGATACTGGCGCTCGAACTCCTTGTTTTCGCCCACGTAGGACGAAATCATCTTCTTGATCTGACGGGTTTCCAGCAGCAGGCCTAGGCCAAAGCCATCCACGCCCGCGTTGTTGGAGATGCATGTGAGGCCCTTGACCCCCGAATCGCGCAGCGCGGCAATCAGCGCTTCCGGAATGCCGCACAGGCCGAAGCCGCCCACGGCGATGGTCTGGCCGTCCTTGACGACGCCCGCGAGCGCCTCGCTGGCGCTGGCGAAGATTTTGTTCATGCGTGCTCCTTCCTTGGTGGTCCAACAAATCCGGCAGGGTTTTGACCGATCACACAGTTGGGGTTTGTGCGATGCAGCGCCGGAAAATAGTAACGATACAATCTGGCGAGAATACGCAAGCGTCGCGCGACGCAGCAATACGTACGAATACATATGCCCGCCCTCGACTATCAGACTGCGTTCCAGCTTGCCCCTGTCGGCATGGTGATGTCCCGCGAGCGGGTCATGCTCGACGTCAATGATGAAGCCGCACGCATCTTCGGCCACGCACGCACGACGATGATCGGGCAGTCGTTCGAGCTGCTTTATCCAACGCACGATGAATACGAGCGTACCGGCGCGCGCATCATCCCCGTCATGAATGCGCGCGGCAGCTACTCCGACGAACGCATCATGAAGCGCGCCAATGGCGAGCTGTTCTGGTGCCACGTCACCGGCCGCGCCCTGGATCGCGCGAAACCGCTGGGCGAAGGCATCTGGACGTTCGAAGATCTCTCAGCGCATCGCCCGGTCACGGCAGCGCTCACGCCGCGCGAACGCGACATCGCCGCGCAACTGGTCGAGGGCAAGACCAGCAAGCAGATCGGCAAGCAATTGGAGATCAGCCCGCGCACAGTGGAGATCTACCGCGCGCGGTTGATGAAGAAATACGCCGCCAACACCTCGTTGGAACTTGTGCAGCGGCTGATGGGGCACTAAGCCCCCGGGGCTTCACACCATACCGTCGTCGGCGTTGATGACGGCACCGTTGATGAAGTCCGACTGATCCGACGCCAACAGCAGAATCAGGCCATCCAGGTCTTCCGGCTTGCCGACGCGCTTGCGGGGCAGCATCTGCACCAGCTTCTGGCCGGGTTCGGTTTCCCAGTGATGATGATTGATTTCGGTATCGATATAGCCCGGGCAGATCGCGTTGGTATTGATGCCGTAACGGCCCCACTCCAGCGCCATGGCCTTGGTCATGTGCACCACGGCCGCCTTGCTCATGCAATACACGCCAATCTGCGACAGCACCTTCAGCCCTGCCACCGAGGCAATGTTGACGATGCGCGACTGCGGCAGCGGCGAGCCGTTCTTCTCGGCGCCCTTGGCGCGCGCAATCATGCGCTTGGCCGTTTCCTGGGCAACGAAGAAGGCGCCGCGCGTGTTGGTGTCGAATACGAAATCGAAGTCGTCGGGCGAAACGTCCACCATGCGCTGCGTGGTCGACACCCCCGAGTTATTGACAAGGATGTCGATGGTACCTGCCTCCGTTTCAGCGTGCGCGATGGCGGCGCGGATGCTGTCTGGGTCCGTCACGTCCAGGCGCACGACGTGCGCGCTGCCGCCCCTCGATTCGATGTCGGCGCGCAGTTCTTTCAGGCGCTCGACACGGCGCGAGGCCAGCACGACCTTCGCGCCGGCGGCCGCCAGCGTGTGTGCAAAGCGCGCTCCGAGGCCGCTCGACGCGCCCGTGATCAGCGCGACCTTGCCTTCCAGATTGATCGACAAACCCATGATGCGTGTTCCCCGTGTGTTGGTTCGAGATGCGCCGAGCTGCTCCGAAGCAACACCGGCGTGTGATTTGGGCGCAGCTTAGCAAAAAATCGAACGATCGTTCAGAAATTTCCCTTGCCGCATCCGGGCGTGTCCCGGACAATGCGGAAAATTCTAATGCACCAATCCGTCATACCAATAAGCAAACGCCCCTAACTGTCCCAAAAGCAGCGAAGAGACACTTATGAACCAGCAGCAGCTCCTCGAACAATACGGCCCGCGAGAGTCCATGGAGTATGACGTCGTTGTCGTCGGCGGCGGTCCCGCCGGCCTGGCGACTGCGATTCGCATCAAGCAACTGGCTGCCGAGACGGGCAAGGACGTGTCCGTCGTCGTGCTGGAAAAGGGTTCCGAGCCCGGTGCACACATTCTGTCGGGTGCGGTGATGGACCCGCGCGCCATCAACGAACTTCTCCCGAACTGGAAAGCTGACGGCGCCCCGCTCAACCAGGCGGTCACCGGCGACGACGTGCTCTTCCTGAGCGAGACCGACGCCAAGCGTACGCCCGACTGGCTCGTGCCGCGCAACTTCCACAATGACGGCTGCTACGTCGTCTCGCTGTCGAACGTGGTCAAGTGGATGGCCACGCAGGCCGAAGCGCTGGGCGTGGAAATCTTCCCCGGTTTCGCTGCCGCAGAAGTGCTTTACGACGACAAGGGTGCGGTGCGCGGCGTGGCCACCGGCAACATGGGCATCGGCAAAGATGGCGAGCCGACCGAGAACTTCCAGCTCGGCATGGAGCTGCTCGGCAAATACACCATCTTCGCGGAAGGCGCGCGTGGCCATCTCGGCCGGCAGCTACTGGAGAAGTTCAAGCTCACCGCAGGCAAGGACCCGCAGACCTTCGCCATCGGCATCAAGGAACTCTGGGAAATCGATCCAGCCAAGGCCAAACCCGGTCTCGTGGTGCACACGGCAGGCTGGCCGATGGAAGACGACACCTTTGGCGGTGGCTTCCTGTATCACCTCGAAGACAACAAGGTCACGCTCGGCTTCGTGATCGGGCTGGACTACAAGAACCCGTGGATGAGCCCGTTCGAAGAAATGCAGCGCTGGAAGGCCCATCCGGCCATCCGGGCACATATCGAAGGCGGCAAGCGCATCGGCTACGGCGCCCGCGCCATCAACAACGGCACGCCGCAAGCGCTGCCAAAAACGGTGTTCCCAGGTGGCGCGCTGGTCGGCTGCGATGCTGGGTACCTGAACGCCGCTCGTATCAAGGGCAGCCATGCGGCCATCAAGAGCGGCATGATGTGCGGCGACGCGGTGTTCGAAGCCGTGACGGCCGGCCGTTCCGCTGACGAGCTGTCTGCCTACCCCGCAGCCTTCGAACAGAGCTGGCTGAAGGAAGAACTGGACCAGTCGCGCAACTTCAAGCTGTGGTTCAAGAAGAGCCCGACGCTGGGCAAGATCATGACCGGCATCGAGCAGTGGCTGCTGCCCAAGATTGGCGTCAGCAACCCGCCTTGGACGCTGCACGGCACGAAGTCGGATAACCAGTCGCTCAAGCCGGCATCGGAATGCCCGAAGATCGAGTATCCGAAGCCGGACGGCAAGATCACGTTCGATCGCCTGTCGTCGGTGTTCATCTCGAACACGAACCACGAAGAGAACCAACCGGCCCACCTGACGCTGAAGGATCCGACCGTACCGACGCGCATCAACCTGACGCAGTTTGCCGGCCCCGAGCAGCGCTACTGCCCGGCTGGCGTGTATGAGTTCGTCAAGAACGATGAGGGCACCGAGCGCCTGCAGATCAACGCGCAGAACTGCGTGCACTGCAAGACCTGCGACATCAAGGACCCGACGCAGAACATCGTGTGGGTCACGCCGGAAGGCGGTGGCGGTCCGAACTACGTCGGCATGTAAGTACCGGGCGAGCGCCCAACAAAAAAGACGGCTTGAAGCCGTCTTTTTTGTTGTCTGAGCGAATCGATTCAGGAAGCTTTTGCCGGAATGGCCGGCGTCTGCACCGACACATCACCGCATTGCGCGCGATGGCGCAGCGCGTGGTCGATCAGCACCAGCGCGAGCAGCGCCTCGGCGATTGGCGTCGCACGAATGCCGACGCACGGGTCGTGGCGGCCGAACGTCTCCACCACAGCCGGATCACCCGCCTTGTCGATCGAACGGCGCGGCGTGCGGATGCTCGATGTCGGCTTGATCGCCAGCGACACGGAAATGTCCTGCCCTGTCGAAATCCCGCCTAGGATGCCGCCGGCGTTGTTGCCGACGAAGCCTCCCGGCGTCAGCTCATCGCCATGCTCGGAGCCGCGCTGGCTGACTGCGTGGAAGCCTGCGCCGATCTCAACGCCCTTCACCGCATTCAGGCCCATCATGGCGTGGGCGATGTCTGCGTCCAGCCGGTCGAACAGCGGTTCGCCCCAGCCGACCGGCACACCGGTAGCCACCACCTCAATGCGCGCGCCGACGGAATCGCCGTCCTTGCGCAGGGCATCCATATAGGTTTCCAGCTCGGGAACGATCTCGGCGTTCGGCGCGAAGAACGGGTTGTTCGGCACCTCGTTCCAGTCCATGAAGGGGATCTGGATATCGCCCAGTTGCGACATGAAGCCGTGGATTTCAACGCCGAACTTCTCTCGCAGCCACTTCTTGGCGACGGCGCCTGCAGCCACTGTCGGTGCCGTCAAGCGTGCGGAAGAACGGCCGCCGCCGCGCGGATCGCGGATGCCGTATTTGTGCCAGTAGGTGTAATCAGCATGGCCGGGACGGAAGGTCTCGGCGATGTTGCTGTAATCCTTGCTGCGCTGGTCGGTATTGCGAATCAACAGGCAGATCGGGGTGCCCGTGGTCTTGCCTTCGTACACGCCGGAGAGGATCTCGACGAGGTCTTCTTCCTTGCGCTGCGTAACGTGGCGCGAGGTGCCGGGTTTGCGACGGTCCAGATCGGGCTGGATGTCTTCTGCCGACAGCGTCATGCCCGGCGGGCAGCCGTCGATGACAGCGCCAATGGCGGGGCCGTGCGACTCGCCGAAGGTGGTGACGGAAAACAGCAGGCCCAGGGTATTGCCAGACATGATCGTGCTCAGGAAGGCGCCGCGACGGCCGCGGCGCGAAACATCAGGAAAACGCTATTGTAAGGCCGATCCACCGGCCGCCAGATCAGCCGCCGATACCCAGCAACTCGACCTCGAAGTTCAGCGTGGAATTGGGCGGAATCGTGCCGGGCACGCCGCGCTCGCCGTAAGCGGTGGCTGCCGGGCACGTCAGCTTGGCCTTGCCGCCTACCTGGATCTTCTGCACGCCTTCGGTCCAGCACGGAATCACGCGATTCAGCGGGAACGAGATCGGCTGGCCGCGCTTGTAGGAGCTGTCGAACTCGGTACCGTTGGTGAGCGTGCCGCGGTAGTGCACCTTGACCGTGTCACTGGCCTTGGGCGACGGGCCGGTGCCCTTGGTCAGTGTCTGGACGATCACACCGGAAGGCAGCGTCTCGGATGCCGGTGATGCGGCTTGCGCGGTCACGGCAGCCAGGGCAAGCAACGAAGCGCACAGCAGCGGGGAAACGTGTTTCATGGCAGGTAACGGGAGAGTTGGAGGTCAGGAAAAGCTTGAAGGCCGGTTGCAGGCCGACCGGCAGTGTATCGAAAGTCCGAAGGTGCGCCAGGGCTAGAGCCGCTCCCCGCGCAGCGCCAGCACGGCGGCCTGCATCGCTTCGGGCGACACGGCATGCGCTGGCACCGGCGTGCCGATGCACAACTCCAGCCTGTTGAGGAAGCCGCGTCGGAACGGTCGCGACATCGCCGCCCCGCCCTTGCGTGAGAAAAAGCTGCCCCACAGCCCGCGCAACGCCATCGGCACCACCGGCACGGGTGTGCGTTCGATGATGCGGCGCATACCGTCCTTGAACGGGTTCATCTCGCCCGTGGCAGTGATCTTGCCTTCGGGGAAGATGCAGACGACCTCGCCCTCCGCCAGCGCGGCGGCAATCGTGTCGTAGGCGCGCTTGAGCATTTCCGGGTCTTCATGCATCGGCGCAATCGGAATCGCCTTGACCGTGCGGAAGAACCACGACAGCAACGGCACCTTGAAGATGCGGTGGTCCATCACAAAACGCACAGGCCGGCGCACGAATGCGCCCACCACCACGGCATCGACGAAGCTCACGTGGTTGCAGACCAGCAGGCATGGGCCTTCATCGGGAATCTGCTCCGAGCCCTCCACCTTCACGCGGTAGACGGTATGGATCAGCAGCCACATCACGAACCGAATCAGGAATTCCGGCACCAGCGTGTAGATGTAAATCGCCACCACGGCGTTGAGGATGCCGGTGACCAGGAACAACTGCGGGATCGTGAACCCGGCCCGCGTGAGCACCATCGCCAGCACGGCGGAAGCGATCATGAAGAGTGCGTTGAGGATATTGTTGGCGGCAATGATGCGCGCGCGGTGCGTCGGTTCGCAGCGGCTCTGGATCAACGCATACAACGGCACGCTGTAGAAGCCGCCGAACATGGCCAGCAGGAACAGATCGGCCAGCACGCGCCAATGGCGGTGGTTCTGCAGGAAACCGGAAATGCCGGTCAGCACGTCATGGGCGACCAATGCCTCGGCATGCGAAGCAAAGTAGAGATCCACCGCGAACACCGTCATGCCGATCGAGCCAAACGGTACAAGGCCGATTTCCACCCTGCGCCCCGAGAGCTTTTCGCACAGCACCGAGCCCAACCCGATGCCGACTGAAAACACGGCAAGCAGCAGCGTCACGACGTTCTGATCGCCGCCGAGCACGTTACGCGCAAAGGCAAAAAACGACGTCAGGAACGTCGCGCCCACGAACCACAGCCACGAAATGCCCATCAAACTCAGGAACACCGCGCGCTGGTTGCTGGCAAGCTTCAGGTTGCGCCAAGTCTCTGAGATGGGATTCCAGTTGATGCGCAAGTTCGGCTGCGACGCCGGCGACACGGGCACACCGCGCGCCGTCATCCAGCCCGCCACGGCAATGACAATGCACGCAATACCGGTAAATAGCGGGCCGATCAGCTCGCCGTTGCGGGTGTAATTGGCCAGCTCGCCGCCGCCAATGGTACCGATCAGAATGGCAACGAAGGTGCCCATTTCCACCAACCCGTTACCGCCCACCAGTTCTGTCGACTGCAGGTGCTGAGGCAGATAGGCATACTTCACCGGCCCGAACAGCGTCGAGTGCACGCCCATCAAGAACGTGCATAGGTAGAGCAGTTCAACGTGGCGCAGCGCAAAACCCGCGCAGCCGATCGCCATGATGGCGATTTCCAACGTCTTCACCAGCCGGATCAGCCGCGCCTTGTCCATGCGATCGGCAATCTGTCCGCTCGTGGCCGACAGCAGCACAAACGGCGCAATGAAGATTGCAGAGATCAGGAACGCCGCAGAAGCGGGATCCGCATTGCCGAACAGCGCAGCGTGATACGTGACCAACGAAGAAAACGCCACCTTGAAAACGTTGTCGTTCATCGCGCCCAGGAACTGGGTCCAGAAGAACGGTGCAAAGCGACGCTGCTTCAGCAGGGAAAACTGGCTCGATTGGCTCATCGGCGGGCGGTTCTGGGTTCAACAAAAAACCCGCTCGCAACGGCGGGCGGGTTTCAGGAATGCGGTAAAGAGATCGCGCAGATCAGTCTTCGTTGGCCTTTTCTTCGGGCCAGTCGCGAATGTACGCCTTGAGCATCTTGTTTTCGAAACTTTGGTCTTCCAACACGGCCTTGGCCACGTCGTAGAAGGAAATCACGCCCATCAACGTGCGGCTGTCGAGCACCGGCAGGTAGCGCACATGGTGCTCCAGCATGATGCGGCGCACTTCATTGACCTCGGTTTCGGGCGTGCAGGTAACGGGATGATCGTCCATCACCTTGCGGATGGTCGTGCCCTCGCCCACGGAACCGTGGTTCTTGGCAACAACCTTGATGATTTCTCGGAAGGTCAGCATGCCGACCAGTTCGCCGTACTCCATGACCACAAGCGAGCCGATGTCTTTTTCCGCCATCGTCTGCACGGCCACCTGGAGCTTGGTTTCAGGTGCCACGGTGTAGAGCGTGTTGCCCTTCACGTGGAGGATGTCGCTGACTTTCATGTTGCGTCTCCCAGAGTTCGGGGTGCCGGTCTGCCGGGGGAGCGACCGCGCGCGGGTTGTCGTTATGGTTGTGCTTCGATCCTAGCCCAAACCGGATCGCTTCGACAAGCATGCAGCGCAGAAAAAACCTGTCAAAAACCGCGCCCGCTCGGCGTTTGCCCGGAATGCGCTGCAACAGGGAGCAGTGCTAGCATGCCCCGTCCAAATCCGCTCCCGCGCCCATTCCGGGTGCTTGAATCCATGTCCAAAGCCCGCTTCGACACGCTGGCCCTGCATGCCGGTGCCGCACCCGACCCGGCCACCGGCGCGCGCGCCACGCCCATCCACCTGAGCACGTCGTTTGTGTTCCGCGACAGCGAACACGCGGCGTCATTGTTCAATATGGAACGCGCGGGCCACGTCTATTCGCGCATCTCCAACCCGACCGTTGCCGTGTTCGAGGAGCGCATGGCCGCGCTGGAAAACGGCGTAGGCGCCATCGCTACAGCGTCGGGCCAGGCGGCGCTGCATCTGGCCATCGTCACGCTGATGGGCGCTGGTTCCCATATCGTCGCCTCCTCCGCGCTGTATGGAGGCTCGCACAACCTGCTGCACTACACGCTGCGCCGCTTTGGTGTCGAGACGACCTTCGTCAAGCCCGGCGACATCGACGGCTGGCGCGCAGCCATTCGCCCGAACACCCGGCTGCTGTTTGGTGAGACGCTCGGCAATCCTGGCTTGGATGTGCTGGACATCCCGACCATTGCATCGATTGCGCATGACGCGGGCGTGCCGCTGCTGGTCGACTCCACCTTCACCACGCCTTGGTTGCTGCAGCCCTTCGCGCACGGCGCGGATCTCGTCTACCACTCGGCCACCAAGTTCCTGGGTGGACACGGCACGACCATCGGCGGAGTGCTGGTCGATGGCGGCACGTTCGACTACGTGGCCGCCGGCAAGCACCCCGAGCTGACCGAACCGTACGCGGGTTTCCACGACATGGTGTTTGCCGAGGAAAGCACTGTCGCGCCCTTCCTGCTGCGCGCGCGCCGCGAGGGCCTGCGCGACTTCGGTGCCTGCATGAACCCGATGGCCGCATGGCAACTGCTGCAAGGCATCGAAACACTGCCCCTGCGCATGGCACGGCACGTGGACAACGCCCGCCGCATCGTCGCCTTCCTGGCGAGCCATCCGATGGTGGCGTCGGTCGCCTACCCCGAGCTGGAATCGCACCCCGACCACGCGTTGGCCAAGCGCCTGCTGCCGCGCGGCTGCGGTGCGGTGTTCAGCTTCGATCTGCGTGGCGATCGGCGTGCCGGCCAGCAGTTCATCGAATCACTCGGCCTGTTCTCGCACCTTGCCAACGTGGGCGATGCGCGCTCGCTGGTCATCCACCCCGCATCGACGACGCACTTCCGCATGGATGCCGGCGCGCTGGCTGCAGCCGGCATCAGCGAAGGCACGATCCGCCTGTCCATCGGTCTGGAAGACGCCGACGACCTGATCGACGATCTCAAACGTGGCCTGAAGGCCGCCGAGCGCGCGATGTCCGCCGCGCCCGGCAAAGCCGCTGCCAACGCAACGGGAGCCCGCTAATGGAATGGACCGTACAAGGCGAACGCGCCTACGCCTACACCGGCGGCAAGCCGTTCAACGCCGAATTGCCGTGCGTCGTGTTCGTGCATGGCGCGCAGAACGACCATTCGGTCTGGGGGCTGCAGACGCGCTGGTTTGCGCACCACGGCTTCAGCGTGCTGGCCGTCGACCTGCCTGGGCACGGCCGCAGCGCCGGCGCTCCGCTGCAGACCGTGGAAGCGATGGCCGACTGGGTAATGGCGCTGGTGCATACGGCTGGCGTCGAGCAGCCAGTCATCGTCGTCGGCCACAGCATGGGCTCGTTGATTGCACTGGAGTGCGCGTCACGGTACGCAAGTCGCGTGCGCCGCGTCGCCCTGGTGGCAACGGCTTGGCCGATGAAGGTGTCGGATGCGCTGCTCGATGCGGCGCTCAACAACACGGCCAGCGCCATTGACATGGTGAATACGTGGTCGCATTCCAGCCTCGCAAACAAACCATCGTCGCCCGGGCCGGGCTTCTGGATGCATGGCGGCAGCCAGCGGCTGATGGAGCGGATTGCGCACGGTACCGAGGCGCCCGTCTTCCACACAGACTTTGCGGCCTGCAACGCCTATGCACGCGGCGCCGAAGCCATGGCGGCCGTGAAGTGCCCGTCACTCGTAATCGTTGGAGAGAAAGACCAGATGACGCCGGCGAAAGCTGGCCGCCAGGTTGCAGCAGGATTGGCCGGCAGCCGCGTTGTCGGGCTGCCAGGCGGGCACGCGATCATGGGAGAATGCCCAGACGGCACACTCGACGCGCTGATCGCCTTTGCGCGCGAACGAGACCCGGTCGTCGCATAAGTCGCAGTCGCCTCCCGGAGACGCATCATGGCCACCACCGACACCCAAAGCTTCGGCAGCTTCGCTGAGTTCTATCCGTATTACCTGAGCGAGCACCAGGATCGCACCTGCCGGCGCCTGCACTTTGCCGGTTCGACGGTCGCGTTGGTATGCCTGCTCCTGCTGGTTTTCACGGGCAACCTGTGGTGGCTGCTGGGCGCGGCCGTGAGCGGTTACGCGTTCGCGTGGGTCGGGCACTTCGGATTCGAGAAGAACCGGCCCGCCACGTTTCGCCATCCGTTCTACAGCCTGATAGGCGACTGGGTGATGTACCGCGACATCTGGACGGGGAAGATCCCGTTCTGAGGCGTCAGGCGTCGGCGCTGGCAGCGGCCATTGCAGACGCCGCCGGTGCGGTAGCCGCCTGCGCTGCCGCCGCCACGCCGCGTTCGCCCGTCGTGAAAACGCTCTCCAACGTGGCGTCGAGCGCCGGATTCTGCAGTTGGCTGACCAACGCATGCGTGCTACCCAGGTGGCGTGCCAGGGCGGTGCGCGGCAAGCGTGGCAGGTTCAGCACCAGCCTTTCATAGAGCGGTCGCAGCGTGGTCGTGTGCGCATCGCACAGCAGCGCCCAATGGGCCTCGCCGCGATCCTGTTGCAGCTTGCCGATCAGGTGCAGCGCCTTCAGCTTGGTCAGCAGATCGACCAGGTAATCGGCTTCCAATTGCAGGCGCCGGCCGATATCGCGTTCGGCCACCGTACGCGGCGCCTGTTCGCGTGCGCGATACAGCAGCAACAGGACACCGAGCGCATCAAAGAACTCGCTGCCCGGAAATGTGCGGCGCTGCCAGTAGCCCTGGCGGATGATCGGCAGCGTCGATGCGATGGTCGCGCCGAGCAACGTCACCAGCCAGCTCACATAGATCCACGTCAGGAAGATCGGTAGCGTGGCAAACGCGCCGTAGACCGCTGTGTATGTGGGGATATGCGCGACGTAAGCGCCAAAAACGCGCTTGGCAATTTCAAACGCCGCCGCTGCAATCAGGCCGGCAACGAAGGCATCGCGCCGTTCCACATTGGTATTCGGCACGAACACGTAAAGCATCGCAAACGCAATCGCCGAAAGCAGGATCGGCACCAGGCTCACGATCACGCCCAGGCCGAACGGCAGCTTGTGCACATAGCCCGCCGAGATCGACACGAGGTAAGAGCTGACCGACAGGCTCGCGCCGATCAGCACCGGCGCAAATGTCATCAGCGCCCAGAACACCAGAACGCGCTGCGCGAGCGGCCGTCGATGGCGCACGCGCCAGATGGCGTTCAATGCGTTCTCGACGGTCAGCATGGTCATCACCGACGTCACGACCAGGCCGATCAGGCCTGCTGCCGTCAGCCCCTTGGCGTTGCTTGAAAACTGATTGAGATACGTCAGGATCGGCCGGCTGATGCTGCCCGGCACGAGATTGCTGAACATGTAGCCTTCGATGTCCGCCCGGAAGCTCTTGAACATCGGGAATGCCGTGAACAGCGCAAACGCCACCGTCAGGATGGGCACCAGCGACAGCACCGTCGTGAATGTCAGGCTGCTGGCCACTTGCGGCAGGTGGTCTTCACCGGCGCGGCGCAGGGCGTAACGCGCCAGCGCACGCAGCTTGGCGGCATTCCATTGACGAAGCGCACGGGTGTTGAAAAGCATGAAAAATGAGGCGGGAGGCGGGGTTGGGGGGCGCAACTATAATACCGCGACGCTCTCAACGCTTTGTTATGAAAGATATCCTGGTCTTGTACTACAGCCGTCACGGCAGCACGCGCGCATTGGCCGAAGCCATTGCGCAAGGCATTGAAAGCGTCGACGGCGCCCAGGCTCGGGTGCGCACGGTGCCCGCCGTCTCCACCGTCTGCGAAGTCACGCAGCCCGACGTGCCCGATAGCGGCCCGCCCTACGTGGAAGTACGCGACCTGGAGGAATGCGTGGGCCTGGCGCTGGGCTCGCCCACGCGCTTTGGCAACATGGCCGCGCCGCTCAAGTACTTCCTGGATGGCACCACGCCGCAATGGCTGGCGGGCGCTCTGGCCGGCAAACCGGCGTGCGTGTTCACCTCCACAGGCAGCATGCATGGCGGGCAGGAAACCACCCTGCTCTCGATGATGCTGCCGCTGCTGCACCACGGCATGGTCGTGCTCGGTCTGCCGTATCAGCACAGCGAACTGCTTTCCACCGATGCCGGCGGCACACCGTACGGGCCGTCACACGTTGCGCATCGCGGCGATACCGCACCGCTTACCGCCCACGAACGCACGCTCGCCACGGCCATGGGCCGGAGGCTGGCGCAGACCGCTCTCAAGCTCGCCGCATGACTCCCGCCAACAACGTCGTCGCCGAATCCCGGGCACTGGCGCTGCTCAGTGCAGGCAGCCTCATCGTATTGATCATTCTGTGTGCCGCCTGGGAGTTGTGGCTAGCGCCCGTGCGCCCGGGCGGTTCGTGGCTGGCGCTCAAGGCGCTGCTGCTGGCGTGGCCGCTGCCCGGTGTCCTGCGCAAGAACCGCTACACGATGCAATGGGCGTCGATGTTCATCCTGCTGTTCTTTACCGAGGGCATCGTGCGGGCGACATCGGACGTTGGGCTGTCGCGCTCGCTGGCTTGGGGCGAGGTGGCGCTCAGCGTGGTGTTCTTCACCGCAACCATCTTCTACCTGCGCCCGTTCAAGCGCGCTGCGAAAGCCCGCGCCGGCCACAGCACCTGACCCGACATGACTCACGATGCCTTCCTGCAAGCCTGCGTTGATGCCATCGGTGCAACGCACGTCCTGACCGCACCGGAAGACCAGGCGCCTTACCTCACCGATTGGCGCAAGCGTTTCTCGGGTCGCGCACGCGCAGTATTGCGTCCCGCCAGCGCTGACGAAGTGGCTGCGCTCGTGCGTCTGTGCGGCGAACATGGCGTGCCGATCGTGCCGCAAGGCGGCAACACCGGCTTGTGCGGGGGCGCCACGCCCGACATGGAAGGCAACGCGGTGGTCATCTCGCTGCAGCGCATGCAGCGCGTGCGCGCCGTCGACTCAATCAACAACACCATCACCGTGGATGCCGGCTGCATCCTGGCCAACGTGCAGCAGGCCGCCGCCGATGCGGGCCGACTCTTCCCGCTGAGCCTGGCAGCCGAGGGCAGTTGCACGATCGGCGGCAATCTTTCGACCAACGCCGGCGGCACCGCCGTCTTGCGCTACGGCAACGCGCGCGAACTGTGCCTGGGCATCGAAGCAGTTCTGCCCAACGGCGAACTATGGAACGGCCTGCGCGGCCTGCGCAAGGACAACACGGGTTACGACTTGCGTGACCTATTGATCGGCGCAGAAGGCACGCTCGGCATCATCACCGGTGCGATGCTGAAGCTGTTTCCCCAACCGCGCGCCAAGGTGACGGCGCTGGCGGCGCTGCAATCGCCGCGTCAGGCACTGGAGTTTCTATCGCTGGCGCAGGGCCACGCAGGGACGCTGCTGACGGGCTTCGAGCTGATGTCGGCGTTTTGCCTGGAGCTGGTGCGCAAGCATTACCCGCAGTTGCGCGTGCCCTTCACGCAGGCATATCCACAATACGTGCTGCTGGAACTGTCCGATCTTGAAAGCGAAGAACACGCGCGCACGCTCTTCGAATCGCTCATGGAAGACGCGCTCGCGCGCGGCGTGATCGACGATGCGGCGGTGGCGGAATCGGTAGCCCAGTCGCGCGACTTCTGGAGCCTGCGCGAACATATTCCGCTGGCGCAGGCCGATGAAGGCAAGAACATCAAGCACGACATTGGGGTGCCGATTTCGCGCATTGCCGACTTCATTGACATGACCGACCGCGCGCTGGCCGCGGCCTACCCCAACATCCGCATGGTGACGTTCGGCCACCTCGGCGACGGCAACCTGCACTACAACGTATCGCCGCCGGAAGGCCATGCGCACGACGCGTTCCTGGCCAATCAGGACGGCATCAACCGCATCGTGCACGACAGCGTGCATGCGCATGGCGGCTCAATTTCGGCCGAACACGGCATCGGGCAACTCAAGCGCGAAGACAACGCGCGCTACAAGAGCCCCGTTGAACTGGCGGCGATGCGCGCGATCAAGCAGGCATTGGACCCGCGCGGCCTGATGAATCCGGGGAAGTTGTTGTAAGGCGATTCTGCCTTGCTTCAGCCGAACAGCTTCAGCGTGTAGTTCGCCACCGCGAAGAGAACTGTCGCGGCCAGCATCCACAACAGCATGCGCGGTACGCCGCTGGGCGGCAGACGATGATCGCCGGCGTTGGAACGGTCACCGATGCGCCCGCTCTGGGCGCTACGGATGTAAGTGCTACGTGACGACCCTGCCGGGCGTCGTGCATGACGTGTGCTCATTGTGGTTTCCTCCCTGCCCCATGGCTAGCGCCTCGCCCAGCCCCCTGCAGCCATGGCGAAACACAGCAGCCCCATGGATTGCTCCCTGGCTGCCCAAACAAGACTCCCTCTTTTCCCGTCTGGTCCGAACCGAAAAGGCTTCGTCACGCCCGTTTGGCGTGCGTAGGCACGGTGTCCCGCGTCATTGCGCGGAATTTCGAATGAAACGTTATTGTTGTGTGGCACTACCCGACGCCACGAAATGTATCAAAAATCCCCCCAATTGGGGGGTACGTATTTTAGGTATCACCTTTTGGATGATGCGCGGGAACGACGCTTGCGGGCTCGATTAGGGCAAACCCGAAACTCGACCCACGTATGGAGGCAGCCCATGCCCGCTTCGCCTGATCTGACCAAGCGTGCCCACATCACGCCGCCGCAGCCCCCCGAACAGCCCCCGCACCCGCCGCCGGAAATGCCGCCGCCCGACGAACCGGCCCACGACCCGGTGCACGACCCAGAACCCCAAACACCCCCAATCGAACTGCCACCCGGGGAGCTACCGCCGGAAATCCCGCCCCAGCACTAGCGCTGCGCAACATCCCATCTGTTAGAATCGCGGCCTCCCAGGTACCCGGAGGCCGCGCGTTTTTGGGTTGCCTGGGCAGCCTGCACACCTGCATATCTGCCCATAGCTCAGTTGGATAGAGCATCGGCCTTCTAAGCCGACGGTCGGGGGTTCGAATCCCTCTGGGCAGGCCACCGATCCCTATGGATCAAGCACTTACGTTGAGCGTCACCGCGACGATTTAACGAGTGAGCACGGGAAAGTGTGCTCAGGTTGCATCCTTGGCACGTATCCCACGATCTCGACTGACCGCCAACGCCACTGCTTCCCCCCACTCGCCACACAGATTAGCCTCCTTGCCCCTATCGCTGAGGGCCTGTTGGCTGTGGATTTGGCACGCTTTCAAGAACGATCTCCACGCGTCGGTTCAACGCCCTACCCGCGGCGGTGCGGTTATCTCCAACGGGATCTTTCACGCCACGACCAATGATGGACAAGCGGTCCGAAGTGATCCCGCTCTCTTGCAGATGCCGCCCGACCGCCGTGGCGCGTGCGGTTGACAGCGCGAGGTTCGACTCCATGCGATCGCGCGGTCCGGGGGCATCGTCGGTGTGCCCGAGCACGGTGATCTTGCCACGCGTGTCGGCGAGCACGGTGGCAAGCCGGTCAAGCTGGCGCGCGAGCATAGGCGTGAGATCTGCTCGGCCGGAGGCGAAACCTTCATCGCTATTGAAGGCGAGATAGATTCGATCGTCTTTTGTGCTGATGCCGACCGGGGCCGCCCCGGCCTCGGGAGCCAGCGCGCGCGCAATGCGATCCCCCAACGATTCACGCTGCTTGACCAATTGCGCGGACAGTGCCGCCACCTTCGCAACCAGCGCTTGATTGTCTTGGCGCTGGCGGTGGAGCATGAACGTCAGGCCCAGTACGATCCCTGTCACGATGAGCCCGGTGACAACAACGATGGGCTGCCAAGACCGTTCCAAAGGCGCTTCTCGCAGGAGTAGCACTTCGGGTAGAGGTTTGTTGACGGGCCCGGGCCACTCCGGTATCCAACGTTCATGGGTGATGTGAGGAATGTCCGCCGTCGCGGATGCGAGTTGCTGACGCGCTGGCAGTGCGATCTTCGGCAATGGCAAACCACGCTCATCACGAAGGCCGCGCTCGGTTAGTTCTGCGATAACTTGCAGCGCGTTTGCGCTGGCGTTCGGTGTTTGCTGGAGTTTTTCAATCCATCCACGGCAGCGTTGACCGCAGGCATTTTCGTTGTAGAACTCCGCTAGCAATCCATGTTGGAGCCAGACGCCACGCAGACTGTTCGCGCGGCCGCGCACCTGGCTCCCAGCCTGGTCGATGGCGGCGCAGAAGCAGTAATGCACGGCTTCGATAATGCCGGCATTGAGCCCTGCTGCCAGGCTGGCTTTCTTGAAGGTTGTCAGCCGTGTGCGGGCCTCGGCTCGGAGTGCATCCAGCCGGGCCGCCGACTCCAGCTCAGGCGATAACTCATCCAGCAACCAGAACAGCGGTTGGGCGAGGCGAAGGATATGGTTCTTGGTGGCACTTTGCGTGCCAGTTTGATTCGTAAACGTCATGTAATTAGAGCTCCGCCATCAGACACATCAAATCGCCTACGCTCGCGATTTGAGACGCGGATGTGCGATCTACCTCCCAAAGGCAGCCAACACTACCCGGTTGTAACCGAGGCAGAGGCCAATCTTGGCGGACTAGGGGCCGTGTGAGTCGAGGATTGAGGAGCGTGCCCGAATAGCTGGAACCGATTCTTTGCGTGAAACGGATTCCATGGCGGCTGCGCCAGTGGGGCGCAATGCCACGCCCAAAGGGCATGCACCACAGCAGCGAAGTTTTGCTTCCCGCGCAAATGGATGTGCTCGCACATGACTCTGACCAAGCTGGAGAGCCACGTCGCGGGCGACTCGAGAAGCTGCTCTGCCCAATAGCCGCTTGCGCTCTGCCAAATCACCAGTGGATACCGCTGCCCCACGCGATCGCGAGACGGCATCACAACACCCACCAAATCGCCATCGCCATCGCCATCGCCATCGCCATCGCCATCGCCATCGCCATCGCCATCGCCATCGCCATCGCCATCGCCAGGAAAGCCTAGTTCACGCGCTGACAGCACCAGAAACGTCGGACGCCCATCGCTGCATTGACCGGCTTGGCGTGACACAGGCGACTTTTTCCCGGACCACACCGCAGCCGCGGTATCAAACCATGTGCGCCACGCCTCGACCTGCTGCGGCGACGCATTGCGACGCAAACAATCGCCTAGCGCCGGCAGCCTGCCAAAGATGGAGGGAGCCGAAATCACCCCGATCTCCCGGGACACTGAAACCCTTGCAACAACCCGGTTGTCCAGGGATTGGCCAAGCTACCGGTATTGATGTCGAGCTTGGCCTTGCGCCCATCAAAGTCGTATTCGGCAACAAAGTGGCTGGGTGATACGGAGTTGGCGAGCTTGCCCTTGGCGATGACCCGCATCATGGCCCATGGGCCATTGGCGGTCAGCGTGGAGGTTTCCGGACGAACGCGTGGGTTGGCAGTGATCTCCGCCCCTTGCCCGCCACGCGGTCCCGGCCATGTCACCTTGAGCGGGATGACGGGACCGTGAACGTAGCGTTGGCTCTGACCATCGAAGTCCATGTTCAGCTCGACGATCTCCGGGTCGAGCTCCACTACCTTCATATCCACCTTCCAAGCCATTTTCTTGGCGCCTGGGTCTCGGAAGAAGACCTCGCGGATTTCCTTCGCGCGTTGGAATGGGATCAGGCTCGGGCCTGCCACCGGCGGCACATCCGGGGCGCTTAGCTTGTAACGCCACGGGGAAATAGTGGTATCCACGTGCGGCGCCAGCACCTTTTGGAAGAAGTCATCCAGCACGCCCCCCGAGGCGAAGACCCGGAAGAAATCCTCGGTATCCACGTCCTGGGCTGAGGTTGGATTGAAAGGGTACTTGCCATCAACTGCGCTGCGACAGCTCTCGCCAATCATGGCGTTCATCTGGGCGATCAGGATGTCACCGATGCCCTTGTTGACGTCGCGTGTTCCCTGCACCACCAAGTCGGTCAGCACCTCCTTTAAGGGGGCGGGTAATTTCGCTGCCTCCATGCGCAATTGAGCGCCCGCATCTACGTGCGGCGGAAGATTGCGCGTCTCCAGCGCATTGCTCGCAACCACAAGAGAGGTGTAGTAGGCATTGACCATGCTGGCAATGGCGTCCAGCCGCGGCTTGCCGCTCGCGGCTTGTGCGCCGGATACCGCCACGTCCGCTTGTCCCGTGACAATCTCTCGCAAGGCCGTAAAGCGACTGTCGACCAGTTCGCGCTCTTGGCGGGCTTCCGCGCGCGCAGCAAAGCCGCTGATCTTGTCGGATTTCTTATCCAATACCGCCAGCGCCTTGTCAGCTACTGACCTATCTTCCCGCTCCACGGGCTGGCTGAGCGTCGTTTCCCTGACAACGACGCGCCCCAGACGCGCCAACGGCGAATCGGGGGCGGCAAAGTTGCGCAAGACTTCCAGGTCGAAGGCCAGGTTGTTGCCGGTCAGCGCCCGAATGTCTGTCAGGAACGCGGCCCAGTGCTGCGCGTATTCGGTCAGGTACAGACGGCGAATTTCTCGCTCCACCGGGTCATTGCCGGTCAGCTTGCCAGCGGCGCCTTCAAGCGTTTTTTTTTGAGCGTGGATGCCTGTTCTACCCATTACCCACGCATCAATCAATTGGGCCTTGTTGACGAACTCCGGCAGCCTGGCATTGAACAACTCGTGGTATCCCGCATAAGTGAACAAACCCGGGATGCCCCGCTCGATAGGCTCCCCGCTGGCGCGGGAGAAGACCGTGCCCGCCTGCGGACCAATCGAACGCACGAGCGTGAAGTCGGGCGGTGCCTCTTCCATCATGGCGGCCTTGGCCCGGTCGTACAGACGCTCGGTCGACGTGTTGCCGTCCAGGAAATCCCGAGCTGAGCGAATCAGCGTTTCGTTCTTGGCGTACGGCGATTGGATCGGCCGACTACCGTCGAGCAGACTGTTCAGATGCTCTGCAATGGCAACTCGGCCACCAAATGCGTCCGCCCCGCCCCCGGTCGTCCAATCGGCTTGCACCCAACTACGCACGTCAGAGGCGTTGAATTGCTCCTTGTCGTAGAACATCAGGTAGACGCGCAAGGTGTCGTAGGTCAACTTGGCGTCTTTGCTGCTGATAGCCGAGGAGAGCACGTTTTCCACACGGCGCACGAGATAGGGCACAAGCAACGCGTCCTGCAACCGAATATCGGTCATCTTTGCGGCGGCCAACAGCGGCGGCGCCGTATAGAGGCCAAAGCGCCAATCGAGGTCGGGAGCCACCGGATTCAAGCCATGGTAGACAGGCAGATCGTGCACCGCCGCCAGCACCTCCGGCATTGCTTCCGGCTGTGCCTTCTTAAAAAACGCCGTGATCGTGCCGGCCAAGACCTTAGCCTTGTTTTGTACCGTGCCCAAGTAGTCCTTGTTATGCCCGAAGCTGACATACAGCGCGCCGACCAGCCACAGGAACACCACCAAGCTCAATGCATGCCCCAGCAGGCGCAGTAGCCGGAAGCGGATTTCCCAACGCAGGTTCGGTCTGACCAGGTGGGCCTCAGGCACAACGATCCGCTTGAGCACGTCCTGCAGGAAATAGCTTCGATTGCCCGTCGTCTTGGCCGTATCGACGGCAATACCATTGCCGATGTCCACCTTCGGCTCATCGACGTCAACCTTGAGCCGGCCCTCACCTCGCTCAAGTTTGCGGAAGATCGTTCTGTAATCGCCCGCTATTACATGTTCGGACTGGGTGGCACTTGTGAAATACACGCCGCGCAGCGTGTGGCGCCGCTCCGTATCGTCGAAGCGAGAATCAAGGAAGACGTGCTCCAGCATTTCCATCAGCGGCTGCGTCAGGCTGGAAAATTCCGGGCGGAACGCAAGCATGCGTTTGCGCCGCGCTTCGTCAAACTCCTCATAGAATCGGTTATTGAGCCCGCCTCGCAATCGGACCACCAGCAACGCCATCTCTTCCCTGCAGCGCGCCAAAACGTCAAACGTCGACATGCCGCGCCTGCCCTTCTTGTCTTCCAGTGGCAGCGTGAACCCCCATGGCTGGGTGCGCCCTTCGCTGGACAGGTATTGGAAGTACTCGGTAAAGCCGACCAACTGATCAAGCTTGGTCACGACGACGTACACCGGGAACTGAATACCGAGATCATCCCGTAGCTCAGCCAGTCGCGCGCGTAGCATGGAGGCTTGTGCTATGCGCTCTTCTGGGGACAACGTCAGCAAGTCAGTAGTGCTCACGGCCAACAACGCGCCGTTGATAGGTGCTCGTGTCCGATACTTGCGCAATAAACCAAGAAGCCCTTGCCACTCGGCGGAATCAATGCTTGCGTTTGACTCACGCGTCGTATAGCGCCCCGCTGTATCGATCAGCACGGCGTCGTTGGTCAGCCACCAGTCCGTATGGGCGGTTCCCGCATGCGAGCCTACGGAAGCCCGCATCTGGTCCGCGATCGGAAACTGCATGCCAGCGTTGAGCAGCGCAGTCGTCTTACCGGCACCGGCGGGGCCGATCATCATGAACCACGGCAGTTCGTACAAATAGCGCTTGTTCTCCACCAGACGGCGGAAGCCACTGACGCCCCGCATACCCTTGAGTTGCCGCAGCGCACGTTGGATTGCGTCAGCCAGTTGAGTGATCTCGACTTTGGCCGCAGCCTCCTTGGGCTTGCCGCCAAAATTGAGCACTTGCTCTAGGAATGTGCGGTCTGTACGGGCACGCTTGATCAACAAGTAAAGCGCGTAAGCCACAAACAGAAACACAATGCCCGCAATCAGCAGAATGCGGATGGACGCCGGCTCCAGCGGCTTGCCGTTCCCGATCGCAAGCAGCGGCCCAGCGTGCCAGATCAGTAGACACAGCGCCGCCACTCCAGCAGTGGAAACCGGCCACCCTGCCAGCCAGAAGAGCACAAACGTCAGCAGCAGCACGATCACGGTGACGCGCGTGCCAACGCTGGCCAACGGCTGCATGCCGCTAAAGCTGAGAAGCGGCCCGATAAACCAAATGGCTGCCGCCACCAACAATGCGGCAATGAGCGCAAGAGCCTGTCGCGAGAACAGTATTGCGCCGATACGTTTCAACATTTCCATCGCTTGATTCCGTTACTGCGTCACGACGATCTCAACGCGCCGATTCTGGGCGCGCCCTGCCGCCGTTTGGTTATCCTCCACCGGCTCGGTATCGCCCTTGCCAATCGCCTCCAACCGGCCCTTGGCGACGCCCTTGCTGGCCAGATACTCGACCACCGTTGCCGCACGCTCTTCCGAGAGCGCTTGGTTGGACGGAAATTTGGCGGTCTTGATGGGCACGTTGTCGCTATGGCCGATCACGGTGACCTTTCCGTTCACCTTGCCGATCTCGGCCGCCACCTTGTCCAACAGCGGGAGGATCCTCTGGCTGACCTCGGCCCGGCCACCGCCGAACATGTCGTCTCCACGGAAAATCACATCGCTACGCATTGCATCTTCCTCCACACGGACAACACCACGCGCGATTTCACCCTTGAGCAGCTCTGCTAAACGCAACGCCTTTGGAGGCTCGGCAGGCGTAACTTTTCCGATGGCCAGAATCGCTTGTTCAACGTCGTGTGTATGGAGCATCAGTTGGTATTTGAACCAACCAAACAGCCCGAACGCCACCAAGGCGAGCACTGCAACGTTGACCCATACGGGGATGGACCGCAGCAGGCCGAAACGGCCCGGCGCCACGCCGCGCCAGTGCGGAGAGAGTTCGCGGGGGACCTCTTCTCGCTTGCTGGAGATCAGATTGAGCAGACGTTGCCGGATGGCATCCAAATGCCGGTCTCGGTCGGTTTGATTGACGTAGCGACCAACGAAACCAAGGGACAACACCTGATAGAACACCTCGATCAAGTCTAGGTGCTCGTCGGGACTGGCAACCAATCGGCCCAGCACGTAAAAGGACTTGCTTCCGCCTTCGGTATCCTGATGCAAGCTGACCAGCAGGGAGTGCTCGGGCCATCCCTTCGTACCCCAAGACTTCTTGTGCGCAGCTTCATCCAACGCCGTGCACAGTAGGAAGTGCGCGCCCAAAATATGCTCACGCCGGATGTTGGCGCGCTCACAAACCTGTTGAAACTGCTTGAGCTCTTCTGCCAGAAGGTAACGTAGCGCCATCGCCGCACTTTGCGGATGCGGCTCGTTCTCGGAGTTCAGCCCAACTGTGTCTTGCTTGTCATCGCCTTCGGCTTGCTTCTCTTGCTCTTGAGCACCAGGTAGGTTTTCTGGCATCTCCGCGAGCGCGCGCAGCAACGGCTGCGCCGCTTCCAGCAGGGGGTTCGGCGCCTTCAAGATCCGGGTGACGCATTCTTCCTGCGTTTCCCGAGACTGCCACTGCCAGGGTGTGCGCCGCGCGCGTGCCGGCTGAGATGGCGACGCTTGAGCACTGGCCGCCGCGGTAGCGGGTTGGTCTTGTTCGGGTAAGACGACGTTGTCTTCAGACCCCATTGTGGACGGGTCGGCTCGCTTGTTCATCGCACGCCCCACAATTCCAGACGCAGGTCGGGGAAATGGCCGGCGACATGCATTGCAAGCCCACCATAGCGTGCGACCTGCTCCCACAGCGGATGGTCCTGCTTCAATTCGAAATAGACATGCCCCGCATTGAACGGAATCTGCCGCGGTGGCACCGGCATGCCTTCCATCGGAATGCCCGGCAGATGGGAGCGAATCAACTCGGCCAAACGTTCTAACGGGCCCAGTTTGGCTTGTGCTGGGAACTGATGTATCAGAACGTCGGCCGGCATTTGCGAATGTACGGCCAGCACAAAGGTGGTGAAGCGCCCAATCTCGGAGGGTTCCAGCACGGCCACACGGAGGCCGTGCGCTTGGTCGCGCAGTTCGATACGTTGTGCGCCGCGTTCCAGAACGACATTGAGCAGATAGCGCAGATCATCCACCAACGGTTTGATGCATGTGTGTGGCTCCGCGTGCTGATATACCGGGTACTTCTGGGGACGCCGTGTGTCGGTTCGCACAAAGGTCGAAAGCTCGCCAGCCAGGGCTGACAACTGCACGTACAAGACCTCCGGTGAAGCCGCCTTGGCTTCCAGAAGATGGGTTAGTACCGGCTCGTAGCGATTGAGCAATTGCAGAATCAGATACTCGGAGATCTCTGCAGCGTTGCCACCCCGCGTTCCACCCGCAGTGAGGTTCTCCGCCATCGAGTCCGCACGCAGGTGCAACAGACCATGAAGCTCAGTCAGCCACGTCATCAACTGGCTGCTCGCCGTATACACATTGACAGGGGGGATCAAAGTGGAATCCAGCTTAGCGCTACCGTCGGCACGGATTTCCGCCACCCGTGCAAGAGGCAAGCCCATCCATGAATTGGTCAGTTCCTTCTCTGGCAACAACCGTAATCGCAAATCTGCGAGTTGGACCAACTTGGGCCCCTGGGCAATGGAGTTCGCATCCAGCAACTCTTCTTCGAAGGCGCGGTAGCGCGCCAAAGAATCGGCAGCGTCGCCAAAATTCGTTTCCTCTGCATTAGGGGTTCGGATGGGCACGGCCAAGTACACCAATTGATTCAGGTGTTCGTGCCGCAGCGCCAACGGCGCAGGAAGCACGACCTGGGCGGGCGCATCAAACGGGGTGCCATCTTGAAACACACCTGCCGCACCAGATACCACCAACTTGCCCAACGCTAGCGCCTCCGCATCGATGGCGTAATGATGGAACCCCCAAAAGAATGGGCTCAATGCAGTGGCGCGCTTGTGGGCGAAATGCTCCAGATAGCGCTCTTGCTGCTGGAAGAGCTGCGGGCGCAGAAACAACCCTTCGCTCCAGACGACTTTGTTATACCAACTCATGAATTCAGTCAGGCTTGGTTAATGTGATGCTCTGTTGGTCAAGGAGCACTTGCAGCTTGATCTTGCGCGCCGGCACGACAACCCGATACCACGCTACCTCCGGCGCTGGTGGCAGCTTGTGCACGACACGCCAGGTGGCCTTGCCCAAATCGCGATAGCCCACCAGAAAGCCTATCGACTTCGTTTCAGGGTTCAGCTTCCGTTCGATGTCACGCGAATCGCCCGGGCGGAGGATGAACTCGTCTCGCACCAGCAAGTCCTGATTCAGTAGCGTCTTGTCGTTCTTATCGAGCGAGAAGTAGTCAGCGCTCTCGAAAACGTTGTCGCTCTTGAGCTCGTACACGCGCACGAGTACCGGCGAGGCGCGGTCCTTTTCGTCTGGATTCACCGTCGACTTGGCCTCGATCTCGAGATCGAGCTTCATCTGCTCGTTCTGTGGGGGCGAGCTGGCGCAGCCGGCAAGCAATGCAAGGGCGGCGTACACCAACGAAATGAAACCGTGGTGGTGACGGACACGGCGGCACCGTGTGTAGAGAAGCATGACCTACGCTCCCACCACAATCGGGAAGGATAGGGGCTGCTTCATCCTGATATGTTCCATGACCTCTCGATTTCCTAAACGCATTGGCTTATACACACCCAACTCAATCTCCGCCGTTCTCGTTCGCATATCTGGCACTTTCCCAGTAGCCTCTTGAAATCGCATCCTGGAGCATGCCCAGCGTCAGCGGAAACTTCGTTTCTGCGTCCGATTTTTTTAATTTTGGATAAAACAAATAAATAAAACCAGGCATGAAGTGCTGACTTATTTCAGAAAGGAAATAGTTGTCAAAACAGAAATCACCCCTCCCATCAAAAAGCTCGAACTCAGGAAAAGCCATTGTCAAATCTTCTAGGAAATCTTCCGCAAGCTCACCGTGCAAACCAAGATCATCGGCCACGCTCGTATTCGGCCTAATTTCGACCGGCTTTTTTAATGAAAAAATACGATACCCACGATGCTCTTTGGCAATTTTTTCAAGCCTCGACCAAATCGAATCACCTACCATAATTTATCCCCGGATTTCGCCAACTTGTTGTAATCAACCAAGGCGCACCGAATAATTTCCTCTACGTCGTATAGCAAGATCACCCAACCAACAATTGGGACTGTTCTCCCCACCCAGGCTCCTAGCCGGTTCGTCATCGTAATCTTCAACGTGGAAAGTGACTTCCCGGTAATCGTTGGCAATCGAAATGGCATCGTCTTATTCAGGGCTTTCCTGGAAATTACCGATAAGACAGATGTTCCCTCTGTCGCACCAACAAATTTTGCCCTCGTTGGTATGTATGGCCGACCCGCTATCACCGCAGCGGCCGCGGCAATGTCAACACCGGTGAAGTGCTCCAATATTTGATCAATCAGCACCCATACAAAAAGCTCCTCTCGGGTGATGTTCTCCAGATCCTTGTAGTTGTAGAGATTGACTACCGGGACTTGGACCTGCCTTGAAGAGGTCCCAATACCTTCCGACGTTGTGTAGGTATCTGAAAAATCAAAACTCCACACACGAGACGGGTTGTCTACGTAATCACTCACCCCCGAACTCTCCGGAAACTGGGCCATCTGGGCTGAGTTTTGCGCGGATCATCTTCAGCTTGCCTGCCGTCTCGATTCGTTGGGTATAACCCTGCTTGTCTGTCACGCCCGAGTGTTGGCTGCCATCTTCCATGAGGATGCTGTAATACATGCCGGCCAACGGTGTGCCCTCCGCACTCTTGAATTGAATGCTCTCGTCAAATTTCATGGGCACCCATTGCCCGCCAGCGTCTTTAAAGTAGCCCGTGTGTATTGGCGCTTCCGACACATCGCCATGACCAGTCTGATGGTTCAACTGCGATGTCAACGGACACCCTTTTGTTGTCTTGTAACCATTGAGCACGAGCGTCTTGCCCCGCATGTTCATGGTCGACTGCCCTTCAGCAATGACGCAACGATGGTCGCAACTCATGCGCGCACCTACGTAACTGATTGGGCGCCCACGCGCGCTGCTCTCGGGAATGCCATCCATGACAACCGCGCTGCATGCTGCGGTGTCGCCTTGGCAGATCCAGCCAGTTATTTGCATAGTCTTGACTCTCGACGGCAGATGGCTCGGTTAAAGCCTGTTCCGTTGCCGGCTTGGAGAACAAACCACAGTGGGTGACTGTGGAGCGACGGTGCGAACACTCTCGACACGTGTTCCTGACAAAACATACCGCCCTAGTCTTTCGGCATGAAACTCGCCCGGGCGCGCAAATAGCCGCCGCCCTCGCGGCGCGAATCGGTTTGGACCCGGATGACCCACATACGAAAATCGCCCACATATTCATCGGTCTGTACGGGGTAGCTGGCGTTTTCCAAAACCGGCGGGCGCTTACCCTTTTCTTCGTCTTCTTTCGACCAGCCACAGTTGAGGCTTTGCGCAGCAAGATTGTCGATGCCTTCCTTATTGGGCTTGTAGACATTCGTATCCCAACCACTCAGTTTCTCGCCGCGCGCAACCAGTCGGCAGACCCGGATGATGTCGATGTCTTGGTCCAGCTGCGTGACAGCACCCGCCAGGTAGAAGCCCGCCAGAGAGTCGTGAACGTAGTCGGAGGGCAAGTCGCCTGCCCCCTTTGGCACACCCTGGGGCTGGTCAAAAAACTTGAGTGCAAAGATTTCAAATGGGAAGAGCGGCAGACCCGCCATGGCGGCGCGCTGCTGCATCAGGTTGGCCTGGGCATACTCCTTCTGGCGCCGGGCGCGGTCTTTTTCCCGCTCGGCTTGCTCCAATGGGTTGCCCCGCTCATAGCCGGCGTAGGGCGTGGCAAAGGTTTGTGTCCGCTGCCGGGCGACAACCAGGTCGCCTTTCAGGCGGTTGTTGGACTCTTGCAGATCGGCTTGGTCCTGCGGGCTGCCAGCAAGGTAGAAAGGCTGTTGCTCGAGCCGGTAGAGCATCTGTTCTCTCCAGCGGAAGTAGCAGGTGTAGTGGCGGTAGACCTCTTCATCAAAGTCACCGCCTTTGTTGCCGCTCCAGTCCATGTAGCGTTTCCAGGCTTGGAGCATTTGCGGATCGACCTGCAGGTCTTCCTTGATGTCACCTTGCAGTTGGTCATAGGTGAGCAGTGGCACACCGGCCAGCAAAGCGGACTTGTACATGTGCAGCAACGGAATCTGCGACATAAGCGATGACAGGCCGTTGCGCGCCTTGCCCTGATCCCCTGCGCCATACCCCCCGCCCACGTCGGAGTGCATGCCGGGGTACAGCACTTCTTCTACATTGCCGCCCTTGACCCGCGTGACGGGGAAGTTCATGCGCTGCTCGTGCGCGGCGATGTAGTGAACGGTTTTTTTCACCACCTTCGGCAGCGGCTTCAGAATTTCGGCGGCCCAACCAGAATGGCCGTCGAGCATCCATTTGGCTAGCGGCGTGGTCTTGTTGATGGAGTCGCTGGAGCCAACGGTGGCGACCGAGTCGAACAGGCCAAGAAAGCGAATTTCTGTTTCGATGCCGGCAAACTTGCCGTCTTGCAGCACATCTTGGAACCAGTAGCAGAAGGCGCGCGCTTGCACTGCGCCGCGCGAGAAGCCAAACACGGAGAGCGACACCAGCGGTACGGCGGGCTTGGGCTTGAGGGCGAGCTGGTGTTCCAGCTTTTGTGTGAGCTCACGCGTGAGCTTGGCAAACCAGCCTTTGCGGTCCAGCGCCGGATCATCGGGGGAAACGCCGTCGTTCTGGCGGTGATCGACTTTGCTTTCGTAGTCTTTGATTTTTTCGGCCATGACTTTTTCTGACATCATGAACCGACCGTCAAAGACTGCCCGATGCACAGCGTTATAGACCTGCAAGACGCCCCACAGAATGCGTGCCTGCCCGCCTGCGGCAAAGGCGCGGCCGAAGGTGCTTTCACCGTGCTCGCCGATTTCAGGGAAAGGGGTGCCAACGCCGGGCATGTAGAAGCGATAGAACTTCTCCGCACCGCCCACCGCATTGCTATCTTCATCGGGATACGCGTTATGCAAGCGCACGATATTGCTGTGGTAGCGCTTCGCGGGCGGGGGACGCTTGTAATCGCGCTCCATGTTGTTGTTCGTGCCATCGAAGAACAGCCCAACATTGACCACGGTCTGGCATGTCAGCGGGTCGCAGAACTCGAATGCCCGTCGTACATTGAGCACTGGCCCCATTTCTGGTATCGCCACATCGCACAGAATGGCGGGGTCGATTGACTGCATACGGTCAGGCGCTGCAATAGGAGCGCCTATTGGCTTGGTCATTGTTGGGCCCCCTGCTTCCGATTGGGGTTGATGGGGTATGGGATGGGGTGCTTGGAGCTAGTTGCGTCATACCAAGCTGAAACGACCACTCGAACCGCATCATTCGGGAAAATGTGCGCGTAGATTGTTCCTGCCTCGGTATATGGCTCGACCTCGACTACCTTGCTTTTTCGAATCGGCTTGTCATTCTTGTCCCGGGCTTGCCACTCGACCGTTACCGTCATGCCAGGTCGATAGCTGCGGGGAACACCGATGCAGCACACGCCCGATGTGCTCGCATACGCTCGCATGTTCGCCCCACCATGGCCGTCAATTGAGAACCAATCCATATACATATCGGTATGGTTCACGCCGCCAATGGTGGCGTAGACAAACCTGTCCGATCGATCTGTTGAGATGCCGCTGCTGCCAGCACAGCCAGCAAACAGCAGCGTGGAAAACAAAACAGCAACAATGCGCAATAGCATTCGATAGTTCATGAATAGATCTTCGTCTCGTGGCGAGTGTTGTTAGCGGTCGGCTGTCTGACCAGCCAATCAAGCGTGAGGCATTAATCGATCAGATCGGTCAGCACTTCCATGATCTGGCCGTCTTGCCAGCTTCGTTCTGCTGCAAGCTTGAGTAGTTTCGGGTTGGTGAGAGCCTTTCCCTCAACCAAGGTGTCGAATATCCCCAGGCTCACAACATCCGGAAACGCTTCAATCTCTTTCTCGCGAGCGAATTTGCATACTGCTGCGATGCGTTTAAAAAATTCAGCCTTGCCTGTGGTCGGCAGCATTGCGGGCCGTTGAGTGAATATCGCGTCGATCACCGCATCCGGTTCGCCCCAATCCATCAACCGGTTGAACTCGCGCTTGTCGACCAGAATCGGAAGCTGTGGTGGCATGTCAGCCGCGACAGGCTGGACCTGAGCAAGAGACCCACTCCGATCGACGTACCACCACGCTGCCAACTCATGGGCGAGCGCTGCCCACGATTCCTTGCAAAGAATCTCTGGCAAGGCCGGCAACACTCGCGTATCCGTGAAGCGCAACATCAGCTTTTGCCCATCGGTGGTGACTACTCGCACGCACCTCTGCCAGTTCGACATGAGCTCTTTCGCTGTCTTGGCGGATGCGACAAGGCTGAGCATCGGCCGCCCAGAACAGTGCTCAACGAGATCCCACAGTTGGCTTTGAAGGGACTCTGGTCGCCCTGTGTTCAACGGGATCAATAGCGGCGACACCTCCGCTAGGGCATCCAGTTCATCACAGGCATACAGCGCCTCCGACAAGCCGGGATAGGTGTACGGGGCATGACCGTGGTCAAACGCGCGATCGACAACGGCAGTCCAATTGGCTTTGGGGCTGCTTTGGATAAGCTCCACTAGCTTGGCGGTGGTGTCTGGGACGCTCGCGGCATCAACGGCAAAGTACATGTCTTCTCCCCAGGTCAGACAACCGCGAGCGCGCTACCCGCTTTCATGGCCTTGATCAGGCACTCAATACACACCGGCTTGGGCGTGATCGGCATCTCCATGGGAAGACTCTGTTCGCCGGGCCAGGCGTGGTTGGCTGCATGGGCGATGTATTTCCCGTCTGTCAGATGGGTAATGCCTCCGGCGTTGTATCGGGTATGGCTGCCCCCCCCGCCAATCAGCAATTCCTTCTTGGCGATGATGCGAATGCTGTCTTCGGTGCTGACGATGCTGATGCCTAGCTTGGCGAGGAGATTCATGGAGTCGTTCTGCGACTGGATGTCCACGGGGCCGCGGCTGGCAAACAATTTGATGCCAAGCTTGTGAGCGCAGATGGACACCATGTCTTTTACGCTGGCAAGAAAGCTCTTGCCCACGTTGAAGGACAAGTGCTCCCCCGCGGTCAATGAGGTGTGCTGTTTGCTGTGCAGGTGCGTACTTTCTTGCGCAGTGGCGGCAATGCCGGCGGCACTCGACACCACGACATGGGGAGATGTCAGTTCTCCCAATGCTTCGCCCGAGCCCTTGATGGCATCGTTCTGCGCTTGAATGGCATCCGCAACGCCCTTCTGCTCGTCAACCTGGGCCTGCACGCTGGATGAGGCTTCATGCAAGGTTTCGGCAATACTGAGCGCTTCCTTCAGGCGAGCGATGGTCTCCCGCATGTCCAACGCATGATCCCGGGCATTCTGGCGCGCCTCCGTGCTGAGCAACGTGCCCTTGGCGGAGCGCAGCGCCATGTGGCCATCGGTACGCAGTTCCGCCCCTTCACCGCGCTTGTCCTTTCGGCCACCCGAATCTGGGATACGGGTGATGTGGCCAATGCTCAGTTGCGACAGCAGATAGTCGGACGACAATTGCGCTTGAATCTGTCCCTGCGTGTCGTCCATCACCAAGTGGTTATGCTGGCCGCCGCCGATTTCCTTGGAACGGAAACCAGACAACGCCTGTTGGCCTGGCAGGTTCCACGGCGGCATATTCATCTGGTTGGGCACGCGCCCAACAATCAGCGGCAAGTCGGGATCCCCGTGCAGAAAGTCGACAATGACTTCCTGACCGATACGTGGAATCTGGATGGCACCGTACTGATCCCCATGCCATGGCGAGGCGGCACGCACCCAACAGGAGCTGTTCTCGTTGCGTTGGCCGTACATGTCCCAGTGCATGTGGACTTTGACGCGAGCGTACTCGTCGGTCCAAAGCTCCTGAGCTTCTGGCCCCACCACGGTGGCCATCTGTGGACCTGTGGTGCGTGGTTTCGGTTGCATCCTGTCTGGGCGGAACGTCTCGGAGGTCGGCTGTACCTCGAATTCAACCTCGCAACGCCACTGCTGGCGCTGGCCCGCCTCTTCGGGCACATCTTCAAGCTTGAGCGTCGTTGCAAAGATCAGATATTCGCAATTGGCTTTGTCTTCGGGGTAGCGCGCAAGTGTGAAGGTGCACCCGGGTACGACACCACGCAAGTTCCCTCGCCCATAGGCACGCAGGCCATGCTGGCGCAGCTCCTCCATGCGAATGCGGGCGACCATGTGACCGTCTTGCCATGGGTCGTTGCCTGTGGCAGCTTGAGCGTGGTCGCCCGGCCATTCGTAGACTTCCTGATCGCGGTGCCCCGTCTCGCGCGGCTGATGTGTCTTGACGGTTAAGTCCGCGCGCGGTTTGACGAAGTCGTAATCATTGGTGCGCCACTTGCCAGTCACCAGTTGGTCGACAACGGTAAAGTCGGAGATATGCTCCTCATCCACGCGATCTGCGCTCGAATACCACTTGATGGTGTGATACGCATCGCTCTTGAACTTGCGGAAGGCCCCATTTCCGTCAGTCAGAACCAGCCGGTGGTGCCCGTCACTGTGCTCAAAGAACCAACCGATGCCCCACTCTTGGGTCAAGCGCTGGAAGAAATCGAAATCCGTCTCGCCGTACTGGACTTGAAATTCGCGCGTCGGATACTGAACCAGGCTGAGTCGCTTCTCGGCTGGAAAGCTGTAGTCGGCTAGCAGCTCATCCAAAATCTCGATGACGGTCTTCTGCTGATAGATCTTGTAGTCCTTGGTCAACGTGGCGAGCCAGAGCCAAGGACGGAGCACGAAGCGGTAGACAAAATGGCGACCTTCAGGAATCGGACCGACGATGCGCGTCACCAAACCAGTGATCTCTCGCTTGCCGGCGCCCCGACCGCTAGTCAACCCAGTCCCAACACCATCCAGTTCGATTTCGATGGTCAGTTCGCGGCCTTCCAACGCCTCTTTGTCGACGTTGCCGCCTGGTCCAAAGAGGAAGTTGCGATCATCCGCCGTCTTGAGTTCCAGGTCGTATTCGAAGAGGTCGCACAATCCTTCCCGACCCGTGACACGCACAACGGTCAGTGCGGGCTGCCCCAATACTTCGGGAAGCCCCGAGCCCTTGACCGTGACGGTGCGGTGACTACCCAAGCCTGGGGTGCTTAGACGCGAACCCATCATTGTTCTCCTGTCTTAACGTGCAGAACTGATTTGAATACGTGCCACTGCTGGCAGCATCACCGCTGTGAAAAATTTTTGAGCAGTGGACATTAACTGGAACACATGCAACTAGCGTCAGCGACTAATGTGACGACGCACTCCCTATCCGGTGGAAACGTCATCCGTTTGCACAAGTAGCCACCAGCCGATGGTCCATTGGCGGGCCCACAGCTAATGAGGTTTTTTATTGGAAAGCGGCTTGATTTTAATTGCTAGTCGCGCACGACGGAAAAATGTGACCTGATCGACAGTGGGTTATTGCCTGCCTTGCGTTTACCATCGACGCCGAAACATTAATAGTCTCGCTGGTATATCCGCCCTCTCAGGCTACCATCCTCAACCTGTAGAGCATCCGGCCGTCTGACGTTTAGTTTCATTTGACTAAATGCGTTTGGTCGAAGTGTTTCATCGTCATCGGATGTGATAACAAACTGATAACATCCAGGATCGTTATTATTGATCCATATCGGAGGCGAATCTTTATCTATCGAAACACCGACACGGCTAATCGGCGGCATGTTCCTACGCTCGAATTCAGCCGTAAAATTCTTTGATTTTTTGTGAAATAAAACTCCGTCTGCATATTCCAACCAGATTTCCCCATCTTGAGCACCAAGCACCAAACCAATAGACGTCCAATCACCACCTGAGCCATGGTCATCCGGTGTGGCATCTCGGGTAGGTTCCACGGGTTTACCATCTTCCCAGTGCTTCATCAGAAACACGTTCTGAACCTTTCGCTTGGATGTCAGATCGACAACATCCCCCTGCTGATTCCAGCAGCCGCGAGCATATGCATCAACGCTCCCATAAGCCAGCGCAAACTCGAATTTCCCATCCTCATTCAGAGAAATGAACGAAGCGGCCTCACGGGGAGAGGTCAAGCGATACGCGCCCGTCATTTCGGAGCCTACAGGCTGGCATTCAAATGCCTCGGCATTGGATACAAAACCAGCCAGTAGCCCAATCACAAGCGGGCGCGTCAGGTGATTGGAAAACAGATTGCGAATTAGTGTTGAAAGGTGCACGGTGGATATGCTTGGAAGGCAATCATGAAACATCGGTTTCTGAAGCGCGGGAGTTGAATGTAGACCTTGGATGGCTGTGCGCCACACATGTATGGCGCACAGCGCCTCCTACATCCATCAGTTCATGGCTGATACTGTCGCGAGACCGGCAAGACCCAGCGGCACCAGCGGAACCGCAAGAAGACTGAGCACACCGTCGGCAGCGATGGCCAGAGGTGTGAGCAGCACCAATGCAGCTTTGCCTCCCGTAGGCAACTCTTCGCGAATCTGCACGCTGTACGTCTGGTTGAACTTCTTGGCAAGCGCTGAAGGCAGCGTAAAGCCCTTGGCGCTGTAACGCTTGCCGCTCAGCAGGAACGTCTGCGTCATGTGCCCATCGGCGCCTTTCGAGAAGCCAAGCGACTGTGCACGTTGTTGGTCTTCGCTGCCGGCGTTGCCCGGCAGAACCAACGTAAAGCTGCCCGTCATGTCCGCGGTAGGCGTGACCTTGAACTGGTCCATCTGAGCTTGCACCTTTGGGTGCAGCGGCGAGTCCAACACCGCAACCAGGCCAGGTGGGGTATCAATGATGTAGTGGTATTCCGAGCCAAGAACGACGACTTTCGACCCATTGCTCGCAACCAGAATCTGGCTCACGTTTTCCGTGTAGTCCTTGTATTCCTTTTGCGAGATCTCGGAGTACAGTGACTTGGTAACAGGCGCACACGCATTCAGCACCAACAGTGGCAGCACGGTTGCTGCCAGAATTGTCATTCGTTTCACTTCTGTAACTCTCCCCTTAGTAGTAAGAAGCATTGCCCGTCCATCACTTGCGTCGGACGGGCAACCGTCATCAAGCTTCCTTATTGCCCTTGATGTCGTAACCAGCCGTCACGGCGCCCCCGCTGCCACCTTGGGCGTTCTGCACGACATACTCTTGCTTGACCTTGGCGAACGACAGCGACACGATTTCGCGCGAGCGGACTTTGTCGTCGGTGGAACCGCCCGGCGCCACTTGTGTCACGAGCACATCGCTCATCGTGATCTTCAGGAACTCCAGTGGGTTGCCGCCAGCCTCACGCACCACCAGCGTGGCCTGATCGATGTGCTTGCCGGTCAGGCAGTACTTCATCAGGTTGGGCGAAGCGCGGTCGATGTGATGCTCGAAGGTCAGATCCGACACGGTGGCCTTGCCAGCGCCGCCGCCACTGCCCGAGTGCATGGTCGAGAGCTGCTCGATCTTCCAGCTCCAGTTCAGCACCTCCACTTCGTTCTTGTGCGATGCGTCTTGCGATTCACCGTCGATACCATTGATCTTCAGGAAGATGTCCTGTGCCATTGCAAAGCTCCTTGGTTATTAGAGGGACTACAAACAAAAAGCCGAAACAGTCCCCACGGACCTGCCGGTAACAGGTCCGCCGGGTGCTGTCTTGGATTCGATTGGATGGGTTCGTACTTAAGCCGCTTCCTTAACCGACGGCAGGCGTGCCACCAGGCGCAGCGAGACGGTCAGGCCTTCGAGCTGGAAGTGCGGACGCAGGAAGAACTTGGCGCTGTAGAAGCCCGGGTTGCCTTCCTGCTCTTCCACCACCACTTCAGCGGCAGCCAATGGGCGGCGTGCCTTCGTGTCTTGCGAGGAGTTGGCCGGATCGGCATCCACGTAGTTCATGATCCATTCGTTCAGCCAGCGCTGCATGTCTTCGCGCTCCTTGAACGCGCCGATCTTGTCGCGCACGATGCACTTCAGGTAATGCGCGAAGCGCGAGCAGGCGAACAGGTAAGGCAGGCGTGCCGACAGGTTGGCATTGGCCGTGGCATCGGCATCGTAGTACTCCGCCGGCTTTTGCAGTGACTGCGCACCGATGAAGGCGGCGTAGTTGGTGTTCTTGCGATGCACCAGCGAGATGAAGCCGTTCTTCGACAGCTCGGCTTCGCGGCGGTCGGAGATGGCGATCTCGGTTGGGCACTTCATGTCGATGCCGCCGTCGTCCGTCGGGAAGGTGTGGCATGGCAAGTTCTCGACCACGCCACCGCTCTCCACGCCGCGAATCAGCGTGCACCAGCCGTATTGCTTGAACGAGCGATTGATGTTGACGGCCATCGCGTAGGCCGCGTTGCTCCACACGTACTTGCGGTGGTCGGCGCCGTCCGTGTCTTCTTCAAAGTCGAAGGCATCAACGGGGTTGGTGTTGATGCCATACGGCAGGCGCGACAGGAAGCGCGGCATGGCCAGACCAACGTAACGTGCGTCTTCCGAGTTGCGCAACGCGTTCCACGGTGCGTACTCCAGGTTCTGGAATATCTTGGACAGATCGCGCGGGTTGGCCAGCTCTTGCCACGAATTCATCTGCAGCACGGAAGGCGATGCACCCGCAATGAACGGCGCGTGCGCCGCCGCCGAGATCTTGGCGAGCGATCCGAGCAGCTCCACATCGGGCGGAGTGTGATCGAAGTAGTAATCGGCGACCAGGCAGCCATACGGTTCGCCGCCGAGCTGGCCATACTCTTCTTCGTAGATGCGCTTGAAGAACGGGCTTTGGTCCCAGCCCACACCCTTGTAGCGACGCAGCGTGCGACGCAGTTCTGCCTTGGAGATGTCCATCATGCGGATACGCAGCTTCTCATCCGTCTCGGTGTTCGAGACGAGGTGATGCAGGCCACGCCAAGCGGACTCCAGCTTCTGGAAATCTTCGTGATGCAGGATCAGGTTGATCTGCTCGGAGAGCTTCTTGTCGATGGCGCCGATGATGGCCTCGATGCTCTTGTAGGCATCGTCGCTCATCGTGAAGGTGCTGGCGAGCGCCTGCTCGGCCAGGGTGCGGACGGCGAGATCGACGGCCTCCCGGGCCTCATCGGTCTTGGGGGAGAACTCGCGGTTGATCAGCGACGCGAAGTCCGACTGATCAGCCGTTGTAGCGATCTGGTGTTGACGTTGTTGTGCGGAGGCCATGGATTGCTCGCTCAAAGGTGGAATTCAGGAATGTGCGAAATCGCGTGTTTCAGGACTCGGCAGAGTCGGCGGCCGCAGGGGCTTGGGCTGCCTCGGGCTTCGGCGCCTTGGTCAGCGCTTGCAGCAAGGCCGGGTCTTGCAGCAGTTGGTTGATGAGCGACTCGGCGCCCGACTTGCCGTCCATGTAGGTCTGCAAATTCGCCAGTTGCGTGCGAGCCTCGAGCAGCTGCTTGAGGGCATCGACCTTGCGGGCCACGGCGGCAGGCGAGAAGTCCTCAATGCTCTCGAAAGTCATGTCGACCATCAGTTGGCCTTCACCGGTTAGCGTGTTGTTCACGGCAAACGCCACGCGCGGCTTCATGGCCTTCATCCGCTCATCGAAGTTGTCGATGTCGATCTCGAGGAACTTGCGGTCGGCAACAGGCGGCAGCGGCTCAGCCGGCTTGCCCGAGAGGTCCGCCAGCACGCCCATGACGAAGGGCAACTCGACACGCTTTTCCGAGCCATAGACTTCGACGTCATACTCGATCTGCACACGCGGCGCGCGGTTGCGTGCGATGAATTTCTGCGAGCTGTTTACAACGGACATGAATCTCCCCAGTGGGTTACATGGAAGGGTTGAGGTGCCGCACGGCCTCAGGCCGATTCGGCTGCGGGAATCGCCGGCGTGGTGGTACGGCCGGGAAGGTATTGGGGGTGGTAGAACAGTTCAGCGCTGTCGCCCAGGCGGATGTCGATGGCCAGAAGTTGACGCTTCTCGGCCAGCGCGCCGAGCCAGAGCTTGGCCAACTGCGGCTGGATGATTTGCTCGATGAAGCTGATGAGCTGACGCGCGCCGGTCTCTCCCACCGGGCAGCGCTCGACGATGTGGGACACCACGGCGTCGCTATAGGTAAGCGCAATGTCGTGCTGCTCTCGCATGCGAGTGACCACGCGATCGAGGTGAAGAAGCACGATGCGGCGGAGGTTCTCTGCCGCGAGCGGCAGGTAGGGCACGACCACCAGGCGGCCCAGGAACGCAGCCGGAAACACCTTGCGCAGCTCGGGCATCAACGCATCGCGCAGCGCGGCGGGCTCGGGCATCAGCGTGGAGTCATCGCAGAGGCCGGCCAGCAGGTCCGACCCGGCATTGCTCGTCAGTAGCAGGATAGTGTTCTTGAAATCGATGTGGCGCCCTTCCCCGTCTTCCATGTAGCCCTTGTCGAAAACCTGGTAGAAGACTTCGTGCACATCTGGGTGAGCTTTTTCCACCTCGTCAAGCAGTACGACGCTGTATGGGCGACGGCGAACGGCTTCGGTCAGCACACCGCCCTCGCCGTAGCCAACATAGCCAGGCGGGGCCCCTTTGAGCGTGGAGACGGTGTGCGACTCCTGGAATTCGGAGAGGTTGATGGTGATGAGGTTCTGCTCCCCACCGTAGAGCGCATCGGCTAGCGCCAATGCCGTTTCGGTCTTGCCGACACCTGAGGGCCCGACCAACAGGAATACGCCCACAGGCTTGTTTGGGTCGGTCATTAGCGCGCGGGCGGTCTGAATGCGTTCGCCCAGTTGCGTGAGGGCGTGGTCCTGGCCGATCACGCGAGCTGCTAGCGTCTGCGGCAGCGCCATCACCGTCACGACTTCGTCAGCCACCATGCGCGTGACGGGGATGCCCGTCCAATCCGCTACGATGGCAGCGACGACGGTCTCATCCACCTCGGTATGCAGCAGCGGTGTTTCGCCTTGCACAGATGCCAGCTCGGATTCCAGCGCCATCAGCGCTGCGCGCATCGACTCTTCCGTGCCCGCGCCCGAAGATTCAGCAATGGCCTGACGTTGTGCAAGCACGCCGGCCGCCAGTGCGGCTTCCTGCTGCCAGCGGGCTTCGGCCCGGGCAAGTTCGGCCTTGATCTCGCGGACCGAGTTTTCCGCGTTGGCGATGCGGAGGTTGTCTTGCCCACCGAAGGCGGCTTCCTTGGTCAACAGCGCGGCTTCAGCCTCGGCACCCGCCAAACGTTGCCGCTGGAGCTCAACGGCGGCCGGCGACGCATGCAACGACAGTGCGACACGCGCACACGCCGTGTCCAGCAGGCTGATGGCCTTGTCCGGCAACTGGCGCGAAGGGATGTAGCGGTGTGAGAGCTTGACGGCCGCGCGCACGGCTTCGTCGCGAATCAACACCTTGTGGTGCGTTTCAAAGGTCGGCACCAGGCCGCGCACCATGGTGACGGCGCTGGCTTCCTGCGGCTCCATGACTTGCAGAACCTGGAAGCGGCGTGTGAGCGCTGGGTCCTTCTCGATATGGCGCTTGTATTCGCTCCACGTGGTGGCGCCGATCGTGCGCAGCGCACCCCGCGCGAGCGCGGGCTTGAGCAGGTTGGCGGCGTCGCCCGTGCCGGCTTGGCCGCCTGCGCCAACCAGGGTGTGCACCTCGTCCACAAACAGGATCACGGGCTTGGCAGACTTGACGGATTCCTCCAGGACACCCTTGAGGCGTGCCTCGAACTCACCCTTCATACTGGCACCAGCCAGCAGTGCACCAACGTCCAAACTCAACAGGCGCACTCCAGCGAGGCTCGGCGGGACTTCGCCGGAGGCGATGGCTTGGGCCAAGCCCTCCACTACGGCGGTCTTTCCAACGCCAGCCTCCCCGGTAATCAGCGGATTGTTCTGACGGCGGCGCAGCAGAATGTCCGTCATGGTACGGACTTCGTGCTCGCGGCCGATGACGGGATCGAGACGGCCGGCGCGGGCGTCTTCGGTCAGGTCCCGGCAGTACTGGGCCAGGGCGCTCCTGTCCGAAGCGCCGGGGGACATTGCATTGCTTGCCTCCCCCGGGACCGCGGGTGCCAGGCCGCTGCCGTCGTAGGCAGCTTCGGTACTTTCGGTGGACTGCGCAACCAGGGCGGGAACGCTCTCAACCAGATCGTCCGCACGAACTTTCCCGAACTGGGGTGAGATGCTGAGCACCGTGCGACGAAGTTCGGGGGTCTTGAGCAGCGCAGTCAGCAGATAGGCACCGCGCACACGGTCGTCTGCAAAGGCCAAGGTGGCGTAGACCCAGGCGCGTTCAACAGCTGACTCGATCTGAAAGGAAAAATCGCTGATGGACGTGGCGCCGGCAGGCAGCGCTGACAGGGCGCGCAGAAGATCGGACTCCAAGGCCAGGAGGTCTGCGCCCGCGTGACGCAGCACGCGCTGAATGTCGCCGCCCGGGGCTTGCAGCAACTGATGCAGCCAGTGCACGAGTTCGACATACGGGTTGCCGCGCAGTTTGCAGAAAACGGTAGCGCTCTCAATCGCCTTGAAAAGCGTCGGATTCAACCGACCAAACAAGGCCTGACGTGAAATGTCCATGTGTTCTTATTTATAAGTCCCGCCCGCATCTCAATGCAGCCGAGAAAATCACTCCCTTTATTTAGGTTATTGGACGCAATGAAAACAAAGCAATCGAATTAACCCTCTAAAAATAGACACAACAATTTACAATCAATGATTCACGGCATATCCGGTGAAATCGGGATCTGCATCAATACGAAACACTCGGAAGAATTTTACTAATAGCCACCCCATCGACACCAATTGCACAAGCATTTACAGATATAAGCACCGACGCCATTGACTAAACCAGGAATATTCATGGCAACCAATTGAATACAAGACAAACACCACGTCACACCACCAACTCAATTTAATTCTGATTTTCAAAATCAGAAGATCATGTTTGTAGTGGTGTATTCCTTCATTCGGTGGTTTGCATCTATGATCGGCGCCGTTTTGCTGAGAAGAAGCGGGCGCGGACATCATGAGCAACCAGCAACACCATCTTTCAACGGGTGGGATCCTTGACGACCTAGTGCCAGCGAGTGAGACTCCCCTCAGGGGGGCCGGTGCGGATGACCTGTTCTCGATCCTGCGCGCCAATAGCGCTGCGCCATTCCCCGCTCTGCCCGATGCAGCGGCTGAATCCACTGATGTTCTGGCGCTACTCAGCCGTGAAGCCGCCGCCGTGCTGCGCAACCCCGAGCTGGCAAAGGCCAACTGGCATCTTGCCTCGCCCAAAGGCGAGCTTGTGCAGCCTGCTGGCCACACGGACGACCCGATGGCAGCAGGCGCTTCCGCCAAAGACGAGAATCTGCTGGATCTACTGGCAGGCCCCGCACGGATCGAAAGCCTGATCGGCGGACCCGATTCCCTCAGCGCCCCCCTGTTTGCGGCGCCCGCCATGCCGGACGTGCTGCACCTCTTTGCGGGCGACATTCCCATACCCGAGCGGCGTGGCATCACGGCTGCGCTCACCAAGCGCGAGCATCACCTCGTGTCGATGGACAGCGCGTATCACCCTGCCCCGGCACAACCACAGGAGCCGAATACCCATGACAACTGATACCCCACTCTTGGAGCCTGCCTCGAAATCCTGTCTGGCTGCGGCTTTGCAGCACTGTGGTTCGGTTGCCCAGGCGCAGCAGAATGCGGAGGTGCGCGTGCTTCAGCAGCCTGGCGCGTTTTCGGAGCGTTGGCAGCTATTCCAATGGCTGTGCGTGATGGGAGATTGGCCGCGTGCACTCAAGCAATTGCAGGTGGCAACACAGTTGATGCCGGACTTTGCGCAGACGGCGCATGTTTACCGGGACTTGATTCGGGCCGAGGTGTTTCGGGCCGATGTCATCAAAGGCGCGCGTGAGCCGGGGGCGTTGTTGCCATCGCCGGACTGGATGACGCCGCTGCGCAATGCACTTACGCTCGCCGAGGCGGGTGACACGGACGGCGCAGATCACTACAGACAGCAAGCGCTATCTGAAGTACCGGACAGGCGCGGTGCGCTCGACGGGTCGCCGTTTGCCTGGATCACGGACAGTGACACGCGCTTCGGCCCAACCTGTGAGATCGTCTCCGGTGGCCGGTATGCCTGGCTGCCATTTTCTCAACTGCATAAGCTAGCGATGGGGCCGGTGGTTGATTTGCTGGATTTGGTTTGGCGCTCCGTCACAGTGACGTTGGTAGGTGGCACGGTGCGCCGTGGCTTTACGCCGGTGCGCTATCCGGGCTCCGAGCGCGGTAGCGATGCGCTCCAGTTGGCGCGAGAGACTCAATGGTCGGAGGTTGGCCAGACCGGCATCGTCGCGCGTGGCCAGAAAACGTGGATGACGAGTGCCGGCGATGTCGGCCTGCTGGACGTGTCTACCCTGGTCATAGGCGACGCGCATGAGTGAGTACCGCACACCCAGGCGCCCCAACACGCAGCTGTTGCCGACGCTGTTCGATCGGCTGCGTGATGACGCACCGCAGCGGCACACGGAGAGCCCATCTGAGTATGCGGTGACGCGCTCGCAGATGCGGGCCATCATCCAGCGTGACTTGACGTTCCTGCTGAATACAACCAACCGTGAAGACGAGATCGACCGCGACCGATACGCCGCCGCGGCAAGCTCCACCATCAACTACGGTGTTCCTGCCGTGGCGGGTACGTATCTCTCCGAGCACAAGTGGAGCGACATTGTCGACATCATCCGGCGCGCCATTCTCGACTTCGAACCCAGGTTGATTCCCAGCAGCTTGGTCGTTGCCCCGCTGGAAAAGGAAGACGCGCCACACCGCTACAACGTGCTGCTGTTCGAGATCAGCGGGCTGATACACATGGACCCGTATCCGATGGCATTCACCGCGCAAAGCTCCCTCGATCTGGAATCCAGCCGCATTTCCGTCAAATCCATTCACGCGAGCTGACCGATGGACCCTCAACTGCTCGATTACTACAACCGCGAACTGGTCTACATGCGCGAGCTGGCTGGTGAATTCGCCAGCCATCATCCCAAGGTCGCAAAACGACTTGGCATGCATGGGCACGAAGTGGCCGACCCCTATGTCGAGCGGCTCATCGAAGCATTCTGCTTTCTGTCCGCGCGTACACAGATCAAGCTGGATGCGGAGTTCCCGCGCTTTACGCAGCGGTTGCTGGAGGTGGTCTATCCCAACTACGTAACGCCCACGCCTGCGATGGCCGTGGCCCAGTTTCATCCAAGCGAAAAACAAGGCGACTTCGCCAGAGGAGTCATTGTGCCGCGGGGCACAACACTGAAAGCGAGCATTCCCGATGGCGAGAGAACCGCCTGCGAGTTCCGGACCACCCAAGACGTACAGCTCTGGCCGTTTGAAATTGCAGAGGCACGACTGACGGGTATTCCGCCTGACATCCCTGGTCTGGAACGCTATGTACCGGCCCACATCACCGTACAGGGTGCACTGAGGTTGCGCTTACGCATCAAGCGCGACATCACCTTTGGGCAGATCCCTCCAGTCGGGTCCCTCGCCGTCTATCTGCGTGGCGATGAGCAGATCGCAAGTCATCTCTTCGAACTTATCCACAGCGCCGGGGCTGCCTCACTGATTGGACAGCCGGGCGCGATTGGCAATCGGCCTTCGGCGATTCATCAGAACGCCGTATCCCTGGTAGGGTTCGCCCCCCACGAAAGCACGCTGCCGCTCGCCTGGAACAAATTCCACGGCCACAACCTCGTGCACGAGTACTTTTCCTGCCCGCAGCGTTTTTACTTCTTCGCGCTGAATGGTCTAGCGCCCGGTCTTTCCAAGATCGACGGCAGCGAGGCAGAGATCGTCGTGCTGTTGTCAAAATCTCCGGACCAATTGGCTGCACATGTGGACGCAAGCCATTTTTCACTGTACTGCACACCGATTGTGAACCTGTTCCCGAAGCGGACTGACCGCATCGAAATCCAACCAGGGCGGTCGGAGTTCCACATGGTGCCGGACCGAACCTTGCCTCTGGACTTTGAGATCTACTCGGTCCAGAAAATCTACGGGCAGAAAGCCGAGCACAGCGAAACGGTGGATTTTCGTCCGCTCTTCGCCACGTTGAATGGCGACGAAGGTAACCATGGCCGGTACTTCTCCGTTCGTAGAGAGCGCCGGCTTGCTTCGGATCAGGCTCGCAAGTACGGAACGCGTACCGCGTATGTTGGCACCGAAGTGTTCCTTTCTTTGGTTGACCAGAACGAGGCACCCTACCCGGACTCGCTTCGCCACCTGTCCGTTGAGGCGTTGGTCACCAATCGTGACCTACCCAGCCTGATTCCGAGAAACGGCCGTGATGATCTGCGCGCGCCTGACTCCGCACCGGTGGCAAACGTCGGCCTGATCCGCCCACTTTCCGCGCCACGCGCCCCCTTCGCAGAAGGCGAAATGGCCTGGCGACTGATCCGCCAATTGGGGTTCAACTACCTGTCACTGACCGATCTCGGCCACCGCGAAGGCGGTCAAGGCCTGCGTGACATGCTGCGCCTCTTTGTCGCCAGTGACAACGCGATCCAACAACGCCAAATCGCGAGTTTGATCGGCACACAGGTCCGGCCTGTAACACGACGATTGCCGGGCAACGGCCCCATCATCTACGGCCGGGGAGTCCAATGTCAGTTGTCCGTGGACGAAGCCGGATTCTCGGGCATCAGCCCTTACCTCTTTGGCGTCGTACTGGAGCATTTTCTGGCGCGGCATGTGTCTGTGAATTCGTTCACACAAACTGAGTTGACGTCAATTCAGCGCGGGCGCGTGCATCGCTGGCCAGTGCGAATGGGCACGCGGAGTACGGTGTAGCCATGTATCGAGGCTTTGACGACGACACACCGCCAGCGACCAATTCGCACGCCGCGGAGGCGATGCCGACTGCGGAACACGCACCGTGGCGACTGAGCTTCACGGGCTTGTTACGGCAACTGGCAGCGCATCGCCCCGACTTGCCGCCGGTTGGTCATGCAAGCCGGCCGCAGGACGAGCATTTCCGGATTGGGCAACTGGCATCCCTGACATTTGCACCACGCGAGATCGCACAGCTTCAGCACGTGCAGGGCAAGCTCAAGATTCTGTTGTTCGGTCTTGGCATGCTGGGGCCGAATGGCGCCTTGCCGCTTCACTTCACAGAAATCGTCCGGGAGCGCACGGAGGCACATCGCGACAGCACTACGGCAGATTTCCTGGACCTGTTCCATCACCGGGCACTGACGCAGTTCTATCAAGCGTGGGCGCATTCACAATCAACGGCGGGGCTGGATCGCCCAGATGCCGAAGTGTTCTCGCGCTATGTCGGGTGGCTGGGCGGGTGCGACACAGACGAGATTGCAGGAAGCCCGTTGCCACCGCATGCGCGGTTGGCCGCCAGCGCTCACCACGTGCGCGAATCGCGCTGCCCGGACGGCATTTCCGCGACGCTGGCCCATTTCTTTGGCGTGCCGGTCCATCTTGAGGAGTTTGTTCTGCACTGGATTGCGGTTGACCCAGACGAGCTTTCTCAATTGGGGCATCCGGGCGCACCCAGCATGATGGGGCAAGGCGCCATGTTGGGCGCGATGGTGCCAGATCGGCAGCACAAATTCCGGCTGGTCATTGGCCCGTTGAGCCTGCAGCAGTATCTGAACTTCACGCCCAATGGACGGGACCTGCCGGTGCTGATTGAATGGGTGCGCTCCTTCGTCGGCTATGAGTTCGTATGGGAAGTTGAGTTGCAGGTGATGCCCGACGCTGCTCCGCCGGCCGTGCTTGGTTCATCAGAACACCTGGGCTGGTCGACCTGGCTGGGTGAGCCGGACCCCAGCCGTTCCATTACGGGCATGGTGTTCGAACCTGAGCAGTACGCGACGCACTGAGTTGCTCCATCGACGATCCTCCGCCCATCCGAAGTAGCTGCCACGTATCCCTCACATGTTCTTCAGCAAGAAAACCAAAGACGCGCCGCCCGCGCTCCCCGTCCTGATCTTCCCCGAGCTGTCGGAGCCAATCTCCGAAGCGCATCCGTGCGGCAACGATCTGGAATACGACCCCGAGTTCGTTCTTCTGCAAAGCCAAGTCACGCCTAAGCAAGATGCTCAGTATGGCGATTTTGTCAGCCCTCCCGAGGCAATCAACTGGACGGAAGTCGAGCGGGACTGCCGTCGCTTGCTGCTGCGCACGCGGGATATTCGTATCCTCGTGCTGCTGGTGCGCAGCCGGGTCCGGTTGGACCAGGCAATTGGCTTGCGGGACGGGCTGGCCATTCTGTTTCGATTGCTTGAGACATGGCCGGAAACCATATACCCGCAAGTGGTGGTGGACGGTGAAGCGGACCCGGCCGTGCGTGCTAACGCACTGGCCGCCTTGGCCGATCCGCAAGGGCTGATGCAAGACGTGCGGGACCTGGCGATCTCAACCAACGGCGCGCTGCGCCTGCGAGTGCGCGACGTCGAGCGATCATTGAGCACTCCACGCGCGGCAGACGCCTTGGCGCCGGAGTCAGTGCGGCACCAGCTCCACGAACTGCGCAAACAAAACGACGCAGTACTGTCCGCGCTGGACGAGGCGCAAGCCTTTGCGTCATTGATCGACTCCTGGGCGCGACATCACCTTCCGGACGACTACCCTGACCTGGGCACCTTGTTGCGACTGCTGGATACGGTGACTGGTGCGTCGCCACCGGCAGCACCTACTGTGATTGCACTTCCGGTCTCGAAACGCTCGCCGGCCGCCTCACAAGGCTTGATGGGCACCACCACCGAGGGCCCGGTAGTAACGCCGCTTGATAGCAACCCACCTGGGCCCGTCATGGACCGTAATACCGCCCTTGCCTCCATTCGAACCGCCCGGATCTGGTTTGAGGCGCATGAGCCGAGTAGCCCTGTGGCGCTTCTGCTCGAGCAAGCCGAACGACTGACCGGCAAGCGCTTTGATGAAGTGTTTCAGGCGATTCCGGCAGAGCTTGTTGAACGCTGGACGCGGGAGCACTGAAGAGCGCCACGTTCACAAAAAGCGTAGGCTGCCCGTCAGTTCGGGTTGTCATGCGAAACCGCACCGGCGCACGATGCACCGCCGGTGCGGCAGTGGGCATCCATCCAACTCGCCCTACATTCCTGTTACGACAGATCAGATCGCTCAACCAGCCAGCGTTGCGCTGTCGATCACGAAGCGGTACTTCACGTCGCCCTTAAGCATGCGTTCGTAGGCGTCGTTGATCTGGTCTGCGCGGATCAACTCGATGTCGGAGACGATGCCGTGCTCCGCGCAGAAATCGAGCATCTCCTGGGTTTCGGGAATGCCGCCGATCAGGGAGCCGGCAAGCGAGCGCCGCTTCATGATCAGATTGAACACGTTGGGCGACGGATGCGGCGTGGCCGGCGCGCCGACCAGCGTCATCGTGCCGTCGCGCTTGAGGAGGGCGAGCAACGCATCCAAGTCATGCGGTGCTGCCACGGTATTGAGGATGAAGTCGAAGCTCTTGACATGGGCGCCCATCTCGTCGGCATTGCGTGACACCACAACTTCATCGGCGCCCAGCGCCTTGGCGGCTTCGCGTTTGGATTCGGACGTGGTGAACGCCACCACGTGCGCGCCCATGGCGTGCGCAAGCTTGATACCCATGTGGCCGAGACCGCCGATGCCAACCACGCCGACTTTCTTGCCAGGGCCGGCATTCCAGTGGCGTAGCGGCGAATAGGTCGTGATGCCCGCGCACAGCAGCGGTGCCACGGCGGCTAGCTGCGCTTCCGGATGCCGAATGCGCAGCACGTAGCGTTCATCCACGACGATCTTTTCGGAGTAGCCGCCGAGCGTCCAGCCCGGTGCATCTGCCGTCGGTCCGTTATAGGTGCCGACCATGCTGTCGCAGTAGTTCTCCAGACCGGCTTCGCACTCTTCACAGTGTCGGCAGCTGTCGACAATACAGCCGACACCAACCAGGTCACCCACCGCGAAACCCGACACGTGCGCGCCGACAGCGGAAACGCGGCCGACGATCTCGTGCCCGGGCACACACGGAAACTGCGTGCCGGCCCACTCCGCACGCACTTGGTGCAAGTCTGAATGGCAGATGCCGCAATACGCGATGTCGATCTGGACGTCGTGCGCACCGGGGCTGCGGCGCGTGATCTGGAGCGGTTCGAGAGGTTTGTCGCCGGCGTGGGCGCCATAGGCATGAATCTGCATGGTGTCTTCCGTGGATTGTTCGTTGACGGATAGGGCATTTTCTTCAGGCCGCCCAAGGAACCGATAGCGCATTCCGCTGGTTTTCTTGCCTGATCCGATGAGCCGCCGCCGTTTTTGTGGTCGGCACGCTGCCCTCGCAGTAAAGTCCGCCCAGGAGGTTTCATCCGCATGACATTGACCGACGACATGCAACGAGAGCGCGACGCAGCACACGCGGTGCTGTCCCGCATCATCGCGGCGCACACCGCGGGGCCGGGCGACTACACCACGCCCATTGGCGACCTCGTTTTCTTTCGACGTGAAACTCCGGCGCCGCCCTCTTTTTGCGTGGTCGAGCCGAGCATCGTTCTCGTGTCTCAGGGCGCAAAGCAGATGCTGATCGGCGGGGAGGCGTATCCGTATGACACGTCGCATTTCCTGATCACGTCGTTGGATCTGCCGGCCGCATCGGAAGTGAAAGTGGCCAGTTGCGAGCAGCCCTGCCTAGGTCTGGTCCTGAAGCTGAATTTGCGCATGCTGGCCGAACTCATCGCGCAAGGAGGCCTGCCGCCGCCACGCGACCGCTCGGTGGGGATGAGCGCGGGGCTCGGCACGGCAACGCTCACCATCCTTGCCCCGTTCACGCGCCTGCTGGCGCTGCTGGACGAGCCTGACGCCATCCCGGCGCTCGCCCCGTTGATCCAGCGTGAAATCCACTACCGATTGCTGACCAGCGATCAAGCCGGCCGGCTCCGGCAGATTGCCTCGGTCGACAGCCAGGGCTATCGCATCACCAAGGCCATCGATTGGCTGAAGCAGAACTTCACGCTGCCGCTGCGTATTGAAGCGCTCGCTGCGCGGGTGCAGATGAGCGCGCCGACGTTCCACCATCACTTTCGCCAGCTCACCTCAATGAGCCCGCTGCAGTATCAGAAATGGCTGCGCTTGAACGAAGCCAAGCGGCTGATGTTGAACGAACACCTGGACGCAGCGAGCGCGGCATTCAAGGTCGGCTACGAAAGCCCGTCGCAGTTCAGCCGCGAATACAGCCGCCTGTTTGGCGCGCCGCCCAAGCGAGACATCGACGGCCTGCGCCACCGGCGCACGCTCAATCCCCCTGCCCCCCATCCCGCACCGGCAAGGCCGTCGAATACTTGATCTGCTCCATCGAGAACGATGAACTCACATCCGACAGCGGCACGGACTTGATGAGGTGCTTGTACACGCGGTCGTAGTCTTCGATGCCTGCCACCGCAACGCGCAGCAGATAGTCCATCTCGCCGCTCATCCGGTAGACCTCCACCACCTCGGGCATATCTCGCACCACCTGCGTGAAACGCTGCGCCCATTTCTCGGTGTGTTGATCGGTGCGCACGGCCACGAACACCGTGGTGCCGACGCCCAGCTTGCGCGCGTCGCACAGCGCCACTTGCGCGCGGATGACGCCCGTGTCCTTGAGCCGCTGCACCCGCTTCCAGCACGGCGTCTGCGAGAGGTTCACGCGCTGCGCAAGCTCGGCGATGGGCAGCGTCGCATCGGCCTGCAGCAGCCTCAGTAGTTCGCGGTCAATGGCGTCCATTTCGGTAGAGAAATTTTCTTCTATGGAGGCTGAATTCTAGGGAATATTTTCTGCCATATCGAGGATTTCCCAGGAAACTTTGAATTAATTTTCTGGGCTGTCCGCCGTATCATTTTCCCTGCCTCCACCGCAGCACAGAACCGAAAATGAGCGACAGCAACACCCTCCACTACCTCGACTACGCAGCCACCACGCCCGCCGACCCTCGCGTGATTGCCGCCATGACCGCCTGCCTGGGCATGGAAGGCGCCTTCGGCAACCCTGCGTCGAGTTCGCATGCGACCGGCCGCGTGGCGCGGAACAAGGTCGAGCAGGCGCGCGAGCAAGTTGCCGCCCTCATTGGCGCCGATGCCGACGAGATCATCTGGACGTCGGGCGCCACCGAATCCAACAACCTCGCGCTGAAAGGCTACGCAGACGCCGCCATCGGCAAGCGCCACCTCATCACGAGCCGCATCGAACACAAGGCCATTCTCGACACGATGGCGAACCTGTCGGCGCGCGGCTGTTCGGTGACGTATCTCTCGCCAACACGCGACGGTGAAATTACGCTTGAGGCCGTCGCCGCTGCGATGACGCCCGACACCGGGCTCGTCTCGCTCATGCTGGTGAACAACGAGCTGGGCACGCTGACCGACGTCGGCGCGATCGCGCAGATCGTGCATGCCGCCGGCGCGCTGTTCCACGTCGATGCCGCACAGGCACTCGGCAAGACGCCGATCGATGTGCGCGCGCTCGGCATCGACATGCTCTCGATGTCCGCCCACAAGGTCTATGGGCCCAAGGGGATCGGCGCGCTGTATGTCCGCCGCGACATCGCCTCGCGCATTGCGCCGCAAATCCACGGCGGCGGCCACGAGCGTGGTCTGCGCTCAGGCACGCTGGCGACGCATCAGATTGTCGGCATGGGCGTGGCGTGTGAATTGGCGGCCGTTGAACTGGAGCACGAAACCGCTCGCATTGGTGCGCTGAGCCAGCGGCTGAAGGCAGCGGTGCTCGCCCTCGGCGACGTGGTGCAGAACGCCGACGTGGCTCGACGCATTCCCCACACCCTCAGCCTGACGGTCAACGCGCCCGGCTTCATGCCGATGATGCTGGGCGACGACCTTGCCGTGTCGTCCACATCGGCGTGCAACTCTGCAGCGGGCACGCCATCGCACGTGCTGACGGCCATCGGCCTGGATGCCGATGCCGCCGGCCGCACCGTGCGCATCAGCCTGGGCCGCTTTGCGACCGAACAGGACGTCGACTTTGCCGTTGCGTGCTTCCAGCGCGCGATCGCGCAATGCCGCGCCACGGCATCGAGCGGGTTGACCTCATCGCGGCAGATCATGCCGGCCGATCTGAAGACCATCCGCAATGCCGGTTTCCGCTCGGTGATCTGCAACCGCCCGGATGGCGAGAGCATCGACCAGCCCGCCTTCGAGGACATTGCCGCCGCCGCCCGCGAACTGGGCCTGGAAGCGCGCTACCTGCCGGTTGAGCCGAATGGCATTGGCGATGCAGACGTTGCCGCATTCGGCGCATTGGTCGACACGTTGCCCAAGCCCATCCTCGCGTATTGCAGAAGCGGCAACCGGGCCGGCATGCTTTGGAAGCGCTTGATGGATCAGCGCAAGGGCTAGGCCTTCGCCCCGCCCCGGGCTACGCCACCGGCAGCTCCGTCGTCGACAGCACCTGCTTGAGCACCATGAACGTCCGGATCTGCCGCACGCCCGGCAGATACAGCAGCTGTTCGGCATGGAGCCGGTTGTAGCCTTCGTTGTCTTTCGTGCGCACGAGCATGAAGTAATCGAATTCGCCCGTCACGACGTGGCATTCCAGGCAACCGGGCACCTTCTGCACCGCTTTCTCGAATGCGGTGAACGATTCCGGCGTCGAGCGATCCAGCACGACGCCGATCATCACCAGCGACCCCAGATCCAGCGCACGCGGATCGAGCAGCGCAACAATCCCCTTGATCAGCCCCAGCTCCTTGAGCCGCTCCACGCGGCGCAGGCAGGCCGGCGGGCTGAGGTTCACCTTGGCCGCCAGGGCCACGTTCGAGATGGACGCATCGCGCTGGAGCGCCCGGAGAATCGCGCGATCGGTGCGATCCAAGGCGTGGCGCGCGGAAGCCGCCGACACGTCAGAGCCTTCCTGCAACTTTGTTTCGCTCTTTTTCATTTCTAAGAAATAAAGAGATTCATCACTGGATCTACGACCCGCTTCGTTCTGGATAGTAGCCGATCTTTGCAACCTCATTTCGCAGCGATGTGCGTACCATTGGTTTCCGACATCCCGCCATTTGCGGCACTGAAGGAGCCACCTCATGAACCTGCAGCGATTTCCCCGTTATCCCCTGACGTTCGGCCCGACGCCCATCCAGCCGCTGAAACGATTGAGCGCGCACCTGGGCGGCAAGGTCGAGCTGTTTGCCAAGCGCGAGGACTGCAACAGCGGCCTGGCCTTCGGCGGCAACAAGACGCGCAAGCTCGAATACCTGATCCCCGAAGCGCTGGAAGGCGGGTACGACACGCTGGTGTCCATTGGCGGCATTCAGTCGAACCAGACGCGCCAGGTGGCTGCCGTGGCGGCGCACCTCGGCCTCAAGTGCGTGCTGGTGCAAGAGAACTGGGTGAACTACTCCGATGCCGTGTACGACCGCGTCGGCAATATCGAGATGTCGCGCATCATGGGCGCCGACGTGCGCCTCGATGCCGCAGGCTTCGACATCGGCATCCGGCCCAGTTGGGAACAGGCCATGGAAGATGTGCGCAAGCGCGGCGGCAAGCCGTTCCCGATTCCGGCCGGCTGCTCCGAGCACCCGCTCGGCGGCCTTGGCTTTGTCGGCTTTGCCGAAGAAGTACGCCAGCAAGAAGCGGAGCTGGGCTTCAAGTTCGACTACATCGTGGTGTGTTCCGTCACAGGCAGCACGCAAGCCGGCATGGTCGTCGGCTTTGCGGCGGATGGCCGGGCCGACAAGGTGATCGGCATCGATGCCTCGGCCAAGCCGGAACAGACGCGCGCGCAGATCCTCCGCATCGCGCAGCACACCGCCGAACTGGTCGACCTCGGCAGAAACATCACGGAAAAAGACGTGGTGCTCGACACGCGCTACGGCGGCCCCGAATACGGCCTGCCCAATGAAGGCACGCTGGAAGCCATTCGCCTGTGCGCACGCCAGGAAGCCATGCTGACCGACCCGGTGTACGAAGGGAAATCCATGCACGGCATGATCGACATGGTCCGCAACGGTGAATTTCCTGAGGGCTCGCGCGTGCTCTACGCCCACCTGGGCGGCGTGCCGGCGCTCAACGCGTACAGCTTCATCTTCCGCAACGGTTGATGCGGCGCCGCCGCGGCGGCGCATCCGGGCGCGGGCGTGCATCGCGTGATCACGGCCCGCTTTCCCATCCTTCCTTCAGGCAGGACCAGTCATGACGGATTTATCGACGGGGGCCGCGTCGATGCGCTCCCTTGCGCAACGCATCGAAGACAGCGACCCAGGGGAAACCGCCGAATGGCTCGACGCGCTGGATGCCGTCGTCCAGCATGCCGGCACCCCGCGCGCACAGTTCCTGTTCGACCGTCTGGCGGAACGCGCCGCAAAGCTGGGCGTCGGCACCGCCCTCGCCCGCGTCACGCCTTACGTCAACACGATCCCCGTTGAGGCCCAGCCGCCGTATCCCGGCGACATCGATACCGAAGAACGACTGGCCGCCGCGCTGCGCTGGAACGCACTCGCCATGGTGGTGCGCGCCAACCAGGCCTACGGCGAACTGGGCGGGCACATCGCCAGCTACGCATCGGCCGCCGATCTGTTCGAAGTCGGCTTCAATCATTTCTTCCGGGCCGACAACGCGGCGCACGGCGGCGATCTCGTCTACTTCCAGCCGCATTCGTCGCCCGGCGTCTACGCACGCGCGTATCTCGAAGGGTTTCTCGACGAGACACATCTCGAACACTATCGGCGCGAAATCACCGGGCCGGGGCTGTGCTCGTATCCGCATCCGTGGTTGATGCCCGAGTTCTGGCAGTTCCCCACCGGGTCGATGGGCATCGGGCCGATCAATGCGATCTACCAGGCGCGCTTCATGCGCTACCTGCACAACCGCGGCCTGCTGCAGACCGCCGAACGCAAGGTGTGGGGCTTCTTTGGCGACGGTGAAATGGACGAGCCGGAATCGATCGGCGCGCTGTCGCTGGCGGCACGCGAGCGGCTCGACAACATCGTGTTCGTCATCAACTGCAACCTGCAGCGGCTCGACGGCCCCGTGCGCGGCAACGGCCGCATCGTCGACGAACTCGAAGCGCAGTTCACCGGCGCGGGCTGGAACGTCATCAAGGTGCTGTGGGGCTCGGACTGGGATGCCCTCTTCGCCCGCGACCGTTCGGGCGCCTTGCTGCGGGCATTTGCGCAGACCGTCGACGGCCAGTTCCAGACGTTTTCTGCCAACGACGGCGCCTACAACCGCGAGCGCTTCTTCGGCCAGAACCCCGAGCTTGCCGCGCTCGTCTCGCATTTCAGCAACGAAGACATCGACCGCTTGCGCCGCGGCGGCCACGACGTGCGCAAGCTCCACGCCGCCTACGCCCGCGCGCTGAAGCACACCGGCCAGCCCACGGTGATCCTCGCCAAGACGATGAAGGGCTTTGGCATGGGCAGCGTGGGGCAAGGCCGGATGACGACGCACCAGCAGAAGAAGCTCGATGTCGATCAGCTCAAGGCGTTTCGCGACCGCTTCCGCCTGCCGCTGTCGGACACCGATGTCGAGCAATTGAAGTTCTACAAACCAGCGCCAAACAGCCCAGAGATGCAATACCTGCATGCGCGCCGGGCTGCCCTCGGAGGCTATCTGCCCAGACGGCGGAAGGCGGCAACACAGGCGCTGACCGTGCCTGCGTTGCCATCCTGGGGACAATTCGCGCTGCAAGCCGAAGGCCGCGAGATGTCGACCACGATGGCGATCGTGCGGATGTTCGGCAACCTGCTGAAAGACGACACACTGGGCCCGCGCATGGTGCCGGTGGTGGCGGACGAGGCGCGCACGTTCGGCATGGCGAGCATGTTCCGCCAGGTCGGCATCTATTCGCCGCTGGGCCAGCAATACGAACCGGAAGATCTGGGTTCGATGCTGTATTACCGCGAAGACACGGGCGGACAAATCCTCGAGGAAGGCATCTCGGAGGCCGGCGCCATCTCGTCGTGGATTGCCGCCGCCACCGCCTACAGCACGCACGATCTGCCGATGCTGCCGTTCTACATCTACTACTCGATGTTCGGCTTCCAGCGCATCGGCGATCTCATCTGGGCAGCGGCAGACCAGCGTGCGCGCGGCTTCCTGATCGGTGCCACCGCCGGCAAGACAACGCTCGGCGGTGAGGGCCTACAGCATCAGGACGGATCAAGTCACCTTGCCGCGTCCACCGTGCCCAACTGCCGCGCGTGGGACCCGGCCTTTGCCTACGAGGTGGCGGTCATCCTCGACGAAGGCATGCACGCAATGCTGGAGCGCCAGGAGGACACGTTCTACTACCTCACGGTGGCGAACGAGAACTACGCGCAGCCGTCGATGCCGGAGGGCGACCTGCGCGAGGGGATTCTCAAAGGGATGTATCCGCTGGCACCACAACGCCTGCCAACCGCGCGCGTACAGTTGCTGGGCTCCGGCGCCATCCTGGGCGAAGTCATGGCCGCCGCACAGATGCTCCAGGACGACTGGAACATCGACGCTGCCACCTGGAGCGTGACGAGCTTTTCCGAGCTGCACCGCGAGGCCATCGCTGCCGAGCGCGTTGCCCGCCTGGGCGGCGAAGTCGCGCCTTCGTACGTGGAGACCGTCTTGCGCGCATCGCGCGGCCCCGTTGTTGCGGCCACCGACTATGTGCGGGCCGTGCCGGAGCTGATCCGTGCACATGTGCCGCGCCGCTATGTCACGCTCGGCACCGACGGCTTTGGCCGCAGCGACTCACGCCGGGCGTTGCGCGAGTTCTTCGAGGTGGACCGCGCGTCCATCGTCATCGCCGCACTGAAGGCGCTCGCCGACGACGGTGAACTGGATCACGCCGTGGTGCGTGAGGCGGTTGCACGCTACGGCAAACACGCCACGATGGTCGACGCGCCCTGGATGCGCTGAAGAACGCCCACTCGCGAAGTATTTAGCTCGACTCGCGGAGATCGAAGCTCGACGGTTGAGGCTTTTTTCTCGATGTGTGGAGCTATTTGCTCGGCGTGCCGAGCTATTTGCTCCGTGTGTGGAGCTATTTGCTCGGCGTGCCGAGCTTTTTTCTCCGCGTGCCGAGCTTTTTGCTCCACGTGTCGAGCTTTTTGCTCCACGTGTCGAGCTATTTGCTCGGCGGTTGAGGCTCAGAACTCGGCCCATGAGGCTTTTTGCTCGGCTGCCCGCGCTTTTTGCCTCGCGCGTGGCGCGCTGAATCGCGGCGCGGGCTGCGGTGGATGCACCGGCGCAGCGAAATGAGTCAGGGCACTGTCTTCTGAAATCGATCGTGCGGCGGGTTCGGCCAAGGGCGTCTCGTCAGCACCCTTTTTTCGTTTCCAAATGTTACGGCGTGCATCCCGGTCGACTTCGCATAGCGCAAGCAGCGGGGCCGTGCAGTACAGTCCATGCCATGAAAAAAGCCCTCACCTGCCCGTCTCTCGTCCTGCTGGCCTTGCTCGGCGGGTGCGCATCGCACCCGCAACAGCAGCCCGTTGATTCGCCCACCGCCGCTGCGGCAACCACCGACGCCAGCGCAGACAACGGCTGGCAGGTGCTGCGCGCCAACTACATGGCGTGCGTCCAACGCCAGGCCGATAGCGGCGTGCCGGGCACCACGCAGACCAAGGCCGTGGTCGCCTCCGCGCTCGACGCCTGCGAGGGCGACCTGCGCACCATGCACGACGGTTTCCGCGATCACCTCAGCACGTCGATGTCGTCTTCCGGCGCGCGCAAGGCGGCCGACCGCGTCACCAAAGACACCCGCGAGAAGGCCCGCGTCTACCTGATGGGCTACGTCGATCACGCGCGCTACCTGGCGAAGTCGCACTGAGCGCTTAGCACGCTTAGAGCATCTCCAGCGCGCGCGGCCCCTTGGGCGGAGGGAACAGGCTGTCCAGCGTCGCAAGCTGCTCGGCCGTGAGCGTGTGCGACAGCGCACCGATGTTCTCGCGCAGCCGGTCACGATGGCCGGTCTTGGGAATCGCGATGATGTCGTCATTCGCCAGCAGCCACGCGAGCGCCCCCTGTGCCGGCGTCATGCCGGACTCCTGCGCAAAGCGCACCAGCTTCGGATGCCGAACGAGCCGCGCCTGCTCGATGGGCGAATAGGCCATCACCGGCACGCGGCGCTCGCGCAGCCCAGGCAACAAATCCCATTCGATGCCGCGCCGGCTGAGGTTGTAGAGCAGCTGGTTGACAGCGGTCTGATCGCCGCCGGGCGTGTCCCACCACTCCTCCATATCGGACAGGTCAAGATTGCTCACGCCGTACTGGCGGATCTTGCCTTCGCGCTGTAGGGCCTGCAGGCCTTCCAATGTTTCTTCAAACGGCACATCGCCACGCCAGTGCAGCAGGTACAGATCGAGCCTGTCGGTGCCGAGGCGGCGCAGGCTGCGCTCGCACGCTGCGGCGATACCGCGCCGGCTGGCATTGTGCGGATAGACCTTGCTGACGAGAAAGACCTCATCGCGCCGCCCGGCAATGGCCTCGCCAATCAAAGATTCGGAGAGGCCTTCGCCGTACATCTCGGCGGTGTCGATCAGGCGCAAACCCAGGTCGAGGCCCAGGCGCAGCGTGGCGATTTCTTCGGCGCGCGTGGCGCGGTCGTCGCCCATGTTCCAGGTGCCCATGCCGAGTGCAGGGACGCGTTCGCCGTTGGGCAGAGTGACGTGTTTCATGTCGTGCTTTCCGATCGGTCAGGCAAAACATGAATCTACAAGAGACGCGGCGCACCGTTAAGGCCGCGCCCGTCCGGTCAGAAAATACGGCTAGCGCGCCTGACGTTGCGCCGCCCACCGGCGATAGCGCCGCGACTGGCAGGCCGCGGCCAGTTGCTGCTCGATCAGCGCCCGCAGGGGCGACACGCCGGGGGCCGTCGTGCGCCCCTTGCTCAGCCGGCTGAGCTGGAACTTGACGACAGCCATGTTGGCGAGTGCGCCCAGCGCCTTGTTCTTCCATGTGATGGGCTGCAGCACCGGCGCGCTGTTCTTGCCGCCCGCCCAGTCGCGCGGCAGGTTCGGATCGATGGACAGCGCCGTTGCAATGCCCACCATATCGACGCCGCTGTCGACCACCTGCTCCGCCACCGCCCGGCGCCGGATGCCGCCCGTGACCATCAGCGGCATGCGGGCAATGCCGGCAATGTCGCGGGCGAATTCCAGGAAATACGCTTCGCGGGCGAGCGTGCGGCCGTCGCGCGCGTGCCCTTGCATGGCGGGCACTTCATAGCTGCCGCCGGACAGTTCCACCAGATCGACACCCAGCGGGCTGAGCAGCTCGACCACCTGCTTCGCATCGTCCGGGCTGAAGCCGCCGCGCTGGAAATCGGCGGAGTTCAGCTTGACCGCCACGACGAACTGCGGCGACACGGCGGCGCGCACGCTGCGCACGATATCGAGCAGCAGGCGCGTGCGGTTCTCGATCGGGCCGCCCCACTGGTCCTGCCGCCGGTTGGAAATGGGCGATAGAAACTGGCTCAGCAGATAGCCATGGGCGGCGTGGATCTGCACACCGGTGAAGCCGCTCTGCTCGGCCAGTTGCGCGCTGCGCGTAAAGCGCTGCTGGACTTCGCGGATATCCGCCTCGGTCATCTCACGCGGCACCGGGAACTGTTTGGACAGTGCGCCCAGCGCGAGGGGAACCGCCGACGGCGCCAGCGTCGGCTGCCCGAGCGATGCCGGCATCTGGCGCCCCGGATGGTTGATCTGCATCCACGCATGCGCGCCATGCGCACGCGCGACCTGCGCCCAGCGGCGGAAGCGTTCCAGATGTGTGCCGTCTTCCAGCACGACGCCGTTCGGGCCGGTCATGGCGCGGTGGTCGACCATCACGTTGCCGGTCAGGATCAAGCCGGCGCCGCCTGCCGCCCAGGCTTCATACAGGCGCAGCAGCGCGTCGGACGGCGCGTGATCGGCATCGGCCATGTTTTCTTCCATGGCGGCTTTGGCCAGGCGATTGGGAATCACCGCGCCGTTGGGTAGAACGAGGGGCGTGAAGAGCTTCATGGGTGGCATCCCCTATCGGGATTCGACGTTTGACGACACCTGAACCCTAAGCTTAAAGTCAACTTGAATGTCAAGCCTGCGGAGCACGCACATGAAGATTGGTGAATTGGCCCGCCTGAGCGGCGTGGCCGCCTCCCGCATCCGGTTTTATGAAGCCAGCGGCCTGTTGCAGCCGGCTGAGCGGCAATCCAATGGGTATCGAGAATACGCACCCGAATCCGTAACGCGGCTGGAGATCATCCTGCGAGCGCAAAGCGCGGGGTTCTCGCTCGAAGAAATTCGCGCCCTGCTGCCCGGACACCAAGGCGCGTGGCCGCGCGAAGAACTGCTGCTGGCCCTACGCCGCAAAGTGGCGGAAATTGATGTGCTTGAGCAGCACCTGGCGCAAAACAAGCGCGACTTGCTGGCGCTCATTCGCGAAGTCGACCACGAGGCCGATGGTGAAGACTGCGCCGAACGCGCCCGCCGCGTCTTCGACAAGATGAACATGCGACCGCTCAAGCAGCCCGCTGCGGAACCTCCGGCGCGCCCGGCAAGAAAGCGCGGCTGAGGCGCGCGACCATTCCGAGACGCGCTCGAACGTGTGGGCATGGGTCATCACCGCGTGCGGCCAAGCCCGCTTGCCCTCGCCAGCTTCCCGACCAGGTCGTCATCTCGACTCCTCACCCCGTGTCGTGCTGCATGCACCATGGGCAGCGGAACACATACGTGTTCGGGGGCTCCGCATCGCGGCCTCAGGAATGGCAATTGCGTCCTCCCCCGCGCTCGACGCAGAAAATGCCGGCGTCAGAGCCAAAGGAAACGCACTTCAGATCGTCTGACAGCACTCCGCAGATCGGCTGTGTGCACCTTCCGATGCAGGCCATGCAGTAGCGCTTGCACACGCCTTTGTACAAACGCCATCCGCGCGACAAAACGGGCGCCGCCCCATACCAATCAAGCTGGAGACAACGATGCTGAGCCCCCATGAAATCGCGACGCTGGTTTTGGTATGTGGCGACTCGCAGCCGCGCGATCTGGATACGGTGGACGTTGAAACGCTGCTGGCACTGCAACTCCTTACGCTGGAACGCCCAAGCCCGGGCGTGACCGCACCGCGCGTGACCCTGCAGGGCCATGCGCTGTTGAAATCGCTGGGTGTGCTCCGCGTGCGCAAGGGCATGCAGACGGCGGCGGCGTTACGGTAACGGAATCGAATCGACTCAAACCCCGCCCAGCGCATGACGCAGCAGCAAGGCAGACAGCACCAGCATCGTCACGCCAATCAACCCGTCCAGCACCTGCCATGCTCTCGGCCGGGCAAACCAGGGCGCGAGCCAACGCGCACCAAACCCCAGCGTGACGAACCAGAACAGGCTGGCCGAACCTGCACCCGCCACAAACCAGCCACGCAATGCCGCGGCCTGCTGAGCGCCAATGCTGCCCACGAGCAACACCGTATCCAGATAGACGTGCGGATTGAGCAACGTAAAAGCCGCCGCCTGTGCCAACGCCGCGCCTCGAGTGAGACCATCGCCATCTGCGGCGGCCCGTAACTGGCTGGAATGCCGTGCGCGCCGCAGTGCCTGCAACCCGTACAGCAGCAGGAATGCGGCACCCGCCAACGCAAGAATGCGCGCGAGATTGGGCCGTTCGCCCAATGCGTGCGCCATGCCAAGCACACCCGCCAGGACCAGCAGCGCATCCGCCATCGCACAGAACAGCACCACGCTGCCCACATGCTCACGGCGCAGGCCTTGACGCAGCACGAACGCGTTTTGCGCGCCAATGGCCACGATCAGCCCCAGGCTCACGGCCAAGCCCTGCAGGAACACGGAAGAGGAAGTCGCAATCGAGGTCGTCATACGCGCAGCTTGCCGGTCCGGCTTGATGAAGACAAACTATCTTTCCTTCATCCGATTCAGTTTTACTAATCTTTGTGCTCGACTATTCCGCTTTGGCGGCCTTGGCTGCCGTCATCCGAGAAGGCAGCTTCGAGCGGGCTGCCCGCGCACTCAATGTCACGCCATCGGCCATTTCGCAACGGATTCGGTTGCTGGAAGAACGCGTTGGCTGCGCGCTCGTGGTGCGTGATCAGCCGTGCCGCCCGACTGAGACCGGCCGGCGGCTGTGCCAGCACGTAGACCGCGTTCGCCTGCTCGAACAGGAACTGCAAGGCGCGTTGCCGACGCTGGCACCAGAAGGTGCCGCCCGCGTTGCGCTGCCGATTGCCGTGAACGCTGACAGCCTGGCGACCTGGCTCGCGCCGACAATCGCCACGTTCGCAGCAGCACATCCGGTGTTGATGGAGGTGGCGGTTGACGACCAGGATCACACCAGCGAATGGCTGCGCAGCGGCGCCGTGCTGGCTGCCGTTACGGCCACGGCGCGGCCGACCACAGGCTGCAACAGCCGCCCACTCGGAGGCATGCGTTATCTGGCTGCGGCCAGCCCGGCTTTCGTGCGCGAACATTTCGCAGACGGCGTCGGCGCAGGTTCGTTGGCGAAGGCGCCCTGCCTCGTGTTCAACGCGAAAGATGCGCTGCAGGCAACGTGGGCGAGGCGCCTGTGCCATCGGCATGTGGAAATGCCGCGCCATCTGTTGCCGTCGTCACAGGCGTTTGTGACCGCGGCCGTGGCCGGCATGGGATGGGGGCTGCATCCGCATGCGCTGATTGCGCAGCATCTTGAAGACGGCTCGCTCGTCGAGCTGGTGGCGGATACGCCGTTGGACGTTCCGCTGTATTGGCAGCATGCGCGGGCGGCATCCGCGCTGCTGGATGAATTCAGCCGCCAGGTCTTGAGCGCCGCGCGTGCCGCGCTGCTCGCCCCCTGACCGGTTAGAGCGCGTTCAGCGGAATCTTGAGGTACTGCACGCCATTCGGCTCGGCCGGGGGCAACATGCCCGCGCGAATGTTCACCTGGATCGCCGGCAGCATCAGCGTGGGCATGCCAAGCGTGGCGTCGCGCTTCGTGCGCATCTGCACGAACTCAGCCTCGGTCACGCCATCGCGCACATGGATGTTGGCGCGGCGCTGCTCGGCCACCGTTGTGTGGCAGATGGCTTCACGGCCGGCGGGCGGATAGTCGTGGCACATGTAGAGCTGCGTGTGCGGCGGGAAATCCAGCAGGCGGCGGATCGACTGATACAACGTGCCCGCGTTCCCACCCGGAAAATCGCAGCGCGCCGTGCCCACGTCCGGCATGAACAGCGTGTCGCCCACAAACACCGCATCGCCCACCTGATACGCCATGTCTGCCGGCGTGTGACCCGGCCCGGCCAGCGCCTTGGCTTCCAGATTGCCGATATGGAACACCTCGTCTGGCGCGAACAAATGATCGAACTGCGAGCCATCGAGCAGGAATGAGGGCTCGAGATTGAAGATCGGCTTGAACACACCCTGCACGACGCGAATGCGCTCCCCGATGGCGATGCGCCCGCCGAAGCGCCCCCGCAGATACGGCGCGGCCGACAGGTGATCGGCATGCGCGTGCGTCTCCAGCAGCCATGCAACGCGCAAGTCCTGCGCTTCGATGAACGCGGCAACGCGGTCGGCTGAGCGGGTCGTCGTGCGGCCCGATTTCGGGTCGTAGTCGAGTACCGAGTCGATCACGGCGCAGGCCGTGCCGGGGCCCGCGTGCACCACGTAGGTCATGGTGCAGGTATCGGCGTCGAAAAAGGATTCGATCTGGGCATGCATGGTGAACGTTCCCGAACAATCTATATTTTTATAGAATATCGCCTGACATTCTGTCTGCCAATAGTGCAAACAGCGCTAACAGAAACCTCGACGGCGCCCCGATGAGTCATTCCACTGCGAGTCCCGATGTTGTGCCGCTGCCCGAGGCGGCCATTTCCATGCTGCGCGCCTCTGCGTCGCAGGCGTGCGCCGTGCTCAAGGCCATGGCCCACGAAGACCGTCTGCTGCTGCTCTGCCAACTCACGCAAGGCGAGCGCAATGTCGGTGAGCTGGAGGCACTGGTCGGCCTGCGTCAGCCCAGCCTGTCGCAGCAGTTGGGCGTGCTGCGTGACGAGGGCCTTGTCACCACGCGGCGCGAAGGCAAATACATCTACTACCGGCTCGCCAGCTTCGAGGTCATCCAGATCATGCAGACACTCTCCGAGCTGTACTGCGGCAAGGTCTTGAAGAAGATGGCGGGACAGTGATCATGTCGCCGATCGAAGCGGGCTGGATCATCAGCGCGGGGCTGGGCTCTGTGGTGGGGCTCATCCTGGCGCTGACGGGCGCGGGCGGGGCCATTGTCGCGGTGCCGCTGCTGATCTTCGGATTGCGCCTGTCAGTGCAGCAGGCTGCGCCGATTGCACTGCTGGCGGTGGGATTGTCCGCCGGGCTGGGCGCGATGCTTGGCTTGCGGGAAGGCAAGGTCCGCTACAAGGCCGCTGGGCTGATGGCGCTATGCGGCGTGGTGATCTCGCCGTTCGGCATCTGGGTTGCGCACCGCGTGCCGAACACGCCGCTCACGCTGCTGTTTGCAGTGGTGCTCGCCTACGTGGCGCTGCGCATGTTTCGGCAAGCGCGCGCCGCGCCATCGACCGAACCCCAGCCAAGACGATCCGCACCACCCTGTCACCTCGACACCACCACGGCCAAGCTGGTCTGGACGCTGCCGTGTGCGCGTGCATTGGCCGCGTCGGGGGTGGGCGCCGGCTTCCTGTCGGGATTGCTTGGTGTGGGCGGCGGCTTTGTCATCGTGCCCGCATTGCGCCGCGCGACCGATCTGCCGATGCAAACCATCGTCGCCACCTCGTTGGCGGTCATTGCGCTGGTGTCGACGGGCGGTGTGGTCGCCTCGGCCATTGGCGGGCATGTCGATTGGCATATCGCGCTGCCGTTTGCGGCCGGCGCGTTGACGGGCATGCTGGTGGGCCGGCGCTTTGCGCGGCGTTTGGCGGGGCCTGCCCTGCAGCAAGGATTCGCTGCATTTGCGGGCGCCGTGGCGCTCGGCATGATTGTCCGAACTCTGATTTGACCGGCGTGTTGCGAAAGCGGTACAATCGCGGTCTTCGGGGCGTAGCGTAGTCTGGTAACGCGTCCGGTTTGGGACCGGAAGACCGCGGGTTCAAATCCTGCCGCCCCGACCAGAATTGAGCAGCAAACACAAACGGCTTACGTTGACCACGTAGGCCGTTTTTGTTTTGGCGCGGTTCGGTGCAGCTCGTAATGTCATCTGACGATGCTATAAAGACAGCATCCGCATCCAGGCAATGCCGCTCACTTCTCCATGAACCTCATCCTGTGGCGCCACGCTGAAGCCGAAGACGTGGCCGCATCGCTGCGCATCCAGCGCAACACCGATCTGCAGAGAGAACTCACCAAGCGCGGTCACAAGCAAGCCGAGAAGATGGCCAACTGGCTGCGCCCCCGCTTGCCGGACGGCACACTCGTGCTCGCCAGCCCTGCCGTACGCACGCAACAGACCGCGCGCGCCCTCACCGAGCATTTCCAGACGCTGACCGCGCTTGCGCCCGGCGCCGATGTAAGTGCGATCCTTGACGCGTTGGACTGGCCCTCGAATACGAACCTGCTGCTGGTCGGCCATCAGCCGTGGCTGGGCCGTCTTGCCAGCTTGCTCATCGCAGGCACGGAGATGGACTGGAGCGTGAAGAAAGCCGGCGTGTGGTGGCTTTGCCGCCGCATGCGCGAAGACGAAGCTCAGACGGTGCTGCGCGCGGTGGTCAATCCCGATCTCGTGTGACACATCGCCCTCGTCACAGCATCGCCACGCAAAATTCACGCAACGGTCACGATTGACACGCTTTTGTCGCGGATCTGTCACGCAGCGTCTCTAGAATCGCCCCGAAATCCACCCTTGGGGATGCACGAATGCGAGACCTGCCGACGCCCACTCAGCCGTTGATCGACGCACTGCCGAGCCTGAATCTGGGCAACGCACGGAGGGGCCTTCCTCGCTCACCCGACGCTGTTCCGGCGCGTGACAAACCTGTTCTGGCCGTTTCGTGGGCGCGCCATCAGGATGAAGTGACCGAAGCGCAGCGCCTGCGCTACAAGGTGTTTGCCGAAGAAATGGGCGCCCGCCTGCCCTCGGCCCACACTGAACTGGACGTCGACATGTTCGACGCGGTGTGCGACCACCTGATCGTGCGTGACCAGAAAACGCTGCGCGTGGTCGGCACCTATCGCGTGCTGCGCCCGGACGCCGCCAAGCAGATCGGCTGCCTGTATTCCGAATCGGAGTTCGACCTCGTTCGCCTGACGCACCTGCGCCCGAAGATGGTAGAACTCGGCCGCTCGTGCGTGCACCGCGATTACCGCTCGGGCAGCGTCATCATGGCGCTCTGGGCCGGCCTGGGCGAGTACATGCAGCGCTACGGCTTCGAGTCGATGCTGGGCTGCGCAAGCGTGTCGATGGGCGATGGCGGTCACTTTGCCGCAAGCCTGTATCGCAGCTTCGTTGACGACGGCTCGCTCGCACCGATCGAGTACCACGCCTTCCCGCGCGTGGCGCTGCCGGTAGATGAGCTGAACCAGGATCTGGAAGTCGAGCCGCCCGCGCTCGTGAAGGGCTATCTGCGTCTGGGCGCGCGCATCTGCGGCGCACCGGCCTGGGACCCTGACTTCAACGTCGCCGACTTCCTCACGCTGCTGCGTCTGTCGGACATCAACCCGCGCTACGCACGTCACTTCCTGCGCGGCTGATAGCGCTGCGAACGGCACCGCGCAAAACAAAACGGCCCGGGTAACTCCGGGCCGTTTTGCTTGGGGATGCGGCGAGACGCTTTACACGTACACCACCTTGTAGCGGCGGCCGATGCGCTGCCACTCATCGGCTTCCTTCATCAGGCTGTATTCGACCAGCGGGTTCTGCTCGATCCAGCTCTTGGGCAGCTCGACTTCGAAACCGCCTTCGTTCAGCTCGCCTTCGCTGTGGCGCACGCGCAGGCCCGGCAGTTGGATCGCTCCCCGCCGCCGGCACAGCACAAACGCCAGACGCAGGCTGAACAGCATCCGCCAATCCAGGAACTTGCCGCCGCCCGAGAGCTTCCCCAGCTTGCCGGCATGGCCCAGCAGCAGCGTCGCGAGGCGCGCCTGATCGGTCTTGGAGAAGCCCGGCATATCGGCATGGCTGGCAATGTATGCCGAATGCTTGTGATACCCGCTGTGCGAGATGCTCATACCGATCTCGTGCAGGTTTGCCGCCCAACCCAGCAGCGCGAGATTGTCTTCACGGCGCTCGTCGGGCGGATCGGGAAACTGTGACAGCAGCGCGGTTGCCGCATCGCGAACGCGGCTCGCCTGCGCACGGTCGACGCTGTAGCGGCGCATGAACTGCTCGATCGTCACCGTACGCATGTCTTCGTGGTGCGTACGGCCGAGCAGGTCATACAGCACGCCCAGGCGCAAGGCGCCATCGGTCACGTCCATGCGGTCGACATCGAGCTCTGCAAACACGCCAAGCATGATCGACAAGCCGCCCGGCAGCACCGGAATCCGGTCCGCCTTCAGACCATTGAGCTTCAGGCGGTTGGTGTTCTCCGACTTGACGAGCGCGCGCTTCAGGCGCTCCAGCCCTTCGCGCGTGATGCCGTGCTCGTTACTCTTGTCATTGAAGCCGTTCAGCTCGATCAGCTCGGCCAGCGCGCGCGCCGTACCCGATGACCCGACGGCCTGGTTCCAGCCCGCCGTGCGGTATTGCTGCACGAGCACCTGGATCTCGCGACGCGCCGCCAGCTCGGCCTGCTTCATCGCATATTCATCAACGTTGCCGTTCGGAAAGAAATGCCGGCTGTGCGAAACGCAACCGATGTACAGCGACTCCATCAGCTTGGGCTTGTAGCCATTGCCGATGATGAACTCCGTGGAGCCGCCACCGATGTCGACGACGAGCCGGTTGCCCTGGCACGCCGGTGCGTCATGCGATGCACCGAGATAGATCAGCCGTGCCTCTTCGCGGCCGGCAATCACCTCGATGGGAAAACCGAGGGCGGCTTCCGCCTCGATCAGGAATTCCTGCGCATTCTTGGCCACGCGCAAGGTGTTGGTGGCCACGGCACGTACATGTTCCGGCGGGAAATCACGCAAGCGATCCCCAAAGCGGCGCAACGCATCGACGCCACGCCGGCGTGCCGGTTGATCCAGGTATTTATCTTGCGTAAGCCCGGCGGCCAAACGCACGGGTTCGCGCAGCGCATCGACCTGGAATATCTGGGTACCACCAGGGGTTTCGTCGACACGGCCGATCATCAGCCGGAAGCTGTTGGAGCCCATGTCGACAGCAGCCAGCAGACGGGGGGTGGGACTCATGAATGAAAACGGGAGAGGAGCAAAATCAGGGGCGCGGAGTATTGTCGTTCGAAACAATGCGCAACAAAATATGTCTTTATTGTGTCCCGAACGTGACAAATCCAATGTGTCACAAATTTGACACTGAATTATGAAAAAGTGGCCGGATCGTCATCCGTCTGAACACAACATGTCGACATTGCCCGCGGGCGATCTGCTCAATCGCGAACTGGGCATCCTGGAATTCAACGCCCGTGTGCTCGCCCAGGCTGCTGACCCGGGTGTGCCGCTGATGGAGCGGCTGAAATTCATCTGCATCGTGTCGAGCAATCTCGATGAGTTCTTTGAAATCCGCATTGCCGGATTGAAGGAACAGATGCGCGACAACCCTTCATCGGTCACGCCTGACGGGCTGTCGGTGCAGCAGGCTTTTGGCGTGGTCTCGGAGCGTGTGCGGCAACTGGTCGCGCAACAGTATGCCATGTTGCAAGACGAGATCCTGCCCTTGCTGGAGAAGGAAGGCGTCTTCTTCCACATGACGACCAACTGGAATGAAGCCCAGCGCGCCTGGTGCCGCAGTTTCTTCCAGCGCGAACTGGTGCCCATCCTGACGCCGATGGCGCTGGACCCGGCTCACCCCTTCCCGCGCGTGCTCAACAAGAGCCTGAACTTCATCATCGAGCTGTCGGGCAAGGATGCCTTCGGCCGTGAGGCTGAACTGGCCATCGTGCAGGCGCCGCGCGCCCTGCCGCGGCTTGTGCAGATGCCGCCGGAACTCTCGGGCTACCAGTACGGGTTCGTGCTGCTGTCGTCGTTCATGCAGGGCTTTGTGCATGAGCTGTTTCCGCAGATCGACGTACACGGCTGTTATCAATTCCGCGTGACGCGCAACTCCGACTTGTTCGTGTCGGAAGATGAAATCACGGACTTGCGCGAAGCGCTTCAGGGCGAACTGTCCACGCGCCATTTTGGCGACGCGGTGCGTCTGGAACTCGCGCACGACACATCGCCGGCACTGGTGGTGCGGCTGCTTCAGGAGTTCGGCCTGACCGATGCGGACTGCTACCGCGTCAAGGGCCCTGTGAATCTGGTGCGCCTGCTGCAGGTGCCTGACATGGTCGACAAACCGGTGCTGAAGTACCCGCCGCACGTGCCGGCCACGGTGCGGCAGATCGCCAACAGCTCGAACGTGTTCGACGCCATCCGCCAGGGTGACATCCTGCTGCACCATCCGTACGAAAGCTTCACGCCCGTGCTGGAATTGCTGCAGCAAGCTGCGCGCGACCCAGACGTAGTCGCCATCAAGCAGACTGTCTACCGTACCGGCAACGAATCCACGGTGATGGAAGCGCTCATCAAAGCGGCGCGCAACGGCAAGGAGGTGACCGTTGTCGTCGAACTGCTCGCGCGCTTTGACGAAGAGACGAACATCAACTGGGCGGACCAGCTTGAATCGGCCGGCGCCCATGTCGTGTATGGCGTGGTGGGCCACAAGTGTCACGCAAAGATGTTGCTGGTGGTGCGTCGTGAGGTGTCCGGCAAGGGCAAGGCGGTCAAGCTGCGCCGCTACGCGCACCTGGGCACGGGAAACTACCACCCCAAGACCGCCCGCCTCTACACCGACTTCGGCCTGATGACGGCAAACGAGCAGATCTGCGAAGACGTGCATCACGTGTTCCAGTTGCTCACGGGCACGGGCGCGCAGATCAAGCTGCATCATCTGTGGCACTCGCCGTTCACGATGCACGACAACCTGATCGAGCACATCCGAGCCGAAGCGCGTGCCGCTCGCGCAGGCAAACGTGCGCGCATCATCGGCAAGATGAACGCGCTGCTGGAGCCGGCCATCATCGACGAGCTGTACAAGGCCTCGCGCGCAGGCGTGAAGGTCGACCTGATCGTGCGCGGAGTATGTGGCCTCAAGCCGGGCGTGCCAGGGCTGTCGGAAAACATCAGCGTGCGCTCCATCGTCGGGCGCTTCCTTGAGCACCACCGCGTCTATTACTTCCATGCTGGCGGCGAGGAAGTCGTCTATCTCTCAAGCGCGGACTGGATGGACCGCAACCTGTTCCGCCGCGTGGAAGTGGCGTTCCCCGTGCTCGACCGCAAGCTCAAGGCGCGCGTCATCAGGGAAAGCCTGCAGGTGCATCTGCGCGACAACGCGTCGGCGTGGGTCATGCAGCAGGATGGCAGCTACGTGCAGCGCCAGACGCGTGGCAAGCACGTGCGCATCAGCCAGCTGGAACTGCTGAACCACTTCTCGCCGCAGGCTGCCGCGGCGGCGGAGACGGCTGCCGCAGTGGCGGCGGCAACGGCTGCGGAACCGACTGTGCGCGCGCCGGTGGAGATCTCCGCGGGCTGATCCGCCAGCCCGTGCCTGCAAACAAAAACGCACGCTCAACAGCGTGCGTTTTTTTAGCGTTCAATGGATGGAAAGAACCAGCGTTCAGGCCACGCGCTCATCGGTAACGCTGGCACTGCGCACCACCGTGCGTTCCGGCGGGAACACGGCGCGGAAGGTGCTGCCCTTGCCGTGCTCGCTGGTCACCTGCAGTTCCCCACCGTGGCGTGACAGCACGTGCTTCACAATGGCCAACCCCAGCCCGGTGCCGCCGGTGTCGCGTGAACGGCTGCGGTCCACGCGATAGAAACGCTCGGTCAAGCGCGGAATATGTTCGGGCGCAATGCCGATCCCCGTGTCGGTGACGGAGTACACCGCGTGCCCATCACGCACGCCCCAATCCAGGCGGATCGTGCCGCCATCCGGCGTATAGCGCACCGCGTTGGATGCCAGATTGCTGAACGCGGAAAGCAATTCAAGCTCGGCGCCGCACACGCTCACGGCTGGGTCGCATGTCATGCTGACGGTGTGCCGGCCCGCAGACAGCGCTTCGATATCGTGCTGGAGCTGCAGCATCATGCGTTGCATCGGCACGGGCGCCAATGACGGCGGCTCGGAATTGCCTTCCAGCGTGGCGAGCGCCAGCAAGTCTTCCACCAGATGCTGCATGCGCATGGCCTGCGTATGCATCATGTCCAGGTAGCGCCTCTTGTCTTCTTCCGGCAGCGGTAGGTCGCGCACCGTCTCCAGAAAACCCGAGAGCACAGTCAGCGGCGTCTTCAGCTCGTGCGAGACGTTGGCCACGAAATCGCGGCGCATCGCTTCGGTGTTCTCCAACTTGGTGATGTCCTGCGACACCAACAACTTGCGGTCTTCGCCATACGGCAAAATCTGGGCAGAAATGATGCTTTGCTTGTGCGGGCCCACGTCATGCATGGTGAGCGGCTCCTCGAACTCGCCGCGCGCCAGGTAGCGCACGAACTCCGGTCGGCGAATCAGGTGGGTAATGCGTTGACGCAAATCACGCTTGGCAGACAGGCCGAAGTGCTCTTCCGCCACCGCGTTGCACCATTCGATCTGGTCTTCGCCGTCAAGCATGAGCACGCCGTTGGGCGAGGCCTGGATGGCCTGGATGAAGCGGCTGTGCTGTTGCTCAACCTGCAGCACCTGGGTGCGCCAGGCCTTCATCAACCGGTGCAGGCGGTAGTAGACCTCGCCCCACAGACCCAGCGCGCTGGGGATCTCGCCATAGGCGGGCGAGTCCAGCACGCGCCACAGGCGTTGGATCTGATAGATGTAATAGAGGAGCATCGCCAGCAGCATGGCACTGAGCACGGCCAGCGCAACCACGTGGTCGACGAAGAGATAGAGGCATGCCGTGACAATGCCCATAAGGGCGGCAAAGACGGCAAAGCGGGTCCAGAAGACGTTCATGAAGGCATTCTAAGCGCTGGACCGCGGCGGACGTGTGAACGCGCGATGGATCCCCCGCTCGCGCGCTCGTCTGACTGCTACGTTATTGCCCCGGATTGCGCGCCAGGCGATAGCCGCTGCCGCGCACGGTTTCGATCATGTTGCTGTAGCCACCCGGAGCGAGCGCCGCGCGCAGACGCTTGATGTGCACATCCACCGTGCGCTCTTCCACAAACACATGGTCGCCCCATACCTGATCAAGCAACTGCGAGCGGCTGTGCACGCGCTCCGGATGCGTCATCAGGAAATGCAGCAATCGGAACTCCGTCGGACCGAGATCCAGCTTGATCGGGTTTTCTGCCTCGACGTTCGTGGCCGTCACACGGTGCGTGGCCGGGTCCAGCTTCAGACCGTTGATGGCCACCACGTCGTCGGTCAGCTGCGGCGCCCGGCGGCGCAGCACCGCCTTGATGCGGGCCAACAATTCCTTGGGCGAGAACGGCTTCGTGACGTAATCGTCGGCGCCACTGTCGAGGCCCATGATCTTGTCCTGCTCTTCGCTGCGGGCCGTCAGCATGATGATCGGGATCTGGCGTGTGCGCTCGTTGGCGCGCAGCTCCTTGGCGAACATCACGCCTGACTTGCCCGGCAGCATCCAATCGAGCAGGACGAGGTCGGGCAGTACATCGCTCATCAGCGACAGCGCCTGCTCGGCGTTGTATGCGCGGATCGGGTAGTGCCCTGCGTGCTGCAGGTTGACGGCGATCAGTTCAGCGATCGCCGGTTCGTCTTCTACGACGAGAATACTGCTCGGCATGCTCACGTCTCCAGTCCTGCCCTTTTACTCACCCAGGATCTCGCGTTCCAGCGCTTCACGCGAAGCATGCCGGACGTCCGTTCCCTTGACGATGTAGATAATAAACTCGGCGATGTTCTTGGCGTGATCGCCAATACGCTCGATAGCCTTGGCAATGAACAGCAGATCCAGCGCCACCGAAATCGTGCGCGGGTTCTCCATCATGTACGTGATGAGTTCGCGCATGAAGCCGCGGAATTCCTCATCGATGGCCTTGTCTTCCTGCAGGATCGACACAGCAGCAGCGGTATCCAGGCGCGCGAAGGCGTCCAGCGCATGACGCAGGATGGTCGCGGCCATCTCACCCGAGCGCTCCACACCGGCGTAGTTCAGTGCATGTGCCGACGGGTCTTGCATGATGCGCTTGGTGCGCTTGGCGATCTTCTCGGCTTCGTCGCCGGCACGCTCGAGGTTGGTGATGGTCTTGGAGATGGCCATCACCAAACGCAGGTCACGTGCGGTCGGTTGGCGGCGCGCGATGATGTTGTTGCAATCGCTGTCGATCTCGATCTCGAGCGCGTTGATTTCCAGCTCCACGGCCATGACTTGATCGCACATGGCGATGTCGAAATTGGCCAGTGCACGCATGGCGCGTGCAATCTGTGCTTCCACCAGACCGCCCATCTGCAGCACCTTGGTGCTGATGGAGGTCAGGTCGGTGTCAAACTGCGATGACAGATGCTTCTCAGACATCGGTTTCTCCTTGTCGCTTCAGCTTCAGCGTTGTTGCAGGTCAGCCGAAGCGGCCGGTAATGTAGTCTTCTGTTTCTTTGCGCTGCGGCTTGATGAAGATCTTTTCGGTATCGCCGAATTCGATCAACTCACCCAGGTACATGTACGCCGTGTAGTCGGAGCAACGCGCCGCCTGTTGCATGTTGTGCGTGACGATGACGACCGTGTAGTCGTCTTTCAGTTCGGCGATCAGCTCTTCGATCTTGCCCGTGGAAATCGGGTCCAGCGCCGAGCACGGCTCGTCCAGCAGCAGCACTTCAGGGCGGATGGCAATGCCGCGCGCGATACACAGACGCTGCTGCTGACCACCCGACAAGCCGTAGCCCGACTGGTTAAGCTTGTCCTTCACTTCATTCCACAACGCGGCCTTGGTGAGCGCCCATTCCACGCGGTCGTCCATTTCGGAACGCGACAGGCGCTCGAACAGCTTCACACCGAACGCGATGTTGTCGTAGATCGACATCGGGAACGGCGTCGGCTTCTGAAACACCATGCCGACCTTGGCACGCAACAGGGCGATGTCCATGCGCGAGGTCAGCAGGTTCTCGCCGTCCATGTTGATCTGGCCTTCGGCACGCTGCTCCGGATACAGCGCGTACATCTTGTTGAACGTACGCAGCAGTGTCGACTTGCCGCAGCCCGACGGACCGATGAACGCCGTCACCTGCTTCTCGGGAATCTGCAGCGAGATGTTCTTCAACGCGTGGAACTTGCCGTAGTAGAAGTTCAGGTCGCGAACATCGATCTTCGGGCTTTGCGTGCGCACTTCGAGGGACGTAGCAGTCATGGTCATTTCTTGGTGAACAAGGCACGCGCAAGGACGTTCAGCCCCAGCACACCCAGCGTAATCAGGAACACCCCGGCCCAGGCCAATTGCTGCCACTCGGGGAACGGGCTCATCGCAAACTTGAAGATCACGGTCGGCAGCGTGGCCACCGGCTGATTCAGATCCAGGCTCCAGAACTGGTTGTTCAACGCGGTAAAGAGCAGCGGCGCGGTTTCACCGGCAATGCGCGCGATGGCCAGCAGCACACCGGTAATCACGCCGGCATACGACGCCTTGAGCGTAATCGACAGGATCATCTTCCACTTGGGCGTGCCAAGCGCCATGGCAGCTTCACGCATCGCGTTGGGCACCAGGTTCAGCATGTTTTCGGTGGTCCGTACCACGATCGGAATCTGCAGCAGCGCGAGTGCAAGCACGCCGGCAATGCCCGAGAAGTGCTGCACGCGCGCCACCACGACGGCATACACGAACAGGCCGATCACGATGGACGGCGCCGACAGCAGAATGTCATTGATGAAGCGGGTGGCGCTCGCAAGCATTGAAGTCTTGCCGTATTCGGCAAGATAAATGCCCGCCAGGATGCCCAGCGGCGTACCGACCAGCGTGGCCATGCCCACCAGCAGGAACGACCCTGCGATGGCGTTGGCAAGGCCGCCTCCCGGGGTGTTGGGCGCTGGCGTCATCTCGGTGAAGAGCGACATCGACAGGCCGCCCACACCCAGCGACAGCGTGGTCCACAGAATCCATGCCAGCCACACCAGGCCGAAAGCCATGGCGGCAAGCGACAGCGCCAGCGCAATCCCGTTGACGTTGCGGCGGCGGGCCTGCAGGCGTGCCTTGACCTTTTCAGAGTCGGCGCGGACGGCAGGAATGGAAGACGTACGCATGGTGTTGGGTCTCATAGCGTCAGGCAGATCGCGTTGGTTCACTTTTGCCCCTCGCTCTTCTGCAGGCGCAGAAGCAGCAACTTGGAGGCCGCCAGCACGATGAACGTGATGACGAACAGGATCAAGCCCAGCTCCATGAGCGCCGCGGTATGCAGGCCCTGCCCCGCTTCCGCAAATTCATTGGCCAGCGCCGACGTAATGCTGTTGCCCGGCGAGAACAACGATGGATCGGACAGCAGGTTGGTGTTGCCGATTACGAACGTCACAGCCATGGTCTCGCCCAGCGCGCGGCCCAGGCCCAACATCACACCGCCGATCACCCCCGCCTTGGTGTACGGCAGCACCACGTTCCACATGACTTCCCACGTCGTGCAGCCCACGCCGTAGGCAGATTCCTTGAGCAGCGTCGGCGTAATTTCGAACACGTCGCGCATCACCGCCGAAATGTACGGGATGATCATGATCGCCAGGATCACCCCAGCGCACAGCAGGCCGATGCCGATCGGCGCTCCTTGGAACAGCACCCCGATGACCGGGATCTTGCCGACGGTCGCGGCCAGCGGTTTTTGAAAGTATTCGCCGAAGATCGGAGCAAACACGAGCAGACCCCACATGCCGTAGACGATGGACGGCACTGCAGCGAGCAGCTCGATGGCGGTACCCAGCGGTCGGCGCAGCCACGCCGGCGACAGCTCGGTCAGAAACAGGGCAATGCCGAAGCTCACGGGCACGGCAATGATGAGCGCGATCAGCGACGTAACCAGCGTGCCGTAGACGGGCACCAACGCGCCATAAATATCGGAGGGCGGATCCCACTCCGAATTCCACAGGAACGACAGGCCGAATTTCTGAATCGTGGGCCAGGAGCTGATGATGAGCGAGATGATGATGCCGCCCAGCAGTAACAGCGTAACGATTGCGGCAAGGCGGGTCAGACCGCCGAACACCAGGTCGCCAAGGCGGCTGGGTGCTCGCATACGGGAAGCGCCAGAGGAATCAGAGAGCGTGGCCATGAGGGAAACCGGTCAGCCGAGAAAGAAGCTTTTGAAATGGTGCGGGCGGCCGATTCGTACCGCCCTCCCGCACCTTGTGCTGCACCTACTTACGAACCCTGATGCAGCAGGCAACCATCATTGGTTGTAGACAACCTTACCCGATGCATCCTTCACGCTCGACTTCCACGTTGCGCGGATCTGGTTCTTCACAGCGTCCGGCAGCGGCACGTAGTCCAGGCCCTTGGCAGCCTCATCGCCACCCTTGTAGGCCCAGTCGAAGAACTTCATGACTTCAGCGCCCTGCGCCGGCTTGGCTTGCGTCTTGTGCAGCAGGATGAACGTCGCACCAGCGATCGGCCATGCGTCCTTGCCCGGTTCGTCCGTCAGGATCTGGTAGTACGACTTGCTCCACTCGGCGCCAGCGGCGGCAGCCTTGAAGGCTTCAGCGGTCGGTTGCACCACGGCGCCCGACTTGTTCTGCAGGTTCACGTACGTCATCTTGTTCTGCTTGGCGTAGGCGTACTCAACGTAGCCCACTGCACCACCCAGACGCTGCACGAACGCGGCCACGCCTTCGTTGCCCTTACCGCCCGTACCGGTGGGCCAGTTCACGGTCGTGCCTTCACCGACCTTGCTCTTCCACTCAGCATTCACCTTCGACAGGTAGTTCGTGAAGATGAACGAGGTGCCCGAACCGTCAGCACGGCGCACCACCAGGATGTCCTGGTCCGGCAGCTTGGCCTTCGGATTCAGCTTGGCGATGGCCGGATCATTCCACTTCTTGATCTTGCCCAGGTAGATGTCACCCAGCAATTGGCCATTCAGCGTCAGCTCGCCCGGCTTCACGCCCGGCAGATTGATCACAGGCACCACGCCGCCGATCACGGTCGGGAACTGGATCAGGCCATCCTTGTTCAACTCCTCGTCCTTCAGCGGCATGTCCGATGCGCCGAAGTCGACGGTCTTGGCGGTGATCTGCTTGATGCCGCCCGACGAGCCGATACCTTGGTAGTTCACCTTGGTTTGGGTCGCCTTGTTGTAGTCGGCCGCCCACTTGTTGTAGACGGGTGCCGGGAACGTTGCGCCTGCGCCAGTAATGTCAACAGCAAATGCGGCACCAGCGAAAGCGAGTGCAGCCACGCCAGCGATTGCGGTTTGGACCAGTTTCATGAGTTCTCCAGAGGAGCGGTTGAGCGATGACAGATTTTTGACATCCGAACTTTAGGCGGCTTGGATGACAGTTCTGTGACAACACGAAAACTTCTCATAACTGACCTGCAGAGCATGAAAGTCGGCCCACGCGCATAAAAAAAGCGGCCCGAAGACCGCTTTCTTGCTCGCTGACTTGACGGGCAGGAACTTACTGCAACGTCGCGGCAAGACGCTCCGCATGTTGGTTGGCCAACTCTGCGTCCTGCGCTTCCACCATCACGCGGACGACCGGCTCCGTACCCGACGGACGAATCAGTACCCGCCCCTTGCCGTCAAGCTCTGCCTCGCTGGTCTTCAGCGCCGCTTGCAGGCCAGCGTGCGATTTCCAGTCGAAACCCTTTTCGACCCGCACATTGATGAGTTTTTGCGGGAACAGGCGCACGCCGTCCAGCATCTGGTCCAGCGTCTGGCCGCTGCGACGCAATGCCGCAAGCACCTGCAGCGCCGAGATGATGCCGTCGCCCGTGCTGTGCTTATCCAGGCAGAGCAAGTGGCCCGACCCTTCGCCGCCCAGGAGCCAACCATTCTTCTTCAGCTCTTCAAGCACGTAGCGGTCGCCCACCTTGGCGCGCACGAATTCAACGCCCTGCGCCTTGAGCGCCAGCTCCACAGCAAGATTGGTCATGAGCGTGCCGACCGCACCCGGCACCGTCTGGCCCGCCGCCCGGCGCGCCTGCACCATGACGTAGAGCAGTTCGTCTCCGTTGTAGAGCCGGCCATTGCGGTCCACCACCTGCAGGCGGTCGGCATCGCCGTCGAAGGCCAGGCCGATGTCGGCCCCATGCTCGCGCGTGGCCTCGACCAACTTGCCTGGCGCCGTCGCGCCATAGCCGTCGTTGATGTTGCGACCATTCGGCTGGTTGCCGATCGACACGACGTCCGCACCCAACTCATGGAAGACGTGCGGTGCGATGTGATAGGCCGCGCCATGCGCGCTGTCCAGCACGACCTTCATGCCGAACAGGTTCAGGTCGCTGGGGAACGTGCTCTTGCAGAACTCAATGTAGCGGCCAGCGGCATCCTCGATACGACGGGCACGGCCCAACGCGTCTGAGGCTGCGTACTCCATCGGCCTTTCCAGCTCGGCCTCAATCTGCAGTTCGGTTTCGTCCGGCAGCTTGTCGCCGGTGGCTGAGAAAAACTTGATGCCGTTGTCGTAATACGGGTTATGTGACGCAGAAATCACCACCCCCGCCGACAGCCGCAGTGCGCGCGTGAGATACGCCACGCCCGGCGTGGGCAGCGGCCCGCTCATCAGGACGTCAACTCCGGCTGCGGTAAAGCCCGCTTCCAACGCGGCTTCCAGCATGTAGCCCGACAGGCGCGTGTCCTTCCCGATCAGCACGGTAGGACGGCCATGGCCGTGCGCCTCTCCGCCATGAGCCAGCACTCGGCCTGCTGCATACCCAAGGCGCAACACGAAATCCGGCGTGATCGGGCTTTCACCGACACGCCCACGGATGCCGTCGGTGCCGAAATACTTCCTGGACATTGGGTGTCTCTCCTGGAGAATGTTTCTTTCTTTGTTTGTAAGGCGCCGGCCATCGCCGGGCAATCCTCTATTTGCTTGACCCCCAGCCGCGTGAGGCCGGGGCGGCTCTCAGGCGACTGGCGGATCGACGCGTTCATGACGCATCGCCCACCACAATTGAATCGCTTCCACCGTTGGCCGCACGTCGTGCACACGCACGATGAACGCGCCTCGCTCTGCGGCCAGCAATGCGGCCGCTACACTGGCCGTCACGCGCTCGGCCGGCGGCTTGCCACCCAGCACAGCGCCGAGCGTCGATTTGCGCGATAAACCAACGAGCAGCGGCAAACCGATCCGATTGAACTCCGCCAAGCGATTGAGCATGGTGAGATTGTGATCCGGCGTTTTGCCAAAACCAAATCCCGGATCGAGCGAAATACGCTCAACCGCCACGCCAGCGGCCATCAGCGCCTCCGTTTGCGCACGCAGGAAGGTCTCAACCTCGCCCATCAGGTCGGCGTAGCTGGGCGATTCCTGCATCGTTTCAGGGTCACGCTGCATGTGCATGACGCACAGGCCCGCGTCGCCCTTGGCCACTGCTTCAATCGCGCCAGGCCGGCGAAAGCCCCAGATATCGTTGATCAGATCGGCGCCTGCATCCAGCGTGGCGCGCATCACCTCGGGCTTGTAAGTATCGATGGACAACGGTTTGCCGCATTCGCGGAGCGCCTCGACGATGGGCATCACGCGATCCAACTCGGCTTGCAGGCTCAACGGTTCGGCACCAGGCCGGCTCGATTCGCCGCCGATGTCGATCATGTCGACGCCTTCTGCGATCAGCTTTTCAGCATGGCGCAAGGCGGCATCGCGCGTGGCGTGCTGCCCTCCATCGGAGAATGAATCGGGCGTGACGTTGAGAATGCCCATAACCAGCGGACGCCGATCACGTGCGTAACGGAAACGTCCGCACTGGAAGTGCGTTGTGGTGGGATTGAAAGCGGACAAGATAGATCGATGGAAATGCTGCGCAGGACCGGAATGCTACGCCAGGCGTACCGGAAAACGCCAACAAAAAAGCCGGTGCGTTTGCACCGGCTCTTCTGTGTCACCGCCGGGGCGACAAACTAACGGGTCATCATCAGGCCGTGGCAGGCACATTGCCCGGGTTCACACCAGCCGGCGTACCACCACCCGGCGGGGTGCTGCCACCGCCGGTCGAGCCGTAGCGCGGCGGGCGCGGCGGCTTGCCGTCCATGATGTCGTTGACCTGATCGGCGTCGATGGTTTCCCACTCGAGCAGCGCCGCAGTCATGGCTTCAACCTTTTCGCGATTCGCTTCCAGCAGCCCCTTGGCCAGGGCGTATTGCTCGTCGACGATGCGGCGGATTTCCGAATCCACCTTCTGCTGCGTGGCCTCAGACACCGTCTTGGATGCCATACGGCCGAAGAAACCGTCCTGCTCCGTATCGACGTAGACCATGGTGCCAAGCGCATCGCTCATGCCATAGCGCGTCACCATGTCGCGGGCCATCTTGGTGGCACGTTCGAAGTCGTTGGAAGCACCGGTGCTCATCGCACCCAGGAACACCTCTTCTGCAGCACGGCCACCGAACAGAATCGCGACCTCTTCGAGCATCGTGTCCTTATAGGCATAGTGCTTGTCGTGCTCCGGCAGTTGCCATGTCAGACCGCCAGCCCAGCCGCGCGGCATGATCGTGACCTTGTGCACTGGATCAGCCTTCGGCAGCAGCTTGGCCACCACCGCATGGCCCGATTCGTGGTACGCCGTGGCGCGGCGTTCCTCTTCGCGGATCACAGCCGACTTGCGCTCCGGACCCATGAAGATCTTGTCCTTTGCATCTTCGAAGTCCTGCATGTCGACCACGCGCTTGTTACGGCGTGCAGCAAACAACGCAGCTTCGTTGACCAAGTTGGCCAGATCGGCACCCGAAAAGCCCGGGGTACCGCGCGCCAGCACCGATGCATCAACGTCGTTGCCGATAGGCACCTTGCGCATGTGCACCTTGAGAATCTGCTCGCGGCCGCGAATGTCAGGCAGCCCAACGTAGACCTGACGGTCGAAGCGGCCCGGACGCAGCAGCGCCTTGTCGAGCACATCTGCACGGTTGGTTGCCGCGATCACGATGACGCCCGAGTTGGCCTCGAAGCCGTCCATCTCGACCAGCATCTGGTTCAGGGTCTGCTCGCGCTCGTCGTTGCCGCCGCCCATGCCCGCGCCACGATGACGGCCAACCGCATCGATTTCATCGATGAACACGATGCAGGGGGCCTGCTTCTTGGCGTTTTCGAACATGTCGCGCACGCGGGCTGCGCCCACGCCAACGAACATTTCAACGAAGTCCGAACCGGAAATGCTGAAGAAAGGTACCTTGGCTTCGCCGGCAATGGCGCGAGCCAGCAGCGTCTTACCGGTACCCGGAGGGCCCACCAGCAATACGCCGCGGGGGATACGCCCGCCCAGCTTCTGGAATTTCTGCGGATCCTTCAGGAAATCAACCAGCTCGACGACTTCCTCCTTGGACTCGTCACAGCCTGCCACGTCAGCAAACGTGACGCTGTTGTTGTTCTCATCGATCAACCGCGCCCGCGATTTGCCGAACGAGAAGGCGCCGCCTTTCCCGCCGCCCTGCATCTGCCGCATCATGTAGAACCAGAACACGATGATCAGCAACGTGGGGCCGAGGTAGTAAAGCGCGGTGAGAAGCACACCTTGCTCTTCTTCTGCCTTGCCGGTCACCTGCACGCCGTACTTCATCAGGTCGCCCACCATCCAGATGTCGCCGGGCGAGATGATGGAATATTTGTTGCCCTCGTTGGGCGTGACCAACAGCGTGCGGCCCTGGACTTCGACACGTTTGACCTTGCCGGCCTTCGCGTCATCCATGAATTGCGAGTACGTCACACCCTCTTGGGTGCGCGGCTTGTCGAACTGCTTGAAGACGGTGAACAGCACCAAGGCAATCACCAGCCAGATGGCCGCCTTCTGAAACCAGTTGTTATTCAAGGCGAGACTCCTTTAGAAATGCCTTGACGGGATGCTTGCATTGTAATGCACGGACACCGCCGCGGGTTGATTGCCCGCAAGACCGAGGCACCACCGTGCTAGCAGGGGCCCTCTGTGAGTATCGTCCGTCAGCCCGGTTGCTTGAGCTGCCGGCCCAACAGGAATGTTTCGGACGATTTGTCGCGGGAGGCTTTAGGCTTGCGCGGCGCAACGATCTTGAAATGGCGCTTGAACATCTCGACGATCTGACTATAGCCACTGCCGTGAAAACATTTGATCAGCAGTGCGCCCTCAGGTTTCAGGTGCGCCATGGCAAATTCCACAGCCAGTTCAGCGATGTGCTCCATACGCGCGGCGTCTGCCGACGCCACACCTGAGAGATTGGGGGCCATATCGGACAAAACAAGGTCCACTTTGCCGCCGCCACTAGCTTCCAGCACGATTTCTTCCAACTGCCGGAAAACGTCGTCCTCGCGAAAGTCACCCTGGATGAAAGTGACGTCGGCAATGGCTTCCATTGGGAGGATGTCGATGGCGACGATTGCCCCATCGATACGGCCATCCTTGGCGCGCGGCGATGCGGCCAGCTTGTTGCGCACGTATTGGCTCCAGCTGCCCGGCGCGGCGCCCAGATCAACGATGACCTGGCCCGGCTTGATCAGCTTGTCCTGCTCGTCGATCTCTTTGAGCTTGTAGGCGGCTCGCGCGCGATAGCCTTCGCGCTGCGCGAGCTTTACGTACGGATCGTTGATATGGTCGTGCAGCCACGACTGGTTGAACTTGTTCTTTGCCATCGAATTGGTTGCAATTTCGCCCGGATGTCGCGCCAAACATGGCAGCCAGGACTGGTTTTGGCGGATAATACGCGCCGTTTGTCTTTTTGCGCGATTCCGCCCTTATTTATGCCCGCCCTTATCCTCACCCCTGCCCAACGATCGGAACTGCGCTCCGAAGCGCACGCGTTGAACCCGGTCGTCATCATCGGTGCGGAGGGCCTGACCAAGGCCGTTCTGGCCGAAATCGACCGCTCGCTGGCGGCCCACGGGCTGATCAAGATCCGCGTCTTCGGCGATGACCGCGAAGCTCGGATCGAACTCTATGACACCATCTGCGCCCGGCTGCAGGCGGCCCCGGTACAGCACATCGGTAAGCTGCTGGTGATCTGGCGCGAAGGCCCGGCGTACCTGAAGGAAAACCAGCCGCGAGACCTCAAGCCGCCGCGCAAGACGACCGTTGGTGCCGGCCCGCGCTCGGTCACCGTGCGCAAGCCGAACCCGAACAGCGCGCGCCGTCCGAAGCCGGTCCGCCTGAGCGTGCTCGGCAACGAGCGCGTCACGGCCGGCGGCAACGTCAAGCGCGCGAAACCGCGTCAAACCAGCCAGAAAAAGAAAGCGCTGTCCTGATTCAATTCGGCACCGTACAGAAAACGACCGGCTTTCCAGCCGGTCTTTTTTTTGGCAGCAGGCGGCTTACCGAATACCGGCCGCCTTCCAGATCAGCGCCAACCCCAGCAGGCTCTGCACCAGATAGAACACACTCGATACGCCGTGCAGCATGCCAAACTGTGCGCGATAAGGCGAATCCCCCACCGCCACGCCGAGCGCATCGGCCTGTTCGCGCAGCGACGCCATGAAGGGCTGCAGGCCGAAATATCCCACCAGCACGCAAAGCAGCATCGCCAGGACAAGCCAGCGCAGCCGCCGGTATCCGGCCTGACCGCGACGCACCAGCGCCGTGGCAGCCAGCAGCAGCAAGCACCCTGTCGCCAAACCGATCCACGCTTGCGCATGAAACAACCGGCCGGCAATCGAGCCGGCCAACTGGCGATCATTCAGCATCGCAAACAGCGTCGGAGCGACGATGTAACCGATGGTCCAGAGCGAACCGCACCACACCGTGGCAAGCAACTGGAAGAAGCGCTGCGGCATGGCGGTTGCCTCGGATCGGGTTAGAGGTACTTGACGGCCAGGACTTCGTACTCGCGTTCGCCGCCGGGGGCAACCACGGTGGCGACATCGCCTTCGAACTTGCCGATCAACGCACGGGCGATCGGCGAGCTGATCGAAATCTTGCCGGTTTCCAGATCGGCCTCGTCATCGCCGACGATCTGGTACGTGACGGGCTTACCCGAATCCAAGTCTTCGAGGTCGATGGTGGCGCCAAACACTACGCGGCCATCGGCATCCAGCGAAGCCGGATCGATGATCTGCGCAGCGGACAGCTTGCCTTCGATTTCCTGGATACGGCCTTCGATGAAGCCCTGGCGCTCCTTGGCGGCATCATAGTCGGCGTTTTCGGACAGATCGCCCTGGGCGCGTGCCTCGGCGATGGCGTTGACAACGGCCGGACGCTCCTTGGTCTTCAGACGTTGAAGCTCTTCTTTCAGCATCTCGGCACCGCGCTTGGTAATCGGAATGGTGCTCATCGTAAGTAATTCGGAATCACAAAAAAATCAGCCGCTGCGAAGCGGGAGGGCGCGTAGCGCACACCCGCCCGACGGCGGCTGTCGTTGTTTTGACACGGACGCTCTAGTTTAGGCGAACCGTCCGGAGGCGGCAACTGCTCCTCTCCGGCCGGCTCGCCGCGACGCTATGCCGCGTCGCGGGCCCTGAGGATGGGCTTACAGGGTGGCGTGCAGACCCTGCAGGTCATACACATCCAGGTGCTGCATGTGCTTCAGACCTTCCACCGCGGCGCGCGCACCGGCGATGGTCGTGTAGTACGTGACACGCTGCGCCAATGCAGCCTGGCGGATGGAACGCGAGTCGGCAATCGCGGCACGCGTCTCGTCGACGGTCGTGAAGACGAGCGCGATCTCGCTGTTCTTGATCATGTCGACAATGTGCGGACGGCCGTCCTTCACCTTGTTGACCACGCGCACCGGAATGCCGGCGGCTTCAATGGCGGAAGCCGTACCGCGCGTCGCCACGATCGGGTAGCCCAGCGTATGCAGCGCGCGGGCCACTTCCACGGCTTGCGGCTTGTCGCTGTCCTTGACCGTCATGAGCACGGTGCCCTTCTCGGGCAGGCGCGAACCGGCGGCGAGCTGGCTCTTGAAGAGCGCCTCGCCAAAGGTCTTGCCCACACCCATCACCTCGCCGGTGGAGCGCATTTCCGGTCCAAGCACCGGGTCGACACCCGGGAACTTGTTGAACGGGAACACCGCTTCCTTCACGCTGTAGTACGCCGGCACGACTTCCTTTTCGATGCCTTGCGAATCGAGCGACTGACCGGCCATACAGCGCGCCGCGACCTTGGCCAACGAGACACCGGTCGCCTTCGAAACGTACGGCACGGTACGTGAAGCACGCGGGTTCACTTCCAGCACGTAGACGATGTCCTCACCGCCCTTCTGCTGGATCGCGAACTGCACGTTCATCAGACCAACCACGTTCAGCGCCTTGGCCATCGCAGCGGTCTGGCGCTTGAGCTCATCAACGGTAGCTTGCGACAGCGAGTACGGCGGCAGCGAGCAAGCCGAGTCGCCCGAGTGCACGCCAGCCTGCTCGATGTGCTCCATCACGCCGCCGATGAAGACGCGCTTGCCGTCAGACAGGCAATCCACGTCGCACTCGATGGCGTCATTCAGGAAGCGGTCGAGCAGCACGGGGCTGTCGTTCGACACCTTCACGGCCTCGCGCATGTAGCGCTCGAGGTCGCGCGGCTCATGCACGATTTCCATCGCGCGGCCACCCAGCACGTACGACGGACGCACCACCAGCGGGTAGCCGATTTCTTCGGCCAGCTTGAGCGCTTCGTCTTCGGCACGCGCGGTGCGGTTGGGCGGCTGGCGCAGGCCCAGCTCGTGCAGCAGCTTCTGGAAGCGCTCACGGTCTTCGGCCGCGTCGATCATGTCCGGCGACGTGCCGATGATAGGCACGCCATTGGCTTCCAGGTCGAGCGCGAGCTTCAGCGGCGTCTGGCCACCGTATTGCACGATCACGCCGACCGGCTTTTCCTTGTCGACGATCTCGAGCACGTCTTCCAGCGTCACCGGCTCGAAGTACAGGCGGTCGGACGTGTCGTAGTCGGTCGAGACGGTTTCCGGGTTGCAGTTGACCATGATGGTCTCGTACCCGTCTTCGCGCAGTGCCAGCGCGGCGTGCACGCAGCAGTAGTCGAACTCGATGCCTTGGCCGATCCGGTTCGGGCCACCGCCCAGCACCATGATCTTCTTGTTGCTGGTCGGCTCGGCTTCGCACTCGCCGTGCTCGGCCTCATAGGTCGAGTACAGATACGCGGTGTTGGTGGCGAATTCGGCCGCGCAGGTGTCCACGCGCTTGTAGACCGGGCGGACCTTTTCGGCGATACGCTTCTCACGCACGGCCTTGGAAGTCGTCTTCATCAGCTTGGCCAAGCGGCGGTCGGAGAAGCCCTTCTGCTTGAGCAGACGCAGCTCGGCAGCCGACAGGCTATCCAGCGTGCGCGCCTTGACCAGCGCTTCGGTCTTGACGATGTCTTCGATCTGCGCGAGGAACCACGGGTCGATGGACGTCTCTGCGTAGACCTCGTCGATCGACAGGCCCAGGCGGAATGCGTCACCCAGGTACCAGATGCGGTCCGGACCGGCTTCGCCGATCTCTTCGATGATTTCGTCGCGATCGGTGGACTTTTCGTCCAGGCCATCCACACCGACTTCCAGGCCGCGCAGCGCCTTCTGGAACGATTCCTGGAAGGTCCGCCCCATGGCCATCACCTCGCCCACGGACTTCATCTGCGTGGTCAGGTGGCTGTCGGCCTGCGGGAATTTTTCGAACGCGAAACGCGGCACCTTGGTGACCACGTAGTCGATCGACGGCTCGAACGACGCCGGGGTCGCACCACCGGTGATCTCGTTCTTCAGCTCGTCCAGCGTGTAACCCACAGCCAGCTTGGCAGCAACCTTGGCGATCGGGAAACCGGTGGCCTTGGAAGCCAGCGCGGAGGAGCGCGACACACGCGGGTTCATCTCGATCACGATCATCCGGCCATCCTTCGGATTGATCGAGAACTGTACGTTCGAGCCGCCGGTATCCACGCCGATCTCGCGCAGCACGGCCAGCGAGGCGTTACGCAGGATCTGGTATTCCTTGTCGGTCAGCGTCTGTGCCGGGGCCACGGTGATGGAGTCACCGGTGTGGATGCCCATCGGGTCCAGGTTTTCGATCGAGCAGACGATGATGCAGTTGTCGGCCTTGTCGCGCACGACTTCCATCTCATATTCCTTCCAGCCCAGCAGCGATTCTTCGATCAGCAGCTCGTTGGTCGGCGAGAGGTCGAGACCGCGCTTGCAGATCTCTTCGAATTCTTCGCGGTTGTATGCAATGCCGCCGCCCGTGCCGCCCAGCGTGAACGACGGACGGATGACGATCGGGTAGCCGCTCGTGCCGGTTTCCTTGGCGATCTGCGACTGCACGGCCACGGCTTCGTCCATCGAATGCGCAATGCCGGACTTGGCCGAACCCAGGCCGATCTTGGTCATCGCGTCCTTGAACTTCTGCCGGTCTTCGGCCTTGTCGATGGCCTCGGGCGATGCGCCGATCAGCTCGACGTTGTACTTCTTCAGCACGCCGTGGCGGTGCAAGTCCAGCGCGCAGTTCAGCGCGGTCTGGCCGCCCATGGTCGGTAGGATCGCGTCGGGGCGTTCCTTGGCGATGATGCGCTCGACGACTTCCCAGGTGATCGGCTCGATGTAGGTCACGTCGGCCGTGTTGGGGTCGGTCATGATCGTGGCCGGGTTGCTGTTGACCAGGACCACCTTGAAGCCTTCTTCACGGAGCGCCTTGCAAGCCTGCGCGCCGGAGTAATCGAATTCACACGCCTGGCCGATGATGATCGGACCCGCGCCGATGATCAGGATGGTTTTGATATCTGTACGTTTTGGCATAACCCGCTCGATTCGATTAATTCAGTGTGGCCGTCGCCAGCTTGGCGGAAAAGCCGATAAACATGGCGCCGACGCCGCTGCTCATACCAGCAGACAAACGTCGTCGCGCGCGGAACGCCGCGGCCAGCCGCGCGCCCACGAAGATGATGGTGGTCAGGTACAGGAAGCTGCAGATCTGGCAGACCAGCCCCAGCACGACGAACGACACCACCGGCAGCGCGTAGTGCGGGTCGACGAACTGGATGAAGAACGAGATGAAGAACAGGATCGCCTTCGGGTTCAGCAGGCTGATGATCAGCGCCTTCTTGAAGGGATGCGATTCATCGGCCGGGACCGCGTTTTGTTCGACGGACCCGCTGGCCTTGCGCGCGCGCCAATTGCGCACCGCGCCACGCAGCATCTGCAGACCGATCCACGCAAGGTACGCCGCACCGATGTACTTCACGACGTAGAACAGCGCCGGACTCGCCTTCAACAGCGAAGCCACGCCCGCTGCCGACAACACCATCAGGATGGCATCGCCCAGAAACACACCGCATGCGCCCTGGTAGCCCGCGCGCACACCGCGTCGGGCCGCCACCGACAGCACGTACATCGAGTTCGGCCCCGGCAGCAGCACGATGAAGATCGTGCCGAGCAGGAAGGTCCAGAACTCGGTGATGCCGAAGTGGGCGAGCATGAAGGCGTTCATGACGATGCGATCTCGTAGGCTTTACTGCTTGGCTGCGTCCATCGCCGCGGTGAAGCGGTCGAACAGATACGCGATGTCGTGCGGACCGGGCGACGCCTCCGGGTGACCCTGGAAACAGAACGCCGGGCGGTCGGTCAGCTCGAAGCCCTGCAGCGTGCCGTCAAACAGCGAAACGTGCGTCACGCGCGCATTGGCCGGCAGCGATTCCGGGTCCACTGCAAAGCCGTGGTTCTGCGAGGTGATGACCACGCGGCCATCCTGCAGATCCTTGACCGGGTGGTTGGCGCCGTGGTGGCCGGTCTTCATCTTGAGCGTCTTGGCGCCCACAGCCAGGCCCATGATCTGATGACCCAGGCAGATACCGAAAGTCGGCAGGCGGCGCTCGAGGAATTCCTTGGCAGCGGCGATCGCGTAGTCGCACGGCTCCGGATCGCCGGGGCCGTTGGACAGGAAGACGCCATCCGGGTTATGCGCCAGGACATCGGCTGCACTGGTTTGCGCCGGCACCACCGTTACGCGGCAGCCACGCTCGGCCAGCATGCGCAGGATGTTGAACTTGACGCCGAAGTCGTACGCGACCACGTGGTACTTCGGGGCTTCCTGCTTGCCGTAGCCGCGACCCAGCTCCCATTCGGTCTGGGTCCACTCGTACGGCTCGGTCACAGATACGACCTTGGCCAGATCCATGCCCGACAGGCCCGGGAACGAACGCGCGAGGTCGATGGCCTTCTGCACGTTGTCTTCGCCGGCGAGAATGCAACCATTCTGGGCGCCCTTCTCACGCAGAATCCGAGTCAGCTTGCGGGTATCGATTCCGGCAATGGCGACCACCTTCTCACCCTTCAGGTAATGCGAGAGCGAGTGTTCCTTGCGGAAATTGGACGCGAGGATCGGCAGATCCTTGATGATGAGGCCGGCGGCATGGACTTTCGTAGCTTCGACGTCCTCACGGTTCACGCCAACGTTACCGATATGCGGATACGTGAGCGTGACGATCTGGCGCGAGTAGCTCGGATCGGTAAGGATTTCCTGATAGCCGGTGATGGCAGTGTTGAACACCACTTCGCCGATCGTATGACCGGCCGCACCGATGGAATAGCCACGAAAGACCGTGCCGTCTGCAAGCGCGAGGATGGCGGGCGGGAAAGACGGCAACACGGGTAGCTCCTGCTGGATTCACCCTGTGCCGACCTGATCACCTTGTCGCCGAAGCGGAATTCCGGCTGCGCGGAATCCGGGCCGTTCGCGCGTCGCGAGTCGGGCTGGGACAGAACTCACCAGAAATCACCGAGAAACGAGGCAGACGGGGCGGTAGGCGGGAGGTAGGAAGCGGTTGGCGCTAGGGTGATGGGTTTCTGAACTCAAACCCAACAAGTATACCCGGACACCGCAAAAAACTCAATAAAAGGAAGGACTTAACGGCGAGCGCCACCCGCATGGCGCCCTCCCGTCATGCCCTGACGCCCAGCTCCAAGCGGGCGAGAACGTCACGTTTGCAGTGCCCTACTCGCCTCGCATGGCAGCCTGCACCTGAGCCAATGCCGTGGGGTCCTCGATGGTGGTCAGATCGCCCGGGTCACGGCCCTCTGCTACGGCCTGCATTGCGCGGCGCAGCAGTTTTCCGGAGCGCGTCTTGGGCAAGGCCCCGACGAAGAATACGCGCGAGGGCCGCGCCACTGCGCCGAGTTGCGCCTCGACCGTGCGCATCAGTTCTCCCTCCAGGGCCAAGCGCCCCGCCGCCTCAGAAATGCGCGAGGCGTCACGCACGATGGCAAACCCCATCGCCACCTGCCCTTTGAGTTGATCTGCTACGCCGACCACCGCCACCTCGGCGATGGCCGGATGTGACGACAGACTCTCTTCGATCTCGCGGGTGCCGAGGCGGTGGCCTGCAACGTTGATCACATCGTCGGTGCGGCCGAGGATGGTCACGTAGCCCTCCTCATCACGCACACCCCAGTCGAAGCTCGAATAGATGTGCCGACCGGGAAACGCCGACCAGTATGTCTGCAGGAAGCGGGCGTCGTCGCCCCAGACGGTGGTCATGCAGCCTGGCGGCAGGGGCGCGGCAACGGCGAGGAGCCCCTTCTCGCCTGGGGCGCACGGCTCCCCGGTGGCCTCATCCAGGATGTCGAGCTTGTAGCCGTAGACCGGGAAGCCCGGCGAGCCGAGCTTTTGCTCGGAAGGCTCGACCCCTTGCGGAATGGCCAACATCGGCCAGCCGGTCTCGGTCTGCCAGTAGTTGTCAACGATGGGCTTGTGCAGAGCCTCGCCAATCCAACTGGCGGTGGGCTCGTCCAGCGGCTCGCCGGCAAGGAACAGGCGCCGCAGACTCGACAGATCATGTCGCTGCAGCAGCGCAGGATCCTGCTTCTTGAGCACGCGAATGGCGGTCGGCGCGGTGAACATCACATTCACGCGGTATTGCTCAACGATGCGCCACCAGACGGCGCCGTCGGGGCGGATCGGCGTGCCTTCGTACATGACCGTCGTCAGGCCAGCGAGCAGCGGCGCATAGACGATGTAGCTGTGGCCGACCACCCAGCCAACATCCGACGCAGTGAACATCGTGTCGCCGGGCTGCGCACCGAAAATGAGCGGCATCGACGCAGCCAGTGCCACCGCATAGCCGCCGGTGTCGCGCTGCACGCCCTTCGGTTTGCCGGTCGTACCCGAGGTGTAGAGGATGTACGAGGGCTCGCTCGACTCCATCCATTCGCACGGCACATCGGCATTCGCATGCTCTGCCGCAAGCGTTGCGTAATCAACATCGCGCGGGTTGTGCTGCATGGGCGCCAGTTTGCGATCGACGAGCAACACGCGTTCAGGCTTGTGCGCCGCCAAGTCAATCGCGGTGCCCAGCAACGGCTTGTATTCGACTACCTTGCCTGCGCGCGAGCCCGCATCCGCACTGACGATCACACGCGGCGTAGCGTCGTCGATGCGCGTGGCGAGGCTGTTGGATGCGAAACCGCCGAACACCACCGAATGGATCGCACCGATGCGCGCACAGGCCAGCATGGCAAACGCGGCTTCAGGAATCATCGGCAGATAAATCAGCACGCGATCGCCGCGTTTGACGCCCAGCGCCTGCAGGCTCGCTGCCATGCGGTTGACCTCGCGATGGAGCTGGCGATAGGTGTACGTGGTCTCCAGGCCGGTCTCAGTGGAGACGTACACCAGCGCTGCTTGCTCGCCGCGCGTGGCGAGATGCCGGTCGATGGCGTTGTGGCAAAGGTTGGTGCGACCGCCCACGAACCACTTGGCGAACGGCAAGCGCGAATCGTCGAGGACTGCCGAATACGGCGTTTGCCACTCAATGCGCTGAGCCTGTTCGCCCCAAAAGCCTGCGGGGTCGTCAATGGAGCGCTGATACAGCGCGCGATACGCGGCGGACATGGGCATGACGTTGTCTCCTGGCCATCGTGTGCGATGGCTCGATCTTGATTGTGCTTGGATACACCTACTTTGCGGTCGCCAACTTACGCAGGTCTTACCGCCGCCCCAAAACAAAACGGCGCCCCGCAGGACGCCGTTTCTCTTGCCAGCCTCAGCGCTTCTTGCGCTTGGCCGAACTCGATGAGCTTGCCACCGGTTTGGCCTTGACCACCGGCTTGCCGGCCACCTTGGCAGTCGGCACGCGCGTAGTCGCGGCAGTGGAGCGCGCCGTCTTGGCCGACACGCGCATCACGCGCACATGCCCGCCACGACTGCCACCGCGCGCTTGCGGCAGCATCAGCACGACGCTATGCCCCTTGGGGATGGCATCGCCGGGGAGTTGGTTCCACGCACGAATCTGGGCGACGGACACGCCGTAGCGTCGCGACAAACCCGCAATCGTGTCGCGCTTGCCAGCACGCACGACCACCTTTCTGAGATCCGGCATGTCGGGTTCGACCGCCATGGTAGCGTTCTCAGCCAATTCGGGGCTGATGTCGGGTGCGTTTTCCTGGGCGCCATCGGCACGCGGCACGACCACGGTGGAGCCAGCCTTCAAACGCATGCCCTTCGGAATGCGGTTGATCTCGCGAATGGTGTCGGGATCAACCTTCAGCCGCGCCGCCAACGCTTCCACACGCTCGCGGTTGCCGACCGTTACGGCCGTCCAGCTCGAAAGACCGCCATGATACGTATTCAGGTTGTACTGGAACGTTTCGGCGTTGTCGTAGGGCAGCAGGATCTGCGGGTTGGACGCGCCCAGGATCACCGGCCGGTTGAACGATGGGTTGAGCGCCTTGAACTCATCCATCGGCAAATTGGCCAGCTTGGCGGCCAGCGTCACATCAATATCGCGTGAAGTCGTGACGGTGACGAAGTACGGATGGTTCGGTATCTCGGGCAGAGTGACGCCGTAGCGCTCCGGGTTGGCGATGATGTTCTTCACCGCCTGGAGCTTGGGCACGTACATGCGCGTCTCGGCGGGCATGTTCAGGTTGACGTAATCGGTCGACAGCCCGGCTGCCTGGTTGCGCGCAATCGCCCGCGCCACCGCACCTTCGCCCCAGTTGTAAGCGGCGAGCGCGAGTTGCCAGTCGCCAAACTGGTCGTGCAGCTTGGATAGATAGTCCAGCGCAGCATCGGTCGAGGCAAGCACATCGCGGCGCTCATCCTGGAAGACGTTCTGCTTGAGGTTGTAGGTCTTGCCGGTGCTCGGAATGAACTGCCACATTCCAGCAGCTTTGGCGCTCGATACAGCCTGCGGGTTGAACGCACTTTCCACGAACGGCAGCAGGGCGAGCTCGGTGGGCATATTGCGCCGCTCCAGCTCTTCGACGATGTGATACAGGTACCGGTTGGAGCGGTCCACCATGCGCCGGAAGGCGTCCGGGCGCTGCGCATACCAGTCGGTACGATCGTCCACGGCCGAGCTTTGCAGGTCGGGCATGGAGAAACCTTGGCGAATGCGGGCCCAGAGATCCTTGGCCGGCCCTTTCAGGGACGCCACGGGCTGCTGATCGACATTGACGACCGGCGCTGGGGTCTGGCCGGTGGCAGTGGAGGCGCTGGTGCTGGCTGTGTCGGCGTTCGGCCCGGGGGCCGTTGCACAGGCCGCAAGGAGCAGACTGAGCACAGTTGCCGCAAGAAGTCGCACGGATCGCATCAAGTTCTGTGGGGTTAGGGCTAAAAATTGCCCCAGATAGTAAGAAACGCATCCGACCGCGTCAACCCGCGTTCACCCGGCGTGGCGCCTGCTGGATGCATCACATTGGCCGCGTCGTCGCCGCGCGCCGAGGTTTCTCAACGGAAATCGTTCTTCCACTGGCGCAACGCAGCGAATACCGCAACCGGATCATTCGCGTCGATACCCGCATGGCGTACCACGGCCTGCGTCACATTGGCGTCATCCGATCGCATGAAGGGATTGGTCGCGCGCTCGTGGCCAACGGTAGTGGGTACAGTCGAGCGGCCCTCGGCCCGCAACGCCGTTACCTCATCCTCCCAGGCCGCCAAGTCGGCGTTGCCAGGTTCGACTGCACGCGCAAAGCGCACATTCGATGCCGTGTATTCATGCGCGCAGTAGACACGCGTATCGGGCGCCAGCGCCGCCAGCTTGGCCAGCGACGCGCGCATCTGCGCAGGCGTACCCTCAAAAAGCCGGCCGCAACCGGTGGCGAAGAGTGTATCGCCACAAAACAGGCTCGCCGATGCGGCATTACCCTGAAGGTGGCCCACATAGGCAACATGACCACTGGTATGGCCGGGCACATCGAGCACCCGGAATATGGCAGCCGGCTGCGCGAGCGTGACGACGTCGCCTTCGCGCACGGCCTGCGTGCGGCATGGAATCGATTCACCCGCGGGGCCGATGACCGGAAGCGGCGCACCCTCGGGATTCTCCGGATACGCCGCGAGCAGGTCGCGCACGCCGCCAACGTGATCGCCATGATGATGTGTGATTACAATGGCACCGAGCGCGAGCCCGCGTTCCTTCAGGAAACGCAGCACCGGTTGCGGGTCGCCCGGATCGACGACAGCCGCCACCCGACCATCGTGTAGTGCCCAAATATAATTGTCGGCAAACGCAGCGATCGCCTCGACCTCAAGCGCTACACCACGCGGCACACCACCCTGGACCATGTCCGACTCCTCTAACGATCGTCGCATTATAGATTGGCACCACTGGCTCGCCTCGCCGCCCGGGCAATACGTCCTGCGTTGGGAACAGGCCCAGTTCGATCGCACGGTGGCCGACATGTTCGGCTATCACGCGCTGCAACTCGGCCACCCTGGCTTTGGGGCCCTGCGCGAGAACCGCATCCCGCTGATCGCGCGTGTGGTGGATGACATCGACCCGACCGCCCCCACCGAAACGCTCGACCCGATGGACGGCGACCCCGCCGAATCCGCCGATGCGGCCGACGGAGAGCCGGACGCCACCACGCCCCAGCGCCAGGCCACACCGCGCGTCATCTGCCGCTATGACGAACTGCCCTTCGCGTCGCAGAGCATCGACCTCGTCGCCCTGCCCCACGTGCTGGAGTTCACGGACGACCCGCACGAAGTGCTGCGCGAAGTGGCGCGCGTGCTGATGCCCGAGGGGCGCCTGGTCATCACGGGCTTCAACCCGCTCAGCCTGTGGGGCATGCGACAGGGCATGCGGCGCCTGGGCACGGAATCGTTCCTGCCTGCGCAGAGCCAGATGATTGCGTTCACGCGCCTGAAGGACTGGCTCAAGCTGCTCGGATTTGATATCGTGCGCGGCCGTTTCGGCTGCTACTGCCCGCCCAATCGCTCGGACAAATGGCTGCAGCGCACCGCGTTCATGGAAAAGGCCGGCGACCGCTGGTGGCCGATCTTCGGCGCGGTTTATATGCTGCAGGCTGTCAAGCGCGTGCGCACCATGCGCCTGGTTGGTCCGGCTTGGAAGACGCGCAAATCGCCGGCGCTGGTGCCAGCCGGTACGCCGGTCGCGACACCTTCGGGCTCGCATTCGACGAAGGCGCCATCGGCTACCGCGCGTGACGGCAAATCGGGCGCCTGAGCGCGCCCGCTCCACTCACTGATCACCCATCGTTTTCTCAATGCAGGAAGTCACCGTCTATTCCGATGGCGCATGCAAGGGCAACCCCGGCCTTGGCGGCTGGGGCACCGTGCTCGTCTCGGGCAGCCACGAAAAAGAACTCTTTGGCGGCGAAACGCTGACCACCAACAACCGCATGGAACTGATGGCCGTGATCGAGGCGTTTCGCGCGCTGAAGCGGCCATGCCGGGTGCAGGTGTATACCGATTCGCAGTACGTGCAGAAAGGCATCAGCGAATGGTTGGCCGGCTGGAAGGCGCGCGGCTGGAAAACAGCCGACAAGAAGCCGGTCAAGAACGACGACCTCTGGCGCACGCTCGACGAACTCGTCGCCGGACATGACGTGAGCTGGCATTGGGTCAAGGGCCATGCCGGCCATCCCGGCAACGAGCGCGCCGATGCGCTGGCCAACAAGGGCGTCGAGATGGCGCGCCAAGCCAGCGCCTGACGCGGCCGCGCAGTCGCCTACCTGCCCGCACAGCGCTGCGTCGGGATCTGCGGCGCATTCGCGGCGGTCGTCGTGATGTACTGGGGCTTGCCATCCTGCGCGTAGATCAATCGCAGCGGGCCGCGCTTGGAAAGGCCATCGTCAATATCCGCCTGCAACAGGCTGGTCTGCGCCCATAAATCTCCACCGATGCTGCGCTTCTGCATCATGACGGGGCGATTTGTACCCGGTTCCCAGTTGGCCTGGCGCTCGGGCACGTAGCGGTTGGGCAACGTGCCATAGGCGTAGAGCTGACTCAGCGTGTCGGCGAGGTAACGTCCTGCTTGATCGTTGAACGTCGGCAGATCCTGGTTTCCGAGTTCAGCGCGGATGCGCTGCGCCTCCGCCATGCACGTTGGCGCGGCGTTGTCGGCCGCGCGGGCGTAGGACATGCCGATCGCAATGGCTGCGGCGGCAAACCACGTCAATGCGCGATACAGGCGGCGCGGGCGGGTGGTGGGAATCAAGGACATCGGTTCGGTATGCATGCGAGCTTCTCCGGTGAAGTAACGTGGTTGTGAATCAGGACAGGAACAACTTGCGTTCGGCCTGACGACGCTTCGTCAGCCCCTTGAGCGGCTTGCCGCCTGCCTTGTCCCACAGCAGGAACTGGTTGGCCGCGCCGGCGTAGTCGCCGGCGTTGAGCTTGCGCAGCAGCGTTGACGAGCGCAGCCGCCCCGCGCCCAGGTTGAAGACGAACGACGCCAGCGCGTCGAACTGCCCTTGCGTGATCGACACGCGCACGGCCTTGGCAATGCCCTGCTCGGTGTCGGCCAGGTCCTTGCGCAGCAGTGCCTCCGCCTGTTGCTGCGAGATCGGCCCGTTGAAGGTCTCGCCGGGCCGAATCAGGTGGCCGTAGCCGATGGTCGGCTTGCCGACCGCATCCAGATACGTCGACAGACGCAGTCCTTCCGATTCCTTGATCAGCGCGAGGCCTCGCTCGCCGGTGGTACGCGGGTTGTGCTCAGTGCTCATCGCTTTTCTCCTGGGCCGTGCTAGGTGTGCCAGGGCCGTCGGAACCCGCAGCATTGGGCTGCGTGGGCCGTGGCACCAGTCGATTCGTGTATTCGTCGATCACGCGCATCACAGCTTCCGGCGGCTGCAGCGTGGTGAACTTCATCTCGATGTCGATGTGCTCGCTGTCGCGGCCCGTATCCCGCTTGGAATGCGGCGCAAGCGAGACGTAGAACCGGCCAACACCGCCCGTGGCTGCGCCGTGTAAGGGCAAGGCTTCGGCGAGGTCGCTGCGCACGGTCATGTTCACCGTCATCTCATCGAGCGCGAGGCCACGCGGCATTGCCAGCGACACCAGCGGCAGCGCCAGGCGGTGCTGACTGTCGAGTGCAAGCTCTACTTCGCGGGCGACCAGCGTGCCGCTCTCGTCGGCATCGAAAAACTGGTCGAGCAACGCGGTGTACTGCTGCGCGAGCATCTGGTTGGCCGACGCGGCGGCGTGCTGCATGCCACGCGTGATGTCGTCGAGCGTCAGGCCATTCAAGCCCGGATGACCGTGGCTGTTGCTGCCACCACGGGCCCCGCCGCCCGGCGGCGACGAACCTGGCGGCGGCGCAGACGCATCGGACGCAGTCTCTGGAAACGGTGCGGCATCGGAATGCCCAGCGGGCTGCGTTGACACGGGTGGCACTGGTGGAGCGCTGGCAGGCGGCGCTGGCGGTGTGGCGGGCGCTGACGACGCACGGTTATCGTCACGCCTGCGGCGGCTGAAGAGTTTGAACATGGTGTCGGGTCGGTCGGATCGATCAGATCAATAGGCGGCGCGCGGCGGGCGCGCACCGATCAGGACACCGGCCGTGGGGAGGCCGGCCGGCGTCCGTTGCCGTAGCGGCTTAGGGATTGGCCGGAGCCGGGGCCGGCGCGTTGCCGCCAGCGGGCACCTTTTCGCCGATCATCGTGCCGTCGGTCGGCGTGGCCGGCAGCGGCTTGACGTCGTTCTCCTTGCCCTTGACGACCACGGGCTTGGTTGCCGCGTCAGTCAAAAATTCCATCACGCGCATCAGCGCTTCCGGCGGGTTCTGACGCTTGACCTGGGTGTGGAAGGAGTACTTGGCACGCGTGTCGGTACTGCGGGTCTGCTCCGACTTGTGCGAGGCGCGGCCCGACACCGACACACTGAACGGGCCCCAGCCGAGCTTCGCCTGGAACGACCCTTCCGCCTCTGTGCTGGACGACGATTTCTCCGACTGCGAAATCTCCAGCTCGAAGTCGATCGTGCCTTCTTCGATGGCGATCACCGGATGCACGACCGCGCACAGCAGCGGAATGCGCATCGTCTTCTGGATCGTGCCCTGCGACACGCCCTTCTCGTCGACGATGGTTTCGTCATAGTCAAATTGCACCGCAACGGCTTTGCCGTTCTGAATACACACCTGCAGCAGAAAATCCGCATAGGATTTTGCCGCCGAGGTTTGCGCTGCGATCATTGCCTGCAGCGGCGCAGAGATCATCTTGTCGATCGGCAGCGCATTGATAACCGACCCGATAAGTCCGTTGTCCATTTAAAACTCCTCACATTGAATTATTTGGACGCACAGGTTTGTGTGCCCGAATCCAAAGTAAGAGTTTTTCCTGCGGGGTTCGATGCCTCGAAAGTCCCAGCCAAGGCCACGGAACAGCGGCCCAGTACGTGGCGATAGGCTGCCCGTGACTTTCGGCACTGAACTTCCGTTTCAATGCATCCGGATCGATCCCGCTCTACAAAATAATCGGTTTCACCGAAAACAATTAACTGAAGTACGAGGGGTCGATGAATATTCTGGTAATCGATAGCTTGCCGCTTTTTGCGGCAGGTGTGTCCAATGTATTGAATGCACTCGACGCGCAGGGTGTGTTTATCGATACTCACTACGCCGAGCAAATCGGACCGGCTTGCAGGCAAGCCGAACCCAGCGCTGTCGTGATGGAATGGAGCGCACAGGATGACGACGCACGGCAGCGCCTGTCGGAGTTGAAAGCGGTGTTGCCGGAAGTGCCTGTGCTGTTGACGGTGCAAGCGGTCGGCCGGCACGTGGTGGGCGATGCGCTGCGCTTTGGCGCGGCCGGCGTGGTCGACCGGCAGGCCACGGCCGACGTTCTGCTCGAAGCCCTGCAACGCATTACCTCGGGCGCGGTCTACTTGCCGCCCATCAGCAATCTCTCACCCGACGATCCGCGCCAAAGCCTGGGAGAAAGTCCGGTCGAACTCTGGCGCCGGCTCACGCCGCGGCAGCATGAGGTGCTGCAACTGCTTGCAGAGGGTAAATCCAACAAGCAAATCTGTCGCGTGCTGAACGTGGCCGAGGGCACCATCAAGAACCATCTGTACGCGCTGTTCCGGCAGATTGGCGTCAACAACCGGACTGAGGCCGCGCTCTGGCTCTCGCGCTGCAAAGCGAGCCTCGTCCGCGTGCAGATGTGCGCGATGTAGCGGCGCCCGCCTCCACTCGCCCGTGGCAGCCGGCCGCCTCGTCGGAGGCTACGGGCCCCAGGCTTCGCCCCAGTGAAAACACCGAGCAGACTCCATTGCATTCACGCAACCACGCCATACACTGCTTGGAAGGCAGCGCACGGTGCATCGCCGTTTTTTCATGGAGGCCGCCCATGGAGATCATCGAATTCCACACCAGCCCACCACGCTACTGCGCCGCGGATCTCACCCTCACCTGCACCGCCAGCGTCGACGGCGCCCCCGCGTGCTATGCAGTGACGGCTGAAGCGCTCGAAGAGCATTTCGGCGCACGGTCGTGGCGGCGGGAAGATCTGCTGCAAGCGATGGAAACCCACCGTGGCACGATTGAAGACATGGCGCGCTCGCTGTTCAAGCTGACCGACTCGCACAACATCGTGCTGCGCAGCGGCCATTTCCGCTTCGGGATGTAGCTGCGCAGTGAGCAGCATGGCCGACATCTATGTCTGCCGCGAACAAAAAGAAGGCCAGCGCAAAGCTGGCCTTGTGGAAGCAGGCGCGAGCTAGTCAGGCTTGCACTCGTGCTTCATCTCGCGTCGCCCGTCTTCGTAGACCACCTCCAGCCGGCATGTGAAGCCCCATAGGCGTACGACGTGCCGCAGCATCTCTTCGTAGTTCGGCCCAAGCGGGCGTCGGTTGCTCTGCAGGTGACGCAGCGTCAATGAGCGATCGCCGCCCACGTCCACGTTGGTCACTTGTATGTTGGGCTCGATGTTGGACAAGTCGTACTGCCCTGCCAACAACTCGCGGATCTTGCGATAACCATCGTCGTCATGGATGGCGGTGACGCGCAGCCTCGCGTCGCGGTCGTCGTCGAGCACGGAGAACAGCTTCAGCTCACGGATCACGCGCGGCGACAGGAACTGCAGCAGGAAGCTCTCGTCCTTGAAGTTACGCATGGCGAAGTCGAGCGTCTTCTGCCAATCACTGCCGGCAATCTCGGGCGCCCAGCGGTAGTCCTCTTCGTCAGGGGATTCGCAAATGCGCCGGATGTCCTGGAACATCAGGAAACCCAGCGTGTACGGGTTCAGGCCGCTGTAGTACGGGCTGTTGAACGGCGGCTGGTAGATCACGTTGGTATGCGCCTGCAGCAGCTCGAGCATGAACGCATCGTTGACGAGTTTCTCGTCGTAGAGCTTGTGCAGGATGGTGTAGTGCCAGAACGTGGCCCAGCCTTCGTTCATCACCTTGGTCTGGCGTTGCGGATAGAAGTACTGCGCGATCTTGCGTACGATGCGCACGATTTCTCGTTGCCACGGCTGCAACTTGGGCGCGTTCTTCTCGATGAAATACAGCAGGTTCTCTTCCGGCTCCGGCGGGAACTGCGGATCGGGCTCCGGGGCATCGTCGGCAGTTGCCAGCGCGCGTGCGCGGTGCGTGGGCAGCGTACGCCACAGGTCGTTCACCTGTGCTTCAAGATATTTCTCGCGCTCCGCCTGGCGTGCCTGCTCCTCGTTGATCGACAGCTTCTTGGGCCGCCGATAACGATCGACCCCGTAGTTCTGTAACGCATGGCAGGAGTCGAGCAGCAGTTCCACCTCCTGCTCGCCGTAGCGCTGCTCGCATTCGGCCACGTAGTTCTTGGCGAAAAGCAGGTAATCGACGATGGCGTCAGCGTTCGTCCACGTGCGGAACAGGTAGTTTCCCTTGAAGAAGGAGTTGTGGCCGTAGCAGGCATGCGCGATGGTCAGCGCCTGCATCGGCATCGTGTTCTCCTCCATCAGATAGGCAATGCAGGGGTTCGAGTTGATGACAATCTCGTAGGCCAGCCCCATGAGGCCGCGCTGGTAGCCGCGCTCCGATGCAAGGAAGTGCTTGCCGTAAGACCAATGGTTGTAGCCCAGCGGCAGGCCGGACGACGCATAGGCATCCAGCATCTGCTCGGCGGTGATGATCTCGATCTGGTTCGGATAGGTGTCCAGGCCGAAATCTGCGGCAATCTGGGCGATGCTTTGGTCGTAGCGCCTGATCAGCTCGAAGGTCCATTCCGAGCCCGTAGATAGGTAGGCCATGCTCGTTCCCGTTGGTCCATCACACAGGGTCACAGGTGGCGTGCTCGCCATGGCACACGCTGCCTCTGCACGGCGGCAGTGCCCAGCTGGGAGCAACCTGCTGCAGCCCGATCAGCAATCACGCCGCGCGCTTCTGAAACAGCTCGTGCAACACCGGATAGATTTCGTCCGCCTTGAGAATGCGCTGCATCGCGAAGTTGTCGTGCCCAGCCTTCAACGTAAGATACTCCTCCCACAGGTTCTGCGGCTCCGTGGAGACCACCTCAACATAGGCGTAGTACTGGCTCAGCGGCAGGATCGACTCGCGCAGGATCTTGGCGCACAGCTCCGAGTCCCCAGCCCAGTTATCTCCATCCGAAGCCTGCGCGCAGTAGATGTTCCATTGGCTGGGCGAATAGCGCTCCTGAATCACTTCCGCCATCAGCTTGAGTGCGCTCGACACAACAGTGCCGCCCGACTCGCGGGAGTGGAAAAAATCCTCCTCATCCACCTCCTTGGCCACCGTGTGGTGGCGGATGAAGACGACGTCGATCCGTTCGTAGTTCCTCTTCAGGAACAGATACAGCAGCATGAAGAAACGCTTGGCCAGGTCCTTGCGCGACTCGTCCATCGAGCCGGACACGTCCATCACGCAGAACATCACCGCCTGCGCCTGCGGCCGCTTGCGCAGCACGCGATTGTTGTAGCGCAGGTCGAGCTTTTCAATGAACGGCACGCGATCAAGGCAGGAGCGCAGATGGCGCATCTCCTTCATCAGCTCTTGCGCGCGTACGCTGTAAGGGCCGTCGTTTTCCAGTTCTTCGTTGTACTGGCCTTCCAGCTCATGCAGCCGACGTTGATATGGGCTGGACAACGCAATGCGGCGACCGAGCGAGCTGCGCATCGTCCGCAGAATCGACAGGTTGGACGGCGTGCCATCGAGCGAGAAACCCGCGCGCACTTTGCGCACCTCCGCGATCTTGGCAAGGCTGCGCTTGGCGAGATCGGGCAACGCCATGTCTTCGAAAAAGAAGTTGAGAAAATCCTCGCGCGAGAGCGTGAAGATGAAATCGTCTTCGCCCTCGCCCGAGTCGCCGGCCTGCGAGCCTGAGCCGCCGCTGCCCTGCTGCGGGCGGTCGAAGCTGTCACCGCGAATGAACTCTTTGTTGCCCGGGTGAACGCCTTCTCGGCGCCCGCCCGAGCCGTGGTGGAACATGGGCTCCGAGATGTCCTTGACGGGAATGGACACCTGCCCGCTCTGCTCGATGTCCATGATCTTGCGACCCGTCACCGCCTTGGCCACCGCGCGGCGGATCTGGTCTCGGTAACGCTTGATGAAGCGTTGCTTGTTGACGGTGCTCTTGCCGCCACCGTTCTCCCGCCGATCAATGATCGTGCCCATGTGACTGCCCTCGATTGGAAGTTCGCTGGGTGTCTTTGCCCTTTCCTGATCTCCTTAAGAGGACTTCCTGACGCGCAGGTACCACTCCACTAGCAAGCGCACTTGTTTCTGGGTATAGCCCTTCTCCACCATGCGGTTGACGAAGTTCTCGTGCTTCTCCTTGTCGTCGTGCGACGACTTGGCATTGAACGAGATCACGGGCAGCAGATCCTCCGTGGTCGAGAACATCCGCTTCTCGATCACCGCGCGCAACTTCTCGTAGCTGGTCCAGACCGGGTTCTTGCCTCCGTTCTTGGCCCGCGCCCGCAGCACAAAATTGACGATCTCGTTGCGGAAATCCTTCGGGTTGGAAATGCCCGCCGGTTTTTCCACCTTCTCCAACTCGTCGTTCAATGCGCTGCGATCGAGAATTTCGCCGGTGTTCGGGTCGCGATATTCCTGATCCTGAATCCACAGGTCGGCAAACACCACGTAGCGGTCGAAGATGTTCTGCCCATACTCCGAATACGACTCCAGATACGAAGTCTGAATCTCCTTGCCGATGAACTCCACGTACGGCGACGTGAGGTATTCCTTGATGTAGGACATCAGTTTGGATTCCGTCTCCGGCGGAAACTGCTCGCGTTCGATCTGCTGCTCGAGCACGTACAACAAGTGCACCGGATTGGCCGCCACCTCCGTCCCATCGAAGTTGAAGACCTTCGAGAGCACCTTGAAGGCAAAGCGCGTCGACAAGCCTGTCATGCCCTCGTCGATGCCGGCAAAGTCGCGGTACTCCTGATACGACTTGGCTTTGGGGTCGACATCTTTCAGACTCTCGCCGTCGTACACGCGCATCTTCGAGAAGATGTTGGAATTCTCGGGCTCCTTGATACGCGTGAGCACCGCGAACTGCGCCATCATCTTCAGCGTGTTCGGCGCGCACGGCGCGGCCGCCAGCGAGCTGTTGCGCAGCAGCTTGTCGTAGATCTTCACCTCGTCCGACACGCGCAGGCAGTACGGCACCTTGACGATGTAGATGCGATCCAGGAAGGCCTCGTTGTTGCGATCGGACTTGAAGCTCTGCCACTCCGCCTCGTTCGAGTGCGCCAGGATGACGCCATCGAACGGGATCGCACCAAAGCCTTCCGTGCCCTTGTAGTTGCCTTCCTGCGTGGCCGTCAGCAGCGGGTGCAAGACCTTGATCGGCGCCTTGAACATCTCGACGAACTCGAGCAACCCCCGGTTGGCCAGGCACAGCCCACCCGAATACGAATACGCATCCGGATCGTCCTGCGGATAGTCCTCCAGCTTGCGGATGTCGACCTTGCCGACCAGAGACGAAATGTCCTGATTGTTTTCGTCGCCCGGCTCCGTCTTGGAAATCGCAATCTGCGACAGCACCGAAGGATGCAGCTTCACTACGCGGAAACGCGTGATATCGCCATTGAACTCATGCAGCCGCTTGACCGCCCAAGGCGAGGCAATCGAGTTCAGATAGCGTCTTGGTATGCCGTAGTCCTCCTCCAGAATCTTGCCGTCTTCCTCGGGCGAGAACAGCCCGAGCGGGGACTCGTGAATGGGCGAGTCCTTGAGCGCGTAGATGGGAATCTGCTCCATCAGCGCCTTCAACTTCTCGGCGAGCGACGATTTGCCGCCGCCCGGAGGGCCGAGCAGGTAAAGAATTTGTTTGCGTTCCTCAAGGCCCTGTGCGGCATGCTTGAAGAAGGAGACGATCTGCTCGATCGTGTCCTCCATGCCGTAGAACTCCCGGAAGGCCGGATAGATCTTGATGACCTTATTGAAGAACAATCGCGACAGCCGAGGATCGTGGTGGGTGTCCACCAGTTCGGGCTGACCGATTGCGGTGAGCATGCGCTCGGCGGCGGTCGCATAGGCGGTCGAGTCTTTTTTGCAGATATCCAGATACTCCTGGATGCTGTACTCGTCCTCTTTGCGAGCTTCAAAACGCGTTGCGTAGTGGCGGAAAATATCCATATCTCCCCCGTAGATTTCTTCCCTACTCCACACCAACAAGCGAGAGCCAGGCTAGTTCTTGCGTGCGTTGCTGATTCCACTGTAGACGAATCACCGATGATCACAAGAACGGTTGAGAGCCTGGACCGGTGCACAACCGTTGCAATTGCGTTAGCGCTCGACAGCATGAAGTGCTAAACGGACCTTGCACGATGCATCAACACGCGTGCACCACGACGATCGGCTACCTCGAGCACAGCAGAAAGCGTACCTATGTCGCCTTCTCGGGCTCGCAGGTTGGTACGTAACCGATCCGCGCGAGTTCCCGCGCGCACGCTGAATACAGGAGGGGGATATCCCTGCGTTTTCGTGTTTCGCCAACTGTGGTATCGCGCATGGCGCGCACCAGCGATGCGACGCTTGTAGCGGCAGCTTTTCTCCCTGGGAGACAACGAAGCATTGCGCAACGCGTAAGGTGAACTGCGTTCATCGCCTCGCATGTGCCCACAACTCCGAGCCGCAGGACCGAAACGGATCCGACCGAAGGTGCCTCTTTTTTGCGCCAGAGGGAGTTTTGCCCGATGCGACAAAGACGCGGCCCGGAAAGCCTGCACGCAGAACGGACAAAGAAAAAGGCCCTCGGCATTTGCCTGAGGGCCTTTTAAGCGATTTCTCGCCAGTTTGGTGGGTGGTACAGGGATTGAACCTGTGACCCCTGCCGTGTGAAGGCAGTGCTCTACCGCTGAGCTAACCACCCGAATGCGGTGAAAACGAGATTATGGCGAAAATGTGCGGCCGTGTAAATACCCTGGCCGCACATTTTTTTGATCAGGCAGCCGGCTGCACAGATTCCACAGGTTCACGCGTCCAGACGGTCTTGCCCCCGCTGGCCTTGTCGATCTCCTTGAGCACGCCGGCGTGCGCTTCGGCCTCCGCTTCGGTTGCCAGCAGCACCGGCAGTTGCAACGCGCTCAGGTCGACGGCGACGGCTTCGTCCGACGCGCCCTCGCCCGACTCCAGCATGTCGATCACCAGCGTGTTCTGGCCGCGCGTCATGGCGAGGTAGACCTCGGCCAGCAGTTCGGCATCCAGCAATGCGCCGTGCAGCGTACGGTGCGCATTGCTCACGCCCAGACGGTCGCACAGTGCATCCAGCGAGTTGCGCTTACCGGGGAACATCTGGCGCGCCTCGCGCAGCGTGTCGATATGGCCCGACAGGTGCTCGCGGAAGGCAGGCAGGCCCAGGCGCTGGAATTCCATGTCGAGGAAGCCCAGGTCGAACGCGGCGTTGTGGATGATCGCCTCGGCGCCCTGCACGTAGTCGCGGATTTCGTTGACGATGTCGGCAAACTTCGGCTTGTCGGCCACGAACTCGTTGGTGATGCCATGCACGGCCATCGCGCCCGCGTCGATCTCGCGCTCGGGGTTGATGTAGAAGTGCAGGTTGCGGCCGGTCAGGCGGCGGTTGACCATCTCCACGCAGCCGATTTCGATCACGCGGTCGCCGGTGGCGGCATTCAGGCCGGTGGTTTCGGTATCGAGAATGATCTGTCGCATCGCGCGCTCCCCTACTCTGACTGGATTACTTGAAGACGACGGTCTTGTGGCCGTTGAGCAGGATGCGGTGTTCGGCATGCCACTTCACGGCGCGCGCCAGCGCCACGCATTCCACGTCGCGGCCGACAGCGGTGAGCTGCTCCGGGTCCATGCTGTGGTCCACGCGCTCGATTTCCTGTTCGATGATCGGGCCTTCGTCCAGGTCAGCCGTCACGTAGTGGGCCGTTGCGCCGATCAGCTTCACGCCGCGCTCATGCGCCTGGTAATACGGCTTGGCGCCCTTGAAGCTCGGCAGGAATGAGTGGTGGATGTTGATGGCGCGGCCTTCCAGCTTGCGGCACAGGTCGTCGGAAAGGATCTGCATATAGCGCGCAAGCACAACCAGATCGATCTGCTGCTCCTGCGCGATTTCCCAGATGCGGGCTTCCTGCTGCGCCTTCTGCGCGTCCGTCGCCTGCAGCAACGGCAGGTGCATGAACGGCACGTCGTAAGACGCGGCCAGTTGGTAGAAATCGCGGTGGTTCGAGACGATGGCTGCAATCTCGATCGGCAGTTGGCCGGCGCGGGCACGGAACAGCAGGTCGTTCAGACAATGGCCGATCTTCGAGACCAGGATCATCACGCGCGGCTTGACTGCCGCGTCGAACATGCCCCACTGCATGGTGAAACGTTCGCCGATCGGTGCAAAGCGGTCACGCAGCATGGCGAGGTCCAGCGGCTGGCCCTGCGGAACAAAATGCACGCGCATGAAGAAGCGGCCCGTGAATTCGTCGCCAAACTGGTCCGAATCGAGAATGTTGCAGCCCTGCTCGAAAAGCAGGCCCGACACGGCATGGACGATGCCCGGCTGGTCCGGACACGACAGGGTAAGAATGAAACCGGAGTGACTCATGAAGCGTTTTATGTATTGTTGTCGGACGCAAACCGCTGCGGCGCATGTGCCAAACCCAGGCGCGCCAGGGCGTCAAGGGTAACGAGCGTGGCGTCGACCGTCATAGCGAAGTCCGCCATGATATCAAGCGCCGCGTCGGGGCTGGCGCGCAGGTGGCCGGCGACCTCGCCGTCCTGATTGGCGGGGACGAAGCTGGCCGGCAACGTCAGGTCGAAGGCAAAAAGCGTCTCGCACTGGATACCTTCGGGCACTTCGCGCAGCACATCCTGCGTGCCGCGCGGCACCAGAAGGGCTGCCAGATCGGCGCCGATGCCCGCTTCTTCCCAGCATTCCTTTTCCAGCGCGCCACGCGCATCAAAGCCGTGGCCAATGCCGCCAGCGACGAGGTTGTCCCACATGCCGGGGTCGATCGGCTTGGTTTGGGCGCGGCGGGCCAGCCAGAGCGCCGGCTCGGCAGCCTCACCGCCGTCGATCAGGCCGTTCATGTGCGCCGCATAGGTTCGGATGCCGAAGAAGCGCGCGGCGGCGCGTTCGATCAGCGCCAGCGTGGGCGTGCCCCAGCCGGTGTTGACGGCGAAACGCTCGTCGCGCCAACCGCGCACGTGGCCGGCTTCCGCCAGGCGCATGACGACTTCGGCCAGCGCGGCGGTGCGCTCGGCCTCGCTGGCGAGCGTCTCCCGCAAATCGACCCGCTGCGCCGATACGTCGAACCACTGCGGCCAGCGCCCAAGCAGCGCAGCGCGCTCGCGACTCAGCCAGCCGACGCGTTGTCCGGCAACAATCCACGGAACAAGTGCGTCAGCGTCGAACGCCTGCCGGGCGGCCAGGCCGTCTCGTATGCGTTGTATTCGCGGGTCGGTCATTTCTGCGCCCCATCATGTCGGGCGTGCATTGTGCTTTCCGTGCAGCACGGGTCGCGCGATAATGCGCCGTTAATACAAGCCGTCATCAGACTGGAGAAACAAGGATGGATGAAATCGACGAGCTGTCGGATCTGCCGACCCCGCGCTTTATCTGGGGCTTCGCCATTGCCGTCACACCGTCCGGCGAAGTGTCGCACGATGAATTCGAATATCTGACGCACACCCGCACACCGCGCTTCACCTGCCGCGTGGTCGAACTCGAAGACGCACCGGCCGAGCCGGAAGACGAAGGCGACATCGACGGCCGCATCGTCCACTTCGACAACCCCAAGCGGATGTTCTACATCACGGACTTGGGCCTGGCGCTGATGAACTTCACGCTATTCGACAAGGTGGATAACAAGTCCAAGCTAAAGGATGCCTGCGACCAAGCCATCGCCGACTGGCTCACGCGCCGCGAATTCCTCGACTCCGAACCGGACGACGACGAGGATTGATCGCCTGATCGCCTAGCCCTGACCTGCGGCGCTGCCATCCTCGGCAAAGCGCAGGTCGGTCAGGCGCACATCGGCGTAGGAGCGCCCGGCATCCAGCAATGCCGAAACCTGCGCCTTCACCCGCTCTTTCTGAGCGCGCAGCGCACGCGGCGGCACGGTCGAATCCTGGCCCGTGTGGTGCAGATACAGCATCTTGTAGGTGAGCTGGCTCACCATCCACTGCCGCAGCACGCGGCGCCGGCCGGCATGGTCGGCTTCCAACCCATCGATCTGCCCAAGCAATGCGGAAAACGCCCGCGCCAGGCTTGCGGGCTCCGCTGACTCGCCGGCAATGCAACGTTCGGCCAAGGCGCGCGCTTCTGCGGGGGACATGGTGTCGTCGGTTTCGACGAAGCGATCTGTCGCCGGGTCCGGGCGCGGCGGTGCAGGCCGGTTTGCCAAGCGGGCAGACACCGCGGACAGCGCTTCCTGAGCACGGCGGATGGACGCGTCCAGCGATTCCGCATTGCCCGGCACGATGCCAATGGTGGTCGGCATGTCGCTGGATTCTTCGTCTCGCTTTTTGACGTCCATCGCTCCCTCCGGTAATCGCCCGCGGCTATGGTGCCGGGCTGGCGAAGCTGAATTGTAGAACGCGGCGCACATTTCACGACAAATGAACACAGAGGTTCCTTATTGCAACAGCGGCGCAAACGGTAACGTGGCGTCACAATGCCACGGTGCGCTGTTGCGGCGACCTACGCGGCGCGGCCCCGCCACGGGTAAAATGCTGGATTGCGCTGCCAGCGCATGCAATCAATTGCTGACCGCCTCTGTGCGGCAAGGAAATCGCCTTGATCAAGTGGATTATCGTAGCCCTCTATCTGGGCTCCATTCTGTACGTGCACTTTCGCGGCAAGGTGCGCCTGAAATTCTGGCGCCAGATGTTCGACCACTCGGCCGTAGTCGCGCCGGTCAACTGCTTCATGTACGCGTTTTCGGGCGTGCCGCAGACGCCGTATGTGCCCGTCGAGCGCTTTCCGGATCTGGAAAAGCTGCAGGCCGCGTGGCCGCAGATTCGCGACGAAGGCCTGGCGCTCATCAACCTGCGCAAGATCAAGGCTGCCGAGAAGAACGACGACGCCGGCTTCAACTCGTTCTTCAAGAATGGCTGGAAGCGTTTCTACCTGAAGTGGTACGAAGCCCATCACCCTTCAGCCGAACAGCTCTGCCCCCAGACCGTCGCGCTGCTGCGTGACCTACCCAGCGTGAAGGCAGCGATGTTTGCCGAGCTGCCGCCGGGCGGCAAGCTGAATCCGCACCGTGATCCATTTGCCGGCTCGCTGCGCTATCACCTTGGCCTGTCCACGCCCAACGACGACCGCTGCTTCATCGAAGTCGACGGCGAGCGCCACAGCTGGCGCGACGGCCAGGGCGTGGTCTTTGACGAGACCTATCTGCACTGGGCCGAAAACGCCTCCGACAAGGATCGCCTGATCCTCTTCTGTGATATCGAACGCCCGATGAAATTCGGCTGGGCACAGCGCATCAACAAATGGCTCGGGCGCAAGGTCATGACTGCTGCCAGCTCGCCCAACGATGATGGCGACCAAACCGGCGGCATCAACAAGCTGTTCCGCTACGTGTGGGTGATGGGCCAGTACCGCCGCCGCTTCAAGGCATGGAACCGCAAGGTCTATTACGTGGTGAAGTTCGGCCTGATCATTGGCGTGGCAGCGTTGATCATCTGGATCTGACCGCCAACCCTCCCCCTCTCCTGCTTTGCACAAAGAACCGGCCTGAAGCGCCGGTTTTTTGTTGCGCGTGAAAAAGCTACCTGCATTGCGGTCGGCTTGCGTTTTTACAAAGCAGTGAAGCAAAAGCGCCACATGGGGCACAAATCTCGCCTAATGTCAGGAATTGAGCGCTCCGGCGCTTATGCGATATGGCGGGCACGCCGCTTGCTCCACCTTGGTCGACACCCTTGCTCAATGCATGGGACCGAGTCGGAGCCGGGATGCGCGTGTGCCTGTGTCCCTCGTCAACAACAAAGACAGTGAGATCAATCGCCATGAAAAAGAACCTCATTAGCCGCCAGACCATCTTCACCCGCGCCGCCGCGCTTGCTGCTGTCGCACTGCTCGGTACCCAGATCGCGGCCTGTACCACGACCAGCCCCAATGCACAGGGCTCCGACGTGATGTCGTCCACCAACAAGCACGCCACCACCAACTCGCAGGCCGATTCCGTGCTCTCGCGCCTGTACACCACGGCCAACGGCTCCCGCGAGCTGGTCGGACGCGCCAAGGGCGTGCTCGTGTTCCCGTCGGTGCTGAACGCCGGCTTTGTGGTGGGTGGCCAATACGGCGAAGGCGTGCTGCGCACCGGCGGCGGGCGTCCGCTGGGCTACTACAACATCGCCTCCGCTTCGGTGGGCTTCCAGGCTGGTGCGCAATCGCGTGCGCTCATCATCCTCTTCATGACGGATGAAGCGCTGCAGAAATTCCAGGCTAGCCAAGGCTGGACGGCCGGCGTGGATGCCACCGTGGCGCTGGCAAAGATCGGCGCGAACGGCGCGGTCGACACCAACACCGCACAGCAGCCGATCATCGGCTTCAACCTGACCAACGCGGGCCTGATGGCCGGCGCGTCGATCGAGGGCACGAAGATCACGAAGCAGAACAACTGACCGGCGCTTCGCTGCACGCCAATGCCGCCGTCTCGTACGGCGGTTTTTTTTGCGCGGAACCCGCATGAAGCGTTGCAGCAATGTTGCAGCCCTAGGGAAATCCGGAGGGGCGACGCGGGGCTTCTCAGCTAGCATCGTCCGGCCGATGCTGCGGTGCACGCTGCCGTATCGGCATACGACAAAACAATCACCCAGAAAAAAAAGGGGGAGACATGACAGGTCGCAACGCTGCGTTGCGCAGCGCCATTGCATGCGCGTGGCTGGCGGGATTGTTGCTGGCGTCTGGCCAGGCGATGGCCGAACCGGGCATCACCGACACCAAGATCGTCATCGGCCAGACCGCCGGCTTCACGGGCCCCGCCGGCGAGCAGGTCAAGGAGATGACGCAGGGTGCCAAGCTCTACTTGGATGCCGTGAACCGCGCGGGCGGCGTGAATGGACGCAAGATCGAGCTGATCTCGGAAGACGACGGATTTGATGCGGCTGCCTCCAAGAAGCACGCGCACGCGCTGCTGGTCGATAAACAGGTCTTTGCCCTCTTCCTGCCGCGCGGCACCCCGAATACCGAGGCGATCATGACCGAAGCCCGGCCGGTGGGTGCGCCGGTGGTGGCGCCGTCCACCGGTGCCTCAACGTTCTTTGATCAGCCCGATCCGCTGCTCTTCGTCGTGCGCGCGAAATACCAGGCGGAGATTGCCGAGCTGGTGCATTACTTCGACACGCTAGGCTTGCGACGCCTGGCGCTGGTCAACGTGAACGACACCTTCGGCAAGGACACCGAGATCGGCTTCAACAACGCCACGAAAAAGCTTCCCGCCGACGCGCACAGCATCTTTACCGTCGACCGCCTGAAACCGGACGTCGCCAAGGCGGCCGCAGACGTTGGCAAGTTCGCGCCGCAAGCGGTGATCCTGGCCTGCCCGGGCACGACGGCGCGCGCCATGATCGAGGCACTCAACAAGCAAGGCACGGTGACGCAGATTGCGGCGCTGTCCAACAACGCCGGCTTGGCGTTTGCGAAATCGCTCGGGGCGCTGGGCCGCGGCGTTGTGATCTCACAGGTGATGCCGTCACCGGTGCGCTCGACCTCATTGCTGGGCCGGGAGCTGGAGTCCAGCGCGAAGTCTGCCGGCGTGACGCCGTCGTACGCGATGATGGAAGGCTACGCAGCCGCGCGCGTGCTGGTCGAGGGGCTCAAGCGTGCAGGCAAGTCGCCCACGCGGGCCAGCTTTGTCTCGGGGCTGGAATCGGCCGGCACGATCGACCTGGGCGGCCTGGAAGTCCACTACGGTCCAAACCTGCGTAAGGGATCGAACTATGTCGAGCTGACAGTGATCGGGCCGAACGGCACCTTCGTGAAATAGATATGGTTGCGCTGCGGTGCAGCCTGCCTCGGCAGTTGTTGCACCGCAGGAAATAGCGGTTGCCAGCGAAAAACGCATGAGTACATAAGAAAATACTATTTGGAACTCGCATACTGCCTCTACCAGAATGCACGAACTACATGCATGACTGGGATCAAACAGGCGGATGGAACTCCGACAACTCGAAGCGTTTGCCGCGGTCATGTCGACCGGCAGCGTCACCGCGGCGGGCAAGCTGCTGGGACGCTCGCAGCCCGCCATCAGCCGGCTCATCCAGGATCTGGAAGCTGAAATCGGCTATGCCCTGTTCACCCGCGCGGGGCCGCGCGTCTCGCCGACGGAGCAAGGTTTCCTGCTGTACGAAGACGTTGAGCATACGCTGATCAGCTTACGGCAGATCCGCACGCGTGCCGAAGAAATCGCGCGCGGCGAGGCACGCCCGCTGCGCCTGGCAGCGACGTCCGCGTTGGCGGCCGGCTTGCTGCCCGCGGCCTTGGCCGATGAGCCGGAACTCGCGCAGCGCATCCAGATTCGCAGCGCCTCGCCCGAGCAGGTTGTGCACGCGGTGCTGACCGGTGCCGCCGACCTTGGCCTCAGCAGCCTGCCGCTGGAGCATCGTGGCGTCACCGTGCACTGGATCGGCGAAGCGGCGTGCGTGGCTGCCGTGCAGACACACGACCCGCTCGCCGCCGGCAAGCGCGTCGCATTGGCCGATTGCGCCCGACAGCGCATCATCACCATGCACAACCCCTATCGATTGCGCCGACGCCTGGACCAAGCGCTGGCGAAGGCCGGCGTGGAACCCACCGCGCTCATCGAGACGAACGCCTCGCTGAATGCGCTGACCGCCGTGCGTGCGGGCCTGGGTGTCGCGTTGCTAGAGCCCGTGACGGCGTACGGCGTGCCGATCGACGGCGTGACCGTGCGCCCGATCGACGCCGACATCCCCTTCTTCTTTGGCGTGATCACGCCTGAGGCCAGGCGGCCCTCGGCGGCGGTGACCTCACTGACCGACGCCCTCGCGCGCGCGGCACAGCGCCTGCTGCCGGACTGCAAGCTGCACGATCCGGCACGCCATGCCAGCATGCTGCAGATGGTGTATGGCGAATCCATCAACGAAACCGAAGGCGCGTCCGCATGACCGTTGCACCACAAGACAACGCGCTGCAAGTCACCGGGCTCGCCGCGCTGGAAGCCCGCTTGCACCAAGACCTCTCGTGGCTTGAACTCCCTGCGAAAAATTGGACGCTGCCACACACGTTAGAGGATCAACCCGTGCTGGATGTGGCCGTCATCGGGGGCGGCATGGCCGGACTGGCAGCGGCGGCATCGCTCAAGCATCTTGGCATCGGCGTGGTGGTGTTCGACCGCTCGCCTGCGGGCTTCGAAGGCCCCTGGGCGACGACGGCGCGCATGGAAACGCTGCGCTCGCCCAAGCAACTGACCGGCCCTGCGCTCGGCCTGCCGGCGTTGACGTTCCGCGCATGGTTTGAAGCGCAGTTCGGCACCAATGCGTGGGAGGTGCTCGACAAGATTCCACGCCTGCAATGGATGGACTACCTGCGCTGGTACCGCCGCGTGCTGCAACTGGACGTGCGCAACGATCATTACGTGAAGACGATCCTCCCGCGCGTGGATGGCGCCGTTGAATTGCTGATCGACGCGCCGGGCCAACCGACGCAGCGTGTGTTTGCGCGCCGCGTGGTGCTGGCTACCGGCCGTGATGGGTTGGGCGGCCCATCCGTGCCCGACTTTGCGCATCGGCTGCCGCGCCGCTGGTGGGCGCATTCGTCTGACGAGATGGACTACGGCGCGCTTGCCGGCAAGCGCGTGGGCGTGATCGGCGCTGGCGCGTCTGCCATGGATTCGGCTGCCACGGCGCTTGAGGCTGGCGCTGCCAGCGTCGACATGCTGATCCGCCGCCCCGACCTGCCGCGCGTGAACAAGGGCAAGGGCGCCGGTAGCCCAGGCCTCGTGCATGGCCACCTGCATTTGCCCGACGCATGGAAATGGCGCATCCGCCATTACATCAATGTCGAGCAAGTCCCTCCGCCGCGCGGCAGCACGCTGCGTGTGTCGCGACATCCGAATGCGCGCTTCAACCTCGGGTGCGGCATCCTGGGTGTGGACGAGTATGACGGCGTGCTGCACGTGGCCACCACCAAAGGCGTATTCCAGTTGGACTTCCTGATCTTCTCGACAGGCTTTCGCACCGATTGGGCGGCCCGGCCCGAATTCAGCGCACTGGCACCGCACATTCGCCAATGGCGCGACCGCTATACGCCGCGCCCCGGCGAGGAAGACGCGGAACTCGCCGATTCGCCCGACCTCGGCCACGCGTTCGAATTTCGCGAGAAAACGCCCGGCACGCTGCCCGGCCTGTCGCGCGTGCATTGCTTCTGCTATCCGGCGTCGGTCACGCACGGCAGCGTCTCGGGCGACATCCCGGCCATCAGCGAAGGCGCGAAGCGGCTGGCGCAGGGCATTGCCGGGTTGCTGTACCAGGAAGACATCGACGCCCACTACGCCGCCATCCAGGCGTATGCCGAGCCGGAGATCTTCGGCGATGAATGGACCCCCGCCCCGCCACCCGGCGTGGAAGCAAATGCCACTTCCGGCCAGGAGGCTGCACGATGACAGGTTGGCTAATCCGCCGCATCGGCCAGGCGCTGCTGGTCGTGCTGGTGATGACGGTGATCGTCTTCATCGGTCTGCACGCCATCGGCAACCCGGTCGACATCCTGATCGGCCAGGACGTGGACCAGATCGACCGCGCACGCATCATTGCCGAGCTGGGTCTGGACAAGCCGCTGTGGGAGCAGTACCTCGCCTTCCTGAACGGCGCGCTGCACGGCAATCTGGGCAAGAGCTTCGTCTACAACGAGCCAGCCATCCAGCTGATCCTGCAGCGCCTGCCGGCCACGCTGGAGCTGGCGTTTTCTGCGCTGATCATCGCGGTGGTGATCGGTGTGCCGCTGGGGCTGTTCGCCGGGTTGTATCCGCGCCATCCGGTGTCGCGCCTGCTCATGACGGGCAGTGTGGTGGGCTTTTCGCTGCCGACGTTCTGGGTAGGCCTGATGCTGATCATGGCGTTCAGCGTGAGCCTGGGCTGGCTGCCCGCCAGCGGGCGCGGCGAAACGGCACGCCTCTTCGGCATCGAATGGTCGTGGCTAACGGTGGATGGCCTGCGGCACCTTGTGCTGCCGGCGGTCAACCTGTCGCTGTTCAAGCTCTCGCTGGTGCTGCGGCTGACCTCTGCCGGCGTGCGCGAGGTACTGCCGCAGGACTTCGTGAAATTCGCGCGTGCCAAGGGCCTGTCGCCGCTGCGCGTGGTGCTGGCGCACGTGCTGCGCAATACGCTGATCCCGCTGGTGACGGTGCTCGGCTTGGAGCTGGGCTCGACCATCGCCTTTGCGGTGGTGACGGAGAGCATCTTCGCGTGGCCCGGCGCGGGCAAGCTGATTCTCGATAGCATCAACGCGCTGGACCGGCCAGTCATCGTGTCCTACCTCATCGTGGTGGTGTGCCTGTTCGTGTCGCTCAACCTGATCGTCGACATCCTGTATCGGATGCTGGACCCACGCGTGCGTGCGGCCGATAACGCGGAGGCTGCATGATGAATACGACTTCGCAATCCACGACGGCGACGACGGTGTCAGCCCCGCGCAGGCAATCACCCTGGCGGCGCGTGGCGTCAGATTTCCTCGCCTCCAAGGCCGCCATCTTCGGGCTGGTGGTTGTGGTGGTGCTGATTCTGGCCGCGCTGGCCGCACCCTGGATCACGCCGCAGAATCCGTACGACCTGATGCAGCTCGACGTGCTCGACTCGCGACTGCCACCCGGGTCGCCTTCCGGCACGGGCACGTTCACGTATTGGCTCGGGACGGATGGCCAGGGGCGTGATCTGTATTCCGGCATCCTTTATGGCCTGCGCATCAGCCTGGGTGTGGGGATCGGTTCGGCAGCCGTGGCGGCGGTGATCGGTACGTTGATGGGGCTGATTGCGGCGTATGCCGGCGGCCGCGTCGATAGCCTCATCATGCGCACGGTCGACCTGCTGCTGTCGTTCCCATCCGTGCTGGTGGCGATGATGATCCTCGCCTATCTCGGCAAGAGCATCACGAACGTCGTGCTGACGCTGGTGCTGCTCGAGTGGGCGTATTACGCGCGGACGGTGCGCGGGCAAGCGCTGGTCGAGCGTCGCCGCGAATACGTAGAAGCCGCGCGTTCGCTCGCCCTGCCCGGCTGGCGCATCGCACTCAGGCACATCCTGCCGAACTGCCTGCCGCCGCTGATCGTCGTGGGCACGCTGCAGGTGGCGCGCGCGATCACGCTGGAGGCCACGCTGTCGTTCCTGGGCCTGGGCGTGCCGATTACCGAGCCGTCTCTTGGTCTGCTAATTTCCAACGGATACCAATACATGCTCTCAGGCCAGTACTGGATCAGTTTCTATCCGGGCATCGCGCTGTTGCTGGCGCTGGTGGCCATCAACCTGGTGGGCGACCGCCTGCGTGAAGTGCTGAACCCGAGGACGCAACGATGACGGCGTCCACCAACGCGACCACCCTCGAAGTCCGCAACCTCCGCACGCATTTCTTCACGCGCGAAGGCGTTTTGCCGGCCGTGGACGACGTGTCGTTCTCGCTCGCGCGCGGGCGCATCCTCGGGCTGGTGGGCGAGTCGGGCTCGGGCAAGTCCGTCACCGGCTTCTCGATCATGGGCCTGGTGGACCCGCCGGGCCGCGTCGTCGGCGGCGAGATCCTCTACCAGGGCCGCGACCTCACCAAGCTGCCCCCGCGCGAATTGCGCAAGCTGCAGGGCAACCGCATCGCCATGGTCTTCCAGGACCCGATGATGACGCTCAACCCCGTGCTGCGCATCGATGCCCAGATGATCGAGGCCGTGCGCGCGCACAGCGGCATGAACCACAAGCAGGCGCGGGAACATGCGCGCGACACACTCGGCCTGATGGGCATCCCGAGCCCTGAAGAACGGCTGCGGGCGTATCCGCATCAGCTTTCCGGCGGCATGCGCCAGCGCGTGGCGATTGCCATTGCGATGCTGCATCGGCCCGACCTGATCATTGCCGACGAACCGACCACGGCGCTGGACGTGACCATCCAGGCGCAGATCCTGTCGGAAGTGCAGAAGCTCGCGCGCATGCACGGCACGGCGCTGATCTGGATCACGCACGACCTGTCTGTCGTGGCCGGCCTGGCCGACGAAGTGGCCGTGATGTACGCCGGCCGCATCGTCGAACACGGGCCGGTGGATGCCGTGCTCGATGCCCCGCTGCACCCCTACACCATGGGCCTGATCGACAGCCTGCCCAGCGAGAACTGCCGCGGTCAGCGCCTGCGCCAGATTCCCGGCATGACACCGAACTTGCTGGCGCTGCCGGCGGGCTGCGCGTTTGCGGCACGCTGCCCGCGCGCCACAGATGTCTGCGGCGCCGCTCCGGAAATCACCCAACCGGTACCTGAGCGCCTCGTGCGCTGTTTCCATCCGGGCGCGCAGCACGCGTCCTCGCGGGAGGTCGCATGAGCACACCTCTCGTTGAACTCAAACAGGTCAGCAAACGCTTTGGCGATCGCAAGGTCGGCGCGGCCGATCGCGTTCTGCAGCGCTTTGGCCTGGCGCATCCGCCGGCGATTGTTCGTGCCGTTGATGGCGTCGACCTTGCGATCCAGCCCGGTGAAGTCGTGGGGCTCGTCGGCGAATCGGGCTGCGGCAAGTCCACACTCGGCCGCATTGCTGCGGGCATGATGCCGCCCTCGGCCGGCGAGGTGCGCGTGGACGGCAAGGCTGTCGACACGCTTTCCGCAGAGGAAGCCCGCGCGGCCCGCCTGAAGATCCAGATGATCTTTCAGGACCCGTACGCGAGCCTCAACCCGCGCCTGCGCGTGGAAGAGATCGTTGGCGAGGCGGCACGCGTGCACGGCCTGACCGACCGCGCCAACTTTGCCGATTACGTGGCTGCGCAGATGCAGCGCGCCGGCCTGGACCCCGCCCTGCGCGACCGCTACCCGCATCAGTTCAGCGGCGGCCAGCGGCAGCGCATCGGCATTGCGCGCGCGCTGGCGGTGCAGCCGTCGATGCTCGTCTGCGACGAGGCGGTGGCAGCGCTGGACGTGTCGATCCAGGCGCAGATCCTGAACCTGTTCATGGACCTGCGCGAGCAGCTCAACCTGACCTACCTGTTCATCAGCCACGACCTTGGCGTGGTGGAGCACCTCTCGGACCGCGTGGTGATCATGTATCTCGGCCGCGTGGTGGAATCGGCGACGGCGGAGGAAGTGTTCCGCCGCCCGAACCATCCTTACACGCAGACATTGCTGGCGGAGATCCCGCGCCTGTCGGCCCGGCACAAGACGTTCACAGCCATTCAAGGCGAGATGCCGAGCCCGCTGCACCCGCCCACCGGCTGCCATTTCCACCCGCGCTGCCCGCACGCCATGCCCCGCTGCAAGACCGAAACACCGACGCTGCGCGGCATTGCGGTCAACCACTTCAGCGCCTGCCACTTGAACGACGCGATCTGAACGATCTGCAATAAGCCAACGATTCCAACAAAAAGGGAAAAAGGGAAATCAACGTGAAACGCCTCCTCGCTTCATCGCTTGCCGTTGCCGTGCTGACTGCCGCTGGCGCTGTCAACGCGCAGACGCTGAACATCGCCTTTGCCGATCCGCTGTCGTCGCTGGACCCTCAGCTGAACAACCACGCTGGCGACCGCTCCGTCGACGTGCACTTCTGGGATCTGCTGGTCGAGAACAAGTGGAACAAGCTGCAGCCGGGCCTGGCGCTGTCGTGGAAGACGCTGGACCCGAAGACCTGGGAAATCAAGCTGCGCCCGAACGTGAAATGGCACGACGGCCAGCCGTTTACGGCCGATGACGTCATCTTCTCGTATCAGCGCGCGCGCAGCGTACCGGGCAGCGTGGCAACGTTCGCGGGCTATCTGCGCACGGTGGAGTCCGTCACGGCCAAAGACCCGCTCACGCTGATCATCAAGACGAACATCCCGAACCCGGACTTGCCGCTGAACCTCGCATCCGTGCACATCGTCAGCAAGCACGTGGGGGAGAAATCGTCGACTGAGGACTACAACGCCGGCCGTGCCGTGGTGGGCACCGGCCCGTACAAGTTCGTCTCGTACGTGCCCGGCGATCGCGTGGTGATGGCGCGCAACGACAACTACTGGGGCGGCAAACAACTCTGGGAGAAGGTCAACTACCGCTACATCAACAACGCTGCTGCGCGCACGGCCAACCTGCTCTCAGGCGAAGTGGATGTTATCGACAAGGTGTCGGTGTCTGACCTTGCCCGCCTACGCCAGTCGCCCAACGTGAAGGTGTTCGCCTATCCGGGCCTGCGCGTGATGCTGCTGCAACCGAGCTTCCGCAAGGGGCCGAACGATTACATCACCGGCAACGACGGCAAGCCGCTGCCGAACAATCCGCTGCTGGATGTGCGCGTGCGCCGCGCGCTGTCGCTCGCCATCGACCGCAAGGCCATCGTCGACCGCATCCTGCAAGGCGCCGCCACCGTCGCCAACCAGTGGATGCCGTCGGACACGTACGGCTACAACCCCGACGTGAAGGACATCGCCTACGACCCGGCGCAGGCCAAGAAGCTGCTGGCCGACGCGGGCTTTCCGCAGGGCTTCAACCTCGTGATGCACGTGCCGAACGACCGTTACCCGCAAGGCCCCGAAACAGCGCAGGCGGTGGCGCAGTTCTGGACCCGCATCGGCGTGAAGGCGCGCGTGGAAGTGGTGCCCTGGTCGGTCTACTCCGGCCGCGCCAACAAGAATGAATATGCGATGAGCATGCTGGCGTGGGGCAACGGCACGGGCGAGGCAAGCTACGCGCTGGTCAACGTGCTGGCCACGGTCGACACCAAGAAGGGACTGGGTGCCTCCAACTGGGGGCACTACAGCAACCCCGCCGTGGACAACGCGCTGAACGCCTCCACTGAAGAGTTCAACGTGGAAAAGCGCGCGGCCATCCTGCGCCACTCGGTCAAGCTGGTGTCGGATGACGTGGGCGTGATGCCGCTGTACCACTACCAGAACGTGTGGGCCGCCAAGAAAGGCCTGAAGGTAACGCCGATGACGAGCGATCGCACGGCCGCTCAAATGGTCACCAAGGACGGCAAGTAAGCGCCATGGGAACGCTCGCGCTCAGCGTCACGCCGGCGGATGACCTGATCGACGTATCGCGCAGCATCGTCGTGACTGGGCTTGCGCCCGGCGCCCAGGTCGGCATCGTCGCGCAAACGCGTCGCGGCAACGGCGTGCTGTGGCACAGCCGCGCCGCGTTTGTCGCCGACGCGCAAGGCACCGTGGACCTCACGCGCGACGCTCCCGTCTCGGGCGACTACACCGGCGTCAGCGCGATGGGCATCATCTGGAGCCAGCGCCCGGAGGACGGAACAGCGCGCGAAGTATTTCCGCTAGCCGCGACAGAGCCGCTGACGACCACGCTCACGGCGACTGCCAATGGCGAGTCCGTCCATGCGAGCTTCGTCCAACGGCTGGCCGCCCCGGGTGTGACGCGCCACGATGTGCGCGCGCCGGACAACGAAGAGGGCCTGGTCGGCACGCTGTACCTGCCCGACCCCTACGCGCACCCGGGCCCGCGCCCGGCCGTGCTGATCCTCAACGGGTCGGGCGGCGGCATCAACGAACCGCGCGCGGCGCTGTATGCCTCGCACGGTTATGCGGCATTCGCGCTGGCGTACTTCAAGGCGCCGGGGCTGTCGGACTACATCTCCAATACGCCGCTGGAATATTTCGAGCGCGCGCTCGCCTGGCTGCGCAAGCGCGTGGCGCCGCTGCACGACTTCGTTGCCGTGAGCGGCCAGTCGCGCGGGGGTGAACTCGCATTGCTGCTGGGGGCGACGTTCCCAGAAGCTGTGTCTGCGGTCATCGGCTACGTGCCGGGTGCCGTCGTGCACAGCGGGCAGAACGCTGCGGACCCTGCTGTCGGCCGCGAAGGCCCGACGTGGCTGTATCGCGGTCAGCCGCTGCCGCATCTGTGGGAGGGCAACCGCACCGCGAGCTGGGCACCGTTTGACGAAGGCCCAGCGCCGCATCGGCATGAACGCGCTATCCGCACGGCGCTGCAGGATGCCGACGCCGTGGCGCGCGCGCGTATCCGCATCGAGCGCGCACGCGGGCCGGTGCTGCTGCTCTCGGCCACGGATGACGGCTCCTGGCCCTCAAGCGACTACTCGCGCATGGTGACCACCAAACTGGCCGAGGTACGGCACCCCTACCCCATCCAACACTTCGACTACGAAGGCGCGGGTCACTCCATCGTGTTCCCGTACGTGCCGACCACGCAGCTCGTCTATGCGCATCCGGTGTCGGGCCGCATCAGCACCGGCGGCGGCGAGCCCCGCGCCAACGCCCGCGCGGACGCCCAATCCTGGGCAGCGGTGCGACGCTTCCTCGCCAGCGCGGTGGCTGCGCGCGGCGCCTCCGTACCTGATTCTCGGAGTCTTTCATCGATGGATTTCACGCCCGCACAAGATGTGGTCGACCAGGTTGCCGACCTTGGCGACGGCAGCCCCACGCATGCGCTGCGCCACGCCCGCGAAAAGGTCGCAACGGCCACCCAGGGCAGCTACGACGCATTGTTCGACGCTGCCTTGCCCGGCCTCACGCTGGGCGAACGCTTGCTCGTGGCGCTGTACGCGTGCCGTCTGACGCCCGCGCCGGAACTGGCTGACCACTACCGCGCACGCCTCGCGAACACGCCGGTCGACGCAATTGCGCTGCAAGCGGTGGACCATGGCGATATCGACACGCTGACCGACGCGCGCCTGCACGCCATCCTCACCTTCACGCGCACGCTCGTCGAACGCCCCATCGAGGGCGACCGCGATGCGCTACTGCGCTTGCCCGCAGCGGGCCTCGCCACGGCCGACGTGGTAACGCTCGCGCAGCTCATTGCCTTCCTGTCGTATCAGACGCGGCTCGTCGCCGGCTTGCGTGCACTTAGCGAAGCCGCCGGCACCGGCAGCGCCACTGCCTCCACGGAGACCGCAGCATGACCGAGATCATCCGCGCCCACGGCTTCACCAACGAATCGCTTGAGTGGAAAGCGTGGCTCGATGTGGTCGACCTCGACCGCGCCACGCCCGAGCAGCTCGCCGTGCTGGAAGAAAGCCACCCGAAGGCGAAAACGTCTGACTACTACCGTTTTCTCGTTCACCAGCCAGAGATCCTGCGTCAGCGGTCGGCGGCGTTCAACGCGATCATGTATGCGCCGGGCGGCCTGTCGCGTGCGGAACGCGAACTCGCCAGCGCGGTGGTGTCGCGCGTCAACGGCTGCGTGTATTGCGCGTCTGTCCACGCGCAGCGCTTCGAACAGCTTGCCAAGCGCAACGATGTGATCAAGCAGGTTTTTGAAGACCCGCACATCGCAGGCACGAATGCGCGTGAGCGTGCCATCGTGCTGTTCTCGATCGACCTGACACTGCGCCCGGGCGATGTGCGCGGCGAAGACCTGCAGCCGCTCAAGGCCGCTGGCCTGACGGACGCGGAGATCCTCGACCTGATACACGCGGTGGCCATCTTTGCGTGGGCGAATCGCCTGATGCTGAATCTGGGCGAACCCGTGTTTCCGGACGCGGCCTGAACCCGGCAGAATTGCTCCAAAGAAAAAGCCGCAGGCGCGAACCTGCGGCTTTTTCGTTTTCAATGCAGCAGCGTCACACCATCGGTAGTTGCCGCACCGGCTTGCCGGTCAACTGCGCCACGGCATGGGCCACGGCCGGAGCGATTGGCGGCACACCCACCTCGCCCATGCCGCTAGGCTCCGCGGTGCTCGGCACGATGTGCGTTTCGATGACAGGCGTCTCGGCCATCTTGAGCGCCGGATAGTCCGGAAAATTCGACTGCACGACCTGCCCGTCCTTGATATCGATCCGGCCATACAGCGCCGCCGTCAAGCCAAAAATGACCGCGCTTTCCATCTGCTGCGCAACGATGCCCGGATTGACCACCGTGCCGCAATCGACCGCGCACACAACGCGATGCACGCGCGGCTTGCCGTCCTTCATCGACACCTCCACGACCTGCGCGACCACGGAGCCGAAGCTCGGGTGCAAGGCAATGCCGCGTGCACGGGGTGCGCCGTCGGCGGCTGGTGCCAGCGGCTGTCCCCAACCGGCCGCCTGCGCTGCCGTGTCCAACACCTTCAACTCACGCGGATGGGCCTTCAGCAAGTCACGCCGCATCGCCAACGGGTCAAGCTTGGCTGCCGCCGCCACGTCGTTGAGAAAGCCCTCCATGAAGAACCCGTTGTACGAGTGCCCCACGCTGCGCCAGAACCCCACGGGAACCGGCAGATCGACTGCCAGGTGCGCGATGTGCTCGTGCTCGATTTCGTACGGCAGATCGAACAGGCCTTCGGCGGTGTAGCGGTCGATACCCACAGACGGCGCGCCAAACAGGCGATCCAGCTCGCCCGCCAGAATCGATTGTCCGGCGCTGCGCGACGCAATCGCCGTGACCTTGCCGTTCTCGACACGCGCCTTGAGCCGTGCGATGGCCTGCGGGCGATAAAAGTCGTGGCGAACGTCCTCTTCACGCGACCAGATGACCTGCACGGGCTTGCCTTCGGTCTTTGTGGCGATGGTGACGGTCTGGCCGATGAAATCCGATTCCAGCCGCCGCCCGAAACCGCCGCCGATCAGCGGGATGTCGATACGCACCTTGTCGCCGCTGACACCCGCCGCGCGCGCCGCCACCAGTTGCGCCAGCGTGGCGACCTGCGTGGGCGCCCAAAGATGCACGCCGTCCGCCGTTACCTGCGCGGTGCAGTTGATCGGCTCCATCGTCGTGTGCGCGAGATACGGCGCGGTGTACTCCGCTTCGACGATGGTGGCGCCATCGGCCTTGTCGAAGGCTTTCAGGCCATCGCCCATCGAGCGGTACGTGAAGCCGCCCTTGTCGCTGTCGAGCGCGCTGACAAGCTGCTGCCGGATGCCTTCGGAATCGAGCTTGGCATGCGGGCCGTTGTCCCACACGGGTTCCAGCGCTGCCAGCGCCTGACGCGCCTGCCAGTAATGATCTGCCACCACTGCCACGCCAGGTGCGCCGCCGGCGGTGCCCTCGAACGGCACCACGTAACGCACGCCCGGCATGCCAAGCGCGGCCTTCGATTGGAAGGTCTTGAGCTTGCCGCCAAACACCGGGCACATCACGACGGCGGCATACAGCATGCCGGGCAGGCGCGTGTCGATGGAGAAACGCGCGCTGCCATCTGTCTTGGCCGCGAGATCGTTACGCGGCGCCGGCTTGCCGATCAACTGGTATTGCGAAGCCGGCTTGAGCGTGACAGTGGACGGCGCAGAAATACCGCGCGCCGACTTAGCCATGCCGCCAAACGTGGATTGCTTGCCGCCGGGGCCAATCAACTGGCCTTCGCGGATGCTGACTTGCGCAGCCGACACGTTCCATTCACGCGCTGCCGCCTCCACCAGCGCCGCACGCGCCGTGGCGGCGGCCTCGCGCACGGGCTGCCAGCCATCGGCGGTGCTGCTGCTGCCGCCGGTGATGATGAGGCCGATCTCGCGCGCACTCTTGGCCATGATCCAATGCAGTGCGCGTGCCCAGGTCTTGTCGGCGCTATCGGGGTGCAGCGGCAGCGAGCTGTCGCCCATGGCGACGACGTTGCCGTAGATGCGCTCCACGGGCGAGCTTTCGATGCTCACGCGCGAGAGCGGAATGTCCAGCTCTTCTGCCGCCAGCATCGAGAGCGCGGTGTGGATGCCCTGCCCCATCTCCACACGCGGCATCGCGAGCACGACATTGCCTTCGGGGGTGATCTTGATCCAGCCGTTCAGCGCAATCTCGCCGTTGTGCTCGGGGAAGACGCCCGGATCACCCACGCGGCTGCGCGGCGGCATGACGCCCCAACCCACCACCAGTGCGCCACCAATGCCAAGCGCGCCGAGCAGGAAACGGCGGCGTCCGCTACGCGGTTTCGTTGTCTTCGCGTTCATGCGCGGACCTCCCGCAACGCCTTGGCGGCGCGCTTGATGGCGGCGCGCATGCGCGGATATGTGCCGCAGCGGCAGATGTTGGTCATGGCCGCGTCGATGTCGGCATCGCTCGGATCGGGGTGTTGGGCAAGCAAATCCGCCGCGGCCATCAGCATGCCGGATTGGCAGTAGCCGCACTGGGGCACCTGCTCATCTATCCAGGCTTGTTGCAAGGCGTGGCGTTTGCCCTCGGCGCCGGCAAGTCCCTCAATGGTAGTGATGTGCTTGCCGGCGACAGCCGCGACCGGCAGCACGCAGGACCGCACGGCCGTGCCGTCCACGTGCACCGTGCAGGCGCCGCATGCCGCAACGCCGCAGCCGAACTTCGTACCGGTCAGGTTCAGGTGGTCACGCAGCACCCACAACAGGGGCGTGGCCGGGTCGCAATCAACGCTGACCGGCTTGTGGTTGACGTCCAAATCCATGGGGCGGTGGTCTCCTTGGCTTTTGTGATTTTTTTGCTGGCCAAGCGTACGTTCAAACGGCTGAGGTCAGCAATAGTGGTCCACCTCGACATGGCAACGGCCCGGAATGCAAAAAGGCCCGAGCACTTGCGTGCCCGGGCCTTGAATTCCTGGCGGAGAGAGGGGGATTCGAACCCCCGATAGGTTATTAACCTATACACGCTTTCCAGGCGTGCGACTTAAACCACTCATCCATCTCTCCGAAGCCCGCGATTGTAGCACACCGTGCCGGCTCGCCAAGTTCCCTCACAAACAAAAGGCCCGGTCTCCCGACAAGGCCTTTTGCATCCCACCGCCGACACATCTGGCGCGGCCGGCATCCCCTCGCGTAACTCAATGCAGCGTGGCTGGCGTCTCGTTCGTCAGCAGCGTCTGCGTGACCTGATCGCGAATCGACTGCGCTTTGAGCAGCAGGCGCAGGGCAATATCGGCACCGCGGGCGTTGGCCACGTGCTCGATAAAGGCGTTACGTGCGCGTTCATTCAATGTGGCGACATGAGCGGCTTCTGACCACACCCGCCACGCGGCGGGCTGACCAACAAACTGCTCGCGGCGGCGGAGCAGGTCCGAGTCGATGGCAGCGGCAATTTCGACGTCTTGAACGGTGCGATTCATGATGGGCCCCTTGCTGTCTGTGCTGTTGTTGCGCTCTTCGTGTGGCGCCCTGTGCCGGGCGCGCAGCCTGAATACGCAACGTCCATGCCAACACCGATGAGCCGGTCCACACGCACTTTTTGCATGCACGCGTTGTCGTTTTGATCTGTATGAAACGCCCTGTGGACGGGGCTTGGCGGGCAGCATCCCTCCGTTGGTGGGGTGCGAATTTCTCATCTGAAAACGGCGGCATCAGGCCCCTCGTTACGCGGAACGTTACGTAACGCCGGTAGCGTTCCGAGACCCAACAGGCGTGCCACACCGCCATACAGCGCCATCTGCGGGTATCGCGCCGTGGGCATGCTTGGTGCTTTATCCGTGCGCCCAAGCCCGCTGGCGCGCGGTCGGTCGTGTCACCCACCCCTCTTCTGCGCCGGCCTCTTCGCTTGCTCCGCTTCCGAACCGGAAGCGATCGGCCGCGTGCCGCCACCCTCGGCACGCCGCCCCCCCTACACACAACAAAAGCATTCAAGAGGAGACACCCCATGCAAATGGGTAACCCACACGTGCGGCGCGGCCGCATGCTGATGTCGGCGCTGCTGTGCGCGGCCCTGTCACTGTCGGGCTGCGGCGGCGGTGACGGCTCGACCGTCGCCAACAGCATCGCCGCAGATTCAAACACCACGCAGCCGGTGCCGCCAGCCGCAGTCAACTGGACCACGCTGGGTACGCGTGCCACACCGGCGCAACCGGGAACATCCATCAAGAGCAACGCGGGCGCGAAGTGGGTCGACTACAACCCGCCCATGCTTTACGCGGGCGTCGCGCGCCAGGCCACGCAGTACATCACCATGCCCGACGGAACGAAGCTCGCGGCCTATGTCACCTTGCCGGCCGACGCATCGGGCAACGCCGCCGCCGGCCCGTTCCCCACGGTGCTGGTGCAAACCTCGTACAACGGTGGCAACGCGCAATACGAAGCCTCGATTGGCGCTGCGCTCGGCGCGGCCGATCCGTACATCGTCCAGCACGGCTACGCGACGGTGGTGGTGGACGTACGCGGCACAGGCCAGTCGCAAGGTACATGGGACGCCTTTGGCGCCGATGAGCAAAGCGACTATGGCCGCGTGGTCGACTGGGTGACCCTGCAGTCGTGGAGCAACGGCGCCATCGGCCTCTACGGCGTGTCGTACCTCGGCATCACGACGGTCATCACGGCGGCGCAGAACCATCCCGCGGTCAAGGCGGCCTTCCCTATCGTGCCGATCGGTGATGGCTACCGCGACATCGTCTTCACGGGTGGGCAGACAAACCTGACCTTTATCCCGGCGTGGTTCGGTTTGGTATCAGTGCTTAGCCTGACCGATCCGACGCTGGTGACTGACCCCACGATCGGTTTGCCGGCCGTGCTGCAGCACTTGGTGTCTGCGGTCACGACGTTCCAGTTGCCGACCATGCTGCAGGCGCTGCTCGGCACGACGGCCACAGCCTATGACGGCGCATTCTGGGCGACGCGTTCGCCGCTGGAAAACGACGGCAAGATCAAGGTGCCGACCTTCGTGGTGGGCGGCCTGCACGATCTCTTCCAGCGCAGTGAACCACTCACGTACGAGAGCATCAAGACGCAGGCACCGGCCAAGCTGCTGATCGGCCCGTGGACACATCTGCAGGCCGCGTTGGGAAGCGGGTTGCCGGTCGATGGCGTGCCGCCGCTGAACCACATTCAGTTGCAATGGTTCGACCAGTACGTCAAAGGCATGAACGTGGGCGCCGATGCGCAGCCCAACGTCACGCAATACGTGAGCGGCCTCGCCCACTACGCCACCGCTACAGACTGGCCGCATCCGCAGGTGCAGGCGCAGCAGCTCTTCCTGCGCGGCGACAAGAGCCTGTCGGCCACCGCGCCTGCGGCAAACGAAGCGTCCAACACGGTCGCACAGCTGCCACTGAACGGCGCATGTTCGATCAGCCTGTCGCAATGGACGGCTGGATTGACGGGTTTCCTCCCGCTGCCATGCCAGACCGACGACACCATCGCCGAAGCCGCCGACGTGAAGTTCGAGACGCCACCCATGCCGGCGGATGTCTACCTCAACGGGCCGATTGAGGCCGATGTTTGGATCTCGACCACCGCTCTGGATGCCGGCGTCTCGGTCCGCATTGACGACGTGGACGCGGCGGGGAACGTCACGCCACTCACCGATGCGCTTCAGACAGCCTCGCTTCGCGCGGTGGACGCCAGCCGTTCCCGCACGATGAATGGTTTGATGATCCAGCCATGGCATCCGTTCACCCCAAGCTCCGTGCAGGCACTCATGCCGGGCCAGGCCGTCATGGTGCCGGTGGAGGTGTTCCCGACGAGTGCGCTCATCGCCAAGGGCCACAAGCTGCGGGTGGCCGTGGGCGCCAGCAACCTGCCGCAAGGCGTGCCGCCACTGCCCACGCTGCTCAACTCGCTCGTCGGCGTGCTGACGATCTACAGCGATGCGGCCCATCCCTCCAAGGTTGTGCTGCCCGTGGTGCCGGCCACGGCGCTGTAGCAAGCGCCCGTCCGCGGTGATCTGACGGCCCGCTTCGCGGGCCGTTTTCTTTGGATATCGGGCACCACCAAAATATGTAATCCGCCAATTGCATCCGTAAAACCGCGCATCGCGAATACTGTAGTGAAAATATCAACATCTGAATATAAATAACGCAAATAGAGTAGGAAAACGTTGGCGCCATCCAGCCTGCATAATCCGTCTCACGATTCGAAAAAATGGCGCCCAGGCCTTGCCAGGCAAGGTTTCACCGGCAAAACAAAGGCCCACAATTTGCATTAAGTGAAAACGCTCAGAAAGAATGTTATTCAGGATTTTCTTTTCAATGCCGATAACCCGGTGAAGCTCCAAAAATCCGACGCATACAAATCGGTCATACCGTGACATAACCTGCACCTTTCTCAAGTACGCAGTCGTTGCACATAACAACGTGGTCGCCGACCGTCTTTCTTTCTAAGCCGCTCCGGTGCCCGACCACATCTCAACCCATTCAGCAAACCGGAGGACGCAGTGAACCTTTCTCAGATGACCATCAAAGCCAAGCTCACAACGGGCTTTGGCGTGCTGGCAGCCATTGTTGTCGTGGTATCGGGCATGTCGCTGCGGGCGCTGTCCGAATCGACGGAAGGGTTCTCGAACTACGTGCACGGCATCAGCGCCCGCGCAGATGTGGCAAACGACGTGCGCACGGCGGTGGATCGCCGCGCCATCGCCGCACGCAACCTGGTTCTCGTGGTCACGCAAAAAGACCTGGATCTGGAGAAGGCCGACGTCTTTCAGGCGCACGACGATGTGAAGAACAAGCTCAAGCAGCTCAACGACATGATTGCGGGCGCCAAGGACACCAGCGACCGCGCCCGTAAGCTGGTGGAAGACATCAACCGCGTGGAAGCACAGTACGGCCCGGTGGCGACCGACATCGTCGGGCTGGCACTGGCGGGCAAACGCGACGAAGCCATCCAGAAGATGGACAACGAGTGCCGCCCGCTGCTGGCCGCCCTCATCAAGACCACCGACGCGTATGCCACGTACACGCACGAGCGCCAGGAGCAGCTCGTGCAGGCGTATGAGGCGCAGTACGTCATGCAGCGCAATCTGCTGGCCGGCCTGTCGATCGGCGCGGTGCTGCTGGCGCTGATTGCCGGGATCATCATCACGCGCTCGATCACGCAGCCAATCCGCACCGCTGTGGATGTCGCGCGGACGGTGGCACGCGGCGACCTGAGCAGCCGCATCGAGGTGCAAGGCAAGGATGAGACAAGCTACCTGCTCTCTGCCCTGCGCGACATGAACGGCCGCCTGACCGAGATCGTCGACAAGGTTCGCGACAGCAGCACCAGCGTGGCCGGCGCAGCCAAACAGATCGCGGCGGGCAATGCCGACCTGAGCCAACGCACGGAAGCACAGGCATCGTCGCTGCAGGAAACGGCAGCCAGCATGGAAGAGCTGACGTCCACCGTGAAGCAGAACGCCGACAACGCCCAGCACGCCACCGCGCTCGCCTCCACTGCGTCCGAAGTGGCGCTCAAGGGCAGCACGGTCGTCAGCCAGGTCGTATCGACCATGCAGGACATCAGCGACCGTTCGAGCAAGATTGCCGACATCACCGGCATCATCGAAGGCATCGCGTTCCAGACCAACATCCTCGCGCTGAATGCCGCCGTGGAAGCCGCACGCGCAGGCGAGCAGGGCCGCGGCTTTGCAGTGGTCGCCAGCGAAGTGCGCAGCCTGGCGCAACGCTCGTCAACGGCGGCCAAGGAGATCAAGGAACTGATCGCCTCGTCGGTGGAGCGCATTCACGATGGCTCCACGCTGGCGGGCCAAGCTGGTGAGACCATGACGGAGGTCACGCAGGCCGTGGCCCGCGTCACGCACATCATGGAAGAAATTGCCGCCGCCTCGGTCGAGCAGAAGCGCGGCATTGAACAGGTCAACCAGGCGATCTCGCAAATGGATGAAGTCACGCAGCGCAATGCGGCGCTGGTGGAAGAAGCCGCAGCCGCATCGCAATCGCTGCAGGACCAGGGACAAGAGCTGAACGCTGCGATGTCCTTCTTCCGCGTCGATCCGCACGCTGCACACGCCTGAGCCAGGCACTGTCACCGTAGTAGTTGTCATCTCCAAGCTGTCATTGCGCCCGCCGCCGAAAGGCCGCGGGCGTTTTCTCTTGGTGTCCTGTGTCTTTCGTTAGGCCGTCGTTCGTGACTTCCGCTGCATTGGCGGGCTTGCATGCACGACGCAAAGTGAACTTGCTCCACTCGACATTCACGGCGGAGCAAGCCGGGGCCGCGCACGGCCCACCTTGCCGACGAAGGCCACCATGCAAGCGAAGACACCAGACTCGCGGCGCAGTCTGTCCAGCGCCGTCATGCCGCGCATGTCACCCAAGCAATGCCATGACGAGAGGCCGGCATGATCCCACTTGCCTTCACACGGCGGCTGCTGTCGCGCACGGCGCCGCAGCCGCAACCGACCCCGGCCCTCGCTGAACAGTTGCGTGAAGAGTGCGCAGCCATGGCCCGCTATGCCCTGCACCACGGCTTGCCGGTTGCGCCGGAACTCATCGCCCAGCTGGGCGCGCTCATCGACCGGCAGATGCCGCCACAGGCCACACCGCACCATGCACTGGCGGCCATCCACCGCAAGCTTGCTGCGGCCATCGCACCGGCCACGCCTCAGGCGGTCACACTGCTCGACGCGCAGCATCGCAGCGAACATCCGTTCGCGTGGCTCGGCCCTGTGCCGCTGATCCGGCTGCTGACCGGCGCTGCAATCGTCTTCCTGATCGCAGTGATTGCCACCGGCATGTCGCCCGACGTGTCGAGCGCAAACATCGACCGGGGCTTCCTGGATTCGGACGGCGCGCCCCTGCTGTGGAACACGCTGTTCCTGCTGTTCTGCGCGGGGCTGGGCGCGTCGTTTGCCACGCTGTTTCAGGCGCATCGCTATGTGGCCGCTTCTACGTACGATCCGAAGTACGACGCCTCCTACGGCGCGCGGTTGATCCTCGGCGTGATAGCCGGGCTGATCCTGGTCGAGATGCTGCCAGCGCAATTGTTCGACCACGGCAGCATGCACAACTTCGGCAAACCGGCACTGGCGATGCTGGGTGGTTTCTCTGCCACCGCTGTGCACCGGCTGCTGCAGCGGCTGGTGGATGCGCTCGAAACACTCGTACGCGGTGACCGCTCGGCAGATGCCGACGCAGCCATGCAGACCTACCGCGCGCGTGCCGCCGGCGAGCGCACGCAATGGCAGAGCGAACTCGCCGCCAACCTGATCGATCTGCAGCAGTCGTTCGACAGCAATGCCTCTCCCGAGGCGATGCGCCAACGCCTGGCCGACTTCACGCGCGCCATGCTGGCCGCCACCGATGCACCCGCCTCTGCGCCTCCCTCTGCCTCCAACCGGCCATCCAAGGAGTGACCTCATGCTGTTCCTCTACAACATCCCCGCATGGGCGATGGGCGCTGTCATCGTCTTTGCCACGCTGTTCGTGGCATTGGGCGGCTACGCGCTGTTCCGCCGCGCGTTTCCCGTCACGCTCGACGCCGAACAGCGCAACATGACCATCGCCATGATGACCGCCGTCACCACCATCAACTCGTTGCTGGTCGCCTTCTCGGCCATCTCGGTATGGGGTGCGTATCAGGCCGCCGCCGATATCGTGGCCGCCGAAGCCGCATGCGCGACGGAACTCGCACGCGATCTGTCGGCGTTCTCACACCCGAGCGCTACAAACGCGCGGAGCGAACTGATCGCCTATCTGCAGCACGTCGTCCGTGACGAATGGCCGAGCATGCAGCAACAATCGCGTCCTGATGCGGACACTGAGGCTGCGTTCGACAGCATGTTTGCCACGGCCAACCGCATCACACCCCGCGACGACCGCGAGCGGGTGCTGCTGATTGAAGTGCTCGCCCGCGTCAACGAGATGGTGAAGTACCGGGAGAAACGCCTGCAGAACCTGGAAGCCGCCATGCCCGGCACGCTCTGGGGCGTGATGCTGATCGCCAGCGGCCTGTCGTTGTTGCTGCTCTATGCGCTGCCGGCCACACGCTTTCATATGGCGCTGGTGGCGGTGTGGGCGACCACGCTGGGCCTGGCGTTCTTCTTTGTGCTGGCCGTGGACCGGCCCTTTGCAGGCGAAGTCAGCGTCAGTGCGGCGCCGCTGGAGCGGGCCATCCAAACGTTATCGAACGACAGACCGCAGACGCACCCCTCACCCGCCTGAGCCCGCGCCGCCTCGCCGCGCTGCCTCACTCGCGTTGTGGGCTGGCGGGAGAGGTCAGCCCTGGGGTCGGAGTCCCCACATTCCGGCCCCGCCCTTTGCCGGCTCGTCGGGAGCCGGTTTTTTTTACTGCGGATCGCGAATGTAGCCAACAAGTTTGTCGACCACCGGCCGGTTCGGTCTGGTGAGCAGGCTCACGACAATCGCCGCGACAAAACCCGCTGGCACGCCGAACGCACCCGATGCAATCGGGTCGACGCCGAACCACGGCTGGCCAAGCACGCCCGTCATGCGCGTGAAGAACGGGTAGTTGGCGATGATGTAGTACACGCTCACAGCCAGCCCCGTCAGCATGCCCGCGATGGCACCGGCACGATTGGTGCGCTTCCAGAACACGCCCAGCACCAATACCGGAAAGAAGCACGAGGCCGCCAATGAGAAAGCCGCCCCAACCAGGAAGAGGATGTTGCCCGGCTTCAACGACGTCACATACGCGGCCAGCAACGCTACGCCCAGCAGCACCACCTTGGCGCTCGTCACGCGCCGCTGGTGGCTGGCCGTGTTGTCGATCATGTGGAAGTACACGTCGTGCGATAAGGCGTTGGCGATGGTCAGCAAAAGACCATCGGCAGTCGACAGCGCGGCCGCCAACGCACCCGCCGCAATCAACCCGGACAACACGTACGGCAGCCCCGCAATCTCGGGCGCGGCCAGCACGACCATGTCCGGCTGCATCATCACCTCTGCCCACTGCACGATGCCGTCGCCGTTGATGTCATGCAGAGCAAACACGGCCGGATCGACCTTGCGCCACGGCACGATCCACTGCGGCAGGTCGGCAAACGGCGCTCCGACCAGATGCTGCAGCAGATCGAGCTTGACGAGCGCCGCCAGCGCTGGTGCCGAGACATACAGCAGCGCCACGAAAACCAGCGTCCAGCTCACGGAGTTGCGTGTCTCGCGCACCGACGGCGTGGTGTGAAAGCGCGTGAGGATGTGCGGCAGACTGGCCGTGCCCACCATCAGGCAAAACACCAGGAGCACGAAGTTCAGCCGCTCGGTGCCGCGCTCGTTTTCCGAAGCAGACGGAAATGGCTCGATGGATGGCGGCGCCATGCGGCTGCGCGCCAGCGCGTCTTCGCGCTGCTGGTTCCACAGGATCGACGCGGCGGTCGCATCCGGCGGAAACTCCTCGCGCTGGCGCTCCAGAGCCTTGATCTCGCGCAGCGGCGCATTGCGTTCACGTGCAAGCTTGAGCTGCGTGTTCAGTGTTTCCCGCGCCTGCTCGAACGACTGCGGAAGCTGCGAGATGCGCTCCTGCAGCGCCTGCGCCTCGCTCAGAAACTGGTCGCGCACGTGCTGCTCTGCTGGGTCGTGCGCGATGCGCTGTTCCTCTTTCTCGATTTGCAGCAGCAGGCGGCCCGTCGACAACTGCGGCACCGGATCGTGATACCGATGCCAGCCGATGATCGACACCACGCCCAGGAACGACACGATCATGATGATGTACTGCGCCACCTGGGTCCACGTCACCGCACGCATGCCACCCAGGAACGAACACACCAGAATGCCCGCCAGCCCGAAGAACACGCCCACCGAAAACTCGACGCCGATAAAGCGCGTGACCACCAACCCCACACCCTGGATCTGCGCGACGAGATAGACGAACGAACACAGCGTCGCGCCCAGCACCGCGATGCCGCGCACGACAGAACTGCCGCCGCGCTCGCCGTTGCCATAGCGGTTGGCCAGGAAATCCGGCACCGTGTAGCCACCGAACTTGCGCAGGTACGGCGCGAGGAGGAAAGCGACGAGGCAGTAGCCGCCCGTCCATCCCATCACATAAGCGAGGCCCTCATAGCCCGAGGCGAACACGATGCCGGCCAGGCCGATGAACGAGGCAGCGCTCATCCAGTCGGCCGCCGTGGCCATGCCGTTGAAGAACGCCGGCACGCGGCGCCCCGCCACGTAATACTCGGTCAGATCGGCCGTGCGGCAGATCAGCCCGATACACGCATAAATGGCGATGGTGACGAACAGGAACACATAGCCGAGCCACACGCCTGGCCCGCGCACGCGTTCAATCGCGCCCATCATCACGATGAACAGCAGCAGCCCTACGGTATAGAGCCCGTAATACAGAAACAGCCGCTTGCGGAAGCGGCTGTCTTGTTGGGAGTCGGCGGCCAAGGTTGGCGACCAGCGCTGGCGGTTAGCGCGTTTCCTTCAGTTGATCGAGGATGGCCGGGTTCTCAAGCGTGGACGTGTCCTGCGTGATGTCCTCGCCCTTGGCCAGCGAACGCAACAAGCGACGCATGATCTTGCCCGAGCGCGTCTTGGGCAGGTTGTCGCCAAAGCGGATGTCCTTCGGCTTGGCAATCGGCCCGATTTCCTTGCCGACCCAGTTGCGCAGCTCGTTGGCGATCTGCTTGGCTTCGTCGCCATCGGGGCGCGAGCGCTTGAGCACCACGAAGGCGCAGATGGCTTCGCCCGTCATGTCGTCGGGGCGGCCCACCACGGCGGCTTCGGCCACGATCGGATTGGCCACCAGCGCCGATTCGATCTCCATCGTGCCCATGCGGTGGCCCGAGACGTTCAGCACGTCGTCAATGCGGCCCATGATGGTGAAGTAGCCGGTGTCCTTGTCGCGGATGGAGCCATCGCCCGCAAGGTACAGCTTGCCGCCGAGCTCTTCCGGGAAGTAGCTCTTCTTGAAGCGTTCCGGGTCGCCCCAGATGTTGCGGATCATCGACGGCCACGGACGCTTGACGACCAGGATGCCGCCCTGCCCGTTCGGCACGTCGTGCCCGGTTTCGTCAACAACGGCAGCCATGATGCCCGGCAGCGGCAGCGTGCACGAACCCGGCACCAGCGGCGTGGCGCCCGGCAGCGGCGTCATCATGTGGCCGCCCGTTTCGGTCTGCCAGAACGTATCGACGATCGGGCAACGGCCGCCGCCAATGTTCGTGTGGTACCACATCCAGGCTTCCGGATTGATCGGCTCGCCCACGGTGCCCAGCAGGCGCAGGCTGGAGAGATCGTACTGCTTCGGGTGGACCTTCTCGTCTGCTTCGGCGGCCTTGATCAGCGAGCGGATCGCGGTCGGCGCGGTGTAGAACGTGTTGACCTTGTGACGCTGGATCATGTCCCAGAAGCGGCCGGCGTTCGGATACGTCGGCACACCTTCGAACACGACCTGCGTGGCGCCGGCAGCGAGCGGGCCGTACGCAATATAGCTGTGGCCCGTCACCCAGCCGATGTCGGCGGTGCACCAGAAGATGTCGTCCGGTTTCAGGTCGAACGTCCACTGCATGGTGAGCAGGGCCCACAGCAGGTAGCCGCCCGTGCTGTGCTGCACGCCCTTCGGCTTGCCCGTCGAACCCGAGGTGTAGAGGATGAACAGCGGGTGTTCCGCACCCACCGGCGTGACTTCGCAGGTGTCGGGCTGGCCGGCTTCGACCTCGTCCATCGCGCGGTCGCGGCCTTCCACCCAGTTCACGTTGCCGTTGGTGCGGCGATAGACGATCACGTGCTTGACGGCGTCGGTGCCTTCCATGGCGAGCGCCTCATCGGCGATGGCCTTGAGCGGCAGCGCCTTGCCGCCGCGCATCTGTTCGTCGGCCGTAATGAGCGCCACGGCGCCCACGTCGACAATGCGTTCCTGCAGCGACTTGGCCGAGAACCCGCCAAACACCACCGAGTGCGTCGCACCGATGCGCGCGCACGCCTGCATGGCGACGATGCCTTCGATCGACATCGGCATGTAAATCACCACACGGTCGCCCTTCTTGATGCCCAAGGCCTTCAGGCCATTGGCGAAGCGGCAGACGCGTGCATGCAATTCGCGATACGTGACGCGCGATACCTTGCCATCGTCAGTCTCGAAAATGATGGCGACCTTGTCGGCGTTGCCGTTTTCAAGGTTGCGTTCGAGGCAGTTGTACGAGGCGTTGAGTTCGCCGTCTTCAAACCACTTGTAGAACGGTGCGTTGGACTCGTCCAGCACCTTGCTGAAAGGCTTGTGCCAAAGCAGGTGCTCGTGTGCGAGGCGCGCCCAGAAACCCTCGTAATCTTTCTCGGCTTCGGCACACAGCGCACGGTACGCATCCATGCCGGCGATGTTTGCCTGTTTAACAAAGGATTCGGGCGGGTTGAACACGCGCGTTTCCTGCAGGACAGATTCAATGCCAGCCATGGTGTCTCCTGATAGCGATGTCTGTTGTCGTTTTGCGGCGAATCTAAGGGGCTGACCTGACTCCAGCCTTACGCATTTCTGCACCGCAAGCCGACGTGAAGGGCACTACTATAATGCGTCACTTCACGTTACGGCACGCATCGCAACGCAACATGGCCGGCTACAGAGCCGCGCCCCATGCCGGTTTCCACTGATTCCTCATCGTGCCCATCCACGCCCTTTTCCTGATTGCTGCCATGGCATTGGTCGGCAGCAACGTCGGTTTCGGCAAGTCGATCGTCGCCGTCATGCCGGTGATGCTGTTTGCATTGCTGCGCTTTCTGATTGCCATCGTCTGCATGGCGCCCTGGTACAAGCCGTCGCGCATGCGCCGCGTGACGCGTGGCGAGTGGACCAACCTGTTCCTCCAGGCATTCTTCGGCACGTTCGGCTTCACGCTGCTCATGCTCAACGGCGTGCGGCTGACCTCTGCGCTGGCTGCGGGCATCATCACGAGCACGATTCCGGCCACGGTGGCGCTGCTGTCTTGGCTCGTGCTGCGCGAGAAGCCGTCGGGGCGCACGTTGGTGTCGGTGGCGCTCGCGGTGGCGGGCGTCGCCATTCTCAACGCCTATCGCGGGGGTGAATCTTCAGGCGCTGCGCCCGCCGATACGGCGCAAGCGCTGCTGGGCAATGCGCTCGTGATGGGTGCGGTGCTCTGCGAATCGATCTACGTCATTCTGTCGCGGCGGCTGACGCAAACATTGCCCGCCATCGAGATCTGCGCATACACGCACCTGATCGGCGGCCTGCTGATGCTGCCGCTGGGGCTGATGCCGCTGCTCACCTTCAATGTGTCCAGCGTGCCGCTGCCCATCTGGGGCCTGGTGCTTTGGTATGCACTATCGGCCAGCATTTTCTCGTTCTGGCTGTGGATGAAGGGCATCCGGCATGTGCCCGCCCACCTTGCAGGCGTATTCACCTCGGTGCTGCCGATTGCGGCCGCAACGTACGGCATCGTGGCGCTGGGCGAAACGCCGGGCTGGCCCCACGGCATCGCGCTGGCATGCGTGGTGGCGGGCATTCTGGTAGCGAGCTGGCCAGCGCGCCCGCGCCAGAGGATGCAGCGGGGCCGACAGCGTGGCCGTGTGAGCGATCCGCTCGACCCGCTGGACCCGTCGTTGGATCGCGAATGAGGCGCGCCGCAAGCGTTTTCCTGTAAGCAAAATTCTCATCGCGGAACGCTACAATCACGCGGTTTTTCCTCCACCCGCTCCGTTCCGCCCATGAAGTCGCCCATCGCCCCGCTGCGCCCGATTCCGCGCCTGATCTTCTTTTCCCGCTGGCTGCAACTGCCGCTTTACCTGGGACTGATCATCGCCCAGGCAGCGTATGTGTATCTGTTCATTGTCGAGGTCTGGCACCTGGTGTCACACCTGGGTGACCTGGACGAAACCAAGATCATGCTGGCCGTCCTGGGCCTGATCGACGTGGTGATGATCTCCAACCTGCTGATCATGGTGATCATCGGCGGGTACGACATCTTCGTGTCCAAGCTCGGCATCGAGGGCCATGAAGATGAGCCCGAATGGTTGGATCACGTCAACGCGGGCGTGCTGAAAGTGAAGCTGTCAATGGCGCTGATCAGCATCTCGTCGATCCACCTGCTCAAGACGTTCATCGATGCGGCCCAGAAGGATACGCACACGATCCTGTGGCAGGTGCTCATCCACGTGGCGTTCCTGGTGTCTGCGCTGGTGATGGCGTGGGTGGACCGCATCGTTTCGCACGCGCATCCGCACGGCGAGGCTGCCGACGCACATTGACGCTGCGCCCTTGTTGGCGCGGCGATTCCGACGAACGCGATCGGACAATCCGCGCCCGACATTGGGTGTATGATCTCAGGCTGTTCTGAGCCTGCGGCGCCCGCCGTCCAGGCCACAGGCAGGGAGTGAAGGTCACCGACCGCTGCCCTGCCGCACCGGCTTTTCATTCCTATACGTTGGTCCCCCACCATGACCGTCATTCGTCAAGAAGACCTCATCCAGAGCGTCGCCGACGCCCTGCAGTACATCAGCTACTACCACCCGATGGACTACATCACTGCTCTGGGCCGCGCCTATGAGCAGGAGCAGAGCCCGGCCGCCAAGGATGCCATCGCGCAGATCCTGACCAACAGCCGCATGTGCGCTGAAGGCAAGCGCCCGATCTGCCAGGACACCGGCATCGTCACCGTGTTCCTGAAGGTCGGCATGAACGTGCGCTGGGACGGCGCCACGATGAGCCTCGAAGACATGGTCAACGAAGGCGTGCGCCGCGCGTACAACGACGTCGACAACAAGTTGCGCGCGAGCGTGCTGGCCGATCCGGCCGGCAAGCGCACCAACACGAAGGACAACACCCCGGCCGTGATCAACATGTCGATCGTGCCGGGCGACACGGTGGACGTGATCGTCGCGGCCAAGGGCGGCGGCTCCGAAGCCAAGTCGAAGTTCGTGATGCTGAATCCGTCCGATTCCATCGTCGACTGGGTGCTCAAGACCGTGCCGACCATGGGCGCCGGCTGGTGCCCCCCCGGCATGCTGGGCATCGGCATTGGCGGCACGGCTGAAAAGGCCATGCTGCTGGCCAAGGAAGCCCTGATGGAGCCGATCGACATTCAAGACCTGATCGCTCGCGGCCCGAGCAACCGCGCTGAAGAACTGCGCATCGAGCTGTACGAGAAGGTCAACGCGCTGGGCATTGGCGCGCAAGGCCTGGGCGGCCTGGCCACCGTGCTCGACGTGAAGATCCTGGACTACCCGACCCACGCGGCCAACCTGCCCGTGGCGATGATCCCGAACTGCGCCGCCACGCGCCACGCACACTTCACGCTGGACGGCAGCGGCGTTGCCAAGCTTGAAGCGCCGGACCTGTCGCAATGGCCGAAGGTCGAGTGGGCACCGAACACCGAGACCTCCAAGCGCGTCGACCTGAACACGCTCACGCCGGAAGAAGTTGCCTCGTGGAAGCCGGGCCAGACGCTGCTGCTCAACGGCAAGATGCTGACGGGCCGTGACGCCGCACACAAGCGCATCGCCGACATGCTCGCCAAGGGCGAGAAGCTGCCGATCGACTTCACCAACCGCGTGATCTACTACGTCGGCCCGGTCGATCCGGTGCGTGATGAAGTCGTTGGCCCGGCAGGCCCGACCACGGCCACGCGCATGGACAAGTTCACCGAGACGATGCTCGCCCAGACGGGTCTGATCGCCATGGTGGGCAAGGCCGAGCGTGGCCCGGTCGCCATCGAATCCATCAAGAAGCACAAGTCGGCTTACCTGATGGCCGTGGGCGGTGCCGCTTACCTGGTGTCGAAGGCCATCCGTGGTTCCAAGGTGCTGGCATTCGAAGACCTGGGCATGGAAGCCATCTACGAATTCGACGTGAAGGACATGCCGGTCACCGTCGCCGTGGACAGCTCGGGCACGTCGGTCCACAAGACCGGCCCGGCGGAATGGCAGGCGAAGATCGGCAAGATTCCCGTCGCAGCAGGCTGATCCGTTCATCCAATATGACGACACGCGCGCAGGCACCGGTCGGGGTCTTTGATTCCGGCCTCGGAGGGCTCTCCGTCCTGCGCGCGATTCGCGCCGAACTGCCGGCCGAATCGCTTCTCTATCTGGCGGATTCCCGCCATGCCCCGTACGGGGAAAAATCTCCCGAATACATTGCCGATCGCACGCTGCGCGTGTGCGAATGGCTGGTCGACCAGGGCTGCAAGGCGTTGGTGATCGCGTGCAACACCGCCACGGCGCAAGCCGTGCACGTGCTACGCGAAAAACTCGCGGTGCCGGTGATTGGCGTCGAGCCGGGCCTAAAGCCAGCGGTTGCCACGTCGAAGAGCCGTGTGGTTGGCGTGCTCGCCACCGAAAGCACGCTGCGCAGCGAGAAATTTGCACGCCTGCTGGCGGCTGCCTCCGGCGATTGCAAGGTGCTGAGCCAACCCGGTTACGGCCTCGTCCCCCTGATCGAGCGTGGCGATACCCACTCGCCTGCGGTGCTGGAGCTGCTGCGGGCGTATCTGCAACCGATGCTGGACGCAAACGCCGACACGTTGGTGCTCGGCTGCACGCACTACCCGTTCCTGGAAGACGCCATCCGCGAGATCGCGGGCGATCGTCTGACGTTGATCGACACCGGCCACGCCGTCGCGCGCCATCTGGGCCGCACGCTTGCGGCGGCGGGATTGCAGGCAGCGGGCCCAGCCGCATCGCCCCGCTTCATGAGCACCGGCGACGTGCTTCCGCTGCAAGCCATGGTGGCTGCGTTGCTGGGAGAGGCACCGATGGCACAGCGTGTCGACATCGGCGATGCGCCCCTGAGCCCGGCCGTGGCATCGCTCGCTTCTCAACCGGAATAACGCCGCTCAGATACAACAACGCCGCCCTGAAAGGCGGCGCTGTCGTCTTGGCTTAAAGTCAGCCGACCTGCGGCTGCACTGCGGGTTCTGCGGTCTCTTCCACCGCCTCCTCTTCAGCTGGCTCATATTTCGCCACCACGGCCGTGGCCAGGCTGTTGCCGATCACGTTGGTGGCCGTGCGGCCCATGTCGAAGAACTGGTCGATGCCGATGATCAGCAGCAGACCGGCTTCGGGCAGATGGAACATCGGCAGCGTGGCTGCCACCACCACCAGCGAGGCACGCGCCACACCGGCCATGCCCTTGCTCGTGAGCATCAGGACCAGCAGCAGCGTCAGTTGCTGCGTGAAGCCCATCTCGATGTTGTAGGCCTGCGCGATGAACAGCACCGCAAACGCCTGGTACATCATCGAGCCATCGAGGTTGAACGAGTAACCCAGCGGCAGCACGAAGCTCGAAATGCGCTTGGGCACGCCAAAGCGGTCCAGTGCCTCGATCGTCTTCGGGTAAGCGGATTCGCTGCTCGCCGTGGCGAACGCCAGCAGCGTCGGCTCACGAATCAGCCCCAGCAGACGGCCCAGCGAACGACCCAGCAGCAGGTAGCCGACAAAGAACAGGATCGCCCACAGCAGCGCAAGGCCCAGGTAGAACTCGCCGATCAGCTTGCCGTACGTCCACAGCACGCCCACGCCTTCCACCGTGATGGCGGCGGCCATGGCAGCAAACACGCCCAGTGGGGCGAAGCGCATCACGTAGTCGGTAATGCGGAACATCAGCTTGGTCAGCTCTTCCAGGCCACGGCCGATCACGCTGTCCATCGGGTTCTTCATCGTCGACAGCGCGGCGCCGAAGAACAGCGAGAACACCAGGATCTGCAGGATCTCGTTGGTGGCCATGGCCTCCACGATGCTGCGCGGGAACACGTGCGTGATGAAGGCCTTGAGGGTGAAGTCACCGGTCTTCAGGCCCGACGTGGCCGACACATCCGGCAGCGCCAGGTTCATGTGCACACCCGGCTGGAAGAAGTTGACCAGCAGCATGCCCAGCGCAAGCGACGTGGCCGACGCGCACACAAACCAGATCATCGCGCGCAGGCCCACGCGGCCCACCGAACGGCCGCCGCTCATGCTCGCCAGGCCGGTCACCAGGGTCGAGAACACCAGCGGTGCAATGATCATCTTGATCATGCGCAGGAAGATGTCGGTGATGATGCTGAAGTACGAAGCGATATCCTTGGCCGCCGCGGCGTCCTTGGCATATTCGTGGCAACCCCAGCCGACGGCAATGCCCAGCAGCATTGCCAGCCCGATATGGGAGGTCAGACGTTTGGTGTTCAAGACTTTCTCCAAGGAATATCGTGGCCGGAGGGACGGCGCGCGACAGACGCGGATCTCATGGGGCCAAGGGCTGGCCCAACTTCGTCACGCTTTGTAAAAAGCGACGATATTAGAGAAGCGCATGGCGATCGTTATGTCGATGTTGCATGGCACCATGCAATTTCTGCATACATTGATATGGCGCCGTTGACGCCTTGCTGCGATGCCGCACGGGCAGTGGAACGAGCCCCTCCGAAGCGGATTATTGAGCCGCACGCAATGCCGTCACGGCGTACCAACAAGCGCCGCTTCAAGCACATGAAATGCGACGCATGGACCACGTAAGCCGCTGATACCATCATGGGCTTACGTCACCTACCCGGAGTCCCGCGATGAAAATGGCGCCCTTCGCCTTTGGCACGACCGACTGGTCCGCCGTTGAACCTACCGAGCACACCGGCGAGACCGGCATGGCGATCTGGCGCACCCGTTACTTCGGGGACGAGTCAAACCGCATCCGTGTACGCATGGTCGAGTACACCCCCGGCTACTTGGCTGACCATTGGTGCAAGAAGGGCCACATCCTGTTCTGCCTGGATGGCGAATTGGAAACCACGCTGGAAGACGGCCGCAAGTTCACCCTCACGCCGGGCATGAGCTATCAGGTGGGCGACGACGCTGAAGCCCATCAGTCCTACACCAAGAACGGCGCCAGGCTGTTCATCGTCGACTGACAGCGACACGACCATTCTGCGTCGCAAATGGCCCCGGTTGACCGGGGTCAAGCGATTTAAAAATCAAGGTCTTTAGGGCTCACCGACCACAATATGTAGTGCTAGTCTGACTCCATACCACTAGATGGAGTACCTCATGACGGGCACACAGGTCACCAGGCAAGTCACCAAGCGCGACGGTTCATTGGCCCCGTTTGACGCGCAAAAGATCCGCCAGGCCATCGCGGCAGCCGGACAGGCCACCGGCGAATTCGACACCGTCGAAGCGCAGCGCCTGACCACGGGCGTGCTCGAGCATCTCGCCTCGCTCCCCAGCCCCGGTATCGAAATCATCCAGAACTGCGTGGAAGAGGTGCTGGTCGACGCCGGCTATTGGCGCACCGCGCGTGCCTACATCGTCTACCGCGAGCAGCACGCCCGGCTGCGTTCGCTCAAGCACACGCTGGTGGAAGTCGCGAGCACGATGGACGAATACCTCGAGCAGCGCGACTGGCGTGTGAATGCCAACGCCAATCAGGGGTACAGCCTCGGGGGCCTGATTTTGAACGTGACGGGCAAGGTCACCGCCAACTACTGGCTCTCGCATGTCTACAGTCCCGAGGCGGGCAACGCGCACCGCGAGGGCGACATCCACATCCACGATCTCGACATGCTGTCGGGCTACTGTGCAGGGTGGTCGTTACGGCAGTTGCTGAGGGAGGGATTCAACGGCGTGCCGGGCAAGGTAGAGGCGACGCCGCCGCGGCATATGTCCGCAGCCATCGGGCAGATCGTCAACTTTCTCGGCACGCTGCAGAACGAATGGGCCGGCGCGCAGGCGTTCAGTTCGTTCGATACGTACATGGCGCCGTTCATCCGCCGCGACGCGATGTCGTATGCGGCGGTCAAGCAGTCCATGCAGGAGCTGATCTACAACCTGAACGTGCCCAGCCGCTGGGGCACGCAGACGCCGTTCACCAACCTCACGTTCGACTGGACTTGCCCGGCGGACCTGCGCGAGCAGGTTCCGTACATCGGCGGCGAAGAGATGCCCTTCACCTACGGCGACCTCCAGCCCGAGATGGACATGATCAACCGCGCGTACATCGAGGTCATGATGGCCGGCGATGCAAAGGACCGCGCGTTCACGTTCCCGATTCCCACCTACAACATCACGCCCGATTTCGATTGGGAACACCCCAACACCACGCTGCTGTTCGAGATGACGGCACGCTACGGGCTGCCCTACTTCCAGAACTTCCTCAATTCCGATCTCGAGCCGCACATGGTGCGCTCGATGTGCTGCCGCTTGCAGCTTGACCTGCGCGAACTGCTCAAGCGCGGCAACGGGTTGTTCGGTTCGGCCGAGCAGACCGGCTCCATCGGGGTGGTGACGGTGAACTGCGCGCGATTGGGACACCTCTACGCGGGCGATGAGGCGGCGCTGCTGGCGCGGCTCGATACGCTGCTCGCACTCGGCCGCGACGTGCTGGAAGTCAAACGCAAGTTCGTCCAGCGGTTGATCGACCAGGGGCTGTATCCGTACACGCGGCGCTACCTGGGCACGCTGCGCAACCACTTCAGCACGCTCGGCGTGAACGGCATCAACGAGATGGTGCGCAACTTCACGCACGATGCCGACGACATCACCACGCCATTCGGCCACGCCATGGCGGTGCGCCTGCTCGACCACGTCCGCCAGCGCATGACGGAATTCCAGGAGGCCACGGGGCATCTGTACAACCTCGAGGCCACGCCCGCAGAGGGCACGACTTACCGCTTCGCCCGTGAAGACCGCAAGCGCTGGCCAAACATACTGCAGGCCGGCACGACCGCCCAGCCGTACTACACCAACTCCAGCCAGTTGCCCGTCGGCTACACCGACGACCCGTTCGAAGCACTGGCTCGCCAGGAAGCGCTGCAGAGCAAGTACACCGGCGGCACGGTGCTGCACCTCTACATGAACGAAGCGATCTCCTCGCCGCAGGCGTGCAAGGAACTCGTGCGCCGCGCGCTGGCGAACTTCCGCCTGCCGTACATCACCATCACCCCGACGTTTTCAATCTGCCCGAAGCACGGCTACCTGTCCGGCCATCACGCGTTCTGTCCGAAATGCGATGCAGAACTGCTGGCTCAGCAGCCTCATGGCAAGTGCGGCTGCACAACGGCGGACACCCCAGGTTCTTCCACCCACCTCCATCACGAAGGAGCCTCCGTATGACTACCGCTGCACACACCGCCAACCACACCGCTGTACTCGACGACAACCAGCGCACACGATGCGAAGTCTGGACCCGCGTGATGGGCTATCACCGGCCCGTCAGCTCGTTCAACATCGGCAAGCAAGGGGAATTCTGTGAACGCCGCTTCTTTGTTGAAGACCGCGCCCGCTGAGCCACCGCACTGCCCGCCGCCGGCCATCGGCGGCCTGGCGCCGTTTTCCAGCGTCGACTGGCCGGGGCAGCTTGCGGCGGTGGTATTCGTGGCCGGCTGCCCGTGGCGCTGTCATTACTGCCACAACCCGCACCTGCAAACGCGGGCGCGCACGCTGGATTGGGACGATGTCTTCGCGTTTCTACAGCGTCGCGCGGGCCTGCTTGATGCGGTTGTCTTCTCCGGCGGTGAACCGCTGAGCGAACCGCATCTACCGCAACTGATGCGCGACGTGCGCGCGCTCGGCTACAAGATTGGCCTGCACACCGGCGGTATTTATCCGGCGCGCCTTGCCGACGTACTGCCGCTGGTGGACTGGGTCGGGCTCGACATCAAGACGAGCGCACCGCGCTACGACGCGCTCACAGGCCGCCGCGGGAGTGCTGCGCCGGTCGAAGCATGCCTGGATCTTCTGCTGCAGAACGGCGGCGCATTCGAGTGCCGCACCACGTGGCACCCCGATTGGCTGCCAGAACCCGAACTTCTTGCGCTGGCGCAAAACCTCAGCCGGCGCGGCGTGAAACACTACGCACTACAAGCCTACCGAAGTGCCCCCGGAACCCCGGCCATCACGCTGCCCAGCGAGGGCACCCAGCGCGCATTGGCCGCCTGTTTTTCTTCTTTCTGTTGCCGGTGACACCATGCACGACCCCCTCGATGTGGGCGCTCTGCTCAAGCACAGCCCGCTGTTCCTGGATTTTGACGATGATGACATGGCCGTGCTTACGCGTGACAGCCACGCAGTGCGCGTGTCGCGGCACGACTTCGCGTTTCACCGCGGCGATCGAGCCGATGGCTTCTACGTCGTGGTGGTCGGTGCGATCAAGCTTGTGTTGCCGGGTGCGCACGGCCAATGCAAGGTCATCGAATTCTTTGGCCCGGGCGCGTGTTTTGGCGAGCCCTTCATGTTCCTGAACCGCCCTTACGCGGCAGATGCGCAAGCCATGGAAGACAGCCTGCTGGTCTGGATCGACAAGCGCGCCATCGACGATGCACTGCACGTGCATCCGCGCCTCGCGCGAGAAATGCTGGCAGGGCTGTCCGCGCGACTGCACACGTTGATGTGCGACATCGAAACCGTGAACCTGCAAAGCGCCAATGAACGGTTGATCGGGTATTTGCTCTCGCTGCCGCGCAAGTTTGACCGCACGCGGTTTCCATGCAGCAAGAGCCTGGTCGCGTCCAAGCTGGGGCTGGCGCCGGCCACGCTTTCCCGCACGCTGCGTCAGTTGATTCGCGACGGACTGATCCGCGTGGAAGGCCGCGAGGTTGTCATCCCGAACACCACGGCGTTGCAGCGCCAGCTCATCGCGGGATAAAAGCAGGCAATCGACGCAGATCAATCGCCTGCGGTATCAAGGCGATGCTGGAGCGTGTTGACTGCGTCATCGACCAGCGCAGCGGCGGCACTCAATTCGTCGTCACTGCAATCTGCGTGATAGCGCTTCTTGGCGCCGCACTGGTTGAGCACGAGGTGAATATCCGGCGCCACGCCCGCCGTCGCCAGGCAGGCCTTGACGCACGCCAGTGCGCAACCGTCGAGCGCGAGAATGGGCCGCCCGCTGCGTGCTGTCTTGACGAGCGCCCGCACCCCGCCGCCGACACCGCTGATGCAGGACATCTCTGCCCTGCCTGCACGGTCCAGATCGACGGCCAAACGATTTGCCGCCTGCGCCACGCTTGAACAACCAGAGCATGCATAGACGAGCGGCAATGCACGTGATGACATGGCGCCCCTCGCTATCGCGATTGCCAGCGTGCAAGCCACGCCGGGCGTGCAGCCGCATCGAGCCAGTTCTTGACGATCAGCCCAAGCTCCGTGTCGCCTGCGATCTTGAGGCGGCGCTGGAAAAACAGCGTATCTGCGTCGGCAGTGCCCCGAATGAGCGCAACGAAATCACCCACACCGGCACGCAACTCCAGCTCCGGTTCGGGGCTTGAAGCGGAAAGCGTGTGGAACGCTCCACCGCGGCAGCAAAAGCAGGCGCGCAGGCCGAGGTCCTCCACGGTGATGGCAAAGCGCCGCCCTTCCAGTTCCGGGGGCGGCGTGAGCCACGACAGGCGCCGGGCCAGATCGAGCCCCATCACAAAGGGGAACGACGTGAGCGGCACCGGCAGGCTGCGCGCCATGCGGACGAACATTTCGGGAGGGCGTAAGCGTGTCATTGCGGCGACTCCAACCATTCAATGCCGGACTGCCCGTGCCAATAACCATTGCAGCGCCCAATGCCCTCCGGAGGCTGCACTTCCCGCGCAGGCAGACCAAGGCGCAGGGCATCCAGTGCCGCCAGGGCGTCCAGCGTGCCTTGCGATTGTGGGCTGACACGCAGCACCTTCACGCCCAGTGCAGACAGCGCGGGCGCCTGATCGAGAATGTCGAGGCATTGCCCCGATTGCGTCTGGATACCGTTGATGGCGAGAAACTCCTGCCCTTCGCGCGTGCGCACCGCCAGGCCATCGGGATGCTCGATGCAGCGGAAGCCGCAGTCGTCCTTGTTGAGGCGAAAGTGCCGCGCCGTAAAGCAGCGTGCAGAAAACGCCAATGGCAAGCGTCCCCACACCATCGCTTCGATCGCCAACTCGGCAGGCTTCTCGCGCATCAGCTCGGCCAGTGTGGCCTGGCTCATCTCCAGCGGCATGACCGCACGCACCGCGCCCAGCCCCGCCAGCCACGCCAGCGTCGCGCCGTGATATGCGTTGCAATGCGGCCCGGCAACGAATGGCCGACCGTTCAGCAACCGCACAGCGCCAAGCTCGCCGGCTTCGACCATCCAGTCGTCCTGCTGACATTGCTTGCGCAACGCCTGCGCCTCGGCACTGGTTTCGATGAGCGTGCGCGTCGACAGCACCACCGATTTGCCGGCCTCGCGCAGCATGGCCGCGATATCGAGCCAGTCGTCCGCCCGCAATTCGTGGCGACGGCTGCAGACCGTCTCGCCCACGTAGACGATGTCGACAGGGCTGGCGGCGACCTCCGTGTAAAAGTCGAATGTCTGTAGCCGCGGCCAGTAATACAGTAGCGGACCAAGCGAAATTTCGTAAGACATGATGTGCCTTCTATTTCCAGGGCCGATCAAACGCGCCTTGCGTGACATGCGCGCCTTCTGCGTGGCGCACGAGTGCCGCCTGCCAGTCGGGCTTGACGGAGAAGCGCGCCGGGTCTGCCTGTGCCGCATCCAATGCGGCGCGCAATGTGGCCACCACCTGCGCAACGTAAGCCGGACTGCGCTGGCGCCCCTCGATCTTGATTGCCGACACGCCCATGGCGATCAGCCGGGGCAAAAGGCTGAGCGCATTGAGGCTCGTGGGCTCTTCCAGCACGTGGTCGACTTCGCCGTCGACAAGAAAGCGCCCCTTGCACAGCGTCGGGTACCCAGCCGGTTCGCCCGGTGCGTATTGGTCGATCATGATGTTGTTCAGGCGTGCATCCAGGCTGCCGTCTCGCTCCACCCAGCGCACAGCATGCGCAGGCGAACACACGCCCTTGTTGTTGGGCGAATCGCCCGTGGCATACGACGACAACAGGCAGCGCCCTTCGGCCATCACGCACAGGCTGCCAAAGCCGAACACCTCGATCTGCACCGACGTCTGCTGGATCACGCGTTCAACTTCGGTCAAGGTCAGCACACGCGGCAACACAGCGCGGTGGATGCCGAACTGCTCGCGCATCAGCTCGATGGCGCCGGCATGCGTGGCCGAACCCTGCACCGACAGATGCAGCCGAAGATTCGGATAGCGGTCGCGCGCATAGGCCATCAACCCGGGGTCGGCCAGGATGACGGCATCGGCGCCCAGCATGTAGGCGGCATCGACGGCCATGCGCCACTCGATGGCACGGCCAGGCTGCGGAAACGTGTTGATGGCAAACAGCACCTGGCGCCCTTTCCGATGCGCAAATTCGACCCCGGCACGGATGTCGTTCTCGGTAAAGTTCAGGCCGGCGAAGTTGCGCGCGTTGGTCGCGTTCTTCAAGCCGAGGTAGACGGTATCGGCCCCGGCCTCCACCGCCGCCTTGAGTGCGGCCAGGCTGCCTGCGGGCGCCACCAGTTCAATGGGGGAAGCGTTCTGTGTCATGGCGGCCAGTCTGCGACTTGTCCGCCATTGTGGTTTTGCGTTCCGTCAACCGGGCGCAAACGCTCGCGAGACACGGCGAAACGTCAGCAGCGCCCGGCACAGCATCGCACCCAGCCACGCGTGCGACAGCGCGAACAGCACGCCGGCAATCACCGCCATCCGCTCAGGCTGCAACGGCACCAGCAATAACGCCAGCAATACGAGCAGCAGCAAGCGCGCGTGCCAATGCTGCTGCCGCTCGCCGATCAACGTTTGCATGGCCGGCAGCCGCACATGCCGCGGCACGCGTCTGCGCAAGTGCATCCAGATCATGAACGGGATGATCTTGCCGAGCATCGCGTTGACAGGCAGCACGCCCCCGCCCACCAACGCCAACACGCCCATCTCCCACGCGATGGGCCAGTCTGCCGGCAACCACGATGCGGTCAGACCCAACAAGGCAACCACCAGCCAAGCAACGGCAGCCGCCAGCCACAGCCGCCAGCCCGGATCGTGCCGACGACGCGCGCTGCACACGGCGCGCACGCCCGCCATCGCCAGCGCTGCCAGCGCGAGCCATCCCCATGTCTGCCAAAACACCGCACCGCCCGCCCCGCCGGACAGACTCCCAATGATCAGCGGCGCCCACAGCCACCACGGCATCAGCCGATGCCAAGACGCTGGTAGACGCGGTGTCTGCCAGAACATCGGCAGCACGGTCGAGGCCACGCCCGCAACCAACGTTGCCAGCCAGCCGCCGAGGCCCCACCCGGCATGCAAAGCCAGCAGCCCGGGGGATGGCGCGAACCATCCGCTGGCCAATGCCGTGGCGAGCGTTGCACCGCTCGCCAGCGTTGCCAGCAAGGCCCAGCCGATGCGGCGCAGTGTTCGCACCGTCGCGTGCGTGGCGCGCGTCTGCACCACGCGCATCCCCGCGACGGCGATCAACGCAGCGGGCACAGCCAGCAGCGGCGCTCCCAACCATGCAGCCAGCACGAACGCGCGATGGCTTGCGCCCAGGAAACCCGTTGCCAGCGCCGATGCCGTTGCCACGCACCACAAGGCCACCCAAGGTGACACCCGTCTAGCGCCACGGACTGGCACGCCGGCCACCACGGGCAACAATTGAAATAGCGCACCGAGCATTGCCGGCAAGAGCATGCCAACGGCCAAGGCGTGCACCAGCGCGAGCGACAGCGGAGCGAACCGGTCAGGCAAACCCGCAGATGGCTCCAGCGCCAGCAGAAGACCGGCCGCTGAGCCCATCCACGGCACCGGCAGCAGGCAGCCGAACACCACGCCGGCGGGCGGCATGCGTTCGTAGAACAGCGTGGGGGCGGTTGGCATCTGTCAGTCGGACATCTATCCAGCCGACCACGTTAGCGCAGACGCGTGGACCTGCGCTTGATGTGCGTTAAGCGTCAGCGCGGTGTGAATCCGATGGAGCGCCGCTCACGCAGTTCCGGCTTGATGGAATGCTCCTGCCGCAGTTGCGCAAGGAAGGCCTCCGGGTCAAGCGTCTCGCCCAGCAGCACAGACTGCTGCTTGACCACCGCAAAGTCGCCGGGCGTGAGCATGTCGAGCGACGCCAGCATTTCGCGCCACACCGGCTTGAGCGCCTCGGCCTTGCCGCCTAGCGCCTCGGCAATGAACATCTGCTCACGCTGGGCACGTACGAGCGGCTTGAAGCGGATCTTGAACGCAAACCGCCGCAGCGCCGCTTCGTCAATCCGATCAAACAAGTTGGTCGTGCAGACGAAGATGCCGTCAAAGCGCTCCATGCCCTGCAGCATCTCGTTGACTTCCGACACTTCGTAATTGCGCACCGCGCCCTGGCGGCTCTGCATGAAGCTGTCCGCCTCGTCGAGCAGAAGCAATGCGCGCTCTTCTTCTGCTCGCGAGAACATCGCAGCAATCTGCTGCTCGGTTTCGCCAACGTACTTGCTCATCAAGTCCGACGCGCGGCGAATCATCAACGGCATGTCGAGCTGCGCCGCAATGTGCTCGGCCAGCACCGTTTTGCCCGTGCCCGGCGGCCCGTAGAAGCACAGCGTGCCGCGTCGCCGTGCGCGCAGCGCTTCGATGATGCGCTCGACGGAAAACCGTGTCTCGAGGTTCAGGTAATCCAGCTTGTATTCGGTCACGACGCGGTGCGCCTGCACGTCCGGGCGCAAGCCCATCGCCTGATCGGCGTGGTCCAGCTGACGCTCGATCAGCGATTCGGCAGGCTCTTCCATTGCCGGCTGCGTCAGGCGCGCAAAGCGTGCGGCAGAATCGATCTGCGCAGGCGTGAGCGTCTTGCGCGCCGCCAGCTTGGCCATGAACGCGTCCGACACCTCCAGCCCTTCCAAATGCTTGCGGATGATGCTTTCGCGCACCGTCGGCGGCGGCACCTTCAGCTCAAGGTGGAACTGGAAGCGGCGAAGATATGCCGGATCGATCTGGCGGATCGAATTCGACACCCAGATCACCGGCACAGGGTTCTGCTCCAGCGTCTGGTTCACCCACGCCTTGCCGTTGACCGAGCCACGCGGCTCCTCGTGGCCGAAGAGGCTCATCAACTCGCGCGTCGGGCCGGGGAACACGTCTTCCACTTCGTCGAACAGCAGTACCGCACCGGGCCGCCCGCGCAGGAACGCCTGCGACACCTGCAGCGAGCGATAGCGGTCTTTGCCCGTGAGGCTGTTGCCGTCCTTGTCGAGACAATCCACCTCGTACAGTTCGCAACCAGCGTCACGTGCCAGTACGCGGGCCAGTTCCGTCTTGCCGGTGCCAGGCGCGCCGTACAGCAGGATATTGACGCCCGAGGCACGCTGCTGCGACGCGTTCTCCAACAGCGCGGTCAGGTAGCGCGCATCGGTTTCCACATGCGGGTAGTCGGACTGCGACAGCGTGGTCGACGGGGCAGGCCGCGTGAAGACGGCCATCATGTCCGCCTCGCTGGCGTAGTCGCCCAGCAGCACATGCAGCAGGCGGTCGGAGATGCGCATCAGATCGCCCAGGTCGGTGACGCTGTTCTCCGGCAGAGGCGGCTCGATGAGACCCAGCGTCTCCAGTCGCGAACCGGGCCGCAATGACGCGGCAACTTCGGACGTGCTCGCCCCCGCCAGACTGGCGAGCAGTTGGAACGCTTCCTGGCTGTGCGCAACCTTGCAATCGACCATCACTGCGCGCAGGTCGCGCTTGTACTTCACCAGGGAGGCAAACAACAGCAGCGCGCGTTCGTGCGGCGGCAGGCCGAGCACGCGGGCCAACATGTCGATGTTGCCGACGAGCAGGACACGTTCACCGGACAATCGCTCGCCCAGCGCATCGCACGACGCGCCAAACACGGTGAACATGTCCTTGGCGTGATGCTTGACGTACTCGTCGAGGTAATAGAACAGCGAGCCTTCATCGAAGGCGCTGCTCCACTGGCCGTGGCGCTCCATGAAGGTGGGCAAGTCGAGCTTGCCGACCGCACGCCAACCCGGCATATCGGCGCAGCGCGCAGACAGAAAACGCTGCAGCCGCTGGATGACCGTGACGGGCCAGATCAGCTCCGGCGCGCAAACGGTGAGAATGTCATTGATATTGGTGCGCAGGTTGAAGCGCAGGCCCATCGCACAGACCGTGCGCAGCGCAAACTGTGCGCACATGGAATCGAGCGAGGACAACAGCAGCGCCTGCGGCTGCCTGCCGCCCGTGGGGACGAACGTGCCATCGTCGTCAGCGTCGTCCATGTTGAGGTTGGCTTCATCCATGGTCGCCCCCTTCTTCCCCGTTTCACGGTTGGCCGGCCGGTCACCGTGTTTGAATGGTTTTCATCCTAGCGCGTTTGCGCACACAGCGTACCCCGGGTGGACCCGTGTCTTTGCAAGTTGCGCGCCCGCAGCGCCTTGAATGGCCAACCGCCTGCACAGGCAGTTTCCCGCCATCGGCCGTCTGGACGTGAGTCCCACCCCACGAAAGAGAGGGAATTTTGTGCGCAAATAGGAATCATTATCGTTTATACTTTGCCTATCGGCCCAATAGACTGAACGCAAACTCTGTTCGGTTGTCGCAACACTGTTGCACTTGCAGGCCTACAATACCTGTCACGCTGGCGACGGCCGGCTGGCTTCAACGCTAGGCGCCATGGAATTGCTCCTGAGTCTGCTCATCAGCATTGGGGTTTCACTGATCGTCTTCGGCAAGCGCTGACGCTACGCCGCTTTCGTCGTTCATCCCACCACCATCGCATCGCATTCCTTTTCTCTGCTTTCGATTCACGGTCGTTGATGATTCACCCTCGTACTCTCAAGATCCTGGTGGTCGTGCTGTTGCTGCATGCGGGCGTGCTGATGCTGATTCAGCTTGGCCTGATCGCGCCGCGCCCGACTGTCGAAGAACCACTGGAAATCCAGGCGCACATCATTCCGGCCGCGCCTGAGCCGATCAAGCAGCCGGAGCCGCCCAAGCAGCAGCCGGTCAAGCAAGAGGCGCCCAAGCCCGTCAATATCGTCAAGCCGGTCGCGCAACCCAAGCCCACGCCGATGCCGACGCCCACGCTGCCGCCGTCGGATAATGCCCCCGTGGTGCCCGCCGCACCGCCCACGCCGCCGGCACCGGCTCCGGAACCTGCGCCCGCGCCGGCCCCAGTTTCGTCTGGCCCGATCAGCGTCGGCATCAACGACATTCAATGCAGCGATCCGCCGCTCGTCTATCCCAGCATGTCGCAGAAGATGGGCGAGGAAGGCCGCGCCATGGTCAAGATTTCCATTGGCACGGCGGGTGAAGTCACCAACGTGACGGTCACCTCGTCGTCCGGCTCGCCGCGCCTTGACCGTGCCGCCACCGATGCCGCGCGCGCCATCAAGTGCAGCCCTTACAAGCAGAACGGCCACGCCGTGCCCGTGGTGGCCAGCAAGCCGTTCGTCTTCAAGCTCGATAACTGATTCGATCCCGCTTCTCGCTTAGCCTCTCGCTCAATTCAGGACATTCATCATGCAGGAACTCGGTCTTTCCCATCTCTGGACACAAGGCGATATCGTTACCCGCGCCACGGCAATTCTGCTGCTCATCATGTCGCTCGCCTCGTGGATCGTCATCTTCACCAAGGCATGGGACATCGTGCGCCTGAAGTCGATGGCGCAAGGCGCTGAAAAGCGTTTCTGGCACTCGGATGACTTCGATCACGCCATGCAGACGCTGGGCTCAGCCAAGGACAACCCGTTCCACATGTTGGCGCAAACCGGCCGCGAGGCTGCACAGCACCATCGCGCCAGCCAGCCGCAGCTGCACGATGTGATGGACATCTCCGACTGGATCACGCGCTCGCTCAAGAGCGCGATCGACGAGTCGGTGGGCCAGATGCAATCGGGCTTGGCCGTACTGGCATCGGTCGGCTCAACCGCACCGTTCGTCGGTCTGTTCGGCACGGTGTGGGGCATTTATCACGCCCTGCTCGGCATCGGCGCCGTGGGCGTTCCGACCATCGACAAGGTGGCCGGCCCCGTGGGCGAATCGCTCATCATGACCGCCTTCGGTCTGGCCGTGGCCATTCCCGCGGTGCTCGGCTACAACGCCCTCACGCGCGGCAACAAGGCCATCATCGCCAAGCTCAACCGCTTTGCGCACGACCTGCACGCTTACTTTGTGACCGGCGCACGCCTGCGCCCGGGCACTTCGCGTGACGACGCCGGCGTGCGTCTGGCGGCGGTCAAGCAGCAGTAAGGAGAGGCCATGTCCTTCGGATCTTTCGACAGCGACGACGAGGTGATGAGCGAGATCAACATGACGCCGCTGGTCGACGTCATGCTGGTGCTGCTGATCATCTTCATCATCACCATTCCGGTGATCAACCACGCGGTGAAGATCGACCTGCCGCGCGCGTCCAACAAACCCGACGACGCCAAGCCGCAAAGCGTGAACGTCGAGATCAACGCAGACGGCCAGGTGTTCTGGAATAACCAGCCGGTCGACGAGGCCACGCTGCAGGCCGACATCGCCCAGGCCGCACAGCAGCAGCCGCAGCCGGAAATGCACCTGCGCGCTGACCGCAACGTGCGCTACGAGCGCGTGGCGCAGGTGATGGCCTCCATCCAGCGTGGTGGGCTTTCCCGCATCGGCTTCGTGACGGAGCCGCAGCACTAGGCGGCACGCATCACCGTGCCCAACGAACCTCGTCTTCGAGGGTTCGTCGCTTCAGAACCTAACGCAACCGGGCCACGCGCCCGGTTTTTTTTTTCGAGCACGGACCAGCGCATTCTCAGATCACGCTTGTAGTGATAACGATTCTCATTTACTCTATCTGGAATTCGCTGGGCTGACTTCAGCCAGCGCCCCAGCCTCGTTTTTCGCTCGCCAGGACATTGCTATGAATGTTGCCGAACACCAAGACGCAGGACGTACCGTGACGCGTCGTCGTCACGTCATCGTGGCTCGCAAACGCCCCGCCGATCTGAATGCCGCGCCCGCAACGGAGGCCGCATCAGCGGCACCCGAAGCCGTGCGGGATATTCCGTCTGCCATCGGTGACACGCGGGTGATGACTTCCGAGCAACTCTTTGCCGGCCAGAATGCCGTGGCCATCCGTCACAACGGCGCGATCTACACGCTGCGCGTCACGCGCTTCGGCAAGCTGATTCTGACCAAGTAACACCGCAACAGGTACCGGCTTTTGTGGGGACGTCTCTCTCAGGAGACATTCGGCCCTAGCCAGCCGTCGTCGCTTCGCATGGCTGTTTCGCATGGCCAGACGACCGCCAGCCACGCCGCTCTTTCCCTGCATCGCGCGCCCAAAGAAAAAGGGCGCGACCACTGCCGCGCCCTTCCCTTTGCTGATTCGTCCAGCGTGATTGCGTATCAGCAGATCACGTTCACAGCGGCAATGCCCGCCTTGGCGATCACCACATCTTCCGTGGACTTCACGCCCGACACACCCACCGCACCGGCGCACACGCCTTCCACCATCACCGGCACACCGCCTTCGAGCATGCCCTGCAGATGCGGCGCCGACAGGAACGAGATACGACCGTTATTGATGATGTCTTCGTAGATCTTCGACTCGCGACGGCCCAGCGCTGCGGTACGGGCCTTTTCCGGGGCGATGTACGCCGAGATGGTGGCGCAGCCGTCCATGCGGCGCAGGCCCATCAGATGGCCGCCGTCGTCCACCACGGCGATCGTCACGTTCCATTGGTGCGCGCGCGCTTCTTTCTCGGCAGCGTCCAGGATCTTGGTGACATCGTCCTGGCACAGGCACGGTTTCGTTTTCATGACGTTCTCCTTGGTGGTTGTAATGCAAAGGCGCAAGGGCTGTGTAAAGCCCGTATCAGGCAAAAGTATGCCATCGGCAGTGAGCGCTTCCACAGCATGATCCCGCACCCATGACGCAAAAGAGCCGATACATTCCTGCGCTTCAGTATCGTCGAGTATCGTTGCGCTTGCGCCGTACGCCAGCGTTTCCTGAGTCCCTGGGGAGCCTACGTTAACACGCGGCATGCATCATAAAGATGCACAAAGAAAAAGCCCGGGTATGGCCCGGGCTTGATGTTGCGATGCGGCAGCAACCCTGCCGCTCTCGGTTTATGACGGACGGCCGCTGCAAGCGCCATCGGTGTAGGGGTCGGCGCGCCCCATCTTCGCCCCGTCGGTATAGGGGTCGGTGCGGCCCATTTTTGCGCCATCGGTGTAGGGATCAGCACGGCTGACCTTGGCCCCATCGGTGTAAGGATCGGCGCGGCTCACCTTGTGGGTGGCCTGATACGGATCGCTCGAGCCGGCGTGCGCGACCGCCGCGCCTAGCGCCAGGGCCAAGCCGCTTGCGGCTGCAACCAAGGTGCGCGTTGCAAAGCGTTGCGTGGTGACTTGCATGAGGACTCCTTCGGTCAGGACACTGCGAACATGACGTGCGCCGCTGTGACACACGTGTCCGCGTAATTCACGCGGACGTCATATCGACCGGGTGAGCGAGGCGCCAGTTCTCCACCGCGCTGCTTTGTCACGGGGCTGGCTACTCGATTACCCGTCATCCAAATTGACGCACGTGCCATGCCACCGGGGCTCGTGCCGCCAAAGAAAAAAGCTCCCGAAGGAGCCTTCTCTTGGCAGATGCCCGCTTAACGCCAGTGGCGCCAGTGACGGCCGTCGTACCAGCGATAGCGAGGACCCCAACGGTACCAGCCGGGGCCCACCACAACCGGGGCCGGGCCATACGCAGGCGGACCGTAATACACAGGCGCCGGGGCGTAATACGCCGGAGGCGGCGGGGGCGGGTAGTAGACCGGAGGCGGCGCCGGATAGTACACCGGCGCAGGTGCCACATACACAGGCGCCACCGGCACGCCAAACCCGATGCCGACGCTCACATGCGCCGACGCCATCCGCGGCACGGCCAGCACTGCCAGTGCGGCTGCACCTGCAATCCACAGCACATTGCGTCGAATCATCTTGATCACCTGCAGCTAGAGCGCCGAGCGAGTCCGTAGCCGGCGCGGAATACGGTATCTGTATTGTATTCAGGGCCGCTGACACAGGTGATACGGCGCTGGCGAATTAGTAACAGAACGTAACGCCACTCCGCGCATCACGCTCGCCTCATCAGTCCAGCGCGGGGCTGCAGTCGAACTCGCCTGCGGCGATCATCGCTTCGGCATACGCTCGCGCGGCTTCCAAGGCTCTGGCGGCGCTCGAATACGTGTTGGCGGATTCGCGCACGGTGGTGCGGGCTAACAGGGTCTCACCGTTACTGGCGCGCAGGATGCTCACTTCTGCGCGCCATGCTTGCGGTGAAAGCTCATAGGCGGATACCTCGATTTTGCAGTCGTCTCGGAAAGTCATGTGGCCTCCGGTTCGTATTGGATAGGTCGAGCTCCGTGTCAATGCACGAAGAGCCAGATCACCAGCAACACAAGCGCGGGAACACCCAAGAGCCACGCAACGAGATAGGGCATGAGAACCTCCCACATGTTGATAGGCATGTAGGAAGTGTAGAGACGCGCGCACCGGCGGAGTGTCGAGTTCCGCCCGCGCCGTTTTGTAGGACTGTACCGAAATGACTGTCGGCCCACGCCGACGCTTCTCACCCGTACAGAGGAGGCCTAGTGTGCAGTGCCGTCCTTGGCGGTTACGTCACTTGGGCTCAGGATCCGGCTCGTACCGGCATCTTCAGCCGCCTCTGCGGCGGCCACCTCCAGGCCGACCGATGCTTTGAAAAAATTCACGGCCGCCTCGGCACCAGGAGGCGCGGCGTCCACAAGGTTTTCCGCGAGGAAGCCCCATTGGCGGCGCACTTCGTCACCGTGGCGTTGCAAGGCGCGGGCAATTCCGTTCTGTGTCTCGACGCCGATTTCAACAAAGTTGCGGGTATAGCCAGAGACACGTTCGCCAGCCGGTTGCAGATAACGCGCTTGTGCGTTCCACCATTCGCCGGCGTCGTGCGCACCGGCGGCGTCGTGCAGGCAGTGCTCCGTTTCGCCAAGACCGGTCTTGAGGGCCTGCAGATTGAGCCCGATCAAGCGATTGACGCCGTTCACGGCCTCTTCCGTGACCGCCATCCAGGTTTCGAGCTGCGATCGTTGCAGAACGCCGAGTTGCTCCAGAGTCATCATGTCGGTTACTCCCTCGTGAGATCGGTGAATACGTCCAGCATGTGCCGGGCGTTTCAGTGTAGCCGCGCAGGATGCCGATTTCCTTGACCTCAACCGTTTGTCCTACAGGTGTTTCGGACGCCATCGCCTGCGGTGCCGGCCATGTGCGCGTTAGAGTGAATCGCATCCTTCACCAGACCACGGAGTCACGATGAAACGTCTCGCCGCCGCCCTGATCGCTGGCGCCACCATTGCCGCCACACCGCAGGCTTTCGCGCAGGTCGCGGGCCACGCCGCGCTAGGGGTATCCGTTACTGAACTCGATGCCGTCATCAAGGGCGTGAGTGTGAAGAAGCAGGTGCTGGGCAAGCCGGTCTACAACGAGGCCAAGGAGAAGGTCGGCAATGTGCAGGACTTGATCGTGACGCCGGAAAACGCCGTGTCGTTTGCCATCGTGGGGGCGGGCGGCTTTGTGGGCCTGGGCCGGCATGACGTGGCCATTCCTGTGAATCAGTTCCAGTACGATCAAGGCAGAATCGTGCTGCCTGGCGCGACCAAAGACGCCATCAAGGCGCTGCCGGAATTCAAGTACGAGCGTCAGCAAAAGCCGGCCAAGGCCTGACGAGCCGGGGAACTTTGTCCTCTGCAGCCACGCTGAAGGTGTGGGAATCGGCTGACAAGCCTTTCAGGCAACCTGCCCTGCACATAGCGGCGTGCATGCTCTTGAATGAAGTTACACAGACGACAAAAGGAGTTTGTTATGCGTGCCTTCGTATCCTTGATTCTGGCGGCCGCATTGGCATCCGTCAGCGGATGCGCGGACATGACGCCAAAGCAGCGCAACACTGCGCTAGGCGCAGCCGCAGGTGGTGTCGCCGGGGCGGCCATCTGGGGCGGTCCGGGCGCCACGCTGGGTGGTGCGGCACTGGGTGGCGTGGTCGGTAACGCCGTCACCAAGTAACCCCGCCAGAGCGCGCAGTGATGCGCGCGCTGCAAGCTCGGGCCAGGCATGTCGCCTGGCCCTTTTTGTTGCCTGAGAGCCGCGCAATGTCGTCGCAGATTCCCCTCATACGCATATGCGGATGCCGGCGCATAATCGGCGTTTTGCAACGGAGGCAATGTGCGATACGAGCAAGAAGGTTTTGGCGTGAGCAGCACACCGATCCTCAGCGTCGAAGGCTTGCGCAAACGTTACGGCGACCAGACTGTCGTCGACAACCTGAGCTTCAGCGTGCGCCGCGGCCAGTGCTTTGGCCTGCTCGGCCCCAACGGTGCCGGCAAGACCACCACGCTGCGCATGCTGCTCGGCATGACGATGCCCGATGCGGGCAGCCTGAGACTGTGCGACGAGCCCGTCCCCGAGGCCGCGCACCGCGCGCGCATGCGTGTGGGCGTCGTGCCGCAGTTCGACAATCTCGATCCTGATTTCTCCGTCTCGGAAAACCTGCGGATCTTTGGGCGCTACTTTGGCCTCTCGTCTGCGACCATTCGCGAGCGCATTCCTACCCTGCTGGAGTTCGCGCGGCTCGAACAGAAGGCCGATGCGCCCGTACGCGCCCTCTCGGGCGGCATGAAGCGACGGCTGACGGTAGCGCGCGCGCTGATCAACGATCCCGACATCCTCGTCATGGACGAGCCCACCACGGGGCTCGACCCGCAAGCGCGACATTTGATCTGGGAGCGCCTGCGCTCATTGCTCGCAGCAGGCAAGACCATCTTGCTGACCACGCATTTCATGGAAGAAGCCGAGCGCCTGTGCGATGAGCTCTGCGTGATCGACAACGGCCGGAAGATCGCGCAAGGCAAGCCACAAGAACTCATCGCACGCGAAATCGGCTGCGACGTCGTAGAAGTCTACGGCGACGACCTCAACGCCCTGCGCGCGCTGCTGACACCGCTCGCTGATCGCGTCGAAACCAGTGGCGAGACGCTCTTCTGCTATGCACGCGATCCGCAGCCGCTGGTGGCCGCGCTGCGCACGCAGGCAGAAACGCACACCATGCCCGGGCTGCGCTATCTGCACCGCCCGGCCAATCTCGAAGATGTGTTCCTGCGCCTGACCGGCCGCGAAATGCGCGACTGAGAGAACCGCCCATGTCCACTGAAACCGCACTCACCCCAACGCAGAAACGCGCCTTTCCGCAGCCCCTGCTACCACTGAACTTCCGCAACTGGCAGTACGTCTGGCTGCGCAACTTCATGGTGTGGCGCAAGCTGGCCATTCCGTCGATGGCCGGCAATCTGGCTGACCCGATGATTTACCTGTTCGGCCTTGGGCTCGGCCTGGGCCTGCTGGTCGGGCGCGTCGACGGCGTGTCGTACATCGCATTCCTGGCAGCCGGCACGGTGGCGTCCAGCACGATGATGTCGGCGAGCTTCGAGGCGATGTATTCCGCGTTTTCGCGCATGCACGTGCAACGTACCTGGGAAGCAATTCTGTACGCGCCGCTCAGCCTGGGTGACGTGGTCCTTGGGGAGCTGCTCTGGGCCGCCAGCAAGTCGGTGCTCTCGGGCCTGGCGATCATGCTGGTTGCCGGTGCTCTCGGCTATGCGTCGATGCCGCAAGCACTGCTCGCCCTACCCGTTATCGTGCTGACCGGCTTTACCTTTGCCTGCCTGGCGATGAACATGACGGCGCTCGCGCCCAACTACGACTTCTTCATGTTCTACCAGACGCTGGTGATCACGCCGATGATGCTGCTCTCGGGCGTGTTCTTTCCGCTCTCGCAACTGCCGGCGCCCGTGCGCGCAGCGACGAGCGTGCTGCCATTGCCGCACGCGGTAGACCTGATCCGCCCGCTGATGCTGGGCCGCACGCCGGAGAACATCCTGCTGCACCTCGGCGTGCTGCTTCTCTACGCCGTTGGCGCGCTGCTGCTGTGCCTGTGGCTGCTGCGTCGTCGCATGCTCAAGTAAGGCGCGATCGCAACGCCCAACAAAAAAGCCCGTCGCGATGACGGGCTTTTCTTTTGCTGCGCTCGAGATTTACTCGTTCACGGCAGAGCGCTGCAGATGCAATTGCGTACGCGGATCATCGTTCTGCGCATTCTCACGATCGGCCTTGGCCGAGTTGTTGCGCGCAGCCTCCAGGCGATCAAGGTAAGCCTCGTCAATGTCGCCGGTTACGTATTTGCCGTCAAAGCATGACGCATCGAAATCCTTCAGCGCCGGATTGACGTCGCGCACGGCGCGCTTCATGTCTTCCACGTCTTGGTACACGAGCTGGTCGGCGCCGATGATCTTGGCAATCTCTTCGTGCGTGCGGCCATAAGCCACCAGTTCGCCGCGCGTCGGCATGTCGATACCGTACACGTTCGGGAACTTCACCGGCGGCGCGGCCGAAGCGAAGATCACCTTCTTCGCACCGGCATCGCGCGCCATCTGCACGATCTCCGACGAGGTCGTGCCGCGCACGATGGAGTCGTCGACGATCAGCACGTTCTTGTCCTTGAACTCGATCGCCATGGCGTTGAGCTTCTGACGCACGGACTTCTTGCGCACCGCCTGGCCCGGCATGATGAAGGTACGGCCAACGTAGCGGTTCTTGAAGAAACCTTCGCGATACGGCACGCCCAGGTGGTTGGCCACTTGCATTGCGGCCGGACGCGATGAATCCGGGATCGGCATCACCACGTCGATCTTGTCGGTGACCTCGCGCTTGATCTTCTCGGCCAGGTAATCGCCCATGCGCAGGCGCGCGTCGTACACCGACACGCCATCCATACGGGAGTCCGGGCGGGCGAGATACACGTATTCAAAAATGCAGGGCGAAAGCACAGGGTTGGCGGCGCATTGCTTGGTGTGCAGCTTGCCCTCGAGGTCGATGAAGATGGCTTCGCCCGGGGCCACATCGCGCTCGAACTTGAAGCCGATGCCTTCCAGCGCCACGGACTCCGAAGCGACCATGTATTCGATGTGGCCCTCCGGCGTTTCCTGGCTACCAAGTGCGAGCGGGCGGATGCCAAACGGGTCGCGCACAGCCAGCACGCCGTAGCCGGAAATCTCGGCAGCGATGGCATACGAACCGCGCACGCGGCGGTGCAGGCCTTCCACGGCCGTGAAGATGGAATCGCGATTCAGCGGGATGTCGTTGCTGGCGCGTTGCAGCTCGTCGGCCAGCACATTGAGCAGCACTTCCGAGTCAGACTGCGTGTTGATGTGGCGGCGGTCGCGCCGGAACATCTCGTCGCGCAGCTGATCGGAGTTCGTCAGGTTGCCGTTGTGTGCCAGCACGATGCCGAACGGCGCGTTGACATAGAACGGTTGGGCTTCTTCTTCGCTGGAGGAACCCGCGGTCGGATAGCGCACTTGGCCGATGCCGCTCGTACCCGGCAGGCCGCGCATGTTACGGGTGCGGAACACGTCCCGAACCATGCCGTTGGCCTTGTGCATGTGGAAAGTGCTGCCTGATGCGGTGGCAATGCCCGCCGCGTCTTGCCCCCGGTGTTGCAGGAGCAACAGACTGTCGTAGATCAGCTGATTGACGGGCGTGGCTGAAACCACCCCAACGATACCGCACATGTCGAACTCCAGCGAGAACGTATTTGGTGGCGCCCACACCCGTTGCGGGCGCCGAAAAAGCTTTCCGGATCGCCTAGCTCGTGGCCAGGCGCTCCAGATCAATAGTGAACATACTTCGCGACGTCCGGGGGCAACAACGGCTTGGCCGCTTGTGCTGCCTGCTCCGCATAGGGTCGCGTAATCGCCTCGCGCCAGAACGGTTGCTCAGGCAGACTGGTAAAGCCGGCCACCGTCATCAACACGAGGATGATCACGCCACCGCGTGCCAACCCGAACACCATACCCAAACCGCGATCTGCCGGCTTGAGCCCCGCGCTCGCCAGGGCCGCCGAAAGCAGTGCGCCCACCAGCGAAGTTGCAATCACCGTCACGATAAACAGTAGGACGAAACCGAGAATGGTGCGTGCCACCGGCCCACCGGGCAGCGATTCCGGCATCCAGCCCGCCGCCACACCAGAAAACGTGTACGCCACCCACGCGGCAAACAGCCACCCCAGCAGCGCCAGCACTTCGCGGATCAGCCCCCGAAACAACCCAATCAGCGCCGATGTGACGATGATGAACAGCACACCGTAGTCAAAGAAAGTCGGTTGCATCGGGCAGCGGCTTGGATTGACTGTGGCGGAGTGCGGGGTGATGAATCAGCAAATCTGACGAGCGCGCTGAGTCCACGTTCGGTCGCATCATCATTGCTGCACGAGTTTGGGCGTCAGGCCAATCTGCTCTGCACGCTTCTGCGCCGCTTCCGCAGACGCACGATCGTTGAACGGCCCCGCTCGCAGCAAGGCCAGATCGCCCTTCTCAGGCACCTTCTTGTGTTCGATGTAACCCGGAATCTTCTCGCCCTTGAGCTTGCCCAGCCAATTGCGGGCGCGGTCCTCTGAAGCGAATGCGCCGATCAGGAGAATGAACTTGCCGCCGTTGGCATCGGTGCTCGGTGCAGCCGCTTGCTGTGGGGGCTGGGCGGCCGGTTGGGCAGGTTTCGCTGCGGGCTTGGATTCAGCAGGTGGCGTCGGACTGGCGACGGGCTTGGGCGGTGTCGCGGGCTTGGCTGCAGCCGGCGGGTTCTGGGCTGCGGGCGGCGCGTCATTGCTTGCGACAACCTCTTCGCCCTGGTCAAGCGCCTGCGCCTGATCCGTCGACGAAACTGCGGGACGCGACGCGGAACGCCGGCTGGCGACCTTCGGCTCGTCGGTCGAGGCCTTGGCGCCACGATCGACCGGCTGATCCTGGATCTGCACGGCCACGGCATCGGTCACGGGGCGCGGCTTGGAATCAAACACGAGGGGCAGCACGATCACGGCGGCGCCAACCAGCACCACGGCACCGATCAGCCTGCGGCGAGCGCGTTGTTTTTGCGGGAGTTCAGGGTCAAGACCGTCGTCGTCATCGTCGGTGCGACGGGAAGCGCGGCTGCGAGCATTCGACGATGCGCGCGAACCCCGCACCGCATCGCGAGCCACATCGGCAGCACTACCGGCGGCTGCGCCGCGTGTGCGTTGGCCTTCAGCGTTCTTGCGGGAGGAAAAGATGGAAAACAGTCCCATGAGGGCCCCGGTTTTAGTGCGCGCGACTCTTGCGCTCCGCCAGCACGCCGGCAACGGTGTAGAACGATCCGAAGACCACGATTCTATCATCCTCGGTGGCCCGCTCCATGGCGTTGCGATAGGCTGTGGCGGGATCGCTGAATGTGCTCACGCTTGATTCCTTGCCTGCGCGGAAACCGGCGTCGGCCAGCACCTGCGCCAGGCTTGCGGCAGTCGCCGCGCGCGGCGTCGGCAAGTCGGTCAGGCACCAGTGATCGACCTTGTCGAGCATGTGCCGGAGCACACCTTCGATGTCCTTGTCCTGCATCGCACCGAACACCGCGTAGGTGTAGCGGTAGAAGCCCATGTTCTCGAGGTTCTGGCCCAGCGCGGCCGACGCGTGCGGGTTGTGTGCGACATCCAGGATCACGGACGGACGCCCCGGCAGAACCTGGAAGCGCCCCGGCAGCACCACCTGCGACAGCCCCAGACGCACGTCCTGCGCCGAGATCGGCAACCGATCGCGCACTGATTCCAAAGCAGCCAGCGCCGCCGACGCATTCAGCAGTTGGTTCGCCCCGCGCAATGCGGGATAGCCCAGGCTCGACCAACGGCGCCCGCGGCCGCTAAAGCCCCACTGCTGCTTGTCGCCCTGGAAGTTGAAATCGCGACCGATCAGCCAGAGATCTGCGCCAATGGCCTCGGCGTGTTTCACTAGGGAGATCGGCGGCACCGGGTCAGAGCAGATCGCCGGCTTGCCTGCACGGAAGATGCCGGCTTTCTCAAAGCCGATCGCCTCGCGGGTATCGCCCAGGTAGGCCATGTGATCGAGATCGACGCTGGTGATGATGGCGCAATCCGTGTCGACAATGTTGACCGCGTCCAACCGGCCACCCAGGCCGACTTCGAGGATCACCGCATCAAGACCCGCGTTGGCGAACAGATGCATGATCGCCAGCGTGGTGAATTCGAAATAGGTCAGGCTGACGGGCTCAGGGAAGCTGCAGCGCGCGCGCTCTACGGCCGCGAAGTGCGGCAGCAGCATCGCGTCGGTGGCGATCTCTCCATTCACGCGAGCGCGCTCGTTAAAATCGATCAGGTGTGGCGAGGTATGGCAACCGACCTTGTAGCCGGCGGCCAGCAAGATCGCCTCGAGCATCGCGCAGGTCGAGCCCTTGCCATTGGTGCCGCCCACCGTAAAGACGACTGACTTGAATTCCAGCCCGAGCGCATCGCGCACGCGACTGATGCGGGCCAAGCCCATGTCGATGCCGACCGGGTGTGCGGTTTCCAGGTGGGCCAGCCAGTCGGGCAGCGTGTCGAATGTAGGCATGCGAAATAGGTGGCGCGGCTTCAGGAAACGGGCCGCGCAAAAACAAGAAGCGCGGACTCACGCCCGCGCTTCGGTTCAACAGATGTGCTGCATCAGGCCAGTGCGTCGGCCGGTTGCTTCTGCAGGAGCGCAAGAAGCTCTGCGATCTCGCGGCGCATGTTGCGGCGGTCGACAATCATGTCGATGGCGCCCTTCTGCAGCAGAAACTCAGCGCGCTGGAAGCCTTCCGGCAGTTTCTCGCGAACGGTCTGCTCGATCACACGCGGACCGGCAAAGCCGATCATTGCCTTGGGCTCGGCGATCACCACGTCGCCCATGAAGGCGAAGCTGGCGGACACACCGCCCGTGGTCGGATCGGTCAGCACGCTGATGAACGGCAGCTTGGCTAGCGCCAGCTTCTGGACCATCGCAGTGGTCTTGGCCATTTGCATGAGCGACAGCAGGCTTTCCTGCATGCGCGCACCGCCCGAGGCCGTCACACAGATGAACGGCACCTTCTGTTCCAGCGCCATCTGCGCACCACGCGCGAAACGCTCGCCCACCACCGAGCCCATCGAGCCCGTCATGAATTCGAACTCGAAGCAGGCCACCACCACCGGCAATGCATGGATGGCGCCGCCCATCACGACCATCGCATCGGTCTCGCCGGTGTTGTCCATGGCGGCCTTGATGCGGTCGGGGTACTTTTTGCTGTCCTTGAACTTGAGCGCGTCGACCGGGAGGATCTCCTGACCCAACTCATAGCGCCCTTCGGCGTCCAGCAGCGCGTCCAGGCGAGCACGGGCTCCGATACGCATGTGGTGGTCGCACTTCGGGCAGACGTGCAGGTTGGCCTCGACGTCGGTCCGATACAGCACCGACTCGCAGGCCGGGCATTTGACCCAGAGGCCCTCCGGAATGCCCTTGCGTTGCGACGGGTCGGTCTGTTGGATCTTGGGCGGAAGCAGTTTGTCCAGCCAGCTCATGCGTGCTCCTTGAATGCGGTGTCGCCGAGATCAGGCGTCGAGCGCCTGGCGAATCTCCGCGATGAAATCAGTCAAGTATTGTACCGCTTGTTCGCGAGGTGCTTCTTCAAGCAATTGCACAATGCGGGATCCGATGACCACCGCATCCGCCACACCGCTGATCGCACGTGCCGTTGCAGCGTCACGAATGCCGAACCCGACGCCCACCGGCAGCCGCGCGTGCTGGCGGATTTGCGGGATGCGTGCCGCCACAGCGTCGAGGTCGATGGTGGCCGCGCCTGTCACGCCTTTGAGCGACACGTAGTAGATGTAGCCACTCGCCACGCGCGCGATCTGCGCGATACGCGCTTCGGTGGACGTGGGCGCCAGCAGGAAGATCGGATCAATGCCAGCGGCGCGCATGGTGTTGGCAAAAGCCTCGCACTCTTCGGGCGGATAGTCGACCACGAGGACGCCGTCCACGCCGGCTTCGGATGCAGCTTTGGCAAACGCCTCCACGCCCATGCGCTCGATCGGGTTGGCGTAGCCCATGAGCACCACGGGCGTCGTTGAATCGGTGGTGCGGAATGCACGCACATACTCCAGCACCGTGCGCAGACCGACCTTTTTGGCCAATGCGCGCTCCGAAGCACGCTGAATAACTGGGCCGTCCGCCATCGGGTCGGAGAACGGTACGCCCAGTTCGATGACGTTGGAACCGCCCTTGACCAGCGCGTGCATCAGGTCGACGGTCATCTCGGGGTACGGATCACCCGCCGTGATGAACGGAATCAGGCCCTTGCGGCCCTGTGCGGACAACTGCGAAAAAGTTTGAGCGATGCGGGACATAGGGGGATCAGGTTTCAGGCGACCTTGATAGTCTCAGGCGCCTGCGATTCAGTCGGTTGGACGTTGGCGGCAGCGGCGGCATGCACAGCAGCCACCCGCTCGCGCGCCACGCGGCAATAGTCGGCATTGATCTCGAAGCCGGCGAAGCGGCGGTCAAGCCTTGCACACGCGGCCGCCGTTGTGCCGCTGCCCAGGAACGGGTCCAGCACCAGACCGCCCGGCGGGCAGCTTGCCAGAATCATGCGTTCCACCAGTTCCAGCGGCTTTTGGGTTGGATGCTCGGCGCGCTCCGGGTCTTGCCGGTGCAGGCGCGACACGCTCCACACGTCCTTCGGGTTGTAGCCGACTTCCAGCCACTTCTTGCCCTCGAAACGCTTGCGGCTGCGCGCTTTTTTCGTCTCGGCATCGTACGGAATGCGCACGGCGTCGACATCGAAGTAGTAATCGCGTGAAGCGGCAAAAAAGCCGATGTTGTCGTGCACCGACGAGAACTTGCGCGTGCTGCCGCCCATACTCGGCACTCGGCGGTCCCAGATGATCTCGTTGACCATCGTGAGGCGCCGCTTGAGCATCACGAACAGTTCCGGCGCGTATTGCCACGTGCAGAACAGGTAGAGCGATCCGTTGCGCGCCAGCTTCGGCCGCACCGCATCGATCCAGCGTTCGGACCAGGCGAGGTATGCATCGCCCGACAGCTTGTCGGAGTCGTTGCCGTAATCCTTGCCCAGCCCGTACGGCGGATCGGCGATGACAAGGTCCACACTGCCGTCGGCCAGATGCCCGACCCCGGTAATGCAGTCCTCGTTGAAGATGCCGTCGATGGCGCGCTCGGTCATGCGTGTGCCAGTGCCGTTAGAGTTTGATACCGGAGAATTCGGCGACGGTATGCATATCCTTGTCGCCACGGCCGGACAGGTTCACCAGCAGGATCTTGTCCTTAGGCAGTGTCGGCGCCAGCTTGCACGCATACGCCAGCGCGTGGCTCGATTCCAGCGCCGGGATGATGCCCTCCATGCGGCACAGGTCGTGGAATGACTGCAGCGCCTCCTTGTCGGTAATGCCGACGTATTCCGCGCGCCGCACATCCTTCAACCAGGCGTGCTCCGGACCGACGCCCGGATAATCGAGCCCGGCCGAGATCGAATGCGTCTCGATGATCTGGCCGTCTTCATTCTGCAGCAGATAGGTGCGGTTACCGTGCAGTACGCCCGGTGAGCCGCCCGTAAGCGACGCGGCGTGGCGACCGGTCTCGATGCCCTCGCCCGCTGCTTCCACGCCGATCAGCTTCACGTCGGTGTGGTCAATGTACGGATAGAAGATGCCCATGGCGTTGGAGCCGCCGCCCACACAGGCGATCACCGCGTCCGGCTGGCGGCCGGTCATCTCCGGCATCTGCACTTTGCATTCCTCGCCGATCACGGCCTGGAAGTCGCGCACCATCATCGGATACGGGTGCGGGCCTGCCACCGTGCCGATGATGTAGAAGGTGTCGGCCACGTTGGTCACCCAGTCGCGCATCGCTTCGTTCAGCGCGTCCTTGAGCGTGCGCGAGCCCGACTCCACCGGCACCACGGTCGCGCCTAGCAGCTTCATGCGGTAGACGTTGGCGGCCTGGCGGCGCACGTCTTCGCTGCCCATGTAGACGACGCACTCCATGCCGTAGCGCGCGGCAATCGTGGCGGTGGCAACACCGTGCTGGCCGGCGCCCGTTTCGGCAATCACGCGTGGCTTGCCCATGCGGCGCGCGAGCAGCGCCTGGCCGATCACGTTGTTCACCTTGTGCGCGCCGGTGTGGTTCAGGTCCTCACGCTTGAGGTAGATCTGCGCGCCACCGCAGTGTTCGGTCAGGCGGCGTGCGTGATAGATGGGCGACGGCCGACCGACGAAATGCTTCAGCTCGTATTCGTATTCCTTGATGAACTCGGGATCGTGCTGATAGCGCGCATAGGCGTCGCGCAGCTCATCCAGCGCGTGGGACAGCGTTTCGGCAACGAAGGTGCCGCCGTAGGGGCCGAAATGGCCGTGGGCGTCGGGCAGGTTGTACATGGCAATCTCTCGAGGCGTCCGCCGAGGTCAGGGTGAAGCCCTGTCGGCGGAAATATTCAGGAAGGCGTGCGTCGCGAAAGACCTGCCGGATCGGCTCAGGCCTGAACCGATGCGCCCAGGGCTGCATCGGCCTCGCGGACCGCACGCACAAATGCGGTCATCCGGGCGTGGTCTTTCACGCCCCGTGCGGCCTCGATCCCGCTGCTGACGTCAACAGCGTATGGCCGCACGCGTTCAATCGCGCCAGCGACGTTTTGCGCGCTCAACCCACCACTCAAAACGAGCCGAGGAGCGGCGCTTGTGGTTGGCAAGGATGGCGATTGCGGGAGCCATTGCGAAGGAATGAGAGTCCAGTCGAAGACGTGGCCGCCGCCGCCATACCCCTCAACAAATGCGTCGAGCAGCAGGCCTTGAGCAGCGGCAAACCGATTGCCGAATTCTACCAAATCGGCCCCGGGCTGAACACGCAGGGCACGCAGCCACGGCAGCCGCACCTTCGCTGCAATCTCGGCGCACAGCTCTGCCGGCTCGTCACCGTGGAACTGAAGCAGCGTAAGCGGCACTTTGTCCAGCACGCGCGCCACGTCGTCCGCGCTGGCGTTGACGAACAGGCCCGTCACGGTGACGAACGGACCGGCGCGGCGAGCCAGCTCGGCAGCGCGTTCGGTGGCGACGTAACGCGGGCTGGGCGGATAGAAGACGAGCCCGATCGCATCGGCGCCGAGTTCGACGGCGTGGTCGACGTCGGCCGGCTGGGTCAGGCCACACAGCTTGATACGGGTACGGTGCAACGGCATGGTGGAAGCGGAGTTCACGGGCCGACGTATTCGTCGAACACGCCACGAAACAGGCTGGACGATGCCGGAGATGCCGGCAACGAGAAGACATCAGGATAGCCGACCTCGGCCAGATACAACCCGTCGGGCATGAAGGTCGGGGCGGCGGCGACGCGGCTGCGTGCTGCCAGCACATCGCGCATCCAGGAAGATGGCTGCCGGCCCCGCCCGATCGCCACCAGGCAGCCCATGATGTTGCGCACCATGTGGTGCAGGAATGCACTGCCACGAATACGGACGAATACCCACTCGCCCTCGCCTCGCACCTCGATCGAGTACATCGTTTTGACGGGCGACTTGGCTTGGCATTCGGCCGCGCGGAACGACGAGAAATCGTGCTCACCGACCAAGACCTGCGCAGCCTCGTTCATGGCTGCCACGTCAAGCGCTTGGCCAGGCGGCAGCATCACGTAGCCCGCCTTATCTTCGAGCAACGGTGCGCGCGTCGGGCCGAAGGTCAGCGCGTAGTAATACGTGCGGCGATGCGCGGAGAAGCGCGCGTGGAAGTCCTCCGGCATTTCCTGCGCCCATCTCACGGCCACCGTGGGGGGCAGAAACGCGTTGGTGCCGCGCACCCACGAAAACGGCTCGCGCACGAGGTCGGTATCCAGGTGGACGACCTGGCCCAGCGCATGCACACCCGCATCGGTGCGGCCGGCCACCGTGGTCGGGAGCGCCACGCCGGCAAACTGTCGCAGGGCCGCCTCCAGTGCGTCCTGCACGGTGTTGCCGTGCGGCTGCGATTGCCATCCCGAAAACGCGGCACCGTCGTACTGAATGCCAAGCGCGATGCGCGTCATGCCGTGTGAATCCTCATGCGGAAAGAAAAACGCCGGCAGGATACCACCCTGCCGGCGCTGTCGATGGCGTAAAACGCGTTGCGTCAGCCGATCTGGCGCATCAAGGCTTGCGCCTCGGCGTGGAACGACGGATCGCCCAAATCCAGCACTTCCTGCAGCAGTTCGCGTGCGCCTTCCTTGTCGCCAATCTCGATGTAGGCCTTGGCCAGATCGAACTTGATCTGCAGATCGCGCACACCGTCGGCACCGTGCTCACCGGACAGCGTGTGCGGCAGGTTGGTGTCTAGGCGGATAGCCGATTGCGGTTCGTCGTTCGCGACTTCAGCGTGCTCCGCGTGGTGCGGCTCGGATTCGAAATGCATCGGAGCCTGCGACAGGTCGGTCGGCTGAGCCCAGCTCGGCAGGCTTTCCTCCCCGGCAACCGAGGCTGCCGGAGCAGCCGTTTCTGCGGCAGGCGGCGTCGGGTTCAGATCCAGCGACAAGTCCGACAAGTCCATGTGCAGCGGGGGCGCGGCGACGGGCTGATAAGCCTCGCCAGCGTGCGCGTTGAACTGGGGGAGATCCGCTTCAGGTTCTGCATGCACCTTGAAGATGTCCGATGCTTCTTCCGGCGCGGTGATCGGCTCGCCTGCTGCCGGCGCCGGGAACGACTCCAGCGGCAGATCGAAATCGGCCAGTTGCGGCGCTTTGGTCGACGGTGCGGACGGGTCCAGATCCGGAGACAGCGTGGTCCAGTCGTCCCCGCGACGGGTGGTTTGACCGGTCACCGTCGGGCTGAAGGCCTCGGCAGCCACTGCGGCGCCCACACCGGCCAGGGCAGCGGCACCTGCCACTGCGGCGCCAGCGTGGCTCGGTTCCGCATGGGCTTCGGCACCAACATGGCTCCCATCACCCTGCACCGTCAGGTACAGCGGGTTGGCGGGATCAAACTTGCGGCCCATCGCAGCCGCCTCTGCCCATTCCGACGAGGCCGCGCCGACTTGCGCCAGCATCTCTTCAGCAATGGTCTGGAAGCCATGGGCGTCCTGACGATTGGCGTAAATTTCCATCAACTTCAGACGAATGGCTTGGCGCTCCGGATGCTGCTCCAGAGCCTCGCGCAGGATTTCTTCGGCTTGTACGTCGCGGCCGTAGGCGATGTAGACATCGGCCTCGGCAATCGGGTCGACTTCATTGCTCTCGTTGCCGCCACCAATGCGGAAATCCGCACCGAACACGCTGTGCTGCGAAGTGTCGACGCTTTGACCACCGGCCGCGCCAAACAGCGAGTTGGCACCCGCCATCACAGTGCTTTCCTGCGACAGCAGGCTGTCCTGGAAGCCATGCGCCTGCTCAGGCTTCTGCTGGCGACGGCGATACACCACCAGACCACCCAGCAGGGCGACCACCAAGCCACCCAGGCCCAGAGCCATCGGGTTGCCCAGCAGCGACGAGAGGAACGATTCTTCCTGGATCGGCGGCGGCGGGGCCACAACTACGGGCGCCTTCTTCGGCGCGGCAGCGGGAGCCGACGCAGCAGCAACCGGTGCGCTGGCAGTTGCTTGCGGTGCAGAGGCTGCCGCCAACGGCGCCGATGCGGCCTCCGGTGCGGAAGCCGACGCTGCAGCCGTCGCCGACGAAGCCGGGGCGGCGGCCGTTTCCGCCGGCGCAGCGGCAACAGGGGCCGGGGCAGACGTGGACGCTGCTGCCGGTGCGGGAGCGGGCGCATTGGCCGCCGCCACTGCCGGAGCCGCCGTCGACGGTGCAGCACCAGCGGCCGGCTTGGCAGCGCTGGCGGCCTTGGCCAGTTCAGCGTTCTTCAATTCAACCAGGCGTTGCATGTCAGAGAGATTCTTCTCCAACTGTGCAACGCGTGACTCCATCTCCTTGAGCGCGCGCTCCTTGGCGACGAGTTCCTCGTCGCGGGCGGCTGCCGCGCCAGCCTTGCCGGCACGGTCAGCCTTGGACAGACGCAATTCGTCACGGCCGCTGGCAGCGGGCGTAGCTTGATCCTGCACACGGGCCGACACGCTGCCGCTTTGCTGGCGGGCGGAATCGGTATCCGTGGCCGCGTTGGCTTCCGCTGCCGTTGCGAGGCGATTGCGGTAGCCGGCGAAGCCGGACGTTTGCGCAATGACCTCGCGGCGTGCTTCACGCGCAGGCGTTTTCTGCGCTTCGGCCTGCGACGGCACTTTCAGCACCGAACCGGTACGCAGCCGGTTGATGTTGCCGCCAATGAAAGCGTTGGGGTTGTTACGGTACAGCGCCAGCAGCATCTGGTCGAGCGACACGGCATCCTGACCCTGAGCGGCCGTCGATGCCACGTCATACAGGCTATCGCCGCGCTGCACGGTGTACGAGCCACCAGGCGTAGCGTCCGGCGCGGCAGCAGCAGGAGCAGCTTGCTGGGCACGCGCGGCTTGGCGAGCAGCACGGGGCTGGCGTGCCGGTGCCGGCGCAGCCGCAGTCGGGGCTGCAGCTTGCGGTTGAGCTGCCGAGGCAGCCGACGTCGATTCAGCGGCGCCCGGCGTGGTGGCCTGCACCACCGGCGTCGGCGCGAAATTCTGTGCAGTATTGCTGGAGCCCACCGGGTCCAGCAAGAACGTATAGGCGCGCGAAACGTGGCCGCTCGCCCAGTTCAAGTCGACCAGAACATCAACGAACGGCTCGGCGACGGGCTGCGTCGAGCGCAGACGCACCACGTAGTTACCATTCGACTGGCGCTCCAGCGAGGCACGCAGCGAGGAGACGATCGGGTTGTAGGTCAGGCCGGCACGCGAATAGGCATCCGGCGCGGCCAGTTTGGCGACCAGGTTTTGCGCCTCTTCGGGCGTCACGCCGGTCAGATCGATTTCGGCCTGCAGCGGCTGGCCGAGGCTGGAACGCACGTGCAGCGCGCCGAAACCGGCCGCTTGCGCAGCGGGCTGAATCAGCAGCAGGCTCGCCGCAGCAAACGCGACGGCCGACCAGCGAGGACTGCGATGGGACGATTCTCTCCGGCGGTATTGGCTCACCCTCACCTTCGACTCCGTTATCTTTTAATGTGCAAACGAACTTAACATCAACGAGTTAGCGCAGCAAGTTCACCCAAAAAGTGAAATGCTGGATAAGAACCGCCGTCAATCTTTATGAAAACGACACAATTGGCGAGATTCTGAAGCACCCGACGTACCCCCCCGGAATGCGTGTGCTTCATGTGGCGCTAACCCTTCCCCGTGCCCCGTCCACCCCACGAATGGGCGGACAGCGTTCCGGCCGCTATTGTGTACCAACGTTACAGACCGTGGGCGTCCAGATGGCACAACGCCGCGCAGGCCGCGCGGCGTTGGTAGAAAAAGCGCACTTTCTGTTGTCAGGCCGCAACGACAGCCGTCGATGCCCGGCCTGACAAGGAAAGCAAAGGCCGAATCACTTGCCCAGCAGGATACGCAACGTACGGCGCAGCGGCTCGGCGGCGCCCCACAGAAGCTGATCGCCGATCACGAAGGCGCTCACATACTCGGGCCCCATGTTCAGCTTGCGCACACGGCCCACGCCGATTTCCAGGCCACCCGTGATGGAAGCCGGCGTCAGTTCCTTCTCGGTGATGCTGCGGTCGTTCGGCACCCACTTCACCCAGGGGTTGCCCGAGCGGATGATCTGCTCGATTTCGTCGAGCGGCAGGTCGCGCTTGAGCTTGAGCGTCAGGCCCAGGCTGTGGCAGCGCATCGCGCCGATCCGCACGCACAGGCCATCAACCGGAATCGTCTGCGCCGTGCCCAGGATCTTGTTGACCTCGGCCTGACCCTTCCACTCTTCCTTGGACTGACCGTTGTCGAGCTGCTTGTCGATCCACGGGATCAACCCACCAGCCAGCGGCGCCGGGAAGAATTCGGTCGGCACGTCTTCGCGGATGGTCTTGGCAACCTTGCGGTCGATGTCCAGGATGGCAGACGCCGGGTTGGCCAGCTCATCGGCCACAGCACCGTGGATCACGCCCATGCCCTTGAGCAGTTCGCGCATGTGGTTTGCACCACCGCCCGAGGCTGCCTGGTAGGTCATCGAGCTGACCCATTCGACCAAGCCTTCGCGGAACAGACCGCCCACGCCCATCAGCAGGATGGAGTTGGTGCAATTGCCACCGATGAAATTCTTGGTGCCGGCCGCCACCGCATTCTTGATGAGCGACAGGTTGACCGGGTCCAGCACGATCACGGCATCGTCTTCCATGCGCAGCGTCGAGGCGGCGTCGATCCAGTAGCCATTCCAGCCGGCAGCGCGCAGCTTCGGGAAGACTTCGGTCGTGTAGTCGCCGCCCTGGCACGTGATGATCGTGTCGCATGCCTTCAGCGCTTCGATGTCGTTGGCGTCAGCCAGGGGCGCATCCGTCTTGGCGAATGCGGGTGCCTTGCCGCCAGCGTTGCTGGTGCTGAAAAACACGGTGTCGATCAGGTCGAAATCCTTTTCTTCCTGCATGCGCTGCATCAGCACGCTACCGACCATGCCGCGCCAACCGACGAGACCTACCTTCATGATTGTGAACCTCTAGTGATTTTCCCCGCCTCGGTCGCCCGGCGTGACCGCGCGGGGAAGGCGAACGGGCACGACGGACGATCTACGAGATCGTTTTTTTGGTAATGATTTTCGTGGTCGTGCGAATCTCGACAGGCGTCATGCGAGTGCGCGCGGCGGTGCCCTTGGCGGCGATAGCCAGGGTGCCCAGAATGCCCAGTACGAGGACGGGGAGCGCGATCGAGATCATCTGCAAAAATATACACGATTTGGCGGCCACACAATGCACTGCAACATGTGTCCGCCCAAAAAACGACGATTGCGGTGCCGCGTGTGACGGCACCGCAACGCACGCTTTGATTTACAGGGCAGCGACCACCGCGTCGCCCATCTCCACAGTGCCGACCTGCTTGCAGCCCGGCGTCAGGATGTCGCCGGTCCGGTAGCCCTGCGCCAGCACCTTCTTGACGGCAGTTTCAATGCGATCAGCCTGCTCGGCCTTGTTCAGCGAATAGCGCAGCATCATCGCCGCCGACAGGATCGTCGCCAGCGGGTTGGCAACACCCTTGCCAGCGATGTCCGGCGCGGAACCGTGCGACGGCTCATACAAGCCTTTGTTGTTCGCATCGAGCGACGCCGACGGCAGCATGCCGATCGAGCCCGTCAGCATGGCAGCCTCGTCCGAAAGGATGTCGCCGAACATGTTGCCGGTAACGATCACGTCGAAGTTCTTCGGGGCCTTCACGAGTTGCATGGCCGCGTTGTCGACGTACATGTGCGACAGCTCGACTTCCGGATATTCCTGGTGCACATCGGTGACGATGTCCTTCCAGAACTGGAACGTCTCGAGCACGTTGGCCTTGTCGACGCTGCACAGCTTCTTGCCGCGCTTGGCGGCAGCCTGGAAGGCGACGTGCGCGATACGGCGGATTTCCGGCTCGCTGTAGCGCATGGTGTCGAAGCCTTCGCGCGCGCCGGCGAACACACCGTCAGGTGCTGCTCGCACGCCGCGCGGCTGGCCGAAGTAGATATCGCCAGTCAATTCGCGCACGATCAGGATGTCGAGGCCGGAGACGATCTCAGGCTTCAGGCTCGACGCGCCGGCCAGTTCCGGATAGCAGATCGCCGGACGGAAATTGGCGAACAGCTGCAGGTGCTTGCGCAAGCCGAGGATGGCCTGCTCCGGGCGCAGCTCGCGCGCCAGCGTGTCGTACTTCCAATCGCCCACGGCGCCGAACAGGATGGCGTCAGCCTCCTTGGCGAGCTTGAGCGTGTCTTCCGGCAGCGGATGGCCCTTGGCCTCGTAACCGGCGCCGCCCACCGGGGCGAATTCCATCTCGAAGGGCTCGCCCAATACCTTGAGCACCTTCACGGCCTCGGCGACGATTTCCTTGCCAATGCCGTCACCCGGCAACACTGCAATCTTGGTCATGTAGTTGTCCTTGTTGTTCTGGTATCCGCTCAGCCGACGAGCTTGTGCGCGAGCCACGGCATCCTGGCCAAGCGCTGCGCTTCGTAAGCCTTGATCTGGTCGGCGTAGCGCAGGGTCAGACCGATGTCGTCGAAGCCGTTGAGCAGGCAGTATTTGCGGAACGCCGTGATGTCGAATGGGTACGCCGTACCGCCCGGCGTGACGACGATCTGCTTGTCCAGATCGACAGTCAGCTGGTAGCCGGTAAAGGCTTGCGTCTCGTTGAACAGATGGTCGACTTGCGACTCTGTCAGCACGATCGGCAGCAGGCCGTTCTTGAAGCAATTGTTGAAGAAGATGTCGGCAAAGCTCGGCGCGATGATGGCGCGGAAGCCGTACTGCTGCAGCGCCCACGGCGCGTGCTCACGCGAGCTGCCGCAGCCGAAATTCTTGCGCGCCAGCAACACCGAGGCGCCCTTGTAACGCGGCTGGTTCAGTACGAAATCCGGGTTCAGCGGACGCTTGCTGTTGTCCTGCCCAGGCTCGCCGACGTCCTTGTAGCGCCACTCGTCGAACAGGTTCGGGCCGAAGCCCGTGCGCTTGATCGATTTGAGGAATTGCTTCGGGATGATGGCGTCGGTGTCGACGTTTTCGCGGTCGAGCGGCGCCACGAGGCCGGTGTGGATGGTGAATTGTTCCATGATTGCTCTCTCTATCCTGCCGCTCAAGCGAGCTTGCGCACGTCAACGAAGTGGCCTTCCAGCGCAGCCGCAGCCGCCATCGCCGGGCTGACCAGATGGGTGCGGCCGCCCGCGCCCTGACGGCCTTCGAAGTTGCGGTTGGACGTGGATGCGCAGCGCTCGCCCGGGTCGAGGCGGTCGGCATTCATTGCCAGACACATCGAGCAACCCGGCTCGCGCCATTCAAAACCCGCCGCCTTGAAGATCTTGTCGAGCCCTTCGCGCTCGGCCTGCTCCTTCACGAGACCCGAGCCCGGCACGACCATCGCCAGCTTCACGTTCGAGGCAATGCGCTTGCCCAGCTTCTGCACGACCCACGCGGCAGCGCGCATGTCTTCGATGCGGCTGTTGGTGCACGAGCCGATGAACACCTTGTCGATGTTGATGTCGCTGATGGCGACGTTCGGCTGCAGGCCCATGTATTCGAGCGCGCGCTCCATGGCGTTGCGCTTGTTCGGGTCTTTTTCCTTTTCAGGATCTGGCACGCGGTCTTCAATGCTGACCACCATTTCCGGCGACGTGCCCCAGCTCACCTGCGGGCGAATCTCTTCAGCACGCAGCTCGACCACCTGATCGAAGTGCGCACCTTCGTCGGAATGCAGCGTGCGCCAATAGGCGACGGCCTGTTCCCACTCCACGCCCTGAGGCGCGAACGGACGACCCTTGATGTATTCGAGCGTGACATCATCCACGGCGACCATGCCGGCGCGTGCGCCGCCTTCGATGGCCATGTTGCACACCGTCATGCGGCCTTCCATCGACAGCGCGCGGATGGCCGAGCCACCGAATTCCATGGCGTAGCCCGTGCCGCCGGCCGTACCGATCTTGCCAATGATGGCGAGCACGATGTCCTTGGCCGTGCAGCCACGCGGCAGCGTCCCTTCCACCTTCACGAGCATGTTCTTGCTCTTCTTGGCGAGCAGCGTTTGCGTAGCCAACACGTGCTCGACTTCCGACGTGCCGATGCCATGCGCAAGCGCGCCAAACGCACCGTGCGTGCTGGTATGCGAATCGCCGCACACGACCGTCATGCCAGGCAGCGTCGCGCCCTGCTCCGGCCCGATCACGTGCACGATGCCCTGACGCTTGTCATTCATCTTGAATTGCGTGATGCCGTAGCTGTCGCAGTTGGCATCGAGCGTATCGACTTGCAGCTTCGAAACCGGATCGGCAATGCCGTGCGAACGATCGGTGGTGGGCACGTTGTGATCCGACACAGCCAGGTTGGCGCTGATGCGCCACACCGGACGCTCGGCCATCTTCAGGCCTTCGAAGGCCTGCGGGCTCGTGACTTCGTGCAGCAGTTGGCGGTCGATGTAGAGGACGGTCGTGCCGTCTTCTTCGGTATGAACGACGTGGTCGTCCCAGAGTTTGTCGTAGAGCGTCTTGGCCATGATGCGATCCGTGCACAACGCGCCCTTTCTTATTTCAGGGCCGCCGCGCGAGCAGTTTCGTGGGGAGTGATCGATTATGCCACCCGGTGCATTGGGCACCGGACGTGACTGACGAAAGGGGGTTTCGCCATTATGCGAAAGCCCTTCTGACAGCTGCGGGCAACAAAAAGCCCCGCTGGTTTCCCGAGCGGGGCTTCTGTAAAGCAAACAGCCAGGCTTAGCGCTTGTCGATCGACGGCACTTCGCGGGTTGCAGCACCGTTGAACAACTGGCGCGGACGGCCGATCTTGTATTCCGGATCCGTGATCATCTCTTCCCACTGTGCAATCCAGCCCACCGAGCGGGCCAGCGCGAAGATGCAGGTGAACATCGAAGTCGGGATGCCCAGCGCGCGCTGAACGATGCCCGAATAGAAGTCGACGTTCGGGTACAGCTTGCGGCTGACGAAGTACTCGTCTTCCAGCGCGATCTTTTCCAGCTCCATGGCCAGCTTGAACAGCGGGTCGTTGTGCAGGCCCAGTTCGTTCAGCACTTCATGGCAGGTTTCGCGCATCAGCTTGGCGCGCGGATCGTAGTTCTTGTACACGCGGTGGCCAAAGCCCATCAGGCGCACGCCGCTGTTCTTGTCCTTCACCTGCTTGATGAACTCGGGCACCTTGTCGACGGTTCCGATTTCTTCCAGCATGTTCAGCGCAGCTTCGTTCGCGCCGCCGTGCGCCGGGCCCCACAGGCAAGCGATACCGGCCGCAATGGCAGCGATCGGGTTGGTGCCCGATGAACCGGCCAGACGCACCGTCGAAGTCGAGGCGTTCTGCTCGTGGTCTGCGTGCAGGATGAAGATGCGGTCCAGTGCCTTCTCCAGCACCGGGTTCACCTTGTAGTCTTCGCACGGCGTGGCGAACATCATGCGCATGAAGTTACCCGTGTACGACAGGTTGTTCTGCGGATAGATGTTCGGCTGGCCGATGTTGTACTTGTACGCCATGGCCACCAGCGTCGGCAGCTTGGCGATCAGGCGGATCTGCGAGATTTCGCGCTCGCGCGGGTCGTTGATGTTGGCAGCGTCCGGATAGAACGCGCTCATGGCACCAACCAGGCCAGTCAGCACGGCCATCGGATGGGCGTCACGACGGAACCCGCGCAGGAAGAACTGCATCTGCTCGTGCACCATGGTGTGATTTGTCACCACATGGTTGAACTCTTCCTTCTGCTTGGCATTGGGCAGCTCACCCTTCAGCAGGAGATAGCAGATTTCCATGAAATCGCACTTGCTGGCCAGATCGTCGATGGCGTAGCCGCGGTACAGCAGCTCACCTTTGTCACCATCAATGTAGGTGATCTTGGAATTGCACGACGCGGTCGACATGAAGCCGGGGTCGTACGTGAACTTGCCCGTCTGACCGTACAGCTTGCGAATGTCGATCACGTCCGGGCCAACCGTGCCCTTGTAGATCGGCAGCTCGACGCTGGGCGAGCCATCGGAAAACGATAGGGTGGCTTTCACTTCGGACGGCGTCATGTCGGTTTCCTTCTCTGCTGTTTATAAAAATAAAGTCGGGAGACTCCCGCCAGACGGATCAAGGGGCGCCGGCCGGGGGCGGCTGGGCTGATTCGTCTTGCGGCAACCTCTCGCGCGCCGGTTTAGACCGAGCGCAGCAAGGTCAGGACGTGCTGGATGTGAGGCACGTCGAGGTCACCCTCCGGTTCCTTGCGTGCAAGCAGGAGATCCATCAGGTCGTTGTCGGGTAACTCGAACAACTGCGAGAGTGCGGCAACGTCGTCATCTGACAGCTCCGTCTCGTAGCGGTTGAAGAAGCGCTCGACGATGATGTCGTTCTCAAGCAGGCCGCGTCGGGCACGCCAGCGTAAACGGGCACGCTTGTGCGGATCGGACTGATGGGAGAACGTCGGAGTGTTCACAGCAACCATACTTCCTAAAAATGCGTCGCCGGAGAAACCGCTCCGGCGACACACAATGCCAAAGTGCCCTGACTCGCGCCTTACACCGCGCGGCGCACCATCAATTCCTTGATCTTGCCGATGGCCTTGGTCGGGTTCAGACCCTTCGGGCACACATCGACGCAGTTCATGATGGTGTGGCAGCGGAACAGGCGGTACGGATCTTCCAGGTTGTCCAGACGCTCGCTGGTAGCCTGATCGCGGCTGTCGGCGATGAAACGATACGCCTGCAGCAGACCGGCGGGGCCAACGAACTTGTCCGGGTTCCA